>NZ_AQVB01000001.1 GCF_000372065.1 Oligella urethralis DSM 7531
CCAGAAAAAGCAGTCGAGTTCATGGACTGGTTCGAGAAGGAGTTCCCGGATGACGTTGGTGAGCCCGCGTTTCTCTTATATGCTGCGTTGGCCTATTACCNGGTGGGGTCTCTGGGGAAAGCGCGGGGATACCTGCTGGATACGATGTTAAGCAACATTTACCTACTCCCCTATCTGTTTTCGCGACCAATGCCCAAGCAAGACATGTGGCACTCATCTAATTGGGCACAGCCAGACTACATCGAGGAGATTGAAGAACTTCTGGAAGGGCCAACGAGTCAGGAGCGGGAGTGGTTTCAAGAACAGTTCGAGAATGAACTCTTCACGAGCATTCGAAGCAAGTGCATAGAAACATTTCACGCATTACAGCATGCAAAAGAGTTGGATTCCCGCCGTCGTATTCTTGGGGAGTGGCGGGACTATGTTTCATCTTGTCGTGCAAACGAGATATAACCAGTGGCAGCACGGTGACCGCTTTTCCGCCGCGCTGCGGCTCCAAACCGGCACGTGTGCCAAGCGTTATGCCCTTTGGTCCGGGGCAGCCTCTGTCGCTAAATGCCGCCAATAAAAGTACAATACGTTTTTTATCGATAATCAGTAAGGTCGGAAATGTCAGCAGAAATAGATAAGTGGCTTGAAGCCCAAGAATTCCAAGTCCCATTAAATGAAAAAGGCCTAATAGTCGATTATTTGGAGCCAGAAAAGACTCGTGAAAATAAGCCTGAGGAACGAGTTCGTCAGAAAACTACTCATATTCTCCACGAGGAAATGGGCTACCCCAAGGAGCTAATTGCTCATGAAAGAACAATAAATATGGGGAGAGAAAAAAAACGTGCAGATATTATCATTTATGAAAATAAAAGAGCCTGTATAGAAAATGATCAAGGCCAAATTAAGCTAATTATCGAGGTTAAAGCACCGAATGAGAAAGAACCGGATGGCCAGCTTCTCGGATATATTTCTTCTACATCGGCTGACGGAGGTTTTTGGACAAACGGGGAAAAAATCGTCTACTTTAAGAAAGATAGCTCAACGAATAATGTTTTAAAGTGGATTGGGATTCCCCGTTTTGGACGAACCTGGGATAGCATCGGTCGTTTTACTAAATCTGAATTAATTGCACCTGTTGACCTTAAGTTGGCATTTAAGCGTTGCCATAATGCCATCTATAGAGCCGGCATTGATTCTGAAGATGTAGCTTTGGACATGGTTCGAATAATCCTAGCCAAACGCGAGGATGAATCTAGTGCTGAAGAAGAATGTAAATTCTATATCACGCCCGAAGAATTTGAAGATGATAAATTAAAGCGAGCCGCCTGTGCACGCGTTAGAACGCTATTTTCTTTAGTGAAAGATCAATACCCAGATGTATTCTCTGAGCATGAAAAAATTACTGCCTCGGATAGCCAGCTGGCAACAGTAATATCTTATTTGCAGCAGTATTCATTCTTGGATGCAGAACACGACGTCATTGGGACGGCGTATGAGGTATATGTTGCATCTCACCTAAAAGGAGAGAGAGGTCAATTTTTTACGAATCGTCTCGTAGTGGATATGATGGTAAAAATGCTTGACCCTGATGATAAAACAGTGCTTCTAGATCCATCTTGCGGTTCTGCTGGATTTTTAATAACCTCGATGAATTATGTCTTTAGAAAAATTGATAGCTCAAAAAGATCAGATTCAGCTAAGGAAATACTGAAGCGAAATGTAGTGCATCAGCTCTTTGGTTTGGACATATCTCCAAAGCTAGTTAAGATTGCTAAAGCAAACATGCTCATCGGAAAAGATGGCCATGGCGGTATTGAACAAGCAAATAGCTTAGATTCTGTAACTAAACTGTCAGCTAGCTTTCAAGAAAAAGCTGGGCTGGAGAAGCCTTCTATGATTCTTACTAACCCTCCATTTGGAGCAGGTCACGATTTAAGAATTAAGGAGCCAACAATTCTTGCTCAGTATGACAATGGTTATGTTTGGTCAACGAGTGAAGATGGGAAAATTGAATTTGATGACAAGCTAAACTCTAAACAGGGTTTAGCACCTGAAATATTGTTTTTGGAAAAGTGTGTTCGGTGGCTAAAGCCAGGGGGAGTTCTTGGTATAGTCATGGCAAAGGGTCAGCTTGATAATAGAGAAGCCCTAAGTATAAGAAAATGGGTTTTAGAAAAATCACAGCTACTTGCTGTAGTGAATCTGCACGAAGATACTTTTGAGCCATTTTGTGGATCAAAGGCATCCGTTATATTTCTTAAAAAGAATGATAAAAAGCCGACCAAAAGTTATAAAGTTTATATGGCTATTTCAAATAAGGTTGGTCAAACAAGCCGAGGGGAGCCGATTTTCAAGAGGGATTCTGAGGGGAAGCCAGTTGTTGTCAATGGCGGCTTTGTAATTGATCAAGATTTATCTTTGATTGCCGATGACTTCAAAGCTTTTCAAGGCGGAACCTTGGATGAAAGCGCATTTAGGTTTTCGGTTGATATAAGTGCAATAAAGACTGATAGCTACTCATTTAACCCCATACAGTATCTTCCAAAACATAGTGCTGCATTTGAGAAAGTTCTCAAGCTTGGAGATAGAGACGATTTTGAAATCCATCGATTAGCAGATTTGGGATTAGTTTTTAACGGCCCTCGTTTTAAAAGACCTTATGCGGAGGTAGGAGTAACAGAAGGACCGACTATACGGAAGTATTTTACAGGTACAGCTTTAACTCAATTAAATTCAGATAACGTTAAATATTTAGATGAGTCTGTTGCTAATAAACAAACAAAAGCACATTTAGAAAAGTTAACTATATATAAAGGTTATATCCTAATTTCCGACTCAGGTACCTTAGGTAGGGTTACATATGCGTTAAGCCAGCATGATGGCCATGTGGCAACGAACAACTTAATACGCGTTGTAATTGATGATCTTGCTCTGAGGGGCTATGTATACCAGTTTTTGAAAAGTGAAATTGGCCAAAGCCTAATGCTCAAAAGCGCTTACGGTACAAACCAAGAGCATTTAGAGCCAGATGTCATTGGAGAAATACCTATCCCTGTCCCTAAGTCGAGAAATGTAATTGACAAAATCGGTATGCAGGTAATTAGGTCCATCGACGAGCTTGAGGCTTCAATTAAGGACAATACCGAGTCGCTAAACTCCCTCCTTGATATACTTGAGTAATCTGGCATAACAAGGCGCTGCACGCGGATAAATTACTCGCTGCGCTCTCAATTTACCGGTGAACGCGGTGTTATGTCTAAAATGAGAATTCAATGTATGCGAAAGAAATAGCACTTGCCGTTTTCGATGGTGTCGTGTCCATACCTATTGATTTAGCATATGGGGTTAGAAGAACATTTGAGGACTTTGGAGGTAGTGGAAGCGCAACAAGAGTTGCCAATATGGCTGAGAATAAGAGGGTGGCTAACATTATTGAAAATGCCATCAAGTTTGCTAATACAGATGCTGGGCCTATCACTAAAATACTTAAGGTGATTTTAGAAGAATTCTATCGAGATCTCCCTGATTCTGTTATTGAAAAGGCGGCAAAAAAAGCAGGTGTCGGAGCAACCTACATGACATCTCGTGTATCTACACAAGCGGCGTTGGTAAACCTAATTGCCAAAAAATTAACTGCACAAATTACAGCGAAAGTAATCGCACGTCGACTAGCAAAAATGGGTGTGGGTTTTGCGTTGGGTGCTTTGATCATACAGGGTATGATTGAAAAGGCTTCAGAATCAGCAAAAAGACTAAGGCTAAAGCATCCTCTAATATACAACAAATTGAGGGCGCAAAATGTTGATATGGCATATTTCTTAGTAGAAGACTCGGTCATCCACATCATGGATGCAATTGCTAAAAAATCGGGAAATCCTGAGGCGTTTAAAAAACTGTTTGAAGAGATGGAAAATGAAATCCTGGGTAACTAAGTTAGCTTCAGAATTACTAGATACCATATTAATCGTTATAGGGTCGGTTGTTGTTATTGCGTCTTATATATTCGCCAGTGACGGTTTATTCGGAATTCCTGCATCACCATGGGCCGGTCTACTAGGAGTTATAGTTGCACTTATTGTTTTGCTTTTCCCATACTACCTTTTCTTAAGGCTAAGACATAACAAAAAAATGCAGCCGACGCAAAAATCGCGCGGCTGATTTTGGCGTTAGATTTTTTATAGGAGTGAATAAATGGGTTATTTTTCAATTTGGCATTGGCTTATTGTTTTAATTATGTTCTCCCCGGTCATTCTTGGCTTTGCCATAATGGGCCCCCAAAAATCTGTAATGGTCAAACATGGCGCATCCGGATTAGTAAAAAAAGGATATTTCGGCTATTGCTGGACATACCTTCTTTTCGGATGGCTTGTTCCAATAATTAGAGGAGAAATTGGTGTCGGCGTACTTCACCTCATACTAACAGCCGTCACCTTTGGTCTATTTCAAATTGTTATGCCATTTCTTTACAACAAGCAGCATATGACTAGACTTCTGACTTCCGGTTGGCAACTTAATGACGAGCCAGAAATCAACCGAATAGCACAACTAAAACTCGGCATTGCACAATAAAAATTCTAACTGAGCAGTCAAGCCGACCCTCCTTCGGCGGGCGGCTTACTTACGTTCGTTATGCTTCACAAACCGTTTTATCAACCAAGGAGAAAAAAATGGCAAGTTATGTAGAGGGTGCCCTGACGAAAGGGGAGCAAGTAGTTTATAAAGGTAAAGTCAGCATCTGGTCGCTCGCGCCGTTGTTGCTTCTAGGGTTCATATTCCTAGCGTTTTACGGGCTAGGCCTTCTGTTTTGGGCAGTCGCCGCAATCAGGTATTTGACAACAGAGTTGGCCATCACAAACAAACGTGTCATCGCCAAATTCGGCCTTATCAGTCGATCAACGATTGAGATCAACCTTCAGAAGATTGAGAGTATCCAAGTTAATCAAGGTATTCTTGGTCGCATTTTTAATTTTGGCTCCATCGTTGTTTCTGGTGCAGGTAATCCGCAAGCCCCTATTCCAGGTATATCCAGCCCCCTTCAGTTCCGTCGTGAATTTGTCGACACGCAGGAAAGCAATGGGCAACCCCAAGTCGCTGTACAATCGGCACAAGCCTAACAAGACGCTTAAGTCGTTCGCGTCGCTCACTGGGACGGGCTAAAGCCCGCCCCTTAGCTTAGCGTTAGATTTACCCAATAAACATAACAGGAGTGATATAGATGGAAGTGGCTCAAAAAAACGATCAGCAATTATTCGAAAATGCGATTAGAGCATTAGAGGCTGAGATAGCAAATATAGGTACTCATTTGACTATTGATGCAAGTGCAAGGCAGGCCTATGCAAGGCAAATACGTGCAATGTCGAATGAGCTTAGAATGATGGCTCAGACTGGAAGAATCACCTGGCTTCAAGCCGCCGAGCAGGCATCGGAAGCTAGAAACCTCATTATGAAAGTAATAAGAACAAGAAGCACTCCGGTTGGTCTGTCAATCGCGCAGAAGATTAAGCAGCAAGGAAAAACGCTCAATGAAATAGTAGCCATAAAATCCCAAAAGCTGTATGGCGCCAGTGTTTCGTTTGATAATCTCACCGCTCAGCAGCAAAACAAAGTATATCTAGAGGTCGTAAAATCGGCAGGAAAGTCTCGGCCAGAAGTCACTTCGGCTATGAAAAAGCTATCACATGCTGGAAGAGGCCTAATTCTTTTATCTATTGCTCTATCTGTCTATACAGTTGCGACAGCTGAAAATAAATTTGACGCGGCGGGCAAGGAAATTGCTATTACCGGAACCGGCATTGGTGGTGGTATAGCTGGAGGAGCATTAGCCGGATTCGCGTGTGGCCCTGGTGCTCCTGTATGCGTTACCGTTGGAGCATTCGTTGGTGGAGCTCTTGCTGCTTTTGGAGTGGGATTAGTTTGGTAGGTATAGCCATGAAAATCATTAAAAATGATGATGTTAATTTAAAAGTCATATCCGAGGCTACAGAAGCTCAATCTCCAAAAAGTGAAATTACTATCGAGGGCACCAAGCTAAAATTAATCATCAACGGAGTTGATCTCGAAGCATGCATTCAATATGACGAATGTTATCTAGTCTTCACTACTGATGATTGCCCTTTTGAAGAGTCACTCAACATCTATTTGCTAAGTGGCGAAAACGAAATTATAGATAGTGCCACTGCTTTTTGGCCATACGGTACCGGCTCATTTAAGTTGCTTGGTATTACAGATCCAGATTTGGTTCAATTCAAATTTTTTGGCGACAAAGATTGGCAGATTAAAATATTCAAAAGTAAGAGATTTCACATTCCCTATATTTCAGAACCTTCTGGTGTATGGCGTAAGTTCAAATTTTGGAGGTCTTTCGGTGTATCGGAAGTTTCTTCTCAATAGCCAACCAAAGAAATCTAACAAATTGCTGCACTCGGACACATACTGCTACGCTCGCTTTTGTGTGTCGCTACGCTCCATATTACACAAAACGCTCTCCGCAGCATGTGCCGGTGAGCAAGGCGTTAGCCAGATGGAAATACTGTAATGAAAGACACGGACATGACATACAACGAGCTTTCTGAGGCGGTGGTTGGCTTGAGCTATAGAGACAAATTCAGATTGGCGCAATTACTTATCCAGCTCGCCCGAAAAGAGGAAGAGGAGCAGTATCCACAGAAGCGAGCACCTGTTGCGTCAAATGTGGGGACCCCATCCGAGCTTACGTTGTATGTCGCAGAACGTATTAAAAAGCTGCGCCCCGCAAAAAAGTCGACGCTTCTAAATTCAATCCTAGCAGACAAGTCACCATTCACCCACACATAAATATTTATCATTCTCATTAAGAAAATGCATAAACAAGAAAAAACGCCCATCACTTTTAGCAACGGGCGCATCTTATTCCATTAAATAGAAAATATTATTTAATCGGGGTCAAACCTAAAGGATAGATACTTGGCTCCATTTGACGCGCTATATCTCGCAGTGCAGTCTGTACCAACTCCTCAACCACTGGATGATAGAAAGGCGTATCGAGCAACTGATACACATCGAGCTTTTGAGTCAAAGCCAAAGCTAAGAATTGTGCAATATGCTCTGCACGTGCACCAATCATACTCGCGCCTAATAATTTGCCATCTTTGCGATCAACATAGATGCGCAGCACACCCTGCTTTTTACTCAAAATGCGGCTACGACCATCTGTTTCAGTTAGTGCCTTACCAATAAAGATATCGTCTTCTGATAATTGATCAAAACTTGTTCCTACACTCACAATATCAGGCTGAGTAAAGGCAATAGCTAAAGGTACTTTACGCTCAAAGGCTTGAGCCTCATCACGACTTGCATTAAAACCCGCTACAGCGCCCTCAACTGCCGCTTCGTGCATTAAGGTACGGTATCCATTTGCATCACCAACCACATAAACAGGGTGATCTTTGACTTTGAGGGTCTCTTCATCGAAATGCGGCATACCTTTATCATCTAGCTCAAAGCCTGCTTCTGCTAAATTAAGCTGGTCTAAATTAGAGCGTCGACCTAAAGCCACTAAGACCTTATCAACTGTCACACGATTTTCACTACTAATTAGCTGAACGCCTTGCTCAGCAGCTTCTAAATTAGCAGCCTCACCCAAATACATTGGAAATTCATCAGCAAATGCCTCTTGAGCGTATTTAGCAACCTCAGGGTCACGAATGCCACCTACTGAATCAGCCATATCCGCACCAACCACTTCCACGCCAAGGCGTTGCATGGCTAACCCTATCTCCAGACCAATGGCACCCAAGCCTAAGACACCGAGTCGCTTTGGCAACTCTTCTAATTCAAAGAGCTCATCGGTAGTGATTAAATGATCTTTAAAAGGAACTAAAAAGCCCGGTACCACAGGACGAGAGCCCACGGCAATAATAACAGCCTTAGCTTCGATACGCTCAGTACCCTCTTTACCTAGCACCTCAATCACGGTAGGCTCAATAAATTTCGCCTCACCCATTAATAAATGCTCGCCCCCAGCTTTAACAGCGTTGCTACTAGCGCCAGCAGCGAAATCATCGCGCATGCTACGCACTTTAGCCCAAGCGGCTTGGCGGTCAATCTCAAGATTATCGGTACCTGAGATACCGTACTCTTTTTGCTCTTCACGCATCGACCAAAGCTCTGCGGCATGTAAAGCCACCTTTGATGGCATGCAACCCACTCGGGCACAAGTAGTACCTAAAGGCCCACGGTCAATTAATACAAAACTCTTTTTAGCGCGCCTAACTTCACGCAATGCATATAAACCGGCCGTACCGGCCCCAATAATAGCAACATCAACTTGGCGTTTTTTCATGATTGACCTCATTTCTGGTTGTGATTTATATATTAGACATAACTAATATATAACATAGATTAAGACTTAAACCAAGTTAAATATTGTGATAATTTATGTTTTAGGGAAAAACAGAACTAGCTGTAACGCCAGTTATCTCAAAGCTTTCTAATGCTTTTTCTAGTTGTTTTACAAAAAACAGAATATCTTGCTCAGTATTAAAACGACCTATGCCTACGCGAATTGTGCCCTCTATTTTCTCTCGACTTAAGTCCAAAGCCTTTAAAACATAAGATTGCTGAATTACCCTCGAATTACATGCAGCGCCAGTAGAAACTGCCACTTCAGGTTGAAGTTTTTGTACCAACAAATCGTTTTGATAACCAATAAAAGAAAGGCTTAAATTACCGGGGTGTCGATGCTCCATCGAACCATTAACAGAATACTCAATGCCCTTGTCGTCAAGTTTTTTAAGTAGTAACTTCCTAAGGCTTTCTAAATATGACCTTTCCTCGGCTCGCTGCTTTTGCACTTTTTTGATAGCAAAACTTATTGCCTCACAAAGATATAAAGGGATAGTCCCAGAACGAACACCAACCTGTTGTAATCCACCATGAATTAGAGGAACAGGTTTCAAATCTAGCATTGAGTCGACAATTAGAACGCCTACTCCCGTAGGGCCATAAAGCTTACCACCCGAAAGACTTAACATATCGATGTTGCTTTCGATAATATCAATATCCTCATAAGCAGATTGTCTGCGTCCATATGAAAAATTGCACCAACCTCTCTACATAAACGTCCTATCTCTGAATAAGGTTGAACTGTACCAACCTCATTACTGACAGCCATCACAGACACTAAAAGCACATCATTTGATAAATGCTGTTTTAAGACGTCCAGGTCAATCAGCCCATCAAGTTTTACAGGAATAACAATGAGCCTGTAGATAGTTTTGTGTAATTGCAACAGTAATATCCTACACTACTCTTACTTATTCAACACTATCGGCTCACCCGCTTCTGCACGCTTTAACAAGATGATAATCTGTTCTTCACTCTTACGTTTGCTCATAGTAAAACTNCTAAATATAAATTAATTGTAAAGGAAAACTCTACATTTGAGCTGTGTTAATTTAGGGGGTGGTTACCGTGCCACCTGACCAAAGCGCTGAATTGCCTTAGTGCGCAAGGTGTCCATCCCCGCTCGTAAATCTGTCGCCTCACTCACCAGGATGATTTTATCTAGTGCCAGTAGGCTAGACGCTTGCTCTTGAATTCCCACTCGTTGGGCGGTCTCGATACGCATTAAAGACGGCATTGATTTCTCCTAACATACACAAAACCTTAGTGTCGCGCAATTTAGGAGGAATGAATGCATGTGTTCACCGGACGCTTACGTTATAGGCGCCACGTTGTGAGCCTAAAACAAGAGGCCGATATCTTAAGGTATCGGCCTCTTGCTTGATAAAGCCCCTTAAATGGACTTAATGGACTGAGTGGACTTAGTCCGCAGTGCTTAGCTTAATCAGCTCGGCGCCTTCGGTGACTTGTTCGCCGACGTCAAAGAACAGCTCTTCAACCACACCGGCCTCATCTGCAGTAATGGAATGCTCCATTTTCATTGCTTCCATCACGAGCAGTACGTCACCTGCTTTAACCTCATCACCAACCTTAACTAGGATGTTAATGACTTTACCAGGCATCGGGGCTGTCAGACCGCCACCACCTACTTCTGCGCCATCAGCGGCATGCGCTAAGCTATCCGGTAGTTGTAAACGCAGTTGACCCTCTTGTGCGTAGAGATAGAGATCCTCACCATCAAAGACTGCTTTCGCTTGACTGAGCACACCATCTAAACCTAATTTAATATCAAACTGAGTCGCACTGTCTAAGGTGCTCGCTTCCCATTCTAGGCGCTGCGCAGTGCCGTCAATCATCAGTGTCCACTGATCTTTGGTCGTTTGTTGCAGCTGTAGGACGTAGTCCTGATGGCCGTCATTAATGGTGATGCTGGTGCCGTCACCCTGACGTACACGCCAGTAATCGGCGGCTGCCCATGGATCCACATAGCGAGTGGCGGTATTTTTAGCTGCACGGCTATGTTTGAGTCCGTGTTTCGCTAAATACGCCACGGCGGCGGTGGCCAAGGCTTTGCTTGAGGTTGGACGCGCCGGTGGGAAGAGCGAGGCCTGATTTTTCTCAATCAAGCCGGTATCTAAGTCGGCATTCACAAAGGCATCATTGCACATCAAACGATACAAAAAGTCAACGTTAGTGTGCAGACCGATAATATGCGTTGCTAATAAGGCTTGACGCATACGTGCAATGGCTTGCTCGCGATCGTCACCCCACACAATGAGCTTGGCAATCATCGGATCGTAGAAAGGACTGATGCTATCGCCCTCACGAATACCGCTATCTACTCGTACCGGTGCATTCACAAAGCTTTGATGTGGCGGGAAACTTAAATGGTTTAATTGACCGATGGAAGGCAGGAAGTCATTATCCGGATTTTCCGCATAAATACGTACTTCAATGGCATGCCCCTGAATCGCCAGATCCGCTTGCTGCACTGGAATTGCTTCATTATTGGCGATGCGTAGCTGCCATTCGACTAGGTCGTAGCCAGTAATCATTTCAGTCACCGGATGCTCTACCTGGAGACGGGTATTCATTTCCATAAAGTAGAAGGTGCCGTCTTGTTCGGCAATGAACTCAACCGTACCCGCACCCACATAGTTAACGGCACGTGCAGCATTAACCGCTGCTTCACCCATGGCGCGACGACGTTCCTCCGTCATGCCTGGCGCAGGCGCTTCCTCGATCACTTTCTGGTGACGGCGTTGTACCGAGCAATCACGCTCAAATAAATACACGTAATTACCATGTTCATCACCAAAGATTTGAATCTCAATATGACGCGGTTTATTGACATAGCGTTCAATCAACACATGGTCATTGCTAAAGCTGCTACGCGCTTCACGCTGACATGATTCCAACATGCTGATAAACTCATCGCTACTGTTAACAATGCGCATCCCCTTGCCGCCACCGCCAGCACTGGCTTTAATCAATACGGGGTAGCTAATGGCATCGGCTTGGGCGTGTAAAAAGGCCGGATCCTGATTGTCACCGTGATAACCGGGCACTAAAGGCACGCCGGCTTTTTCCATTAAGGCCTTGGCGGCAGACTTGGAGCCCATGGCTTCCATAGCTGCGGCAGAGGGGCCGATAAACTTAATGCCGGCTTGATTACATGCTTCTACAAAGTGACCGTTTTCTGCTAAGAAGCCATAACCTGGGTGAATGGCTTCAGCGCCTGTTTGTTTGGCGGCCTCAATAATGGCATCAATACGTAAATAGCTGTTAGCAGGCTCTGAACCGCCGATATACACAGCCTCATCACACGCTTGTACATGGGCCGCATGACGATCGGCATCTGAATAAACCGCAACCGTAGCAATCCCCATTGCTCGAGCGGTACGGGCAACGCGGCAAGCAATTTCACCGCGGTTAGCAATTAAAATCTTTTTAAACATAAAGCAACTCCGGTGTGATTAGATACGGAAGATACCGAATTTCGTATCTTCAATAGGGGCATTGAGGGCAGCCGATAAAGCTAGGGCTAATACGCGACGGGTATCCGCCGGCTTAATGATGCCGTCATCCCACATACGCGCTGTGGCGTAATAAGGGTGACCCTCATGCTCGTATTTATCACGGATCGGTGCTTTAAACGCAGCTTCCTCTTCCGCTGACCAGGTCTCGCCTTTTTGCTCAATACCGTCACGCTTAACCGTGGCTAACACACTGGCAGCCTGCTCGCCACCCATTACGGAAATGCGGGCATTAGGCCACATAAATAAAAAGCGTGGACTAAAGGCGCGACCACACATACCGTAGTTACCAGCGCCGAATGAACCGCCAATGAGGACGGTAAATTTAGGTACTTTAGCCGTTGAGACGGCAGTTACCATTTTGGCACCGTGACGGGCGATCCCTTCATTTTCATACTTACGACCGACCATAAAGCCAGTGATGTTTTGTAAGAAGACTAATGGTATGTTGCGCTGGCAGCATAACTCGATAAAGTGCGTGCCTTTTTGCGCAGACTCGGAAAATAAAATACCGTTATTAGCAATAATACCGACTGGCATGCCTTCAATATGTGCAAAGCCACATACTAAGGTCGGACCGAAGCGCGCTTTGAATTCATCGAATTCTGAACCGTCCACAATCCGAGCAATCACTTCACGTACATCAAAGGGCTTGCGCGTATCGCTCGGGATAATACCGTTTAATTCCTCACTATCGTATAAAGGGGCACGCGGTTCCACGGTTAGCAGCGGGTTAGTTTTTTTGCGATTTAAGCGTGATACGGCTTGACGTACTAATTGCAAGGCATGACTGTCATTTTGAGCTAGATGGTCAGCGACACCCGAAAGACGTGTATGCACATCACCGCCACCTAGGTCCTCAGCGGTCACCTCTTCACCCGTGGCTGCTTTAACTAAGGGTGGGCCACCAAGGAAGATCGTGCCTTGGTTATTAACAATAATGGATTCGTCTGACATCGCTGGCACATAGGCACCACCCGCTGTACAAGAGCCTAGTACGGCGGCAATCTGGGGAATGCCTTTAGAGGACATCACCGCCTGATTATAGAAAATACGACCGAAGTGATCGCGATCTGGAAATACCTCATCCTGCTTAGGTAAGAAAGCACCGCCGGAGTCGACTAAATACACACAAGGTAGGTTATTTTGCTCGGCAATTTCCTGCGCGCGGATATGCTTTTTCACCGTCATCGGGTAGTAAGTACCACCCTTGACCGTTGGGTCATTACAAACAATTAAGCACTCCACACCGCTAATACGACCAATACCAGTAATCAGACCAGCCGCTGGTGCGTCATTGTCGTACATATTTAATGCGGCGAGTGGTGAAAGCTCTAAAAAAGGACTGCCCGGATCAAGTAGTTTTTCAACGCGGTCACGCGGCAGCAATTTACCGCGCGCCAGGTGCTTTTGGCGAGAACTCTCGCTACCGCCTTTATACGCAGTCGCTAGTTTCTCATTCAGATCATCGATCTGCGCCTGCATCGCTTGGGCATTTTCCTGAAAGGATTGGCTACGAATATTAATTTGACTCTTGATAATAGGCATGTCGCTCCTCCAAAACTTAGTTGTGCCTATTTAAAAAAGCTTGCTTATAGTGAGTGCGATAAGCAAGCTTTATGATAGATTGCTGTTGGCCTTTGATTAAGCCATTAGTCGACCATCTCAACCGCTAGGGCTACGGCCTCACCACCGCCGATACAAAGGCTGGCCATACCCTTTTTACCGCCGGTTTTGCGTAAGGCGGCAATTAGGGTCACCAAGATACGAGCGCCGGAGGCACCGATAGGGTGACCTAAGGCCGTCGCACCGCCGTGAATGTTGACTTTGGCGTGGTCTAGCTCTAGATCTTTGATGGCACCCATGGTTACGCAAGCAAAGGCTTCATTAATCTCATAGAGATCCACCTCGTCTTTGGTCCAACCCGCTTTATCCAAGCATTTTTGCATGGCGCCAACGGGGGCGGTTGTAAACCATTCAGGCTCATGGGCATGCTCAGCATGGGCTACCACACGGGCGAGTGGCTTAACACCGAGCTTGTCAGCGGTGGAAGCACGCATCATCACGAGTGCAGCAGCACCGTCAGAGATGGATGAGGCATTTGCCGCTGTAACTGTACCGTCCTTTTTGAATGCGGGACGTAAGCTAGGAATACGATCTGGCTTGGCGTTACCCGGCTGTTCGTCGGTATCAACCACCACATCTCCGCGTCGAGAGCTGATAGTCACGGGGGTGATTTCCCACTCGAAGCTACCGTCTTCAATGGCTTTGAGGGCGCGGTTAAGGGATTCAATGGCGTAGTTATCCTGATCCTCACGCGTAAATTGGTACTCCTCAACCATTTGCTCGGCAAAAATACCCATGGCTTGACCACGCTGATAGGCATCCTCAAGGCCGTCTAAGGCCATATGGTCGTACACGGTGGAATGACCATAGCGATAGCCGGAACGGCCTTTTAGTAGCAAATAAGGGGCATTAGACATGCTTTCTTGACCGCCAGCAACCACGACCTCAGCGCTTTCCGCCTTGAGCATATCGGTGGCTAACATCACGGTTTTGAGACCGGAGCCGCAGACCTTATGTACGGTGGTGGCAGCTGCCGATTTAGCTAAACCGGCGCCAAGCGCGGCTTGACGAGCAGGGGCTTGACCCTGACCCGCTTGTAGGACATTACCCATCAATACTTGATCGACCAAATTAGGATCAATACCAGCGCGCTCGACTGCAGCTTTAATCGCCGTAGCACCTAATTCATAAGCAGCGGCACTGGATAAAGCGCCCATCATACCGCCCATGGGTGTACGGGCAACGGAAACAATAACAATAGGATCAGACATAAAAAACTCCTAAAAGCTTTATATATTAAGCAGTTTCATTAAATAGTTCGCGACCGATGAGCATGCGACGGATTTCGCTGGTGCCGGCACCAATTTCATAAAGCTTGGCATCACGCCATAAACGACCAGCAGGGTACTCATTGATGTAACCATTACCACCGAGAATCTGAATACCGTCACCGGCCATTTTGGTTGCCATTTCCGCCACATAAAGAATTAAGGCAGCGCAGTCTTTGCGCACGTGACGAGCATGACCCTCGCCTAAGCTGTCTAACTGCTTACCGACCGCATAGGCATAAGCACGGCTGGCTTGTATACCGGCATACATATCGGCTATCTTGCCTTGGATTAATTGGAACTCACCGATGGACTGACCAAATTGCTTACGATCGTGAATATACGGTACCACCATATCCATCACGCTTTGCATAATCCCAAGTGGACCGCCGGATAGCACAGCACGCTCATAGTCTAAGCCGCTCATTAAGACCTTCACACCACCATTTAACTGGCCGAGAATATTTTCTTCTGGTACTTCACAGTCTTGGAACACTAACTCACCTGTGTGCGAACCGCGCATACCTAATTTATCAAGCTTTTGTGCAATCGAAAAGCCCGGGAAATCCTTTTCAATGATAAAGGCAGTAATACCTTTAGGGCCGGCATCCGGCTCGGTTTTGGCGTAGACTACAAGGGTATCGGCATCGGGACCGTTAGTGATCCACATCTTGCTGCCGTTTAATACATAACGATCGCCTTTTTTCTCAGCCCGTAATTTCATGCTGACAACGTCGGAACCGGCACCTGGCTCACTCATTGCCAGGGCACCGATATGCTCACCGCTGATTAACTTCGGTAAGTACTTGGCCTTTTGCTCATCATTACCATTGCGGAATAGCTGATTCACGCAGAGGTTGGAGTGGGCGCCGTAAGAGAGGGCAACTGAAGCGGAAGCGCGCGAGATCTCCTCCATGGCGATCATATGTGCTAAGTAACCCATTGCGGTACCGCCATACTCCTCGCTTACGGTTAAACCTAATAGACCTAGTTCACCAAACTTTTCCCATAAATCCATCGGGAACTGATCGCTATGGTCAATTTCTTGCGCGCGTGGGGCAATTTCAGTTTGAGCAAAGTCACGCACTGCATCGCGCAACATGTCTAAGTCTTCACCTAAATTAAAATTAATGCCTGGAATATTCATTTCCTCTCCTTGTGGCTAATAAAGTTATTTGCTCTGCTTGGCTAATAAATCAAAGCACATTTGCTCTTGACGATCGATTTCTTCAAGCACTTCCTGAATATCTTTTTGCTGCTGGATTAGCAGTTCTTTTTGCTTTTTTAAATGGGATAAATACGATTGTAATTGGCCTGGATGACTATTAGGGCCATCGTACATATCGATTAAATTGCGAATTTCCGCCAGTGAAAAACCCAAGCGCTTGCCGCGTAGGGCCAATTTAAGGCGGGTCCGATCGCGATGATTGTAAATCCGCTTTTGACCATCACGCTGGGGGCTAATAATCCCTTGGTCCTCGTAGTAACGAAGCGTGCGTGGTGTGACCTGATATATTTCGGCCAATTCGGAAATAGACCAAAGCTCTTGTGTCATAGCAATCAAATCTAAAAATTAAGTTTACGTTTACGTAAACGTGATTATGATTTAAGATCTATCGCTTGTCAATCATTAAGGGTATGATAGTCGAAGTTTTTTACGCCTTGACTACAAATTATGCGACGCTTTGATGAGTCAAATCGTCGAAGAGGAGACAATGAATGAATGAAAATGAAAAGAAATTAAGCTATCCCTTTGCTGAGGACTTGCCAGCAGAAGGCTATGCAATCGAAGTGGCCGCGGGGGTGAAGTGGATTCGTTTACCCCTGCCATTTGCGCTTGATCATATTAATTGTTGGTTAATCGCTGACGAGTATGAGGGTCAAAAGGGCTGGACCATGGTGGATTGCGGGATTAATAAACCCGTTGTGCGTGAGGTGTGGGAACAAATCTTTGCTAATGAGTTGGACGGTTTGCCCATTGTGCGCGTGATGGTGACTCATATGCATCCGGACCATGTGGGTTTGGCGGGCTGGCACTGTAGTCGCTGGAATGTGTCTTTGTGGATGAGTATGACGGATTACTTTGTGGCCCGTTGCTGGACCATGGACACCAAGGGTGCCGGTACCGGTGGGCAGGGTGCAGTGGCGCATTTTGCGCGGCATGGCTTATTGGATAAGGACTCGCAGCAAAAGATTTTGGAGCGCGCCAATTACTATCCCGGCTTAGTCTATCCGCCCCCAAGCAGCTTTAATCGTTTAATTGATGAACGGGTGATTGATATCGGTGGGCATGCTTGGACGCTAATTAGCGGCTATGGTCATGCGCCAGAACATATTAGCTTATATTGCCCGGATTTAGCGGTGCTGATTTCAGGGGATATGTTGCTGCCACGCATTTCAACCAATGTCAGTGTGTTTGATTTTGAGCCAGAGGCCAATCCTTTGCCGTTGTACTTGAATTCCGTGGTGAAGTTTTTAGACTTACCAGATGATACCTTGGTACTACCTTCGCATGGCAGACCGTTTAAAGGGATTAAGGAGCGTGTCACCCAGCAATTAGCCCACCACGAGGATCGCTTACGGGAGGTATTGGATCTTTGTGTAGAGCCTACCTGTGCGGCTGAGGTGGTGCCAAAAATGTTCAAGCGCCCATTGGATCTGCATCAATTGACCTTTGCGATGGGTGAAGCCTTAGCGCATTTACAAGCCTTGTACTATGAGGGTAAATTAAGTCGTGCCGCCGATGACTTGGGCGTGCTACGTTATCAAAAGATTGATGAGTAAGTAGCCCGCCAGCACAAAGAGGACGCTGGCACTTATGCGATTAAAAATGATTTGAGCACGCGCCGATTGCTTTAACCAGGGGCCTAAGCGATCGGCAAACACGCTAATTGTCCCAAAGACCAGCAGTGTCGCCAAAATCATTAATATGGCGAGCTGCGCATACTGGCGGCCGAGCTTGCCATTTTCCACCTGAATAAAGGGCTGGGTAAAGGATAGAAAAAAGAGAATCACTTTGGGATTGCTGAGGTTCATCAATACGCCACGCCAATAGGCTTGTCGCGGCCTTAGCATATCGCCACCGGCTGGCGTCTGAGTCACAACACCAGCATTAAAAAGTAAATAGGCCAAATACACTAAATAGCAGGCACCGAAGACATTAATCGCTTGATACACCAGGTGATAGCGATAAATCAACTCGCTTGCGCCCACCGCCACAATTCCGGTATGCACGACTAAGCCCGAGCATAAGCCTAGAATCAACATAAAGCCAATACGCCAACCCTGACGCATGGATTGCGCCATCACATAGAGATTATCCGGTCCAGGCAAAAGTGCTAATAAAGCAGCAGCCATAAAAAACGAAAGGGCGGAGCTTAGGATCATCACACAAGGCAGATTGGTTACAAGGTCTCAAAAGTATAGAATAAAATCAATGATATCGTTTCTTAAGCCTCAGTTTTTAAATATTGGAGTATCTACCCATGAAAAAGTCTCATCATTTAGTCACTCGTTTGCAGCATCTGGGTACCCTGCCTTGTGATGCCGAGCACCCGGTTGCCGCTGTGGCGACGCCGTCGATACGCACCAGCACGGTGCGCTTCCACAGCTTGGAACAGCTGGAGCGGACGGAGTCTTTAAGAGCGCAAGGTGAGCGAGCGATGAGCTACGGTCGCATGGGTTTGCAGACGCATGCCGAATTAGAGCAGATTTTCCTTGCTTTAGAAAATGGCGATCGTTGCTTTTTGGCTTCCTCCGGTGTGGGGGCGATTAGCATGACCTTGTTGTCCTTGCTTAGTCAAGGCGATCATATGGTGTGTACGGATAATGTCTATGGTCCAGTGCGTTCGCTAGACGAGACGATTCTGCAGCGCATGGGTATCCGCAGCACCTATGTAGGCGGTCATGATTATGCGGCTTTAGAAGCGGCCATTACGCCCGATACCAAGGTTTTATACGCCGAATCCCCTGGCTCATTATTATTGGAAATGTTGGATTTTCGTGCTTTATCTGAGATTGCTAAAAAGCATAAGCTGATCTTTGTGGTAGACAATACTTGGGGTAGCGGCTTGATTTATACGCCTTTGGAATTGGGCGCAGATATTTCCATTATTGCCGGTACCAAATACATCGGCGGTCATTCAGATTTAATGCTAGGCGCAGTGGTGGTTAAAGGTGTCGAGCTAGGCGCACGCATTGATCGCAACCAATATGCCTTGGGTTACTCCATTAGTGCCGATGATGCGTGGTTAGCTATTCGTGGCGTGCGTACCATGCCTATTCGTATGCAGCAGCATGCCGCCAATGCACTTAAGGTGTGCGAGTTTTTAAGTTCATTGGATGCGACCGTCGCAATTTATCACCCCGCCTATCCGGCTGATAAGCATCATGCGCTATGGCAACGCGACTGCAAGGGTTCTAATGGTTTATTGTCAGTGGCGTTTAAAGGGAGTCGTGAGCAGGCGCGAGCCTTTGTGGATGCATTAGCGATCTTCTATATTGGTTATTCATGGGGCGGCTTTGAGAGCTTGGTGCAATGGGTGCGTCCTCAAGGCATCGCACATCATTCCTATGCCTCCGAGGCGTTGCGCACAGGGGAGCATCAATTGATTCGATTGCATGTGGGCTTAGAGGCGGTGGAAGATTTGATTGCTGATCTACAGCAGGCTTATGACAAGGCCTTTGGCGCTTAGTTTTGTTCGGAGCGGAATGTATTGAAGCTTAAAGGACTCTTGTCGTCATAGGATGGAGTCCTTTAAGCGTGTGGATTGAGGAAGAAAGGGATAGTAATTACTTCTCTGCCAGTACCTTAGCAAGTAGTTCTTGCGCTTTTTGGATGCTACTTTCATAGGTGCCGGTCATGGACGGGGAGGTTAAATAGCGACCATCAATACCAATGGAGGGGGTACCCTGAACACCGTAGCTCTCAGTGAGTTTGCGCGCATTACGTGCTTTATGAGCAACACTGAAAGAGCTCATGGCTGAGCTAATAGCCTCTTTTTCAATGCCTTGCTTAACCGCCCAATCAATTAAGGCCTCTTCAGTAAAAATACGCTGACGCTCCTTATGAATGGCGTCAAAAAGCGGCAAATGTAGATCTAAGCGTCCCAAGGCTTCAATAGCGTAGTAAAACTTCTGCGTGGGCTCCATGGCGGCATTAAACGCCACAGGTACATGTAGCATCACGGCTTTGTCATCAAGATTTTTTTCCCAATCCTGCATCATCGGTGCAATCGCCGCACAATGGCTGCAGGTATAAGAGAAAAAATCCAGTACCTCAGCTTGCTCAGCGCTCGTCGTTGCTAAAGGCTTTGAAAAAGTCACGTAGGAGGGATCCTGTTGAGCCAATGCGGCGGGTGCTGCTAAGCTTGCGCTTAATAAGGCAGAGACTAAAAGGGTATTGGATAATTTGATCATCGTTAACTAAATCCTCAGGATACGTTAATTCACGGGTTTTATTCAGTAAAGCTAATGACTCTTAGGGCCGTCAAAAGTTCCTTTACTGCACGGGATGAAGTTTTAACTTCGTCGCTTGTAGTGCTTTTTGGCTTTGATTTAAGGCACTACTGGTGGTGTAGGGGCCAATGCGCACACGATAAACCGTTTTATTATTGACTAAGGCTTTATGCACGGAGGCGCTGCTATGGCCTAATAAGAGCAACTCCGCACGCACCGCATCGGCCTCATTTTCCGAGGCATAGGCTGCTGTTTGTAGGTAAAAAGGACGCTGCTCTGTGGGCACGGGATTTAAACTAAGTTTGGACTCAGGTGTGCTCGCTGCGGGCTTAGTGGCTGCGGCGGCAGTGACAGTACGGGCGCTGGTGTTGCTCTCTGCAGGCATGGTTTTAAGTAGCGCACCAAGATGATCCGCATCTTCTTTGGGCTTGCTAGGAGCGGCTTTGGGCGCACTAGGGGAAGCCGACTTTGAAGGGCGCTCATGTTGTGCAATCAAGTTGCCGATAGGGTCTTCTGTCAGCCGTGGCTGCGGCGCTTTAGTCTCAGCAGGCGCTTTGCTAGGCGCTTTAGGTGCCGGGGCAGTGGTCACAGCGGGGCGCTCAGGTGCTGGCTTGCTAGGCGCGATGACCGGTTCAGGTGTGCGCTTAGTAGCGAGTTCTGGTGTCGGCGCTACCTCAGGGCTAGGCGTAGGGCTTGTGGTACTGAGGCGAGGCGTTGTTGCGCTAGGTTCGCTTACGGGTGCAGGGCTACTCGGCTTGCTGTCGGTGGCTACATTTGCTCCAGTCTCACGCGGTTTAGGCGGTAGCGGATTCAATATATGCGGTTGATTCGGTGTATGCGCATAATTGGGCGTGCTACCCTTGGATAAATTCGCATCTTGACGAATAAAAATCGCATAAAACAAGATGGCAACAGCCAGGCCCGCAATCATGCCCATGGCGATAAAGGAGGTACTGCTACGTCCCGAAGTCGTTGAGGCACGGCTACGTGCAGTCGTGGTTTTTCTTGCGGTGCGTTTACGAGGTGCTGCCATAATGAATCGTACGATAATCCTAAACTACATTTGCTCGGGGGCGCTGACACCGAGTAAGTCCAAGCCATTAGCAATCACTTGACGTGTGGCATCAGCTAAACTTAAACGAGCCAGCTTGAGTGCTTGATCCTCAACCATGATCCGTTCGGCATTATACCAGGCGTGAAAATCAGCGGCACAATCAATTAACCAGAAGACGAGATGGTGCGGTGCTAACTCACGAGCGGCCATTTCGACTAGATTAGGTAGTTCAGCCAAGCGCTTTAAAAGCGTTATTTCACTGGGGGCGGTCAAGTGACTGAGATCGGCCTCTGCTAAATGAGGTGTCAATTCCGCACTGTCACGCAAGAGCTTACAAATACGAGCATGGGCGTATTGTACGTAGAAAACAGGATTTTCCTCATTTTTGGATAGGGCCAGATCAATATCAAAGGTAAACTCCGTATCGGCGCGTCGTTGAATCAAGAAGAAGCGCACCGCATCCTGACCCACCCAATCAATCAGATCACGCATGGTCACGTAACTACCAGCACGTTTGGAGATTTTGACCTCTTCGCCGCCACGCATTACGCGCACCATCTTATGGAGAATATAGGCTGGGTAGTCCTTGGGAATATCCAACTTCAAGCCTTGTAAACCTGCTCGCACGCGGGCAACGGTGCCGTGATGATCGCTACCCTGAACGTTAATTGCTTGCTTGTAACCACGTTCCCACTTACTGCGGTGATAGGCGACATCCGGTAGGAAGTAGGTGTAAGAGCCATCAGATTTGCGCATGACCCGATCTTTATCATCACCGGTACCAAGTTCGGTGGTTTTTAACCAAAGGGCGCCGTCTTTTTCATAGACAAAGCCATTTTCCGTGAGGGTTTTGACCGTTTGCTCTACCTTGCCCTCGGTGTAGAGTGAGCTCTCTAAGTAGTACTCATCAAAAAATAGATTAAAGGCTTGTAGATCAAGATCTTGTTCACGACGCAAATAGGCCACGGCAAAACGGCGGATATCGTCCAGATCGTCTACATCACCACCCGCTGTCACCTCCTTAGCGTCGGCGCTTACTGTTTTTTTGGCGATAAAATCATTGGCAATATCGACAATATAATCACCGCGATAACCGTCCTCAGGATAGCGCTCATCTTCCGGCTCAATCCCACGGGCACGGGCTTGCACGCTAAGGGCAAGCGCATTAATCTGGTTACCGGCGTCGTTATAGTAGAACTCACGGTGCACCGTGGCACCATTGGCCGTAAATAAGCGACAAATACAATCACCCAAGGCTGCTTGACGCGCATGGCCAACGTGTAAGGGGCCAGTCGGGTTAGCAGAAACGAACTCAACCATCACCTTTTGCCCGGCTTGGTTTTGAGAATGGCCGTAGTGCTCCTTTTGTGCTTGGATCGTTGGAATCACCGCCCACAGTGTTTCTGGCTTAAGTCTAAAGTTGATAAAGCCTGGACCAGCAATCTCTGCACTGGCGAGTATGGCTTGCGCTTCAGGGTGAGCGATTAAGGCATCACAAATTGCTTGCGCTAATTCGCGCGGGTTACGCTTAGCTGATTTGGCTAATTGCATGGCAATATTAGTGGCAATATCGCCGTGCTCCGCTTGCTTAGGACGCTCAAGCTTGATTTGCGCTTGATTGTCTGGCACCAGTTGATTAACCGTTTCTCGGATGATATGACTTAGTTTGTGTTGAAGCTCTGGGAGCATAGAAATCTCTACCTGCAGCGCCGCCAACAATGGGCAGCGCCACAAACAATAAATAAGGGTTAAACAATTATCGTATAAAAATCAATGTGTAATGATAGCATGAAGGGCTACCTGAACGCTTATGGCTCGATGACTTTGAGTGAAGACTTCCAACCTATGGCGCCCTCTAAAAAGCTCAGGTATTGGCGCGCTTTGACTTTGGCGATGATACGCGCATTGTCGGGAAAGATCATCGCATACTCATGCAAGGGGTCAAATAAAAACTCAAGTGCTTGGTTGTGTTCCAATCTCACCCGGCCGCCGATATGTGGTTGACTGCGTTGATGACCTAAAAAGCCGCCAGTATCAGAAATCACTTCTCTATCAACAATGCGCCATCTTCTTTGCGATAGCGAATACTCGAAGGTATCGCTCATATGGGTAAGTGGGTTTTGTATCGTATCCAAGCGCCATTGAGTAAGGGCGTCTAAGTCTTTTAGTTTTACTTTTGCCTTTACTTTTGCCATATCGTAAACCCAGTTTAAAGGGATATTGGATAGGTCACCATAGGTACCCGGTTTGTCATTGCCGAATGCAGTGAGATCGCTTTCATAGAGCGCGCCTCCAATGTCCGAGTGCACACCTAAAAAACCCTGCTCCATCACATTGTCAGCGTTGTCATTATGAAATGAGGTCAGCGGAAATATCATTCTATGCTCATTCATTGCTACTGCATGCGCATAAAGTTGCCAGGCCGGGGACACAGTAAAGTTGTAGTTACTATTGGAAAAGCCCAAGGCACCAAATTGATGCACTGTATCAAATAAGCCTACAAAGCGTAAATTGAGACATGCTTGTACTTGTTGCCGTCCGCTAGGACGCCATTTGGCCGTGTAATTAAAGTAACTATCTTTGGTGTATTCGGCAATTTTATTAGCAAAAATACTGGCTAGGGCTGCGCCTCTTGAGAAACCGGATAAATCAATATTAATAAAGTTATCGATTAAGGGACCTTTTTGAGCGATTCTGGCGATTGCATCAACTAATCGCATCCATTGCATATTCAGTACATAAGGGGCCATTGAACCTAAGAGCATATCCTTGGTGGTGCCAGGTATTCGGTGCGGTACTTTCCACTCAAGCAGTTGCCGCGCTTTGAATGATCTCACGCTGGGGTGATAGTTTGCTGTATGCGTTTTGGCCATATCATCCAGGAAGGCATGCATAAACTGATACACCTTGAGATTCGCCTCTTCTGTGCCTAGCCCCTCAATGTAGTGTACCGGACCGTCATCATAGAGTTGACCAAGTTTATAGGCATTAGTTTGTGAGCTTGGGGTGTTGGTAGTGCCGTCAAACACAAACATCAGTAAGCCCAAGGGGTCAATCCATTGACGTGGGTTTTGATTGGCATAACCATAGGCATCGTTGGTAGCAACGGGGCCTAAAGGATCAGGCTCTAGGTAGTGACCGAGCTCAGGATCATAATTTCTATAGATATTTTGATGTAAGCCAGTTTCTGCATCATAGTATTGACCCGGTAGGCGTAAATTAAATTCAATCTTTTCGATGATGGGCTGACTTTTACCAAAGGCTTCATTATCCGCAAGCCAAACCGTTTGTTGATGTTCATCCGTGACTAAAAACGGTTGCCCGCTACCATCGCTATGGATATAGTAGATTTGTGTTTTGTTTGGATCGCTGTAATCAATCAATGCGACTGGCAAGTGTCCGTCATAAATGTAGCGCCGGCTAAGATAGGGTTTATCTCCCCACGAGTTGTAGATTTTTTTATCGGCCTTGGCCGCGGGTAAAAAAGCTTCAGCGACTAATTGCTGATTTAAATAGTAGTATTGGGTTTCACCTTGTGGGGTTGTTTTGCGGATACGCTGATTTAAGCCGTCATACTCATAGCTAGCTAGTATGTCTTGACCCTTGTGTACCTCCTTAAGTAAATTACTCTCATCATAAATGAGCCGTAGCTCATCCATTTGCTGTATAAAGCCAGCGCGATCTCGTTTAATGTTTTTTATAAATAAGGCCTGCTGTTGGCTTTGTTGCTGCCCCTCCTTGCGCGTGTGTAGTTGTTGACGAGCATAGGCCATCCCGCCGGCTTGCCACGCATAAAAATTGGTTTTGCTTTCAAGGCCTTGTGAAGTTTCTTGTTGTGTGTCCGAACGCATTAGTTGGCCAAGCTGATTAAATTCAAATTGGGTATATTTATTGATCTTTAACGCATCCGATAAATGATGCTCGGCAGCTAGTAAGCCATTATCACGGTAATAGCGAATTTCTCGCCAATAGGGGCTAGACTCACCCGCTTTAAGTAGCTCTAAGCGCACGCTGTTATTGTTAAAAGAGGGGTTGGGGCGCGCCTGGCTGATCAGTTGATTACCGTATTGGCGCTGATGTGTACCTAAGCGTTGATAGAGTAATTTGGGTGCTTGTTGGGGCTCGGCATCCACGGCTTGCCAGTAAATGGCGCTGAGTTCATGCGCTTTATCATAGTGGTAATACAATGTGCCTTGTTCTGGTAGGGAATGCTCAACAATTCGGTCTTGCTGATGCACATCAAACAGATCCTCTAGCAGGCTTTCAGTGCGACTACTCCATTTGCGGATGGTGCTGTGCTGAATCTGTTGTGTGAACTTTTTAATCGAGAGTGATTTATGATCCCCCTCGCCCTCTAATGAAAAGTTAGAAGCAAGGGGCTTATTGATAAAATTGCGGCGAGTGTCGAAATGTATAGAGCCTAACAAGCGACCGTAGTTAATGGCAATGCCATTGCGTTGGTAGTGCTGAGTTTTTCTCATCAAAAAATGCGTACCATTCGCATAGTTCTTGTACTTAGGGTACAAGGTGTCGGGATCGATTTCATAAAAGGTCTTACCCGTATATAAACTGCTCCATGCATAGGGCTTAGCGTCTTTATCGTAGAAAATCTTGAGGCCGGGCCAACCACGATGCGCTACCTCAATGCTTTCGATGTGATTATCTGTGGCATGGCGCTTAAGCTTGATATGATTGACGGCGGTGATATAGCCGGCCTCATTATATTGAATAGTCGTACCGGGGGCGGGGCATTTAAAGCATGGTGCACCCTCAGCCTTGGTTAAAAGGTATTGGCTCCCTAACATGGTGCTGTGAAAACGACTCAGCGTGCCAGCCGTGGTGGACTCAGCTGCCGGCTGGAGAGCACTATCGGCAGAGCGCTGATCGATATCAGGCTGGGGTATAAACTGTCTGACCTCTGTGAGCCCGGTGTCGCCGTTAAACTGAGGGACTTTGATATAGTTAAAGCGCATGCTGAGTGGATGACTTAACTCCTCATGCTGATGGAAGTGCACCTCAACGGCTTGATGGTGTGAGTTATAGCGCCATGAGATATCACGATAGGGCTTGGATTGATCCTGCTGGAAATGCGTAGCTCGTCTTAATAAATAGGGTGAAAGCTGCTCATCGAAGCCGGTGGCGTTGGCTTGGTATTGATAGTTGATTCGGGCGCCATCCGGCAGCAGAGCGCTCAGTAGTCGAGGGGACTCTTTATCCACAGGCACATCGTACTCAAACTCAATCCGTCCACTCGGTGTCTGAATATGGGAAATGCGGGCGTGCTGACCCCATGTTTGATACTCAAAGCTCATGCTTTGGTGGCTACGGTTTTGTACGAAGAGAATTGCGTCTTGCGTAGGGCCGACCTTGGTCTCACGCTCAATAAACACAGCCTCTGCGGCAGGCATTTGACTGACGATTAAACGACCCTGGCCATTAAAAATATCAATCGCACCGGAGGGGTACTGCCAAAGCCATAAATCGCCCCGCAGCGAGGCCAGAAATTGATTTGAAAAATACTCACTGAGTGGCTTTTTATCTTCCGTGGGGATGTTGCCCGCTGCGTTTAGGCGCTCCATAATGGAAGCCGAAGTGATTCTAGTTAGGCTGCCGAACTCATTATTAGGTGATTTGGCGACCTCCCCCTCAAAGGCTTCAAAGCTAATGCGGGTACTGTCATCTAGCAGGATTTGCGGTCGCTTGCCCTGTAGATATAATTGACGCTCATAGGAGTGACGCCAGCCTTGACCGATAAAAGAGGGCGTTAATTGGGTGGAATTATAATAACGGAAGAATTCCAAGCCAGAATGGGCGGCAGCGCCGAAATAGTCTCTCTCCTCTTGGAATTTATTGCCATTGCTTAAATTAACCGGATTAGCGGCGGATTTGTCCAGCGTGACATTGCTACCAGTGCCGTAGCATGGGTTACCAGCGCTTTGAGCCGTGCAGGGTGGGGCGCTGGAGGTGGCGCTGCTACTCTGTGCTTGGGCTAGCGGTAGCTGGGTGGCAGCACTGCACGCGATTAAAACGGCAACAACAGAAGTAATAAGCGTTTTCATAGCCATTCTCTAATCAATTAAGGAAATAACTAATTGTGATAGAAAGTCACACTTATAAGTGCAGAGTAGGCTAAATTTGTCCTATGGCTTTTTTGATTTTTTCAACGAGGAGCAGTCTATGTTAATTACTTTTAAATCTAAAAATAGCGGTGAGGTGATGATGTTGGCTAAGCATGCCCTGGCGGTGTTAAAGGCGGCTGGACGTGATTATGGCGATACGATGCCGGCGCAGGGTGTGTTTACCGCTGAGCAACTAACAGAGGCAATTGCCAATTTGCGTCAAGCCATTGATGAAGATAGCCATAAGGATTTGCACAGCTATGCCGTCCACGACCAGGAAGTAGAGCAGCGCGATAAGGAAAATCTTGAGGCCAAGCATCCCTTAATTGAAGGGGTGAATCTTAGTCAGCGCGCTTATCCGCTCTTGAAGATGTTTGAAAGCGCACAACAGCATGGTGATGATGTGGTGTGGAGCGGTGGTAGCGCGTGGTAATGTTTGATGCTGAGTAAGCAAAAACCGCCTTGCATCATGCTGCGAAGGCGGTTGGTACTATTTAGCGTTTTAGCTGATTAGGCGGTTGCCGTCTCAGCCTCTGCTGCGGTCTCAGTACTAAGGTTTTGTAAGTGACGGTTAATGGCACTGACAACGGCTAGGAAGGATGAGGTCACAATATCTTTATGTAGGGCAACGCCATAGCCGGATTGTGAACCATCTAAACGTAGTTCCACATAACTAGCCGCTTTGGTATTTTCACCGCTACCGATGGCATGCTCCGCGTAGTCCATAAACTCAATTGGCATATTTAAGGCATTGATAAAGGCGGAAATGGCGCCATTGCCTTTGCCCTTAAGGACTTTTTCCTCATCGTGATACTTCATCCGTACTACCACCGAGAAGCGCTCGTTTTCCTCACCATTAGGATGGCTGGTAATCTGATGTTCAATCAGGGTCCAAGGCGATGTTTGGGTTAAGTATTCCGCCTCAAAAATCTGATAAACCATCTGGGCATCCACCTCTTTACCAGTTTCATCCGTGACCCGTTTAATTGCACGGCTGAATTCGATTTGTAAGCGACGCGGCAAGCTTAATCCATGCTCTTCCTCCAGTAGGTAGGCCACACCGCCTTTGCCGGATTGGCTATTCACACGAATCACGGCATCATAACTACGGCCCAAGTCGGCAGGGTCAATCGGTAAATAAGGCACCTCCCACGGCTCATCTGCCTTTTGTACGGCAAAGCCTTTTTTAATCGCGTCTTGGTGTGAACCAGAGAAAGCGGTAAACACAAGATCGCCGGCCCAAGGGTGACGTGGGTGAATTGGTAACTGGTTGCAATATTCGGCGGTGCGACGTACTGCGTCAATATCAGAAAAGTCCAAGCCTGGGTGAATGCCTTGAGTATATAGGTTAATGGCTAAGGTCACGAGGCAGACATTACCCGTGCGCTCACCATTACCAAATAAGCAGCCTTCCACTCGATCGGCGCCGGCCATCAAGGCTAATTCGGCGGCAGCTACGGCAGTGCCACGGTCGTTATGCGGGTGTACGCTGACAATACACGCTTCACGCTGCTTAATATGATTGCAGAAGTATTCGATTTGATCTGCGTAAAGATTGGGTGTGGTGGCTTCAATGGTGGCAGGTAAGTTAAAGACAATTTTTTTGTCGACGCTGGCGCCGTAGGTCTCGGCCACTGCATTACACACCTCAACCGCTAATTCCGGCTCGGTGGTAGAGAAGACTTCCGGTGAGTACTCAAAACGCCAATTAATCTCAGGATATTTGGCTTGCTCAGCCATGACCATTTTGGTACCGGCAACCGCAAACTCACGCACTTCCTCTTTGCTCATGTTGAAGACAATCTTACGGAAAGCGGGTGCACATGCGTTATACATGTGGATCATGGCGTTTTTAGCGCCGGCACAAGACTCAGCGGTACGGGCGATTAAATCCTGACGTGCTTGTGTTAAGACAATGATCGTCACATCATCGGGGATCAGATCGTTTTCAACCAAATGGCGTACAAAATCAAAATCTGTTTGAGAAGCCGATGGGAAACCCACTTCAATTTCTTTAAAACCGATTTGCACTAGGTGCTTAAAGAAGTGTAATTTACGTTCAATACTCATCGGCTCAATAAGCGCTTGGTTACCATCACGTAAGTCGGTACTCATCCAAATCGGTGGCTTGCTAATTTGTTTAGAAGGCCACGTGCGCTCGGAGAAGTCACGTGCAAAGGGTTTGAAAGGAATGTATTTAGTCGCTGGATTCGATAACATGGTGACACCTATTTTTTGCTCAATATGGCTAGTAGCCTTAACTATCAATGGCTGGTCTTAAGAAAAAACGATATAAAAAACTGCTAAAGCGCACTCCACTCGAGGGAGTCATTTGGGTGGCTCAACGGGTCGGCTGCATAGCACCACCAAGGCTCTAGGCTAGGCAACCGATCAATAAGAGGAGTAAAGCGAGGAGTGCAGCGCTTTGCAATGTAGAGATAGAAGTAGAGTCTTGAAATGCGTGGCTAGACGCAGCAGGAAACACCGACTGAGCTGAGGCCTGTGGGCCATCAACTGAGCTCGCAAAATTTACAGCGAAGGGTTCCTTTAGAGTATCCATAAGTATTACTTCTATCATGCCTAAACTAATTAATCAAGCTTTAGGCGCATCATTCACAATAATGATGTCTTTTTCAGCAGGATGTGTGGCGTTTTCGCTAAGCTTACTGCTATCGTTTTGAGGTGCTGGCGCTACCGGTGCTGTGGGGACGGTCGCATCAGTCGTCACCGGCGCTACTCGCACTGTCGGCTCCTCTATCAGCGGCTCGTTCGTGGCTGCAGTGCCATAGAGATGCTGATTGAGCAGCTGCTCTTGGGCACGGGCATCTTCGATATACTTAAAGCGACCCTGTCTAAGCTCGCGACTTAATTGCTTAATTTGCTCGATTTTAAGTGGTTCACGTCGATCCGCCCAGACCCAAGCCAGTACCTCTAGGCTCATGGGGGATAAGTGGCTGAGTAGGTTTCTTGCCGCAGGCATCGGCACATGGCTTTGAGCGTGATGATTGAGCTGTTGCTGGATTAGGTTGTTGAGAAAAGACAACACCAGTAGGGCTAAGATAATAACAAGTGCCCACCCAAAATACATATCGTACTTTTCGACGTATTCCACCACCATCTCGATGGCCGAGCCATTTAAAAAGTCATAGTTTAGGCCGCGACCGAAGCTTAATATCTTTTGTGCGACCCAATACACTAGGGCTAAGACCAGTACTGTCACGGCGATTAGGGCAAATAAGCGGCCTTTGATTAAGTTAAAAAGGGTGCTGTCAATAAGCTTGATATCGCGTTTGTAGTCGGCTCGTTTCGGCATCATGGTAGGTTCTCAATTGCTCGTTTAATTCAATGGAAAGCTTATTTTAACGATTTTTGGCCTACCTCACCAGCGTATGGATTTAGCGCGCTGGGCAATCCGCAACCTTGCCCCAGGCCCTATTGGGGCCACAGTATTGATTACGAATACGGCTGATACATGCAGGACGCTCGTCAAAACCCAGGGTGCGGCAGTGCGCCATGGCACGATTAAAGGAGGCGACCCATGCCTGATCGCCGCCGCTATTAACCGGTGCGGTGTCCTGTCGACGGATAGGTTGGAAGCTTTGGCTGCCGCCAGTGGTGCCTTGTGTGACGACACCGCTTAAGCGCTGATTCTCTTCAGCGTACATGGCACTTTTTTCCTCATTTTTGAGGGTGGTTGCTAAGCTGTCTTGCTTCACTTGCCAATCAACCTCTGGCTTGGCGGCCGCTAAGCCCTGGGTGCCGTCTAATAAGGGCTGCATAGGCTGCGGTATCAATAAATTACCCTGAGCATCGTATTCGGCCGGCGGGTCAAGCTCGGTGACATTAGGAATATTGGCCTGTACAGGCACTCGATCGGTTAAATAGTCACCTGCTTGCAAACCTAAGGCGGTTGCAATACCGGCTAACACAATCACTGTAAAAATTAATAAACGCCAAGACATAATAAATAGGGTGCTCCCCTAAGGTTAATTAGTGACTTTCAGCAAAAATCTGACCGCCTTGCTCACGCATTACATGGAATTGTATATCGGGATGGAGCTCCTGCGCTACCCTAAGCTGAGCCTGTGAACTGACCAAAAAGGCTGGCGCATCCACTACATCGTAGGCGATATTGGAAATATTCGCATCTAAAAATTTACGTAAGGCCTGTGGATTGGAACTCGTCACCCAGCGGGCCAAATTGTAGCGCGAAGGGCCTAAAATCGCATCTACCCCGTATTCAGTCTTAAGTCGATGGGCGACTACTTCAAACTGTAATTGACCCACTGCACCCAGTAATAAAGTACCGCCCGCAATTTGTGGTTTAAATACCTGAATGGCGCCCTCCTCACCTAATTGCGTCAGGCCGGTATGCAGCTGCTTGCTACGGAGTGGATCTTTGACCTCAACCGTCTGAAAAAGTTCAGGTGCAAAAAAAGGTAATCCGGTAAAGTGTAGTTTTTCACCCTCGGTTAACACATCACCAAGGTGTAATACGCCGTGGTTTGGTATGCCAATCACATCGCCGGCATAGGCCTCATCCACTAAGTCACGCCGTTGTGATAAAAATGAGACGGGGTTGTTTGGACGAATGTCTTTGCCCGTACGTGCAACGCGTAAACGCATACCACGTTCAAATTTGCCAGAACTGACACGCACAAAGGCTACGCGGTCACGGTGCGCTGGGTCCATATTGGCCTGCACCTTAAAGACCACACCAGTAAACTTAGGCTCGGAAGGCTCAATCGTACGCTCAATGGCCTCACGGGCACCCGGCGGCGGTGCGTATTCTACTAAGGCATCGAGTAATTCTTGGACACCAAAGTTATACACTGCAGAGCCGAATAAAACGGGTGTTTGCTTTGCGTCTAAGAAGGCGGCATGATCAAAATCTGGCGTCGCGAGTTGAATTAACTCAATTTCTTCGCGTGCTTTGCCAATGGTATCTGGGCAACGCTCAGTCAATAGCGGATTGCTTAAGTCGGGAATAAATTCATCCTCTGCACTGCCGCTTTTGGACGGATTGGTACGGTTAAACATGCGCATCTGATCTTTGGTCAAATCATAAATGCCGCTGAATTGACGCCCCATGCCCACAGGCCAAGTAAAGGGAATACAATCCATTTCCAAATGGGATTCAATCTCACCGATCAGCTCAAGTGGCTCTCGTACCTCACGGTCGAGCTTATTAATAAAGGTCAAAATGGGTGTATTACGGGCGCGACAGACTTTTAATAAGCGCTCCGTTTGCGGCTCAATACCATTAGCCGCATCCACCACCATGACTGCTGCATCAACTGCGGTTAAGACGCGGTAGGTATCCTCGGAGAAGTCTTGGTGTCCCGGTGTGTCCAAAAGATTAATCACACAATCCCTGTACTCCATTTGCATCACGGAGGAGGCGACGGAAATACCGCGTTGCTTTTCAATCTCCATCCAGTCGGAGGAGGCGTGACGCTCTGCTTTGCGCGCTTTTACGCTACCGGCGATTTGAATTGCACCGGCAAAGAGTAAGAGCTTTTCGGTGAGCGTGGTTTTACCCGCATCGGGGTGAGAAATAATAGCAAAAGTGCGCCGTCTGGCGACCTCTTGGGAAATTTTACTGTTGCTTGACATGCTTTGTGTTAACTTTTCAGCCTTAAATAAATTGAATGAATTGTAGCATGAGCTAAATGATGATTATACGCTCATAAAGGCCATGGTTAATGCCGCTAGAATAAAGCATAGGCCGAAGATTTTATTAATTTTAGCGGTGGTGTGTGGGTTTTTTAAGAATTTGACTAGATTGGCCGCAAGTGCTGCATAGCCCAGCATAATCACTAAGTCCACAGCGCAGAGCGTAAACCAGATAATCACATATTGGATGAGTAAGGGCTTGCTTGTATCCACAAATTGCGGAATCACGGCCAGTAAAAAAATCGCTGCTTTGGGGTTAGTAATATCGACTAAAAAACCTTGTAAAAAGAGCTTGCCTGCGGTTGATGCAGGCATCTTGCTGACATCGACTCGCACCATACTGACGGGCGAGCGATATTGCTTGACCCCAAGGTAAACTAAATAGGTGACACCAACCCACTTAATCACGGTAAAGAGCAGCATGGAGGTTTTAATCATGGCCGCCACGCCGATAATACTGATAATAAATTGTACGCTGTACCCGCCGATCAAGCCAATCACCAAGGCGGAGCCTGGCCACATGCCATAGCGTAAGCCAGCCGCCATGGAGGCAACAGCACCGGGTCCCGGAGAAAGTGAAATAGCCCAAGCGGCAAAAAATAACGTCAACCAGACAGAAAGTAACATAACAATAGCGCAGACCAAGAAAGGGCACGGTTGATCCGTGCTAGTAGGGGATTATATGCTGTTGCTGCGGTTACAATCAGTTATCTTTAAGAGTGGTGTAATTTTTCTACGCCCGATAAAATAGCTTAAGTTTTAATTAATTAGAGTGAGTCTATTATGCGTCAATTTTTTCGAGTCTTTGTTGTCGCCTTGGTTGCGAGTTTCTTAGCCGGTTGCGGTTATAACGAGATTCAGCGTCTGGATGAGGGTGTTAAGGCGGCTTGGTCAGAGACGCTAAACCAGTATCAACGTCGTGCCGATTTAGTGCCGCAGTTGGTTGAAAGTGTTAATGCCTATATGGTGCATGAGCGTGATCTGTTAAAAGAAGTAACTGAGGCCAGAAGTCGTGTGGGTTCGATTAATGTCTCGCCCGATCGTTTACCGACCGAAGAGGAAATGGCTCAGTTCCAAGCCGCGCAGGCGCAGTTAGGCTCTGCCTTATCCCGTTTAATTGCAGTGTCAGAAAACTATCCGGAGCTGAAGTCGGATGGTTTATTTAGAGATTTAAATATTCAGTTAGAGGGTACTGAAAACCGAATTGCGACCGCCCGTGGTCGTTATATTCGTGAGGTTCAAGGCTTTAATACCTATATCCGCCAGTTCCCAACCTTAATTACAGCAAAAATTTTCGGCTACAAGGTGTTGCCTAATTTTGGTGTAGATAATCAAGACAGCATTATGCAACGACCGACTATCCGTTTTGATAGACCTCAAACTGCGCCTGCAAACTAGGGTAGTAGGGGTGGCGTATGAGGCTGCTTAACTTGTTTTTAAGTCGTTCGGCGTTGGGCTTGCTGTGGCTTTGCACAAGCTGCTTAGCGCTAGTGCTATGGTTGTCGCCGGTGCGAGCTGAGGTGCCGGTGCCGCCGTTGACGAACTACGTGGTGGATGTGAGCGGCACCTTAACAGCAGCGCAACAAAGCGAGTTGAATCAGCGTCTTGCGCAATTGGAGCGTGATAAGGGGTCGCAAATCATGGTCTTGCTAGTACCGACAGTGGCCCCAGACGACACAGTTGAGAGCTACGCCCGACGTGTGTTTGATGAGTGGCGTATTGGTCGCGCCAAAATCGATGACGGTGTATTGGTGCTGATTGCTAAAGACGATCGCCGTATGCGTATTGAGACGGGCTATGGCTTAGAAGGTGCGATTACGGATGTACAGGCCTCTTATATAATTAATCGAGATATGGCGCCCGCCTTTCGGGAGGGCGATTATTATGGCGGGATCACAAAAGCCGTGGATCAATTGAGCTTATTAATTGAGGGAGAGGAATTGCCTGAGGTTAAGCAAGCAGAGGATTCACCCTTTTTAGGTTTAGATGGTATCCCCATTGAGTTCCTACTGTTCTTTGCGATTTTTATTTTATTCTGGCCGATTTGGTTAGCGCCTATTGTCGGCGGTGTGTTTATGCTGTCGGTCACCGGCTCTATTGTGGCAGCGATTGTTGCAGCAATTTTTGCCGTCGTGTGGAATTTGATTGCCAAGTCTTTTTTCCGTTCGGGTTTGATTGAGGAAGCGAGTCGTCAAGCGGCCAAGGGTGGCGCACGAGGACGACGCAGCCGCGGTCGGGATAATTGGCCCGGCGGTTTCGGCGGCTTCGGTGGCGGTGGCTTTGGAGGCGGCTTCGGCGGAGGTTTTGGTGGCGGGGGCGGTGGCTCTAGCGGTGGTGGAGGTGCTTCAGGTGGCTGGTAATAAATTCACAAAATTAATTGGCATTGACACGCTTAAGGGGCAATATCTTGGGCGACGCTATTTTACCAAGGCCTTTTTAAGCGATTTATCTGAGCGCATTGCCGCCAGTGAAGCGCAGCATCAGGCAGAGTTGGTGGTGGCAATTGAGCGTAATTTTCCTAGTCATGTGGATTCAAGCCGCGATCGAGCGTTAGAGGTGTATGGTCGTTTGCGTGTTTGGGATACGCCTCTAAATACAGGTGTGCTCTTGTATTTATCCTTGGACCGACAGGCGATTGAAATTATTGCTGATCGGGGGATAGCGGTGGCCCATGAACGCTGGGTTGAGGTCAGCGCAGCTTTGGCGGCGTCATTCAAAGAGAAGCGATTCTGCGAGGGTTTACAGGCTGCTGTGCAGCAAATTGGCGATATTCTCAATCTTGCTTGCCCTGATACAGAGCCTAAGCCTGAGGGCAATGATGTGTTAGCTAATGAGCCGGTGATTTTATAGGGCTTTAGCCCTTAAGTTCCTCGCTTAAGCGCCGCAGCTCTTCATCTCGAGCGCGACTACCTTTAAACTCCTTATTAAGCGCCGACCACTCTGGATGTGAGCGAGCATTTTTAAGGGGTGCTGGTAGCGCCTCCTCTTGCCAAGACTTATAGCTATTGGCACTGCGTTGTATGCGATCTTGTGCGGCATGACCGCGGCGATCTAGGGCGTCGAGTAAGCTCAGTCCGCGTATTGCTAAAAGCCGCAGCACCGGATCGTCAACGGTCAGCTCACGATAGCCTTGCAGCATGCCTAAGAGGCGATTACCAACTTTTTCAGCACCTTGCCAGAGTCCGCCGACAATACCACCAACCAGGGTGCCAGCGCCTAAACTCAAACCACCAGTGATGATATCGACGGTAGCGCCCGCCATGGCACCTGCAGCAAAGCCTTTGCCTACTCGAATGCCCATATCCATCAGGGCTTCGCTGCTGAATAAGTCACTTTCCCAACGCTCACCACTAATGGGTAAACGATCCTCTTCATAATCGCTCTCATGAAAGCGATAAAGATTGAGTAAGTCACGTATAAATTGATGTTCACGCCGGCGTACCTCGTCTTGCATGGTTTCCCACACACGTAGGCTTTCATCTTCATCTGTGCTGCTTTGGCGTCTAAAGGCGCTGATATCGATGAGCATCTCCGCCAATAGCTCCTGACCTTGCTGGCGTCGTTGTTGGCGACGCTGCTGGGCTCCCTTGGCTAAGTCGTTTAAGATTTGCTGATAATCATCCAGCACCAATGCTAGCTTTTGATAAAGCTGCTGTTCACCGTCAATGGCCGGTGCCACGGTGTCAAAGTCAATCAGTAAATGCAGCCCCAGACGTGAGAGGACGGATTTCCAATCCTCGCTGTAATTGTCCGTGCTATGCAGAAAATTCAGGACTGGGATAAGGGGGCGACCGCAGCGGGCTAATACGGCTAATTCATCACGGTGCTTTGAGCGCACGGGTTCGCGTACATCGACCACATAGAGGCCAGCGTCACAGTGCAGTAATTGGCGTAATACACGGGCCTCTTGTTCAAAGCGAGCACTGCTTTCAGGGCTGTCTAAAAAGCGTTCAATACTGGCTGGTCCGTCTAAGCGGCTGCCGCTTTGCTGTTGTAGCTGATCTAAATAATCCAGTAAGGCAATGCTGTCCTCCATGCCGGGGGTGTCATACCATTGGAGCTTTAAATCGCCTAAGCGTAACAAGGCTCCCTCAACATGACGTGTGGTGGCAGGGGCGTTAGCCACCTCGCCGAAATCAGCATCGTGTAGCAAAGTGCGTAAGAGCGAAGTCTTACCCGTGTTGGTGTGACCGACCACGGCGAGTTTTAGGTAGTCCGCTTTGGACTTAAGGCCTGGTTTAAGCTTATCCATTGCTAGTGTTTATTAGTCAGTAGTTTAAGAGCCGCCTCGCTGTCAGGCAGTATGGCGTCGGCTGCCATGCCCGCATCCAGCAGTGCTTTACGCCAGAGCGCGCTTTGATCGCGTGATGGCTGATGACGATTAATTAACAGTACCCAATGCCTTTGAGCAAACTGGGCAATGGTCTGAATCAGGTTTAAATGACTCCGATCGGGGGTTTGTGCGGCGTCACAAATAAAAAGAATTTGCGCTAAGGGACTTGTTCTTTGTCCTAGCTCCGCTAACAGTGCATGGCGTTGTTCACGGCTTTCAATATTGCCCCCATCAATCACCTGCTCAGCATCACTGAGCTCAAGTAACGGCCATGGTTGGTGGGGGTCTAATTCAATCCCCACCAGTAGGGTGCCATTGCCTGACAGATCACGTGGTGCCTTAACGAAGGTCGCAGTAGGCGCCGCCGGTGCCGGTGCATCCACTCCTAGCGTGACTGCTGCGGGCTCTAAACGTGCCAATAATGGCGCATAGGCGGAGGCCTTAAGATCGATATTGGTGCGAGCAAGCCGATAGCGCGCGATAAAAAAGCTCGTGGCAAAAGCGATGAGGCGTAAAAATAGACCATAAATCAAGACTTGATTTATTAGCCAGTGCGACCAAGCTGCCTGCAAGCCGGAATCGCCTGCCGCTCCTGGCGAGATGAGTTGAGCCACATCCGGTAAACTAAAGCCCAAGCGTGAAGGGAGCCAATTTAAGGCATGAGCGATTTGCTCTAAGGTCGCTAGCGAGAGGATAGTCGTTTCCCACACAAAGCTATAACGACGGGTCGATAGTAGAAAAAATAGGCTAACTAAGGCCGTTGTCAATATCAGTAGCCAAATTAAGTGGCTAGCCGCTGCTAGCAGCCAAGTCGTCGTTCGTTGTTGGCGAGTTAAGCTGAGGAGGGCATTGGCGATGAGGCCGGTATGAGGTCCCCGTGCGAGTTTTTGGGTGAGCCAGAGCCAAGCCTGACCGAGCAGAGGATAGTCTTTGTCACTGCGTTTAGGAAGTACTAAAAAGATGAGCCAGATAATTAGGCTTAGCATATGGATCCCTAAGATAGCAATCCAAGCGCTAAGTAGATTCACCTCGCTACTGCGACTGCCAAGCGCGGCATAAGCTAAGCCGATACCGCTCATCACCGCCAATAGTAGTAGCAGCAAAAAGGCATACTTGGCATAACGCTTAAAATTGCTAATGGCTTGACTGAGACCGGAGGCATGGGCGAGCTTGTCGGCACGACGAAAGACTTTTTGCTCAGGACTGAGCGTTTGAGCACGCAGGGCATGAATATAGGCCGAATCATCCATCGGCCCGTGGTGTTGCTCCTTGAGGCGAACTGTCTCGGTTTGCCAAAGCTCGTTAAATCTCGTCATAGGCTATTGCTTGATGTGCTCTCAGGTACTGAATTTTTTGTTTGGACTTGATATTATTTCACACTTTGGCTAGCAATCGCCCCTAGCCAAACCACTGCGCCATCTTCGCTTTGGATTTAGCCTTAATTTCTGGCGAAATATAGCTAGCCACGGTGGTGAGGGCTGCGGTAATCACGCCTAAATCATCTGTAAAGCCGACCACCGGCAGATAGTCCGGAATGGTATCAATTGGCAGAATTAAATAAGCCAAGGCACCATAAATTACGCGTTTAGCCCAAGCCGGCGTGTCGGGGCTCTGGGTGGCATAAAAGAGTTGTAGGGCTTTTTCAATCACGGGCTTACCAGCAGAGAGTGCAAGCTTGCCGATCTTATTAAGTAAATTTTGACGATTGGGGTCGGTATTTTTCATGCTAGGCTCCGGGAACGTTTAAACTTAGCCCTGTTGATTAAATTGCATCATTAAAAATTGTCTGACAATGAGCTGAGTTGAGCAATTTTTTAAACAGAGAGAGTCAATTAATGTAATATCAAAGGTTTAGGTTATGGTTTCTATTTTGTGGTCGTAACACTAAAATCAAGCCTGTAATTAATTTAGTCCGAAAGGAGGAATTATGAAAAAAATAACATCACTCGTAGCCGCATCACTTGTTGCTTTAGCCTCATTTTCTGCGGCGGCACAGGATAAGGCTGAGTTACGTATCGGTGCCGAAGCAGCGTACGCACCCTTTGAGTATAAATTACCTAGTGGTGAGTTAGCGGGCTATGATATTGATATTGGTAATGCCATTTGTGAAAAATTGGCAATGCAGTGCGTGTGGATTGAGCAGCCCTTTGATAGCTTGATTCCTGGTCTATTAGCACGTAAATTTGATTTAGTGCATTCAGCCATTACAGTCACCGAAGAGCGTAAAAAGGTGATTTCTTTTACTGATCCTTTATATGAAGTTACTAGCCAATTAGTGGCCGCTAAAGACAGTGGTATTGATGGTAGCGACGAGTCACTTAAGGGTAAGACCGTCGGTGTATTACAGGGTTCGGTGCAGGAAACCTATGCGCGTAAGCGTTGGGATAGACGTTCGGGTGTGCGTGTGACCTCCTATGTTGAACAGTCACAGACCATTGCTGACCTAAAGGTTGGTCGCGTGGATGCGATTTTATTTGAATCACCTAATGCCGTTGAGGGTTTATTAAATACAGCTGAGGGTGCTGGCTTTACCTTTGTGGGTGAGCCGATTGTTAACGATCCGATCATGAATAATGAAATTGCTATCGGTATACGTAAGGAAGATACGGAGCTTAAGAGCAAAATCGACGGTGCCCTAAAAGCGCTTAAGGACGAGGGCGTATTGGACGAGCTTGCTAAGAAGTACTTCCAAGATGGTGAGATTTCAGTGATTAAGTAATCAGGGATATTGAGCTAATTGTGTTCTTAGACGGTTATTGGGAACTCATTAAAAGCGGCACTTGGGCTACGATTAAGTTAGCCCTTTTGTCCGTTTTATTGTCCTTTGTATTGGGCTTGCTTGGCGCCAGTGCCAAGCTATTTGGCGGTGCCTTGTTGCGTGGCATTGCAACGATTTATACCACGATTATCCGTGCCGTACCTGATTTGGTGCTGATGCTATTGCTGTTTTTCAGTATTCAGATGGGCCTAAATCAAATCACGGATGCCTTGGGATGGAAGGTGATTCAGATTGATCCCTTTTGGGCCGGTGTGATCGTGATTGGGATGATTTACGGCGCTTATTTTACCGAAACCTTCCGTGGTGCGTTTTTATCTGTGCCCAAGGGGCAAATTGAAGCGGGCATGGCCTATGGTATGAGTCCGCGACAGGTTTTTAGTCGGATTTTATTTCCACAAATGATGCGTTATGCCATTCCCGGCATAGGTAATAACTGGTTAGTGGTGTTAAAGGCTACCGCCTTAGTCTCTATTATTGGTCTGAGTGATTTGGTTAAGGCCAGTCAGGATGCGGGGCGCGCTACCGGCAATATGTTTAAATACATTCTGATTGCTGGTCTGATTTATTTGGTTTTAACCTCCTTATCAAATATTGTTCTATGGTATTTAGAGCGACGCTACTCAGCCGGTGCTGCTAAATTTGAAGTGGATTAAGCAGCATGGAAAGATTTTTTGAAATTTGGCAGGATTATTGGCAAGCATTCTTAATCTGGGACGGTTTCGAGTTCTCTGGACTGGCTGTTACTTTGTGGATTTTGGTGCTGTCTCTGCTATTTGGTTTTGTGCTATCAGTGCTGTTAGCGGTGGGGCGAGTTTCCAAAAACCTCTTGATTAAGGGGCCGATTTGGTTATTTACCTATGTGTTTAGAGGCACGCCCTTTTATGTGCAGTTATTGCTGATTTATAGCGGCTTAATTAGTTTGGATGTGGTGCGTGGTACACCCTTATTACGTGATTTTTTTATTAATGGTTATTACTGTGCTATTTTGGCCCTAACCTTCAATACCACCGCCTACACCACGGAAATGTTTGCCGGCTTTATCCGTACCACCGCCAAGGGGGAAATTGAGGCCGCTAGAGCCTTTGGTATGAGTAAATGGCAGCTGTATCGGCGTATTATTATTCCTTCAATGCTGCGACGGGCGATGCCCGCCTATAGCAATGAGGTGATTTTGATGCTGCATACCACCTCTTTAGCCTTTGCCGCCACGGTACCGGATATTTTAAAGGTGGCACGCGATGCCTATGCAGCGACCTATCAAGCGTTTATCGCTTATGGTATCGCCGCATTACTGTATATGGTGGTCGCCTTTGTGATTGTGGCTTTATTTAGAAAGATTGAAAAACGGGCCTTAGCGTATCTTGTGGTTAGCCCAAAAAGTGATAAACAGGTAGTTAACAATGTATAAATTAGAAGTTCTGGATATTCATAAGTCTTATGGTGACCACGAGGTATTAAAGGGCGTTACCTTACAGGCAAAAGCCGGTGATGTGGTGGCGATTATCGGTTCCAGTGGTTCCGGTAAAAGTACTTTTTTGCGCTGTATTAATTTTCTTGAACAGGCCAATGAGGGGAAAATCATCCTGAACGGTCAGGCCTTGCCTTTGGAAAAAGATACTAAGGGCTATCTTAAAGTCAGTGATAAAAAGGCGTTGCAGCAGTTTCGTACCAAATTGGCGATGGTGTTTCAGCACTTTAACTTATGGGCGCATATGACGGTGTTGGATAATATTATTCAAGCCCCGGTGCATGTGTTGGGGGTTAAAAAGGAGGATGCCATTGCCCGTGCACGCGCCTATTTGAAAAAAGTGGGTTTACCAGCTGATGCGGAGTCAAAGTATCCGTCACAGCTTTCTGGCGGTCAGCAGCAACGCGTTGCCATTGCTAGAGCGCTGGCAATGGAGCCTGAGGTGATGCTGTTTGATGAACCGACCTCGGCTTTGGACCCGGAGCTAGTGGGTGAGGTGTTGAAAGTGATGCAGGAACTGGCCGAAGAGGGTCGTACCATGATTGTGGTGACCCACGAGATGGGTTTTGCGCGTCATATTGCCACTCAAGTGATGTTTTTACATGAGGGTGTGGTGGAGGAGCAAGGACCACCTGCCGAGGTCTTAAATAATCCAAAGAGTTTACGCTTACAGCAGTTTTTGTCCGGTAATTTAAAATAGTAAGGGCCTGAGCTTGTGATGCTCAAGCTCAACAATCATTATGATGACTTTCGGTTGGGACATTGCACTGTGTTTATTAGTGCTGGGTAGTGTCGGTGGCTTTATGGCCGGTCTGCTAGGCGTGGGCGGTGGCATGATATTGGTGCCGTTTTTAACCATGCTATTTAGCTGGAAGGGGATGCCCTTGGAGTTAGTGGTGCATGCCTGTATTGCGACTTCCATGGCGATGATTTGCTTTACCTCTTTATCCAGTATGCGTGCCCACCATAAGCGTGGCGGTGTATTGTGGCCGGTGGTGGCGGCCTTGGTGCCGGGGGTGTTTTTAGGCGGTTTTTTGTCGGGAGGGGTGGTCTTTTCCTTTATTAGTACCGCTTGGCTAGCCCTGGTGTTTTCGCTTTTTATGGCTTATTCAGCCTTTAATATGGCGATCGATAAAAAGCCTAAGCCTTCGCGTCAGTTGCCCGGCTTTTTAGGCACTACTTTCGTGGGTACGATCATTGGTTTTGTCTCTGGTTTGGTTGGCGCCGGGGGCGGTTTTTTAACCGTGCCGTTTCTTGTTTGGTGTAATGTGAATATCCGCAATGCGGTTAGTACCTCTGCTGCACTTGGTTTTCCTATTGCGCTAGCAAATACCATGGGCTTTATTTATTCAGGTCTTAAGGACATTGGCTGGCAGCCGGGTATGGTGGGCTATATTTATTGGCCGGCATGGTTAACCTTAATTTCTACCAGCGTGTTAATGGCACCGGTGGGTGCGCATTTTGCCCATACTTGGCCGGTTAAACGTATTAAGAAAATCTTTGCCTTTGTACTGTCCTTTATTTGTCTTTATATGTTGAGAACATCGCTGATCGCCTTTGAGCTTATCTAGGCAAAAAAAATAGCACTGCTGGCAGTGCTATTTTTCGTTTAGTTAAAACGAACCAAACATCGTTCCCAAGGCAATCACGCTACTTAAGGCCAGGAGCGGACCGAAAATGGTGACAGCGGCAATATCCATGTAGGACTGACGGTGATTCAAGCTGCAAATGGAGAGTAAGGTGATAATCGCTCCACAATGCGGCAAGGTGTCAAAGCCACCAGCAGCAATCACCGCGACTCGGTGCAAGAGCTCGGGGCTAATATTATTTTCAAGGGCAATTTGTAGGTAATCTGCACCTAAGGTCTGCAAGGCAATACTTAAGCCACCAGAAGAAGAACCCGTGATCCCTGCCAAGGTCATCATTGCTACCGCCTCAGAAATCAGTGGATTATTTGGTGATACGTTTAAGACCAATTCTTTTAAAATGGCAAAGCCTGCAAGACCGGCAATCACTGCGCCATAGCCCACTTCCGAAGCGGTATTAAAGGCGGGTAGCATGGAGCCGAGGGTGCCCTTATTGATGGTGTCGCGCAAGTGATGAAAACGCGCAAAGGCAATGATAATCAGCCACAGTGAGGCCAGCACCAATGAAATAATAATGGCCCAAATGCCTAGTTTCTTCGTCGGATCAATGGCCTCAAAGGCTTGATTGATGGCAGAGAAGTCCATCGCCGGGAAAATCACATAGGTAAATAAAGCGTTGAGCGCAATCACCAAGAGTAGCGGTGAAAAGGCCAACAGCACCGGCATCTGTGCTTGCGTGTTGAGATGCTCATCGGCTACGCCGTCATTATGTTCACCATAGCCTTCGCCCGCTGCTTGGGCGGCCTGGGCGCGTCGATTAAGCCAGAGCCAACCCACAAAAAACATGATTGCTGCAGCGATAATCCCTAAACCCGGTGCGGCAAAGACATTGGTACCGTAGTAAGGGATAGGAATGGCGTTTTGAATGGCTGGCGTGCCGGGTAAGGCCGTCATGGTAAAGGTAAAAGCACCCAGGGCAATCGCCCCGGGAATCAGGCGTTTAGGAATATTGGCCTGATAGAACATCACCTTAGCAATAGGGAAAATCGCAAATGCCACCACAAATAAAGAAACGCCACCATAGGTTAAGGCGCCGCACGCAAGCACCACGGTAAGAATGGCATGCTTAGGTCCCAAGACTTTGGTAAACCACGTGGCAATACTAGAAGCCGCACCGGAATCGGCAATAAGCTGCCCAAAAATGGCGCCTAAGAGGAAAATGGGAAAGAAATTCAGTAAATAATTACCCAAGGCACCCATAAAGGTTTCAGTGTAGATGGGTAGCATTAAGCTGATATCACCCGATAATAAAACGGCTAAGGCTGCCAAGACGGGCGCTAGTATAAGCACTGAAATACCTCGATAAGCAAGGTACATCAGTAGAAAGAGGGAGATTAAAATGGCTAGAGTACTCACACAAGGGCTCCAATGTTGAGATGGTTTCTTAGGTGTCAAAAGCTTAACATCTTAGTGATGAAGGGCTGATGGCATTTGGCGTGCCATGAAAAAAATGAGCACCAACGAGGTGGTGCTCCTGATGAAGTGAGTGAGTCTAGGACTGTACTAAGCAGTCGCGATTGATTTCTGATATCTGACAATTAGAGGTTAGGGTCATGGCGACACGCATTTCTTTTTCTAAGAGATTCAGTAAATTACTGACGCCTTGTCCACCGGCAGCGGCTAAGGCATAAATATAGGCACGCCCGATCATGGTTGCATCGGCCCCTAAGGCGAGCATGCGTACGATATCTAAACCGTTACGAATGCCTGAGTCGACGAGGATTTTTAATTCGCCTTTGACAGCATCGGCAATGCTCGGTAGGGCTTTGGTGGTGGACAGCACACCGTCTAATTGGCGACCGCCGTGGTTAGACACGACGATACCATCGGCCCCAAAGCGCACCGCATCCTTGGCATCATCAGCATCAAGAATGCCTTTAATCACCATGGGACCGTCCCAGAATTCATGAATCCATTCGAGGTCTTGCCATGAGATCGAAGGGTCGAAGTTTGCTCCCAACCAACCCATATAGTCTTCTAGGGCCACGGGCTGACCACGATAACGGGAGATATTACCCAAGTCATGAGGGCGACCGTGTAAGCCGACATCCCACGACCAGAGAGGATGTAATGCGGCTTGTAAATAGCGACGCCATTCGGCATAGGGGCCACTCATACCCGAATGGGCATCACGATAACGGGCACCGGGCACGGGCATATCCACCGTAAACACGAGGGTGGAGCAGCCAGCTGCTTTGGCGCGCTCAAGCACATTTTTCATAAAACCGCGGTCTTTTAGCACATACAGCTGGAACCACATCGGTCGTGAGAGCGCCGGCGCCACTTCTTCAATGGGGCACACGGACACGGTTGACATGGTAAAGGGGATGCCATAGTCGGCTGCGGCTTTGGCTGCTTGTAGCTCACCGCGGCGAGCATACATACCCGTCAGGCCCACTGGCGACAGAATTAAGGGGATACGGAGCTTTTCTCCGAAGAGCTCCATGCTTGTGTCCAGGGCTGACATATCGCGGAGCACACGCTGTTTTAATGCGACCTTCGCCAGATCGTTGACATTATCGTCAAGGGTGCGCTCGGCATAAGCGCCGCCATCAATGTAATGAAATAAAAAGGGCGGTAAGCGTCGCTTAGCTGCCTTACGGTAATCGGTAGATGAAGCAATAATCATGGCTCTGATAGTAAGGAATGTTGAGGGATTGTTTTATTATAAACTAATAAGTGGTAGGACCACTTTATATAAAACATAAGAATACATGAGATTTTAAGTAAAATAATTCAGGGTTTCTCCTTATATACGGATATTTGGTACTACCAGTATGATCGAACACATTCAAAAATAGTCAAATTGTATTCCCTAGAGGAGTGTGGAGATGCTTTATACCTTATTAGCCTTAGCGCCCATTGCTGTCGTTTTTTTACTGATGGTGGTGTTAAGGTATCCTGCCAAATTGTCAATGGGCGTGGCCTATGTGGTCACCGCTGCATTGGCCTTCTTTGTTTGGCACACGGAGGCGGCGGTGATTGCTGCGGCCACGGTGAACGGTGTGGTTACGGCGTTGACCGTGTTGTTTATTGTGTTCGGCGCCATTTTATTGTTGAATACCTTAAAAGTCAGTGGTGCCTTAGTGGCCATTCGCCAAGGTTTTATGGGGATTTCTCCAGACCGCCGGGTGCAAGTGATTATCGTGGCTTGGTTATTTGGCTCGTTGATTGAGGGTTCTTCCGGTTGGGGGACGCCGTCAGCGGTGGTTGCGCCCTTGCTGTTGGCGCTAGGTTTTCCAGCGATGGCCGCTGTGATGTCAGTCTTAGTGATTCAATCCACACCGGTGTCGTATGGTGCGGTTGGTACGCCCATGTTGGTTGGTGTGCTGTCAGGGATTGATAATAAGGCGGATGTGGCTGCCATCATTGCACCGATGCAGCCACTGGAGTATTTGCAGCATATTGTGCAAAATGTGGCCTTAATCCATGGTTTGATTGGGGTGGCTATTCCGCTGATTTTATGTGGTTTATTAACGCGTTTCTTTGGCGCTAAGCGCTCCTTTGTGGAAGGGCTGAAGGCGTGGAAGTTTGCGCTCTTTGCAGGGGTGGTCTTTACGGTGCCGTATTATTTTATTGCGGCGTTGTTTGGGCCGGAGTTTCCCTCTTTGCTAGCTGCGCTTATTGGTTTGATGATTGCCGTGCCAGTCGCTAAAAAGGGTTGGTTGCTCCCTAAAGAGAATTTTGATTTTCCACCACGTGAGCAATGGGAAAGTGCATGGTTAGGTAGTTTATCTTTGGATCAACAGCAAAGTGGCAGTAGTTTCTCTGTTTGGCGTGCGTTTTCACCCTATGTGATTGTGGTTGGCTTGCTCGTGTTGACGCGTACCGTGCCGAGTATTAAAGCTTTCTTGGTATCGCCAGAGTTAACGATCAGATTCAGTAATCTGTTTGGTACCTCTATCAGCACTTCAGCGCAGTTCTTATATTCACCAGGTTCGGTGTTACTGCTCGCCTCCTTAGCGTGTATTGTGATTTTCGGTGTGAGTGTGCGTCAGTATGCGCATGGTGTCAAAGAGTCAATGATGACCATGGTTAGTGCAGCACCCGCCTTATTATTAGCGGTGCCAATGGTGCAGGTATTTATTAATTCGGTTTCAGCCGATGGCTCAATTAGCAGCATGCCTTTGATTTTGGCGCACAGTGCCGCCGCCATCGCAGGTGATGCATGGCCGTATTTTTCACCGTGGATCGGTGCCTTGGGTGCCTTTGCAGCGGGCTCAAATACCATTAGTAATATGATGTTTGCTTACTTCCAGTTTTCTACTGCACAAGAGATTGGTTTAACGCTTGATCAGTCGGCGATTGTGGTGGCTCAACAGGCAGTGGGTGGTGCCGCCGGTAATATGGTGTGTGTGCATAATGTCGTGGCGGCGAGTGCCGTGGTCGGTATGCTTAACCGTGAGGGTGAGATTATCCGTAAAACCCTGGTGCCTTTATTCTATTATGTGGTTCAGGCCGGTCTAATCGGACAATGGTTGATTAGTGCCAATTGGGTTTGGGGCGTAGTCGCACTGTTGTGGTTGGGCGCATTTTTACTCAGTCTGTCACTGCATCAAGGCAAAGCGGTGGTGGCGCTGCCAGCTAAGGCGTAGCCTAATTAGGCAGTGTGGTACTCAAAGGGGCGTTAGCCCCTTTTTTGTGTCCGTTATTTTTATTCTTGCTTGCTGATTGGTTAAAGATTAGGGTTTACCCTCTAATAAAAGATATAAACATATAGATGATTAGATGATAAGATGTTCATGTTCTTAGAGGAGTCATCATGACCTTAATTATTATTCTTGCCATTATCCTTGCGATAGCAATTGGTTATATCACCAAAATTAATATTGGTTTATTTGCTATTGTTTTTGCCTATTTAATTGGTTGCTACGGTTTGGATTTAACTGCCTCACAAGTAGTCAGTTTTTGGCCGATCAAAATCTTTTTTATTATTTTTGCTGTAACTCTGTTCTACAACGTCGCGATGGTTAACGGTACGTTGGAAAAATTAGCGAATCATTTACTTTATGCTTGCAGGAATTTTCCACTGTTATTGCCACTGGCTATTTTCGCCTCAGCCACGATTATCGCTGCATTGGGTGCTGGTTTTTATACGGTATTGGCATTTATGGCGCCTATGACTTTATTGCTTTGCCAGAAAACCGGGATGAGTAAAATCATTGGTGGTATGGCGGTTAATTACGGAGCATTGGCTGGTGCTAACTTTATGACATCGCAAAGTGGGGTGATTTTCCGTGGGATCATGGAAGGTGTAGGGATCAGTCCTGCACAAGCCTTTAGCAATTCTACGGCTATTTTTATTGCTACTTTAATTATTCCTATTGTTGTTATCACTAGTTATTTGATTTTTAATCATAAAAAATTAAGTATTAATATTGCAGTGGAAAGGCCTGCGCCTTTTGAAACCAAACAAAAACAGTCATTAATGCTAGTGATTACTTTGATGGCATTGGTGCTAGTAATTCCGATTTTGAATCTTATTTTTCCGCAAAATCACAGTATCAGTTTTTTAAATTCCAAGGTGGATATCGGTTTTATGGCCATAATTTTTGCTGTGATTAGCTTATTAATGAAATTAGCTGATGAGAAGAAGGTCATTGCGATGGTACCGTGGGGCACGCTTATCATGATTTGTGGTGTAGGGATGTTGATTGAGGTGGCCATAAAGGCTGGTGTTATTAACATTCTTTCTGATTGGGTTTCAACCACGATCCCTTATTGGATTATTCCTTTGACTATGTGCCTCATTGGTGCTGTGATGTCTTTATTTGCCAGTACCTTAGGTGTTGTAACACCGGCTTTATTCCCTATAGTGCCGGCTATCGCAGCAGCTACTGGTCATAATCCTATCGTGTTATTTGTTTGTATCGTGGTAGGAGCACAAGCCTCGGCGATTTCTCCTTTTTCTTCAGGAGGTAGTTTGATTTTAGGCTCGACTCCACAGGGGGTAAATCAGTCCGAATTATTTAATGATTTACTGTTCCGTGCCGTGCCAATCGGTCTTATTGCAGCTTTAATGGCAGCTTTGATTGCTCAGGGAGTACTCTAAATGAAACAAGTTGATACGCATGCGCATATATTTGATGCTAATGTCCCGGTAGTTGAAGGGGCGCGTTATAGTCCCGCTAAAAGTGCTTCGGTAGAAAGCTATATAGATAATTTAGATCAATATGGTTTTGACTATGGTGTTTTAATTCAGCCGAGTTTTTTAGGTTACGATAACAGCCAAATGTTGGCGGCGATTGCTGCCTATCCTGATCGTCTCAAGGGCATTGCTGTGGTGCCAGTAGATAGTGAGTTGGCTTATTTGCAGTCTCTTAAGGAGCAAGGTATTGAAGGGGTACGGTTGAATTTATTTGCTAAAGAAATTCCTGACCTAACAGAGCCACAATGGCAAGTGTTTTTAGAGCATTTAAACTCGCTTAACTGGCAATTGGAATTGCATTGTCCGCCTTCTTATTTATCGACTATGATGCCGGTCTTAAAGAATTTTTCAGGGCCTATTGTATTGGATCATTTTGCTCGTGTAGATCCGGATAAAGGGGTAGAGGACCCGCATTATCAGACGATGTTAGATCACTTAGATCCGCAGCGTTATTGGGTAAAAGTATCTGCATTTTATCGCTTAGGAGTGGGTGAGCGGGGTGCGGAAAATGCAAATAAAGCCTTGCACTTACTACTGGATTGCGGCATGGAGGATCGATTGGTTTGGGGTAGTGATTGGCCTCACACACAGCATGAAGAGCTAAGCTATAATTTAAACTATGAGTTTTTGCATGCATTACTTAAAAATCCTATTTTAAGACAAAAGGTTTTGAGTCAAAATGCGCTTTCCCTGTTTAAACTAGACGCTTAATTTATTTACCGCATGGCGCTTCATTTACCCATCTCAACAGCTACATTGCCGCAACTAAATTTGCCGCTCTACGAACGTATTCGTATCGATATACAAGCTCGTTTAGTAGAGCAGGGGTGGGATCCTGACCTACCCATCCCAACTGAACAGATGTTAGCTCAAGAGTATCAAGTGTCTATAGGTACGATTCGAAAAGCAATCGATCGATTAGTTCAAGAGGGTATGCTATACAAGGCGCAAGGGCGAGGCACATTTATTAAGCAGCCAGATTTCAAGAATTCTTTATTACGTTTTTTTCGATTTCGTAATCATGAGGGTAAACAAGCTGTGCCAACTGGCATGGTGAAATCTATACGTAAAGTGCCTCCTACACCTGCAATCAATAAGCACTTGCTGATTGACGAGGGAATGGCGTTAATTGAGTTGCAACGTTTGCGTATCGTAGAAAATAAAGTGGTTTTAAGCGAGCAAATTTGGTTGCCAGAGCATCTGTTTAGCGATTTGTTGCACTTTGAACCATTAGAATTCGGGAATTTACTTTACCCTTTTTATTACCAGCATTGTGGGCAGTTTATCTCAACAGCTAAAGAAACCTTATCTTTTACTTCCGAGGTAGAAGATACTGACTTAAATGCCCGTAAAGGTGACATGCTGATTCAAATTGAGCGCTTGGCATATAACCTTGAAAATCGTCCAGTAGAATATCGTATTTCATTAGGTCGACCAGAAAATTTTAAGTATGAAGTAAAAATATCCTAGTCTTTACTTGGTGCAAAGATAGGGCTTTGGATGTGCCAGCTCACTAGACTTAGCCTATAATATGCCCCTACCTTTGCCGCTTTATTATCACTACGCCCTGCGATGGGAGCGCTCATGACAAATAATTTTACTCGTGTTGCTGACAAAATAAAGGATCAAATTAAGCAGTTGATCCAAGCACGCCAATTGGCGGTTGGTGACCGCTTGCCATCAGAGCGCGATCTGGCTGAGTTGTTTGAGGTTTCACGTTCGGCTGTGCGCGAGGCGATTCGGGCCTTAAATAGTCAGGGCTTAGTGGTGACTAGACCCGGGGGTGGTACCTTTGTGCAGACCGATATTATGACCTGGCCCTCACAGAGTTTTGCTACGCTCACCACACTCTTAAGCGATGATCCGCATTATCGTTATGATGTACTTGAGGCGAGGCATGCCTTGGAAATCAGTACGGCTTGGTATGCGGCGCAACGCGCAACCCCTGAGGATAAGCGCAAAATTCAAACATGCCTTGATATTATGTTAAAGCACCAGCAACGCGGTGAAATGGAGGAGGCGGCGCAGGCGGATGCGCGCTTTCATTTAGCGATTGCTGAGGCATCGCATAATTTGGTGCTGCTACAGATTATGCGCGGTCTATTTGATTTAGTCTTTTCAACCGTTAAAGAAAATCGTCGTTTAATGTTCACCATGGATGATGTTAAAAATCATCGCCATTTAACTGAACAGCATGAGGCCGTGATGCAAGCCATTGTTAACCATGATCCTGAGCGCGCTAAAACGGTGATGGGTGAGCATCTAGACTTTGTGAGTCACTCCATTCGTAGTGGTGAGGAAGATGCGGCACGGATTCAGCGGATGCATCGCCTATCCGAGGTGGACAGTCTTTTTTAGCGAATACGCGGTGGTCTGAAGACCGTCTTATCTTCATAAAAACCTGCTGCTTGCTGCAGCGGGTGCCAACCCGGGATGCCGAAAATTGGTACCGGGATATAGGGTTTGGTGGCTAGCTTGTCAGCACTCAGAAAAGCGCTAAGCCAGCGATCGACGACATTTAAATCTAATGTCCCCATTGGTTGTGGGATGCGAATGACATGGGCGCAAATGCCTTTGTAGGGCTTGAGTAGCTTTTCCATCAAGGCATGCCCGAAAATCACCGCCTGACTGTACTGCCACTCCTCTCTCAGCTCTACAAAAGCGCGTTGCCATTGCTTTTGCGCTAAGGCCTCCCATAAGCTATCAGAACAGGCTAATAACAGACCGTTTTCATCAATAATGGTAATCGCATCACGTACGGCACCGCGTTGTTGATAGACCCCATCCTGGCGTATTTGTGCGGCTTGCGCACGATTAAGCTGGCTTTTTGACTGAGTAAATAAAAACCAACATAAGGCATTAAAGTAGTCGTGTGGTCCGTCCCGTGTGGGTATGCCATCGGTGTCATAAATAAAGCTTTCATAGGCAACGCCCACTGGTAAGGCAGCTTGAGGCACAAAGTGTTTAGTAAAGTCGCTGGCCTTAAGATGGTTGAGCAGCTCACTTACTGAGTCGAACTTAGCCATTTCGAGTAAAGTGGTCTCAATGAATGCACGCCAATGATCATAATAAGGGGGCGATAAATCTAAGTCACGAAGTTCGGGCAACAGCATGGCAGTAACATGAGATGAAATGATGCGCCTTGCTATTGTAATATAGACTAAGAAGCAATGCTTTTTTGGAGAGTTCAAAGGGTATGGAAGCTGAGAAAGTGCGTATTGATAAGTGGCTATGGGCGGCCCGTTTTTTTAAGACCCGTTCCATCGCGGTGGATAATATTAATAAGGATCGCGTCCAAATTAATGGGCAAAATATTAAACCAGCGCGTGAAGTTAAAATCGGCGATACGGTGTTGATTAAAATGCCACGCGAGTATAAAACAGTGGTCGTTAAGGGCTTAAGTCAGGTACGTGGTCCGGCACCTGTCGCACAGCAATTGTATGAAGAAACAGCAGCGAGTATTGCCGAGCGTGAACGTCGCGCCGAGCAACGCCGCTTTGCACCCGAACCGGCGCAACAGTTGCGTGGTGGCCGACCGACTAAGCGCCAACGGCGAGATATAGAGCGCTTTACCAAGATGGGTGGTGATTGGTAAGTTTTTGTAATATCACAAGCTTAGTCTTTTATATGACTAAATTTTTATTCATTATTTATTATGATATGCCCGTATTATCATCATGCACATGATGAGATAACTCGTTAAAACGGACAGAATTTATTTAGGGGAGATAGATGACTTTACTAAGCTATGTACATGGTGCAGTCGAGACGCCTTTATTGGGTCAGACCATTGGTCAAAACTTCGATGAGGCAAGCACGAAGTATGCTGATCAGTTGGCAATGGTATCGCGCCATCAAGGCATTCGTTACACCTACCAGGAGTTACGCGATCAGGTGGACCGTGTGGCCTGCAGCTTACGTCGTTTGGGTTTTCGTCGAGGTGACCGCTTAGCTTTGTGGGCGACTAACTCAGCCGAGTGGACTGTGATTCAATACGCTACGGCAAAGGCAGGAATTATTCTGGTTACCTTGAACCCTTCTTATCGTCGTAAGGAGTTGGAGTACTCGCTTAATAAGGTCTCATGTGCTGGTCTAGTGTTGATTTCCTCGTTTAAAGACAGTGATTATGAGTCCATGGTCTACGATGTGGTACCTGAGCTTAAGGACTCTCCACTGGGCGAATTGCGCTCGGCTAATGTGCCTAGCTTGCGTTATGTGATTAAGCTGGAGGATGATCCGAGTACTGGTATCCTCAACTATAAGGATCTGTTGGTGGAGCCGACTGCGGCCGAGTTAGAGGCCTTGCAGGAGGTTGGTAAAGAGCTGCAGTTTGATGATCCGATTAATATTCAATTTACCTCTGGTACGACTGGCTCACCAAAGGGTACGACCTTAACGCACCATAATATTTTAAATAACGGTTATTTTATTGGTGAAAAAATCAAATTAAGTCCAGCAGATAGAGTTTCTATTGCGGTGCCGTTATTTCATTGCTTTGGTATGGTGATTGGTAATCTAGCGTGTGTCACCCATGGTGCGGCGATGATTTATCATGGTCCCGTGTTTAATCCTACGGATAACCTAAAGGTTATTGAAGAGGAAAAATGTACCGCCGCCTATGGTGTGCCGACCATGTTTATTGCCATGTTGGAGCATCCAGAGTTTAAGTCCTTTGATCTCAGCTCCTTACGTACGGGGGTGATGGCAGGTTCGGTATGCCCGATGGAGGTGATGCGTCGTGTGGTCGACGAGATGAATATGCGTGAAGTGACCATTTGTTATGGCATGACTGAGACTTCACCCGTGAGTATGCAGTCGGATGTGGATGATCCATTAGATAAGCGCGTCAGTACTGTGGGTCGCATTCACCCGCATGTGGAAGTTAAAATTATTGATGAATTAGGTCGGATTGTGCCGCGTGGTGTCTCGGGTGAGCTGTGTACACGTGGTTATTCTGTGATGCAGGGTTATTGGGGTGAGCCTGAGCTAACGGCTGAAGTGATTGATAAGGCACGTTGGATGCACACGGGTGACTTAGCCGTGATGGACGAAGACGGTTATTGCAATATCGTGGGTCGAATTAAGGACCTCGTGATTCGCGGTGGTGAAAACTTATTCCCACGTGAAATTGAGGAGTTTTTATACACCCATCCGGCGATTCAAGATGTGCAGGTGGTAGGTGTGCCTGATGAGGTCTATGGTGAGGAGCTATGTGCTTGGATTATGCTCAAAGAAAACGCCAGCCTGACCGAGGAAGAGGTGAAGGAGTTTTGTGCCGGACAAATTTCTCGTCAGAAAATCCCACGCTACATTCGCTTTGCCGAAGAGTTTCCGATGACGGCCAGCGGTAAGATTCAGAAATTCAAAATTCGTGAAATCATGATCGAGGAACTGGAAGCGGCAAAGGCGCAAGCCGACGCTTAGCTTTGCCTAGTGCATTAAGCTCTGGCTATAGGGGCCAGAGTCCGAGGGAGCGCTGCTGAGGCGCTCCTTTTTTAGGCCTTGCCTTGACGAGCCTCATAATCAATAATTAATTCCTCAAAGTGCCCGCGCTCTGGGTTACGCTGACCTAAAAAGCTCTCTAAGCCCAAACGACCACCTTGACCTAGGCGTAGCCCTTGAATCTCATCTTTATCCAATAATAAACGTGCATCCCACGCTAGCTCAATGCCAATGTATTGACGTACCCAACTGACTAGCTCCTTGGATTGTTGTGCTTGAGGAAAAAAACGACGGTATTGCGCCAAGGACAAGGGACCCAGTTCTAAACGAAATTTATGCTGTGCATCTTTGACTTTACTGCCTAAAATCGTATCCTTACCAAGGGCGACCGGGTTTTGACCTAGTTGAATTTGGTGTTCGGGATGAAGTTCAATCCATTGTGGAATAAACTCTTTAAGCGCTACCTCTATGCCAAAAAAGCGCTTAAGTATGGAGACTAGGCCCTCGGGATTGCGGCTTTGGCGCGCTAAATGACCAGCAAAATAAAATTTCACATGATCATAAATGGCATCGCGCTCCAACAGGGAGTCCATGCCCATGCTGATTAAACTAGCAACATGGCGACTAAAGGCGGAGTTTTTGCGGTCCAAGCTAACAGTGGTTTGTGAGTCGGCCCAGGCCCGGTAAAACAAGGTGATTAAGCGATGATGAAAAATATCCGCAAAGGCTGACAGCGTATGATCTTTATGATGATGGATACGCTCATGTACATATTCAGTAATATGTAAAGGCAGCGGACCGTTGGGACCGAAGAGACCAAAGCCTAAAATCGAGATGGTGCTAGGACGACCGGGTTTGCGCTCCACCTTGGTGAGGTTAGAGGGCGCAAACGACATGGACGGCTCTTGGCGCAGCCTAACCGGTTCATGCTTAGGCAGGCTGTTGCGGCCGATAGGTTTTAATAAATCACTACGTGCGTCAATAAAACGCAGTACTTGATAAAAACTATGGGCGTAGGGATCGGCTTCGAGTGTGTGCCAATAGTCATTTAGCGCAACGAGATCCTTGGGGGTGGTGACAGTACGATTTTTGCTCATATGCAACAACACAGTGAAGCGTGCAGTTTAGCGAATAATTATTGCAATTTGATGAATCTAAGAACTGTCATCAAAGTGCAAGATTGGGGCTTTAAAATCAGCTTCATTATTGTGCTTTTGTATCAAGTTTGTTAAGAGTTTAAGATGTCAGAAATTAATCGTGCTGATCTGTTTGCCAAATTAAATCCTACCCTCTATCGAGCGCTTGAGGGGGCAACTGCTTTTTGTAAATTACGTGGCAATCCCTATGTGGAATTAGTGCATTGGTTGCACCAATTAATGCATGAGCATGATACTGATATACAAAAAATCTTACGCTATTTTGAAATCCGCCCTGAGGATGTAGAGCAGGGGATTATCGTTGCGCTTGAGGAGCTGCCACAGGGTGCTAGCTCAATATCCGATTTGTCCGAACATATTGATAACGCCACTGAGCGGGCATGGGTCTACGGCTCCTTAAAATATGGCGATGCACGGATTCGCAGTGCTTATTTAATGCTCGGTATTTTAAAAAGTAATTCCTCACGCAATGTACTGTATGGGATTAGTCCCGCCTTTAAAAAAATTATCCCCGATGTGTTGGCGGATAAGTTAAATCAAATTGTTAAAGGCTCTGCCGAGGATCATCAAACGGCGGCTTTGCGAACAGACGAAATCGGTACTGCTGCAGCCAGTACGGGCGGGGGCGGGCAGCCATCAGCGTTGGCGCAATATGCGGTCGATATGACCGAGCGTGCACGCAACAATGAAATTGACCCCGTTTCTGGACGTGATGAAGAAATCCGTCAAATGGTGGATATTCTGATGCGCCGTCGTCAAAATAACCCCTTATTAACGGGTGAAGCGGGGGTGGGTAAAACGGCTGTGGTCGAGGGCTTTGCCTTACGTTTGGCCAAGGGCGATGTGCCTGAATCATTACGTGATATGTCGCTGTATCTCTTAGATATTGGTTTACTGCAAGCAGGCGCCAGCATGAAAGGTGAGTTTGAGTCCCGTTTGCGTGCCGTGATTGATGAGGTGCAAGCCAGTGAAAAGCCCATTGTCTTATTTATTGATGAGATTCATACCTTGATCGGTGCGGGTGGTGCTGCCGGTACTGGTGATGCCGCCAATCTACTGAAGCCTGCCTTGGCGCGGGGTGAGTTGCGCACCATTGGTGCCACCACCTGGGCGGAGTACAAAAAATACATTGAAAAGGATCCTGCCTTAACGCGCCGTTTCCAAACCATCCAAGTGCATGAGCCAGATGAGAAAAAAGCACTGATTATGTTGCGTGGCTTAGTCGATAAATTAGAAGCACATCACCAAGTGCTGCTGTTGGATGAAGCGGTAGAAGCAGCGGTTAAGCTATCGCATCGTTATATTCCAGCACGTCAGCTACCGGATAAAGCCGTTGCTTTACTAGATACGGCATGTGCGCGGGTTGCGGTGAGCCAATATGCACAGCCTGCTGCTTTGGAGGATTTGAATCGCAAGATTGAGCATTTGACGGTAGAAAAAGGCATTGCTGAACGAGAATTAGCCTTGGGCCTGGGTGAGGCAGCACGCATTGAAGCAATTGAGCAGGAGCTTAAGGAGGCCGAGACCCAACAGCTTGCTTTACAGGCGGCATGGGAGGCTGAGCAGCGCTTGGCATCGGAGCTGTTTGAGCTACGTCGTAGCCTACGAGAGGCCTCGGAGTTAAGTGAGGAAGCGCGTGCGGAGATGTTGCAGCGGGTGCAGCAATTGCAAGAGGAGTTATTAAGTCAGCAGGGTGAGCAGCCATTGATTTTCCCGGCAGTCGATGGTGCTGCCGTAGCCGCAGTGGTGGCTGATTGGACAGGCATCCCGGTCGGTCGCATGGTCAAAGATCAAGCGAACTCGATTTTGCATTTAGCCACGACCTTGGAGCAACGTGTGATTGGCCAATCACATGCCCTAACAGCGATTGCCGAACGTATTCAAACCTCGCGTGCTAAATTAACTGATCCGAACAAGCCGGTCGCTGTCTTTATGCTTTGTGGCCCTAGCGGTGTAGGTAAAACGGAAACCGCCTTAGCGCTGGCAGAAACGCTGTATGGTGGTGAGCAGAATTTAATCACGATTAATATGAGCGAGTTTCAAGAAGCGCACACTGTTTCTACCTTAAAAGGCGCCCCTCCGGGCTATGTGGGTTACGGTGAGGGTGGTGTTCTAACGGAGGCGGTACGTCGTCGTCCGTATAGTGTGGTGCTCTTAGATGAAGTGGAAAAAGCGCATGCAGATGTGCATGAAATGTTCTTCCAAGTCTTTGATAAAGGCTGGATGGAAGATGGCGAGGGGCGCTACATCGACTTTAAAAACACGGTGATTATCTTAACCTCCAATGTGGGCACAGAGCGCATTATGGAGGTGTGTAAAGACCCTGAATTGATGCCGGATGCCGAAGGACTGGCAGCCGTCTTGCGTGAGCCCTTACTGAACGTCTTTCCGGCCGCCTTGTTGGGGCGTTTGGCAGTGGTGCCCTACTTCCCACTATCTGATGATATGCTGGCTAAAATTGTGGACTTGCAGTTGGCGCGTGTTCAGAAGCGCCTGACTGAGCACCATGGGATTGAGTTAGTGGTGGCGCCGGAAGCAGTGCAGTTAATTGTGGATCGGTGTACCGAAGTGGAGTCAGGCGGTCGTATGGTTGATGCGATTTTAAATAGCTCTGTCTTGCCTAAAGTCAGTCGTCGTATCTTAGAAGCGGCGATGGCGGGTGATGCAATTCAGCGTTTAAGCTTAAGTGCTGAAGATAGTGAGTTTGTCTTTCATTACAGTTGAACTTAAAACAAAAGGCTGTGGTGAGTGGCGTCGAGGCGCAGCTCGGTATACACTGATGGGATACTAATCTTTCAAATTTTTTGTGGAGCAGAATCATGTCCTATGTTGTTGAAGTGGCTGAGCGTGTAGCCGTACCAGTGGTTGGTGAGGAGGCTAAGTACCCCGTACGTCGGGTCTATTGCGTTGGTCGTAATTACGCCAGTCATGCCCGTGAGATGGGTGCCGATCCGGATAAGGAACCACCTTTTTTCTTTAGCAAAGCAAATGATCAGGAGTCCTTTGTGATTGCTAAAGAGGGTATTATCGCCACGATTCAGTATCCGAGCAAAACCTCAAATTTGCATTATGAATTTGAGTTGGTGGTGGCGATTGGCAAGCAAGGCAAACATATCCCCGTGGCGCAGGCAGAAGACTATATTTACGGTTTTGCTGCCGGTTTGGATATGACGCGGCGTGATTTACAAAATGACTTCAAAAAGGGTGGTAAGCCGTGGGAGATGGCCAAAGCCTTTGACCAGGCTGCGGTTATCGGGGAGATTAGTCCTAAAGCCCTTGCTGGCAGTAAAAACGCAGGCAAAATCGAGCTCCAACTTAATGGCGATACCGTACAAGAGGCTGATTTAAATGAGCTTATTTGGAGCCTGTCTGAGGTGATTTCACGCCTCTCCGAGTACGTCGAGTTACACCCAGGTGATTTGATTTATACCGGTACCCCAGAGGGTGTGGGTGCGGTCAAGCCGGGTGATGTGATGGTCGGCAGCATAGAGGGCTTAAAAGGTATTCAGGTTAAGGTGCTGTAAACTAGCTGTACACCATTTCTTCTATGATGTGACTCGGGAAATAGCTATTTCCCGAGTCGTTTTTGTTGAGCTAGCTCAAGTAGAATCGTGTCCAAATGATCGAGCGTGGCATGATTGCTTTTTAGCTCTTGCTCATTCGCATGTAGTAGGGTGCTGGGGCGCTGGTCTTGCAAAATATCTTTTTTCTGATGCTCAATGCCGTCGCGGCTGAGGCGCTCTAGCGGGTCCTTACTAAGATTATCGTCTAAGGCAATGCCCTGTAATTCAGCCAGGGGATCATGGCTATTACGGACAGTACCTGAAGTCATATCAAAGGGGTGGATATCATAATTGATGTCGCTTGCTCCTACGGGTACAACACCAGCGCCATCAAATAAGCTATCAAAAATGGAGGCGCTGTTGTCGGCAGCGGATTCAGATGCTAGCTGAGTCGCCGTGCCGAGTTCGGTGAACGGCGGGGGTGATGGCTCGATATCACTCCTTAGTTCAGTAGTTGCCTCAACTAAGGGCTCAAACACGGTATTTTGTTCAGGCGCTGGCTGCTGGGGGCTCAGATTAATGATTTCCGCAAGCGGCGCCACTGCGACGGGATTTGGAGCAAGGTGGTGCGTCGCCGTCGGCATCTCGACAGTACCCGGCATCGGCATCACCGTCGGTGCTTTGAGCGGGCGTTGAGTGGCTTGCTGTGCAGGGGGCACTTGTGGCGCCAAGCTATTGCTTTCAGTTACGCTAATATTAAAATAAAAATCACCGCAACTAAACTCACTGTCGCTTTTTAAGACCATAGTCTCACCTACTTTGAGGCTGTGGTTGCCAACTAGAATTGGTGTCAGCGCCAAATTACGAATGCTAATCTGAGCCGCATCATCTATTGTGATCGCCGCTTGAAACAGGCTGATAGAGAGGGAGGGATCCGCTAGGGCAATATGATTTTCCGGGCTTCTGCCGATGGTTAAGCCCGGGCTGACTAGGTCAAAACTTCGCTCAAATGACTTAGATTGATTGTGAACCGTAATTTTCATGGTACCAGTAAATGAGTAGCGTCTGCGTTGCTGCGTCCTGCATTAATTGCTTTTGGCATTGGTGTTAGGACGCTGGCGTGGACCGACCCGAATTTCTGAGCGCGGCATCGTGGTCGCTTTTTCTAAAGCGCCGTTCTTTTGTGCTTTAGCCATCGCGGCATCAGCGCGTTTCTTTTCAGCGGTATAGACTTTACCCCATTGCGGATGATTGACCTCAGCTGGACTTAGCTCAAAGCTAGGATCCAATTCTAATAGCTGTCTAAAGCTGTTGCGGCAGTTGCGTGGCTGACGACTGACGCATTCACTAAAGGCTTTGTATTTTAAAGCCTCCGTACGAAAAGCCTGACCGCCTAGGCTAGTTTCAGGCGCTTGCTTGATGGTTGCAATGACTTTTTTGTAATCGCCCTCGTGGAATTGCGTTTCAATTTGTTCTAACAAAATGGTTTCCGCTGGCGTCATTTTAGGGGCTTCAGGTGCCTTTGAAGTGCCTGCACAAGCGCTTAATAAGACGCTGAGGGCAGCGCCGCTAATCATCAGTGTAAGTCTTTTTTGCATAAACATCATGATCTTGTACTAGAAATGTTCTTGTAATAATTCTTGTTGATAATAGAAAACCAACAAGTGGGATAGCTTAATCGCTTAACCATTCTAAAGTCCGATTGTTACGGTTTTATTTAATAGTCATGAATGTTTTACAAGACAGAGTGCTTGTGAAGAAGGTGCAATGATGCAGATGATGTGTAGAAAAAGTTTGGCTGTGGCGGCCTTGACCAGTACGGTGTTGTTGGCGGGTTGTGCAGCCACAGAGTCTAAGTTGGCGGTGCCGTATGTGGTTGAGTTAAGCGCAGCAAAGAATGTGAATTCCGGTGGTCGTCATCAGCCTTCACCCATTAAAGTCACGGTGTATGAGCTAAAAACAACAAATGCCTTTGAGTTAAGTGACTTTTTTTCCTTACAGAAAGATGCGCGTGCCGCCCTCGGTGATCAGCTGCTCAATGTGAATTCCGTGATTTTGACCCCGGGTAAAACGGAGCGCATTACGGCTCATGGCAATGTCGACGCTAAGGTGTTGGGCATTGTGGCGGCCTATCGTGATCTGGACAACAGTCAATGGCGTATGACGGTTGAACTGCCTGCTGCTAAAAGCACCAATATCTATAAGTTTTGGCAGTTTTCACCAAGTGCCGCTGTGATTAAAGTCGATGTCGAGCGTAATGCCTTGCAAATCAGACCAGCAGAACAAAAATAAAGACAAAGATAGTAGTTTAAATTTAAATTAAATATGAATAGTTTTGATAAAGTGATTTGGTCTGAAGGCATGTTTTTGCGGCCTCAGCATTTCCAACAACAAGAGCGATATTTAGAGCGTCAATTGGTGGCTCGCTCACAGCAGGCAGATCATTATTTTTGGGGCTTTAGTGAGTTGCAGTTAGATACGGAGGGTTTTGCTCAAGGTCGTGTGGGGCTGACACGGGCTAAAGGCTTTTTTAAAGATGGCACTAGCTTTGTGGTCGATGAGTCCACACCGTCCGTGTCCTTAGCTGTGCCACAGGCGGTTAGTAATGAATTGGTCGGTGTGGCCATTCCTACACGTCAAGCCTCTAGACAGCAGGTTGCCTTTGAAGAAGGTGAGGATTTGCTGGCACGATATGCAGTGACGGAGCAGGAGATTGTGGATACGACCGATACTACCTTGGGTGCGGTTAATTTGCAGTTGGGGCGTTTACAAATTCGTTTGCTATTAGCCAGTCAAGTGGACGCCAATTATGAGTTTTTGCCGATTGCGCGAATCAAAGGGCGCGATAGTAAAAATGCCTTAGTCATTGATACAGCTTATATTCCACCGACTTTAAATTTTATTGAAGTTAAAAATAATCTGTTGAGTTTTCTGGTCACGGCGGTGGATTTATTAAACGAGCAGGTTAAGCGTTTATCCCGTCGCTTATCCGCTTCAGCCATACAAAATGGCAGTAGTTCATTGACCCAAATGATGATGTTAAGTGTGATTAATCGTTATCACGCCTATTTTCATCATTTACTTAGCTCGAATTATCATCACCCCGAAGGCTTTTTTTGCAACTTACAAATGCTATTAAATGAAATGGCGGTGTTTTTAAGTGAGCAGCGCGCCATGGAGCAGTTCGCACACTATGACCATGATGATTTGCAGGCCTCTTTTGCGCCGTTGATGGGACAGTTAAATGCGGCCTTGAATATTGTCTTGGATGATCCTTATGAGGTCATTGAGTTTGTGGATAAAGGGCATGGTTTACGGGTGGCTCAATTAACGGATCTGAACTTAATTAAGCAAGCGGAATTTATTCTCGGGGTCAAAGCGGATATGCCCATGGATAGTTTACGTAAGCACTTCCCAGCACAAGCAAAATTCGGTCCGGTTGAGCGGATTCGTGATCTGGTGCATTTGCAATTGCCGGGTGTGAATGTACAAAGTGTGGAGCAAATTCCACCGCAATTACCGTATCACTCCGGTTATGTTTATTTTACATTCCAACAAAGCGGTGATTTATGGCAGCAGTTTGCCAGATCAGGTGTGTTAGCTTTGCATTTGGCGGGCGAGTTTCCAGGGTTAGAAATGGAGTTCTGGGCCGTACGTAATAAAAATAGGTAGGCAAAATGTCTTCTTCAGACTATAGCGATTCTAAAATGGGGCCGTGGGGAGCGGCCGGTGTTTTTCAGTCCGCACAGGCGAATGAGCTACGCCCGGACGATTATGTTATCAGTGGTTCTAACCCTTTAGTGGCTGCCGCCAATCCCTTATTGGTGTTGATTCCTCAGCTTAGAAACTCCAAATCGCATGAGAATTTGGACTTGTTACGTGAGCGACTGGTCGATGAGATTCGACAGTTTGAGCTAAGAGCGCAGCATGCCGGGGTGCCAAATGAAACCATTCTGGGGGCGCGTTATTGTCTTTGTACCGCGCTGGATGAGGCATGTGCCTTGACCCCATGGGGTGGTCACGGGCAATGGTCAGGCAAGAGCTTATTGGTCACCTTTCATAATGAGACCTGGGGCGGAGAGAAGTTTTTCCAGTTATTGGCTAAGCTGTCACAAAATCCTAGTACCCACATTGATTTATTAGAGTTACTGTATTTCTGCTTAATGCTGGGTTTTGAAGGGCGTTATCGGGTGATGGATAACGGCCGCACGCAGCTAGAAACCTTAAAGCAACGCCTGCTCTTAACCCTCAAAAATGTACGCGGGCAGTATCCACATGCCTTATCACCCCATTGGCAAGCTGAGGCTATCTTAAATCAGGTCAAACGCTTACCCATCCCGCTTTGGGTGGTGGCCCTGGCGGTGGTGTTTTTTGGCATCTTGGCGTATCTCGGCTTTTCTTGGTTATTGGGTAGCTCATCCGATAAGTTATTTTCTCAGATTGTCCGTGTGCAGCCACCACGTATGCAAATACAGGCGCCAGTAGAGCGACGTACGGTACCGGTGCCCGATCGTTTGGCCACTTTTTTAGCTCCTGAAATTCGTGAGAATTTATTGACCGTGCGTGATGAAGCGGATCGAAGTGTGGTGGTGCTCCGAGGTGATGGCTTGTTTGAGTCCGGCTCAGTGCAGGTAAGACAACAGTTCTTACCGGTGTTAAGCCGCGTGGCGGATGCCTTAAATGGCACGGTCGGTGCGATTTTGGTCACGGGTTATAGCGATAATGTGCCGATTAGAACGCTGCAGTTTCCATCGAACTGGGAGCTATCGCAAGCGCGTGCGGATTCGGTCAAGGCCTTATTAGAATCCCGTTTGCGTGAGCCGAATCGAGTGCGCGCCGAGGGTCGGGGTGAGGCAGAGCCGGTGGCGCCGAATGACTCGCCTGAAAACCGTGCTAAAAATCGTCGAGTTGAAATTACCTTATTAGTCTCACCCGTGAGTGAACAAAGTCAGTTAAGAGAGCCGCAGCGATGAGTTGGTTACTTGATTTACCCAGTCGAATATTAAGTTTTATTTTTAGCCGCGGCTTATGGACTTTTGTGGGTTTATTTATCTTGGCGTGGCTGATCTGGTATATTGGCCCATCGATTGCGGTGGGGCAATGGTATCCCTTAGAGGATAGGCAAGTACGCATTTATTTGATCGGGGCAATTTTCGGGATTTGGCTACTTAGACTGATCTGGCGTAAATGGCGTGAAGGACGCTTAAATGCACAGCTGTTAGGCAAAATTCGTCAACCTAAAAATGACGCTGCGATTAAAGACTTACCGGCAGAAGAGCAGGAAGAGATTAAGATTCTTGCCGAGCGGTTTAATGAGGCCGTCACCTTATTAAAGCATGCACGCTTTGAACAGGGTGCTGAGCGCTCGCCGTTGGCGCGTTTTTCTAAGCAATATCTGTATCAATTGCCTTGGTATGTGTTTATCGGTGCACCTGGTTCGGGTAAAACCACGGCCTTAATTAATTCAGGCTTAAACTTTCCCTTGGCCGAAAAGTTCGGTAAGGTGGCGCTCAAAGGGGTTGGCGGTACGCGTAACTGTGACTGGTGGTTTACCGATGAAGCGGTGTTATTGGATACGGCAGGACGGTATACCACGCATGAAAGTGATCCGACAGGCGATGAAAAAGAGTGGAAGGGCTTTCTTAATCTACTGACCAAGTACCGTGGCCGTCAACCGATTAACGGCGTGATGTTAACCGTGAGTGTTGCCGATCTGCTCAGTGCTAATGCGACGGATAGAGCACAGCATGCCTTAGTGTTAAAGCAGCGCTTACAAGAATTACGGAATGAATTAGGGATTGAGTTTCCAGTCTATGTGCTGGTCACCAAAGTGGACTTGCTCAACGGCTTCGAGTCTTATTTCAATGACTTGAGTATGGAGGAAATGCAGCAGGTATGGGGCTTTACCATTCCCTATGAGCAGTCGCAAGCTAAAGGCTTTGAGCTGCTACCCGCCTTTGATAAAGAGTATTTGCTGCTGCAGGAGCGCCTGTTTGACTCATTGCCCGATGTGATGATGCGTACGGGCGATGAAAAGCATAGAGCGCTAGCGTATGCCCTACCACAACAGTTTGCTAATTTGCGAATGATCTTAGGCAGCTTTTTAAATGATGTCTTTTCAAATTCCAAATTCGAGCAACGAGTCATTCCGCGCGGGGTGTATTTCACCAGTGGTACCCAAGGTGGCTTAGGTTTTGATAAGGTCACGGCGCAGTTAAAACGCTATATGCGGCTTGACGGTATGCAGCAACAGCAGGGCCTGTCAACGACTGAGGGCGGTAAAAGTTTCTTCCTAAGAAAGCTGCTACAAGAGGTGGTGTTCCAAGAGGCTGGTTTAGCTGGCTTGAATCTTAAGTGGGAGCGCCGTAAGCGCAAGATTCAATGGACAGCCTACGCTGTGATGGCCTCTGTCTTTGCGGTAGCGCTATTGGTGTGGGGTAATAGTTATTTTAAAAATAAAAGCTATCTGGCACAGGTTGAAGACAAACTACCACCACTACAAAAGCTGTCGGAGGATATTAAGATCACTCAAACTGGGGATGTGCTGACGGTTTTACCTTTTTTAAATAGTACCTTGTTATTGCCGGATGGCGCTGATTTTAAAGTCGATGACAGTCCCTGGGGCTACCATTTTGGCCTTTATCAAGGTAATAAAATCCAGGCGGCTGCCAATAGTGTTTATCAGGATGCGTTGAAAAATGTCTTATTGCCGCAAGTGGCAAAACGGGTTGAGGCTTCTTTGCGTCAAGCCAGTCCTGCGGATTTGGAATTATCGTATGAGGCATTGCGGGCGTATTTGATGATGTATGAGCCTGAGCACTACGATGCCTCGTATATGAAGACCTGGATTTTGGCGGATTTGAATGCGGTATTACCCAGCAATTTCACGACCGAGCAGTATCGTTTGCTAGAACAGCATATTGATAATCTGGTGGGTGGCGGTGTTTTGGTTTCGCCCTTTCCTAAGGATGAGGCGTTGATTGCGGAGGTGCGCGATAACTTAAACCGGGTGTCGATGGCACGCCGTGCCTATAGTCGGATTGAGCGTATTCTCACCGCCGAAGCCGGTACGCCGATGAGTGTGATTAGTTTGGGCGGTTCGCAGGCGGCCTCTGTCTTTAAAAGAGAAAGTGGTAAACCCTTAAATCAAGGGGTGCCGGCTTTTTTCTCTTTTAATGGTTACTGGAATGTCTTTGATAAGCGGGTTGAGCGTGAAACCATTCGTTTGCGAGAAGATGATGTATGGGTCTTAGATGCTGAAGCTAAGCAGCTCGCTGACGGTAGTGATAAGAAATTAGTCGACGATGTGCGCGTCATCTACTTTAATGAGTACGTTAAGCATTGGGATGCTTTTTTAGCCGATGTGGCCGTGGTAGTACCTGATAGCTTGGTCGGCGCGATTGAATTGGCACGTACCTTATCTTCTTCCAATTCGCCCTTAACCCGTTTTGTGCAGTCCGTGGCAAATGAAACTACCTTATTACGAAGCGATGATAAGAATGAGCGCTCCATCGTCGATCGTGCCCGTGAACGAGCTACGAGCACCACCTCCTCATTGACCAGTATTATTGGTCCGGTCGGTGCCGGTAATTTAGTGCGCACTGATGCGGGACCAGAGCGTTTAGAAGAATTGGTGGATCGTCACTTTGTACAATACCGCGAATTGGCGACCAGCGTGGGTCAAAATAGCGCCCCGCCAATTGATTCAACCGTGAGCTTATTAAGTGAGCTATATACCTACTTAACGGCAGCGGATACGGCGCTCAGAACGAAAACACCTTTACCCACAGCCGACGTAATTTCTAAATTACAGGCCGAGTCAGGTCGTTTGCCACCTGCGGTTGGTTCGATGCTCAATGATTTATCCGTGCAGGCGGCAGCCTCAGTGAATTCGGTGCAGCAAAAAAATGTAGGCGAAGATGTGGATGCGATTTTGGGCAATTTTTGTCGGCAGGCGATTGCGGGACGCTATCCCTTTAGTCAGTCGACACGTGATATTGCACCTAATGACTTTGCCCGTTTCTTTGGCCATGGGCAGATGATGGATGAGTTTTTTCAGAAAAATATCAGTCATTTAGTCGATATGAGTACACGTCCATGGCGCTTTAAACCGGGCGTTGATGGTAGCAAAGGTGATATTGCCCGTTTCTTGTCCTCCTTTGAAAAAGCCAGTGTGATTCGGGATGTGTATTTTTCAGCAGGTAATCCTGCGCCCTCCTACAAGGTGTCCATTCGTCCGCTAGATATGGACCCCGGCATTATGCAATTTATTTTGGATGTGGACGGTCAGGTGTTGACTTATGAGCATGGTCCACAAGTTGGGGTGACCATGGATTGGCCAGGGCAACGTGGTAGTAATCAGGTGTCGATGAGTGCCAGTACGCAGCAGGGTAGCTCCGGTTTATCAACCTCTGGCCCGTGGGCCTTAAATCGTCTACTCGATCGTGCGTCTCTACGTCAAGGGCGCTCTTCCGAGGTAACCATTGCTACTTTTTCCTTAGGGGGTAGAAGTGTCACCTTGGAATTTACGGCCTATTCGGCTAAAAGTCCTTTCCGTTTAAATGAAATGCGTAGCTTTGTCTGTCCGGGGAGAAACTAGGGATGTCATCTTCAGCTTATACGCCGAGTATTGATGATCTGAGTCGTGCCTTAGGCTGGTACGGCAAACTGCCTGCTGCCGGTGATTTTGTGCGGCGACGTCTTAGTTCAGAATTAGTGAATTGGTGGCATCGCTGGTTGGAGTTGGGTTTGCCTAGTGTTAAAGAGAGTGCTGCTAAGCAAAGCCTGTTTTTTCATGCACCGATTTGGAATTTTGCGCTGCCTGCCAGTCATGGTTGTGATGTGGTGCAGCTTGGTTGTGTTGCGCCTAGTCGCGATCGGGTCGGCAGACTCTATCCTTTATTAGTTAGCTTATATGTGCCACCGAGCTATTTTGAGCCACAGCTTATTGCAGGTTCTGCACGATTTTATCAGCAAATTGGTAAGTCCTTATTACAAGCTGTGTCCTTGGGCTGTTCGGTGGAGCAATTTGATCGTAGTCTGGCGGATATCAGTTTAACCATGACGGCCATGCTGAAGCGTCATAGCGCAATAGCTACCCCATCCTGTGGTGATGATATTTTGTCCATTTTAAATGAGGGGCATAGCACAGCGCCGACTGAGCAGCTAGAGGAAGAGGGTTCTTCCTGGCCCAATTTAGCGAACTTTTTCGAGCCCCAAGGTAGCAACAGTTATTGGTGGACCAATCAGGCAACGGGTGCGGCTTTGCGTGCACAAGTGCATGGTGGTGCACCGAATGCCGCCTTATTTAAAACGCTTTTTCTTGCTTAACTAGTTTAATTTTAAAAGATTGAAATTATGTTGATTAATGTACAAGTGTCCCAAGCCCTTAGTCAGGTGCCTGCGACTTGGAAACCCTTACGGCAAACCGCATTGTGGACTGATAAGGTCAGTCTTGGAGACTTGCAAGACTTACTGGCAGATTTACGCTTAGGGCTGAGTCAACTGCATCAGCAAAATCGCTATTATGGGCTATGGTCTTTAGATACGATCTTTCAAGATGGAAGTGGGCGCTTTCATCTATTGCCGGGGGTTAGTCAGCAGCTAAGCAAAGAGCTTGATCAGCAACCCTTATTACCCGTGTGTGCAGCGTTTGAGCAATTTACCGAGGATGCGGCTTGGCCTTTAGGTGAACATACGGATGTGTATGGCTTGGCGACCTTAATGCGTTTTTTAATTTTAAAAACGCAACCGCTAAGTGCGATTAATCGCTTAGTTAATGAGCAAGAACGTTTGACCAACTTGGGCTTGGAAGATCGCTTTAATCGACAATATTTACGTGCCATTGATATGGCGACGGCGATTGAAATTAAGGATCGTATCAGCACCATTGATGAGTTTAGTGAGTTACTTGGTTTGCCACCGCTGCAACATGCCCCGGGATTACGCACACAAGTAATCACAGAAGCGCCGCTGTCCGCTACTACTGCCTCAGTGGTGGCGAGGCCAACGCCAGTGCAGGAGGTTGCAGTTGCCCCGCTGGGTGATCTAAGGTCAGATGAGACCGTAAGCGATGTGCCGGCGGCAGCGCTAACACAAGACAGCGCATCAGAGCAAGCAACCGTGCTTGAGCCAAGCGCTCGACAGGAAGCGGACACTGCTCAGGCGCAGCCGCTTGAGGAGGCGCCGCTGATGGAGCAGACTCAGTCTGCCGATCTAGTCACAAGCGCAGCAGAGGCAGAGGATGCCTCCATCGGTCTAGAGGAATTAGGTATGGGAGGGGCTCCGCTAACTGCTGTGCCACCCGCTGAAGTAGCAACGCATCAGCCCACGACAGATGAGGAGCCTAGCTCAGCAGAGCCAAGAGAAAGCAGTGCGATGGCGAGTGAGGCAGCCACAGTCACCACGGCGACGGCGAGCAGTGTGCCACCGTCAAAGGCAACATCAGCCACGACCCCAGCAGAGGAAGTGGGCACCAGTGCGGATGCTGAGGGATCAACAACAGCACCGGATGAGCCATTTGACTCCTTAAAAGCGCAGAAGCAATCATTGCAAAAACGCCCTCAAAAATCCTCAAAACTATTGATCTATCCGGCGGCGGCGATTGCCTTAGTTGTGATTCTAAGTACGCTCTTTTACTTATTGTTTAGTAAAGATAGTGAGCAACAACAAGAGGCGATAGAGGCGCAAATTGCACAAATGCAAGAAGCAGCTGAAGCTCAGGCAGAGCAAGCAAGACAAGCGGCATTAGCCCAAGCTGAAGCAGTTAGCGGCGCTGTAAACATCCAAGTAGCACAAACCGAACAGAGCATGCAAGGCACCATGGAGTCGCTATCGACGGCAGCCCCTACGCCGCAGGTGGGGCAAGCAAATCAAGCGCCGGCTCATAACGTAGAAACCGCAGCACAGGAGGAAGCGCTTAGTGATAGCGAGGAGCCGTCGCCAGCGTCTTCGGATGCCACCTTGTTAAGCAGTTTGGTGACAGCGCCCGCGGAGGAAAAGGAGACGACAGAAGCTACAGCGAGCGAATCAGAATCGACAGTGGCAGGTGTAGAGCAGACGCCATCTGAAGCTGTCTCCGAGGATGCGCTTGTGCGGGACGAAGCCGCCGCAAGCGCCACCACCGCCACATCAAGCTTGACAGAAGCACAAAATCAGCCAACGGAGTCACCTGCAACAAGCACGCTGGGCAACGATAATGCAATGACCGCACAGGATGCTGAGCGTCAGCAGCAGCAAGCCTTGGAACGTGAGGCTGAGGAGCGTCGTCTGGCGGCTGAAAAAGAACGTGAAGAACGACAAGAGCGGCTGCGTTTAGAACAAGAGGAAAAAGAACGTCAGCGCCTACAGGCACAAGTGCAGGCGGATAAGGAAAGACGTGAGCGTCAACAGGCTATGGGCACCTTAAACTTAGATATTCGCCCTTGGGGTAATGTCAGTATTAATGGTCGCGGCTATGGTGCTAGTCCACCGCGTAATAGCATACGCCTAGCGCCAGGTACTTATAGCGTGGTCGTGACCAATGGTGATTTACCGGCATATCGTACCAGCGTCACGATTCAAACGGGTGGCCGTACTACCATCAGCCATCATTTTGAATAGCGGACTGTCATGTCAATGTCATATGGTCGTCATATTAAGTTAATAATCAAAAGTTAAGATCGTCGATTATGGTAACGTTTGAAGAAATTGCCGGTTCTTTTAGTAATGAAAATTGCGGTGAGAACTTAGAGTATAGCCAAGAGTTTTTGGCATTGACGCGCTCCTTGGAGTATAAGCCTGAGCAGCAGTTCGGTGACACCATTATTGAAGCGGAGTCACCCGAGTGGAATCAAGCAGAGCGCCAAGCCTTAGCACTATGCGCCAAAACATGTGATGTACGGGTATTGGAGATGCTGGTACGCACATGGGCGGCACAACATGGTTTGCCCGGCTATGCCAATGGCTTGGAAATCGTGTTTAAGGCCATTCGTGCGTTTTGGGATGGCATCCACCCGCCCTTGGTTGAGGATGACGGTTATGAGGATCCATTGCCCAGAATTAATGCGCTTAATGCCTTGGTGACCGTTGATGGTGTGTTAGGTATTTTACGCTCTGCACCGATTTTAAGTGGCACCTATGGTCAGCTCAGCTTGCGCGAGGCGGAGCAGGTTATTGATGGCTCAAAAACGGATTTTCCGGGTGGTCGCGGTCGTTTAGCAGAGATGCTGAGCCAAGCCAAAATTACTGATGAGGCTGAGATCAATGCCCTTTATCAGGCGCACAGCTGGTTGCGGCAGATTGAGGAGCTGGTGCTTGAAAAGCTAGGCCATGAATGGCGTCCCGAATTTAATCAAGCCCTTCAGTTGTTCGACGTCATTATGAACGTCGTCGGCAATCCACAGCCCGCCGGCACTGAAGCTAGCTCAGCGCCTGAGGAATCGAGCAGTGCGCAACATGCGGGCGAGTCGAGCCATCAAGCTAGCCAACTTAGCAAAGTAGAAGCAATTAAGGAGGTGTCTTGGAAAGAGCTCAGTATCAGTACGCGAGCCGATGCCATCTTAGCTTTGGAAAAGGTCTGTAGCTACTTTGAAGTGCATGAGCCCAGTCATCCAGCGCCTTTTTTAATCCGTCGAGTCCAACAAACCATACCGTTGAACTTTTACGACATGATTAAAAACTTGGTGCCAGGCAGTCATGAGCAGTTCGATATTTGGTTAGCAAAAACAGAGGATAACGACGAATAACTATCGTCATCATAGCAACATCGTTTAGGTTTAAAGATTAGTTTTTTGGAGGATTTACATGCAACGTAAAAAAACCGCAAGCGGTCAGAAGTTTATCTCACGTAACCGCGCCCCACGAGTACAAATTGAGTATGACGTTGAAATTTACGGGGCTGAACGTACTATCCAATTGCCTTTTGTTATGGCGGTAATGGCTGACTTGGCAGGTAAATCAGAAGTACCTAAGACCGATGTGAGTGAGCGTCAATTTATGGAGATTAGCATCGATAACTTTGACGATCGCATGAAATCCATTAAACCACGTGTTGCGATGCAGGTTGAAAACACCTTAACTGGTGATGGTATTTTAAATGTGGATATGACCTTTGAAAGCATGGAGGACTTTAATCCAGCCAATGTGGCGCGTAAGATTGAGCCCCTAGCAGAGCTACTCGAAGCGCGTACGGAATTAGCTAATTTACTGACCTATATGGACGGTAAAATCGGTGCTGAAGAGCTGATTAATCAGGTTTTACAAAATCCGGCCTTATTAAAATCATTAGCCGCTGCACCAAATACAACAGCAGAAAAAACCACCACGGATGATGAGAACTAGGAGATAGTGGGATGAGTACAAGTTCTTTAAAAGATGTTGAAATGCAACAACAGCTTGGTGCAGAGGATGGTCTGGCATCGCTGTTACAAAAAGAGTTTAAACCTAAAACCGATGAGGCGCGTGACGCTGTACAAAATGCGGTTAAAACCCTAGCTCAGCAGGCCTTGGAAAATACGGTCACGCTAACATCTGACGCCTATTCGACCATTCAAGAAATTATTGCTGAAATTGATAGAAAGCTTAGCGAGCAGATTAATAAAATCCTGCATCATCAAGAGTTTCAGGCGCTCGAAGGTGCTTGGCGTGGTTTACATTATTTGGTCAATAATACAGAGACCGATGAGCTCTTGAAAATCCGCTTTATGGATATTTCTAAAAAGGAGTTAGGCCGTACCTTAAAGCGTTATAAGGGTGCTGCTTGGGACCAAAGCCCAATCTTCAAGCGTATTTATGAGGAGGAGTACGGTCAATTTGGTGGTGAGCCTATTGGTTGTATTGTCGGTGATTACCATTTTGATCACAGCCCACAAGATGTTGAACTATTGGGTGAAATGGCTAAGATCGGTGCGGCGGCGCATTGTCCCTTTATTTCTGGGGCTGCACCCTCGGTGATGCAAATGGACTCATGGCAAGAGCTCTCTAATCCGCGCGACCTAAGCAAGATTTTCAGTAATACCGAGTATGCCGCTTGGCGTAGTTTAAGAGAATCTGACGATGCGCGTTATCTTGGTTTAACCATGCCACGCTTTTTGGCGCGCCTACCCTATGGTGCACGTACGAACCCAGTGGATGAGTTTGATTTTGAAGAAGCGGTGGATGGTGCCAATCACGACCACTACACGTGGGCTAACTCCGCTTATGCGATGGCTGCCAATATCAACCGCTCATTTAAGGAATACGGTTGGTGTACTTCTATCCGCGGGGTTGAGTCCGGTGGTGCGGTAGATGGTTTACCGGCACACACCTTCCCGACCGATGATGGCGGCGTGGATATGAAATGTCCTACTGAAATTGCCATTAGTGACCGTCGTGAAGCAGAATTGGCTAAAAACGGTTTTATGCCATTAGTACATCGTAAAAACTCGGATTTTGCTGCCTTTATCGGTGCCCAATCGCTACAAAAGCCAGCCGAGTACGATGATCAGGATGCAACAGCCAATGCCCGTTTAGCGGCTCGTTTACCGTATTTATTTGCTTGCTGCCGTTTTGCTCACTATTTGAAGTGCATTGTGCGCGATAAGGTGGGTTCATTTACCGACCGTGACGATATGGAGCGTTGGTTAAATAACTGGATTATGAACTATGTGGATGGTGATCCGGTTAACTCCTCACAAGAGACCAAGGCGCGTAAGCCATTAGCGGCGGCTGAGGTGCAAGTGACTGAGCTACCCGATAATCCCGGTTACTATGCAGCTAAGTTCTTCTTGCGCCCACACTATCAACTAGAGGGTTTAACGGTGTCCTTGCGCTTAGTGTCTAAGTTACCTTCGTTAAAAGACAGTGAGAAGTAATTAGGAAATCATGATGAAAGCAGCCTTAAGCACTCAGCTTTTTAAGACACATTCCATTGATGAGGTGCTTGCAGAGATCAAAAATGCGGTGCGTAAAAAGCCGGATAATGCGGATCTACGTGCCCAGTTGTTTCAAGTATTAGCCCTCAAAGGCGACTGGCAACGGGCCGTTGATCAGCTCAAACTCAGTGCCGAAATGAATCCGCAGGCGCAACCGGTAGCGATGATTTATATCAATGCCATGAATGCGGAGAGCGAAAGAGCAAAGGTATTTGCAGGCGAGGCGATGCCAGCGGTTTTTGGCACGCCGCCTGAGTGGTTTGCTTTATTGACCCAAGCATTACAAGAAGACAATCCGGACCAAGCGGCTGCCTTTAGGCAACAAGCCTTAGAAATGGCGCCCATGATTGGCGGTGTGCTAACAAGGCATGATAATAGCGAGCAGACGCAGGCGTTTGAGTGGTTGTGCGATGGGGATGGGCGCTTAGGTCCCTTACTTGAATTTATGAGTAATGGCCGTTATGGTTGGATTCCGTTTGAGGCGATTGCCAGTCTGCGCTTGATTCAAGCACAAGGGCTTAGCGATTTGCTGTGGGTGCAAACTGAGGTATTGATGCTGGATGGCCGCTCACATGTGGGTCTGGTGCCTGCTCGCTATCCTGCTCAGCTCGATTATGCTAGTCAGACCGATGCCTTAAACTTAGTAGCGCGTACTGAGTGGATTGCCTTATCTGAAACTATTTATCAGGGTCTGGGCCAAAAAATGCTGATGAGTGATAGCAACGAGTACGGTCTATTGGAAATTGCTGAGATTCGTTTTGATGCAGGCAATTAAGTGTTAAGCGCCCATGGATAGTGAGTTTTTAGAATACTATAATCGCGAATTGAATTATATTCGCGAGGCTGGCAGGGAGTTTGCCGCGCAATATCCCAAAATCGCTGGTCGGCTAGGGATGCAGGGCATTGAGGTTTCTGACCCCTATGTTGAACGGCTATTGGAGGGTTTTAGCTTTTTAACTGCACGCATTCATATGAAAATGGATGCCGAGTTTCCGCAGTTTACGCAAAATCTATTAGAGGTGCTACACCCACATTATGTGGCACCTACGCCCTCCATGTCGGTAGTGCAATTTCATCCAGACACTAAGCGGGGTAATCTAAATCAAGGCTTTAAGGTCAAACGGGGTACGGTGTTACGCGCACGCCTGAGCGATGATAAGGAGCTTCGTTTTACGGTGGGGCAAGCGCAAGAATTGCGTCCGCTCACTTTGGAAGAAGCAGAAATCAGTGGTGTGCCGGTTGATTTACCGCTTAAGCGCATGGGTTTTAACGGGCGCAATCAGCCGGTGGTGATGAGCTCCTTGCGTATGCGCTTTAAGGTGGAGGGTGGCGCCACCCTGAGTGGCTTGCAGGACTTTGATAAGCTGAGCTTTTTTCTAAATGGCAATGATATGATTACCCATCAATTGCTGGAATTGATCATGGCGCATACCCTTGCGGTAGTGTGTCATGATGATGCACGACCAATGCGATGGATGAATCGTTTGGATAAAAGCGCAGTGAAGCATGAAGGCTTTGACTCAGAGCAGTCGATGCTGCCATTAGATCCGCGCGTGTTTCACGGTTATCGTATTTTGCATGAGTACTTTGCCTTTCCTCAACGCTTTATGTTTTTCAGTATTAATAACTTACTAAAAGGCCTAAAGCTACCAGAGGAGTTGATTCAAGACAAGGATAATAAGCACTTTGAAATCACATTTTTGTTTGATCAGAGTTTTTATGATTTAGAGGCTAATGTTTCAGCTGAAAACTTTTTGCTGAATTGTGCACCTATTATCAATTTATTTCCTTATAAAGCAAATCGCATTGCTGTGACGCCGAATTTGCATGAGTATCATGTGGTGCCAGAGCGCGCCAAGCCCATGGATTATGAGGTCTATAGTGTGGATCGGGTGGAGGCTATGCGTGCGGGTCAACGTGGTAGTCAGCCATTTAAAGAGATGTTTAGAGCTTTAGGTGCTGATAGTGATGAGCAGCATGGCTATTTCTCGGTGCGACGAGAAGAGCGCCAACTATCGGATACGGCGCAGCGCTCCGGTACCCGTACTTCGTATATCGGCAGCGAGGTTTTTATCAGCCTATCTGACCCCAAACAGCCACCCTTTGACCAAGAGATTGAGGCCTTGTCGCTGAACTTAAGTTGTACCAATCGCGATTTGCCCTTGTTATTAAGAGCGGGTGATAAGATTGATTTTCGCTTTAGCGAGTTTATGCCTACACAGGGCCTGAGTTTATTACGTGATCCTTCTAAACCGCGACCGGCCTTGGCGCGTGGCGCCTATGCATGGCGCTTGCTTAGTCATTTAAATTTAAATTATTCCAGCTTGATGGATTTAGATGAGGAACAAGGTGCGGCAGCCTTGCGTGAATTGCTGCGTATTTATGCCAATGTGGCTGATAGCGGTATTAGCAAGCAGATTAACGGTATTCGTAAGGTCTCGATTACGCCAATGCACCACCGTATACCAATGCCAGGGCCGATATTATATGGGCGCGGCGTCAAAATTGAGCTTGAAATAGATGAGCTGGCTTTTTCAGGTATCAGTCCGTATTTATTAGGCGCTGTGTTAGAGCAGTTTTTTGCTCGTCATGTCTCAATTAATTTAATGACGGAGTTGGTTTTAAAAACCCTGCAGCGTGGTGAAATTGCTCGTTGGCAACCGCGCATGGGTGCTAGACCAGTGGCCTAAGTGCTGGCGCCACGATGCTTAAAATATGCTAGGACAAATTAAGGGATTTTTGTGCGTTGATGCCTGATTTGTTTATATACTAGCTAAATGGATAATGCAAAGCACAAATTAGTCATGCTATGGCGTTTTAGCGTCTTACTGCTGTTAGTACTTAATCTCTTATTGGCCTGTCAAAACCAAAGCGCAATCCGCTCGCTGTATCAAGCAAGCGAGGCGACGGCTGAGTCGGTGGAGGTGAGGGAGGCCGCAGCGCAGTCCGTATTAACGGGACGTGTGGTTAAAGTCTCAGATGGGGATAGCATCACCTTGCTAGACATGAATCATAAGCAGCATCGGGTGCGTTTATCACAAATTGATGCGCCGGAGCAGAAACAGCCCTTTTCCCGTGTGGCCAAGGAGGCCTTAGCTGATTTGATTGCGACGAAGGAAGTGCGGCTGCAGATTGAGGGTAAGGATCGCTATCAACGCTTGTTAGCCGAGGTTTTTATCGGTGGTACTAATGTCAATTTGTATATGGTCAGGCAGGGCTATGCTTGGGCCTATACCCAGTATATGACGGATAATCAGTACCTTGAAGCACAGCAAGCTGCGCAGCGCGAAAGACTCGGGCTGTGGCGTGATGCTAATCCTTTGGCCCCTTGGGAGTACAGGCGGCAACAGCGTAAGTAGCATGATCCTTTAAGTTTAAATTTTTTTAAGAGAGGTGAGTAATGGCTAAGTCAACAATTAAAAAACCCGTCATCATCCTGGTGATACTGGCGCTGATTGCCGTGGGCGCTTGGTTCTTTATACAAAAAACTGCCACTAATCGAGTCGAAGAGGAGGTGCAGCAATTTTTAGTGCAGCATGAGCTACAAGATAGACTGAGCTACACCAAGTTAGAGGCCAGTCCTAGTGGCACGGTCACGCTGCACAAGGTAACTTTATTGGACGATGAGGGTGAGCTGTTACTCAGTGCGGATGAGGTCAAGTTAAATCGTTTCAAGGAGGAGCAAGATTTTCAGGAAGTCGATTTTACGATTAAAAACATCGTGGATGTGAGTGGTGAGCTGTTCCGGGAGGAGTTAAATGCGCTGTTCGCAGAAATTGATAAGCCCGCACCACGGCATCTTGATGTGGCTTCTTACTATAAATTGGACGGCGCAGCTGGGGAGGTGACGCTTAAATCAAGTGTGCTGATTCCGGATTTTCTAGAAGTGGGGGGCATGTTAAATTTGGCTAATCCTGCCGCTGTGTTAGATCTATCAAACTACTTAGCGGCTAATCCTGATGTAGAGGAAATGACCCCTGAATTGATGAGCTTATTAGCTAAAATCACGCTTAAGGATATGAGCTTAGAGTTGAAGGATAAAGGCGGTGTACCGTCGCTGATGCAGCTCGTTGAAAAGCAGCAATTAGCTGATGAGCAAGCGGCACTGACAGCATCAGAGCGCGAGCAAATGTTGCAAATGAAGCTGGCGCAGGCTAAGCAGGAGTGTATTAATACAGATGGCCTTGCGATGGTGGTCGATGATCTTGAAAGTGCATGCACTAAGTTATTCGATTTTTTAAGCAATCAACGTTCTGATATCAAATTCAAGGCGAGCGTGGTGAAGCCAATCAGCGTTGAAGAGTTTATGATGTTGTCCTTGATGGGGGCGATGCGTCCTGAGCAATTCTTTAATGAGTATCAACCAAGCATTGTGATTGAGTAATTCATCACTGCTGCTTGAGCTTTGTGCTCAGGTCGCAAGGTAGGCGGTTGAACTTTAAGATGGCATACGGTCTAACTAGCATCGCTGTTATTGATAGGGATCGTCGTGATGAGCAGATTGACTTGTTATCGTATGTACGCTGCCTTAGCATTTAGCACATTGATCGTGCTAGCTGCTTTGAGCTCCTTGGTGTTTGCCGCCACAGCAGAGGAGCCGCCCTCACTGACTGATGGGGCTGCCCAGCGCGAGACTCAAGCGCAAGCACCGGATTACGCCGTGTTGCAGGAGTTACGAGATTTTGATCCGGACATTGTGGATGTGAGTCCTGCCTCGGCAAGGAGTTATCAGCAGGTTTTCAAAGATGAGGTCTTAGCCTATTGCATCAGTACGGCTTATCATGAGAGTGCAGAGGTAGCAGCCGATGCGCTGTATACGGCCGCTGCATTGCATAGTTGGAGTCGCTATGAGTTGGCAGCGATGTTGAGCCAGGTGCCACCCCTAGTTAGCCGCTATTTAGAAAGGCCGTATCGCGCGGCTAGTCGTGCCTCAGACGAGCCAGAGATGGGGGCTGAGAGCGAGCAGCTAATGCCTCAAGCGTCGAGTGAGCAAGCGAAATTACAGCTACTCAAGTGCCTCGATCTCTACCATAGTGCGGAGTTGGAGGAGCTGGCTCTGGCCCATGTGATTGATCCCAGCCGTAGCTACGCCGAAGATCATGCGGTCATACCGTAGCTCAAGCGGTCGAGGTGCTGATAACGCACTATCCATCACCGCTTGCTTGCTCGCCCTCACCGGGTGAGCGCTGGCTATTTAGCGACAATGGCACCCTGTGCTTGATTGGCATCTAATATTTGCTGTACTTCACCACTGGCTTTCACTAGCTGTACGAATTGATTGAGATAGTCCGCCGCTAAATCACCGCGTTGTTTAGCGACCCCCATCGCCTGAGGAATTTCCATAAAATGACCGGGTAAAATGCGTACTGCGCTACCAACACGTGCCGCATCTAATTCCAGCTGTTGCTTTACGCCGGCGGCGACTTCGTAGCCATGAGCCAAGAAATGATCAACCACCTCTTGAGAACTGGCGGCACGGATGATTTCAGCATGCTTTAAGCTTCGGCTTAGATGTAAATCATAGGCACTACCTTGGCCGACCACCACCCGGTTGCCTTTATGATCGACCTCCTCAATGCTTTGAATCGATGAGTGTTGAGGCACCATATAGCCACCCTGAATCACAACATAGGGTTGGGTGAAGCTAACTAACTCGGCACGCTCCGGATCAATGGCAAAAAAACCGATATCGGCATTGCCGGTGGCGATATAGTTAACCGCCTCCGCGGCCTTTTTAACCGGAATTAATTTCAACGGTAGACCTAATTGCAAGGCAAATTTCTTTGCCAAATCAACCGACACCCCACGCACTACTTCATGCTCCGTGCCGGGCTTTGCGAGAATGGCATTGCCCAGATTAATCACGGCGCGAAGTTCACCGGTGGGAGCGAACACCTTTTTTAAATCGAGTTGGTCCTGCATTATCCTCTCCTCTAAAGATTAAATTTAAGCGATAGTTTAGCAGCACGTTAGCTTAGCGTCTTAGCCAAGCCTTAGCGGGGTACATAGGCTTTAGTGTATACGAATTAACTGACCGTTTGTTAGTTGATAAATTTTATCCACCGCGCTTGGCGGTAGTGCTGCATGGGTCAACAAAATCACCGAACGACCTTGTGTGGCATGGATTAAATCATGCAAAAAGGCTTGCTCTGCTGCCCGGTCTAAGCTTTGTGTCGGTTCATCTAAGGCTAGAATTTGAGCCGGTGATAGCAGGGCTCTAGCTAAGCATAAACGGCGTGCCTGACCGGCTGAGAGGGTACGACCGCCTTCACCGGTCCAGGTATCTAAACCCTCAGGCAACTGACGCACAAAATCGCCTAAGCGGGCGTTGTCCAAGGCCTGCCATAAGCTGTTGTCATCGGCGTCTGGCTTGGCAATTAATAAATTACTGCGGATGGTACCTAAAAATACCGGTGCATCTTGACTTAAAAATGCAATGCGTTGATGTAGTTGCGCAAGTGGTGCTTGACGAATATCAAGGCCACCGTAACTGATACTACCGGCATCTGGGTCATCAAAGCGCAGGAGTAGATTTAAAAGGGTTGATTTACCAGCGCCGCTTTTACCGATAATCGCGATACGCTCAGCCTTTGCTAGTGTGAAGGAAATGCCTTTTAAAACCTCTGGTCCTTTGCTAAGACCATCAGCCGCGGGATAAGCATAGTGCACCGCATTAAAAAGCAAGCTACCTGTCACCGGCAAATCCTGTGTCTGCTCACTATCGACGATGTTGGCTTGGCTTTGGCTTAAGGCATCAATACGTTTGGCAGCGGCAGCCGCACTACCTAGGCGCGAAGCCCCTCGCATAATGGGCGCAAAGACCTCAAACACACCCAAGACGGCTAAAACCAAGCCAGCCCAAACGGGTCCTGTCAGCTGTCCTTGACGTAGTCCGTCAATCCCGAAGTACAGCATGCCTACAAGGCTTAGGCCGGCGAGTAATTGCACCACGGCTTTGCCATTGGCTGCTAAAAACGATTGCTGTTGACGCGCTAGTGCCACCGCGAGACATTGCTTGGCAAAGGCTTGTTGCGCTTGTTGGTGGGCACCAAGCGCAATTAAGTCGGCGTGAGCCGTGACTGTGTGTACGCTGGTATCACGTAGCGCAGCGACATTTTCTTGTACGATTGCACCAGGTTGCTGGGCTTTTTTGGCCAAGTAAAGTGGCACGATAACAGTGCCTAGCAATAAACAAAGCGCCAGTAAGATGGCTGCTGCTGGTAGATAGGCAGCGACAACGATGGATAAAATAAAGCCGATCACTAAGCCCGTAATAATCGGTGCCACGGCAAATAAATACACGGTATCAAGTGCGTCCACATCACCGGTCAGACGAGCAATGAGATCGCCGTCTTTATACTTAGCTAATTGTGCCGCATCCAGGGTTAATAAACGTCTAAATACACTACCGCGCAAATCAGCCAGGAGGCGTAGGGTGGCATCATGGCCTATGACGCGTTCCACATAGCGACTTAAAATACGTATAAAGGAGAGACCGCGCACCAAGGCTGAAGGCGCAAATAAATTAAAGGTCTGCCAAGCGGCCACCAGTGCAGCACCGGTTAAGAACCAACCGGCCACACCGAGTAAGCCTACGCCCGCAGCCAGCGTCACCATGCTTAGCAGTAGCGCTAATACGAGTGCGCCAGCTCGTTGCTTATATAAGGGGGCTAGTACACGCCAAATGGCTTTCATAGTTGCATCTCCTGCAAGAGCCTGCGTTTATCTAGCGGCACCAGTGTTTGATCTTGTAGACAGAAGACGCTGTCAGCCCTCAGTGCCACCACCGGGTCATGCGTTACCATTAAGAGACTGCGGCCCTTGGCAAAATGCATTAAATTATCCAAGACCGTATCACGCGTGCTCGCATCCAAATTGGAGGTCGGTTCATCTAATAAAATCACTGAGGGATTCGCGAGAAATAAGCGCGCTAAGGCCAAGCGTTGTAATTGACCGCCAGAGAGACCATAGCCGCGGGTGGCGATGGTTGAATTGAGCCCGGCGGGTAGCTCAGCGATGACATCCTCCATTGCTGCTAGCTGCACTGCCTGTGCTAAGGCCTTAGCATCAGCTTGCGCTGAGGCTAAGCGTAGATTGTCGGCAATGCTGCCAGCAAAAACATAGGGGTGTTGGCCGATTAGCATTAAATGCTGCCGTAGTTGTGCCTTCGACCAGGAGGATAGCGGTAGCCCAGCTAAATTAATGCTGCCGTCAGCCGGACGGAGGACAGCCAGTGTTTCGAGAAGCGAGCTTTTGCCGATGCCACTCGCGCCCATAATGGCAATGGATTGGCCCTTTTTTAGGGTAAAGGATAAATCCTTAATCAGTAACTGTTCACGTCCTGGTATGGGAATATTTAAGGCCGTTGCGCTTAAGGCAATATCATGGTCGGCTGAGTCAGGTGCTGTTCTTAGCGCATCAGCCTCAATCGTTGTGCACTCAGTGGTCTCCCTGTGCGCTGCCGTGGGGGCTGTAAAATCTGCGCTTAAGCGACCAAATAACTGATGCATTTCAGCCACGGCAGCACGGGCATTGGCTCGATCGTGATAATGTGCGGCAAACTGCCGGAGGGGGTTATAGACTTCGGGTGCCATTAATAGGCAAAACATCCCAGCCTGTAGCGTTAAGACACTTGCGCCACGCAAGTTAATAAATTCTAAATACGTTAGACCGATATATAAAGCGGTACCCGCAACCCCGAGGGCAGCAAAAAACTCTAAGGTGGCAGAAGATAAAAAGGCCAAGCGTAGTACAGCCATGGTTTTATTGCGTAACAGCTCGCTTGCTTCAACGACACGATTTGCTTCGGCCTCGGCCTGACCATATAGTTTGAAGGTGGAAAGACCACGTAGCCGATCCGCAAAAAAACCGGACAGGCGCGTAAAAGCCTCTAAATGTCGTCGACTTGCCGCCTCTGCACCCCAGCCCACTAAGGCCATAAACAAAGGAATTAAAGGGGCGGTAAGTAATAATAACAAGCCTGCAACCCAGTCCACAGGCAAGACAAAGAGGGCAAAAACGATGGGCAAAAAAGTGCCAGCAATCAGTGCTGGCAGGTACTGTGCAAAATAGCCGTCAAAGGCCTCGACCTGCTCCACCAACACACCGGCGATAGCACCAGAGGCTTGTTGGCGACTCCATGCGGGACTGCGACTTAGGATATCGGCAAAGAGTGATTGACGGACTAGGGCTTTGATTTTTTCTGAGGCTTTGATGCCAGCACGCTCACCTTGCCAAGTGATGAAAGTGCGCGTGACTAGCAATAGCAGAATCAACGCAATATCAAATAGTAGCGCTTCTTTAGCCAAGCCTTGCACGATGGCTTTATCTAACACACCAGCTAAAAGCCAGGCTTGAATTAGCAACAAAAGACCGGATAGAACTGGCGCCACAATGGCAAGGCTTAAATAGCCCTTGGCTTGTTTTGCCAGTCCCCCTAAGTAACGTGATTGCTCACGTGGTAATTTTAATAGGGTTGCGGCCGGATCGTGCTCGGCTTTTGCCATACTTAGTTGCGCTTATCTAGTGAGGAAGCCGGCATGGGATCATCCATTTTGTCCTCATGCAGCTCATACCATAACCCCACTGCCACAGCAATGCCACACGCCAGTGAGGTACCAAGCATCCAAGTTAAATACCACATAATTAACTCCTAAATTAATAGCTGTTATGCGTTTCGTTCAGTGTCTCTTCCGTGATCGGACCGCGCATTACGCGATAAACATACGAGGTGTAGGATAAGACGATCGGTAAGAAGATAAAGGTCACAATCAGCATCACCCACAGCGTTAAATGACTGGAAGACGCATCCCACACCGTCAGACCTTGGTTTGGATTAGCTGAGGAAGGTAGGATAAAGGGGAATAAAGCAAAACCAACGCTTAGAATCACGCCCGCAATGCTGAGTGATGAGCTGATAAAGGCCGCAATCGGGCGCTGCATCGCTAAGCAGACACCGGTCAGCAAAGCCGCTACTACACCCAGGGCAGGCGCAGCCCACATCCAAGGGTACTTAGCGAAATTAGCTAACCAAGCGCCATTAACCACATCCACGCTTTTATTGAGCGGATTAGATGGGGCGCTAGGATCGATGGCCGAGGTAATGAGCTGACCGTCTAAGGCATTGAGCCAAAAACCGCCTGCTGCAAATAATACAGCGACTAAGAGTGCGGTGATGATGCCGAGTTTACGCGCCCGATGATTGACGGGCTCAACCACACGCCAAGCGATCAGGGTAGCACCGTGCGTTACCAGCATGAGTAAGCTTAAGACACCGCAAAAGAGGGTAAATGGTGTAAATAGGCCGAAGAAAGTGCCATGGAAGAGGGGGCGCATGCTCGGCGTTTCTACCTCAAAGGGGATGCCTAGGATCACATTACCAAAGGCTACGCCAAACACCACAGGTGCCACCACCCCGGCAAAGGTGAGGATACCGTCAAAGACATTACGCCAGGTTGTACCCTCGTATTTGCTGCGGTACTTAAAGCCCACGGGACGCAAAATTAGGGTCACTAACAACAGCATCATGGCCAGGTAAAAACTGGAAAATGAGGTGGCGTATAAGGCGGGCCAAGCCGCAAAAATCGCCCCACCAGCGGTAATTAACCAGACCTGATTACCCTCCCAAACTGGACCAACTAAGTTAATCATCAGGCGGCGCTCAGTGTCGCTACGACCGATGACTGGCAATAAGGCAGCAACGCCCAAATCAAAACCATCCATGATGGCAAAGCCGATAAGCAGCACGCCCATCAACAGCCACCAGATAATACGTAGGGTTTCGTAATCTAATAAAATCAATGAGTTCGTCATAATTTTTTCCTTTCTTAGTGGCTTTGCACTGCCTCGGTCGCTACCTTAGCGCTAAGCATTGAAGCGTTGTCGCTAGGGGTGTAATACTCAGGCCCCTTTTTAATTGCGCTTAACATCACTTTGGTACCGACAATAAAAATCGTTAAGTACAAGGTGAAGTAAATGGCTAAGCTAATGAGGAGTGAGGTTACGGATAGATGCGAGACCGCATAGTGGGTCGGTAAAATACCGTCAATAACCCAAGGCTGACGACCGTATTCAGCCACAAACCAACCGCATTCAATCGCTATCCATGGCGTTACAATTGTCCACATGGCTAGTTTTAAGGTTTTGCTGCTTTGAGCAATACGACCTTTCACCGTTAACCAGAACACTAAAGCAAAGAAGAACACAAAGTAAAAGCTAAGTGCCACCATAATGCGGAAGGTATAGAATAAGGAGGTGACATCCGGTACGGTATCAATGGCGGCCATGCGAATTTCTTCAGGCGTGGCATTAGCAATATCGTCACGATACTTTTTAAGCAATAAGCCATAGCCTAAATCCTGCCAGTTATCCGCAAAAAACTGCTTGGACTCTGCGTCATTGCCATCAGCCTTGCTGCGTTGTAGGGCCTCGTATACATCAATGCCTTTGATGATGCGCTCTTCATTACGCTCCACCAGTTCCTTAATACCTGGCATCACTTGGTCAAAAGAGCGTGTACCAATTAAACCCATGACCCAAGGGATGTCGATGGCAAAGTCATTTGCCATGGCCTCTTGGTTAGGAATGGCCACCACGTTAAAGGAGGCCGGTGCGGCTTGCGTTTCCCACATCGCCTCAAGGGCGGCAATTTTCATTTTCTGGTTCTCACCAGCTAAGTAACCGCTCTCGTCGCCAAGGGTAATGGCACCGATAGAAACCATAAAACCAAAGGCAGAAGCAATCGCAATTGAGCGCTTAGCTAAGCCGATATTGCGTCCACGTAGTAAATACCAAGCACTTACCGCAATAATAAACACGGCACCAGTAATATAGCCAGCAATCACGGTATGTAGGAATTTCGCTTGGGCCACTGGATTTAAAATAACGTCAAAAAAGCTCGTCATCTCCATGCGCATCGTGTCCGGATTAAAGACCGCACCGACGGGGTATTGCATCCAGCCATTGGCAATAAGAATCCATAAGGCGGAGAAGTTAGTGCCTAAGGCGACTAACCAGGTGACGGTTAAATGTGCCTTTTTAGACATGCGATTCCAGCCGAAGAAGAAGAGACCAATAAAGGTTGCTTCGAGGAAGAAAGCCATTAATCCTTCAATGGCTAAAGGGGCACCGAAAATATCGCCCACATAGTGACTGTAATAGGACCAGTTCATACCAAACTGGAACTCCATCACGATACCGGAGCCCACCCCGATGGCAAAGTTAATGCCAAAAAGGGTACCCCAGAATAGGGTCATGCGGCGCCAAATATCACGTCCGCTAATCACATAAATTGTTTCCATAACCGCTAGCAAAAAGGATAGACCCAAGGTCAGCGGCACGAAAATAAAGTGGAACATGGCGGTCGCCGCAAACTGCAAACGCGACAAGCCGACGACATCAAGTTCAAACATTAGAGCTCTCCAAAAATACGGTTCGCTAAGAGATAGGGTTGCGGGATTAGATTAAACTCACCCTGATCTTAAGTTGTTACTGTGTTGTAAAAAAATGAATTAAGCATTGAATAACGATAATGCCTTGTTATACACCGATGTTGTGATGCTCAGATAGGATGGGCGGCGCCAACGGCCGGTGTGGTAACCACTGATCATGGGGTGTGGGAAAGGCGACAAAGGATGGTATTGCTTGCGGTTTGCTGCGTGCGATCGGCTGAGTTCCTTGTAGCAAGGGCTGTGTGTTGAGGATGGCTTCAGCCATGCTCGGCAGCAAACAGGAGAGGCAATATGCACTACGGCTAGGCGATACTGGGGCTTCATCATTACTGGCTAGGGTGATGGTGTAGCTGATGAGCTGCCCCTGAGCGCCGCACAGCGCCATGGTAATCACACTGGGCGCAGCGTCGTCACTGCCATCAGTCACCATCGTAGTGGCTAATGGCATAGATAGCGCTGCTACTAGAATAGCTAGTGCGCTCCACCATATAAGAAGACGACGCTTAATACAGGACATGGGGAAATATTTTGTTACGCTAATATGTTTAATTCTAACCCATTGTTAATGAGCGCGCATCAAAATAATAGTAAAAACCCTAGATCCTCTGATTAGCTATGAGTGGCGACTGGATAAAATTAAGCCGAAGGCAATCAAGGCAATCCCGATTAGATGGTATGCATGAATACTTTCTTTGGCAAAAACGGCAGCCAAAATCACCCCAAACACTGGCATCAGGTGAATAAATAGCCCTGTCAGCATGGGGCCGACCCGACTGATGGCTAAACTGTAGCAAACATAGGCAATCACCGAGGGGAAGATGCCCACATAGAGTAAGGCTAATTTTGCATTGCTATTGAGATAAATCGGTAATTGAGCGCCCGATTCCCATAGCCATAAGGGGAAGAGCGCAACCACGGCAATGGCAATTTGGACCGAGGTCAGTGCGGTGCGGTTCATCCCTTGAGGTGTGCTTTTCATCCACAGCGTGTAAATGGTCCAACAGATCATCGCCACAAAAACAATGATATCGCCTGGGTTAAAGCTGAAATTAATCAGGGTTTGCAGATTGCCATTACTAATAATCGTCGCCACCCCAATGAGAGATAAAACTAAACCAATCGTGGGCAAGGTATAAAGACGCTGCTTATAAAACAGTAAGCCGAATAAAATAATCAGCACCGGCACGGTTGAGTTAAGCAGCAGGGCATTGGTTGCTGTGGTCCCGTGTAAGCCCAAATAGACCAAGGTGTTAAAAGCAGTGACCCCGACAATGGCGGTTTTAAGCACAAAGAATTTATGTTGCTTATAGAGCGGCCAGTCGTTTTTAATATGCTTATAGGTAAAGGGTAAAAGAAAGCAAAACGCAATCAACCAACGCCAAAAGGATAGGCTCATGGGGCCGATATCATCGCGGACGATACGCCCGATGACAAAGTTACCCGCCCAAAACAGCGGGGGCGCAATTAATAATAAGAGTGTGGTGAGATTGAGTTTTTTAAACACGTCAAGGACTGGTAAACATCGCATAAAGTTTTACTTTAAAGCATTATGCAACAGAAGAATGGTCGGCGCATGCTTAATTACAATACTGACAAGATACTGAATTACGACAAAATAAAAGCCACCGCCAATTTTATGGGGTGGCTTTTGAGTCAGGATCAACCTGTTCAAAGGCAGTTACACCGCGTCCAGCGCTTGCTCTAAATCAGCGATCAGATCATCAATATGCTCAATTCCCACCGATAGACGCACCATATCCTTACTCACACCAGCGGCGGCTAATTCCTCATCGCTTAATTGACGATGTGTGGTGGTGGCCGGATGGCAAGCCAAACTGCGGGTATCACCGATATTGACTAGGCGAATAAAGAGCTGTAAGGCATCAATAAAGCGCGCACCTGCTTCACGACCGCCTTTGACGCCAAAGGATAAGATGCCAGAGGGCTTGCCTTTCACATATTTTTTAGCTAATTCATGCTCCGGGTGATCGGGCAGACCAGCATAATTGACCCAAGCGACTTTATCATGCTGCTGTAGATACTCGGCAATTTTTAGCGCATTGTCTGTATGACGTTCCATACGCAAGCTGAGCGTCTCCAAACCCTGTAATAGCAAGAAAGTACTGAGCGGACTGATGGCAGCACCCATATTCCGTAAAGGCACCACCCGAGCACGCGTGATATAGGCCGCTTTACCCACATCCTGCACATAATTCACGCCGTGATAGCTAGGGTCCGGGTTGTTTAGTAGTGGGAAGCGCTCAGGATAGTCGCCCCAGGGGAAATTACCGCTGTCGACAATGATACCGCCCAAGCTATTGCCGTGACCGCCAATGTACTTGGTTAAAGAATGCACCACAATATCAGCGCCAAATTCAAAGGATTTTTGTAATACCGGCGTGGCGACGGTATTGTCTACCACCACTGGGACACCGTACTCATGCGCAATCTTGGACACCGCTTCTAAATCGACAATATTACCCAAGGGGTTACCGATGGACTCCACAAAAACCAGCTTGGTGCGTTCATCGACTAAGTCACGTATCGCTTCAGGGTTTTTATGATCAAAGAATCTGACCTCAATCCCTTGGCGCGGCATGGTATGGGCAAAAAGATTATAGGTGCCACCATATAAGGCGGAGACGGAGATGATATTGTCACCCGCTTCGGCAATGGTTTGAATGGCATAAGTGATGGCTGCCATACCGGAGGCCAAGGCTAGGGCACCCACGCCACCTTCAAGCGCTGCTACCCGCGCTTCGATAATGGCATTGGTCGGGTTGGTAATGCGGGTGTAGATATTACCCGCTACTTTTAGATCAAATAGATCCGCCCCGTGCTGTGTATTATCAAAGGCATAGGAGGTGGTTTGATAAATCGGTACTGCCACCGCTTTGGTCGTGGCTTCTGGTTCATAACCGGTATGAACGGCAATGGTCTCGTCTCTATAAGTCATTGTCTTCCTCTCTTTGTTATGCTGCGAATCGCAAATAGCCATAGTATAACGGCATCGTTGCGCTAGTTTCCATGAAATATTAGAAATATATTAATAAGCGTCCGTGATATGTTCTATTATTTGCTGGCGCGACGGTGGCGGATGATTTCTAGCAGACCGGGCAACAAGGATAAGATAATAATTGCCACCAACACCAGGCTTAAATTATTTTTCACAACTGGGATATTGGCAAAGAAATAACCTAGGTAGGAGAATATCGGTACCCACAGCAAGGCGCCAATGACATTAAAGCGATAAAAATGGCCGTAGTGCATTTTGCTCATGCCAGCGACAAAAGGCGCGAAAGTACGTACAATCGGCACAAAGCGCGCCAAGATAATGGTCTTACCACCATGCTTCTGATAAAAGGCATGGGTTTTTTCTAAATACACTCGGCGGAAAATCTTGGAATTTGGATTGGCAAACAGCCGATGACCGAAGTACTTGCCGATATGAAAGTTTACCGCATCGCCTAGGATCGCAGCGATTACCAATAACAGCACCATCAGATGGACATTCATTTCACCAATGGCCGCTAAACCACCGGCCGCAAAGAGCAGCGAGTCGCCCGGTAAGAGCGGCGTCACCACTAAGCCTGTTTCACAGAAAATAATTAAAAATAAAATGGCATAAATCCAGAGACCATAATCATTTGCCAAGACCTGTAAATGCTGATCAATATGGAGAATAAAGTCAATTATCGCAGCGAGCATAGAAAATACCTAACATGGCTAGTTAACATCACTGCTACAACAGGTATCAGTGAACAGATAAAGTATGCCGCAGCGCATAGCCGTCGCCGCAGCATAGCAAGTTATCAAGCTTGCGTGATAAGCTTAGTCACTAAGTAAGCGTTAAAAGTTTCCTGGCCACCCTCACTGCCTATGCCGCTATCCTTAATGCCGCCAAAAGGCGCTTCCGGCAAGGCAGAGCCTAAGTGATTAAGATGTACCATCCCCGCTTCGATGTCATTTGATAGCTTAACCGATGCCTGTAAGTTGTTAGTAAAGGCATAGGCCGCTAAGCCGTAGGGGAGACGATTCGCTTCGGCAATGGCTTCTTCCAACTCGCTAAAAGCCGTCACAGTAGCCACGGGGCCAAAGGGCTCTTGGTTCATTATTTTACAAGCATGATGGGTGTTAGTGAGTACGGTCGGCGCATAGAAAAAGCCCTCACGCTGCAGGCGTTCACCGCCTAACTCAATGGTGGCGCCCTGTTGACGCGCATCCGCTATTAAACCACCCATGGCCGCAAGCCGTCGCTCATGTGCAAGTGGCCCCATCTCCACCGTCTCATCTAAGCCATTGCCAATATGAATATTGCTAAGCTGGCTAGTAAATTCGGATAAAAACTGATCGTAAGCCTTTTGCTGCACGTAAATACGGGTCGGCGAGACACAGGTTTGACCCGCATTGCGAATTTTACTGCGAGCCAGGGAACGAGCGATTTTGACAATATCTGCGTCATCCAGAATCAGCACCGGTGAATGTCCACCCAGTTCCATGGTCACCGGCTTCATATGCGCTCCGGCTAAGGCGGCCAATTGCTTACCCACCGGAACGGAACCGGTAAAGGAAATTTTTCGCACAATGGGTGAGCGAATTAAGTAGTCAGACACAAAGGGCGGATCGCCCCAGACAATATTTAAGACCCCCTTGGGTAGTCCGGCATCTCTAAATAGCTCGGCAATGGCCATAATGGCACTGGGTGAATCCTCCGGCCCTTTTAAAATGATGGTACAGCCGGCACCGATGGCGGCGCTGATTTTGCGAATGGCTTGATTAAATGGAAAGTTCCACGGGGTAAAGGCTGCGCATACGCCGATAGGCTCTTGTATCACGTATTGGCGAAAATTGGCTCGGCGGGGCGGAATAATACGCCCATAAATGCGCCGACATTCCTCCGCGTGCCAATCACAGTGATCGGCACAACTGACGATCTCAGCTATGGCTTGAGACAATGGCTTACCCTGATCGAGCGTGAGATTGCGGCCGATTTGCGGTGCTCGTGCACGCGCCAACTCAGCTGCTTTACGCAAAATCGCTGAGCGTTCCATAGGTGAGCTGTGTTTCCATGTTTTAAAGGCTGCTGCCGCCGCGGCGAGTGCATCATCCAAGTCCGCTTGCGTTGCCAAGGGCAATTGCCCTAACACCTCCTCGGTGGCTGGATTAATCACCGCTTGTGTTGGGCGATTGCCCGCATTGATAAATTCCCCGTTAATAAAAAAACCCAACGACGGGTATGACTCGATCATGACTGTCCTTAAGAAAATGCAATGCGCTAAGCATTAAATATTACCGCTGCTGCGGGTCTTATTCAAGGAGGAGGGTGGTACGGATAAGGAAAATTGATCGCACTGCAGCTGATTGCTAATGCAAGCATAAAATAAAATTAGCTGCAGCTAAATAATAGTTTATTAGGGTAATCCTAGGTTTTAGATTTTGATAAAAGCTTTAAAATTCACACACAGATTTCTTACTTTGTCTTTTGGAGACTGATTATGGCTTTAAAAAAGTGGCTTATTGGTGTTGCGACTTCAGCAATGTTGGTAGTCTCAGGTAGTGCTTTGGCTCAAAAAGCTCAATTTGTTACTGTGTTAACTGGTGGTCAAAGTGGCGTTTATTATCCGGTAGGTGTGGCCTTAGCGCAGCATTATGCTGAAAATATTCCCAATGTGCGCGCTACTGCACAGGTAACAAAGGCTTCCGCAGAAAATATGAACTTATTACAAGCAGGTCGCGGAGAAATAGGTTTTTCTTTGGCGGATACGGTGGAGGATGCCTGGAATGGTCGTGAGGAAGCCGGCTTTAAAGCTAAGTTAGACAAGCTGCGTGGCGTGAGTCGTTTGTACAATAACTATGTACATATTATTGTGAATGCAGAAAGTGGTATTGATTCATTAGACGATCTCAAGGGTAAGCGTATCTCCGTTGGTGCAGCGCGTTCGGGTACGGAGTTAAATGCACGTGCTATTTTTAAGGCTGCCGGTCTTGAATATGGCGATTTCTCCAAGGTTGAGTATTTATCCTTTGGGGAATCGGTGGAGTTAATGAAAAACCGTCAAATTGATGCCACCCTACAATCTGCCGGTTTGGGCGTGGCCTCCATTCGTGACTTAGCCAGTGCGGTCAAGATTAAAGTGATTCCTATTAGTAAAGAGGTGTTGGCTAAGATTGATTCACAGGCCTATGTAGCAGATGTGATTCCTGCGAATACCTATGATGGTCAAAGCGAGGATGTGCCAACCGCAGCCATTCCTAATTACTTAGTGACGCATTCGGGTGTCTCCGATGACTTAGCCTATGAGATGACTAAGGTACTCTATGAGAAGTTGGATAATCTTAAAAATGCACACAATGCCATTAATGCCATGGACATTAAGCAGGCCGTGACTGGTATGCCAGTGCCACTACACCCAGGCGCCGAAAAGTTCTACAAAGAAAAAGGCATTATTGAGTAACGATCCTTTGTTGTCTTAAGACTTACCCCACAAAGCCTGACGATTCTAGGCTGTGGGGCAGTTTTTTTTAACACCTCGTATTCATCGTATTAACATTGATGGCATCAGCGGAATCAATCATGAGTTTAAATGAAACTGATAAGCAACCCATGGTTCAATTTGGACGAGCAATTTTTTGGGTGGCAGTACTTTTTTCAAGTTTCCAAATTTATACAGCGGCTTTTAGCCCTATTTCCAGTCAAGTAACCCGCGCTATCCACGTGGGTTTTGTGATTTTAATGGTCTATACCATTGCGCCTCGTTTTTTTGGGCAGCGTGTGCCGGTATTAGGCTGGGTGCTAGGCTTACTCGGTTTTGTCTTAAGTCTTTATCACTGGGTGTTTGAAGCGGATTTGACCGCACGGGCGGGTGAAATGACGCAGGCTGATATGGTGGTCGGCATTTTGACCATTATATTGGTCTTTGATGTGACCCGTCGTATGATGGGCTGGGCCTTGCCGATTGTGTGCGCTGTATTTTTAGCTTATGGCTTATTCGGTGAGTATTTACCGGGTGCCCTGATGCACCGAGGCTATGGTTTTGACCAAATCGTGGGGACCTTAGCCTTTGGCACGGAGGGGATTTATGGTACCCCTACCTATGTATCATCAAGCTATATTTTCTTATTTATTTTGTTTGGTGCGTTTTTAGAGCGTGCTGGCATGATTGATTTGTTTAGTGATTTTGCGATGGGTACCGTTGGTCACCATCGAGGTGGTCCGGCAAAGGTCTCCGTAGTCAGTTCAGGGCTCATGGGCACGATTAATGGTTCCGGCGTGGCCAATGTGGTGACCACTGGTCAGTTTACTATTCCATTGATGAAGCGTTTTGGTTATTCAGCGCCCTTTGCAGGTGGTGTCGAAGCAACCTCTAGTATGGGTGGGCAGATTATGCCGCCGGTGATGGGGGCGGTAGCCTTTATTATGGCCGAAACGATTAACGTGCCCTATGTGGAAATTGTGAAGGCGGCCATTATCCCGGCCATTCTGTATTTCTTCACCGTGTTTATGTCAGTGCATTTTGAGGCGGGCAGAAAGGGCTTGCATGGTTTGCCTAAGGAGGAATGCCCTAACCCTTGGACTGCCTTAGCTAAAAAGTGGTATTTATTAATTCCTCTTATTGGCTTAGTGTATTTGCTGTTCTCAGGTTATACACCGCTCTTCTCTGGCACGGTTGGTTTGGGTTTAACGACGATCCTGATTTTTGGTGCAACCGCTATCCAAGGTGTCTCGAATACTGCCCTACGATATATTTTCTGGATCCTATTGGGCATTGCGTGTTTAGGTTTTAGAGAGTTTGGTGTTAGCGCCTTTTTCGCAATTATTGCTTTTTTAGTCGTGGTGTTAAAGCTTAAACGCGATGGTAGCGGTAGTGCGGTTAGTGAGGCGTTGCAGTCAATGGCAGAGGGCGCACGTCATGCTTTACCGGTGGCGGTAGCGTGTGCCTTAGTTGGCGTGATTATCGGTATCATTAATTTAACCGGTGTGGCTGCTGAGTTTGGTGGGCAGGTGATTGCGGTGGGGCGCGATAATTTATTTGTTGCCTTATTTTTAACCATGATCACGTGTTTAGTTTTGGGCATGGGGATTCCAACCATACCAAACTACATTATTACCAGCTCCTTGGCAGCGCCAATCTTATTGGAATTGGGTGTGCCGCTGATTGTGTCTCATATGTTTGTGTTTTACTTTGGGATTATGGCTGACTTAACCCCACCGGTGGCATTGGCGTGTTTTGCTGCTGCCCCTATTGCTAGGGCCTCGGGTTTTACTATTAGTCTGCAGGCAGTGCGGGTGGCCATTGCAGGTTTTGTGGTGCCTTATATGGCAGTTTATACACCGGCCTTAATGCTCCAAGAATACAGCCATTTTTATGAAGTCGTGATCGTGGTGCTGAAGGCGGCCATTGCCATTGTGTGTTGGGCTGGCGGGGCGACAGGCTTTATTTTTACGCGTTTAAATCCTTTTGAACGAGTCTATGTCATCCTTACTGCCGCTTTACTGGTCTGGGCCAATCCTTACTCTGATATCGCAGGCTTTGGCTTAGTTGCTGTCTTTGCCGTATGGCATTTGCTCAAGTACCGGCGTGATAAAGCAGCCGGTCTGTTGACAGTTAAGGGATCGAGCTCAAGCGCTGCAGTGCTCGCCACAGAGTTAGGGGCTTCACCAAATCAGAATCAGGGCTAATCAGCTGATGTCCATATCGACTGCCTTGGCTCAGTTGTCCTTGGGGGTGTGCTTGCAATTAGCGGCAAGCGCTGAGGTGCCTGCTTATGCGAGGGTCGAGTTTGTGCCGGCGCAAGAATTTACCCTGGCTTGGGTGCATAGTATTGAAAAGGTGCGCTGGGAAGAGGATTATGAGGTGATGCTCAGTGCTCACTCAGAAGATGCGTTAAGAGCGGATTTTGGTGGGGCTGCGCAGCCTCATCCTGCCTTGCCTCAGCCCGTGCTAGTGGCCAAGGCGGCACGGATCCGAGGTTCTGCTGCTGGTATGGAACCGCCTGAGGGCGCCATTTTTAAAGATGGTTGGTATCATTACACGCCCATGATCACTGAGCATCAAGAAATTCGCTTAACCCGTTCCGAGTTTGTGCCGGATTATGAGTGGTGTGATCCTCATGGCTGTCGTTCATTGGCGGCCATATTGCCAAGTGATGGTGGGGTTACGCTGATGCGCGCTTGTACTCAGCCCGAGTAATTGTCAACATCCGCTAATCCCGCTTAAAAGACCTCAACTTCTTTCATCGCTTGCTTAAATTTACTTGTTATCCCTTGTGCCAAGTGCTAGTTTATAGCTAGTTTCCAGCCTTTAAATAAGATATAAATGATGCACTTAACGGATGATTTCGATCGCCAACATCTTTGGCACCCCTATGCCTCCATGACTGAGCCTTTGCCGAGCTTTAAAGTAGATGCGGCAAAGGGGGTTTATTTACATATGGCCGACGGTCGGCAGTTAATTGACGGCATGTCTTCGTGGTGGTGTGTGATCCACGGTTATAGTCATTCAGAGCTCAATCAGGCGGCCATTGAGCAAATTCATCACATGTCGCACGTGATGTTCGGTGGTTTAACCCATGCGCCAGCCATTGATTTAGGCCGTGCACTGCTAGATATTTTGCCGGCACACTTAGACAAAATTTTTTATGCCGATTCAGGTTCGGTTGCGGTTGAAGTGGCGTTGAAAATGGCAGTGCAATATTGGGCGGCACGAGGACAAAGTCACAAGCAAAATATCATTACCACCCGTTCGGGCTACCACGGTGATACGTGGAATGCGATGTCGGTGTGCGATCCGGTTACTGGCATGCATAGTCTCTTTGGCTCAGCCTTACCGCAGCGCCTATTTGTGCCAGCGCCACAAACTGCCTTTGATCAGCCTTGGGATGCCAGTGAGATTGAGCCTTTGCGCCAAGCCTTGGAGCAGCATCATCACAGCCTCGCTGCCATGATCATTGAGCCGATTGTGCAGGGGGCGGGCGGTATGCGTATCTACCACCCCCAGTATTTGCGTGAAGCAGCGGCGCTTTGTAAAGCCTACGATGTGTTATTGATATTAGATGAAATAGCAACCGGCTTTGGTCGCACGGCGAAGCTTTTTGCGTGTGAATATGCGGATGTGGCTGCTGATATCATGTGTTTGGGTAAGGCCTTAACGGGCGGTTATATGAGCTTAGCGACCACCGTGACCACAGCACACATTGCCGACACGATCAGTAACGTAGAGCCTAAGGCCTTTATGCATGGTCCTACCTTTATGGCGAACCCTTTAGCCTGTGCGGTGGCGACTAAGTCCATTGAGTTGCTACTTAAATCCGATTGGCAACATCAGGTGTCGCGTATTGAGGCGCAACTGCTAGCGGGGCTGAGCGAGTTAAAAGCCTTGCCGCAGGTAGCGGATGTGCGGGTGCTTGGTGCCATTGGGGTGGTTGAGATGAAGCAGCCGGTGCGGATGCGAGAGATACAGGCGCAATGCTTAGCCCATGGTATTTGGTTGCGACCTTTCGGTAAATTAATTTATACCATGCCGCCTTACGTGATTAATGAGCAGCAACTACAGCAATTAATTCAAGGAATACAAGCCATTGTTAAAGGGGAGCAGTAATCGATGGACGCTTATCAGCATTATGCAGAGCAATTAGCAGAGCTTCAGGCGCAAAATAACTACCGTCGCTTTAAAGCCATTGAGCGTGAGGATAGTGGCTATATCAAGCTGTCGCCACAAGCGCCAAGGGCCATGCTGGATCTAAGTTCAAATGATTATTTAGGACTCTCCTTTGATAAAGCGCTATTAGAAGAGTTTAAAGCCACCTATGGTTTGCCGATGCATGCCTTAGGTAGCGCCTCCTCGCGTCTGTTAACCGGTCAGTTTGAAGAGCATGCCCAACTGGAAGGCTTGTTGGCTGAGTCCTTTGCTCGAGCGGCACTGGTATTTAATAGCGGCTATCATGCCAATATCGGCATCTTGCCGGCCTTGGCTGATGAGCAATCGCTGATCATTTCAGATGAATTAATCCATGCCAGTATTATTGATGGCATTCGTCTCAGCAAAGCGCAGCGTCGACGCTTTAAGCATCAGGATTTGGCGCAGCTGGAGCAGCTACTGCTTGAGGCAGAAGCCGATCCTAAGCTTAATAAAGTCTTTGTGGTGCTAGAGAGTGTGTATAGCATGGATGGGGATGTGGCGGATTTGCAGGCTGTGGTTGCACTAAAGCAAAAGTATCCCAAGGTAATGCTGTATGTGGATGAAGCGCATGGGATTGGTGTCTACGGTGAGCGAGGACTGGGGGTGGCTGAGGCGCAGGGTGTGCTGCCGCAGATTGACTTTCTGGTTGGCGCCTTTGGTAAGGCGATTGCCTCGGTGGGTGGCTATTTAATCTGTGCGCCGGTGATTCGAGAGTATTTAATTAATAAAATGCGACCCTTGATATTTTCTACGAATTTGCCACCGGTGAATGCGGCTTGGACTTACTTCGCCTTTAAAAAGATGCTTGGCATGCAGCAAGAGCGAGCGCATTTACAAGGTCTTAGTCGTGATTTAAGGCAAGCGATTTTAGCCAAAGGGCTGGATTGTCACAGTCAGTCACATATTGTGCCTATAATCTATGGGGCTAATCAATTAGCGATTGAAAAGGCAGCGACTATGCAAGCAGCCGGGTTTTATGCGTTACCCATACGCTATCCGACCGTGCCACAAGGGCAAGCGCGGGTGCGTTTGTCATTACATGCGGCATTGGATTGGCAACAGCTGGAGCCCTTGTTAGCGTACTGCTAGCGTAGCATTATGAATTGTCATCTAAATGAAATTTTATTTGTTATGTTGCGCTGTGTCATTTTTTCATCGCAAAAAAAGTTCTATAATTTTAAATTCCATTTTTTAAAAAAGAAACTATCGTGTCACACTCACAAGAATATCGTATTGAAGAAGATCTCCTCGGTCAGCTAGAAGTGCCGGCTGATGTTTATTATGGCGTACAAACCTTACGCGCAGTGAATAACTTTGATCTCTCCGGGATCACCTTGTCGCATTTTCCAAATTTTGTTAATGCCTTAGTCGTGGTTAAGCAAGCTGCGGCGGATGCTAATTATGAATTAGGTGGCCTGACTAAGGAAAAGCACGAGGCGATTACTCACGCTTGTCAGCGCATTCTCGCTGGTGAATATCATGAGCAGTTTGTGGTTGATATGATTCAAGGGGGTGCTGGTACCTCCACCAATATGAATGCTAACGAGGTGATTGCTAACGTTGCCTTAGAGCATATGGGTTATCAAAAGGGCGAGTACCAACACTTGCACCCAAATAACGACGTCAATATGGCTCAATCGACCAATGACGCCTATCCTACCGCAATTCGTTTAGGCTTATTATTAGGTCATAAACGCCTGTTAGAGAGCCTTGCTTGCACGATTGAGGCATTTAAAGCCAAGAGTAAGGAGTTTGATCATATCCTGAAGATGGGTCGTACGCAGTTGCAAGATGCTGTGCCGATGACTTTAGGGCAGGAGTTTTTTGCTTTTGCGACTAATTTAGAAGAGGATTTGGAGCGTTTCGAAAGCTGGGCCCCTGAGCTGTTGTTAGATGTGAACTTAGGTGGTACGGCAATTGGTACCGGCATTAATGCGGATCCTAAGTATCAAGGCATTGCGGTGCGTCGCTTGGCTGAAATCAGCGGTCATCCGGTGCGTGCTGCCAGGGATTTGATTGAAGCCACCTCGGATATGGGTGACTTTGTATTATTTTCTGGCATGTTAAAGCGCACCGCCACCAAGCTATCCAAGATTTGTAATGACTTGCGTTTATTGTCTAGCGGTCCGCGTACGGGTATTCAGGAAATTAACTTACCACCGCGCCAACCGGGTAGTTCGATTATGCCGGGCAAGGTGAATCCTGTGATTCCTGAAGCGGTGAATCAGGTAGTGTTTGAGATTATTGGTAATGATTTAGCCGTTACCCTAGCGGCTGAAGCTGGTCAATTACAGTTAAATGTGATGGAGCCTTTAATTGCCTATAAGCTCTTTGATTCTACTCGTTTATTGCAGCGCGCCTTAGATATGCTGTGCAGCCTATGTATTGAGGGTATTACGGCCAACGAAGCGCATTGTAAGCACTTAGTAGAAAACTCTATCGGACTGGTGACGGCGCTTAACCCCTATATCGGTTATCAAAACTCAAGTCGTATCGCTAAAAAGGCCTTTGCGAGTGGGCGCGCTGTGTTGGAGCTAGTGCGTGAAGAGGGTCTGCTGGAGGAGGATGTGTTACAGGAAATCCTCCGTCCTGAAAATATGATTACCCCACGTATGCTGACGGTAGAGCGTTAATCTAAGTTACTACGATAGCGGTCTAGTGAGCAAGGAGTGACGCATTCCTTGCTCATTATTTTTTGCGGCTCAAAAGCTCATGGGGATAGTCACTGGGCCGTCATTGATAAGCTGCACTTGCATGTCTGCGCCAAAAGCGCCGCTTGCTACCGTTGGGTGTAGGCTGTTGGCATAAGCGAGGAAGGCATCATAGAGTGCTTTAGCTAATACGGGCTCGGCGGCATTGATAAAACTTGGTCGATTGCCGCGACGAGTATCGGCTGCCAAGGTAAATTGACTCACTACCAGCAGACCGCCATTGATTTGCTGTAGCGATAAATTCATCTTCGCCTCAGTATCGCTGAAAATACGTAAATTGAGTAGCTTGTCAACGGCCTTTTTAACAGTTGCTTCGGTGTCCTGAGGCTCAGCACAGACAAACACCAACAGCCCTTGATCGATTTGAGCGTGAACTTTATTATCAATGAGTACCTGGGCTTCTTTGACCCGTTGGATTAAGCATTTCATTTCAATCTCTTTAGGATGAAGTTATCAGCATCATAACGCACAAAGAAATTTTAATTGCAAAAGGCGCAGAGCATCACATCATGAAACTAGAAAAAGGCATTTATTTTATTAGCGGTATTGATACGGATATTGGTAAGACCGTTGGTACTGGTATTTTGGCGCGTGAGCTGATGGCTCAAGGTCGAGCCGTGATCACGCAAAAAATGGTACAAACGGGTTGTGAGTTTTTATCCGAAGATATTGAAGAGCATCGCCGATGGATGGGTTTGGCCGAAGATGAGCGCTTTTTGGAGGATAAAGAGGGGCTGACGGCGCCGCAAATCTTTGCTTATCCCGCATCACCCCATTTAGCGACGAAATTGGAAAATAAAAGCCTGGATTTGGCTTTGATTGAGCAAGCAACTCAGGTGTTAGCTGAGCGTTATGAGGTGGTGCTATTGGAGGGGGCGGGCGGTTTGATGGTGCCACTGACTGAGGAATTGCTCTGTATCGACTATATCGCCACTAAAGGCTATCCCTGTATTTTAGTGACTAGCGGTCGCTTAGGAAGTATTAATCACACCTTGTTGAGCTTGCATGCCTTAAGACAGTATCAAATAACCTTACATGGGCTGATCTATAATGCGCATCATGATTCAGAAGATTCATTAATTGCCATGGATACGCAACGCTATTTGCAAGATTATCTGCAAAAGCATTTTCCAGCAGCGCAGTTTTATGTGGTACCAATTCAAAAAGCTTAAATAAAACAACACTTTTTGGCGATAAAGGCTACAAGTCCTTGATCTATCAATTTAAAGGGCGTATAATCATAGATTCACTTAATAAAGTGGAAGTTTATCCAGAGATTTCAACCCAGGGTGATGTAGCAACTTAGCGCATTATCTGACGGGGCCAATACTGGTTATATTCAAGATGGCTTACTCATCATCATGGCGTGTCTTTTGCGCTACTTGCCGTAAGTCTCTTAAATGGGATCGGTGCTGTGTATTTATAAAAATAAGACGCACACCGTATATGTAACTAAGTTGGAACAGGAACTATCATGATCCAAATGCAAACCACGTTAGACGTGGCTGACAATACTGGTGCGCGTAAAGTACAGTGCATCAAGGTGTTGGGCGGCTCTAAGCGCCGTTACGCTGAAATCGGTGACATTATTAAAGTCACTGTAAAGGAAGCAGCACCACGCGGTCGCGTTAAAAAAGGCGAAATTTACAACGCAGTCGTTGTTCGCACCGCAAAGGGTGTTCGTCGTAGAGATGGCTCATTAATCCGCTTCGGTGGTAATGCAGCCGTATTGTTAAATACAAAGTTAGAACCAATCGGAACTCGTATCTTTGGTCCAGTAACTCGTGAGTTACGTGGCGATCGTTTTATGAAGATCGTTTCATTGGCTCCGGAAGTTATCTAGGGAGGCCACGATGCAACGTATTCGTAAAGGTGATGAAGTTATCGTACTGGCAGGTCGTGACAAAAAGCGTCGCGGTGTTGTGTTAGCGCGTGTTGGTGAGGACAAGGTCATTGTCGAGGGTGTTAATGTGGCTAAAAAGCACACTAAGCCTAATCCAATGCTTAACAACCCTGGTGGTATCGTTAATAAGACAATGCCTATTCATATTTCGAATGTGGCTATCATTAACCCGGAAACCGGTAAAGCTGACAAGGTTCGCATCAAGGAAGTGGACGGTCGCAAGGTTCGTGTTTTCCGCTCTAACGACAAAGTCGTTGGCGAGAAGTAATAAGGGGTAGATGAATGTCTCGTTTACAAGATTTATATAACAGCAAAATCGCTGCTGATTTGAAGGAAGAATTCAAATACAACAGCTTGATGGAAGTGCCTCGCATTAGCAAAATCACTCTTAACATGGGTGTTTCTGAGGCGGTAGCAGATCGTAAGGTCATTGAGCATGCGGTATCTGATTTAGGTAAGATTGCTGGTCAAAAGCCAGTCATTACTAAGAGCCGTAAAGCGATTGCGGGCTTTAAAATCCGCGAAGATTACCCAATCGGTTGTATGGTTACTTTGCGTGGTCGTCGTATGTATGAGTTCTTGGATCGTTTGATTCACGTTGCTCTACCACGCGTGCGTGACTTCCGTGGTGTGTCCGGTCGTTCATTTGACGGTCGCGGTAACTACAATATCGGTGTAAAAGAACAAATTATTTTCCCCGAAATTGAGTACGACAAAATCGACGCATTACGTGGTTTGAATATCAGCATCACGACCACTGCTAAAACCGACGAGGAAGCAAAGGCTTTATTAAAAGCTTTCAGTTTCCCATTCCGTAATTAATTAGGGGCAACGTTGTGGCTAAATTATCACTTATCAACCGCGATCTTAAGCGTGCTAAGTTAGTTGAAAAATACTCAGCTAAACGTGCAGCATTAAAAGCGGTCATTAATGACACCTCAAAAACAGACGAAGAGCGCTATTTAGCTCGTCTGGAATTACAACAGTTACCTCGCAACGCTAATCCAACTCGTTTGCGTAACCGTTGTGCAATTACTGGTCGCCCGCGTGGTGTGCTCAGTAAGTTCGGTTTAAGTCGTCACAAAGTACGTGAGCTTGGTAATAAGGGTGAGATCCCTGGTTTAACCAAGTCTAGCTGGTAGGGAGAAGAATTATGAGCATGAGCGATCCAATCGCCGACATGTTAACTCGCATCCGCAATGCGCAGATGGTCGAGAAAGTATCGGTTTCTATGCCTTCCTCAAAGCTTAAAGTAGCGATTGCTACCGTGCTTAGAGATGAGGGTTATATCGAAAGTTTTGAAGTAAAAGGCGAAAAAGCTAAACCTGAGCTTGAGATTGCCTTGAGATATTACGCAGGTCGTCCTGTAATCGAGCGCATTGAGCGCGTATCCCGTCCTGGTCTTCGTGTATACAAAGCCAGCGGAGATATTCCTCAAGTGATGAACGGTTTAGGTGTGACCATTGTTTCAACATCGCGCGGCGTGATGACTGATCGTAAAGCACGTTCAGAAGGCGTTGGTGGCGAAGTTCTTTGCTACGTAGCATAAGGAGTATTACTATGTCTATGTCACGTATTGCTAAGAATCCCGTCGCTGTACCTAGCGGCGTTGAGGTAAAAATCAGCGATGATAATATCTTCGTTAAGGGTCCTTTAGGTGAGTTAAACCAGGCCTTAAGCGGTGACGTTATTGTTAAACTTGAAAATAACGAATTAACGTTCGAAGTGGCTAACGAGACCCGCTTTGCTAAAGCCATGTCAGGTACCTTACGTGCCTTATTGAATAACATGGTGACTGGCGTGAGCAAGGGTTTTGAGCGTCGTTTGACCTTATTGGGTGTGGGTTACCGTGCTCAAGTTCAAGGTAATGTGATCAAGATGGATCTAGGCTTCTCGCATGATGTATTGCATGAGTTGCCTGCGGGTGTGACGGCTGAGACGCCTTCACCAACCGAGATCGTTCTTAAGGGTTACGATAAGCAAGTCGTTGGTCAGCAAGCTGCCAAGATTCGCGGCTATCGTCCGCCTGAGCCATATAAAGGTAAGGGTGTTCGTTACGCTGATGAATACGTTCAGCTTAAAGAAGTTAAGAAGAAATAATAGCGCAAACAAGGATTTATCATGGATAAGAAAGTATCTCGTTTGCGTCGTGCAGCAGCGACTCGTCGCAAAATTGCTCAGTTACAGACAGCTCGTTTGTCTGTTTACCGCAGTAACTCGCACATCTACGCAAACATTATTTCGCCTGAAGGCGACAAAGTATTGGTTTCTGCTTCTACGCTTGAGCCAGAAGTGCGCCAAGAGTTAAGCAACAACAATGCTAAAAGTGGCAATGTTTCTGCTGCTGCCATCGTTGGTAAGCGCATTGCCGAAAAGGCGAAAGCCGCTCAGATCGAATCGGTTGCATTCGACCGTTCGGGTTTCCGTTATCACGGCCGCGTAAAAGCATTGGCAGAAGCTGCTCGCGAAGCCGGTCTTAAGTTCTAAGGGAGTAGTCAAATGGCAAAAGCACAAGGTAGACAAGCTACTGACGAACGCGATGACGGCTTACGCGAAAAAATGATCGCCGTTAACCGTGTTAGCAAAACAGTAAAGGGTGGTCGCACCATGAGTTTTGCTGCCTTAACCGTCGTTGGTGATGGTGACGGTGGTGTCGGTATGGGTAAGGGTAAAGCACGTGAAGTACCAGTTTCTGTACAAAAAGCGATGGAAGCAGGTCGTCGTGGTATGGTTAAAATCCCTTTAAATAATGGTACCTTACACCACACCGTGATCGGTAAGCATGGCGCTTCAACTGTATTGATTTCACCAGCCGCTGAGGGTACTGGTGTGATCGCAGGCGGTCCAATGCGTGCAATTTTTGAAGTAATGGGCGTACGTAACGTGGTTGCTAAGAGCTATGGCTCACGTAACCCTTACAACTTAGTACGCGCCACTCTTAACGGTCTTGAATCGTGCATGACGCCAAGCGATGTGGCAGCTAAGCGCGGCAAGACGGTAGAAGAGATTTTGGAGTAAGCCATGTCAGAGAAAAAAATTAAAGTTACTCTAGTACGCTCTGTTATCGGCACTAAACAAGACCATCGTGCCACCGTGCGCGGCTTAGGTCTGGGCAAGGTTAACAGCAGTCGTGTATTAGTCGATACGCCTGAAGTACGCGGTATGATCCGTAAAGTGGATTATTTAGTATCCGTGTCTGAGGCTTAATCGTAAAAAGGAATAGAGATGTCAGTAACACAACTGAATACATTATCGCCTGCTGAGGGTAGTAAAACAGCACGTCGCCGCGTAGGTCGTGGTGTTGGTTCTGGTTTTGGTAAAACATGTGGCCGCGGTCACAAGGGTCAAAAATCACGTTCCGGCGGTTTCCACAAGGTCGGTTTTGAAGGTGGTCAAATGCCACTTCACCGTCGCTTACCTAAGCGTGGCTTTACCTCAATGTCTAAGCATTTAAATGCTGAAGTTCGTTTATCTGAATTGCAATTAATGCAAGCAGATGAAATCGATTTAGCAACGCTTAAGCAAGAGGGTGTCATCGGCCAGGGCGTGCGTTTTGTTAAAGTTATCAGCTCCGGCGAGTTATCCCGCAAGGTTAACTTAAAAGGCATTAAAGCCACTGCAGGCGCTAAAGCAGCGATTGAGGCTGCCGGCGGTTCATTAGCTGAGTAAAGGGGTTAAAGTTGGCTAAAGCACAGAGAAGGAATCAAGAAAGCGGCGCTAAATATGGCGACTTAATGAAGCGCATCCTGTTCTTGGTTACCGCTTTGGTAGTTTTCCGTTTAGGAACACATATTCCTGTCCCCGGAATTAATCCGAATGTGATGAAGGATTTGTTCGCTACCCAAGCTGATGGTATCTTAGGCTTTTTCAACATGTTCTCGGGTGGTGCATTATCACGTTTCTCCGTGTTTGCACTAGGGATTATGCCGTACATTTCATCATCAATTATTATGCAATTGATGACGGCCGTAGTCCCCTCCCTTGAGGCCCTTAAAAAAGAGGGTGAATCGGGTCGTCGTAAGATTACTCAATACACCCGCTACGGCACTGTGCTGTTAGCATTATTCCAGTCATTTGGTATTGCTTCCTTCATTCAAAACTTTGAAGGCTTGGTCTTTACACCGGGTGCAATGTTTGTATTTACGACCGTTGTTTCCTTGGTTACTGGTACCGTGTTTTTAATGTGGTTGGGTGAGCAAATTACTGAGCGTGGTTTGGGTAATGGTATTTCCATCCTGATTTTCGCTGGTATTGTGGCTGAAATGCCGACGGCGGTGTCTAATATGTTTGATTTGGTTAGTAATAATCAGATCAGTACCATCGCAGCCTTAGCAATTTTTGCGATTGTGGTGGTGATCACAGCCTTTGTGGTCTTCGTTGAAAGAGCTCAGCGTCGTATCACAGTGAACTATGCAAAACGCCAAGTTGGTAATAAAATCTACGGTGGTCAGAGTTCACACTTACCGTTAAAATTAAATATGGCAGGTGTGATTCCGGCGATTTTCGCCTCCTCCATTATTTTATTCCCGGCGACGATTGCCAGCTTTTTTTCGCAGGCAAATGAAATTCGTTGGTTGAGTGACTTATCTGCGGCTTTGCAACCTGGTCAACCTTTATACATTACCGTGTTTACAGCGTTGATCATTTTCTTCTGCTTTTTCTATACCGCTTTAGTGTTTAATAGCCGAGAAACAGCAGACAATCTAAAGAGAAGTGGTGCGTTTATTCCGGGTATCCGTCCGGGACGTCAAACGAGCCAGTATATCGATAAGATTCTGATGCGTTTAACCTTAGTTGGCGCAATCTACATCACCTTAGTGTGTTTAGTGCCAGAATTCTTACGGATGCAATGGCAGAATATCCCCTTCTACTTTGGGGGTACCTCGTTATTGATTATTGTTGTGGTGAGCATGGATTTCATGGCTCAGGTACAAACCTACTTAATGTCACAACAATACGATTCACTACTTAAAAAGTCTAGCTTTCGCGGCTCGACCATGATTAGATAGGAAGTTTAGGTAAAAGCATGGCAAAAGATGACGTCATTCAAATGCAAGGTGAGGTAATTGAAAACCTCCCCAATGCAACATTCCGCATCAAGCTGGAAAATGACCATGTGGTATTAGGTCACATCTCCGGTAAAATGCGTATGCACTATATTAGGATTCTGCCCGGTGATAAAGTCACTGTGGAGCTCACGCCCTACGATTTGTCTCGTGGAAGAATCGTTTTCCGTTCTAAATAAACGGCACAATTAAGGAGTCAACCATGAAGGTAATGGCATCGGTAAAACGGATCTGCCGCAACTGCAAGATTATTAAACGTCATGGAGTTGTGCGTGTAATTTGTACAGATCCACGTCATAAGCAACGTCAGGGTTAATCCTGCGTAGACATAAGTAAGAGGAACAGTCATGGCCCGTATTGCAGGCATTAACATTCCGCCGCATCAACATGCAGAAATTGGTCTTACCGCTATTTACGGTATCGGTCGCAGCCGCTCTCGTCAGATTTGCGAGGCAGTTGGTATCGAATACTCCAAAAAGGTAAAAGACTTAACAGATGCAGAGCTCGAAGCGATTCGTGAGCAATTAGCTCAGTTCACTATCGAGGGTGATTTGCGACGTGAAGTTCAGTTATCAATTAAACGTTTAATGGACTTAGGCACCTATCGTGGCATGCGCCATCGTAGAGGTCTGCCGGTTCGTGGACAGCGTACTCGCACTAATGCTCGTACTCGCAAGGGTCCGCGTCGTGCAGCTATGTCCTTGAAAAAATAATTTGGGGTAGCAAATTATGGCGAAAGCTTCTAGCGCAGGTCGTGCGCGTAAAAAAATCAGAAAGGTAGTAACGGACGGTATCGCACACGTTCAAGCTACTTTTAATAACACAATCATCACAATTACTGACCGTCAAGGTAATACCTTGTCATGGGCGACGTCGGGTGGCGCGGGCTTTAAAGGCTCTCGTAAATCGACGCCTTTTGCAGCGCAGGTTGCAGCCGAGTCAGCGGGACGTGAAGCTTTAGAATATGGTATTAAAAACCTAGAGGTACGTGTAAAAGGTCCTGGCCCTGGCCGTGAATCTTCTATCCGTTCACTAAATGCACTAGGTATCAAAATTACTAGTATTACTGACGTAACACCACTTCCCCACAACGGTTGCCGTCCGCCAAAACGCCGTCGCATCTAATATAGGATTAAGGGAATAAAATGGCACGTTATACTGGTCCAAAATGTAAACTTTCACGTCGTGAAGGTATCGATTTAAACTTAAAGAGCGCTCGTCGCCCAATCGATTCTAAGTGTAAATTTGATTCTAAGCCTGGTCAGCACGGTCGTACTTCAGGTCAACGTACCTCTGACTACGGTGTACAGTTACGCGAAAAACAAAAACTTAAGCGTATGTACGGTGTACTAGAGAAGCAATTCCGTAAGTACTTCAAAGAAGCTGAACGCCGCCGTGGTAATACCGGTGAGACTTTGATTCAATTACTTGAGTCACGTTTAGATAACGTTGTATATCGCATGGGCTTTGGCTCAACACGTGCAGAAGCACGTCAGTTAGTGGCCCACGGTGCGATTGAGCTTAACGGACATAAAGCTGATATTCCATCCATGCTGATTAAAGCTGGTGATGTGATTTCTGTCCGTGAAAAGTCACAAAAGCAATTGCGCATCAAAGAAGCAATGGATTTAGCTTCTGGTATCGGCCTACCTCAGTGGGTTGAGGTTGATGCTGCTAAGTTCTCAGGTGTCTTTAAGCAAGCGCCTGAGCGTAGTGATGTGGCACAGGATATTGACGAGTCACTCGTAGTTGAGTTGTACTCTCGTTAATATACAATCAATACAGCACGAATTTTTTATTCGTGCTGTATTAAGCTTGTAGAACGCTTCTTAGTCTACAATATCATCGCATTCTCTTGATTCGAAGGGTTCCCTTCAGCACACTTGTTTATTATCCATCAGCCTTATCGGTGTAACGAGCCGAGGGTATTGAAAAGGAATATTTCACATGGTACAACCATTTTTAAAGCCTCGTTCTATCGAGGTTAAAGCCGAATCAGACTTTAAAGCCAAAGTGATTATGGAGCCGTTTGAGCGCGGTTTCGGTCACACCTTAGGTAATGCCTTACGTCGCATCTTATTATCTTCCATGAACGGTGTTGCCGTGACTGAAGTACAGATTAATGGCGTGGTACATGAGTACTCCACTATTTTAGGTGTGGGCGAGGATGTGGTTGATATCCTGCTTAACCTTAAAGGCGTGGTATTTAAATTGCACGACCGTGAGGAAGTCAATTTAGTGCTTAATAAGACTGGTGAAGGCCCAGTGACTGCAGCGGATATTGAGTTACCGCATGATGTAGAGATTCTTAACCCTGATCACTTAATTGCGACGCTGACTGAAAAGGCCGAGCTAAAAATGCAGATTAAGGTAGAAAAGGGCCGCGGTTATGTGCCGGGTAATGTGCGCACTTTAAAAGAAGATCGTCAGCATACCTTAGGTCGTATCGTGTTAGATGCCTCTTACAGCCCGATCCGTCGTGTTAGTTATGCGGTAGAAAACGCGCGGGTTGAGCAGCGTACTGACTTAGACCGTTTAATTCTCGATATTGAGACTAATGGCGTTATTTCTGCTGAAGAAGCCGTGCGCGAAGCGGCTCGTATTTTGATGGATCAAATCTCTGTCTTTGCCGCACTTGAAAGTGATCCTCAAGAGATTGAAGCACCAGCTCGTGGTACGCCGCAGATTGATCCGGTATTACTACGTCCGGTTGATGAGTTAGAGCTTACCGTACGTTCTGCTAACTGCTTGAAGGCAGAGAGCATTTACTACATTGGTGATCTGATTCAGCGCACTGAAAATGAGCTACTTAAAACGCCTAACTTGGGTCGTAAGTCGCTTAATGAGATCAAAGAGGTCTTGGCCGCACGTGGCTTAACCCTTGGTCAGAAGCTTGAAAATTGGCCGCCCATTGGTTTAGAGCGTCCTTAATATTTTTATAAAAAGAGCAGGCGCCATACACTTATGGCCTGCTTTTTATTGTAAAATAATCGATTCGCTTTTATGGCGAATATTGATACCAACCCGGTCCGCTGCCTTGCAGATAGAAGAACCGGTCTAGCGAGTTTTAGTGCTTAGGCACTCAAAGCTATTAATAAGATTTAATTTTTAGGAATGTATTATGCGTCATCGTAAAGGTTTACGTAAACTTAACCGCACTTCAGCTCACCGTACCGCCATGTTCCGTAACATGTCTGTTTCTTTAATCGAGCATGAAGCGATTAAAACCACCCTGCCTAAGGCTAAGGAATTGCGTCGTGTGATTGAGCCTTTAATCACACTAGCCAAAAACCCTACAGTTGCTAACCGCCGTTTGGCTTTTGCGCGCTTACGCGATCGTGATGCCGTTACCAAGTTATTCAATGACTTAGGTCCTCGTTTCCAAGACCGTCCAGGCGGTTACACTCGTATTCTTAAGATGGGCTTCCGTCAAGGTGATAATGCGCCGATGGCTTATATGGAGCTAGTTGATTACGCTGAGCAGCAGGAAGCTGAGGTAGCAGCAGACGAGGAGTAATTCTTTACTCTGCGTTAAGGTCGTGAGATCGTATGTAGCCCCGAGGTAGTTGATACGTCGGGGCTATTTTTATGTCACCTTATTGTGTTCAATAAATTCATCAGTGCACTTGAAAAAACTAAGTGAGAGGGTTTTAGGTTAAGCTCTCTAGTGATTCTAGGTAAAATATAGTTTACAGTGTTCATACTTGGGTTGTTACGTAGCTTGCGTGAGGGCGGTGTATTAAAAGAGCTTCGAGCAGCTAGCGGCAACAGACCTGCTGTACTATGTTTCCCTGAGCTGTTAAGTATAGCTGAAGGACGAAAAGTGGTGTAGTTCCTTTGAGGAGCCTCTGTGCGCATCAAATATATTTGTGGAGCCTAAAATGCAAAACAGGCTCCACAAATTTAAAATTTAACTTAAGCGACCCAGTCACCGACCCAGTAGTTGAGCTCGATGCCGTAGATCGTTGAAGCGTCTTGCTGCAGTATCAAGCTAGAAATGACCCTGGCAGACAAAGCAACTAGCCCCAAGCAAACCTATCAGTTGAGCAAGTTTGGAAAACGTAGTTAAGGCAGTTATTAAACAAGGGTAAGGGATAATAAATCATGAAAGTTAAATTCAAAGTTCAGCACTAAGCGACTGCTTGGCGCTGGACTCATAATAACAAACGCCAACATAGCATTAGGTGGCATCACACCGAGGCAAAAATTACATCAACAAAAATTAACTAATTCTACTGCCAACGGCTATTAAAAAAGGGGGATCACCATAAATCTAATATACTGATAAATTATTCCTAGGTCCTAGAGTAAAAATGAACTTTCAACTTGCGCAAGCGCAATATCGTCGCTATTTTGAGGAGCATCAGGCTTGGGTGCTGCTGCGTGCCGATAATGCGCCTTATATTTTTGCTTTTATTGAGACGCTTTTTAGTGATAATGCTGAGGTCACCTATGGACAGGCGCGTCAGTTATTAGATGCGGAACTGGTGCAGAGCCGTGATCTGGGCGTCTGGGAGAGTAACACGCCTGCCACTACCTATTTAAATCAATGGATTCAGCAAGGGTATTTGCGTGAGTTAAATGATCAACTGAGTACCACCGATGCTTTTCAGAGCGCATTGCGTTTTGTTAAGGCCCTGGATGAGCGTTCTGCCGGTACCACAGCCTCACACTTGCGGATTGTGCAGGAGGCGGTGCGGGATTGTGTGGTGGCGCTCAGTACGGAGCCAGAGGATAAGTTAGCCCATCTGCAGCAGAAAAAAGCCGAGATTCAGGCTGAAATTGATGCCATTGAAGCAGGGGTGATTATTGAGCTAGATGAGGCCACCAAACGTGAGCGTATGCGTGAGGTATATCATCTTGCCTTTCAGTTAAGCGGAGATTTTCGTCATTTGGAGGAGGAGATTCGCCTACTTGACAAGGATATTCGCACGCAAATGATCACGGATGATGCCACCCGTGGCGAAATTCTACAAAAGCTGATGGATCAGGAAGCGGAATTGCTTAAAACCGAGGCGGGTAGTGCCTTTGATGGTTTTTTTCAATTGTTATGTGATCCGCATCGGCAGCAGGAGTTTCGTGAGCAATTGCGGTTCTTGGCAGAAAGTGATGCGGCAGGGTATTTGACTGCATCACAGCAATATTATTTGGCAGAGTTGTTGACGGTGCTTTCTAAAGAAAGCGATCAAGTGATTCGTATGCGTCGTCGTACTGAGCAGGAGCTACGTCAATATATTGAGAGTGGTCAGGCCACGGAAAATCATCAGGTTAATCGCCTGATGATTGAGTTGGAAAAGGCAGCCATTGCGCTGGATATCGACCCCGCTATGTTGCGTCAAAAAACCGCACTTAGTTTAGCCATTGAACCCATTTCTTTTTTCTCCTTAGATTCATGGCGCTTACGAGCACCGGCAGAACGCCTAGAAATTAATACCGATGAAGAGGAGAATTTGCAGCATTTGGATGCTCATGTATTGGCCGAATTAGAAACTGTGAATACGATGGCGGTGGTCAGTGAGCTCCATCAAATTCTGCAACAAGATGGGGTGAGAACCATCCAGGAATTAGCAGAGCGCCGAGTGATTCATTTGGGTTTGGAGGAGTTAATGGTCTATGTGCGCTTGGCTAAGGCCATTGATGCCGTGGAATTGACGGGTCGTGAAAGCTTTGTGATTTACGATAGAAAGCAGCCGCTTCGAGTGTCGGTGCCGAAGCTTTTACTAAGCGCAGAGAGTTTTCCGCCGTCTTTGGATAGTCTAGTGATTTAGCGCAGGGTAGAACATGAGCGAGGAGATTCAAGATACAGAACAAACACAAGGCACTGAGCCCGTGCAAAATCTGCCGGCTGAGCTGCGTCGTGCATTAGTCTATTTGTTAAAAAACAGTATTGTGTTGCATGCCGATAATCCGCAGTTGTTTAGTAGCTTATGTCATTATCAGCAGCAGATTCGTGATTATTTGCAGCAAATCTATATTTATTTGGTGCTGGATGAGATTGAGGGCGTGGCGTTTATCGCTAGAGAGCCGACGGAGCAGGATCTAATCAGTGAAGAAGAAAATGATGTGCCTTCGCTGATTTCTCCACGCTCATTAAGCGTGCTGGATACCTTATTGTTGTTGATTCTACGTAAGCATTATCAGGAGCGACAGACGGCGGGTGAGCAGAAAGTGATGATTGATATTGAGCGTATTGAGGCGCAATTGACGCCCTTTACTGCATTGGTTCAGCATGCAAGTAAGGATCGACGGCGCCTTGTCAGTAGTCTTAAAAACTTTGTGGAACGTAAGCTCTTATTGAGCGTAAGTAGTGGTGAGCGTTATGAAATTACCCCGATTATTCGCTACGTTGTGAACGCACAGTTTTTGGAGACGATGTTAGCGGAGTACCGTCAATTAGCACAAGTTGATGCTGGAGTAGTAGATGAGTAATTCACAATTGGATTTGTACGGTGACTATGCCGCGGCAGGTATCGAAACCGGCGGCAGAAAAGGGCAGGTACGTTTAGCGGAAATCTCGGTCTACAATTGGGGTTCTTTTTCTGAGCGCATACATACGGCACCCATTGATAGAGAGGGTACGCTCATCACCGGGGATAATGGCTCGGGTAAATCCACTTTAATTGACGGTTTAATGGCCTTATTACAAGCGCCAGGTCGTGCCAGTTTTAATATCGCCGCGGCCCAGGGCGATAAGCGTGATAGAAATCTAGTGTCCTATATGCGGGGTAGCTACGGCACCTCGCATGACGGCGCCGGTACCCGTGTCTTAAATAAACGTCCTAAGGCGGTGGTGACTGGTTTGCGGGCGCAGTATCAGTTCGACGGTGGCAGTGTCGTGAGTTTGATGGCGATATTTTTTATTAAAGATGCCAGTAACAGCTACAGTGATGTTAATAAACTGTATTTTATTGCCGATGAGGATATTAGTCTTAAAACGCTGTTAGACGCTTTTTCTAAGTCAACCATGCGTGAGTTTAAGCGTTGGGTTGAGCAACAGGTCAATTTACGTTGTTTTGACGATCGTTTCAGCGAATATCAGACGGTTTATCGACAAAAACTCACCATGGGGAATGAAAATGCCCCCGCCTTGTTGGCTCGTGCCTTGGGTTTAAAAAAAATTGATGACTTAACCAAACTGATTCGGGAATTGGTATTGGAACCCGGTAATATCCGGGAATTAGCACGTGATATTGTGCATGAGTTTGCCGATCTTTTAGCCACGCATGAGCGTTTGGTGGATACGCGCGAGCGAGTTAAGCATTTGCAGCGATTACTGCCCCTTCATCAAGCATTGCAGGAGGTTGAAAAGCTGCTAGCGCAGTTGGAGCAAGATAAGGTCGGTTTACCCATTTTTGAAGCAAAGCAACAAGTTATCGCTTTAGCTGAGCGCATTCATCGCTTAGAGGAAGAAATGGCGGCACTTAAAGAGGCGATGGAGCGATTAAGTGCAGAAGAGCAAAGGGCAGATGCTTATACGGATCAATGCTACGCCGCTTATCTGCAGTTGGGCGGCAGTCAAATTGAGCCTTTGCGTCAACAGCTGAGTGCCTTGCAGGAGCGCCTGGGACGTATGGTGCGTGACAGTCAGCGCTATCAGAAGCTATGTCGTGATTTACAGTTAGGGCATGACTTAGTAGGCAGCGTGTTTCGCGATAATCAGCGTGTGGCCAATGAACAGCTGCGGCAAGCGGAGTTTGAATTGCCGCGCCTTGAAGAAGCCTTTTTTGCCAACAAACAAAAGCTAATTGAGCTTGATGCTGAGTACCGGGAATTAAGTTCGCTGATTCATGAGATGCAACAGCGTCCTAACTCCAATATTGATATTAAATATCAACAGCTGCGCGATCGTATGGTGGAAGAGCTGGGGATTGCCGATGAAAAGTTGGTCTTTATTGGCGAATTGATTGATGTGGCAGAACTCGAGTTGCCCTGGAAAGGGGCAATTGAGCGTGCCTTGGGTCAGCGTAAATTGAATTTATTGGTACCGGAAGCGGATGCTAAGCGTGTTACGCGCTGGTTGAATCAACGTCATTTAGGTTTAAACCTAAGCGTGGAGCTAGTGGATGCAGTGACGCAAACGGTGAGCTCTTTTGAGGCGGGCGGCTTTTTAGAAAAATTGATTTGGCGTGAGCACGCATATCAAAATTGGCTTAAAAATCATTTAAGCCGTTTTGATCTGTGGTGCGTAGACACGGTGGAGGAATTGAATCGTACGCCTTACTCCATGACGGTAGAGGGTTTAATCCACCTGAAACAGGGTTCTTTTGAGAAAAAAGATCGTCACAAAGTCGATGATCGACGTCAATGGCAATTGGGTTTTGACGCGAAAGCCAAACTGAATTTGTTATTGGCGCAGCAGCAAGCATTGCAAGCCTCGTTAGTCACGGCCAAAGCGCAGGCAGAGAAAAGCCAACAGCAGCGGGATGACTATCGTGAGCAAAGTCAATGGTGTCAGCAATTATTGACCTTTGACTGGGATAGTATTGATGTGCCACGTTATGAAAAAGAACGTGAGGAGTTAAGTAAACGCTTAGCAGCCTTGGAAGATGATCAAAGCGATTTACAACAGGCCAAATTCCGTTGGGAGGAGGCCAAAAAAGCAGTTGTCACGATTCAAAAGCAAAAAGAGGCGCAAAACAAAAAAATCGGCGCTCTGGAAAACGCATTAAAATCAGCCGAAACTCAACATGCAGAGAAATTACCCTTGGCACAAGAGGCTTTGGATGAGGTGGTGCAAGCTCGTCTGGCACTGCGATTGGACGCATATGATGAGAGTGATAAATCACCTTATTATGCGCTTAGTAAAGCCCTGGAGCGAGAGTATGCTCAAGCACAGAATCGCCAAATCAAGGATAAGGAAGCGGTAGCGAGTTTATTAGGTAGCTTTAGAGGACGAGAAAAATGGCAGCCGTATACCGTGGATTGGGTGAGTGGTTTTGAAGCACTGTATGACGCCTTAACCTATCTTGAGTATTTGGAAAAAGAAGGCTTGCCCGTCTTAGTTGAGCAATATCAGGAGCGCTTAAATAAAAATATGACGCAATCGATTGCTTTACTGTATACCAATATTGAAGCGGAGTTCGCTGATATTCGCGATCGTATCAGCCGGATTAATCGGGTGCTGAGTAAAACAGAATTTAGACCCAATAGTTATTTAAAACTGAATCCACGCCGTGAGCGCTATCCTGCGATTCAAGATTTTACGCAAAAAATGAATTTGGCCTTAAGTAGTATGAATGATGCCGATCAGGATAAGCGCTTTAGCTTGGTAAATGACGTGGTCAGTATTTTAAAGAATGCCTTGGAGTCTAGTCGTGTGGATGATGAGCGCTTATTGGATCCGCGTAAACAAATGTCCTTTTATGCTGAAGAAATTCAGTTAGGCACAGAGCAAGTGTTGGATGTATTGGATTCCTCTAGCGGTAAATCAGGTGGTGAAAAGGAGGCCTTTGCCGGTACGATTGTAGCAGCTAGCTTAGCCTATGTATTGACGCCTAAGGATGAGGAGTATCCGGTGTATGCGACGGTGTTTTTAGATGAGGCTTTTTCGAATGCAGCAGAGGGTGTGGCGGCACGAGTGATTAAGGTGTTTAAGGCATTAAAGTTACATGTGAACTTAATTACGCCTTATAAAAATCTGAATGTGGCGCGTGAAGCGGCACGCAGTTTGATTTTGACGGAGCGTAAGGCTGAAACTCATGAAAGTCGATTGCGAGAAATTAGTTGGGAGCTGATTGACGAGCAGCAGGCAAAGCGTCAGCGGGACTTAAAGCAATATGCACAGAGCCAAGGGGTTCAAGTGTATGAGCAGTAAGGCACCGGACTGGGGTGTGTTAGTGACGACAGCGCGCGAGCGTTGGCGTAGTCGTTTTTTGGATAATGCTAAAAACTACCGCAGTGTATTAGCCGGCGAGGTTGAGTTTCCGCTGACGCTACCATTAAAACCACCCAAAAGCGCTAAGGACATTCTTGCGCATACGGCGCACTTTCAAGCTTTTTATCAGCAATGGCAAGCCTTGGAGCGCAGTTTGGCGAATACTGCCTGTGAGGTGGTGTGGGAGCTTAAGCGCTTTCAGTCGGTGGCCGAACAGAGGTTGCCGGTGCGTTTGGTGGTGCACGATGCGGCCGGATTAATGCGTTTTATTGGCTCCTCGGCTTATCAGCAATGGCAGAGCTCAGAGCGCTTATTGCATACTGTGGTAACGGGGATTGGCGCTACAGACTCAGTGAGTCTACGCACGACCTTGATTAAGCATTTAGCCACCTTAGAAGCCATGAGCGAGGACAAGCTGCGCTTATTGTTAGGAGTCTTGCCACAGTTACAAGCGCAGATGGGGCGAGGTGAATACTTAAGAGCCCTGCCGGTCGTGGGTGTTGATACCAAATTTATTGAGCAGCATGGTTATTTGCTCGAAGCTATTTTAGATGTGTTGCATGAGGGGGCGATCAGCGCTGCCGGTGGCTTATCATCTTGGTTAGCTTGCTTGGAAAAGCCGCGTGATTGGCTATTGGTGCGACCTCTATGCCCTAAGCCCTTGGAGGCGTTGGCGGGGATGTCGATTTTACGCCTCTCAACGGAGACGCTATGGCACATGCCTTTGCCAGCACACAATATTTTAATTATTGAAAATGAGCAGTCCTGTTTGGCTTTGAGCCATATTCCGGAGACCATCGCTGTTGCTGGTGGCGGTAAAAACCTAAGTTGGTTAGGGGCGGAGTGGTTGGCCGATAAACGAGTGGCTTATTGGGGTGACATTGACTCCGAAGGCTTTGCCATGCTCAGTCAGGCGCGCACTAAGGTGCCCCAGCTGAAGGCGTTGATGATGGATGCCGCTACCGTTGAGCGCTTTGCGGAGCGGATGGTGGAGGAGCCTCACTCGGTCTTTAAAGCACCGGAATGCTTGCTTGAGGCGGAGCAACATTTATTTCAAAATCTACGTCGTGGTGTTTATCAGCAAGGGCGTCTAGAGCAAGAGCGCTTAGATAGAGATTATATACAGCAGCAGGTATTAGCATGGGCTGTCGCGGAGGAATAGTATTCTCAGCTGTATTGGCAGACTGAAAGCTATCTAAGCATTTACAATATCGCATGACGTTAAAAAAGTCATTGTCGTATCGTTGAATTTATTTTAGGGATGTACTGTATGCGCTTTAAGGTGAATCGTAAGGAACTGTGGTCAGTGTTGCTGATGCTGATATTGGCGGTGCCTACGATAGTCGGAAGTTTAAATTATCAGTTGGGAAGCTTGGCACGCATGGGACCAGGGTATTTCCCGTTGATTCTTGGCTGTGTCTTAGCTTTTTTGGCGCTGCTTTTGTTATTTAGTCCCGAGCCTGTTGAAACGAGTATCAATGAGGGGGTCGAGGAGCATAGTTTGAGTCTTAAGGAGCAAGTCATCACGTGGCTTACCATCATCGCATCCGTGCTCGCATTTATCCTCCTTGGCAAATACGGTGGGCTAATTCCAGCGACCTTTGTGATGTGCACGCTAGCCGCGTTTGCGGATAGAAGAAATTCCTGGCTTACTAATCTCATGATTGGTGTGGTGTTGACAGTGGTGGCAGTGGGCCTATTTCGCTATGGCTTACAGATTCAATTTCCACTCTTTACATGGGGTTAATGGGATAGCGTATGTGGGATAACATTGTATTAGGCGTACAAACCGCTTTTCATCTGCATAATTTATTCTTTGCCTTAATCGGCGTTTTTATTGGTAACCTCATAGGCGTGCTACCGGGGGTCGGTGCTTTAACGGCTATTTCAATGCTGTTGCCGCTGACCTATAGTTTAGAACCGGCCGCCGCATTAATGATGTTAGCTGGTCTTTATTATGGTTCCAGCTACGGTGGGGCGGTGACAACGATTTTGTTGAATTTACCGGGTACGCCGACGCATGCAGTGGTCAGTATTGATGGTCATCCTTTGGCGCGTCAGGGTAGAGCCGGCGTGGCTTTGATGATGGCCATGATCGCTTCTTTTATTGGTGCCACCATCGGGGTGATCTTAATTAATGTGGCCGGTCCACTGTTTGTGAAGATTGCTTTTAAATTCGGCCCGGCAGAGTATTTTTCTTTAATGTTGTTGGGCTTATTAGCGGCATCAACCTTAAGTAGCGGCTCACCACTTAAAGGCATTGCCATGGTGGTGATCGGTTTGATTTTTGGTATTGTCGGTACCGATGTAAATACCGGTATAGCGCGCTTTACTTTTAATCTCCTGGAGCTACAAGACGGGCTGGCTTTGGTGGCGGTGGCGATGGGCTTATTTGGCATTTCTGATGTGTTGCGTAATACCAATCGGATCGCTCAAGGACAAGAAACCACAAGTAGCAAAATTGGTTGGCGTGCGATGCGAGTTGAAAAAAATGAATTAAAAAGCTCTGCTTCAGCTATCGGTCGTGGTGCCGGTATTGGTTCTTTCTTTGGGGTGCTACCAGGGGCTGGTGGCACGATAGCTTCTTTTATCTCCTATGCGATTGAGAAAAAGGTCAATAAAAACTCGAAGAAATTTGGTCATGGTGCGATTGAAGGTATTGCCGGTCCGGAAGCGGCTAATAGTTCCGCAGCAATTACCGCTTTTATTCCTACCTTAAGCCTAGGTATTCCGGGTGATGCTGTGATGGCCTTAATGTTGGGTGCCATGATGATTCATAATGTACTGCCCGGGCCACAAATGATGGTTGAGCATCCAGATGTGTTTTGGGGCTTAATGGTTAGTTTCTGGATTGGTAACTTCTTTCTGATGATTTTGAATGTACCGCTCATCAGCATGTGGGTGAAGATTTTATCGGTGCCGTATCGTCTGTTTTTCCCCGCCATTCTGCTCTTTATTTGTTTGGGTGTGTATAGCACCAATAACAATCTCTTTGATGTGGCGATCGTGCTATGTATTGGGATTTTCGGGGCGATTGCACTTAGGCTAAAGTTTGAACCAGCGCCTTTGCTGTTAGGCTTTGTCCTGGGGCCGATGATGGAGGAAAACTTCAGACGTGCGCTGCTATTATCCCGTGGTGATATGCTGACCTTTATTGAACGACCGATTAGCGGTGTGTGTATTGCCATTGGCTTTTTATTGGTGGCGATGGTGGTATTTAGCCGTTTAAAAACACGGGCGCAGCACCTACAGCGGCTGCGGATGAAAGCTTCTGGGGCGGCAGAGGAGTAATTGTTTGCTGTGAGTAAGGCAGTGGGTGGGTCTTCCCCACGCGAGTGGGGGTGTTCCTTAGCCCCTAAAAAGTCTGAAGTTCAGACTTTGTCTTTCCCCACCCTCTGATTAGTAATCAGCAATTCATTCAGTTTTCCCCGTTTTGATGCCTTGGAATTAATCGCTCGAGTGGCTTGAATTCGTCGGATATGATAGTTGCTATACAGTTCATCAAAAAAGTGATTATTACTATCTGAGTTCTTAGGATCCGAATTGCTTAAAATCCATACGTGCCCTAAGGCATCTAATTGATGGCAAAAATTCGCTAAGGCAATTTGCGCATCATCATCAAACTCATTTTTTGCATAGGCATTAAAACTGGAGGTGGTGCTCAAGGGCTTATAGGGTGGATCGAAATAGAATAAATTATGTTCTTCATCAATAGCTGACAGGGTGTCGCTATAACTACCATTAAGAATGTCTACCTTTTGTAGCGCCTGGTGTACCGCTAGGAGATTAGCGCTATCGCAGATAGTAGGTTTACGATAGTCGCCCATAGGTACATTAAATTCATTATTACGATTCACACGATAAAGTCCATTAAAGCAGGTCTTATTTAGAAAAATAAATAGCGCAGCGTGTTCTATCGCATCGGCTTGGCGTAAGTTAAAACGCTCGCGTTGCGCATAATAATATGCCTTTTTAGACGCTGTTTCAGCTAGTGGGATAAATGTGTCTTGGTGCTTTTGTAGGCGCTCAATCAACGGCAGCGGCGACTGTTTAATCACTTGATAGACATTAATTAGGTCTGTATTAATGTCATTGATGACCGCTTTTTGGAGATTGGGAAAATGATTGATGACCCAAAATAACACAGCCCCGCTACCCACAAAGGGCTCGATAAAGGTAAAAGGCTTTTCTGTGAGTGAGTGTGGCATCAGCTTTGCAATCTCAGGGATTAATTGCGTTTTACCACCCGCCCATTTTAAAAACGGCTTTGCTTCGTTGCGTGTTGAGTTCATTTGCTATGGCTTGTTTTAAGGTATGTGGGCATTGTAGCAATAGATGCTTAGATGGCTTCGCTTTTACGACAGGTCATGCCTGACAAAGAATAGATTAAGACCTTTAGCAAAAACTTAAATCGCCAACAGGCTACTCAAGTCTTTTTGTGCAAAGGTCTTATCGTCGTGCGATGTCAGCCTTAGTGACTCAATTTAGCTGTACATCATTTTTGGTAAGAACATCACAATCTCTGGAAAGACGGTGATTAGAATCACACCCAACAATAGCATCAGAAAAAAAGGTAAGGTGGCAAGGGATAAATACCAAATATGTTTGCCGGTCATGCCTTGTAGCACAAAAAGATTCAAGCCGACTGGCGGTGTAATCTGTGCCATTTCAACGACTAACACCAGAAATAAACCAAACCAAAGGGGGTCAATACCGGCGGCCTGAATGCTGGGTAGCAGGATCGAGGTGGTTAATACGACAATAGAGATACCGTCGAGAAAACAGCCCATGATCACAAAGAATAGCGCCAGTACGGCGATTAGAGCGTAGTGATTGAGTCCCAGCTCAGTAATCCATTGCGCCAACAACATGGGGATATTTGAGTAGCCCATGGCCACGGTTAGAAAAGCCGCACCCGCAAGAATAAAGGCAATCATGGAGGAGGTCAGCATGGCCGAAAAGAGCCCAGCTTTAAAGCTTTGCCAATTTAAATCACCGTAGAGCCAAACCAAAATTAATGACAGCACAACCCCAACGGCCGCGGAGTCGGTAGGGCTGGCAATGCCCAGGTAAATGGAGCCCATGATGCCGATAATCAGTAAGGTGACAGGAATCAGACTGCCACTGGCTTTGATTTTTTGGATAAAAGAAATGGCCGGATCCTTTTGAGGGACTTTGCTTGGATTTAGGATGGACCAAATCGCGACAAAACTCATAAACAGGGCGATCATCAATAGACCGGGGATGATGCCCGCTACAAATAAACGGGTGATGGACACATCGGCGGCCACGCCGTAAACGATCATAATGATTGAGGGTGGAATTAAGAGCCCCAAGGTGCCCGAACCAGCGATCGTGCCAATGGTGAGTTTTTCATCGTAACCGCGACGTTTTAATTCGGGTAGGGTCACTTTAGCAACGGTGGCGCAGGTGGCAGCAGAGGAGCCACTGACGGCAGCAAAAATACCGGAGGCAACAATGCCCACATGGCTTAAGCCACCGGGCAATCTGCGCATCCAGGGCGCCAATCCATTAAAGAGATCCCCGGCAATACGTGAACGAAACAGTATCTCGCCCATCCAGATAAATAGGGGTAAAGCCGCCAGCGACCACTCGGAAGAAGAACTCCAGACATTGGTGGCGAGGACATTACTTAAGGGGGCGTTTGAAAACAGTAAGATACCGACGATGCCGGTTAAAAAAAGCGCAACTGAAACCCAAACCCCTAACGCCAGCGCGCCGATTAAGCTAAAGACTAAAATAAATGAAAAAATGACCTCGCTCATTCAGGCACCTCACCTGTTTCGGTAGGGTCCGGCGTGACTAAGGCCACTGAACGACCATAGCGTAACATCTCAATAAAGGTATCAATACACGCAATACTGAAAATCACTGAACCTAGGGCTAAGCCTGCCTGTGGCATCCATAACGGTGTACGCACCAGACCGGTTGCTGTGTTGTTCCAGCGCCAAGAATCAATAGTGAGCTCAATCAGACTATAACTGATTAGAATGGCTACTAGCACACCCAGTAAGGCCACGAGGGTGTGGCTCCAACGCCGTACGCTGCTGCTAAAGCGCAGCTCTAACAAGGTCACACGAATATGGGCATGGTGCCTGAGGGCAATTGCCAGGGATAAAAAGGTTGCCAGACCTAAGGCATAGCCGGAAAACTGTGCATAAGAGGGAATTAGTAGCCCAAAGCGTTGGTTGAACAAGGCATGGGCTACATAATCAATGATATTGAAAGTGACTTGGCCAAATAGAATCAGCACAATCACTATTAAAGATAATGCAGCGCCGGCCCCACTGAGTTTATAAAGTAAATCGAGACTTTTGCGCATCCTACACCTTGGGATTATTGATTAAACTCTTTCAAAATGGCTTCGCCTTCAGCGCCTGCTTCCTTACTCCACTCGGCAGCCATTTGTGTGCCGATTTTCAGTAGGGCTTGGCGTAGCTCCTCGCTGCCTGGACTGAGCTCAATACCATTATCAATGAGCGTTTGGTTTTGTTTCACCATATCCTCTTTGGAGAGCTCCCAACCGCGTTCCTCGGCCTTGGCAGCCGCTGCGAGTACCGCTTTTTGCGTGTCCTCATCCAAAGACAACCAACTGCGTTTGTTCACTACCACGGCATTTTTAGGTAAAAAAGCTTGCACATCATAGTAGTACTTTAAAAAGTCCCATGCAGCAGAGTTAACGCCGGTAGAGGAAGAGGTGATCATGGCATTGACGCGACCAGTACTAAAGGCTTGCGCCACATCGGTGGCTTCAATTTGAGTCGGTACAGCCCCGGATAATTGAGCGAGGCGCTCGGTCTGTGGGCTATAGGCACGCATACGCATACCGCTTAAATCCTCCAGCTTACTCACTGGGGTGGTGGTATACATGCCCTGAGGTGGCCAGGCAACTGAATACAAGAGCTTCAGATTTTGCTTGTCCAGTAGCTCTTCTAAGGCCGGTTTGGATAGTTGGTAAAGCTTCCAAGAAGCGTCATGTGAAGTCGCTAGAAAAGGTACAGAGTCGAGCGCAAACAGCGGATGCTCATTGGCCATACCAGAAAGAATAAATTCACCCATTTCGATCTGACGTGAGCGAGTCGCATTTTTAATTTCCATGGGCTTAATTAAGGAGCCACCGGGGTGCACGGTAATATTTAATTTGCCCTGAGTCGCTTCTTTAATATCGGCAGCAAATTGCTTGATGTTTTGGGTGTGGAAGTTTTGTTCAGGATAGGGGGTGGCCATGCGCCAGTTTTCTGCATAGGCGGTGCTCACTGTAAAAATTGCACTACTGGCCGCAATGGCTAATGATAATCGCGTTAATTTCATTGCTTGTCTCCTTGGGTTGTTATTGAGGTGGTTAAGGCTTAGGTTCATGCTTGCTGACTAAAATCGCGCCGAATGTCGTTGCGGTGCTTAGTCTGCCTCACCGTAGGACCCACCACCTGGGGTTTTGATCACAAACACATCTCCTCGCTGCATCGCTGCTGAGGCGCTAGAATCCAGTATCTCAATACGACCATCAGCACGTTCTATGTAGTTAGCTCCTACCTCGGCAGCCCCTCCACCAGCTAGACCGAAGGGGGCAATGCGACGACGGTTGGAAAGGATGGAGGCGGTCATGGCTTGTAAGAAACGGATGCGACGAGTGCCGCCGTTACCGCCATTGACCTTGCCGACGCCACCACTGCCTTGGCGGATGGAGAATTCCTCCAATACCACCGGATATCTGAACTCTAGCACCTCGGGGTCGGTTAGGCGTGAATTGGTCATATGGGTTTGCACCACATCGGTACCCGCAAACAGCTCCACACGACCGTCAGGGTGCGTGATTTTACCCGCACCGCTACCACCGGCAATGGTCTCATAGTATTGGTACTGCTCATCACCGAAGGTAAAATTATTCATCGTACCTTGGGCAGCTGCGTTTACGCCTAGTGCGCCATAGAGCGCATCGGTAATGCATTGCGAGGTTTCCACATTACCCGCTACCGTTGCCGCTGGGTAGTGTGGATTCAGCATGCAACCCTCAGGGATAATCACCTCAATCGGCTTTAAGCAGCCTTGGTTCATGGGGATTTCATCATTGACTAAGGTGCGGAAAACATAGAGTACCGCAGCCATACAGACGGCTTTGGGGGCGTTAAAATTACTGGCTAACTGCGCGGAAGTGCCGCTGAAGTCAACGGTGGCACTGCGTGAGGCCTTGTCTACACGGACACTCACCTGAATCTTGGCGCCGTTATCCATGTCGTAGCAGAATTCACCGTCTTGCAGGGCCTCAATAGCGCAACGCACCGATTCCTCGGCATTGTTTTGTACGTGTTGCATATAGGCTTGCACGACCTCCAGACCGAACTGATTGACCATGTGGCGTAATTCCTGAGCGCCTTTTTCATTGGCGGCGACTTGGGCGCGCAAATCGGCGACATTCTGATCAAAATTACGTGCCGGGTAAGGCGCACCTAAAAAGAGCTCGCGCAACGCCTCTTCGCGCATACTGCCATTTTCTACTAAGAGAAAGTTATCAATTAATACACCTTCTTCGATGATGTTTTTACTGTCCGGTGGCATGGAACCCGGGGTAATGCCACCCACATCGGCATGGTGACCGCGTGAAGCAACAAAAAATAGGATTTGCGCTTGTTGCTCGTCAAAAATCGGGGTGACCACCGTGATATCCGGTAAATGCGTGCCGCCATTGTAGGGGTCGTTGAGGGCAAAAGTATCCCCCGGCTTGATGCGCCCTTGGTTTTTGCGAATTACCGTCTTAATACTTTCGCCCATGGAGCCTAAATGCACCGGCATATGGGGTGCATTGGCAATTAAATTACCCTCATGGTCAAACAGTGCGCAAGAAAAGTCTAGTCGCTCTTTAATATTGACGGAAAAGGCTGTATTAGCAAGCGTTGCTCCCATTTGTTCGGCAATGGACATAAAGAGATTATTAAAAATCTCGAGCATCACCGGATCGACGTCGGTGCCAATAGCCATGGTCATTTGCTTGGGCTTCACCCGACTCAGTAGCTGCTCACCTGCACTGAGAATATCCATGCGCCACTCAGGCTCAATCACGGTGGTGCCATTGCTGTCAAAGACAATGGCGGGGCCCTCGATACGCATGCCAGGAATTAGGGTGGCACGGTTGAAAATCGGTGCCCGGTGCCTTTGCCCGTGGCTAAAAAGCTCAATATCCGCCAGTGCGGTAGGCGTGCTGTGCGTAGCTTCCGTGGTATAGGAGGCGGCCAGTTCCTCACCGCTTTTGCCGATAAGCTCTACCGATACTGCCTCAATCATTAATGGGCGATCGTGCATTAAAAAGCTGTAGCGCTGTAAATAGGCCGCATAAAAGTCTTCGCGCATGCGCTCAGGCGTTGCAAAGTCCACCATAATGGCTGAATCTGTACCCTGATAGCGTATATGCGCCCGTCGAATGATTTGCATTTGTGCTTGGCTGATGCCTTGCGTTAGGAGCTCCTTGCTACATTCCTCAATTAAGCCATTAAGCGAGGCTTCAGCGGCTGTCATGGAGGCTTGTCCCAAAGGTAGTTCCACAGCGCTTTCACGCATGGCGGTGATATCGGCTAGACCCATGCCGTAGGCGGAGAGAACGCCAGCAAAGGGGTGAATCAGCACCTTTTGCATGCCTAAAGCATCCGCTACCAGGCAGGCATGCTGACCGCCCGCACCGCCAAAGCTGACCAAGGTGTATTTACTGACATCGTAGCCGCGCTCAATGGAAATCTTTTTAACCGCATTTGCCATATTGGCTACGGCAATTTGCAGAAAGCCCTCAGCGGTTTCTGCGGCTGTGCTACGTACGCCGGTTTGCTCATAAATGGTCTCAGCCAGCTGATTAAATTTTTCCTTAACCAGTTCATAGTCTAATGGCAAGTCGGCGGTGGGGCCAAAAATCGCAGGGAAGTAGTCAGGCTGTAGCTTGCCTAGCATCACATTGCAATCGGTGACCGTGAGTGGTCCACCATTACGATAAGCCACCGGTCCGGGATAGGCACCAGCCGAATGTGGACCAACACGCATGCGTTGACCGTCAAAATGCACAATGGAGCCGCCACCCGCAGCGACTGTATGTATATTCATCATCGGCGCACGAATCCGCACACCGGCTACCGCTGTATCAAAGAGACGCTCAAATTCACCGTTATAGTGCGACACATCGGTTGAGGTTCCACCCATATCAAAGCCGATCACCTGCGCTGTGCCAGCAGCGGCAGCAATGCGTGCCATCCCTACAATACCGCCAGCGGGGCCAGAGAGAATGGCATCCTTACCCTGAAAATTATCCGCTGCTGTTAAGCCGCCATTAGACTGCATAAACATCAGGCGGGTCTCATCTACCTCGGCATCAATGCGGTCTACATAGTTTCTTAATACAGGTGATAAATAGGCATCCACCACGGTGGTATCACCTCGACCGACGAGTTTCATGAGGGCGCTGATCTGATGAGAAACAGAGATTTGAGTAAAGCCGATGCTTTTTGCAAGGGCTGCAATCAGCTCCTCATGCTGGCTAAAACGATAGGCATGCATTAACACAATCGCCACCGAACGAAAACCCGCATCATAGGCTGCCTGCAGTTGCGCCTCGGTGCGAGCCCTATCTAATGGCTTAGCAATCGTGCCGTCAGCTAGGATGCGCTCTGCTACGCCCTCAACCCGGGTATAAAGCAATTCGGGCTTAACAATATGACGATTAAACAGTTGGGGCCGTGCCTGATAGGCGATGCTAAGCGCATCTTCAAAGCCCTCGGTAATCAATAATACGGTGGGCTCACCCTTGCGCTCAAGTAAGGCATTGGTCGCTACGGTGGTACCCATTTTGATGGCTTCAATTTGTGCCCCAGGAATGGTCTCATGCGACGCTAATCCCATCAGCCGACGAATGCCGGCTAAGGCAGCATCGGCATATTGCTCCGGGTTTTCCGAGAGTAATTTGTGGGTGCAGAGGCTGCCGTCCGGCTTTTTAGCCACAATATCGGTAAAGGTGCCGCCGCGGTCAATCCAGAACTGCCAGCGCTTGTCCTGAGGGGATACATCCTGTGTGCTCATCAATATCCTGCGAATCAACTATCCAATCAAGCCTTAGATTTTAGGGAATCGATGTTGTACTTAACATTGGGTATTACCCGATTTATGTTTGGCTTGAGTTCATTGGGCTAAGATGCGATCTAGGCTTTCACTAAAGCGCTCGGCATTTTGAAAGCCCACGACGCGGATATCCTCTCGTTCATTACCCATGGCATCAAAGAAAATAATACCGGGTGGCCCGAACAGTCGGAAGCGCTTTAAAAGCTCACGATGGGCTGCGGTGTTTGGTGTGACATCGACCTGCACTAAGGTCATTTGCGCCATTTTTTGGGCAACGGCAGGCACACTAAAGGTCAGCGCCTCCATTTGATGGCAGGCCACACACCAGTCAGCATAAAAATCGAGCATGACAGGTCGACCGGCACTTTGTGCAATGACTTGCTCCAGTTCGGATAGCGAGTCGATACGTTGAAAATCAACTTGAGAAATGGTGCTGTTGGCGCCGACCGAAGTGCTTGCGGGCGTCGCAGTGAGCGCCAGGGTTGAAGCGCTAGTGAAGCCTTGCAGTGGGGTTAATAAAGCAGGGCGACCGCTGGCGAGACCGATTAAAAGCAAGATACCCCAAACGAGGACCAAATAGGCAATGGCTTTGCTAAAAATAGCGAAGATCGTGCTATTTTGCGCATCGATGGCCTTAAAAGCACCTAAGACCACACTTAAACTGAAGGCGAGTAAGGCCCACAGTAGCACGCTCAACCACGTAGGTAGCAGGGCTTGTACCATCCACAGTGCGACCGCCAGTAGGAGTAGACCGCAGAACTGTGTCACGCCCTTCATCCATGCGCCGGCTTTAGGCATTAAGGCACCAGAGGTAGCGCCAATCGCGATGAGTGAGACGCCTTGACCCCAAGCAAGTACAAAGAGCGCTAGCGCACCCGTGAGGATATCCCCACTTTGTGAAATAAATAACAGCACACCGGCCAATGGTGCTGCCACACAAGGACCAGCGATTAGCGCCGAGAGCATGCCCATCAGCAAGGCGCTACCATAGCGACCACCAGGCAGCTTGTCCATCAGGCGGTTAAGCTTGGCTTGCACACCTAGTGGGGTTTGTAGGGAAAAGCTGCCAAACATGGCAAAGGCTAAAAGGACGAGAATAATCGCAAAAATACTCAGGGTCCAAGGGTTTTGAATCCATACCGCAAGGGCGGCACCAATGGAGGCGGCCGCAATGCCTAACAGTGTATAAACAATGGAGGTGCCCAAAACATAGGCTAAGGTGAGCGCAAGGCTACGGCGACGAGTGTTGGCCGTCTTTGTACCCTGAGTGGGGTGGTCCTTGTCAGTGCTCGCAGCGTTCGGACTAGCAACTGCCGTTTGATTCTGCTGCCCCACCACGAGTGCCAATAAAATCGGTAGCATCGGCAGCACGCAAGGGGTGAGTGATAGCAGTAGACCCAGGCTAAAGCTAATTAGGATGATTTTAAAAAAGCTAGACTCATTCAGCCAATCGGCAATTTGTGTGTCGCCGGCATCACTTAGCTTGGCGAAAGCGGAGTCATCAGTACGAGCCTGCGTTTGCTGCTCAGGGACGGTGATTGCGGTGACGCTAGTTTGAGCGCTGCGCTCATCCGCATCAGCTGCTGCCGCCGCCTCAGTGGGGCTGCTAGCAGTACTGGCGCTGGTAGCCGCTAAGGCATTGAAGTCTAAGGCGGGTGCTGCGCCACGTGTATCACTGCCCAACATGCGCTTAAATAAACCTGCTTGCTGACTGATTTGATAGCCACCCGGCACCGGTTCTAAATCAATGGGATAATCCTCGGGCGGGTAGCACAGACCGGCATCAGCGCAACCCTGAGCAGTCACGATTAAACGTACCGCTTGATTGAGGGGCTTAAGCGGTACATCAATCACCATCGGATCATAAAAAACCGGCATTTCCTGGCCGAAGGTCTCATCAAATTTAATCATGGCTTCGCCAAAGATCGGCTCACCTAGAAGCGCCTCTTTAAAACGCTCTGCCTCATCATCACCCACCACCTTAAACTTAACGTGGTTCATGTACATATAGTAATTGGGGGCGATGTTAAAGCGAATGTGTAGATGATCGGGTGTGGGCGTGGAACTACTGATGACAAAGGCTTTATCAGGCGGTAAAAAATCCTCTTGCGCCTGTGCAGGCACCAGACTTAAAAATAAGCTGACAATGGCAAAGAATAAAGCGGCGAAGTATGACTTAACTGTGTTCATAAGGTTTGACGGGCGATCCACTGTAGATAGTCTGCTGAACCACCGATGATTGGTAACACGATAATCTCCGGTACATCATAACTATGCAGTTCTTGGATCCGAGCAATGCATTGGGCTTGGCGACCGGCGCTGGTTTTGATGGTTAAGCTAAACTCCTCATCGCAGTGAAGCTTATCTTCCCATGAGTAAATGGACAAAGAAGCTGGACTTAAGTTCACACAGGCTGCTAGCGATTCTTGCACCAAGGCCTCGGCAATGGATTTGGCGAGTGCTAAGCTCGGGCTAGTACTTAAAATAAGGACGGCCTCAGACTCAGTGTGCTTGCTATTGATGCCCATAATATTTGCTCCTTGCTGACCGCATATCAGCCTAAAAAATAACAGGGCTTAGCCGCATTAGCCTAAGCCCTGAATCATGGTGCGTCTTAGTTGTGCGCTTTCAGCCAGCGCGCCGCTTCGAGCGCAAAGTAAGTCAGAATGCCATCGGCACCCGCACGTTTAAAGGCAAGGAGCGATTCCATCATGACTTTATCATGATCTAACCAGCCGTTAATCGCTGCTGCTTTGAGCATGGCGTACTCACCACTCACCTGATACACATAGGTTGGCATACGAAACTCATCCTTGACCTCGCGCAAAATATCTAAGTACGGCATGCCCGGTTTGACCATCACGGAGTCTGCCCCTTCTTTGATGTCATACGCCACCTCACGCAGTGCCTCTAGTCGATTAGCCGGGTCTAATTGATAGGTCATTTTGTCGGATTTCCCTAGATTGGAGGCGGAGCCGACTGCATCACGGAAAGGCCCGTAAAAAGCACTGGCATATTTGGCGGAGTAGGCCATTAATTGAGTGTAAATCAAACCCACTTCGTCCAAGGCCTTACGAATAACACCGATACGGCCGTCCATCATATCGCTTGGCGCGATCCAGTCTGCGCCAGCGGCGGCTTGGGCCACGGCTTGCTTAACTAACACCTCCAGCGTGGGGTCATTTAGCACATAGCCATTTTCATCAATGACCCCATCTTGGCCGTGACTGGTAAAGGGGTCCAAAGCCACATCACACAGTACGCCCAAGTCCGGAAATTCCTTTTTAATGGCGCGTGTCACTCGTGGGATTAAGCCATTTTCATCGGCCGCTGCAATACCGTCAGGTGTTTTGAGGCTGGGATCGATGTTGGGGAATAAGGAAATAACCGGAATGCCTAGTTTGACGCATTCCTCTGCGACCTTGAGAATCGTATCCGGTGAGTAGCGCTTTTGACCAGGGAGGCTACCAATCTCTTCCTCAACGCCTTGCCCTTCACGCACAAATACAGGATAAATAAAATCATTTGTCGTTAATACGCTTTCACGCATCAAACGGCGTGAAAACTCATGCTTGCGATTACGACGAGGGCGGGCTGCGGGGAAGTCAGCGAGAATAAAACTAGATGACATAATAACAACTCCAAAAACTTCACATTTAAAATAACTGCTATCAATGGCTGCCGTAGTGGCTTTAACGCTGCGCTTGGGCTAGCTGCCCAGTCAAAGGCTGTAGGACAGTAGGCGGCAGCTTTTGCTGGTAGATTAGCTGATTAAGGCACTACTTGGGGTGAGATCCAGTTAAGGATTTTCTCCGTTGCCTCTTCGAGACCAATACGATTGGTCGCCGAAAATGCAATGGTCTCAACATCGCCTAGCTGTGTTGCTACCTCCTTGCGAATGGTGGCAATCGCTTTTTGTCGTTGACCGTAGGGGAGCTTATCCGCTTTGGTCAGAAGTATCAGTACTGGGCGCTTGGCTTGGGCAATCCACTCAACTAAACCATAATCCTGCTTGGTGATGCCACGACGAATATCAATGAGCAAGACCACGCCCGCAAGAGAAGGGCGCTGCACCAGGTAGTTGCCTAGCTCACGCCCCCACTCTTGCTGTGCTGCAAGCGCAACCGAGGCATAGCCGTAGCCGGGTAGGTCAACCAGATAGCCTAAAGGGTGCTCCGGATCCAAGGGATCGGGGATGCCGAACATATTAATCAGGCGGGTACGACCGGGCGTCTTACTCGAATAGGCTAGACGCTTTTGGTTGGTAAGGACGTTGATGGCTGAGGATTTGCCTGCATTAGAGCGTCCTACAAAACATACCTCGGGACCTCGGGGCGCAGGTAGCTGTGAAACCTTGCTAGCCGACTGATAAAAGGTGGCTCTGTGTAAAAGAGACATTGCGCTGAGACAAATTGATAGTGAATAATCTCTATATTGTATCGTTTTTGCTTAAAATGAATCGACAAAGCGGCTAAAATTTATTACAAAGCATATGAATTGCAACTATTTATCGCATATTGCTTTAAAATATAGAGCGTTTATTTGTATTTGAGCGGCTTGTTTTTAGGTAGTTTATCATCAACTGGTCGAGCTCGCTATTAGTGTTAAATTGGCACCTGCCTTTTATTGGTATGGTTTCAGAGGATATTCATGAAGCACGTTATTTCTAAAATTGTCATGGCTGGTGGTTTAGCTTTAAGTATGGCTAGTGGTGCTGCCCTTGCTCAAACTGCAGTTGGTCCAGTTAAGCCGGATTTTGAACGCGGTCAGCAACTCTATATGAATGGTGACCCGGCACGTGGTATTGCCACCTGTATTGCCTGTCATGGTGCTGATGGCATGAGCATGGTATCTCTTTACCCGCATATTGCTGGTCAATCCTATGAGTATATTTTGAATCAGCTCAAAAACTTCAAGGTGCCTGAGGGCGCGACACAAAGTCATCGTCGCAACCAAAACGCCATGTTGATGGCGCCTAACGTGGTGCAGATGACGGAGCAGGAGATGGCTGATTTAGCATTATTCGTGAGTAGTCTTGAGTTGACCAAGCCTTCGGTGGCTGAGTTAGCGGCGGATCAGGTGATGGTGCAACGTGGTCGTCAGATCTGGCGTGGCGGTATCCCCGAGCGTAATGTCCCTGCCTGTGCTTCTTGTCACGGTGCGGATGGTCACGGTATTCCGGGACAGTATCCTCGTCTGAGTGGTCAGGTACCATCGTATCTGTACGAGCAGCTGATTGCCTTTGCTGACGGTGAACGTGATAATGCCGGTACGGAAAACCACATGGCTGAGATTGCTAATCGCATGAGTCGCCAGGATATTAAGGCAGTGGCGGATTATGCTGCCGGTATTCGTTAATCGATTCGATTCTATACCTGTACCCCACGTTTAGGGAAGAGGAATTATTTTAAGGCTCTAGGGAACTCTAGAGCCTTATTGCACTCAAATACCCTGTAAAATTTTTTTGCGTTTTGTAGTATTTACGAGATGCGCAAAAATTCACCACCCACTTATCTTTACATTGTTTGTTGAGCTCCGTCGGGAGCCTGCTGTTACCCTGTTATGCAAAACGATAAGATTCAGGGCGCAAAGCGCTCACGAAGTGTAGGCAGAGATATTTATGAGCTGCTGGGCTCAATGCGCTTTGCAGTCAGTCTTTTAACCTTTATCGCAATTGCGACGATTATCGGTACCGTGCTTCAGCAAAATATGACTGAAATCGAGTATATCGATATGTTCGGTACTTATTGGTACTCCGTTTTCAGTAAGTTTGACGTAGCAGAAATTTATAATACCTGGTGGTTCTTGCTGATCATGGCTTTTTTGGTCGTTTCCACGACCGTGTGTCTGATTCGTAACGTCCCTAAAATGATCAAAGATATGCGTACTTTCCGTGAGTACGTACGTCAAACAAGCTTACGCGCTTTTCCGCATAAGCTTGAGCTTGCGTCTGATTTGTCACAAGAGGAGAGCGTCACCTTAGGTCGCTCTTGGCTAAGGCATCATGGCTATCAGTTTAAGGAAAAGGCCGATGGTGATACGGTTTTATTAGCGGCTAAAAAGGGTAGTAGTAATCGTTTAGGCTTTATTTTTGCCCATATGGCGATTGTGGTGATTTGTGTTGGCGGTTTGTTGGATAGTGAATTACCTAATCGCTTACAAATTTGGACTGGTTTTAAGCGGGCGATTCCCGAAGAGGTGCGTTTTGTGGCGCAGGTGCAGGAGGATTCACGCTATGCCACGAATAACCCGAGCTTTCGCGGCAATATGATGATCTCTGAAGGGCAGGCGTCTGACTATGCCTTATTAAGCATTGGCGGTGGCTTTTTTATGCAGGAATTGCCCTTTCAGGTCAAGTTAAATAAATTTATTATCGAATATTACCAGTCTAATGGTATGCCCAAGCGCTTTGCCAGTGATGTGGATATTACGGACTATCGAACGGGCAAAACCGACAATCATATTATTGAGGTCAATCACCCCTATACCATTAATGGCGTAACCTTATACCAGTCCAGCTTTGATGATGGCGGTTCCAAGCTTTATCTGACAGCGCTACCGCTACAGTCAGGCGCCAAAGCGGCATTTGATGTGCAGGGTGAGGTGGGCTCAGCGATCCCCATGCAGCTTAGCTTGGTTGATGGGGGCGAGCCGTATCTAGTCCGCTTTACCGGCTTTACACCGATTAATGTTGAGGATCTTTCCAAGCCCGGTGAAACTAAGCGCAGCTTACAGGAGCAGGTGGTTGCAGTGACTGGTAGTGCCGCCCGCAAAAATAATGAAAAGGTGCATAATGTTGGCCCCAGTTTCACTTACACCTTGACCAATGCGGCAAATCAATCCATTGAGTTTAAAAACTATATGTTGCCAGTGCCTTTGGACGAGGGCTTGGTGTATTTATTCGGTATTGCGGATGAGTCTGGCCAAGGCTTCCGCTACATTTATGTACCGGCAGATGATAAGGGTGCCTTAGATGAGTTTTTGGCCATGCGCACAGCCTTGAGTCAGCAGTCTACGCGCACGCGTATTGCTAGGGATTACTCACAAATGATGGAAAGTCCCGAGGTGCCGGCAGCCGCTATTATTAGCATGGCGGATACGGCCTTAAATGTTTTTGCTGAGGGCGGTTTTCCCGGTTTAGATCGCTACATCAGCGGTGAGGGTGTGCCGGAGGCCGAGCGTCTGCCTGCTGAGCTACGAGAGCCAATGCAGCGCTTAATGCGTGACTATATCGTTTTTAGTACAATGAAGGTGCGCGAGTATGTGCGTCAGGATCTAGGCTATCCAGCATTGAATTTTGAGAGTTTCGAGCTGGTTGAACAAAATGCGCAATGGCTTAATTTGGCCATTCGCGCCTTATCTGATTTAACCCATTATCCGGTGCCGATGACCTTACAACTCAAGACCTTCGAGCACGTGCAGGCGAGCGTATTGCAAGCCACGCGTTCTCCGGGTAAATGGATTGTTTATTTAGGTACCATGTTCTTAATGATCGGTGTCTTTATGATGCTGTATGTGCGTGACCGTCGCATTTGGTTCTGGGTTAACCGCTGTGCGGACGGTGGTAGCGAGATTAAAGCGGCAATGACTTCGCATAAGCGGACATTAGACTTCCGCAAGGAGTTTGCTAAGTTTAAGCATGATTTCTCGGATGTCGCAAGGAGTTAGGGGTAATTACAATGAGTCAAACAATTGCACAATCAAAAGCTGCCTCGGTGGCGGCCAAATGGGAAAAAGCGTCCGCTGAGGTTACGACTGAGCGTCATCGCGGTCGCTTTAATTGGACCGATATTGTGTTTTTCCTCGTCTTGATGGCGGCGGCGGTTTACTTTCTGCTCGAGTGGTCGGACTCCATGGATATCTATGAAAAAGTTATCCTTGTTAGCTCTACCTTTGCCATTGTATGGGTGGGCTGGTTGTGGCGTCCACTGCGCAGTTATTTGATCCTGACCTTTGCGCTATCCGTCTTTGCAATCTTGCTCTACGGTGGCGATCTGTCCAAGGCGGAAAGCAACTTTTTCTTAAAGTATTTTCTTTCATCACAATCCGCTGTGCTGTGGATGTGTGCCTTATTCTTTATGTCCACCGTGGCCTATTGGTTAGGTTTAATCAGTGAGCGCTTGAGCTGGATGGGGTCGGCTTTTGCTTGGGCCGGAACGGTGATGGGCTCTATCGGTTTATTAGTGCGTTGGCGTGAGAGTCATCTGATTGCTTTCGATATGGGTCATATCCCAGTCAGTAATTTATACGAGGTGTTTGTTCTCTTCTGTTTAATTACTGTGCTTTTTTATTTGTATTATGAGCGTCGCTATCATACCCGTGCCTTAGGTGGTTTTGTGATGTTGGTGGTGGCGTCGGCGGTGACTTTTTTACTGTGGTACACCTTTTTACGTGATGCGGCCACGATTCAACCACTTAATAATGCCTTAAACAGTTGGTGGATGAAGTTGCATGTGCCGGCAAACTTCGTGGGTTACGGTACCTTTGCCTTGGCAGCTATGGTGGGCTTTGCTTATCTGGTGAAATTGCATGGTGAGACCACCTCTTGGCGACCGATGATTCCGCTGTTATTGGTGGGCGGTGCTTTGGTAGCAGAGCCTTTGATCTTTAGTTCACGTGGTGACTACGGCGTTTGGGTTATTTACTTCGGCGTGAGTGTGCTGATTGTCGCCGGCATCTTGTTAGCACGTAAGCGTATTGCGGCGCATTTACCGAGCTTTGAGGTGTTGGACGACATTATGTACCGCGCTATCTCCATCGGTTTTGCATTTTTTACCGTTGCTACCGTGCTTGGCGCGTTCTGGGCGGCAGATGCCTGGGGTACTTACTGGCAGTGGGATCCTAAGGAGACGTGGGCCTTTATCGTCTGGTTAAACTATGCGGCTTGGTTGCATTTGCGCTTGATGCGCGGTATGCGTGGTCAAGTGATGGCGTATTGGGCCTTAGTCGGGCTGGTGGTAACAAGCTTTGCCTTCTTAGGGGTAAATATCTTCCTCTCCGGCTTACACTCTTATGGTGAGCTATAGGGTATAAAAATAGCGCTGATGATTGATTTTTCATCAGCGCTATTTTGTGGTGCAGCGTCTTTCTTCTGTGCGAGTAGCCGCAGTAACTTGCTTAGTTAATTACACACCTTACGCTCTCTAAAGACTTGAATTTCCTCTGCCGAATAGCCAAGTGATTGTAGGATGGCTGCGGTATGCGCACCGGCTGGATGCACTTCACCTGCCGTGGCGGGGGTGCGACTTAGTATAGGTCCGGGCGCCGGGCAAGCGATACCGTCTATCTGCTGAAAGCTATCTCTTGCTTGGTGATGTGCGTAATGCACCGCTTCATTAAAATCTAACACGGGTGAAAAGCAGGCATCAGTGCCTTCTAAGATCTCACACCATTGGGCTTGGGTTTTAGTAGCAAAGAGCTCAGCCCACGCCTGTTTTTGTTGTGGCCATAAGGCCTTATTCATTTGCTCTTGGAAAATGGCCAGATCCTGTACCCCACAAAGCTCGACTAAGAGCTGATAGAACTGGGGTTCAATCGCACCAATGGCAATAAATTTACCATCGGCGCAGCGATAGCAACGATAAAAGGGGGCGCCGCCGTCGAGCAGGTTTGCGTCACGCTCCACATTCCATAGCCCTTGCTTCATCAAGGCATAGTACATGGTACTGATCAGCGAAGCGCCCGAGGTGATGGCAGCATCCACCACTTGCCCCTTTTGAGAGCGCTGACTTTCAAAGAGTGCGCACACAATGCCATAGGCAAGCATCATCGCACCGCCACCCATATCCCCCACCAGATGCAGTGGTGGGCTTGGTGGTTCATCGCCCTGACCCATGGCGTGTAAAGCACCAGAGACAGCGATATAGTTAATATCATGCCCTGCTGTTTTGGCTAAGGGGCCATCTTGTCCCCAACCGGTCATGCGACCATAGACTAATTTTGGATTAATTGCCCAACAATCCTCGGGCCCTAAGCCTAGTCTTTCCATCACCCCAGGGCGGTAGGGCTCTATCAATACATCAGCCTGAGCGAGCAGTCGTTTAACAATGGCTTTGGCTTCATCCTGTTTTAAGTCTAAGATCAGATTGCGGCGACCGCGTTCAATCACGGTGCCACCACCGCCTAGGAAGGTATCACCATGGCGATCGATACGGATGACTTCTGCGCCCATGTCGGCTAACATCATGGCACAAAAGGGCGCCGGTCCAATACCGGCCATTTCAATCACACGAATACCGCTAAGGGGTCTAGTCATAGTGTGTCTCTCCTAAGCTGTTGCATGGTTTAGATAGCGTTGGGAATGTGCTCGTGCTCAAATAGCTCCTCAATGGTCTCACGGCGTCGAATCACATAGCTTTTATCACCATCGACCAGTACCTCAGCAGCGCGCGGACGGCTATTGTACTGACTGCTCATCACAAAGCCATAGGCGCCCGCTGACTCAATGGCAATGAATGCCCCTGGGGCAATGACAAAATCTCGATCCTTGGCTAACCAGTCACCCGATTCACAAACGGGACCGACCACATCATAACGTTGCGTTTCACCTGCCTTAAGCTCTACCGCTAAGGCGCCATGATAAACATCGTAGAGTGTGGGGCGGAGTAAGTCGTTCATGGCGGCATCCACGATAGCAAAGTTTTTGCTCTCACCCTGCTTTAAAAACAGTACTTCCGTCACTAACATGCCGCTATTACCTACTAAAGAGCGACCCGGCTCCAGCACTAACTGTACGTCAGCATAACCACGGGCTTGCAGTGTTGCAAGGGTGGTGTTAATTAAGTCATGTGGATGTGGTACCTCCTCGTTCAGGTAGCTTATGCCTAAGCCACCGCCAATATCCAAATGCTTTAATTGAATGCCCTTGCTCTTTAGTTGATCCATTAAGCTTAATAAACGCGCTAATGCATCTTGATAGGGTGCTAATTCGGTGATTTGTGAGCCGATATGACAGTCTAAGCCGACAATGTCCACATGCGATAAGCACATGGCATGCTCATAGGTAGCCAGCGCATCCTCCATGGCAATACCGAATTTATTATCTTTGAGACCGGTAGAAATATAGGGATGCGTTTTTGCATCCACATCTGGATTAATCCGTAAGGAAACCGGCGCTTTTTTATCCATGGTTGCGGCAACTTCTTGAATTAACGCGAGCTCCGGGATGGACTCTACGTTAAAGCACTTAATGCCAGCGTTTAATGCGTCTTTAATCTCCCAAGCCTGTTTGCCCACACCAGAAAAAATGATTTTCTGCGGATCGGCGCCGGCCTTGATGGCGCGTGCCAATTCGCCGCCGGAGACAATATCAAAGCCAGCCCCCCATTGGGCAAATAAATTTAAAATGGCTAAGTTTGAGTTCGCCTTCATGGCATAGCAAATTAACACATCACGCCCATCGATTGCTTCCTGATAGCGCGCCCACGCCGCCTTTAATGCTGCTTTAGAGTAGATGTACAAGGGCGTACCATACTGCTCAGCCAGGGCTTTAATGGCAAGCTGTTCGACATATAAGGCATGATCTTGGTAGTGGAAATGGGGGGCACCAACTGGTGTGCGAGTGGTGGAATGAGCTAAGTGATGTTGCATAGTCGTAAAAATAAAATAAATGGCTGATGTGCTTTAGTCCTAAGGCTGCGTATCCTCGTCAGATAAGGTCTCTTGGGACTGGCGATAGGCTTTGGCGCGCTGCTTGCCGTATTCGATACGAGCTTCACGGGCAGCGCGTTGCTCTGGCGTCTCATGCTTAAGCGCCGCTTTGCGTGCCTTGATACGTGCTTCACGCTCTTGCATCGCCTGCTTTTGAGCGCCTGATGGCAGGTAAATTGGTGTTTTTTGACCGCAAGCCGTCAGCAATAAGGCGCCTGCAATCACGAGCACGAGCTTTTTAGCGGTAGCCCCACTGGGCACAAGGTCGTTCTTGTCCGAATGAAATAATTTAATTAACATGAAATCCAATCATCTGTAAATAGAAGCTTGCTTTGTTATAGTATCTAAAAAGCTTAGCCTATTTTAACTAATTGTTTTTAGAAGAATATATTATGACAGAATCTGAATTCCTTGCCTTAGCAGATGCCATTTTGGCCGAAGTCGAAGATCAAGCGGAAGGCTGGTTTGATGAGTTGGATCTAGACTTGGATACGAACTTGGACGGTCAGGTGTTGACCATTGTGTTTAATCGTAGCGATCATCTAGTCTTAAATAGCCAGTCACCCTTACAGGAGATGTGGTTAGCTGCCCCTAGTGGCGCTTGGCATTATGGTTACCAAGACGGTAAGTGGGTCGATACCCGCGGTGGTCCTAATCTAGACGAGCGTCTGAGCGAGCTCTGTACGGGTTTGGCTGGGCAAAAGCTTGAGGTGAGAATCCCTTAGCTTTGCTTTGCTTTGATGCGCAGCGCACGATTGTCAAATGCCGATCGCCACAGTGGTGACGATCGGCATTTTTTATTGTCGCATTAATTAACTAAAAAAGCGTTCACCTTTGGCGGCCATCTCACGCAGAATTTGCGGCGCTTCATAGGCCTTACCGAGGTGGGCGTAGCGATCGCACAGGGCAACATATTCCTTAAGACCTATCTGATCGATATAACGTAAGGCACCTCCGCGGAATCTTGGGAAGCCAAGACCCATGATGAGTGCCATATCCGCTTCTTCGGGGCTGGCGACGATTTTCTCATCAATGCAGCGGGCAACTTCGTTGCACATGGCGAGCATTAGGCGATCGCGAATTTCCTCTGCCGTAAAGTCCACTGAACCTGGCGCAGCGGCGTCCACATGAGGGGCGAGGATGTCTTTTACCTCATCATCAGCGGTTTTGCGCTTACGACCACTGTCATCGGCAACATATTTGTAGAAACCCTTGCCGTTTTTCTGACCTAAACGATCGGTCTTAAATAATGCCTCAGTGGCACCGGTATAATCAGTTTTCATGCGATCAGGGAAACCGTCCGCTAGCACTTTGGATGCATGGACGCAAGTGTCTAAACCAATCACATCGGATAGGTAAGCAGGACCCATCGGCCAACCGAAGTCCTCCATCACTTGATCGATTTTAATCAGGCAAGCGCCGTCTTTAATTAAACGGTCAAAGGCACCGAAGTAGGGGAATAGCACACGATTAACCAAAAAGCCGGGGCAGTCTTGCACCACAATTGGTGATTTACCCATGCTGAGGGCTAAGGCAACAGCGGTAGCAATGGCCTCATCAGAGCTTTGCTCGCCACGGATTACCTCAACCAAAGGCATAACCGGTACTGGGTTAAAGAAGTGCATCCCAACAAAATTCGCTGGACGCTGTAGCCCCTTGGCGAGCTCCGTGATGGAAATGGTTGAGGTGTTAGAGGCTAAAATTGCGTCTTCGCGAAGCGCATTTTCAGCCTCCTTGAGCACCGTGTTCTTAACCTTGATGTTTTCAGTGACTGCTTCAATAACAATATCTACGGCATTAAAGCCGTCGTAGCTTAGGCTGGGTTCAATCAGTTTGAGGGTAGCGTTCTTTTTGTCCTCGCTGATGCGACCGCGCTGTAACTGGCGCGCTAATTGCTTTTCAGCCTCATTCATGCCTAAGTCAAGCTGTGCCTGACCGATGTCCTTCATAATCACCGCTGTGCCTTTGGTGGCTGCTTGGTAGGCAATACCGCCACCCATAATGCCGGCACCGAGTACGGCCGCTTTTTTCACCTCACGTGCGGCAGTAGCGTTTTTCTTGGCAGCGCGTTTAATGACCTGATCGGCTAAGAATAAACCGATTAAGGCATCGGCTTGTGGGGTTACCGCCACGCCAGCAAAATGCTCGGCTTCTACCGCTACCGCCTGATCGCGTGCCATGTCTGCTGACTTTTCAATCACATCTAAAAACGCTTTGCTGGCTGGATATTGCTCAGGGTTAGTGGTTTTGGCAAGCTCTGCACGTACGCCTTCAAAATAGCTATCGGCAGCACCACCTGGTACCTCAACGGCTTGTAGTTTAAGGGCACGTTTGGCTTGCCAATCAATCTCACCGGCAATGGCTCTTTTAAGTGCTGCTAAGGCGGTATCGCGCAGTTTATCATGTTCAGCGACCTCATCAACCGCGCCGTCAGCCAGGGCATCGGCGGCTTTGCGAGGGCGAGTGGAGCTGATCCATTCAATGGCTTTAGCCATACCAATCACCCGCGCCAGACGAATAATACCGCCAAAACCAGGGATTAAGCCAAGGGTTAATTCTGGTAGACCGACTTGTGCCTTATCACTCATCACACGATAGTCATTGGCTAAGCACATTTCAAAGCCGCCACCTAAGGCAAAGCCGTTAATCGCTACGACTTTTGGAATATCCAAGTCTTCAAAGGCGTTAAAAATGCGGTGAATATCCATGGTCCAGTCTTGAATATAGTCGCGACCATGAGCGAAGACGCCGCCGAATTCGGTGATATCAGCACCGACGATAAAGAAGTTTTTACCAGAGGTGACTAACAGCCCCCGAATCTCAGGATGTGCTTTTACCGCTTGCACCGCCGCATCTAAATCATCTAAGGTCACACGGTTAAATTTATTAACCGATTCATTTTGTAAATCAAATTTGAACTCGGCAATGCCGTCATCTAACATTTGCACCGTAATGGCCGGTCCGGAATGAATCATTGCTTACTCCTAATCACTCTTTGGTTTAAGTAAAAATCCGCTAAGACTTGTCTTTTGACATACTACTATAATCATACGTTGTTTTAGCATCTTTGAAAGTCCTTACCAAGACAAAAAAATGACCGCTACGGAAACGCGTAACGGTCATAAAAAGCTTTGCCAAGTTTGTGCTGCCCTTAGAATCGTATGGGCGCACCACCGGTTGGGTTAAAGGACTCGATAGTGCGTTGCACCGGGTCACGTCGTGGCTGAATGGGGCGGAAGCGCTGCGCTTCACCACCACTGCCACCACCCGTGGCTCCGCCACGGGTGCCGAGATTAGCGATAGCCTTGCCCTGAGGGAACTCCTCAAAGTAGTAGTTGCCGCCGTTTTTGGCTAAACCCTTAGGTAGGGGGCCAGGGGCGGTCACGGGTGTGCCTTTGAGGGCGGTCTGCATATATTCGATCCAAATCGGCATGGCTAATTGACCGCCAGTGGCATTACTACCCAAAGAGCGTGGTTGGTCATAGCCTAACCAAGCAACACCCACTAAATCACGGGTGTAACCGGCATACCACGCATCAAAAGCTTGGTTCGTGGTACCGGTTTTGCCGTGTAAATCCTTGCGGCCTAAGGTGCCGGTCGTGCGTGCGGCGGTACCCGAGGTGGTTACCCCATGGAGTAGATCATTCATCACATAGGCCGTACGTGCATCTAAAACGCGATTGGCCTCATCGCCGGCTTTTTGCGGTTGGGCACGCATGATTTCATTACCATCCGGATCCAGTACATAGTCAATAATGTACGGATTCACACGATAACCGCCATTAGCAAAGACGGCATACGCACCTGCCATTTGTAAAGGCGTGACGTTACCAGCGCCTAGCGCCATGGTGAGGTATGCGCCTTTTTGTGGTTGACGACGGATATCAAAGCCGAAACGGGTGATGTAGTCACGGGCAAAGTCCGCACCCACAGCTTCTAGGATACGAATTGAGACCATGTTGCGTGACTGGTAGAGACCGTTACGCATGGTTTGACTCTCCGTGTAGCGACCGCCGTAGTTTTTAGGCTGCCATGGTTTGGAGCCCGTTTGACGGGCAGTCAGCACAAAGGGCTGATCCGAAATGCGAGTTTCAGGGGTTAAACCGCGCTCAAGGCCGGCAGCGTAGATAAAGGGCTTAAAGGTTGAACCGGGTTGACGCCAAGCTTGGGTCACGCGATTAAAGTCGCCGCGGTAGAAGTTAAAGCCACCCACCATGGATTGAATTGCACCGGTCTTGGTATTGAGCGCCACAAAAGCACCCTCGACTTGTGGCTGATTGACAATGCTCCAGCCATTTTCACCAAAACGTTGAATATAGACGATTGAACCGCGCAAAATGGGTTTAGCATTATTAGGCTTGGGAGGTAAGGCGCGGCGTGCGTTATTTAATTCCTTGCCGCTGAGCTCAATAATTTCACCCACACGGCGCATTAAGGTGACCTTGTCCGCAGCGGAAGAAAGCACCACCGCGACTAATAAATCATCGTCATTAGGATGCGATTTACGCACCTCATAAATGATTTTTTCCATGGCCTTATCATCATGCTCTACCCCCTCAGCCAACTCAATTTGACCCTCTGGTCCTGGGTAAGGGCGGTTATTGGTGAACTGCATAATGTTTTTGCGTAAGGCACGATAAGCCACCGCCTGATCCTTTGAGTCAATGGTGGTATACACGTTTAAGCCGCGACCGTAGACATTGTCCTTGTAAGTCAAGTACATCAGTTGACGTGCCAGTTCTGCCACATAGCTACCTTGGCGTTGGGCTTGGGTAATACGGGCCGACTCCTCGCTTTCTACCTCCGCCATGGAGCGTGTGGTCACCGCCTCGGCGCGCGCCTCATCAAACTCCGCTTGAGTGATATAGCCTAAACGCAACATACGATTTAACACATAGTGCTGACGATCAAGCGCACCTTGTAGATTGGTGAGCGGGTTGTTGTTTGATGGGGCCTTGGGAATACCGGCTAACACTGCCGCTTCGGCTAAGCTGACCTCGGATAAAGGCTTGGCAAAGTAGGTACGCGCCGCCACTGAGAAACCGTAGGAACGATGGCCCAAATAAATCTGGTTCATATAGAGTTCAAGGATCTGATCCTTGGTCAGATTTTCTTCAATTTTGTAAGTTAATAGCAATTCATAAAACTTACGCAAGTAGGACTTTTCAGTGCTTAAGTAGAAGTTACGCGCCACCTGCATGGTGATGGTACTGGCACCTTGAGCGCGGCCGCCGGAGGAGAGGTTGGCTAACACAGCACGAATCACGCCACGCCAATCCACACCGGAATGCTCGTAAAAGTTATCATCCTCAGCCGCTAAAATGGCTAATTTCATCTTTTCAGGGAACTCGTCGATACGCAGGACATTACGCCGCTCCTCACCATACTCGGCAAGCAGGATTTTGTCTGCGGAATAAATACGCAAGGGAATGCGTGGACGGTAGTCCGTCATGGCAGTCAGGTTAGGTAAGTTGGGCCACACGGAGCTGACGACGAGGGTGCCGAAAATTAGCCCGCACACTGCTAAGCCTGCGCCGAGGAACAATACTTTAATAATAAAGCGACCAATAAAGGCACCGAAACCTGAAACTTTAGGTGATTGCTTTTTTTGACTCATAGGTAAAATACGCTTTCAGAAGCGAAGGGATAAACCCGGATACAATACGGCTATTTTAAACGTAGCCCCTAGTTTAGCTTTAAAATCACAACAAAGACAGCGGGAAATGTGTAAAATTTGGCTAAACCACCATTTTAACTAATTAAAAATTACGATAACGTTTTACAAGACGATGACTGACACGGTAGCACCTAAGGATTTGCCCACAAAAAGCCTCATCATCCTGATCGGGATGATGGGTGCCGGTAAAACAACAATCGGCCGTGCCTTGGCCAAAAAAATCGGACGCAAGTTTGTCGATTTGGATCATGCCATTGTTGAGCGTTGCGGTGTCGACATCCCGACTATCTTCGACATCGAAGGTGAGGAAGGGTTCCGTAAGCGTGAGTCAGAGGTATTGCAGGACGTGTTGTTAGAGGACGAAATTGTCTTAGCCACCGGTGGTGGTGCGGTCTTAGCTGAGGCTAATCGACAATTAATGCAGCGCTACGGTGAGGTTTTTTATCTGCGGGTGGATGTGGATGAGCTTTATCGTCGCGTGGCCAAGGATAAAAATAGGCCTTTATTAGCCACCCCTGATCCTAAAGCCCGTTTAGCTGAGTTATTGGCTGCACGTGCCGATATTTATGAGTCAATGGCCGATCATATTATTGATTCGGCGGCGGATTCACTCAATACGGTAGTCGATCAAATGATTAACTTATTAGCTGAAAGAGATTCCAAATGAGTATTGTGAGAGTAAATGTACCTGGCGGCTCCTATCCGATTGAGATTGCGCCAAATCTGATGCAGCAGCTTGCTACCTCCATACCGCCGGATACCAGTGCCATCTTGTTGTTGAGTAATCCGACCGTACGTCAGCTTTATGGAGACACGGCATTAAAGGCGTTAAAGGCTAGCGGTAAGGAGATTTATTGCTTTGATATCCCTGATGGTGAGCAGTATAAAAATCTCGATACCTTAAATGAGGTCTTTACCTTTATGCTAGAGCATAAACTGGATCGCAAATCGGTGCTTGTGGCTTTGGGTGGCGGGGTCGTTGGTGATTTGGGTGGCTTTGCCGCAGCAACTTTTATGCGCGGTATTCGTTTTGTACAGGTGCCGACTACTTTATTGGCTCAGGTGGACTCATCCGTAGGCGGTAAAACCGCAGTTAACCATCCCTTAGGTAAAAACTTGCTGGGCGCGTTTTATCAGCCCATTGCTGTTGATATTGATATTAATGTCTTAAAAAGCTTGCCGCAGCGTGAGATTGCCGCAGGTCTTGCTGAGGTCATTAAGTACGGTCTGATCATGGATCGTGAGTTTTTTGATTGGTGCGAGGAGTTTGTGGAGGAGCTGAAGGCGTTGGAGCCACAAGCGATTAATTATGCTATTCACCGTGCGTGTGAATTAAAGGCACAAGTGGTCGAAGAGGACGAAAAGGAGTCGAATCGTCGCATGATTCTGAATTTTGGCCATACCTTTGCGCATGTGATTGAAAATGGCTTAGGTTATGGTGAGTGGTTGCACGGTGAGGCGGTCGGTTGTGGCATGGTGCAGGCAGCAGAGCTGTCGGCGCTAGTATGCAATTTCCCCCAAGAGGATGTAGAGCGTGTACGCCGTTTGGTAGCACAGATCGGTTGTCCTACGGTAGCGCCTGCCTTAGGTGGCAAGGATACTTGGTTTGACACCATGAAGCTCGATAAAAAGGCAAGTGGCGGCAAAATTAAGTTTGTGCTCTTAGAAAAAATTGGTCAGGCGAAGGTACAAGGTGCGCCGCAAGAGCTGCTTAGTTTGGTATTGAGCAAAACGACCTCGGCTGAGGTTAAGGCTAGCAAAGCGCTGAGCTCGCCAGAAGTTGCTGATACGGCGAGCGAGTCTCGCCAGGCAGTGACGCCCTCGGTGGCAGCAAGTGAAGCGCTTAGTACGGTAGTCGATAGTTCGGAAGCGGCGGCAGAGGTGGCGCGTCAAGCGCAAATTGCCCGCGATGCAGGTGCTGGTACGGGGCGTACCGGTGGTATCTACGGTATTGACGGTGTCAGGCCAGCGACTGATGAGTGAGCGCATGATCTGCATTGCTAATCTGGCTTCCTATGCGGTACACCCTGAGGCATCACGCGGGCGTCGTTATGCCGAGGAAGCGGATCCTAAGCGCAGCCCTTTTCAGCGCGATCGGGATCGCATTATTCATTGCAGTTCATTTAGGCGCCTTGAGTATAAAACCCAGGTTTTTGTTAATCATGAGGGTGATTTATTCCGCACCCGGCTAACCCATAGTTTAGAAGTGGCCCAGATAGGGCGTGCCTTGGCTAGAAACTTATTGATTAATGAGGATTTGGTTGAGGCCATTTGTTTAGCGCATGATTTAGGGCATACACCCTTTGGTCACGCTGGTCAGGATGCCTTAAATGAGTATATGCGTGGCCATTTACCTGAGGAGGTGGGTGGTTTTGAGCATAATTTACAAAGTTTGCGCATGGTGGATGAGCTAGAAGAGCGCTACGCTGATTTTAACGGCTTAAATCTCAGCTTTGAAACGCGGAGCGGTATTTTAAAGCATTGCTCCTTAAAAAATGCGCGTGAACTTGGCGAGGTAGGGCAGCGCTTTCTTGAGGGCAAACAGCCCTCTTTAGAAGCGCAACTGGCTAATTTAGCCGATGAAATCGCATATAACAACCATGATATTGATGACGGTTTACGCTCCGGTTTAATCACGCTAGAGCAACTGAGTCGGGTGGAAATTTTTGCTCAGCATTATCAGCATGTGAAGCAGCGCTATCCGAGCTTGGGTGGTAAGCGTCTGATTGCGGAAACGATTCGCCGGATGATTAATACCCTAATTCGGGATGTGACTGATCATACGCTAGCGCAAATTACTCACTATGGGGTTAAAACGCCTGAGGATGTGGCCAATGCCCCGGTCTTGGTTGCTTTCTCACCTGCAATGCGAGCCTGGCAGGATGAACTTAAGAAGTTTTTGTTGGATAATCTCTATCGCCATTATAAAGTGATGCGGATGGCTGTGAAATCGCGTCGTGTGATTCATGAGCTGTTTGAGGCTTTTTTAGAAGAGCCTCGTTTGCTACCGCCAGACCATCGCTTTAAGGATGCTAACCGGCAAGCGCGGGGGATAGCAGACTATATTGCTGGCATGACCGATCGCTATGCTATTAAAGAGCATCGCCGGATTTATAAGATTTGAGGGTGGTGCGCCAGCGTAGCCCATCGCATCGGCTAACTAGTAGTCGCAAGCTAAGTGTGCTACTTCACCAAATACGGTGCCAAATACTGCGCCGTGGCGCTGGCTGGGTTTTTTACAATCTCCTCTGGCGTGCCCTCAGCCACGATACGTCCACCGCCTTGTCCACCCTCTGGACCCAGATCAATAATCCAATCCGCCGTTTTGATCAGATCCAGATTATGCTCAATAATCACCATGGAGTTGCCGGCATCTACCAGTCGATTCAGTACCCCTAGGAGTAACTCAATATCGGCAAAGTGTAAACCGGTCGTTGGCTCATCTAATACATAAAGTGTGTTGCCGGTGCTGCGCTTGGATAGCTCCAAAGACAGCTTAATGCGCTGTGCTTCACCGCCGGAGAGGGTGGTGGCGCTCTGACCCAAACGGATATAGCCTAAACCCACTTCGTTTAAGGTTTGTAGGCGTCGTTGAATCGAAGGGACGGCGGCAAAGTATGTGAGGGCTTGTTCAACCGTCAAGTTGAGGACCTCACTGATATTTAAGCCGCGATAGCGGATGTCTAAGGTTTCGCGGTTGTAGCGTTTGCCGTGACAGGCATCACAAGGGACGTACACATCCGGCAGAAAGTGCATTTCCACCTTAATCACACCATCGCCTTGGCAATGCTCACAACGGCCGCCTTTGACATTAAAGGAGAAGCGACCAGGGTCATAGCCACGAGCGCGAGCTTCGGGTGTGCCTGCAAAGAGCTCCCGGATGGGTGTAAATAAGCCGGTATAAGTCGCTGGATTACTGCGTGGGGTACGCCCGATAGGGCTTTGATCCACGGTGATGATCTTATCTAAATGCGCCAGTCCGCTAATGGATTGATAAGGCGCTGGCTCAGTCTGTGCCCGGTTCAGTTTCTGCGCGAGTGCTGAGGCTAAGGTGTCATTTATCAAGGTGGATTTACCCGAGCCTGAGACGCCGGTGACACAGACTAATCGTTGTAAGGGGATATGTAGATCGACATGTTTTAAATTGTTGCCACTGGCGCCCTGCAAGTGTAGCCAAGGCAGGGGCGATCGCGGAGTGACGGGTCTGCGCTTAGGTACAGGGATCTTTTTGGCGCCACTTAGATAGTGACCCGTGAGGGAGTTAGGATCTTCTTGCAGTTGGGCTGGCGTGGCGCTGGCCATGACCTTGCCACCATGCTCACCGGCCCCGGGTCCTAAATCAACCACCCAGTCCGCGGCGCGAATCATATCTTCATCATGTTCAACCACAATTACGGTATTGCCAAGATTGCGTAGATGAATCAGGGTTTCAATTAAACGATCATTATCCCGTTGGTGTAGGCCGATTGAGGGCTCATCCAGTACGTATAAAACGCCAGTTAGACCAGAGCCGATTTGACTGGCTAGTCGGATACGCTGCGCCTCGCCGCCAGAAATGGTATTGGTCTTACGGTCCAAGGATAAATAATTCAAACCCACATTATTCAAAAAAGTTAAGCGCGATTTAATGGCTTGTACGATGGGGCGGGCAATCTCATTGTCAGCGCCGCTGAGATTGAGCTGCTCGAACCATTGCTGCGCCCTCGCTAAGGATAAATGACTGACTTCGCTGAGGCTATAGCCAGGCAGGCGGGCGTTGTTGTCGGACTCCGTGTGGGATGCGCTGGTGGCTTCTGCTGGCGTTGAGGGTTCAGGCAGCACGGCTGCTTCAATTGCTGCGCCTATACGGACAAATCGTGCCTCCTCTCGTAAGCGTGTGCCATGACAGGCAGGGCAGGGAATGGTGCTGCGTAAAAGCGCTAATTCCTCACGCACGGCGTTAGACTCGGTTTCTGCCCAACGTCGTTCTAAATTAGGTAGTACGCCCTCAAAGGCATGGCGTTTGATCGTGCTTTTACCCTTGTCATTTAAATAAACAAAATCAATTTCGGTGCTGCCAGAGCCATATAAAATAATGTCTTGAATGGCTTTAGGCAGTTTATGCCAGGGCGTTTCCAAATCAACATCATAGTGTGTGGCTAAGCTATTTAATAGCGCCATACTAAAGAGGTTGCGCCGGTCCCAGCCCTTAATGGCGCCATTTAATAAGCTTAGATCCTCGCTGACAATGACTTTATCCGCATCAAAGACTGCCATTAGACCGACGCCGTCACAGCTCGGGCAGGCGCCCTCGGGGCTATTAAAACTGAACATCTTAGGTTCTAGTCGCGGGATTTGATAATCACAATGAGGGCAGGCGTAGCGTCCTGAAAAGGCATATGTTTGCTCCTGCTCCATATCGACAATCAGCACTCGCTCATTGGCTACTTCAAATGCCGTTTCAATGCTGTCGGCAAGGCGTTGCTTTTGTTCAGGACGTACGCGTAGACGATCAACAATGACTTCGACTTGGGCAAAGTCCGTAGCTAGGTCCCCGGGTAACTGATCTAAGTCATAGATTTCGCCGCCAAGGCGCACACGAATATAGCCTTGGGCCTGCAGGCTGTGTAACAGACTGATCAAGTCTTGTTGGGGTGCTGGCACCACTGGCGCCAAGATCATCAGCCGTGTTTCAGGTGCTAGCTGTAATACAAAATCAACGATTTGCGAGACTGAGAAAGACTGTAGCGGTACCTTATGCGTAGGGCAGTAGGGGGTGCCAACACGTGCATAGAGGAGGCGCAAATAATCACTAATTTCGGTAATGGTACCGACGGTCGAGCGGGGATTATGGCTGACGGATTTTTGCTCAATGGCAATGGCTGGGGATAGGCCCCCAATTAAATCCACATCCGGCTTATCCATCAGCTCCAGAAACTGACGCGCATAGGTGGATAAGCTTTCTACATAGCGCCTTTGCCCTTCGGCATAGAGCGTATCAAAGGCCAAGGATGACTTACCCGAGCCTGACAGTCCGGTCAAAATCACCAGCTGATTACGCGGCAAATCCAAGTCGATGTTTTTTAAATTGTGGGTACGCGCACCTCGGATGCGAATCAAGGAATTTGCCTGTGCTGGTAGGGGCTGATGTTTTGAGGAAAATGAATTGCTCATGCACTTTTTAAGAGAAGTTCTATAAACTTTCTACTATAACCTACCTAGCGCATTTATGAAGAGCATGCGCCCCATGAATGACGATGTCGAGCTTAAAAATACCAGCGCAGTGATATAATGAACGATTAGTTTCTTAATCACCAGCCGTTAGGGCCTTGCTTTTTCTAAAGAGTTTTAATGAGTACAACAACAAAGCTTAAACTCACCCCCTTAGAGCGTAAAACAAGTGCTAGCCTAGCCTTGCTTTTTGCGGTGCGGATGTTGGGTCTTTTTTTGCTCACCCCTGTGTTTGCTGATGCTGCTAAAAGCTTGATTGATGGTGATAATCCGCTGATGATTGGTATTGCGATTGGCGCATACGGTCTGACTCAGTCGCTGATGCAGATCCCGATGGGTTTTTTATCCGATCGTTTTGGGCGTCGTGCAGTGGTGATTTTCGGTATGCTGCTGTTTGTGATTGGCGGTATTATCTGTGCCTTTGCACCGAGTGTCACGTGGGTGGCGGTGGGTCGTGGGATTCAGGGCTTCGGTGCGGTATCGGCCGCGATTACCGCATGGATTGCTGACGCCACGCGGCCTGAGGTGCGTTCGCGCGCAATGGCCATGGTGGGCGCTTCCATTGGTTTAAGCTTTGCTGTCTCCATGGCGGTGTCGCCGCTATTGGTTGAATGGATTAATCTCTCCGGTTTATTTTGGACCATTAGTGTGTTAGGCTTTTTGTGTTTGCTATTGGCGGTGTGGGTAGTGCCGGTGGTACCTCAAGATCAGTTGGCGATCAATCGCTCTTTGACGATGGTGGATGTGCTAGCCTCTAAGAGTCTATGGCTGTTAAATCTCACGGTGTTTAGTTTGCACTTTGTCTTAATGGCGATTTTTGTGGTGCTGCCACCAGCGTTGATGGCCTTGGGTGACTTAAGTATTGGCCAATTATGGCGCGTGTATTTACCGGTGATTGTGGTGGCTTTAGTGCTGATGGTACCGGCGGTTATTTTGGTCGAAAAAAAGCGCAGCCACCGAGAAACTATCGGACTTACCCTCATCGTTATCATGATGGCCATGGGCTTGATGATAACGGGTATGTACAGCTTTGCGATGTTGGTCTTGGCGCTGTTGTTGTACTTTATCGCCTTTAATATTTTAGAGGCTTTATTACCCTCGGCGGTGTCTCGTAGTTGCCCACCTGAGCAAAAGGGTTTGGCGCTTGGGGTATTTAATATGACGCAAGCCTTAGGGGTAGCCTGTGGTGGTTTTTTAGGTGGCTTGGTGGCCGCTAAATTGGGCAGCATCAGTGTGTTTATTATGGCGATGCTATTGTGTGCGATTTCTTACTTAGCCACTCGTCGGGTACAGCTCAATTTTGTACAATAGATGGATAGTGATTGCCTAGGGCATGGAGAGGTGGCTTATCAAAGCCATGCCTCTGCTTTATTGTGGATTTTTTAAAGGATTTAAGCGTATGTCAGTAAATAAAGTGATTCTGGTCGGGCGTTTGGGAGCCGATCCCGAGGCGCGTGCGACACCTACCGGGCTGCAGGTGTGTAATCTGAGTATTGCGACCAATCATGTGAGCTATGACCGTGATGGTAATAAAAACGAGAGTACGGAATGGCATCGCGTGGTGTTTTTTGGGCGTCAGGCCGAGGTATGTGAACAGTATTTGCGTAAAGGTAGTCAGATTTACGTTGAGGGTCGTCTCCAAACTCGTAAGTATACTGATCGCGATGGTATTGAGCGTTATGCTACCGATGTGGTTGGCGAGCGCATGCAGATGTTGGGTGATGTAGGACGTGGTCCCGGCTCTACGTCAGTGGATGGGGGTTGGAAATCCAAGTCAGACACTGGCGGTGATGACGTTTTTGGTGATAATGGCGGTTTTGGTAATAATACCCGCAGCTTACCACCAGGCCGTGGTGGACAGAATCCGCCGTCAGTAAAGCAGCCCCCTGCGCAGCCATCAAGAAAACCGGACTCCTTTGATGAACTAGAGGATGATTTGCCGTTTTAATGGTTGATGATGTGATGTTAGGGCGCATGCATAGCGAGCAGGGATTGCCTTTTGCGCATGCGCTCAACGCTGCTTTTGCTTAGCTTGCGAGCGATTAGTAGCTCATACTGGCCTGGTAGTCAGCAACGGCTGCTCGGGGCGCTAAGCCATTTTCTAATATAAGCCATAGCAGTAGGCGTGCCTTTTTAGGGCTTAAAAAGCCGGCCATGATAGCGCCGTGCTGTTGCAACTCCACCTCACCACCGGGGTAACCGTAGGTGCTAAAGGCGGTGGAGCCGGCGCCAGTGCCACGACACACTAAGATAGCTTTTAAATTAGCCCACTTACTAATCCAGCGCGCAATTACTGGGCTGACATGACCGGCTCCAACACCGGCGAAAACTATCCCATCAAAGCGCTCGCCGAGTGGGTCAAAGCTATCCTGCTGGGTTAAGAAATCACTTTCTTCGGCAAGGTGATTGGTCCACAATAAAACACGTTTTGAGCAGCAGCTAGGTTTATCAAAGAGCATGCGCTTAGGGGGCGCCGCAAAATACAAGGCTTTGCCTTCGACAATGGTGCCTGCTTGTGCGACCTCTGAAATAAAAGCTGCAGTGCTTAAGCTATGCTGCTTTTGTACCCAACGCGCGTAGTGAATTTGTTCATTCATCACCACCAACACCCCACGATCTCGACTATTAGCACTCACCGCCACTTGGATGGAGCTAAGCAGGTTAGCCGGGCCGTCAGCAGATACCGCGGCGGCACCACGCATAGCGCCCATTAAAATCAGCGGCTCCGAGTGTGGCCACAGTAAATCAAGTAAAAAGGCACTTTCTTCTAGGGTGTCAGTGCCTTGCGTCAGAATTACGCCGACGGCGCCCTCGGCCACTTGGCGCTCGGCCCAAGCCAAGGCCGCCAATAAATCCTGAATGCCCAGATGAATACTAGCGACCTGCTTCAGTGCTTCGGCATGTACCTCGGCGAGCTCAGCCACACCAGGAATGGCACGAATCAAATCGGCGGCAGTAAGCGTCGGCACAATGCCATCACTACTCGCGGCCGGTGTCATGCTGATGGTGCCACCTAAAGAGCCCACGGCGACTTTTGCTAAAGGCGTTGACATGCTTTCCCCCTAACTATGTGAATACGGTCTACTCTGAGGCTTATTGTATAAGCGAACGCTTGCTATTGATCAAGGCGCTAGCTAATTTTGAAGAAAGTTCTCCAAAAACTAGGGTAAATGCCTAGGTGTAAGACAAAAACAATCGGCTAAGCTGTAATTCTCACATGCTTAGGGAAAGTGATTTGCATGAGGTGAGACTCAGCGAGATGAATTCATATTTGTAAATTTAAAATAACCTCATGTAGAATGACGCGGTGCCCGACATCCGTTTGGCATATTCCCATTTTTAAATCATAGGTATTCAATTTATTCTTGAGGAGGAAATTGAGATGATGTTTAGGTCAAGGAAGATGGCCAAAGCGTTACTTATGACTGGGGCATTGGCTATTAGTTCCGTAGCGATTGCCCAAGTTGACCAAGCCGTGCTTGACCGCGGTAAGGAAGTATCTGCGCTTTGCGTAGCCTGTCATATGGAGTCCGGTGCGGGCTCTAGTATACCGGGCGTTGAGTATAGACCCCGTCTTACCGGTTTAGATGCCGGCTATATACAGCATCAAGTCGAGTCATATAAAAATGGCACACGGGTTAATGTCAGCATGAAGCCTTTTGCTGATTTATTAACTGAGCAGCAGTTGCATGATGTTGCTCATTACTATGCATCCTTGCCAGCGGTTAAGGCCGAAGACTTTAAGGTTGAGGCGAGCGAGGAGACCCTGGCCTTAGGTGAGAAGTTGGTTTATCACGGTGACTGGAATCGCTATATCCCGGCCTGTGTGGCCTGTCATGGTGTCGATGCCTATGGTATCGGCAATACATTCCCTAATATTAACGGTCAAAATCCAGCGTATGTTAAAAAAGCCATTAATGACTGGAAGGAAGATAGCCGTACTAATGATCCTCTACACTTGATGTCACGCGTTGCTAAGCGTTTGACTGAGGCAGATATTGATGCGGTTGCAGCCTATTTGGCGTCTCAACCCGCAGCCAAAGAGGAAAAGAAATAGGGGGCCATGATGAAGAAATTATTATTAGCATTGAGTTTGGGTTTGGGCTTAGCAGTGACTGGTCCTGCGAGTGCTCAATTGACAAAAATGGCATCAGACTTGACGGATGAAGAGCGTCAGATGCTAAGAGAGCTATTGCCTGGTTTCCCGGAGCCTAAAGAGGGTGAGTTAGTGCATATCCCACCAACCATGGATGATTTGGAAGCGGCCGAGATGCACCCCAAGCTCAAAGAGGCCATCCGTTACGGCTATGATCTCTTTACCAATACGCAGCAGCTACGCGGTAAAAACGTCTTTAACGACATGAACTGTTCAAGCTGTCACGTAGGTGCGGGTTCTCGTCCCTTTGCTGGTCCAGTGTGGCCTGCGGTGGTGACATTGCCTGATTTCCGCGGCAAAAACAATCACGTCAATAACTTTGAAGAGCGTTTGGCTGGCTGCTTTAGCTATTCAATGAACGGTAAGCCACCTGCCTACGGTAGTGATGAGATGGTTGCTTTAACCGCCTACCATCAGTGGTTAGCCAAGGGTGTGGGCATGTATCCTGATGCCAAGATTTACGGTCGTGGTTACCCACGTCCAGCAGCCTTACCTGAGGGTAGAGAGCCTGATCGCGTGCGTGGTAAGGAGCTTTACGCACAGAACTGTGCAGTCTGTCATGGCGAGGACGGTCAGGGTCAGTTTACCGGTGACAAGGCCGTATTCCCACCGTTATGGGGTGATGGCTCGTATAACTGGGGTGCCGGTATTTCTCGCGTGTTCACCTTAGCGGGCTTTATTAAATACAATATGCCTTTAGGTGCAGCTCCGCTGATTGAGGATGCGGATGCATGGGATATTGCTGCTTACGTGGACTCACAGGAGCGCCCACAGGATCCACGCTATACTGGTGATATCGCTGAAACTTTGGCATTGTACAAAGATACTTTCCACAAGCATACGCTGTATGGTCAGGAAATCGACGGCAAGGTCTTGGGTGACCATGATAACGTCGGTTACAAGGACTTCTTAAAGCCAGATGCGCTTAAGCCACGCTACTTTGGTAAAAAGCCAGAGGAAGCAGAAGCTAAGTAGTTCATGCTATAAATAGCAAGGATAACGACGTTTTGGGGCTTACCCTAGAACGTCGTTTTTTGTTAGCTTTTTGCATTTAATTGGCTACTATAAGTAACATGCTAAACAGCATTAGATTTAAAGAATCGTAATTTAAAGGAGCAGATGATGACTCAACCATTGACGAATGACGATGTAAAAAAAGCCGATTTATCTCAGGTGTTTCATTCGTGGTCAGTACAGGGTGCCTTAAACCCCTTAGCCATTAAGTCCGGCTTGGGGGTTAAGGTCTGGGATTTTGAGGGTAATGAATACCTCGATTTCAGTAGCCAATTGATTAACACCAATGTCGGCCATCAGCATCCACGCCTCATCAAAGCGATTCAGGCGCAGGCGGCAGAGCTAGCAACCATTGCACCATCGCATGCCAATATCAGCCGTGCGCGTGCTGCAGAAGCCATTTTGAGCGTCGCTCCCAAGGGTTTTAAAAAGGTCTTTTTTACAAATGGCGGTGCGGATGCGGTAGAAAATGCCTTCCGTATGGCGCGAGTTTTTACCGGCAAGGATAAAATTCTGTCTCAATACCGTTCGTACCATGGCAATACCAGTGGTGCAATTCAAGCCACCGGTGAGCGCCGTCGCTTTAAAAACGAATATGCGCATAGCTTTGTGCATTTTTTTGGTCCTCATCTATATCGTAGTGATTTTTGGTCCACCGGCGAGGAGCAGGAATGTGAACGTGCCTTACAGCATTTGCGTCGAGTGATTGAGTCCGAGGATCCTAGCAATATTGCGGCCATTATTTTGGAGGGCTTGCCAGGCAGCGTCGGTGTGATTGTGCCACCTCAAGGCTATTTTGAGGGCGTGCGTCAGCTCTGTGATGAATTCGGTATTATGCTGATTATGGATGAGGTGATGTCTGGTTTCGGTCGTACCGGTAGATGGTTTGCGCATCAGCATGCCGATGTTCGTCCTGATTTAATCACTATCGCCAAGGGCGTCAATTCAGGCTATGTACCAGTGGGCGGCGTGATTATCTCTGAGGCGATTAGTGATTATTTTGACGATAAAATGTTCCCAGGCGGTTTGACTTATTCAGGACACCCCTTGGCGATGGGTTCGATTATTGAAAATATCGCAATTATGAAGGATGAAAACTTAGTTGAGCATGCCGATCGCCTTGGTCGTGAGGTCTTGGGCCCCGGCTTAAAAGCCTTGGCCGAAAAGCATCAGATCGTGGGTGATGTGCGTGGTCGCGGCTTATTCTGGGCGATTGAGTTAGTTACTGATCGTGAAAGCAAAAGCACACTGTCTGCGGCCGCAATGAATGAGCTCAAAGGCGCCTTACTCGCTAAGGGCATGTTGCCGATGCTGACTGATAATCGTATCCATGTGGCGCCGCCTTTGGTGGTGAGTGAAGAGCAACTTAAAACGGCGCTGGCTATATATGATGCGGCACTCGCAGACACTCGCTTCTAGGGGCTGAGCTCATTCACTCGTCGATGAGCGTTTTGTAAAGAGTCGCTGTTCATCATCGCTACACCTCCTTAGCGATCAGGTCACAATATGTCGTCATAAGTATATTGTCCTGCGTAGTGAGGGGGTGTGCGAGTAGGGAGGTGCCATTCTCTAAGGTGGTGAGTACATTAGAGTAATTGACTAGAAGGGCACTTTTACAGTGTTTACAGCATACCCTTCCTGCTTAAATACTTAGTCACGACACGATAGCTTGGTCCCACCGTCAATAACACAAAGACTAAGCGACTCACTTGAAAACTCGTCACCAGCGGTGCACCTAACATCAACACCTTGGCAGTAATTGCCATCTCGGCTAAGCCACCGGGACTCATGGCCAGCACAGCGGTAGGAAAGTAAATACCAGACAGCTTAGCGACAAATACACAAAAAATAAACGCCAGCAGCAAGTAGATGATAGTCATTAAGCTAACCGCACCTAAAAACCGTGGCGCCTGTTTAAAAAAGCCCGGCCTATAGTTACTGCCTAAGGCCCAACCTAATAGCATCTGCCCCATATGTTGAATTTCCGGCTGCAAATGCGTAAAGACAATATCATTTGCCGTCAGTAAAGCCGTCACTGAAATACCACCTAACATCATGGCATTGGGCGCATCTAGCCTGTCCAAAATAAAGCAAACAATCCCGGTTAATAGCAACAGCTTCAACAGCCCTATATAGCTATACTGAGCCAACTGCGCCGCCGTCGTGACATCGCCTTTAAGCCCTAAAAACTGATATGTAAAAGGGATTAAGATCACGATAATTAAAACGCGTAAGCTATGCGCTGAGGCGACGAGGGGGATATTGCTTGAGCCATTTTTTTCGGCTAACACTACCATCTCACTAGCACCGCCGACGGTACTAGCAAAATAGGCGGTAGCAAAGTCCACCCTCCCTAATTTGTACAGAATAAAGGCACCCACCCAAGCAATCAGCACAGCGAAAAGGCAGCCTGCAATGATATACACTGACAGACTTTTAATAATCTCAACGGTAGCCGGTGTAAAATGCAGCCCCAGCGCGATGCCTACAATCCACTGACCGATTTTCCTAAAGCCGACATGCGATTGAATCTTGGCGCCATTAATCTTAAAAAGTGCGGTAAAAAACAGTGAGCCTAATAACCAGGGAATTGGCGTACCTACCGCGACGGCAATTAATGCACCGGCAAGAGCAACTAAAAAACCAAAAAATATTTGTTTAGTCATAACACAAGTTGAATGGTTGAAATATCATTGACCCTAGAAAAACTACGCTCGACATCACCCTAGGTTGAGTGATTGTTAAAAGGCACTAGCGATTATATGCGAGCGCCCCTTATCCTAAGTGTGGATGAATTCTCCTCAGCCTAGCTCATATGTGTCCATCAAAAATTGATTGTACCTGAATTTTGTATTCATTTGTATACATTAGTTTTCGAATGTCGTTTTTATATATAATAAAGAAGCTTTTACAGTGCTAATCACGACAAGTTTTTTTAATAGCGATGACAACAGCCAAATCAGTTCAAAAAAATGCAGCGAAGAATAAGCCTGCGCTCAAAAAGACGCCGTCCTTAGAGACATTTGAGGAGGATAATAAGCAGCGTGGGACCACGTCGGCGCAACAAGCTTATCAATATGTGATTCAGGGCTTGGAGCAAGGTCGCTTGGAACCTGGTACCAGGATACGTGAGACGGAATTAGCCGAACAGCTGGGTATCAGCAGAACACCCGTGCGCGAGGCCTTGAATCGTTTAGTGAGCGAGGGCTTGGTGAGTAATGATCCACATCGTGGCATGATTATTACTGAATTGGATCAGGCCTTGGTAGGGGAGTTGTATGAAATGCGTGCAGTGTTGGAGAGCACGGCTGCTTCCTTAGCGGCCAAGCATGCAAGTGATGTAGAGATTAACTTATTAAGAAGTTTGATGGAAGCCGATAGGGTAATGACGGATCCGATTGAGATAGCGAATAATAATCGTATGTTTCATCAGGTGTTATACCAATGTGGGCATAATCGCTTTTTATTAAAAAGCTTGCAAGCCTTACAAAATTCCATGCTGTTGTTAGGTCATAGCACCTTGACTGAAAGGGGGCGACCAGATGAGGCGCGCAATGAGCATGAGGCGATTGTAAAGGCACTGGAAGCACGAGATCCTGAGGCGGCAGCGGAAGCTGCTAAAAAGCATATTAATGAGGCGTATAAAACACGCTTAAGCCGCTTCCTGTTTAATAAAGCTTATGACTAAGCTTTTAATCACAGGCGGTGGCGGGCAGTTAGGGCAGGCATTTGCCGCCTATCAGCGCACACCAGTGCAAAGGCACGCTATCGAGATGATGGTGTTAACACGTGCGGAGTTAGATATCACCTCGGCGGCATCGATTCAAACGGCGTTACAGCATTCTCAAGCAAGGCTTGTGATTAATGCGGCCGCTTATACGGATGTGGCAAGGGCGGAGCTGGAGCCGGACAAAGCCTATGCAGTGAATGTGGAGGGGGCGGCCTTATTGGCTTCGCACTGTGCTGCTGCTGGCGTGGATTTGATACAGCTATCCACTGATTATGTGTTTGATGGGACTAAGGGGGCGCCTTATGAGGTCACTGATCAGGTAAATCCACTGAATGTTTATGGTCACAGCAAAGTAGCCGCTGAAAAGGCAGTGATGCAGGAGCACCCTCAAGCGATCATTGTTAGAACAGCGTGGCTTTATAGTGAGTTTGGGCATAATTTTCAGACCAAGCTATTAAGCGCAGCTAACAGCAGTCTGCGCTTAAGGGTAGTGGACGATGAGTGGGGTACACCGACGAAGGCCAGTGATTTAGTGCGTTTTTTAATGCGCTTAAGTGAGAATTTGGTGCCTTATCGTAGCCAGCGGATGCACTTTGCCGGCGAGCAGGTGATGAGCCGGTGGGAATTGGCACAGCAAATCGTAGCTGAGGCCTTTGAGCGTGGGGAGTTAGCAGTGCTACCCCAGATTGAGGCAGTGAAAACGACCACGCAGGCAAAGGGGGTCAATCGACCCCTTAACAGTGCCTTAAAAAGCTCGCTACTAAGCCGTGATGGCGCCTAGCCATGCGGCCGCAATCAGTAGCACCCCAGTGGCAACATTGGCTCTAAATAAATAAAAGCTGCGCTCGGGTTTATTGATATCAAAAATCACTAATTGCCATACAAAATGCGCAGCAATCACTGCCATGATGACAAAGTAGCCCCAACCTATAGCCATTGAGTAGCCGGCCCAGAGCCAACAAACCATGGTCAAGAGATAAAAGCCACTTAGCCAATAAATACCCTGCTCACCAAAGCGAATCGCGGTGGATTTTAAGCCCAGTTTTAAGTCATCTTTGATATCGGTATAGGCATACATTGTGTCATAGCCGATTTGCCAGGCCACCGCCCCAGCCCACATAAGCCAAGCAGCGAGTGGTACGGTATTGGTGGTATCGGACCAGGCCATTAACATGCCCCAGTTAAAGGCGGCCCCTAGCACGGCTTGTGGCCAATGGGTAAAGCGCTTACAAAGTGGATAGATAATGACTAGAGGGACTAGTGCCAAGGCCATCCATCGACTGTAGCTATTAATAAAAAATAGCAAAGCGGCTGCCACGGCAAATTGAGCGAATAAGAAAATGACGGCTTGCTTGAGCGTGATGGCGCCGCTAGTTAAAGGACGAAAACGGGTGCGTTCCACATGCTTATCAAAATCACGATCCCAAATATCATTGATGGTGCAGCCCACACTGCGCATCAATAAGGCACCTAGTGCAAAGATAAATAATCGAAACAAGTCCGGGAAACCGCCTGCGGCCTGAAACAGTGCAGCAATACAGGGCAACAGTGTGAGCCAGGTACCTACGGGGCGATCCAAGCGGGCAATACGCGCATAGGGACGCCATGAGGCTGGTAGATAGTGCTCTACCCAGTCATTGTGACGGATATCATTTAAATCGGCTTGGCTGCTAGAATGCTTCACTGCTACTTACACTTAAGATTGTTACCAGCTGCTATTGTAAGCAATTACGCTAGCCTGATGAATACCCTAGGGGCTGATTAAGGAATTAATGCTTAAAATTAGTCTGTCGTCTAGTAGTTTAGAAAGTTTAGGAGGTCGATATGCGAATTCAATTTGATAAAGCAGCCTTATTAATTGTGGATGTACAGGACAGCTTGTTACCCTATATTCATCAGGCTGAACAGATGCATGCGAAGGTGTTGTGGCTTTGTAAGTTAGCTGAGTATTTAAAACTGCCGACTGTGATTAGTGAGCATTGTGTGGATAAAATTGGCGGCACCAATCAGGCGGTGTCTGCGGCTGCCGCAGGCGCTCAGGTTTTTCAAAAACGTAGTTTCTCCGCCGTGCGTGATGGCTTGGTTGAGCGCACCTTATTAAAAGATAAAGCACATGTGATTGTCTGTGGTATGGAGTCTCATGTGTGCGTATTACAAACGTGTTTGGATTTGCTTGCTAAAGGCAAAACCGTTTACCTAGTGCGTGACGCAGTCTCTTCGCGTAAGCGCAGCAATATCAAATTAGCCATGGCACGCCTTAGACAAGCGGGGGCGATTGTTGTGAGTACGGAAATGGTGGCTTTTGAGTTGATGGCTAGTGCGGATCATCCTAGCTTCTCGTCGGTCTTAAAGCAGTTGATTAAGTAGTTTGTTGTGCTTGAGCAAGTGTTTGCTCGATAACAACTTGCCTCAATTGCATTTGACTTATAATTGAGTTCCTTGACAGTCTATCGTTTTTACAGTCTCAATTTAAGTTTTCTTTATGGCGCTTCATCCACCTTCTGTGACCGAGCTACTCGTTTATCAATCCAGGCCTCCCTGTCCGCGGCTGAAAATTTATGCCGAGCTCAGTGTTTTTCTGTTGGGCTTTTTGTGCTTGATTATTCCTAGTGGCTATTCCTATGGCGCAACGTTGTTATTCGTGGGCGGTCTTTATACCTTATTCACTCATTGGCGAGCCTTGCCGTTGGACCGCTATGATAAGTTGATTCTAGGCGCGGTACTATTATTTGGCGTGCAGGGCCTTGTTAGTTGGCTAATCCATGGCTTTGATGGGGATGTGGATAAGTTGTCACGCTTTATTTTAGCGCTCCCTGTGTTTTTTCTGATTTATAGGGCACGTCCCTCGCTCCATGCTTTGTGGTTGGGTTTGGCGTTTGGCGTTTTAGGGGCCTTGCTGTTGGCGCTTTATCAGCGCCTGATTTTAGGTGAGCTGCGGGCGGATGGCTTTAGTAATGCAATTCAATTCGGTAATTTGGCCATGCTGATGGGGATGTTGTGTTTAGCCGGTTTGGCTTGGGCTCATTCCTTAAGTAGGCATCGACGTAAGATGTTGGTGTTACTTAGCTTGGCCGCAGTGGCCGGCGTCATCACCTCAGCTTTATCCGGAAGCCGTGGCGGTTGGCTTGGATTACCGATAATTTTAGTGGTGATCTTTGTGGCCTATTATGCGATTTTTTCATTGCGGGCCAAGCTATTGGTGTTGCTCTGTGTGGTGTTGGGTGGATTTTTCTTACTCAGTAACCCGCATATCGGGGTCAAGCAGCGTATTGCGGAGGCTTATCATGAGATCGCTTTGTTCCAAGACGGTACTGTGCAGACCTCCGTTGGTTATCGTTTGGAAATGTGGCGTGGGGCCATAAAATTAGCGCAGGAAAAACCCCTTTTCGGCTGGGGCGATGAAGGCTATCAAGAGGGGATGCAGCAATTACGCGAAACTAATCAAATACGCGGTCGTGCCGATCTCTTTACGCATGCCCACAATGAGTTTATTGATCGCTTAGCCAAGCAGGGTATTACCGGGTTGATAGCATTGATTCTCTTATATCAAGTACCGCTCTGGACCTTTGCTAGTGCTAAGCGAGCGGCACATTTGCCGACGCGGGCGGTGGCCATGGCAGGGATTCTTTTGTCACTGTGTTATTTTGATTTTGGACTAACACAGGCCTTTCTAAGGCATAACAACGGTGTGATGGTGTATGTGTGCTATATGATGGTGATTGCAGCTTATTTTAAAGTGATGCGCTTTGAACAAGCAAAGATCAGCAGTTAGTGACATTAATCCCATAGAGCAAAGATGATGAAAATTTTAATTACAGGTGGGGCTGGTTTTATCGGTTCTGCCTTGGTCCGTTTTATTATCGAGCAACAGCAAGATGAGGTGTTGGTTGTTGATAAGCTTAGCTATGCCGTGCATCCCTATGCCTTAGCGAGTGTTAACGCAGATCCTCGTTACCATTTTAAAAAACTGGATATTACAGCGCGGGATGCGTTACAGGAAGTTATTGACGCCTTTAAACCGGATGCGGTGATGCATCTAGCCGCTGAAACCCATGTGGATCGCTCAATTGTGGGCGCAGATGCCTTTATGCAAAGTAATTATCTGGGTACCTACGCCTTGTTAGAGGCGGTGCGGCAGTATTGGCAGGCACTGCCCACAGCAAAGCGTGAGCAATTCCGTTTGCTACATGTGAGTACGGATGAGGTGTATGGTGATTTACCGCATCCGGATAGCGAGCCGAAGGCCAGTGCCTTAAAGTTTACAGAATCATCTACCCTTTGTCCCAGTTCGCCTTACTCGGCCAGTAAGGCGGCATCTGACCATTTGGTGCAGGCTTGGCATCGTAGCTATGGTCTACCAACGATAATTAGCCGTTGTTCAAATAATTATGGCCCTTTTCAGTTCGCTGAAAAGTTGATTCCCCATATGGTGCAAGCGGCGCTTAAGTTACAGCCATTGACGATTTACGGTTCAGGTCAACAAATACGCGATTGGCTATATGTAGACGACCATGTGAAGGCGCTGTATTTATTATTAAGTAAAGCAGAAGTAGGGCAAGTTTATAATATCGGTGCGGATAATGAGCATCGTAATTTGGATTTGGTGCAGGCAATTTGTCGTATTCTGGATCAACGGGTACCGCGCGGAGATGGTGCATCTTATGCTGATTTGATTATGCATGTGAGCGATCGCCCAGGGCATGATCGTCGTTATGCAGTCGATTCCTCTAAGCTACGGGCAGCCACTGGCTGGGCACCGACGCAGGATTTTGAGGAGGGCTTAGCTAGCACCGTCGCTTGGTTTGTGAGGGATTTTGATGCAGCTGATAAATACCGAGCTTAAGGGGGTTAAACTACTCAAGCCCGAGGTGCATTATGACGAGCGCGGCTTTTTAATGGAGTCATTTAGTCGCCAGCGCTACCTATCGCTGCTTGAGCTTGAGCAGGATTTTGTGCAGGATAATCTGTCCCAGTCAAAGCAGGGGGTATTGCGCGGCTTGCATTTTCAAAAAAACAAACCACAGGGTAAATTAGTGATGGTCGGCTGGGGTCGGATTTATGATGTGGTGGTTGATATTGCCCCAGACTCACCTACCTTTGGCCGACACCTTGCGGTTGAATTAAGTGCGGAGAATCAGCTGCAGCTTTGGGTACCACCGGGCTATGCCCATGGTTTTTGTGTCTTAAGTGAATCTGCGCAGGTGCTGTATAAATGCACGGATTACTATGATCCGATGGATCAAGCCGGTGTACGCTGGAACTGCCCTGATTTAGCGATTCCTTGGCCCATCAAAGCACCTATTTTATCGGACAAAGATCAGCATTTACCAAGGCTGGCTGCACTTCATCGTTAATAACTCATTTTTGAACTGTCACTATACTGTCAACATCTATCGTTACACTAGCTTTGTTTTTTGATAAAAATTTAGAGCTTAAATGAAAATAGTTGTTGTTGGTACGGGTTATGTGGGTTTGTCGCTAGCGACCTTATTAGCTAAGCAGCATGAAGTGATTGCTTTAGATATTGACTCAGTGAAGGTCGATTTGATTAATCACAGAACTTCTCCCTTAGTGGATGCGGATATTGAAGCTTATTTTAAGCAGTATCCGCTTAAGTTACGGGCTACCACCCAAGCGGCAGAGGCCTACCCCGGGGCAGATTATGTGCTGATTGCTACGCCGACAAACTATGATCCAGAGACAAATTACTTTAATACCGCCTCTGTGGAGGCAGTGGCGGCCGAGGCATTGCAGTATGAACCCGAGGCTACAATTATTGTTAAATCCACCGTGCCGGTTGGTTTTACCGAGCATCTGAAAGCACAATTAGGCGCATCGAATATTTTATTTTCACCAGAGTTTTTAAGAGAGGGCAAGGCGCTGCATGATAATTTATATCCATCGCGTATTGTGGTGGGCGAGCGTTCTGAGCGTGCCGAGCGTTTTGCTGAATTGTTGCGGCAGGCAGCGCTCAAAGAAGCGATTCCCGTCGTATTGACGGATAATACCGAGGCCGAAGCGATTAAGCTATTTGCTAATACTTACTTAGCGATGCGAGTTGCTTTTTTTAATGAGCTCGATACCTATGCTGCCACCAAGCAGTTAAATACTGAGGCAATTATTCAAGGGGTTTGTTTGGATCCGCGCATTGCTACCCATTACAATAACCCGTCTTTTGGCTACGGTGGTTATTGTCTACCAAAGGATACGAAGCAATTATTAGCCAATTACCAAGATGTGCCGCAAAATCTGATTCAATCGATTGTGGATTCGAATAGCACGCGTAAAGCCTTTATCGCTGAGGATATCAGCCGACGTCAAGTGACAACGGTGGGCATTTATCGGCTGGTGATGAAGGCTGGCTCGGATAATTTTAGAGATTCTTCAGTGCAAGGCGTGATGGAGCATTTGCTGGCCAAAGGCTTGCGTTTGGTGGTGTATGAGCCGATGTTAAAAGCAGCCGAGTTTCTGGGTTGTCAGCTAATCCATGATTTGCAAAGCTTTAAAGAGCAATCGGATATCATTGTGACTAACCGCCAGAGCTCGGAGCTGGCAGATGTAGCGCATAAAGTCTATACCCGAGATATTTTTGGTGGTGATGCTTAGTGCGTGCGTGAAAGCGATTTCTTCCAACGTTTAAAGCGGTTGAAAGCTGGTGCGATCAATGGATGGTGCGAGGCACGGATTCTTTTGCCTAGGCGATGACCATTCCGATTTGGTGCGTGAAAGCGATAAATATGCGTGTTAGAGGTGTGTTGAGTATTGCGACCGAAGGGATCGGTGGTGTAAAAATACGCAAAGCCTTCACTTTGTGCGATGGCCAAGTAATCCTCGTCAAAATAGCCTTGGGGCCAGCAGAAGTGCTGACTACAGGTGCCGAGTTCACGAATAAAGGTTGCTTTAGAATCCCTTAGCTCCTGACGAAACATGGTATTTTTATCAATGCTTGGGTCTAGATCCCAGCGAGTATGGCTATGGGTGTGGCAGTGAAACTCAACTAGGCCAGCATCTATCATGGCTTTTACCTCAGACCACCGCAAAATCACCTCATCACTGCAACCGTGCTCAATTAGCTGTTCGCATTGTGCATGTTCCGGGCATGGTGGCAGTTCAGCAGGACTTTTGGCGGTAGCTGTGTTGGCTCGAATTTCGCCATGATGAAGCCAGCCGCTGACGAGAAAAATGGTCGCCTTAAAACCATACTTCTGCAGCAAGGGAAAGGCATAGACCCAATTATCCAAGTAACCGTCATGAAAGGTGATCACCACCGCTTTTTTACGAGTTTCGCCCGCCAAGTGAGCGGCGAATTCTGCCAAGCTTAGACTCTCGTAGCCCTGATGTGATAGCCACTGTAATTGTTGCTCAAAATGTTCAGGGGTGCAGGCAATAAACCCTGCCTCCGGTCGGATATGGTGATACATCAATACTGGTACTGAAGTCTCTAAAAATTTCATTTGTTAAGCTCCCTCAGCCAGTTATGATAGCTGTTTAGTGTAAGTTGTCCAACCCTATCCATGGTAAAGCGCTGATCTGCTACCACAAATTGATAACCCGCTGCACCCATTTGTGCTCTTAGTTCGGGATTGTGTATGAGTGTTGCTAAGGCCTCGGTAAATGCCGCAATGTCTTGTAGGGGCACTAGCAAGCCACTGACACCGGGATTAATCATCTCGGGAATGCCTGTGACGGCATAGCCCACCGTCGGTAGCCTAGCCGCCCCGGCTTCGGCAAAGACGGTGCCGGATGCTTCGGTGTGTGAAGCTAAGGCAAAAATATCAAAATCACTCAGTAAGGCGGGCACATCATCGCGTCGGCCCAAGAAATGCACCTGTGCATTGAGTCCCAAGTCTGCCGCTTGTTGTTGCAAATAAGGGCGTTGAGCGCCGTCGCCAACGATCACTAGGTGCAGTGAGGCCTGTTGCTTGAGTAACGGCGCCATGGCCTGGATGAGTTCATCCATATGTTTATCTTTGCGGAGCACTGCTACGCTACCGACAATGACGTCACTCTCGGAAAGCGCTAATTCCTGACGCAAAATAGCGCTGGGCAAAGGCGTGGGTAAATTCACTGGCGGTCCGATGACTTGAATATGCTCAGGCGGCACGCCTTTGTGAATTAGCATTTGGCGCACATACTCACTGGGGGTAATCAGTCGTTGTGGGATCATGCTGTAAGCGAGCAAGGAGTTTATCGGCTTGGCCAAATGCCGTGTTCTGACAACTAACGGTACCCTGGCTAAGCGTGCCGCTAAGCCTGCTCGTAGGGTGTCTTGGCGACTATTGGTATTGACAACATCATAGCCACGTTCACGCATCAGCCTACGCATAGAAAAAATGGCAGGCCAACTCCGGATGCCTTTACGCATATCCGCTGTATGCACCTCAAAGCCATCATCTTGTAGGCGTGACACGAGTTCAGCCCCAGGCATACATAAGGCCTCCACCTGCTGACCTTGCTCACGTAGTGTCAGCATTAAGCGATGGATATAATGCTCTTGGCCGCCGTAGCCTTGGGCATGTTCAGTAAATAAGATATTTAAAGGCCTTGCGCTTGTCATAAACTATTGGCTAGCGACTTAGGCTTTAAACTGTTCAATCCAATATTGAGTTGAGCGGTCCAATTCAAGAGGCTTGTGAGGCTGGAATGAGTCCTTGCTTAATCGCTCAAAAATATCATCAGCGAGCACCTTGCCGAGTTCCACACCCCATTGGTCAAAGGGATTGAGGCCCCAGATCAAGGCTTCAACAAACACCTTATGCTCATACATGGCCAGTAGGGCGCCAAGTGAGAAGGGTGTGAGTTGTGGTAGCACGATCAGATTGGAGGCTCTGCCACCGGGCTGTTTGCGGTGATGCGCAAGCCATTGCGCCTGCTCGGGTGCCATGCCTTTTTGCAGATTCTCAGCTTCAGCTTGAGCCGTGGATTTGCCGTGTAACAAAGCTTGGCGCTGGGCTAAGCAATGCGCTAAGAGTTGCTGATGGTGCTGCTGCCATTGGTGGTCGGCCGTTTTACAAACAATAAAATCGACCGGTGCCCCCTCACTACTTTGATGTAACCATTGAAAGAAGGTGTGTTGGGCATCGGTGCCGGGCATGCCCCACACGACCGGACCAGTAGCGACATTGATAGACCGTCCTTGGTGGTCGACGGATTTGCCCAGCGACTCCATCTCCAATTGCTGTAAATAGGGGATTAAATAACTCAGTCGAGAATCGTAGATTGCAAGATTGCGTGAGCCATAGCCCAATACGCTACGATTAGCTAATTCTGCTAGGGCTAATTGAATGGGGGCGTTTTCCTCGGGTGGCGCCGTGAGAAAATGCCGATCCATGGCATGAGCACCACTTTGTAAACCAGCTAAAACACCGGAACCTACGGTTAAGCCTGCGGCCACGCCAATGGTGGACCAGAGTGAAAAACGACCACCGACCCAATCCCAAAAACGGTAGATATGGTGGCGTGGAATGCCCCAGGCAGCAGCGGCTTCTGGGTTGGCGGTGACGGCAATCATATTATTGCCCGGGTTGACACCTGCGGCTTCAAACCATTCACGTGCACGTGCGGCATTTTCCATGGTTTCAGCGGTACGGAAAGACTTGGTTGCCACCACCACTAAGGTATCGTGCGGATCCAAACCGGCTAAACCGCCCTCAATGGCGTGACCGTCGATATTGGAAACAAAGCGTATGTGGCGCCAAGAACCGGCATAACCAAAGGCCTGTGTGACTAAGCGCACGCCCCAGTCACTACCGCCAATGCCTATATGGACAATATTGCGCCAACGTCGATCATTATCGACACGTCGCACCAATTCCAGCATGCGCAAACGCTCACTTTGAACCTCCATGAGGGGCTGTGGTTGGCGCAACATTGTATGCCAAGCCGCACGATCCTCGGTGCTGTTAAGATGCTCACCATCAAATAAGGCCTGTCGTAGCGGCTTAAACTTCCTTGCTTCTAATAACTTAGTGGCAGCTTGGCTTAATTCGGTGGAGCGGCGCTGGGCGCTCAGATCAACCTTAAGTCCGGCGGCGTCTAAAATCACCGTCTGCTCACAGTTGATATTGGCGCTTAAAACGGCTTGCTTAAACTGCGCCCATTCGGGCAGTTGATCTAAGGGCTCAAGCTCTTTTAATAGCTGGTGTATCATAAAATTTTGCTACTCGCTTAAATGATGCTAAAACGCTTTACTTATTGTTATCTGATTTTATATTACAATTGAAGCGTTGAATTCAAATTAGCGATTATATATAAGGATAGTAATGAACCCTGTTCGTAAGGCTGTATTTCCTGTTGCCGGTTTAGGCACTCGTTTTTTACCAGCCACTAAGGCAATGCCTAAAGAAATGTTGCCGGTGGTGGATAAACCCTTGATTCAATATGCAGTTGAAGAGGCGGTGAAGTCAGGTATTACCGATTTAATCTTTATTACCGGTCGTCATAAGCGTTCGATTGAGGATCATTTTGACTTTATGCCCGAGCTTGAGCATGAGTTAGAGCAAAAGGGCAAGCATGAGTTATTAGAGATTGTGCGTGGCATTCTCCCGACTAATGTGAATTGCATCTATATTCGTCAGCCGGCACCTTTGGGTCTAGGTCACGCCGTATTGTGCGCTGAGCCGGTGGTGGGTAATGAGCCTTTTGCGGTGCTATTGGCGGATGATTTGATTGATGCCGAGGTGCCTGTGACGCAGCAGTTAATTGATGCAGCCCATGCTTATGGTGGCAGTGTGTTAGGGACCCAGGTCGTACCCCAAGCGGACACTAAAAAGTACGGTATTATCGCTGGCGCAACGGTGGCTGATGGGGTCAGACGGGTGGAGCAGATTGTAGAAAAACCTGCCCCTGAACAGGCCCCATCGACCTCGGCCGTGGTGGGTCGTTATGTGTTGGAACCAGAGATTTTCGAGCATCTTCGACACACGCAAAAGGGTGCGGGCAATGAAATTCAATTAACCGATGGCATTGCCTCCATGCTACAAAGTCGTCAGGTGTTCGGCTTTGATTATGAGGGTGTGCGCTATGACTGTGGTTCCAAAGAGGGATTTTTCCAAGCCAATATCGCTCTGGGGCAGAAGTATCATGGTTTGAGTCTTGACTAAGAAATTGACCATTTGATATTGATATAGCAATGAGTATTTTAAATCGCCTTATCTCACAGTTGGCGTTAGAGCAAATTGGTGAGCGACGTTTTCTTGGGCGCAGTACCGATATTTTTCGCAGCGGTCGTGTATTTGGTGGGCAGGTCTTGGGCCAGGCCTTGATGGCAGCCAGTTATACTACACCCGTCGGTCGGTTAGCCCATTCCATGCATGGTTATTTTGTGCGTCCAGCAGATGCGACTAAGGCCATCGAGTATGCGGTAGAAGTGATACGTGATGGTGGTAGCTTCTCGGTGCGTCGGGTCACGGCCAGCCAAGAGGGCAAGTTTATTTTTACCCTATCCTGTAGTTATCAATCGCTTGAGCTCGGCTTTGAGCATCAGCTGGCGATGCCTGCCGCACCACCACCAGAGGATTGTCCCTTAGAGCAGGAGATACAGCAAGCGCTGGCGCAGCGTCTCGGCACCGGGGAGTGGGATGAGCGTCTTAAGCGTGAACGGCCGTTAGAAATCCGTTTAGTCTACCCCGAGCGCCAGTTAGAATTAGGGCATTATGAGCCAAAGACCATGTATTGGATTAGGGCCAATGGCTTAATGCCTGATGATCAGCGACTACACCAGGGTATGCTGGCTTATGTGTCGGATTTTTATTTAATGACGACAGCGTTACTACCGCACGCGCGTTGGCATTTTGATTCGCAAATGCAGATGGCCAGTTTGGATCATGCCCAGTGGTTTCATCGTCCTATTGATATGAATCAGTGGCTACTCTATGTGTCTGAATCAACTGCGGCGCAGGGTGGACGCGGCTTAGTGCATGGGGTCTTCTTTAATCAGCAGGGGCAGTTGGTTGCCAGTGCTAGCCAAGAGGGCTTGATGCGATTAAGAGAAAAATCGGATTAGGCTTCATTTATCTGTCATATGGATCTGCTAGACTGCAGCGTTTAGTGATGGATAATGATGACAAGCTGCGCTTTTTCAGCGTAATATACCTTGATGACATATTTTTATTCTCGTGTGGAGATTTAGCTAAGTAACAATGATCGGTACTCTGATAATTTTATTGTTAATTTTGGTCAATGGCGTCTTTGCCATGTCCGAAATTGCGCTTGTGTCGGCTAAGCGTATGCGCTTACAACAGCAGGCAGATCAAGGAGATAAAGCGGCTGCGGCAGCCTTGCAATTAGTTGATAATCCGAGCCGTTCCTTATCGACCATCCAGATTGGTATTACGCTGATTGGTATTTTTATGGGGGCCTTTGGTGAAGCCTCAATTGTGTCCCGTTTGACGCCCCTATTTGAGGATATCGGTCTTAGTGCTCAAACGGCTAAAGCAATAGCGATGTTTTTAGTGGTGGTGGGTATTACCTTTTTCTCGTTGATTTTTGGGGAATTGGTACCTAAGCGCATTGCCATGAATCACGCCGAGAAAATTGCTACGGTTGTGGCGCGGCCGATGACGCTTTTGTCAAAAGCCATGGCACCCTTTGTGTGGATTTTGACGGTGGTGACCGATTTGGTGTTGAAGCTGTTACGGGTAGATAGCAAAGGCGATGAGCTAACCGAGGAGGATATTAGCGGTATTCTGCGCGAGGGGGCGACGGCCGGTCTGTTTGAAAAAACCGAGCATGACATTGTGACGCGGGCACTTAGTCTGGACGATCAGAGTGTGTTAACCATTATGACGCCGCGTAATGATGTGCACTATATTGATCTAGAAAGTCCGCTCAACGAGATTTTGCTCTATATTGCCGATAGTAATTATTCGCGCTTCCCCGTGTGTGATGGTGGCTTGGATAATGTACTGGGTGTGATTGATGCCGGTACCTTATTTGAACAGCAAATTCGAGGTCATGCGATTGATATTCGCGCTTTGGTGAAGCCAGCCCGTTTTGTGCCTGAGACCAATTCAGCGATGGATGTGCTGGAGTCATTCGAAGAGTACCGCACCGAGATGGTGATCGTCATTAATGAGTACGGCGAGGTTGAGGGTTTGGTGACCTTGCGAGATGTGCTAAAGGTATTGGTTGGCTATAAGATTCCACTCAATGATAATTATGATGCGGATATTGTGCAGCGTAATGACGGTAGCTGGCTAATTGACGGGGCAGTGACGCTTGACCGCTTCAATCACCACTTTCAAGTGCAATTAGAATTCCCAGATCATGAGGATAATTATCATACCTTAGCCGGTTTTATTCTGAATCAGCTCGGTCACATTCCTAAAGAAACCGAAAGTCTGGTGTGGGAAGGCTTTTATTTTGAGGTGGTGGATATGGATAAGTACCGTATTGATCGCTTATTGGTAAAAGCGCCCGAGCAGGTGGTGGCCTTGAATGACGAGGAGTAGTCACTAGTAGCTCCATAAGTGATTGGCGCCCAGTTGTGTTTTGACTGTGGCGCTTTTTTGTCGGCGCTTGCTAAATCTCCTCTAGCGTCTCCAGACCTTGTAAATCATTAATAATCACACTGCGGTATTGCAGCTCAATAAAGCCGGCATCCGCTAGCTTTTTTAAGGCGCCGTTGGTGCGCTGTCGAGAAACGCGGGCTAAATAGCCAATTTCCTCCTGGGTAATATTTAACTGACGATTATAGTTGTCATCGGCGTAGTTAGGCATACGCACCAGTTCGGCAATGCAACGCGCTACGCGAATATCGGCATTAAAGAGACGGTCTGACTCGACGCGGCCGATAAACTGCCCCATACGATGATTAAACTGATTTAATAAAAAGCGATTAAAGCTGAAGCTGTGGTCTAACAGCCAGTAAAAGGTTTCCACCGGCATTTTGGCAACCACACTGTTGCGCAGGGTCACCACATCATAGCGACGTAATTCCTTTTTCAAAAGCGCACCCTCGCCGATCCAACCGCCTGCAGGTACGCCGGTGAGGGCGGCGAGTTTGCCATCAGCGGTGCCGACAGAAATTCTTGCTAAGCCCTCAATCATGCCTATCCAATGGCGTGAGGCATCACCCTTTCTAACAATAAAAGCACCTGCTGGGTAGTCTTGTAAGACGGTCTCCTGAATCACACGTTGTTGTTGTTCCTCTGTCAGAATCGTAAACCACGGTGTGTTAGATAAACGCGTTCTAATCATAAGTACTTTCCCTAAAAACTGAATAAATGTCACCGTAATAACATTTAGATTACATTTAAAAGCATATATTTTCAATACAAAAGGAAAAATCACAAAAAGTATAAAAACACATCATCACAGATTGTTACTTAAATAAATTTAATTATCCGCAATTAAAAGCACCATATTAAGGAGACGATGAGATATGGTCACTCAGCAAAATACGGCAAATACCTTTGCCAAGTTGCTTTTAAAGCATGCCAAAGAGCGTCCAACGCAAGCGGCGATGCGTGAAAAGGACTTGGGTATTTGGCAGACGATTACCTGGTCCGAGATGGCCGAGGAGGTTGAAAACCTCGCTTATGGCTTGATGACTTTAGGTGTACAAAAGGGTCAGCATGTGGCCATCGTTGGCGAAAACCGCCCACGTCTTTATATGAGTATGATGGCAGCGCAGAGTTTAGGCGCAATTCCAGTGCCGATGTATCAGGATGCAGTGGCGCAGGAAATGGTCTATGTACTCAAAGACGCCGAGGTTGGTGTTGTGGTGGTCGAGGATCAGGAGCAAGCTGACAAGATGTTGGAAGTGCGGGAGCAGTTACCGCACTTGCGTCATGTGGTGTATGACGATCCACGCGGGATGCGTAATTACACTGAAGACATTTTATTGAATTACGTGGATTTACTGGAGCAGGGTAAGGCGCATCGTCAGCGTCATCCGGACTTATTTAGACAAATTGTCGACAGCTTGCGCCCTGAGGACCCAGCTGCGATGTTCTATACCTCGGGTACCACCGGCAATCCTAAGGGGGTGGTGTTAACGCATCATGCCTTGATTGACCGTGCCGAGGTGATCCAGCGCCTAGAAAATCTGACGGATAAAGAGGATGTACTTGCTTACTTGCCACCGGCTTGGATTGGTCAGAATATGTTCTCTTACACGCAATTCTTGGTGACCGGCTTTACGGTGAATCATCCGGAATCGCCCACCACGGTCTCCATTGATATGCATGATGTGGGTCCGACCTATTACTTCTCGCCACCGCGCGTGTTAGAGGAGTTACTCACCACTGTTAGTATTCGTATGGAGGATGCCGGTCGCTTTAAGCGCTGGCTCTACAAGTACTTTATGGATGTAGCAGCCAAATCCGGTCAGCGTATTTTGGATAAACAATCCGTGGACTTAAAGGATCGTTTGCTATACAGCTTAGGGAATTTCTTTATTTATGCGCCGTTGCGTAATGCTTTGGGCATGAATCGGATTAAGGTGGCTTACACTGCGGGTGAGGCGATCGGTCCAGATTTATTCCGTTTTTATCGCTCGATTGGTGTCAATTTAAAGCAATTATACGGCTCTACAGAAACCTCCGTATTTGTGTGTGTGCAAGAAGACGGTCGGGTAGAGGCTGATACCGTGGGGCCGCCATGTGAAGGAGTAGAGCTGCGGATTGCTGATACGGGTGAGGTGCAGATTAAAAGCCCTGGCTTATTTAGTGAGTATTATAAAAATCCTAAGTCTACCGAGGAGTCCTTTACCGAGGATGGTTGGTATCACACGGGGGACGCCGGTATTTTAACCGAAGAGGGTCAGTTAAAGATTATCGACCGTGCAAAGGACGTCGGTAAACTGAACGACGGTCGTATGTTCGCGCCAAAATACATGGAAAATAAGCTGAAGTTCTTCTCCTTTATTAAGGAAGCTGTCGTATTCGGGGCGAATAAGGATTATTGTACTGCCTTTATTAATATCGATTTAGAAGCGGTGGCTAACTGGGCCGAGCGTCGCGGTTTGACCTATGCAGGTTATACCGATTTAGCCTCTAAAAAGGAGGTTTATCAACTGATCAAGGACTGCGTTGAAGAGGCTAATGCCGATGTAGCCAGAGATGAGCAGCTATCCGGTTTACAGCTACATCGCTTTTTGATTCTACATAAGGAGCTAGATCCGGATGACGGTGAATTAACACGCACGCGTAAAGTCCGTCGTAATTTTATTGTAGAAAAATATGGTGTATTAATTGATGCACTATTTGAGGGTAAGTCCAGTCAGTATATCGAAACTGAGGTGCGCTATGAAGACGGCCGCATCGGTAAAATCAGTGCCGATCTGAAGATTGAACCTGCCAAAGTCGTTGCGGTATAAGGGGGCGAATGATGCAGAATCAACGTCGAATCGGTGAAGTTATCCTAGACCTAGACAGCATTTCGCTTTCGTTTGGTGGGGTCAAAGCACTGACAAATATTTCATTTAACGTAAAAGAGCATGAGATTCGCTCTATTATCGGCCCTAACGGGGCGGGTAAGAGCTCCATGCTTAACGTCATTAACGGTGTTTATACACCACAAGAGGGTCGTATTACCTTGGACGGTACGGTGTTGGAGAAAATGACACCGCGTCGTGCAGCGACCCGTGGTATCGGTCGTACCTTCCAGAACCTTGCTCTCTTTAAGGGGATGAGCGTACTGGACAATATTATGACCGGTCGTAACCTACGGATGAAGAGCAATATTATTTCCCAGGCTTTTCGTATCTTCGGCGCCGAAAAGGAGGAAATTGAGCATCGCGAGTTCGTAGAAAATATCATTGATTTTCTTGAGATCCAAGCATACCGCAAGGTGCCCGTAGGTCGTTTACCCTATGGCTTACAAAAGCGTGTGGATTTGGGCCGCGCCTTGGCGATGGAGCCTAGATTGCTGCTGTTGGATGAGCCAATGGCGGGTATGAACATCGAAGAAAAGCAGGATATGTCACGCTTTATTCTTGATGTAAACGATGAATTCGGTACGACCATTGTGCTGATTGAGCACGATATGGGCGTGGTGATGGATATTTCCGATCGCGTGGTGGTACTTGATTACGGTAAAAAAATCGGTGACGGTACGCCGGATGAGGTGCGCAATAACGAGGAGGTTATTCGTGCTTATCTGGGCGCTCAGGTATAGGGAGAAGCCAATATGTCTTATTTTTTAGAAACTCTTTTTGGCGGTCTCATGAGCGGCATGATGTACGCCTTAATCGGACTCGGCTTTGTATTAATTTTCAAAGCCTCGGGTGTGTTTAACTTTGCCCAGGGTGCCATGGTTTTGGTGGCCGCTTTGTCGATGGCACGTTTCTCCGCTTGGTTACCCCAGTGGCTAGGCTTTGAAAGTATGTTGTTAGCCAATATCTTGGCTTTCATCGTCAGCGCCATCCTGATGATTCTTTTTGCTATTGCCATTGAGCGCTTGGTCTTGCGTCATTTGGTTAACCAAGAGGCAACAGCACTCTTGATGGCGACCTTGGGTATTAGCTACTTCTTGGATGGCTTTGGTCAAACCCTCTTTGGTAGTGCGATGTACACCATTGATGTCGGCATGCCTAAGGATCCTTTATTTGTGATGGAAAATGTCTTTGAGGGCGGTATTTTACTGAGTCTTGAGGACTTGACTGCGGCCGTGATTGCAGCCGCCTTAGTGGCTACCTTAGCGTTATTTTTCCAGTTTACGCCGACCGGTCGTGCCTTACGTGCCGTTGCCGATGATCACCAAGCGGCGCAGTCGATTGGTATTCCATTAAATCGTATTTGGGTGATTGTGTGGGCGGTTGCTGGCGTTGTGGCCTTGGTGGCAGGTATTATCTGGGGCTCGAAGTTTGGCGTGTCCTTTACTCTCTCAACAGCCGCACTACGTGCTTTACCAGTAGTGATTCTGGGCGGTTTAACGTCGGTGCCGGGTGCTATTATCGGTGGTTTAATTATCGGTGTCGGTGAAAAGCTTTCAGAGGCTTATTTAGGTCCCTTCTTGGGTGGTGGTATCGAAAACTGGTTCGCCTATGTACTGGCTTTAGTGTTCTTATTGTTTAGACCACAAGGCTTATTCGGCGAGAAAATTATCGACCGTGTTTAGTATCTAAGGCCTAAGGAGTATAAAAAATGTTTTACCGTGAAAATGGTCAATTTAAAACCAGTTATCGCGCGGATCAGCAGATTTTCCCGATTCGCCAAGATCGCATCGCAATCTTAGCTATTATTGCCGTTGCTTTATTTGTGGTGCCTTTTGTTGCTAGTAACTACTTTTTAAGTGCGATTTTAATTCCCTTTTTAATCTTGTCCTTAGCGGCGATTGGTCTAAATGTCCTCGTTGGTTATTGTGGGCAGATTTCATTGGGTAGTGGTGCCTTTATGGCGGTGGGTGCCTATGTGGCATGGAACTTTGGTGTCCGTATTCCGGAGATTCCCTTTATCTTCCAATTGCTGATTGGTGGTTTTGGCGCAATGCTGTTCGGAATTATCTTTGGCGTACCGAGCCTACGCATCCGCGGTCTTTATTTGGCGGTAGCAACCTTGGCAGCACAGTTCTTTGTGGATTGGGCATTCTTGCGCATTCCTTATTTAACTAACTACTCAGCCTCAGGTAGTGTGTCTGTGGCACGTCTGGATTTCTTCGGCTTGCCGGTGCAGACGCCAGTGCAGAAGTATGTGTTTGTGCTGTTAGTGGTGATTGTGTTGGCACTGCTCGTGAAAAACTTGGTGCGTGGTGCCATTGGTCGTGAATGGATGGCAATTCGTGATATGGACGTGGCTGCCTCAGTGATTGGGATTCGCCCGATGTATGCCAAATTGAGTGCCTTTGCCGTGAGCTCATTTATTATCGGTATTGCCGGCGGTCTTTGGGGCTATGTGCACTTAGGTTCATGGGAGCCATTAGCCTTTGACTTAAATCGCTCATTACAGCTTTTATTTATGGTGATTATTGGCGGTTTAGGTTCAATTGCGGGTAGCTTCTTTGGTGCCGCCTTTATTGTGCTACTACCCATTATATTGACCCGTATTCCGGAGTTGTTTGGTTTAAACCTCCCGGTGGATACGGCAGCGCATATTGAGCATATGATTTTCGGTTCCTTAATCGTGTTTTTCTTGATTGTTGAACCGCATGGTTTAGCGAAGCTCTGGTCAATTGCTCGTGAGAAGCTGAGAATTTGGCCATTCCCTCACTAATCATTGAATAACGCTACCCTTAGAAGAGCGATTTTTAAAATAACTAAAGTAATTAAAAAACTTCATACATGGGAGACAGAAATGAAGAAATTTATGATCAAAAGCTTAGCGGCAGCGATGACAGTTGCAGGTACTTTTGGTGTGAGCGCAGCTTTAAAAGCGCAGCCAGCTGAGCAGTATTTGCCCTTATTAACTTACCGTACAGGTTCTTTTGCGCCCCTTGGTATTGCTTGGGGTGACGGTAAAATTGATTACCTTGAGCTGGTGAATGCGCAAGGCGGGGTCAATGGCGTCAAAATTCGCTTTGAGGAGTGCGAAACTGCTTATGCCACGGACCGTGGGGTAGAGTGCTATGAGCGTATGAAGAATGCGCACGGTGGTGCTGCGGCTTTTGATACACAATCGACCGGTATTACTTTTGCAGTGACGGATAGAGCACCCAGTGACAAGATGGTAGTACAAACGACGGGTTATGGTTTATCTCAATCAGCAGCGGGTGCCTACTTTGAGTGGAGCTTTCCTTTATTAGGTCACTACTGGACGGCTGCGGACGTTGCGGTACAGCATATTGCTGAGCAAATGGGTGGCTTGGATAAGCTTAAGGGTAAGAAAATCGCTTTTGTTTATCATGACTCCCCATATGGTAAAGAGCCGATCCTTTTATTACAAAAGCGCGCCGAAGCGCATGGCTTTGAACTACAACTTTATCCTGTAACTGCCCCTGGGGTTGAGCAGAAGTCTACGTGGTTACAAATCCGTCAGCGTCGTCCGGATCATGTGATTTTATGGAGTGCGGGCGTGATGACACCGACCTCTATTCGTGAGGCGCAGGCGACAGGTTATCCGCGCGATAAGATTTTAGCCATTTGGTGGGCAGGCTCTGAAAATGATGTAAAAGACATTGCGCAAGTCGCTAAAGGCTACAAAACCATTACCTTACACAACTCAGCGGGTAAGGATTTTGGCGTCTATCAGAAGTTAGAGGACGAGGTATTTGGCAAAGGTAAAGGTATGGGTAAGGGTAACGGTACCCACGGTACCATTGCTTATAACCGCGGCATGATGATTTCTTTCTTAGCGGTTGAAGCTATTCGTACTGCACAAGAGAAGTTTGGTGTTGGTCAACATATGAACTCAGAGCAGATTCGTTGGGGCTTTGAAAACCTTAATATCGACGAGGCGCGCTTAGAGGAGACTGGTATGGCTGGCATGATGCGCCCTGTCCGTACGACATGTGAGGATCACGTGGGTGGTGACTGGGCACGTATTGCGCAATGGGACGGTGCTAAGTGGGAGGTTATCTCCGACTGGATGCAGGCGGATCAAGACTTTGTTAAGCCTATCGTCATGGAAGAAGCCAAAAAATACGCTGATGCCAAAGGCATCACCCCTCGTGATTGCTCTGCTGTAGAGTAATTTTAGCTTAGTTGATCGTAGTTGGAGATTGTTATGCAAGGCCAAATAACACAGCAGAACCAAGCTGCCGTTGTCACACCAGCGCTTGAAAACGTACTGGATGTTAATGGTATTGAGGTAATTTATAACCACGTTATTTTGGTATTAAGAGGGGTTTCTCTCGTCGTACCCAAGGGGAAAATCGTTGCTTTACTAGGTGCGAATGGCGCCGGTAAAACAACGACCTTGCGAGCGATCTCCAATTTACTCAAAAGTGAGCGTGGTGAGGTAACCAAAGGCAGTATCAGCTATAAGGGGGAGGAGGTGCAGGATCTGACCCCGGCCGATTTGGTTAAACGCGGCGTGATTCAGGTGATGGAGGGTCGTCATTGTTTTGAACATTTGACGATTGAAGAAAATCTTCTGACCGGTGCCTATACCCGTAAATTGAGTCGCGGTGATTTGGAAGCGGGATTGGATATGGTGTATCAATACTTCCCGCGTCTAAAAACGCGTCGTAATAGCCAAGCCGGTTATACCTCAGGTGGTGAGCAGCAAATGGCGGCCATTGGTCGCGCCCTGATGGCTAACCCCGGTATGATTCTGTTAGATGAGCCGTCGATGGGCTTAGCACCGCAAATCGTGGTGGAGATTTTTGAAATTGTGCGCGACTTAAATACGCGTGAAGGTGTGAGTTTCCTTTTAGCCGAGCAAAACACCAATATTGCTCTGCGTTATTCGGATTATGGCTATATTCTGGAAAGCGGTCGCGTGATGTTGGACGGCACGGCAGAGGAATTGCTCAATAACGATGATGTCAAGGAGTTCTACCTCGGAATCGAGAGTGGTGATCGTAAAAGCTTCCGTGACGGTAAGTTTTATCGTCGTCGTAAGCGCTGGTTAGCCTAGAGGAGGTAGACGATGGATCTCAAGAGTAATGTGCGTAGCGATAAAAAAGCGTCGCCTTATTACAGCTCACGCGAGCTGCGCTCCAAGGATGAGCGTGAGTTTGAGTTGTTTTCTCAATTGCGCCATAATCTGCGCGAATTGATGCCACAAACGCCCCGTTTGCAAGAGCAGTTGCAAGGGATTGATATCGCCACACTACAAAGTCGTGAGGATTTAGCCGCTATCCCCGTGGTGCGTAAATCCACCCTGATGCATCAACAGCATGCGTTACGGGGTAGCGGTGATGTGTGTGAAGGCGTGTTTGGTGGTTTTGCACCGGTGTCTTGGGGGCAGGTGGCACGGGTTTATGCCTCGCCAGGACCGATTTATGAATTGGATAGCAGTCGACCCGACTATTGGCGCATGGCGCAGGCTCTGTATGCCGCCGGTATACGAGGCGGGATGTTGGTGCATAACTGTTTTTCCTATCACTTTACGCCAGCGGGTAATATGCTGGAAAGTGGAGCCTTAGCTCTGGGTTGTTCAGTCTTTCCCGGTGGTATTGGTCAGACTGAGCTACAGGTGAAGTCAATGCAGGATTTGCGCCCTCAGGCTTATACTGGTACACCCAGCTTTTTGAAAATTATTTTGGAAAAGGCCGATGAGATGGGGGTCACAATCGATAGTTTAAAGCATGCGCTTTTTACTGCCGAAGCCTTTACCCCAACCATGCAACAATGGTTCGCCGAGCGTGGTATTGATGGTTATCAATGTTATGGCACCGCCGATTTAGGCTTAATTGCCTATGAAACCTCAGCCCGTGATGGCTTAGTGGTGGCAGAAGATATTATTCTGGAGATTGTACGCCCTGGTACGAACGAACCAGTGCCTGAGGGTGAGGTGGGTGAAGTGGTGGTGACCACGCTCAATCCCGACTATCCACTCCTACGCTTTGGTACCAGTGATATGTCAATGATCTTAAGTGGTCATTCTGCCTGCGGTCGTAGTAATGATCGCATCAAGGGTTGGATGGGCCGTGCCGATCAGAGCATTAAGGTGCGTGGCATGTTTGTTCACCCTGAACATGTGGCTGAGTTAGTTAAGCGCTTGGACGGTGTGAGCAAAGCACGCATCGTGGCCGATGCTAAGGTAGGTAGTGAAAATCTTATCTTGCGCCTAGAGCGAGCCGAGGCCACCGATGAAGCGTGGATTGCCAAGGCAGAATCAGCGGCGCGCGAAGTGATTAAGCTGCGTACCGCGGTTGAGGTGTTGCCACCGGGGACCTTGCCGAATGACGGTTTAGTCATCCAGGATCAGCGTGATTATGAGTAGCTGATACGGTCTGTTATAGTCATCGGGGTGGGCGCTGGGCACGATAGCTTATGTACTTAGCGCTCACCCTAGCTTTGAAGCCGCTTTGAGTCTAAACTCGTTGAGCCTCTCTTTTAGCCTCGCGCTCGGCTTTTTTGATTTTAGTGCGGATACGGTTTTGCTTTAAGCTCGAAAGATGCTCTACAAATACCTTACCTACTAAATGATCCAGCTCATGTTGAATACAAATGGCGAGGAGGCCGTCTGCCTCTAGGCTAAACTTCTCACCTTGTTCATTGAGCGCTTCTACCGTGATCTCAGAGGTGCGCTCAACCTTATCATAAATGCCGGGCACCGATAAACAACCCTCCTCAAAGACGGTTTTATCATCGCTACGAGCGGTAATTTGTGGATTAATTAGCACTAACAGATCATTACGCTCTTCGGAGATATCAATGACGACAATACGCTCATGAATATCAACCTGTGTCGCGGCTAGACCGATACCCTGTGCATCATACATCGTTTCCGTCATGTCCTTAACGATTTGACGGACTCGATCATCCACCTCTTGCACCGGTTTGGCGATTTTATGTAAACGGGGATCAGGGTACTTAAGAATTGATAATATTGCCATTCGTTTAGAAATAAAAAATCCATAGATAGCTGTATTTTAGCATTTTAGCGGTGGATGTTTTTAGCCAATAGCTGAATTGTTCTTTAAGATAATGGCAAAATAAGCAGATGATAAGTTTAGTGATGGTGAGCGCTGGCGGCGGGGTGATAGGGTATGAGTAGCATGGACATCGATGAGTTAAAAGCTTGGTTACGTCTTAGTATGGAGCCTGGTGTTGGGCCAGTGACGGGGCGGGAGCTGTTGGCTAGGATTGGTTTGCCACAGTTGATCTTTGATGCTTCTTATACCAGTCTAGCGGCTATGTGCTCGCCAGAGATTGCCCGCAGTTTAAGTGCGCCCCCGTCGGCGGAGATTGAGCAGCGGATTGAGCTTAGTTTGGATTGGCTGCAAAGTAGTGCGGTTAATGGCATATTAACCCTCCCTGATGCGGACTACCCGGCAGAGTTGCTGAGCATTCCAGATGCCCCTTTTTTACTGTACTATGCAGGTCAAATCGAAACCCTGAAAAAGCCAAAACTTGCGATTGTCGGCTCACGCCATTCAACCGCTGGAGGTAATGACAATGCCCGTGCTTTTGCGCGTTATTTTGCCGCTAAGTCATGGGCTGTTGTGAGTGGCTTAGCTTATGGTATTGATAAGGCAGCGCACGAGGGGGCCTTGGCCTCGGCTCAGCCAGCAGCCACCATTGCGGTGATGGCGACAGGCTTGGATCTGGTCTATCCGGGGGAGCATATTGAGTTAGCCGTGCGGGTCCGTGACCAGGGTCTTTTGCTGAGTGAGTACGGTATCGGTATGCAAGCCAATACGCATCATTTTCCACAGCGCAATCGCATTGTGGCGGGGCTGAGCTTAGGCGTGCTGGTGGTGGAGGCGGCTAAACGCAGTGGTTCATTAATCACTGCCAAACAGGCCTTAGAGTATAGTCGTGAGGTCTTTGCGATTCCAGGCTCTATCCATTCGCAGTTGGCACGTGGCTGTCATCAGTTGATTCGCGAGGGAGCAAAGCTGGTCGAGCGTGCGGCCGATATTGAGGAGGAGCTACGTGCCGCCTATCGTATTCCGGATTGATGCTCAGCTAGCGATTAGGATAGCTGTTGCAGCGCTACCGCTGTGGTAGTGTCTTTATCATAAGCCGCCGTCCACGATCAAAAAGAGCGTCCAGCCAGGGACGCTCTCATCATCTTAAGGGTTCGGCTTAGGCAGCGCACTTGGCAATTAAGGCGCGACCAACACGGCTAGCATTTTGGCGACCGATTTGATCGGAAATCCATTGGCCGATTTGCACCGTTTTGTCTAAATCCATACCGGTTTCAATACCCATGCCGTGAAGCATATAGAGTACATCTTCAGTGGCAACATTACCCGTGGCACCCTTCGCATAAGGACAGCCACCGAGACCAGCCACGGATGAGTGGTAAATACTAATCCCAGCCTGCAGTGAAGCAACAATATTGGCTAGCGCTTGACCGTAGGTGTCGTGGAAGTGGCCAGCAATTTTTTCTTTAGCTACGATATCTGTCACGCGTGACATCACCTCATACACTTGGGCTGCGGTCCCCACGCCGATGGTGTCAGCAATATCGATTTCATCACAGCCTAAGTCCTGCATGCGCTTAACCACGTCAAGCACTGATTCGATGGGCACCTCACCTTGATAGGGGCAACCAAAGGAAGTACTGATACTGGCGCGCAGTAGCACCCCGGCCTCCTTGGCTAAGCGAGCAACATCAACAAAACGCTCAATGGATTCGGCAATTGAACAGTTGATGTTTTTTTGAGAAAAAGCCTCACTGGCCGCACCAAAAATGACGACCTCATCAGCGCCATTAGCTAGGGCACCCTCAAGACCGCGCACATTTGGTGTCAAGGCAGCATAAACCACACCGCTTTTGCGCTCAATCCCTTGCATAACCTCTGCCGCATCGGCCATTTGTGGTACCCATTTAGGTGATACAAATGAAGCAGCCTCAATTTTTGGGGCGCCGGCATCAACCAAACGATTAACTAACTCGATCTTGGTGGCGGTGGGTACAAACTCCTTTTCATTTTGTAGACCGTCGCGCGGGCCCACCTCCACAATGGTGACTTTTTTTGGGAAATCCATTGTCTACACTCCTCGTAATGATTTTAATGGCTGATCGATTTTAAACGATTTATTAGTGTTGCTTCATACTGTGCCAGCATTTTTTGCTGATTGGCTAAATAGTCCTGCTGCGCCGCATTAGCGGGCGAATGTTTGGGGCTAGACCAAATGGCATCCGGATAATGTGGGTCATGCTCAAAGCGAGGGATAATATGCCAATGCACGTGTGGTACCATGGTGCCGAATTGGGCAAGATTGATTTTAGTGGGTGCAAGCACCTCGCGCTGCATCGTTTCAACTAACCATACATAATCCATTAGGGCGTGGCGTTGAGCCGGTGCTAGATCGCTCATCTCCTGATAATGCGCTTGTAAAATGACACGGGTAAAGGCAGGGTAGTTCGGCTCTTCAGCATTGATAATGCGTACAAAATCATTTTCCCAAAGTAGCCTACCGCCCACCTCCGTGCATAAGACACATTGCTTTTGCATCCTCCAACCCCTTTAATTTAGTCTTGTGCCATCATGGCCGCTAGCGCTTTGCCCGGATCCTCTTGGCGCATAAAGGCCTCACCGATTAAAAAGCCGTAGACATCGTTATCATTCATTAATTTGACGTCATCACGGCTTAAAATGCCGCTTTCAGTGATTAAAAAACGATCTTTTTCTTGGGCGAGCATGTTTTTTAAGCGTAGGGTATTGTGAATATCGGTTTTAAAACTACGTAGATCACGGTTATTGACGCCAATCATGGGTGACTTAAGCCTTAAGGCGCGCTCCATTTCACTTTCATTATGAACTTCGATTAAGGCATCCATGTTCAAGTCCATGGCGATTTGCTCGAAATCCTGTAATTGCTTATCATCCAAAGCGGCCACAATCAGTAAAATACAGTCAGCACCAAAGGCACGAGCGCGGTAAATCTGGTAGGGGTCCACCATAAAGTCTTTACAAATCACGGGTAAGGCGCAGGCAGCACGAGCGCGTCGCAGGTAGTCATGAGAGCCTTGAAAAAACTGCGTATCGGTTAATACTGATAAGCAGCTTGCACCGCCCGCCGCATAACTGATGGCTAAGGCATCGGGATTAAAGTCCTCACGAATCACGCCTTTAGAGGGTGAGGCCTTTTTAATTTCGGCAATCACCGCATTTTTCTTAATATCAATACGCTCTTTTAAGGCATTGGCAAAGCCGCGCGTATCTTGACGGGCTTCTGCCTCTCTTAATAAATCATTGCTGCTGCGCGACTTTTTGAGCTCAGCCACTTCCGCGTGTTTGACCTTAAGAATTTTTAATAAAATATCGTCCATCACACTTCCAAATCGTACTTACTGTTGTGGTCTCAGGGTTTGACTGAATTGGCAGAATTGCTGCATTTTAGTAAAGGCAGCACCGCTTGCCAGTAACTCTTTAGCCATGTCAATCCCTTCTCTGATGCTGTTGGCTTTGTTGCCTGCATAAATGGCTAGACCCGCATTAAAAATGACAATATCTAAAGCCGGTCCCGCTTCATTTTTTAAGACACTTAGCATGATATCGCGCGATTCCTCTTTGTTTTTTACACGATAGCTGCGGTTGGAAACCATCGACATGCCGTAGTCCTCTGGGTGAATTTCATACTCGAAGACCTCGCCGTCTTTTAGCTCACCGACTAAGGTGCTGGCGCCTAAGGTTGCTTCATCCATGCCGTCCATACCGTGCACAATCAGCACATGGTTGGCGCCTAATTGCTTTAATACACGCACCTGAATACCTACCAAATCGGGGTGAAAGACCCCCATTAACTGGTTGCCGGCATTGGCCGGATTGGTCAAGGGGCCGAGGATATTAAAGATGGTACGTACACCCAATAGTTTACGAATGGGTGCAATGTTTTTCATGCTGCTATGATGAAAAGGGGCAAACATAAAGCCAATACCAGTTTCCTGAATACTTTCGGCCACCCGCTCAGGCGGTGTCTCCACAAAGGCGCCCAAGGCCTCCAAGCCGTCGGCGCTACCAGCGGGGCTGGAAGCACTGCGATTACCATGCTTGGCAATGGGTACGCCAGCAGCGGCTGCGACAAACATAGCGGTAGTAGAAATATTAAAGGTATTTGAGCCATCGCCACCGGTGCCGCACATATCGAGTGCTTCTTCTGGATGGGCTAATTTGACGCGGGTGCTGAACTCACGCATGACCATGGCAGCGGCGGTAATTTCGTCCACCGTTTCTTTCTTAACGCGTAAACCAATTAAAAAGGCCGCTGCAATTTCTGGAGGCATGTCACCTCGCATCAGCGTGCGCATTAAGCCAATCATCTCATCTTCGAAGATTTCACGATGCTCAATCAGACGAGTGAGGGCTTCTTGATAGGATATTTTCATTAGATATGCTCCGTTTGATGCCACTACCGTATTTATTGTGCGTATTTTAAAAAGTTATTTAATAGCTCATGACCATATTCACTCAATACCGATTCGGGATGGAATTGCACTCCGAATACTGGCAGTTCTTTATGTGCCACACCCATGATTTCACCATCTTCACTTTCTGCGCTAATCTCTAAACATTCAGGTAAAGAGTCACGTTCAATCACCAAGGAATGATACCGTGTGACAGTAAAAGGTGAGGGAATATCACTAAAGACATCGCTACCACGATGTGTAATGGTGGAGGTCTTACCGTGCATTAATTGCTTGGCACGAATGATGTTACCGCCAAAGGCAGCGCCGATCGACTGGTGCCCCAAGCAGACGCCTAAAATTGGCACTTGGCCAGCAAAATGCTTAATCACCTCCACGGAAATACCGGCTTCAGCAGGCGAACAAGGACCGGGGGAGATGCAAATTAAATCGGGATCCAGTGCCTCGATCTCAGCAATGGTGATTTCATCATTACGCGCTACGGTTACCTCAGCGCCCAACTCACCGAAATATTGCACTAAGTTATAGGTAAAGGAGTCGTAGTTATCGAGCATAAAAAGCTTAGTCATTTGATATTTCCTGTGTTGTTATTAAATTGGCTTATCTAAACCATATTGCACTTGCTCGGCAGCGCGTAGTACGGCACGTGCCTTATGCTCGGTTTCTAACCATTCCTTTTCGGGAACGGAGTCGGCAACAATACCGGCTGCGGCTTGTACATACAGATTGCCGTTTTTAATTAAACCAGTACGAATGGCAATGGCCATATCCATGGTGCCGTTATAGCTGAGGTAGCCTACAGCGCCGCCGTAGATGCCGCGACGTACTGGCTCCAACTCATCAATGAGCTTCATGGCTTGCACTTTAGGGGCGCCAGTCAGGGTGCCGGCGGGGAAAGTCGCCCGTAGCACATCAATGCAATCCATACCTTCCTTGAGAATGCCTTTAACATTGGACACTAAATGCATCACATGTGAGTAATTTTCTACCGCAAATTGATCCGTCACCTCAACGCTACCGGTTTGAGAGACGCGACCAATATCATTGCGAGCTAAATCAATTAACATCACATGCTCAGCAATTTCCTTAGGATCGTTTTGTAATTCCTCAGCCAAAGCTTGGTCCTCTTGCGGTGTACGACCACGTGGGCGAGTGCCAGCTAAGGGACGAATTGTCACTTCGGTATGCTCCTCACCATCGCTATTAAGCACATGCTCTTGGCGTACTAAAATTTCTGGTGATGAACCCACCACGTGGAAGTCGTCGAAATTGTAGTAATACATAAAGGGCGAGGGATTGAGTGAACGTAGCGAGCGGTATAAAGAGAGTGGTGAATCACGGAAGGGTTTACTAATGACTTGACCGATTTGAACCTGCATCAAATCACCCGCCGCAATATGCTCTTTGGCCTGGGCAACCGCCTCTAAAAAGTTCTCTTTAGCAAAAGGACGCTCTTCTGCAGTGACTAAACTAGCCAAGCTATACGGGATTTCAACTGGCTGGCGCAGCATACGACGTAAATCCAGGAGGCGCTTTTGCCCTTTAGAGTAGCTATCCTCTACCCCTGGATCGGCATACACTAAAAGATAGGTGCGGCCAATGACATTATCCACAATCACCGCCTCATCAATATGCATCAGCATAATATCCGGCGTGCCTTCTTCTTGTCCATGGGGAAATGGCTTAACTGCCGGGCCTAAGCTGGGCTCCATATGGCGCACTGCATCGTAGCCGATATAGCCAGCTAAACCACCGGTAAAACGAGGGATACCCGGGCGATTAGCCACATTAAAACGTGCCATGTAGCTGCGAATAAACTCAAAAGGATCACCCTCATGCGTTTCTACAATTTGCCCGTCGGTAATTAATTCGGTGGTGTTGCCGATATTGCGGATCACGGTGCGCGCAGGTAAACCGATAAAGGAATAACGACCAGAACGTTCACCACCGACGACGGATTCGAGTAAGCAACTCATTTTGCCGCGCTTTTTATCCGCATGAGCAAGCTTTAAATAAATACCCAAGGTGGTGTCTAAATCAGCATAGGTTTCTTGTAGCAGAGGAATGCGGTTGTAACCTTGGGCCTTGAGGGCGTTAAATTCAATTTCAGTCATGGTAATTACTCTCTTTCAAGTGGTAGCGTTTGACCGGGTATCCTTAGTATCAACGTAAAAAAACCCGGTTACTCGAGGTACCGGGTTAATACATCAGTCTTTAAGTTTAGGATTAATTTCAGAGTTTTCAGAGCTACTATCTAGTGAAGACGCTAAATTAAGCCTTAAGACACCATAAACCCGGCGCGCAAAAGCCACCAACGCCAATAATAGGCGATGTTGTTAAGGGCGTAAGCGATAGGGTTTAATGGCATCATTGTAAAAAAATCGTCAAATCCTAATGGATGAATAGTAAAAATGGTAACACAGTTTTATGAAAAAGGTGTGACAATTTTCCTTTTTAGTTTAAGCGCGGCTTAATTAGCTTCGGATAATGCGTTTTGTCTTTCAATCCATTGTGCTACGGCCACTAGATCATTGACGACTGCACCATGCACCGGCGGCGTGATGGCTTGACCCTCATTGTAGCCATAGGGCAGCATCAGGCAGGGGATGGCGGCCGCCGCAGCGGCGGCAGAGTCATTCAGTGAATCACCTACAAAAACGGTATGATGTGAATCGCTCTGTAGCTGTTCCATGGCATATAACAGGGGTTGCGGATGGGGCTTTTTGTGCTCGCAGGTGTCACCGCCTACTAGCACATCAAAGTAAGGCAGAATGCCTTTTTTCTCCACCAGTGGGGTAGTAAACTCCATCGGCTTATTGGTGACAATGCCAAGGCTTAAGCCCATGGCTTTGAGCCGATCTAAGCCCTCACGCACCTGGGGATAAAGCACACTGCGATCGCCATTGCTTGCATGATAATGACGCTTGAAAATGGCCTTGGCTTGCTGAAAAAGCGCTGGATCCGCACTGGTAGCCTCAATATCATCGGCTAAAAAGCGGATGATCAGACGCTCTAGGCCTTTGCCCACAAAGGTGCTAAGCCTTTCCTCGGAGAGCATGGGGCGTCCTAATTCGCTTAAACTTTGATTGGAACAATAGGCCAAATCCGGCATGCTATCAACCAAGGTACCGTCGAGGTCAAATAAGACGGTGGTGATGGTGGCGTGGGTTGTGCGTTTCATCAGTTAAGTTTTAATTAATTTACCATCGGCTAGGGCAATTTGCTCACGCATTTGTTCAATCACGGTTTGATAATTATCAGCACCGAAAATAGCTGAGCCGGCCACAAAGGTATCGGCGCCTGCCGCCCGCACCTCAGCAATATTGTTCACCTTAATGCCACCATCAACCTCAAGACGAATGGCTTGACCGCCTGCCGCTGTCCAGGCATCAATGCGATGACGTAGCTGGGTGATTTTGTCGAGGGTGGAAGGAATGAACTGTTGACCACCAAAACCGGGGTTGACCGACATCAGTAACACCATATCCAGCTTATCCATAACATAATCCAAAACGCTCAAACTGGTGGCTGGGTTGAGTACAAGACCGGCTTGACAACCATGCTCACGAATCAGATTTAAGCTGCGATCCACATGTTTTGAAGCTTCCGGATGGAAGGTGATCATATTGGCTCCCGCCTTGGCAAATAGCGGGATTAGGCTATCAACCGGCTCTACCATGAGGTGCACATCAATCACCGCATCGGTATAAGGACGAATGGCTTCACAGACTAAAGGGCCGATGGTGAGATTGGGAACGTAGTGATTATCCATCACGTCGAAGTGGATCCAGTCGGCGCCATCAGCAATCACTTGCTTTACCTCATCCCCCAAACGGGCAAAGTCGGCAGATAGGATGCTGGGGGCGATAATCGCAGGAAGTAAGCTCATGGTAGATACGTTGTTCATTAGATTAGAAATTAAAAGCAGTCGCCGGGCACATGCACCCAACCGCTCATGATAATACGGGCACTGCGGCTCATAATGGCCTTTTTCACTTGCCATTGACCATTTTCTTGAACCGCTTCAGCGCCTACCCGTAAGGTGCCTGAGGGATGCCCGAAGACCACGCCTGCGCTAGTGGCACCGCCTGCCGCCTGATTAACCAAGGTGCCGGGCACCGCACTAGCCGCCGCAATGGCGACTGCTGCCGTACCCATCATCGCATGATGGAGCTGCCCCATGGATAAAGCACGCACATGTAAATCAATGGCATCGGCTGCAATGGCTTTGCCACTGGAGGTAGTGTAGTCCTGTGCTGGTGCTACAAAAGCGATTTTGGGGGTGTGCTGACGGTCTTTAGCCTCTTGCACGTCATTGATTAGGCCCATGGCCTTGGCACCGTATGCGCGGATCGTCTCAAAGCGAAGTAGGGCCTCGGGATCACTGTTAATATCGCTCTGCAACTCAGTGCCTTGGTAGCCTAACTCCTCTGCTTTTAAGAAAATGGTCGGAATCCCTGCGCTAATCATGGTCGCAGAAAATGTCCCAATGCCTGGCACTTCCAATTGATCCACTAGATTGCCGGTAGGGAACATTGAAGCACCCGCTTCACCGTCATCATCCGAGGGATCGATAAACTCAATAATAATTTCAGCGGCAGGAAAGGTCACGCCGTCTAACTCAAAATCACCCGTTTCCTGTACCTGACCGTTAGTGATAGGGACATGGGCAATAATGGTTTTTTGAATGTTGCGCTGCCAGATCTTAATTGTGCAGATACCGTTGTCAGGGATTTTTGCTGGATCAATTAAACCGGCCTGAATGGCAAAGGGTCCAACCGCCGAGGTTAAGTTACCGCAGTTGCCGCTCCAATCAACGAAATCATTGCTAATGGCTACCTGACCAAATAAATAATCCACATCGTGCTCAGGCTGCGTGCTTTTGCTGACAATGACGGTTTTGGAGGTGGAGGAAGTGGCGCCACCCATACCGTCAATTTGCTTGCCGTAGGGATCGGGACTACCAATCACTCGCTTTAAAATCGCATCACGCGCTGCACCTGGTTGTTGTGCCGCTGGCGGTAAATCATTTAGGCTAAAAAATGCCCCCTTACTGGTGCCGCCACGCATGTAGGTGGCAGGGATTTTAATTTGTGCGACCTGGCTCATGTATGATCTCCAAAATATTATAGTTTATGACTTTCGATTATAACGCTTATTGATAAAAAAATGCCGGGCGCTGCTAAAAAGCATTCCCGGCATGGAGTAGAGCGTGGGCGGTGCGACGTTACCGCTGCGTAGGCTTACTAGTAAGCCATGCGATCGAGAACAGCGCGGTTTACTCTTTCAATCAGTGCTTTACTGTTTTTGCGTAGCTTGCGACTTGGGCGTACGCCATCCATTGCTAGCGTTCGCTCGGCACCCTCGCGACGATCGTTGTGCTTGCGTGCTTTGGCTGTGCTCTGCGAGGCCGCTTTGGGGCGACGCGCTGGCTGCGCTACCTTAGCCGAAGCGGCGTTGTTTGTGCGCTCAAAGTCTTTGTCTAAACCGTCAAAATCGCTTGCTTTTTCACGGCGTGGCGCAGTGCGACGCTTGGCGTTACTGGCTTTAGCACTATCTCGGCGAGCTTTGGAAGCATTGCTTTTAGGCTTGGTGCTTTGACGAATAGGCTCTAAGCCATCAATGGTTTCCACCTCAAAGGGTTGACCAGTAAAGCGCTCAATTTTTTTAATTTTAATGCCCTCAGCAAAAGTAGCAAAACTATAGGCGCGACCATCCCGTCCGGCGCGACCCGTGCGACCAATACGATGTACATAATCCTCAGGTTGCAGCGGTAAATCAAAGTTAATGGCGTGGCTAATACCTTGCACATCAATACCGCGTGCGGCCACATCAGTGGCTACCAGCACATGTAGTTTGCCATTTTGTAATTGAGTAATGGTGCGATTACGTTGGCGTTGATTCATATCGCCATGTAAAGCGGCGGCTTTGTAATCATTGTCTTTGAGACGCTGGGCCAGATCCTCGGCACTGCGTTTGGTCGCCGTAAAGACAATGGCTTGGTAAACCGGCTCATTATCTAAAATATGCCTTAAGAGGCGGAACTTATGTCCGGCATTATCCGCATAGAGTAGGGTCTGCTCAATATTTTCGTGCTTTTGCGTTTGGTTGGCGACATTAATGCGGACCGAGTCCTTTAACATACTCGCTGCTAATTCCGCTAAAGTGCGTTCAAAGGTGGCGGAGAACATTAAGGTCTGACGAGACTCGGGGGTATGCTTCACAATGGCTTTCATGTCCTCCAAGAAGCCCATATCTAACATACGATCCGCCTCATCCAATACCAAGGTCTCAATTTGTTTGAGGTCGACACGAGCGGCGTTGAGGTGATCAATTAACCGTCCCGGTGTGGCCACTAAGACATCAACTCGGCGGCTTAAGGCGTTAATTTGTGGGCCGTAAGGCATACCACCAACCACCGTCGCAACTCGTAAACCACGCATCCCGACACTGTATTGCTTGGTCGCAGCGGCTACTTGCAGCGCCAATTCACGAGTCGGTGTGAGTACCAGTAAGCGCACGCTGTGCTGCTTAGTGGCAGGCGTAGTGGCGATACGGTGTAAGGCGGGGAGCACGAAAGCAGCTGTTTTACCACTACCGGTTTGGGCGCTGACGATTAAATCCTTACCCTGAAGGGCAGCGGGAATGGCGGTGGATTGCACCTCGGTGGGTTCAACAAAGCCAGCTTTTTTTAAGGCAGATAGCAATACCGGTGCTAAGCCTAATGATTCAAAAGACATAGTAATTTCCTTATTAATCTCGTGTCGGTTTATATCGTGCCGACCGGATCAACGCATGGTGAAACTACGTCAGGGGTTGGAGCGATAATATACAAAAACGAACTGTTTAAATATAAACCAATCGCTTGCGATGAAGTATCGTTTAAAAGCGCTGGTTGTGATTTGAGTGAGTCGTGTGGCGGCTGTGATAGCCAATGGATGGATGCCGTGACTTATTCAGATAAGCAATTCATTATAAAGGGTTTCCCCTAGCTGTCAAGTATTAATCTTTGAACGAGGCAAATGCTTGAGTGCTAAGCTGTGCTTGTTGTTTTTTGATGCCTTGGCGTGGTCTTTGGCTTGTGTTTTGGACGGTGCTGGTTGAGGTCGTAAAACGTGCGTTGCTAGTTAATATCGGATTGATTTTGAGCTAGCTATGCGACTAAATTTTTGCTGGATTTATACGTAGTTTTGACTAGGTATTCAAGGGTATGTTATTGGCGCCAATTATTCATTAGTCTAATGCAATATCGATCTAATTTATGGTGAGTATAGAGAGAAAATCGCGAGGTTTTTTATGAAGCAGACATTGGATTGCGCTATCTTGCATTTTGATCAGGTGGCTGGGCGTGGGGTGTCAGGACAAGCGGCGTTGGCAGATGGTTCCGATAGGTTTAAGCAAGTTGTGATTAAGCATAAGCGCTTGCGAGTTCACGATGTCGCTTTATCCGAGTTAGTGCCAGCGACCGACGAGCTTCAGTTTCGCGAGGAGGATCGGCAGTTTTTATTGATGCAGTTGATGCGCTATGATGTGGTGATCCTGTTATTAAATACCGAGAGTTTAAGCTTGGCGCGGCGCTTTTTGTTTTTTATGCATAGTGCCGAGGAGTTTCATCCAAATCTATGCCCAGTCTTTGCCTTAGTCTCTGGGGTGCAACCAGTCGCAATGATTGATTTGTTGCGTTTGGGCTTAAGTGATTTTATGCGTTACCCCATCAATCAGGAGGAGTTGCGAGTGCGGCTGTTAGCGGCAGCCAATAAGCCAAGTTTGCGTCGCTCGCATGATTACACTGTGACGCGGGCTGCGACTCATGATGGCATCGTGAGTTTAAGTGCGCCGAGTCACCCATCGTATCAGGAGCCGAAGCGCGCATTTTTTGAGGCGCTGTTACGGAGTGCTGAGCAGCATACGGGTCATTATGCCTTTGCTTTCAGTGACCAGCATGTTAGCTATTACAATGAGGGTTTTAAGGAGGCTAAACAAAACGTGGTCGACCGCTTTGAGCATGGCTATTTGAGCTATATGTTACGCTCGACCAAGGGTAATATCGCACAAGCCGCCACGCTGGCTAAGAAAAATCGCCGTTCTTTTTGGGAGTTGATGCGCAAGCACAAGATAGATGCTGAGCAGTTCCGTCCGGATGTTTAGGTGGATTCATTTGTTTAAAGAGGGGTAGTCGTTTATAATTTGTCATCAAAAATTAACGACGAGTGCGCAGGATTCCTATCTGCTATCCCTCTTTAACTGATTTTCCGGAGGTTTTATGTTTCCCACCTTAAAAAATGATGTTTTCTTGCGTGCTTTAAAGCGTCAAGCCGTTCCTTATACACCCGTGTGGTTGATGCGCCAAGCAGGCCGTTATCTGCCAGAGTATCGTGAGTGCCGCGCCCAAGCGGGTTCATTTATGGGTTTAGCCTCTAATCCTGAGTATGCTTGTGAGGTGACCTTACAGCCGATCCGTCGCTTTGATTTGGATGCCTCAATTTTATTTGCCGATATTTTATTAATCCCTGACGCCATGGGTTTAGATTTGAGCTTTGTGCAGGGTGAGGGGCCTAAGTTCGCTAATCCGGTGGATAGTGAGCAGCGTGTAGCTGAATTGCAGACACCCGATATGGAGAAGTTGCGCTACGTTTTTGATGCGGTCACTTTGATTCGTCAGGAGTTAGGCGGCAAGGTACCTTTAATCGGCTTTGCCGGTAGTCCGTGGACGGTTGCTTGCTACATGGTTGAGGGTGGTTCCACACGTGAATACCGCAAGATCAAAACCATGATGTATCAGCGCCCTGATTTGTTAAAGCAAATTCTTGAAATCACGGCCACTGCCACGGCGGTTTATTTGAATGAGCAGATTAAGGCGGGTGCGCAAGCGGTGATGATTTTTGATAGCTGGGGTGGTGTTTTACCTGACGGATTATTCCAGCAGTTTTCTTTAGCCTATACGCAAAAGGTAATTGATCAGTTAAATCGTCAGCATGAGGGCGAAGATATTCCAGTGATTGCTTTTACTAAGGGCGGTGGTTTGTGGATCAAAGATATTGCCGCCACCGATGCCGATGCAGTCGGTTTGGATTGGACGATGAGCTTAGCTCGCGCGCGTCAGGAGACGGGTGATAAAGTTGCCTTACAGGGTAATATCGACCCCATGGCTTTATTCGGTAGTGAGGAGAGCCTGCGCCAAGAGGTACGTCGCGTAATTGATGATTTCGGTCCGGTAGGCCAAGGTGGTCATGTGTTTAACTTGGGTCATGGCATTTCCCAATTTACTAATCCGGAACAAGTGGCAGTATTAGTAGACGAGGTACATAATCACAGTAAGCAGTACCACAACTAAGACGTTTTTGTTGTAAGTGTCAATGACGTGTCATCGGAGCCCATTTGTCTACGGATTAATGGGCTTCTTTTAACTGGAGAGCATCATTTATGCAGCGGCCTTGGGTGCGCGTTGCCTTGGCTTTGCCAATGGCTGATTTATTCGATTATCGTTTAGCAGAGGGGATGCAAGCGATGATTGGTCAGCGCGTGCGTGTGCCCTTCGGCGCCAAGGAGCTGATTGGCTTTGTGATCGAGCGGCCAGAGCAGCCTGCGTATGAGGAATCGTCAATCAAGGAGGTGTTAGAGGTCTATGATGATTTGCCGCCCATGCCGACGGATTGGTTGGATTTCGGTCGTTTTGCTGCCAGTTATTATCAGCGCCCATTGGGTGAGGCATTACTATCCACTCTCCCCACGCCACTGAAAAACCCTAAGGCCTATACTGGTACCCGTGCTGCCGGTGGACCGGTACAGCGGCTATTAAAACGTCAGGCTTCGGCTGCTAAAAAGGCCGCCAAAGCAGCGGCAAAAGAGCGTCAACAGGCGGAAGAGGATGGAACTGACACCGCCGTGTCGAGTCTAGGCCAGTCTGCAGAAGTGGCGGAGGCCGAGTCGCCTCAGCGTCCGCAGTTATCTGCGGCACAGCGCACTGCTTTTCAGCATATCACAGCGATTGAGGGCTATAAGACGGTGTTACTGCATGGGGTGACCGGTAGTGGTAAGACCGAGGTATATTTGCACGTGGCTGAGCATATATTGGCGCAAGGTAAACAGGTGATGATATTGGTGCCAGAGATTAATCTCAGCCCTCAATTACAAGCTAAGTTTCAAGAGCGATTTCCACATGAGCAGATAGCTATTCTGCATAGTAACTTATCTGATGGTGAGCGTTTGGCAGCTTGGGTGGCGGTGCAGACGAAGCAGGCAGGCATCATCCTCGGCACGCGTATGGCGATTTTTGCGCCGGTGCAAAATCTCGGTTTGATTGTGATTGATGAAGAGCACGACGCCTCCTATAAGCAATTAGACGCCTTGCGTTATTCGGCCAGAGACTTGGCAGTGTGGCGTGGACACCAATTAAATATTCCAGTGGTCTTAGGCTCTGCTACGCCATCCCTGGAAAGCTGGCAACATGCCAAAGAGGCGAAGTACGATCTTTGCAGCTTGCCTGAACGGGTGGGCGCCTTGGCCTTTAAACCGAGTTTTGAGTTTATCGATACACGCAAAACGCCTTTAGTGGAGGGCATTAGTCAACAGATGTTGGACGAGATTCAGCACTGTATTGAACGAGGTCAACAAGCATTGGTGTTTATTAATCGGCGTGGTTTTGCACCGGTGTTGCATTGCCCTGCCTGTGCTTGGAATAGTGAGTGCAGCAGATGCTCGGCTTTTATGGTGATGCATCGCCTGCCGAGTGGTGGTCAAGGTGCTAAGCGCCACAATGGGCCTCCCACGTATCAGTTGCAATGTCATCATTGTGGTTTGCAGCGACGTCCGCCTAGCGCCTGTCCGGACTGTGGTAATACAGATATCCAGCCCTTAGGACGCGGGACGCAAAAGGTGGAAGAGTATTTGCGGCAGCAGTTTCCCGATGCTAGGATTCAACGCATTGATGCTGATAGTACCAAGCGTAAGGGACAGGCTGAGGAGCTTTTTAATCGGGTGCATGAGGGCAAGATCGATATTTTGGTCGGCACACAAATGGTGTCCAAAGGGCATGACTTCAAAAATCTTAATTTAGTGTGTGTATTGAATGCGGACGCTGGGCTATACGCACACGATTTTCGCTCCTCAGAGCGACTATTTGCGCAGTTATTGCAGGTGGCGGGTCGCGCCGGACGTCACTTGCCCGGGGGCAAGGTCTTAATTCAAAGTAATGAGCTCAATCATCCACTCTATCAAGCCTTACAAAGGCAGGATTATGAACTGTTTGCCGAGCATACGCTACAAGAACGACGTCTGGCGCAGTTGCCGCCGTTTTCCTTTCAGACCCTAGTAACGGCAAGTAGCAAAGAAATTGAAAGATGCTTAGCATTTTTAGAAGAAATTAAAGCCATTGTGTTGGCTGAAGACTATGCGGATGAGCCAGCTTATCAGCACTTACGCGAGCTACAAACGGGAATCCGTTTCTATGACCCCGTGCCTTTACGGATTGTGCGAGTGTTTCATATGGAGCGAGCGCAGCTGTTAATTGAGTCAGCCTCGCGCGCCAGATTGCAGCGTTTTTTACCCTATTGGGCTGAGCAGATTGCAAAAATCGCTAAAAAGCATCGGCTAAAATACGTGATTGAAGTCGATCCACTAGAGATTTAAGCTTATGTTGAACCACGCACGTGATTAATTCAGTATGTCTCATTCTACTCATCGTCAATCTTCAGAGCACAGTATGGGCTTAAATGCCATGCAGTTGGAGGCGGTCAAGTATTTGGACGGTCCTTGCTTGGTCTTAGCGGGAGCGGGTAGTGGTAAGACTCGAGTCATTACCCAAAAAATTGCTTATTTAATTAATACTTGCGGCTATAACGCGCGTGGCGTGTTGGCCTTGACCTTTACGAATAAAGCAGCAAAAGAAATGATGGAACGACTAAAGTCTTTAGTCGAGCCAAGCTTAATTCGAGATCTGACGGTTTGCACCTTTCATGCTCTAGGCGTGCGCTTTTTAAGAGAGGAGGCGAAGTTTGCCGGTTTAAAGCGAGGTTTTTCAATTCTAGATGCTACCGATGCAGCCGGTATTATTCAGGAAATGCTGAGTACCACCGACAAGGGGCGGATTCGGGCAGTACAGCAAGTGATTTCACTGTGGAAAAATCAGCTGATTCTACCTGAGCAAGCAGAAAACTTAGCGCAAACGCCGGATGAACAGGATGCAGCTAGACTGTATCGTAGTTATGAAGCGACCTTAAAGGCCTATCAAGCGGTGGATTTTGATGATTTAATCCTTTTGCCAGTACTGCTGATGCGCGAGCATGAAGAGGTGCGAGAACGTTGGCAGCAACGCATTACTTATTTACTGGTGGATGAGTATCAGGACACCAATGCCTGCCAATACGAATGGCTGAAGTTATTAACGGATTTTCGTCAGCAATTTACCGCCGTGGGCGATGATGATCAGGCTATTTATGCGTGGCGTGGTGCCACGGTTGAAAATTTATCGCGCTTATTGAGCGATTATCCTAAGCTGAAGTTAATTAAACTGGAACAAAATTATCGCTCAGTAGGACGCATTTTAGAAGCGGCAAATAATGTGATTGCCAATAATCCTAGCGTTTTTTCTAAAAAGCTTTGGTCCTCATTTGAGGAGGGATCGCCGGTGCAAGTGGTGGTGATGGATAATGACCAAGCCGAAGCCGAAACCGTTGCCATGCGGATTACCCAAGCACGTTTTCAACAGCGTGCCGACTGGAAGGATTTTGCCGTGTTGTACCGTGGCAATCACCAAGCCAGGGTGATTGAACAGGCCTTTAGGGAAATGCATATTCCTTATGTGTTGACGGGTGGGCAAAGCTTTTTTGATAAGGCCGAGGTGCGGGATATCTTGGCTTATTTACGTCTGTTGGTTAATGAGGAAGATGATCCAGCTTTTATCCGTGCCGTTACTACCCCTAAGCGCGGTATTGGGCAAGCGACCTTGACCGGCTTGGGTGAATTGGCTGCCGCCAAGGAAATCAGTTTATATGAGGCGATTTTTGAGGATGAGCTGATAAATTACATCAATGAAAAGCAGCTTCAAGCCTTGAGAGCCTTTGCTCATGTGATTGAAAGTATTCGTTGGCAGGCTAACCGTGGGCGTGCTCCTGCACGGGCGGTCGATTTGCTGAGTAATCCAGCGTTGTACCGGAGTGAGGAGCGTAAGGCGCCCGAGCTATTAGATGAATTAATGCGTTTTATTGACTATGAGCGTTATTTATACGATAGCTTAGAAGAGCGTAGTGCCTTATCGCGCTGGCAAAATGTCCAAGAGCTCTTGAGCTGGCTTAAAACCAAAGCTGTTGAGGAGGAAATGGATTTATTGCAGTTGGTGCAACGCATTGCCCTCATCACCATGTTGGAGCGCAGTGAGGACGAAGAAGAGATTGATGCGGTGAAGCTTAGCACCATTCACGCCTCCAAAGGCTTGGAGTACCCTTATGTGCATTTAATCGGCACCGAAGAGGGCTTATTACCGCATTTGGGCAAGGATGATGAATACGGCGACCCGAATAAGGAGGACGGCGGTTACAGTGATCGCATTCAAGAAGAGCGGCGCCTGATGTACGTGGCCATTACCCGAGCGCAGAAGCATTTGACCGTTACCTGGTGTAAAAAACGCCGTCGTGCGCGCGAGGATATAATCTGTGAGCCATCGCGCTTTATTGCCGAAATGGGATTAGATAGTGGCGTCGCCATTGAAAAGGATCCCTTTCAGGGTATGTCGCCTAAGGAGCGTTTAGCGCGGCTGCGCGACATGTTGACGCAAAAGAAGTAGCTTATCACGGGGTCGATTGTGCCCTTAGCGGGGCAGCCTTTGTTAAACTCATAGGGTAATAACAGGCTCTATGCAGAAATAATAGGATTTTGCTTATGCAGGAAAATCAATTTGATAGCGATATTATTGTAATTGGTGCGGGTCCCGCCGGTCTTAGCTTTGCTCGCGGCGTGGCGCCCACTGGCTTAAAAATCACCTTGATTGAGAAAAGCCCTGAGTCCGTTTTGGCCGATCCGCCCTATGATGGTCGTGAAATTGCCTTAACTCACACCTCGCGCGAGATTATGCAAAAGCTGGATATGTGGCAGCGGGTTGATGAAAAATCCATTTACTTCCTGCGTGAGGCGCGGGTATTGGATGGTGAGTCTGATTACTCCTTGACCTTTCCGCATCCAAAGCGGGTGCGCGGTCGTGAAATTGATACTTTAGGCTATTTAATTTCCAATTACAATATCCGCCGTGTTGCCTATGAATCGTTGCAGGGTTTTGACAATATCACCTTTCAGACCGGGTTGGGTGTGACGCAGGTCACCACTGGTACTGATAAAGTCACCGTGACCTTAGAGGATAATCGCGTACTGACTGCGCGCATGTTAGTTGCAGCCGACAGCCGTTTTTCTAATACTCGTCGTCAGCTGGGTATTGCGACTGATATGCATGATTTTGGGCGCACTGTGATGGTGTTCCGCACTGAGCATACGGTACCCAATCATGAAATCGCATCGGAGTGCTTTTTCTACGGACGCACCTTGGCATTATTGCCCTTGGGCGACCATATGACAAACTGTGTGGTGACCATTGATTCGCATCGAGCGCAGGAGATTTTAAGTCTTAATCGCGAGGAGCTGGCCGCTGAGATGATGCGTATGCTGAATAATCGCTTTGGTAAGATGAAGGTACTGAGTGATGTGCATACCTATCCTCTAGTCGGAGTGCATGCGCGTAGCTTTGTGGCGCAGCGTAGCGCCTTAATCGGTGATGCTTCTGTGGGTATGCATCCGGTCACTGCGCACGGCTTTAACTTGGGTTTGGGCGGCGCTGACATTTTGGCGACAGTGATTAGTGAAGCCCATACGCGGGGCGAGGACTTTGCCTCTGAGGCGGTGTTAAAGCGCTATGAGCGCAAGCATATGCCACACACCCTGTTTTTATTCCATGGGACTAATGCCATTGTTAAGCTCTTTACTAATGAGCGTGCACCGGCTCGATTGCTACGCTCGGCCGTGGTGCGCTTGAGTAATAATCTACCGCCGGTGAAGTTCTTTATCAGTCGTCAATTAACGGGCTTTTAGTTTTTCCACGGCTAAGACGTAGGGGGCAGGTGCAGCGGTATTTTCAAATTGATAGCGTAGGCTTCGGTAGCGCTCAGTATCAAGCTTGCGAATCCACCGATCCAGGGCTGTTTGCTCATCACGACCCTGTGCATGCCCCGGATAGACCACCACAATCAATACGCCACCTTCTTTTAATAGCCTTAGAGCTTGTTCAATCGCGCTTAAGGTGGTCTCAACCAGGGTGGTAATGGATTTATCCTGTCCTGGTAAATAGCCTAGATTAAAAAGCACCACGGCGACTTCAGTTTCTACCACCTCCTGCATCAACTGATGACCACATAAATGCAATTGACAGCGCTCAACTAAGCCATGTGCTTCTAAGCGTGCTCTGGTGCTTTGGAGGGCTTGTGTTTGTATATCAAAGGCGTGCACCAGCCCCTCAGGCCCTACCCACTGTGCTAACTTCACTGTATCGTGACCATTGCCCATGGTGGCGTCAATCACCGTGTCGCCGAGGGCTATCGCCCGGGCGGCTAAGCTATCGGCAAAATGGATTATCTGAGGCAGTATCAAGGGACCTCTGCTGCGACGAGGTGTCAGCGCTTGCTTGCTAGTCATTATCAATTTCTGTGTGTTGTACTTTTTTGATCTTAGCGCTAATATTACAATGTCACAAATAGTTTAGCTAAATTTTTAAGGAGAATAACATGTTAAAAGCTAATAAATTGAAGCTCAGCGCAGCAGCTGCCGCTCTGTTGACCTTTAGCGCATGTGCTGTTGGTCATGGTAATCACGATCATGGTCATGATATGCATCATGGTGCCCATTCCATGGTTGAATTCACTGGCAAAGAAAGCACCTTGGATAGCGTGGAGTTTAGCCGTTGTTGGGTGCGTTTAGTGCCTGAGCGTCCTTCAGCAGCTTATTTTGAACTAAAAAATACTGGCTCTGAAACGATCACTTTAATTGGTGCCCGTGCTATGAATTTCCACGATGTGATGCTGCACCAGACAGTGGTTAAGGATGGTAGCAGTAAGATGATCAACCTTGAGAAATTGACGCTTGAGCCTGGTCAGACGGCGGTGTTCAAGCCCAAGGATAATCACGTGATGCTAACAGCTGATTCCGCTGATGTGGTCAAGGTGGGTGACAAAATCAACTTGGAATTTAAGTTTGAGGGTGACAAGGTCGCTACCACTGAATGTGTGGTTAAACCGATTAATGCCATTTCCTTTGATTAATTCATAGGGTTAAGGCAGGAGGCGATTCCTGCCTTATTTTTCTAATCAAGTCCTAAATGCACCAATACTGTCTGATTAAAGCGTTGCGGCATCGCCAGGTTCATACCGTGCGTGGCATTTTCTAGGATAGACACGGCGGCTTCAGGCCAGAGTTCACTCAGTTCACGGATGATATGTGGAAAGGGCGCCGGACTCTGAGCGCCACCGATTAAGCTGATCTTGAATTGAGCCAAGGGGGCTAGCGCTTCCTTATCAAATAGCACCGCTTGCTCATACTGTTGCAACTCTAAGGTATTGGCATTGTTACGAACCATGCGCTTAAACCAAGGAACCATCTTGGCCCATGTGCCTTCACCACTCACCGCATCAATAAAGATTTCTAGCCCCTCATCGACGGCACCCGATTGAATTAATTGCAAAGCCGAAGCCTTCCAGTGGATGCCCTCTTGGAGCTCTTGCGGATTGCGCAAGCCCGGATCGGCCAGAACTAAGGAGGCGATATGCTCAGGCGCCTGTTGGGCCATACGTACGGCAACCGCAGCCCCTCTGGAATGACCGAGCAGATGCGCTTTTTCAATCCCTAAGTGCTGTAGTAAATTGAGCAAATCGGCAGCATGCTGCTCTGCACTGAAACCGATGGCTTCAGGCTCATTAAGCGGCCAATAATGCCTTAAGCTAGGGATAATTAGACGACATTTAGCGGCTAAAGTAGGGGCTTGGAAGCGCCAATAGCGGTAGTCGCAAAGTGAGCCATGGATAAGTACCAAGGCCTGACCCTCGCCCTCATCAATAAAGGCTTGTGTCAGACCGTTAATAGATTGTTCTTGTAATTCGGACACTGGAAAATAAAGCTAATTAGTACATTTTTAAGCGTTCTTGGGCAGTATCGGCTGCAGGCGAATTAGGGTACTGCTGAATCACGCGCTGTAGGGTTTGCTTAGAGCCCTCAATATTATTCAGCTCTAATTGACTGCCGGCAACAACTAATAAGGCATCACCCGCTTGTGGATCCTGAGGATAGCTGCTGACCATGCGCTCTAAGCGGCTGATTGCGCCTTGGAAATCACGAATAGCGTAATAGCTGCTGCCCTCATAGAAACGTGCAGCCGGTGTTAAGACACTGCGTGGGTAGGCGCTGGCAAAGTTGTTTAATGCATTTGCCGCCATCTCGTACTCGCCCTGACGGAATAGGTTGATCGCATTATCATAGTCATGCTGCTCATTCGGATCACCTACTTGCGGGTTAGGTCCAAAATCGTCATAGTTTTGCTGTGAAGAAGCTTGCTTCGCTGAATGGTCCAAGCTCTCTAACTGACCGCGTAACTGCGCGATCTCCTTTTGTAAGGCCTGAATCTGGTTGGATAACTCTAAACGTGATAAGCCGGCCATTTTTAATTGTGAGCGCAGCTCTAAGATGGCGCGTCTTGCATCCTCATCTTCAAAAGCCATCGCCGGACTGCTAAAACCGGCACCTAAAATAGCACTGCTGAACACTAGTAAGGAGAGTTGACGTTTAAACATGCTTTACATTCCTTGGTGGTTTATCGTTTTAAGTCGTAAAAGTTGGCTTGTGCTTTGAAAAAGCTACTCTTTATCCTACAGCAATAAGGCTGTTTTGTGATTAATGACTTGTTGCTGTTTGTTGCAAAAATAATGCCACAACTATGGAGTTGCGGCATTATGACAAGCTCAGATCCGAAGATCACTGAAGATCATCGATCCTAGCGGATGTAGTTGATATCCGCGCGACGGTTTTGAGCGTGAGCTTCTTCAGACCAACCCTGAGCGATAGGACGCTCTTTACCGAAGCTGACAGCTTCGATTTGGGCACCGTTAACGCCACGGTTAACTAATTGCTGAGCAACGGCGACTGAACGACGCTGACCTAAGGCTAAGTTGTACTCAGAAGAACCGCGGGCGTCAGTATTACCCTCAATGCGGATGCGCTGCTGAGCGTTAGCAGATAGGTATTGAGCGTGCATTTGTACTAGTGGTAAGTACTGCTCTTCAACATTGTAACGGTCGAAACCGAAGAATACAGAACGTTGTTGAGCTAATGGGCTGTTAGGGTTGAATGGATCCATTACAGCACCAGTCTGTGCGCCAGTTTGACCTGTTGTGTCAGTGGTTGTCTTGGTGGAGCTACACGCAGCTAGAGTAGCAGCTAAAGCAGCAATAGCAAATGTTTTAACGATACGAGATTTCATCGGAAAACTCCTAGTTTTTGATTAAATAAAATTTTTATAATTGCAAACCATATGGTAGCAAAGCTCGAAGACAGCTCGCTAACTCCTCGTGTGAGAACTTACTCACCGCCTTCCCCAAACGCTGGATTATGCTGTAGAGTGCGCACTACCTCTTAAATTAAAATATAACAGGTTTAAAGCATTAAGTGGCGTAAAACCTGCAACAAATTGCGACTCGATGCAAGTTATCAGCGAATGTGTTAGCAAAATATGACAGTTTTATCACAAGACGTATTAAAAAGCTTGCGCTATATCCGCTATTGCTTAATCAACAAATGGTCCCCAGGCGGCACTACTGATGCTGCCAGATGAGGTTGGGATAATTTGTTGATTTGTACCGTCCACATTCACTAAGGCTAAGTTTGAGCCAGAGACGTAAAGAATCTGTACACCATTGGCTGAGAAGCTGGGCGATAAATCGTTAGGACCACGGGTTAGCAGTTGGTCACCACCGCCACCTAAGTTCGTGAGAGCGATTGAATACGCGCCACCTCGCATACTGGAGTTAACTAGTTTTAAACCGTCTGGTGAAATGGCACCGGAAACGTTTTGTGAACCGTTAAAAGTGATTCGGCTAGCACCGCCACCACCTAGGCCAGCACGATAAATCTGCGGGCTGCCACCGCGGTCACTGGTAAAGATAATGCCGCTGCCATTTGGGAAGAAATACGGCTCGGTATCAATTTCTGGTGAATCGGTGATTTGACGGGCACTATCACCACCATTAGCACTGATTAAGAAAATATTAGAAAGACCACTACGACTGAGTGCAACCGCTAATTGGCTACCGTCTGGTGACCATGCCGGGGCACTGTTATTGCCGTGGAAATTAGCTGCAACCGTACGACCGCCAGTGGCAAGATTTTGTACATAAACTACCGGTTTACCTGTTTCAAAGCTAACATAGGCTAGCTTTTGGCCGTCTGGAGACCATTTGGGCGAGATAATCGATGAGTTGGAGGAGGCGACAACTTGAGCGCCTTGACCATCGGCGTCAGCCACATAAAGCTGGTTGCCTGCAACATAGGCAACACGCGTTGAGAAGATACCGCGCACACCGGTTTGATTTTCATAAATTGCATCAGCCACACGGTGAGCCTGACGGCGTAGGTTACTGCCAGTCACTGATTTGCTTTCAATGGTGCTCTGCTGCGTTGGATCGACGAGTCCGTAATTGACCGTAGTGCCGGTGCTAGAACCATAGGCTAAGGGCGTGGCGATTTGGAGGGCATTAATCGCATCCCAGTTAGGTGTGCCGGCTGAGTCTGAGGTCACGGCCTCCACTCGATTAACTTCGAACTCACCTGAGCGCGTCAAGTCAGCTGCCACAATATCAGCAATTTCCTTGCCATTAGGACCGGTAAAGTCAGCGACGGTAATTGGGAATTTGAAATTTTCCTGACCGCTGGATTGCAGCGGTACATAGAGTTGCGCCTGGGCAGCACCGATGCCTAGACTTAGCGCAACAGAGGTCACCAGGCTACCGACGAGGCGGTAAGCAGTTGAGCGCAGACGGTTAGTACTGCGTGGAAGTAATGCTGAAGTCATAGCAAACCATCTCCTAGATAAATGTCTTTGATAAATTGATCAGTTTTATTAAGTTAACATAAAAAGCTGAAGCCACATTAGCGGACGTAATTAAAGTGTCCAGTAAACTTCGAGCTACGAATTGCCGCTGGGTAGTTTTGGCAAGCTTTAAGCGCATTAACCACGGCATTGTCAAAGGCTGCGTTGCCAGAACGACGGGTGATCCGTGCATTCGTGGCTTTTAAATTGGCATTAATCGTCACTTCGTAGTGCGCCGTTAAGCGCTGCGCGCCGCCATAGCGTAATAATGGCTGGACACAACGTTGAATCGCCTGAATCACGGCGTTATTACCACCGCCACCGCCACGTTGGTTTTGTGCATTGCGCCCGCCTTGAATGCCGGCGATGCTATTGATATCACCGCGCATGGCACCGCGTACATCGGCTCCTTGACGATTGGCTTTAGCCTTGGTTTCAGCTGCGGCACGGGCGTCAGCAGCGGCTTTGGCGGCAGCCTTTTTCTTGGCTTCTGCCTCGGCTAAACGTTTTTTCTCAGCGGCTGCCTTACGCTCTTGCTCTTCTTTTTTACGTTGTTCCTCTTGGCGCGCGAGTTCTTGCTTGCGCTTTTCTTCGGCTTCGCGTTTTTTGCGCTCCTCTTCCTGTTTGGCGAGTGCTTGTTTACGCGCTTCCTCTTTTTTGCGCAGTTCTTCTTGCTTAGCCAGCTCTTCTTTGCGTTTGCGCTCTTGTTCTTCTTTTTTGCGTTGTTCCTCTTGGCGCGCGAGTTCTTGCTTGCGTTTTTCTTCGGCTTCACGCTGCTTGCGTTCTTCCTCGCGCTTTTTCTCTAAAGCAATCTCAGGATCTTCCTGTGGTGCTGGCGGAGGCGTTGCCGCGACGGGTGGAGTCACCGCAGGCTCTGGTTCGGGTGCAGGGGCTTCAGGTTCCGCTGCGGGCTCCGGTTCTGGTTCAGGCGTAGGCTCCGGTTCCGGGTCGACTTCGTCCTCATTGACCGTGTCTTCGTCGGCCGGGTCCATGGTGGCTGTTTCAGTGGGCGCTTTAAGAATCTGCTCAGTACCCTCAGCCCAGAGTTCGAGTTGAATTGGTCCTGCCGCTTGCTCAGGCTTTAAGAACAGGCTAGCCACAATCAGCACAATAATAGCTAAGTGAAACACCAAGGAGCCAATCAGGCCCTTGGTATTATCACTATTTTCATAGTACTCGTTAGGATTCTCAAACTTAATCATTGACTATTAAACTATTTTTTGCTGCTTTGATTTTGATTGACCATCAAAGCCAAACGAGTGACGCCGTTAGCACGTAAGGTGTCCATCACTTGCATCACTTCTTCATAGGCAATCTTGCCGTCCGCGGCAATCACCACTGGGGTGTCGGGCTGTTGCAATAACATTTTTACCTCATCCAGTAGCGCCTCTTTGGGGATATTCTGAAAATTAGCGCCGGCATTACGCAGACGAATACTGTAAGCACCGTCTTCTGCAATCTGAATCTCAATTGGCGTGGCCGGTACCTCGGTTGCTTGACCGACTGAAGGTAAATTCACGACCCCCGGCGTAATCATGGGCGCCGTCACCATAAAAATAACTAATAGCACCAGCATGACATCAATGTAGGGGACGACATTAATTTCATTTTTACGGCGTGAGCCGCGCTGGCGGCGTCGTTGATATGTTTTCATCTTAGCGAAGCTGGCGTTGTAAAATATTTAAAAGCTCGTCAGAGAAACTGTCGAAGCGACCGGCGAGAATATCATTTTGAGTACTGAAGTAGTTGTAACCCAACACGGCTGGAATCGCCGCAAATAGACCGATGGCCGTGGCAATCAAGGCCTCAGCAATACCCGGTGCAACCGCTGCCAGGGTGGCATTTACCGCCGTTGATAAGCCGATAAATGAATGCATAATGCCCCACACCGTGCCGAGTAGACCGATATAGGGGCTGACCGAGCCAGTAGAAGCTAAAAAGTTAAGCTTAGCGTCTAAGCTATCAAGCTCGCGCTGTGTGGTTGCCTGCATGGCACGATGGGTGCCGTCGATGATACGCTCACCATCAGTCTGACCACTGCGGCGATGACGTAAAAACTCAGTCATGCCAGCATTAAAAATGCGTGCGAGCGGGCCACTTTGATCTAAATCCTTGCTCACTGATTGATGGAGGTCTGAGAGCTCCTTACTTTGCCAAAAGTGACTTTCAAAATCACGTGTTTGCTGCAAGGCACGTTTAACCTGTAGGTATTTGCTGATCATAATGGCCCACGATACAACGGAGGCAATGACTAAAATCAGCATAATAATTTGCACAGGCAAACTAGCGTTAAGAATTAATGAAGTAACGGACATGGAGGTGTCTGAAGTTTCGATCGGTGGCATAGCGATTAATTATCCTGAACAGAAAGAAATAAACTACGAATATCAGCCGGAATGGGTGCCGGTTTAAAGCTTTGGGTATCGACACAGCAGATCTGGATAGAGCTTTCGACCAAGATCTCGCCATTTCGTTCCGCGATTTGTTCAAAAGAGCAGGAGGAATTACCAACTTTGCTCAATGTGGTGTTAATTTGCAGTAGATCATCAAGCCGTGCGGGGCTGCGGTAACGTAGCTGAGTACCCACCACCACAAAGATGCGTTGTTGCTCCTCGGCAAGTTGCGCTTGATTGACGCCTAAGTTACGTAACCATTCAGTGCGCCCGCGCTCGAAAAATTTTAAATAGTTTGCGTAAAAGACTACGCCCCCAGCATCGGTGTCCTCATAATAAACCCGAACCGGAAGGATAAAGCGTTTGCTCTCGTCCTGATGCGCTTTGGTATCGTTCATAAATAATTAGGATAAATGCAGTAAAAGTCTACGACCTAATGGTGTTAGGCGTAGACTTGCTCAGTAAATAACAGCCTATATTACTTAGTTTTTAAGCTCTGATAAAGCTCTAAAACGTAAGCATTTAAATCAGCTAAGTTGATCTGTTGTGATTCGGCGGCAGCACGTGACTGTACTTCCACCTCCTGCTTAGCTAGGCCTCGTTCACCAATGGTTACACGGATAGGCACACCGATAAGCTCCCATTCGGAGAACATCACGCCAGGACGCACATCACGGTCGTCCAGAATGACCTCTACGCCGGCCTGCAAGAGGCTGTGGTAAAGCTTGCTCGCCTCCTCACGTACCGCCTCGCTTTTACCCCAACCGATGGGGCAAATCACTACTTCAAAGGGAGCGATACTGATGGGCCAGATAATACCTTTATCATCATGGTTTTGCTCAATGGCAGCGGCCACAATACGACTCACGCCGATGCCGTAACAACCCATTTGTAAAGGCTCAGCCTTGCCTTCCTCGTTAAGGAAGGTGGCGTTAAGCGCTTTGGAGTAAACATCGCCTAAGAAGAAGACATGACCTACCTCAATGCCTCGTTGAATTGCTAAGGTGCCACTGCCGTCCAGCGTAGGGTCGCCAGCCACCACATTACGAATATCGGCGACCTCAGGCTCAGCTAAATCACGACCCCAGTTAACGCCGCGTAAGTGGTAGTCCTCCTTATTGGCGCCACAGACCCAGTCGTGCATCTTAGCCACCGTCCGGTCAGCGATCACATGCACTGCTTTACGTGTGTTTAGCGGGCCTAAGAAACCTGGATTGGAGCCGAAGTAGTCACGAATTTCTTCCTCCGTAGCTAGGCGGTAGCCATGTTTAAAGGCGGGTAGTTTGGATACCTTGACCTCATTGACCTCGTGATCACCGCGCACTAATAATAAGTAGATTTGCTCCTGTCCTTCATCGTCTGTGGTATGGAAAACCACAGATTTAACGGTTTGAGCTAAGGGCAACCCTAATAAACCAGCCACTAATTCGCACTTATTAGCATTGGGCGTATGTACTTCAGTCAATTCCTCGCTGGCTGCAGCCCGTTCAGCGATGAGGCAGGGCGCCTCTGCTAATTCGATATTGGCTGCGTAATCAGAATTAGGCGAGTAAACAATCTCATCCTCACCGGTGTCGGCAATCACTTGGAACTCATGGCTGCGGGAACCGCCAATGGAGCCAGTATCGGCAGCCACCGCACGGAAATTAAGGCCTAGACGGGTAAAGATACGCACATAGGCATCGTACATATTGTCATAGGACTTTGCTGCGCCTGCCTCATCCTTGTCAAAGGAATAGGCATCTTTCATGGTGAATTCGCGACCACGCATTAAACCGAAGCGGGGACGGCGCTCATCACGGAATTTAGTTTGGATATGGTAAAAATTGACCGGTAATTGGCGCCAGCTCTTGATCTCGTTACGGGCGATATCGGTAACCACCTCTTCGGAAGTGGGTTGCAGTACGAAATCACGCTGATGACGATCCTTAATCCGCAGTAATTCCGGACCATAGGCATCCCAACGACCGGATTCCTGCCATAACTCGGCAGGTTGTACCACTGGCATCAGTAACTCTAAGGCACCCGCACGATCCATCTCCTCGCGCACAATGGTTTCAACCTTGCGTAATGTTTTGAGCGCTAAGGGCATGTAGGTGTAAATACCGCCAGCTAAGCGGCGAATCATGCCAGCACGAATCATCAGCTTGTGGCTGACAACCTCTGCCTCTGCTGGCGCTTCTTTTAAAGTATTAATATGAAATTTTGACGCTAACATAGCTATGTATAAGATTAAATATAGGAGCTCAGTCGATTCAACAGAATCTTACATTGTATTTAGAATCGGTGTGAAGGTGCAGCTGTCATGTGGAGATTCCAAAAAAAGATGTGCTTGCTAGGTAGATTAATTTTACTTTTGCGGTGGATTGTAGGAAGCTCAACAAAAGAGCCGTATAATTTAGCTTAGTAAAATTGATGATAGGTGGAACCTTATGTTGGATAGGGAAGGTTACCGCCCTAATGTTGGGATTATCTTACTCAACCAAAATAATGAGGTTTTTTGGGCCAAGCGCATTAGAGAGAAGTCTTGGCAGTTTCCTCAAGGTGGCATTCAACGTGGTGAAAGTCCCACCAAAGCGATGTTTCGTGAGCTTTATGAGGAAGTCGGCTTAAAACCTGAGCATGTAAAGATTTTAGGGCGTACACGCACTTGGTTGCGTTATAACGTGCCCGACCATTTTATACGTCGGGATTCAAAAGGTATTTATAAGGGGCAAAAGCAGATTTGGTTTTTGTTGCGCTTGGTGGCGAGTGAGTCTAGTATCAGTCTTAGAGCCAGCGCAACCCCCGAATTTGATGCCTGGAAATGGCATCCTTTTTGGGTGCCCTTAGAAGCGGTGATTGAGTTTAAGCGCACGGTTTACCGAGATGCCTTGGATGAGTTGGTGACCTTGTTGTCGACCGAGGTGGTGGCACAGCGTCCTGGTAGTCTGCATTATGCCTTTAGTTCTGTGCGTGTTAGTAGTCAGGCGCTTGAGCTTAACGTCACTACGGCCAGGACGACCCAGACTAAGTCTAGGGCTGCAGCTCGTACTGCTAAAAAAGCGGCGGCTAAAAGCGGCAGACGCAATCAAAACTACTTACGCCGCCGCCATCAGGCACGCGCCGCTAATAAGCGTAGCGATTAACGCTAGGCACTAGTGGGTGTAGGGCTGGCTTGCTCTTGATGGAGAAGGCCTGCCTCGCTTTGTGCGCCCAGCTCATCGGCTTGCCAGCCACCACCGAGTGCCTTATACAGATCTAGCATGGCTTGCGTTTTAGCAAGATTTAAACTCAATAACTGTGTCTGTAGCTCATTGAGCTGAAGTCGAGCTTCTAATACACGGTCAAGCGTGGCTTCACCATAGTTAAACAACTTTTGGGCTGAGCCGAGCTGGCGTCTAGCGGTGTTGACGGCTTGTTGGAACTGATTTTCTTGAGCTCTTAAATGATATTGTGCTTGATAGGCGCTGTCGACATCGGCTAGTGCATTTAGCACAGCGTGATCATAATCTAATAACGCCGCCTGCAGTTTGGCATCTTTACTGTCAATATTGGCTTGAATACGACCGGCGGTAAAGATCGGTAATTGCACACCTAAACTGATGATATTGGAAAGCCCACGCATGTTTGGCATATCGCTATCTAAGCTGACGATACCACCTTGCCCTAAAAAATTCAGTTTGAAGCGCGGCAGTAAATCCGCTTTAGCGCTGGCTAACTGCGCTGATGAGGCATAGACCAAGGCTTGATTGGCACGTACATCAGGACGGCGATTAAGCACATTGGCAGGTGTTTGACCACTCGGCATGGGCGGTGTTTGATTGGCTAAGCGACGCTTAGTCGGCGCCAGTTTAAAGTGCTGTGGTACCTGACCTGTGAGCACCGCAATGCGACGTTCGGCATCGGCTTTTTGCGCTTCAAAAATCACTCGTGCTGCGGTGGCTGCCTGAATCTGAGTTTCTATCTGTAAGACATCATAAGCTGTCGCCTGAGCCGCATCAAAGCGACCTCTCACATAGCGTAATAAGTCCTGTAATGCTTGGATTTGTTGTGAGCTGAGACTTTGCTTCTCGCCATAGTACATCCATTGGCTATAGTAGTCGGCAATATCGGTACTTAACAGCATTTGCGCCGCATGCCATTGCTCAGCACGGGCAATGGCACCTTGGGTGGCGGCATCTACATCGGCTTGCTTCTGACCAAAGAAATCGGGTTCCCAGCTGGCGGCAATGCCAGCGCTTAGCCCGCCGGCATTGGCATCAAGGTACTTATCGCCAAGCGAGCTGTCGAGGTGGCCGATGGTGTGGCGCAAATCATCGCTTAAAGGATTACGTAGGCGAGCGTTTATACCCATGGCATTGGCGCTTGCACCTACTTGCGGTCCCATATTGGCGCGTGCGGCTCGAGCCATGGCGCGTGCTTCTTCAAGCTTAGCGCGGGTGGCGGCGAGCTCCTTATTGTTTTGCAGTGCGCTTTCGATAAGCTCGCTTAATTGTGGGTCATTCCAGCTTAACCACCAGCGATCCAATGCCACCTGCGCTGTGCCTTGACTTTGTTCAAAGCTGGCAGGTAAGTCGACCTCGCTTTTTAGGTTGATTTGGGTGCTGGAACAAGCGGCTAAAAGCGCAGTACCCAGCAGCAGACAAATAAGTTTTGGTTTAACGTAATTCATTCTAGCTTAACCTTGATTAGCCAACATTTTTTTGAAGCGCGATAAAGCAAAAGCAAAAAATACAATGGCCATCAGACTCATATAAATCAGATTGGGCCACACAGTTTCCAGACCAGCTTGTCGCAGTAACAAGTTCTGTGTGGTCATGGCAAACTGAGTTTGAGGAGAAAATAAGGTGATAATTTGTACCCAGTCCGGCATCCCTTCACGCGGTGATTCGCCCCCAGATAATAAGCGCATAATCACATAGACAGGGATCACCAAGAGACCGAATTGTGGCATTGTTGGAGCAAAGGTGCCCAATAAAATCCCTAAAGAACCAACAGCAAAGAGGAAAATCACCAAGCTCAGCAAAAAGATAGGCACCGAACCCACCAGCGGTACACCTAGCCACAAACTGACGACTAAATATAAGGAGCCAATTGAGGCGGCGGTAATGACAATGGCATTACCAATCACTTTAGAAAGGGCGATTTCTAGCGCATTGACCGGCATCACTAATAAGTGCTCAATGGTGCCACGTTCCTTTTCACGGATAATGGCAGCACCCACCAGTAACATCGCCAGTAAGCCAGCGTTTGCCACAATCTGCATCGGACCCGCAAACCAGGTGTAATCGGCATTTGGGTTAAACAGTACCTTAGTGACTAGGCTCATAGGTAAGCCAGAGAGTGGATGGTCTTTAGAAAAATAAGCGGCTGTTTCAGCGACCACAACTTGCTGTATAAAGGAGGCTCCTAGCCCTGCTTGGCTAACCGCAGTAGCATCAATCAGAAGCTGTAACTCCGGTGCGCGTTGCTGGAGCAAATTTTTTTCATAGTCTTTAGGAATAACTAGGATAAAAATGTATTTACCGTTATTCATGGACTCATCAATCTCGTCTAGATTAATCAGTTCCGGTTTTTTAAAGTAAGGGGGTCTTAAGGCATCGATAATACGCCATGATAAGGGCGATTGATCTTCATTTACCACGGCGACCGAGCCATTTTTTACCTCCACCGCCATGCCTTTAGCGACGGAATAGCTGGCCACCGAGAACATCACAATGATTAAGCCCATCAGCACATAGTCACTGAGTACGCTTTTAAGCTCTTTAATGCAGAGAAACCAGATATTTCTTAGCGTGATCCACATAATTTATTTCTCCTGCTTTTTCAAAAAGATATTTGCTAATAACAAATAACTGATCGCAAAGGCAGTCAGTATCAAATAGTATTTGAAAAAGTCTGGCCAAGAAAGACCTTTAGCAAAGGCACCGATAATGATTTTATGGAACCAAGCACTAGGGAATAACTGAGATACTAACAAATTGGCCCCTTCTAAGGAGGAGACCGGTGTTAGTAAACCGGAAAAGTTGAGCGAGGGGATCATACAGATAATGGCCGAACCGAAAATCGCCGCCACTTGCGAAGTCGCAAAACAAGACACTAATAATCCCAAGGAAGTGGCCACCCAAGCAGCACAAAATGCACCGAAAAATAGGGCGCTAAAGGAGCCGCTAATCGGTACATGTAAGGCGTAAATGGATATCAGCAGTAGCACGTAAAAGCTGAGCATGCTCATAAAAATGTACGGTATCTGCTTACCGATTAAAAACTGCATCACCGTCGCAGGGGAACCGTAGAGGTTCATGATGGAGCCAATTTCACGCTCACGCACCACGCCTAGCGCCGTCATCATGGCAGGAATTAACATCATCGCCATCATCATCATGCCGGGCGTGATGGAGATAATGCTGTTAAAGGCTTGGTTATAGACAAAGCGCGTTTGTAATTGAGCTGAGGCTTCGGGGACCAGACCACGTTGTTGCGCTAAATTCTGGGCGTAACTCGTCATAATACCGATGATATAGCCTTTGACGTTTTCACCAGAAAAGGGCATGGAACCATCCACATAAAAGGATAGTTCGGGCCGTTGTTGCATCAATAATTGGCGACCAAAATCGGGCGGAATCTCTATCACTAAGCGGATTTTGCCACTTTTAATAATCGCCTCATAATCCTCGTCACTATGGAGTATGGCTCGTTCCTTAAAGTAGGGGGAACTGCTGAACTCAGCAATTAACTCATGACTGATTTGACTTTGATCCTGGTCATATACCGCATAGCCGATATTGCGTACATCAAAGGTAATGCCTAAGGAGGAAAAGACCACTAAGATCACGGGACCTAACAAGACGAAGAGTAAGCGCACGGGATCGCGTAGTAGCTCCTTATTTTCACGTGCGGCAAAGGCCAAGATATTGTTCAATGTTTTGCTGCGGCGTTTGCGGCTTTGCTGATTTGTGTCGCTGTCTTTAAAGGCCGATTTTACGGTATTGTTATCCTGCTTGGACTCTGTCGTTTGCTTGCCGTCCTTGCTTGCTTCCGCTTGCTCCAGATAGGCGATAAAGGCCTCTTCAAGGTTTGAGGCATTTTGTGCGGCCACCAGTTTCTCAGGTGTGTCTTGTGCTAGCACCTTACCCTGATGCATAAAGGAGATGCGATCGCACCAACCGGCCTCATTCATAAAGTGGGTAGAAACGAAAATTGTAATCCGGTCTTCGCGCGACAGACTGATCAAATAATCCCAGAACATATCGCGGGCCTCGGGATCGACCCCGGAAGTGGGCTCATCCAGAATCAGTACTTCAGGCTTGTGTAAACAAGCCGCTGCCAGCTGCAGGCGTTGCTTTAAGCCCAGGGACAGTGCGGAGGGAAATTCGTCCTGATACTCTTTAATCTTAAACTTTGTTAGCGCCTCTTCAACCGCTTCCGCACCTGCTTTGCCTTCAAGTTGATAGAGCTTGGCGTGTAATTCCAAGTTAGCACGCACCGTCAGCTCTTCGTACAAAGAGAAGCTTTGTGACATATAACCCACTTTTAGGCGTGTTTGAATATCACCGGCGTCAGTGGGTTGACCCAGTAACTCAGCCGTGCCGGAGGTGGGCTCCAATAGACCGGTCAACATCTTCATCGTGGTGGATTTACCACAACCGTTGGAACCTAGGAAGCCGAAGATTTCGCCTCGAGGAATTTCAAAACTGACATTGTCTACGGCGGTAAAATTACCGAATTTCTTGGTTAGATTAACCGCTTTGATGGCCGGTGGCTCATCCGGAAGTGGTTCAAAGGGCGGGATATTATCAAAGTCGAAGTAATGATCGCGCTCAGGTAATAACTTGACGTAAGCCTCTTCGAGGGTTTTACTAGCGGTATCCTCAAGGACTTTGGGGGTGGCATCCGCGGCTAAGATTTCGCCAGCATTCATCGCCACTAAGTATTCAAATTGCTCTGCCTCTTCAATATAAGCGGTGGAGACAATCACTGTCATGCCCTCAAACTCTGCGCGTAACTCCGCGACTAAATCCCAGAATTGACGACGAGATAAGGGATCGACGCCAGTCGTGGGTTCATCCAGAATTAATAATTCTGGATCATTAATCAGCGCACAACAAAGGCTGAGCTTTTGCTTCATACCACCGGATAACTTACCAGCTGGTCGATCGGGGAAGGGATCTAAGGAAGTAGCCTTTAAAAGGCGAGCAATTTTCTGTTCACGCTCGCGACGACTCAGGCCGTATAAGTTGGCGTGGAACTCAATGTTTTCTTTGATACTAAGGGTAGGGTAGAGATTTTTACCCAAACCCTGCGGCATAAAGGCGACTCGGTAGGCATTAGCTTCGCGCTCACGTCGCTTATCCACCTGGTTGCCCAACACCGTGACCGCACCACTTTGTAATACCTTGACCCCGGCAATCAATGACATTAAGGTGGATTTTCCGACCCCGTCGGGACCGATTAAGCCCACGGTGACACCGCGCTCAATCTTAAGGCTCACGTCCTTTAGGGCTTGGGTTTTGCCATAGTAATGGCTGACACTCTCAACCTCAACCGCATAGGTCTTATGCTCTGAGGGTGTGGTTTGATGCGTAGGCATGGTGATGGTGTAGGGTTGCGTTTAATTTGTTTGAGGTAATTTCACCTCAAGTTCTGCTGGCCATTGTTCAGCCTCAGTTCTGACATAGCCCATGCCAGTGAGACCACTTTTTAGATGGTCTTGATGTGCTACGGTGATATCAGACGGAATTCTCAGTTCCACGCGATACATCAACTTTTGACGTTCAGCAGCCGTTTCAACAGTTTTAGGGGTAAATTGAGCTTGTGCGGAAATAAAGCTGATGTTGGCAGGCCAGACATAGTCTTGACCGTCCAATTGAATCCGCGCTTCAGCGCCAAGAGAAAGCTTGCCGATAGTCTCTGTGGGCAAATAAATAAACATACGTGTATCACTGGGATCAAGTAAGCTCACAACCGGGTGACCAGCGGCGACGACATTGCCCGGGTGTGCAAAGCGGTATTCGACCGTGCCGTCAATCGGGGCTTTAATCACCAGATCACGGGTGGTGGCAGCAGAAGCCTTAATTTGGGCTTGGGCCTGTTGTACAGCCGCCTCAGCTTGGGCTTTGGCCGCTTTAGCTGCCTCAACTGCGGCGGTTTGCGCACTGACAGCGATTTGACGTTTATTCAATTCGGTGGCGGAAATTAAACGCTCGCGACGTAGTGAGTTGGCATTCGTCAGCTCGATTTGTGCTAAGCGCAATTGCTCTTCATGTGCCTGGATCTCAGCCTCGGCTTGGGCTACTGCTCGCTCGGCTTGAGTGCGTTGGGCCGTAGCCGCATCTAATTGACTATCATATTGATCGGAAGCGAGGGAAACTAAGTTATCGTCCTGTTTAACCCTTTCGCCCTCACGCACATAAACATGCTCGACGCGACCCGCATATAAGCCAGAGACATCCACTCGTTCAAGCTGCAAGCGCCCATTGGAGCGGGCGATGCCCTCAGGTTCCTTATTTAGCTGCTGATGGTTGTAATAATAGGCACCGGCACCGGCGGCAATAAGCAAAATAAGTATGAATAACCAAGATTTTTTCATGAGATTAATGCACTTTGTTGCAAAAAGAAGATGAGCATTAAGCGCTAGGAAGCCGCTTCAGGATGAACTAAGCTAGTTTCGAAGTCGCGCAGATAGTCGTCAAAACTCATTGTATCGCTTTTTTCCTTCGCTAGGTAGGATTGTAACGAAGCTTCGGATTCTGCCACCAATGCCTGCTTCACCTCAGCCGGCAGCTTTAAAGCGCGTAGACGGTCGGAGTGCTGCAGGCTGTTTTGCTTGGTGAATTCATTAAAACTGAGACCGCTATCACGAACCGCTTGTTGATAGCGTGCGGCTGGGGTTAAGGCAATGTCCTCAAGTTTTGCTTGCTGCGCAGCTAGCGCTTGACGGTGAGCAGTCGTTTGATACACCTTATCCAAAAGCTCGGCATAGGGAGCAAGGGCCTCGATAATTTCTAAACCCCACGCCTTTAAGGTGATAGGCTGGCCGTGGCGTTGTAGTGTTAATCCTGGCTTACGACCCTCAGTCACAACCTGCTTGAAGTTGTTGTCAGTTTCATCACAATCGTCTTCAGCATCAAAGCGTGGACTGTGACTGACGGCACAATAGAGTAGGAAAGTATCGAGGAAGTAAGCGCTTTGTGAGCTGATGCCGGTAGGCTCAAAGGGATCCACATCCATACAACGCACCTCAACATACTGTACGCCACGCTTAATCAGTGCATTATTAGGGCGCTCCCCAGGCTTAGTCGTGCGCTTAGGGCGGATACTGGCGTAGTACTCATTTTCAATTTGCAGCATATTAGTATTGAGCTGAATCCATTCGCCCTCCCGATGGGTGCCGATTTTTTCATAGGCCGGCCAAGGGCGTGTTACTGCGTTATAAATCAATGATACATAGCTCTCGATACGGTTATAGCAGGTGCGGATATTGGCCTGGGCTTCACTGGTATAGCCTAAATCGCTCATGCGTAAGCTAGTTGCATAGGGCAAATACAGACTGCTGTCATCAAAGTCTAGCAGCTGATGCGGCGCTTGCCCTACGAAACTACGATTAATAATGGGTGAGGCACCAAATAAATACATTAATAACCAGCTTTGGCGCTTGAAATTACGAATTAAACTCATGTAGCCGACGGATTGACGCTCCTTGGCATCTTCAATGCTCGGCTCTAGGTGCTGCCATATCGCTTCTGGTAAGGAGAAGTTATAGTGAATACCGGCAATACACTGCATCGCTTTGCCGTAGCGCTCCGCTAAGCCGCGACGATAGACATGCTTGAGCATACCCTCATTGGAATGGCCATACCAAGCAATGGGAATGAGCTCCTCGGGTGGCAGTTCACAAGGAATGGATTGCATCCATAGGGATTGCTCACCGATATTTTGTAAAACAAAGCCATGAATGTGTTCTAAGCTTCTAAACAAGCTTTCAACATCATGAAAGGGCTTAGTTACCAACTCCATCAATGCTTCAGAGTAGTCGGTCGTAATATGTGGGTGAGTTAAGGTGGCACCAAGCGCTTGGGGGTGGCTGTCCAAGGCATAATCACCGTGGGCATCAATGCGCAGTGCCTCTCGCTCAATGCCTCTGCTAATCTGCTTTAGTAAGTCCTGCTGCGCTTTGATTATTGTAAACTTAGACACAAATCAATCCTGTGATATGAAACTCAAAATAGTATATAAGGCATATCTTAGCCTTAACGAGATCCTGTCATTGTAATTCTTTAAGCAAGATGGATTGATTAACCGCTGCTCTCGTTATAATTTAATTTTCTGTTGCCTTGCGTCGTCAATGCATTTTTTATCATGTATAAAAGCGCTTTTCAAAAATTCGCAGTCTGCTGCTTGAGTTGCTGTCTTTGTTTATTGCTGGTTGCTTGTCAGGATCGCACGTGGCATCAGCAGAAGCTAACTGTCGGTCCTTATCAGATCGAGGCTGCTTTTCCTACCGCACCGCGTATGTCCGAACAAGCATATCATTTATTGGATGAGCAGCAGGAGGCGCCGATTCAACGGGTGCAATGGACTGCGGTAGCGGGGCAAAGTAGCTTTAATCTCAGTTATTTGCTGGTGCCTGAGCATTTAGATCCGGTGGCCGTTGCTCAGGCGCTTTTACGCAGCATGCGTTTAAAGCGTGATCCACGATTAGTATCGGCGCCAAGTGAGTTTGTGGCGGCCTTTGAGCAGGACTTGCCAGCACTAGGTGAGGAGTTTAGTATCACCCTCGCCGTGGATAGCAAGCTGATGCTGGCTCAGGCCAAGGTGTTACAACAGGGGCAGTTGATTGTGCAGCTTTATACAACCGGTGCGGAGAACGATAAAAACTTCCTTCAGCAAAGCAAGCGCTTTTTTGAGGAGCTGAAAATTGGTGCTACAATCGATTAGTTTAGTCTGAGCGTTTTTTCAGACAGCTTGTATTTGACGCCGATTTGTTTGCTTGCGGGCGTCTAAAAATCCTGCTAAAAAGGTTTAATTATTCCTATGTCTAACAGCATTCCCCAATCTTCAGTCTGCCTAGTGCGGCCGGAGTATATTTCTTTTAGTGAAGCCTTGGTATTAAGTAGCGGCAAGTCCTTGCCCGAATATACTTTAGCCGTTGAAACGTACGGTCAATTAAATGAGGATCGCAGCAATGCGGTACTGATTTGCCATGCGCTTAACGCCTCCCATCATGTCGCCGGTATCAATGCCGATGATCCTAAGGATATCGGGTGGTGGGACAATATGGTGGGTCCCGGTAAACCGGTGGATACTAATAAGTTCTATGTGATAGGGATTAATAATCTTGGCTCTTGCTTTGGTTCAACTGGGCCAGCTAGTATTAATCCCCGTACCAATCAGCCTTGGGGCGCCTCTTTTCCGATGGTGACGGTGGAGGATTGGGTAAATGCCCAAGCCCGTTTGGCGGATTATTTCGGGATTAGGCAATTTGCGGCCGTGATGGGCGGTTCCTTAGGTGGTATGCAGGCCTTAAGCTGGGCGATTCAATGGCCAGAGCGGGTGGATCATTGCGTGGTGATTGCCAGTACCCCTAGTTTATCGGCGCAAAATATCGCTTTTAACGAGGTAGCCCGCCGTGCCATTACCACCGATCCAGAATTTCATCAGGGTAATTTTTATGCCTTTGATACAGTGCCTCGGGCCGGTTTGTCGGTGGCACGGATGCTAGGTCATATTACGTATTTATCGGATGACGATATGGCCGAGAAGTTTGGTCGTGACCGTCGTAATTATGCTGAAGATGGTCGTTATAACTACGGCTTTGACGTAGAGTTTGAAGTGGAGTCCTATTTACGTTATCAGGGCGAGAAATTTTCCAAGTACTTTGATGCCAATACCTATTTATTAATTACCCGTGCCTTGGATTATTTTGATCCGGCTCGTAGATATGGTGGGGGTGATTTAGCCAAGGCCTTGGCGCATCTACAATCCCGTTTTTTAACCGTGTCCTTTACCACTGATTGGCGTTTCCCGCCATCCATGAGTAGAGAACTGGTACAGGCCTTATTAAAAAATCAGCATGAGGTCACTTATGCTGAAATTGATGCCCCACATGGACATGATGCCTTTTTATTGGATAACCCGACTTACCATGGGGTCGTGCGCGGTTATTTTGAGAAAATCGCCAAGGAGCGCGCCTTATGAGCCAGCAAACGATTCGTGTAGACCTTCAGGAAATGGCCGATTGGATTCCGAGTAATAGCCGTGTGTTGGACTTAGGCTGTGGTACTGGGGATTTATTGAATTATCTTAACCACCATAAAAAGGTGACCGGTGTCGGCGTTGAAATTAATAATGAACGGGTTATCCGCTGTGTAGAAAAGGGCGTGCCGGTGGTGCAACAAAACCTGGAAGACGGCTTGGCACTTTTTGATTGTAAGCAGTTTGATGTGGTGGTGCTGTCGCAGACGCTACAAGCCATGCTTAATACTGAGCATATTTTGCGTGAAATGGCACGGGTGGCGGATTATGGCATCGTCTCTTTTCCTAACTTCGGTCATTGGACGCATTGGTGGTCGATTTTTCAGGGGCGTATGCCAGTTACTGGGCAAATGCCTTATGAATGGTATAACACGCCTAATATTCACCTCTGCACGTTAAAAGACTTTGAGGCCTTGGCGGAGCATTTGGGATTACGCATTATTAAGCGCTCTACCTACAATAACTGTAAGCGCGTCGGCTTTTTACCGAGTTGGCGTAGTTCTTTAGCGGTTTACTACTTTAAAACCCCGCGCGCTGAAGCCATCGCCAGTGACAAGGTCGTTGCCTAAGGAATGATCAGCGTGTTTGCTAAATACATTCAACCCTATTTAAGTCCGCGAGTCTTACCGCTATTTTTACTGGGGATTGCCAGTGGTTTGCCTTTGGCCTTATCAGGTGGCACGTTCCAGGCTTGGGCTACGGTGTCTAATGTCTCGTTGCAGCAAATTGGTTTTTTGACCTTAGTCGGTATGGCCTATACCTTTAAGTTTGTATGGGCTCCCTTGATCGATCGCTATGTACCACCGTTTATGGGTCGCAGACGGGGTTGGATGGCGCTGACGCAGCTTGGTATTGCCACAGTCTTGGTGTTGATGGGTTTATTAAATCCAGCTGAGCATCTTTTATTGTTGGCCGTGTTGGCAACCTTATTGGCTTTTTTATCAGCCACTCAGGATATTGCCTTTGATGCCTATAGTACTGAGGTATTACAAGCCGAGGAGCGCGCCGCAGGCGCAGCGATTCGTACCTTGGGGTACCGCGTGGGGATGATTGTTTCTGGCGGTCTAGCCTTGATATTGGCACCTTTATGGTTGGGTTGGGGCGGCACCTATATGCTCATGGGGGCGATAATGGCCTTGTGTGCCGTGGCTAGTTTTTTGGCCCCTGAACCACATGAGGTACAGCAACCGCGCACCTTGGAGGAGGCATTTGTTCTACCTTTTAAGGAGTTTTTCTCGCGTCCTGAGGCGTGGGCTTTATTACTGCTCATCGTTTTATATAAATTAGGTGATGCCTTTGCTGGTGCCTTATCAACGACGTTTTTAATTCGTGGCGCTGGTTTTGCGCCGGAACTGATCGGCACCGTGAATAAGATTCTAGCCGTGGTGGCAACCATTATTGGCGCCTTAATTGGCGGCTCCCTAATGAGTCAATGGGGCACCTACCGTTCTTTAATGATTTTTGGTGTGTTGCAGGCAATCTCGAATTTTGGTTATTACGTGGTCGCCATGTTCCCCGGCAATGTCCCCGTTATGGCGGTTGCCGTGGGCATTGAAAATATCTGCGGTGGCTTAGGTACGGCTGCTTTTGTGGCACTGGTTATGGGCCTATGTGATGTGCGCTATACGGCAACCCAATTTGCCCTACTGACCGCATTAGCCAGCGTGGGTCGAGTGTTTTTGGCGGGACCACTGACACCGCCGATCGTGGCCTCTTTAGGGTGGGCTAATTTTTATTTAATTACCGTGCTAATTGCCTTGCCGGGATTGTTTTTACTGCGCTTTTATAGGGATCGCATTGAGCGTATTGATGCGTATAAAGCCGTGGCAGAGGCAGCGCAAGGCGCAGAACAGAGCAAAGCTTAAACCTAGGGATAACCCCAAATTGCCTCGCTTATCGTAAGTCTCTATTTAAAAATTGTATCCCTTCGTTATAAAATGCAGGCAGAGATTGGTTGAATATCCAAGTGCTGTTGCCTTGTTGATGCCTGAATAGCGATAGCCTAGATATTGAACCATGCACTCGATTTATCAGTTAGTAGTTCAGTTCTTATCTTAGGAGCATCAGCATGAACTCATTTATTATTTTAGTCATCGGTTTGCTGTTGATGGCGCTCGGATACTTTGTGTATGGGCGTTTTATCGCGCAAAAAATTCTTGCCTTAGACCCGGATTTTAATACGCCATCGCACGAGTTTAATGACGGGGTCGACTTTGTGCCTACGAATAAGTACGTACTTTGGGGTCATCACTTTACCTCTGTGGCGGGTGCGGCGCCTATTGTAGGACCAGCGGTTGCGGTGATTTGGGGTTGGTTACCTGCTTTTTTATGGGTCGTTTTAGGTACCATTTTCTTTGCCGGTGTGCACGATATGTCCGCTGTCTGGGCCAGTGTGCGTAACAAGGGACGTTCCATCGGCGCAGTCTCCGGCATCGTGCTTAATAAGCGGGTTCGTGCTTTATTCTCCATTGTGATCTTCTTGTTGTTATTGATGGTTAATGCGGTGTTTGCAGTGGTGATTGCCGGCATGATGATCAATACACCTTCCTCCGTGGTGCCAGTTTGGGGTGCCTTGGTCGTCGCTTTCTTTATCGGACAGGCGATTTATCGTTGGAAACTGAATTTGCCTATCGTCTCTCTGATCGGTGTGGTCGCATTATATTTCTTAATTTATATTGGTCCGATGGTGCCGTTGGCGCTACCTACTGAGATGATGGGGCTGCCGGCGAATGCGTGGTGGATTATTTTGTTATTTGTGTATGCCGCTATCGCCTCACTGTTACCAGTTTGGATGCTATTGCAACCACGTGACTACATTAATGGTCTGCAGTTGTTTGTCGGTTTATTTGTACTTTATCTTTCCTTTGTGCTGGTGCAACCTGATATTGTGGCGCCCGCGATTAATCGGGATGCGCCTACAGGTACGCCACCCATTATGCCATTGTTATTTGTCACCATTGCGTGTGGTGCGATTTCAGGTTTCCATGGTTTGGTGTCCACAGGTACCACCTCCAAGCAGATTAATCGTGAGCCCGATGCGCGCTTTGTAGGCTATTTCGGTGCCATGGGTGAGGGTATGTTGGCGCTTGCCTCTATCTTGGCTGCAACTGCTGGTTTTGCGACCTTAGTTGACTGGCAAGCGGTGTATGTTGCATATGGTCAAGGTGGTGTGGGTGCCTTTATTACTGGTGGTGCTAATATCATGAATCAAGGCTTGGGCATCAGTCAGGAACTGTCGGCGACGATGCTGACTGTGATGGCAGCCCTCTTTGCTGGTACTACCATGGATACTGGGGTGCGTTTACAGCGCTACATATTCCAAGAGTGGGGTGAACAATACAATATTAAGACCTTACAAAAAGGCTCTGTAGCCACCCTCTTAGCGGTTGGTTCTTGCTTACTGTTAGCCTTTGGTGCCGGTGGTATTAAAGGTACCGGTGGGATGACCATTTGGCCATTATTCGGTACTACTAACCAAATCATGGCGGGTTTAACCCTCCTCGTTGTGAGTGTGATGTTATTAAAAGCAGGTCGCCGAGTGTGGTTCACCTTGATTCCGATGGTGTTCTTATTAACGATGACCGTGATTGCCTTACTCTCACAACTGATGGATTTCTATGAAAACGGTGAAAGGCTTTTAGTTGTGCTGGATATTGTGGTGCTGATTTGCTCAATTTGGGTGATTTTAGAAAGCATTGCGACCTTAAAACGCTATTGGCCTAAAAAAGGCGCCCAGCTACAGCAGTAATTCATCATAGTTTAATCAAATTAGCATAAGCCTTGTACTCGCTGGTGGGTCAAGGCTTATGTTGTCAGTAGCGAGAGAATCATGTCAATCAAAGATAAAATCAGAAGTTTTTTGGATGGTTTGGATGAGTTTTACCATGCCCCCTATCGGCAGACCTTAAGCCGCGCTTATCGAGATGAACAGGATTTATTTATGTTGATCGTGTTTGCTGAAAGCTTGGGTGTGCCTAATAGCATGACGTACTATACCTTGGAGCTGCAACCTTTATTGATGGAGGAGTTCCATGAATGGCATTTGCGTATGGGCATGGAGCATTCGCCCATGGACCGTTTTGGTTGTTGCTAGTTAAATGAGGAGTAGGGATGGATTCGCTATTAAATGATCTTTCTAGTAAATCAGTGATTTTTGTCGGCGGTAAGGGTGGTGTCGGTAAGACCACGCATGCCGCTTCCTTGGCGACTCGGCTAGCAGCGTCTGGTAAAAAAGTCTTAATTGTGTCGACTGACCCAGCGCATAGTTTGGGTGATGTGTTGGAGCGTGAATTAAGTGGTGAAATTACCCCACTGACGGATAATTTATTCGCCCTTGAGATGAATCCGCATCGGATGATTGATGAGCATTTTGCCCAGGTGATGACGACGATTAAGGCCTATGCTCGCCCCGAGATGCTACCTAAGTTGAAAGAGCATTTGGAAGCTTCCAAAAGCTCACCGGGTGCAGAGGAGGCGGCGATGCTGGAAGCGATGTGTCACTATATTGTCAATGCCCCGGCGATGGGTTTTGAACATGTAGTATTTGATACTGCACCCACTGGTCACACCTTACGCTTACTGGAGCTACCGAAGTTGATGAATGCGTGGACTGAGGGCCTAATGAGTCAGCAGGGGCGTCAGCAAAAAATGCGTGAGGCAGCCAAGCCATTTTGGGACAAAAAAAATGTTGAAGCCAGTCCTTTAATGAGCGAGGAAAAGGATGCCCGTTGGCAGCAGGCCTTGGACATTCTTAAAAAGCGGCAACAGCTATTTCATCAGGCAGGGCATATTCTTGATGATGGGGATAAATGCAGCATTGTCTTAGTGATGATACCGGAGATGCTGCCTTTGGCAGAAACCCGTCGTGCGGTACATCAGTTGGCGCACTTTAATATGCCTTGTAGGCATTTGATTATTAATCAGGTGCTACCTGAGCCTAAAGACGATGCGGCCAATGAGTTTTGGCAGAGTCGCTATGAGCGTCAAGCCAAGATGATCGAGTCTATTGAACGTGATTTGGCAAAGCAAAATCGCTATTACTACCAGCTCCAAGCCAGTGATGTACGCGGTCTCGAAGCATTAAAGGCCTTTGGTGCAAGTGCCATTAAAAAAGCGGCCCAATAGCAATTGTTCGCAAAAGCCAGGAGGATCGTCACCATAGGCACAGTGCTAGGCTGTGCCATAGAGTTGGCGGTGAATTTTCATGGCGCGACGTTGCATTTTGTAGAGAGTTTGCATGCTTAGCGTCGCACCGATATGCTTGGCACTATTTTCCTTTAGTGCTTGCTTCATCACCGCTTGCATCACTTCGGCAGTGGCAATGGCATCAAACACGGCGCTATGCCGATGCGGATTGTTAATGTTGAAGTGCGTGCTCCAAAAATCTAAGCTCTGACGCTTGGTCGATACCTTAGGCAAAAATATCGGCGCCACAAAGGCTACATCAAACCACGTGTGCTGCTTAAGCTCAATCCCCAAATACTGTTTTAACGCTTTATCCAGCATGGGCTGGTCAAAGCCTACATGATAAACAATCAAGGGATCCTTGCCTAGATACTCCAAAAACTGCATTAAGGCCTCAGCCGGCTCAATCCCTGAGCGTTGTTCACTATCACTAATATGGTGTACGAGAATATTATCCTTGCTACTGCTTTGCTCCTGCTTCAAAATGATTTGAAAGGACTGAGCAAGTGGGATGCGACCCTGTTGTAGCTTACAGGCACCAATCGCAATTACATGATCTTTTTTAAAAGAAAAGCCACTGGTTTCTAGATCCAGTACCACAAAATCCGTGTTTTCAAAAGGTCTGTCCAAGCTGACCTTAGGTAGTGCCTGCCAGCGTTTTAAACGCGCCTCTATATCCGCAGTGAGCTCGGGCTTGGTCGTGCCTCGATGCGTTTTAAAAAGCGCTGAAAGTCCGTTTAATAATGACATGGCATCACCTTTAGAGGCGGTATTTATGTGCTAAGGTATTTTGAATATTGCGTATCAAGCGGAAACCTTCGCGTAACACGCGTGTGCTTAAATCATCAAGCTTTTTAGGATCGATATTGTTACTGAGTTCGATGCCCATTTCCTCTTGTTCGAAATGATGCTTCATGCGTATCAACTGGATAAAGGCAAAGGTTTCAAGACAGCCCTGAAGTTGCTTTTTACTTAAATCCGCTTGATCGATGACCTCACGTATACGCTCAAAGGTGTTGCTGGCGGTAGAGCCATGCGCCAATGAGAGAATGCGCGCAATATCCACAATCATGGCAGCGCCGTTAAACTTCAGATTGATGGTGCCGTCACTACGGGTGGAGAAATCCTTGATTAGCCCTAAAGGGGGGCGGTTTCTAAGCGCATTTTGCGTTAAAAAGCGTAAAAATAAAGCTTGTTCGGGTGCGGTTCGGGCTAACCAGTTTCTTAATTGCTGTGCTAAGCTGAGGTTACCCGCAACGGCTCTAAAATCAAAGAAAATCGTGGCATTTAAGAGCGCTTCAGCATCGGGGTTATTAATCCACTGCGCAAAGCGTTGGCGCCATTCCATATCACTTAGACAGCACTCAGGATTCATTGCCATGATATTACCCGTACAGAGTGGGAAACCGATTTTAGCCAGATCGTGATTTACATCCTTGGCAAAGGCAATCAGTGCTGCCCGTGTACTGGCCCGGTCATCACTATCCTTAAAGATAATGCCATTATCCTGATCGGTATAAAAGAGCTGCTCTTCACGCCCCTCGGAACCCATCGCAATCCAAGCAAAGTCAATATTTTGCACCTCCGGATGATGCGGCAACTGTAAGTTGATCACCGCACGTACCAGCTGATCATTTAAGTGTGAAATTAGTTGTGTTAACTGTTCAATTGCGACCCCTTGCGCCATCATATTTTTGGCGAGTTTTTTGATTTGGTTTTGACTTTGAGCTAAGTCCTCAAGCGTTTTAGCTTCCTGAATCCCTTGGGCAATATCCGTGAGGCCGATGCGTTGCAAAGCAAAAAGATCGCGTTCGGAAATAACCCCTAACAGCTGTTGCTGTTGGTTAATCACAAAAATATGCCTAAAACCATGCTTAGCCATAATAATCGCCGCTTCATAGGCTAAATTATCGGCCCTTAAGGCAATCGGATCGGGTGTCATAAAGTCGGCAATGGGTCGATCGAGATCAACCTCGGGAATAGCGACTCGACGCAACACATCATTGAGCGTAAAAATCCCTAAGGGATGCAAATCCTCATTCACAATGGCCATGGAGCCGATATTGGTTGTGGCTAAAATATCTAACACCTCCCTTAAGGGCTTATCCGGTCTGCAGCTAATCACCTCCGCTTTAAGCACCTCACCTAGCTCCATCGCTAAAGGCTGTTCGCCGCTTTGGCTATGACTTTGTTGGTTTTGGATAATACGCTTTGACTCTTCGAGGAGGGAGGCTAGACGCGCTTCACAAAAGTTTCTGAAGGTAGGACACTGCTGATGCAGTTGATAAAAAATAGTGGCAGGTACCTCATACACAAAGCAGTCGGTAATCGCAATAAACTGGCTTCGATTGGGTAAATTTGAGAGTAAGGGGCCATAGGGAAAGGCATCGCCTTCTTCGTATTCAAAGGCATTTTTAAAGTTTTCTACCCCTTTGGCCTCACGTTGACTTTCTACAAAGCCCTGTTTGATAATCACGAAAGTGTCGGGTGGACCCTCTGTGCTGATGTCGAGAATAACTTCACCCGCTTTAAAGTAGTTGCTTTCACAGTGCTTGGCAAGCAACTCCAAAAACGGCATCTCCATTTTTTGAAATGGATAAAATTGCTGCAAATGGGCGATGGTAGCGCGAATGAGTTCATCCATGAGTGACCTCAATTAATGCGGTTAAAAGGACAGGCGTGGCGTGTTAGAGCGCCCTATCAGAAGGGCTATCAAAGGCAAAAAAGCGCAACCAGTTTCATCTCGTACCGATTGCGCTTTTTATCATCGACTGAGCCGCTCGCAGGCTTCAAGCAGAGCCTGTTGAGCCATGCTTAGGAACTAGTCATTATCCGCACCGCGATAGCGTTTGTACGGTAAAACGTTCCAGCAACGCTCATTTAGCGTCTCGGTGTTAAGGGCCGAAGGGGCATCAGTGAGCAACTTCTTAGCTACCTCAAGCTCCTTTTCTACCTCTTTGCGATCCTGATACATAAACTCATCAGATGAGCTATCCGGTGCTGCTGATAACTTCTCCTCTAAGTCGGAGATGGTACGCTCCTGCATACGCGCCATGTCACGACGAGCATCACCGCGCCATGCTGGCTGTAAGGTGCGGTTATGGTCAAGTAGTGCCGTGTACTCAGCGTAAACATCCTTATAGATATCGGTTGCGTGATAACGTGCATCGAAAGTTGCTTGCTCCAAGTCGAGTAGGGTCAAGTCATCAATCTCCAGTGGTACCGGACGCTTCGAGCCACCCAGGCGAGTGTAGTGCGTATAGTACGGGTACATACTCTTAATCACCTTGCCGACAGGTAGTACGCCTTTACCCTCGGCATCGACGCCCTTAGGCTGTACCCCTTGCATCGCCGCAAGTGCGGATTCGGGACGGATAACCTCTTTAGGTGGTACAAAACCGTAGCGCAGCATTTCGCGGATACCAGTACCCGAAATATTTAAGCGGAAGCGCTCATCGTGCGGGCAAGTGTGCGGCGTCGCATGGCTGGCACAACGCGTACAATAGAACACCTCATGGAAGAAGCGTACGTCGATACCCATCTCCTCTGGCGTGTACTCTTCAAAGATGCTGTGTGCAGCGTATTTATCATAGTAACTACCTGTACCTGCATGATCTCGACCGATCAGTGCATGGGTACAACCGTAGTTTTTCATCAATAAGACGTGTAACACCGCTTCGCGAGGACCTGCGAAAATATAGGTAACACGTAGTGGCCCGAGGATTGCGCGATCCTGAGGGTAGTAGGTGTCCAGCACGTTACGGTAAGCGAGCATACGGTACTCGTGACGTACATACTCACGCTTAGCCATTTCAACGAGTGGTTGGAGGAAAATACCATCCACCTCCTCGAGGGCATTACGGTGAATATACTCGTGACCGCGGTGTAGTGGGTTAGCACCGGTAATAAAGCCGGCGACGCTGCGGAAACCACGCTCCTCGTAGAAGAGCTTCCATGTGTCTCTCGGCTCAAGCCGTAGCTTCTCAAACGGACCCCAGTCGGCACGACGTAATAGATGTAAGGTACCACCAAGGGACTTTGTGCCCATACGACGGTTAATCGAGTCTACCCCTGGGTGATTACGATCAGTGGTGCCAAATAGGCTCTGCGCACGGTGCTCTTTATCGTAATCAAAAATATCCTCAATTTCTAAAATCGCTACGGGTTCATTGGAGGAGTCGATTAAAGCGACCTCACCACCTACCTTTAAGCCGGCGATCACCTCGGCGTTACGATCGCCGATGGGAGCAAAGCTAATAGGTACAGGCCAAATGGTGCCGTCTTTGAGGCGACCTTTTTCAAGTACAGAAAGATAATCCTCCTTGTTCATGAAGCCCTTGATCGGTGATAAGACACCGGTACAAATCATCTCAATCGTAATGACGGCTTCTAAGTCTACCCGAATGCTTGGCAAGGAACGAGCACGCTCCATCTCGGCTTCGCGCTTATGCTCAGGGACCATCTGATTAATTAATACGCCACCATGAGGCTTTTGTGGGTACTTGTCAAAGTTTAAGTCTGAATTGGCCATAATGTCTCCATGATTTTAGTTGAATCAATAAAAGGTTGATTTTGCTTTTATTTGTTGTTCTTCATTTAATCCGTTTATTATTCAATGAACTTCAAAATAAAGAACCTAGCGATTACACTGATTTTAAGCATTTAGCAATCAGTCTTATTGGTATCTTATTTATTATTACTCTTACAATATACATCTAAAAAGAGCAAGAAATGATGTGGCGCTACTAAAGTAGGAGGGTGAGGGGAGCAGATGTCACCAACATACGTTATATTGGCCTCATTTATTTATTTGGCCACCTTATTCGGCATTGCCTGGATTGGCGATCGCTATCCATTATATGAAAAGCGTCTTTGGTTAAGACCGGCTGTTTATGGTTTATCCTTAGCGGTTTATTGTTCGTCATGGACCTTCTACGGTGCGGTGGGAAGTGCGGTGCGCTTCGGTTGGGGCTATTTACCGATTTATTTAGGTCCGCTATTGTTATTTGTGTTTTTTGGGCTGTTTTTAGAGCGTATGGCCTTGGTGGCACAAAGTCAACGCATTGTTTCTATCTCCGACTTTATGGCCAGTCGCTATGAACGCTCTCAGCGCCTGGCGGGTTTAGTGACCATTGTTGCGCTGATTGCCGTGGTGCCTTATCTGGCTTTACAGTTTAAGGCGGTGACCATGAGTATTGGGGTGTTTATTGGGCAGGAGATTTCGACGAGCTTTTTTGGGGATCCGGCGCTTTATGTGGCTGCGCTCATGGCGCTTTTCGTGATTGTGTTTGGTACTCGTCAAGCGGATGCAACGGAGCATCGCCCCGGTTTGATGCTAGCGATTGCCTTTGAGTCATTGATCAAGCTCGTGGCCTTAATTGCCGTGGGGATTTTTGCCTTTTTGTGGGTTCATGCGGAGGATCTAAATGCCGTTGGTGCCCTTGAAACCTTGACGCAACATACCAGCTCCATGAGTTTTGTCGGGCAGACCTTATTAGCCTTTGCAGCGGTGGTTTGTTTGCCACGCCAGTTCCATGTGACCATTGTGGAATGCGGCGATGTGCGGGATATTAAGTACGCACGTTGGATGTTTTCACTGTATCTGATATTGATTGCGCTGATGGTGATACCGATTGCCATCGTGTCTCTCAATGTGTTCGAACAAACGGGTGCGGAGGCGGTTGATAGTTATGTGTTGGTGTTGCCACTGCATAAGGAGCAAACCATACTCGCTTTATTAGCCTATATTGGCGGTTTTTCGGCAGCTACCGGCATGATGATTGTGACCAGTGTGGCCTTGGCGACGATGGTCAGTAATGATTTGATCATGCCTTTCTTATTGCGACGTGGTTGGGCTGATGGCGGTCATGGTGATTATTCCAAATCGTTATTATGGATGCGGCGCGGTTCGGTTTTTGTCTTAGTAATGGCAGCCTATGGCTATTATGTCGGCACGGGTTCGGAAATCGCATTATCAGCCTATGGCCTAATGGCTTTTGCAGCGGTGGTGCAATTTGCGCCAGGTCTGATTGGTGGCTTAAGCTGGCTGGGGGCGAGTCGCCGTGGGGTTGAAGCAGGCTTGGTGGCAGGCTCCTTGCTGTGGGCTTATACCCTATTGTTACCGTCGCTAGCCGAGTCTGAGTGGTTCTCCTATGAGTGGGTAGAGCAAGGACCTTTCGGCATTCACTGGTTAAGGCCACATCAGCTTTTCGGTATCAGTGGCATGGATCCCTTAACCCATGGCACCTTTTGGTCATTATTATTTAATATCGCTTTTTTCCTACTCTTTTCTTTAATTAAAGGACCTAGCTTAGGTGAAAGACTACGTGCTCGTCCGTTTCTGGACCCTTTCGCTAAGTATCGTCGGCTAGAGTCGATGAATGTGCCGAGTAACCTTTTGGTGCAGGACTTGTTGGTGATTAGTGGTCGTATTGTGGGTGAGGCTAAGGCCGGTTGGGCTTTTGAAATGCAGGCGCGAGAAAGAGGGTTAGAGCTGAGCAAGGATCTACGGGCCGATGCCGAGTGGATTCAATTTGCTGAGCTGATGTTAGCTGCTGTCGTCGGTGCTGCTTCCGCACGCTTAGTGTTAAATAGTGCCTTACGTGGTTCCGGGGTGGAGGTGGATGCCATTGTTTCCGTGCTGGATGAAGCACGCCAGGAAATGAGCTTTAATCGCGATGTGTTGTTGTCAACTCTGGAGAATTTGGAGCAGGGTATCAGTGTGGTGGATGCGAATATGTGCTTAGTAGCGTGGAATCAGCGCTATGAGGAGTTCTTGGATATTCCACAACATTTGTTGAGAGTTGGGCAGCCGGTATCCGAAATTATGGAGTTTAATGCCAAGCGTGGACGTTTGCGCATGCTTGACGGGGAAAATTTAACCGAATTGATTGAGCGACGGCTGGGCTATATGCTTGAGGGAAGCTCTTATTCGGCGCAGCGCTTGATTGGTGAGGGGCAGGTGATTGAGCTACGCGGTCGACCCTTGCCCGGTGGTGGTTATGTTACCAGTTATACCGATGTGACAGAGTTTAAACGGGTCGAACAGGAATTAACAGAGATGAATGTCACGTTGGAGCAACGGGTTGCTGAGCGGACGGAGGAAGCGGAGCGGGCACAACAATCACGTAGCTATTTCCTAACCGCAGTGAGTCATGATGTGTTACAGCCGATTAATGCGGCTAGGCTTTTTGCATCCGCCTTACATGACGGCACGGATAGTATCGAGCAGATGCGACATTTGGCGGAACGGGTGGATACCTCGCTACGGGCGGCAGAGGAGCTGTTGGAGGGCTTATTAGATCTATCCAAGCTAGACAGCGGCGGTTTGCAGCCTGAGATACAGGTGTTTAATGCTAAGGCTTTACTAGATGATTTATACCAGCAGTATGCTCCCTCAGCTAAGCGTAGAAACCTACGTTTTCAAGTGTTTATGCGACCAGTTTATGTGCGTAGCGATATGCGTTTATTACGGCGTATTTTGCAAAACCTGTTGGCAAATGCCTTTCGTTATACCCGAGAGGGGCGCATTATTTTGGGCGGACGAGTGCGTGGCGATGAAGTCGAGTTTCAGGTGTGGGATAGCGGCCAAGGCATTCCAAGCAATCATTTAGCGCATATATTTGATGAGTTTCAGCGCTATGAGCAGAGTTTTGATTGGGGCGAACGGGGTTTAGGTTTGGGCTTATCGATTTGTCAGCGTATTTCTGTGCTGTTGGGGCATCAGCTGGCGGTACGGTCGGAAGTGAGTAAAGGCAGTATGTTTAGTGTGCGAGTACCCATGGCCACGGCCGCAGAAGCGATTAAGCCAAATAGGATTGAAACGGTGCCAGACGATCTGCCCTTAGCCGGTTTACGTGTACTCTGCTTAGATAATGATGTGGAAATTATCAGTGGCATGACGATATTGCTAGGACAATGGGGGGTTGAGGTGATTGCTGCCACCACCATTGATGAGGCGCTCAACAAAATGGAGCAAAAGCCGCATGTGCTGTTAGCGGATTATCATTTGCATGATCGCTTAGACGGTTTAGATAGTTTGGATGCGTTGCGTGAAAATGCACGCTATTTACATGGCGCCTTATTGACGGCAGATGGCAGTGATGAGCTGCGCCAAAAAGCTCGCCAGCGAGGTTATTTGGTACTGACAAAGCCCTTAAAGCCGGCTCGCCTGAGGGTCTTTTTAACCGCCCAGTATGAGAGCATTAAGCCAAAATTTGACAGTGGGAATCCAAAATCCTCCTAATTCAATCTCAGGGGGCGAGTGCTAGGGTTGCTCGCCCAGAAACTCCCGCAAGTCAGCCTCTGTTTTACTTTGTAAATCGAGTTCATAGGCGAGCAATACCGCTTGGGTGCGATTGCTCACACCAAGTTTGCGTAAAATGGCCGTCATATGGGTTTTGATAGTGGTTTCAGAAACACCTAAATCATAGGCGATTTGCTTGTTGAGGCGACCACGAGTCACCATCTGCAAGACGCGGAATTGCTGCGGTGTCAGCTCACTTACGCGCTGTGCCGCCTCCTTTTCTTTGAGCGTGACGGCGGGTGCTTGTGGTACATTAGAAGGCAGCCAGACCTCACCCGTGAGTATATGATCGATGGCTTGGCAGAGCGTTTCGATATCGGCTGATTTCGGGATATAGCCCATGGCACCGTGATCGATGGCGCGACGCATCAGCATCGGATCTTCGTGAGCGGAGATAATAGCAATAGGTAATTGAGGGTGTTGTGCCCGTAAAAAAACTAATGAGCTATAGCCCTCTGCGCCTGGCATGTTTAAGTCTAATAGCAGTAAGTCCGCATCGGCATGATCATCAACCAAGGCAAATACCGAATCGGCATTTTCCGCTTCGTAAATCTTGGCACCAGGGTAATGCTTGGAAATCAAGCCCCGCAAGGCTTCACGGAATAAAGGATGGTCATCCGCTATCAGTAGTTCATTCATCAACCGCTCCAAAACGCAATAAAGGGAGTCTATTCACAGACTCCCTTTATTATATGCACATTTCTGTAATCAAATGTGCGCTTTGATGCCGTTAAACTTAGTGCACTTCAGCTTTGCTGATACCGAGACCAGTTTGTGAACGTACGTTAAGTGCATCGAAGGCTGCCTTCTCTTTGGCCGCATCTGCGCTCTTATCCGTGATAGAGAAGAACCAGATGGAGATAAAGGCTAATGGGATGGAAAGAATACCGGGGTTAGGGAATGGGGTGATAGGCTCAGCAAAGCCAAACACATCAACCCACACGGTTTTACTTAATACAACCCAAACGGTGGCGGTAATTAAGCCGATGAAACCACCGAGGGTGGCACCACGGGTGGTACAACCACGCCAAGAGATGGACAATACCAACACTGGGAAGTTAGAGCTTGCAGCAATAGCGAAAGCTAAACCTACCATGAAGGCAACGTTTTGGTTCTCAAAAATAATCCCTAACAGAATGGCCAACACACCTAAAGCAACCGTGGAAATACGAGAAATACGCATTTTTTGCTCTTCGGTCACATTGCCTTTGGCGATCACATTATCGTATAAGTCATGTGAAATCGCAGCCGCACCGGCAAGAGATAAACCGGCCACGACTGCAACAATGGTGGCAAAGGTCACCGCTGCTAAGAAGCCCAGTAATAACTCACCACCAACCGCACTGGCTAAGTGAACCGCCACCATATTGGTGCCACCAATAAGGTCACGAATCAAATCGAAGCTGCCATCAGGACCGCGATTAAATAACTCAGGATTTTGGCTGAGTAACCAGATCGCACCGAAGCCGATAATAAAGGTTAGCAAGTAGAAGTAACCGATAAAGCTACTGGCCCAAATCACGGACTTACGAGCTTCTTGAGCGTTAGCCACGGTAAAGAAGCGCATTAAAATGTGCGGTAGACCAGCCGTACCTAGCGCTAAGGCCAAGCCCAGCGATAAAGCGTTAATCGGGTTTGAAATTAAGCTCTCACCCGGTGCTAAAATATGACGTCCATCACGGTGAATTTCTACCGCTTTTTCAAGCATCGTATCAATGTTGAAATTAAAGGCTTTTAAGACTAAGAAAGTCATTAAGCTCGCACCGAAAAGCATGAGGACCGCTTTAATGATTTGTACCCAAGTGGTTGCTGTCATGCCGCCAAAAGCAACATACACCATCATCAAGGCACCTACAATCACGACCGCTAATTTGTAGTTAATGCCGAAAAGTAAAACGATTAGCTTGCCGGCACCTACCATCTGCGCAATCAAGTAAAGGCAGATAATTAACAGTGAAGCACTCGCAGCAAGGGTACGCATCTGGGTTTGCTTTAAGCGGAAAGCAGTCACGTCGGCGAAGTTGTAACGACCTAGGTTACGCAACCGTTCAGCAATTAAGAACATCACGGTAGGCCAACCAAACATAAAGCCAATCGCATAAACCACACCGTCAAAACCACTGACATAGACCATACCGGCAATCCCTAGGAAGGATGCGGCAGATAAGTAGTCACCGGCAATGGCTAGACCATTTTGGAAACCCGAAATGCCACCGCCTGCAGTGTAGAAGTCGGACGTGGACTGTGTTTTGCGGGCTGCCCAATAGGTAATGCCCATGGTACCCGCAATAAACACTAAGAACATAATAATGGCCGGTTTACTCGGACCGGCTGTGGCAGCGCTTGCAATGGAACTTGAACCTGCCAAAAGTAAGAGTGTAGCGAATAATCTAGACATTATTGAACCTCCTTAAGGACTTCGGCAAGTAGCGGGTCAATGGTTTTATTACAAACAATGGTATAAACAATGATCATAATACTGGCACTGATCAGTACTAAAGTACCTAAAGCAACACCGATACTCATGGTCATATTACCGATAGGCTGTTCCATCAAGCCTGGGGCAAAGGCAACCAAAAAGATAAAACCGGCGTATACCAATAGCATGATCAAAAAGAAGGTATTATTAATACGATTCCGTTTTTGGACCAATTCCTGATACTTAGGACTGGCTATTAGCTTGGCGACATGGTCGCTAGAAGTCGTCATAATTGTCTCCCGGGTAATAGTTATTGTTGTGATTTGTGTATTTAATTGATGGTTGAACTACTGCCATAGCAATAGCTGGCGCTTTATGAGCACTCAATTTAATATACGTTTAGTGATAAATTTTATATACAAGACTTTGGTATTAGGGTATTACTATATGGGCTTCAGCGTCTTTATATATCGGGCTGGCAAGCATTAACAGGGTTAATACTATAGGGGTAAAAGATGAGTAATCAGAGGGTGGTTAACAAAGCGAGCTTAGATGAGATTGTGGCTTTTTTAGAAAAAGATTTTCCACAAATGCCGGTCGATGTGTTAGCGGTGGGTGAAGGTACAGCGAGGGTGCGACATATTGTGACCGAGGCCGATCTAAGACCCGGCGGTACGGTCTCCGGCCCTTGTATGATGGGCTTGGCAGATGTCACTTTGTATATTGCTATTTTGGGTGAGATAGGGATTGTGCCCTTAGCCGTAACAACGAATTTAAATGTTTCTTTTTTAAGAAAGCCGAGTGCGGATAAGCATTTAATTGCCGAGTGTAATTTATTAAAAGTCGGTCGCAGCTTGGCCGTGGGTGAAGTTTATATTTACTCTGAGGGTGAGGAGGATAAAGCGGTGTGTCATGTGGTGGGGACCTATGCCATTCCGCTTAGCAATTAGGGCGTGCGCAATCTGTGTGCTAGAGCCAAGTAGATAGCGCATGCAGCAGCAGTCCTACCAAGCCACCAACGATGGTGCCATTAATACGGATCCATTGTAGATCCTTTGCTACCTCAAGTTCGAGGGTACGATTTAGTTTTTCCGCATCCCATTGACCTACGGTCGTACTGATAAAGCGGGCAATAAGATGGCGGTTTTTACGAAAATAGCGGTAGGCTTTTTTTTGCAGCCAAGGATCTAGCCTTTGTTGCCATGCTGAGTTTTGTTGAAGCTCGGCGACGAGCTTCTTGATTTGCCGTCTTAATTGTTGATGCAAGGCACTTGCATCATCCTCTGCCGCCACCATGGCCGAATGTTTGAGGTGGTACCAAAGCTGATAGGCCATGCGTTCTAATTTATCGTCATGCATCCATTCATCTTTAAAAAGCTGCAGTTGTTGCTGCCATTCCTTATTAGTGAGAAGCTCCTGTTTTAACGCTAACAGTTTCTGAGGAATGGTTTTATAAGCAGGATGCTTAGGATCATTTTCTAGTTCTAGTAAGTAGCTGATTAAGGCCAGGGTGATTTCTTTAGCGATTTTGCGGTCAATGGCTTTAGGTACCAGGGTATGGCTTTTATCCTGCACCATTTGGTAGATGCTTTTGTGATTAAACACAATATAGTTTCTAATTTCTCGTGAAATGAGCTGTATCAGCGCATGATGCCAATGCTTATCGATGAGGAAATCAATGCTGCTGGCAAGTAATTGATGCAGTGCTATCCCATCAGTCAAGGCCTTGCTTTGTTGCTTGATAAAAGCGACCACCGCACGCTCGTCCATGGTTTGAATGCTATCTAGGATCAAGCTGGCGCTTTCAGTGAGGAGTGCATCCTGTGAGGACTTTTTGCTTAGCCAGGTGGTGATCAATGTTGAGAATTGTAGCTTTTGAATATAAGGGCGGACATTGTCATCGCTTAAAAACTTATCCACCATAAATTCGCCTAAATTATCGCCGATTTGCTGCTTTTTCCTACGGATAATGTTGGTGTGCGGTATTTTCAGGCCTAAGGGATGGTGAAAAATAGCGGTCACGGCATACCAGTCAGCCAGTGCGCCAACCGTTGCCGCCTCAGCAAAGGCACGTAGGTAGCCCAACCAGCTCGGTGAGTCGGCTGTATGATAGATGGTAGTGATAATAAAGATCCCAGCCATCAACAGCAAGAGTGCGGTGGCGCGGGCTTTATACAGGCGTAATTGACGTTCTTTGGCGGTTTGAGTACTCATAAAGACTGGTGTGGCTAAGTAAGTCGCCCGCCATGCTAAGTTACCAAGTTAATACGCTACTATATACACCACCCTCTTTGATCGTGAATTTTTGTGTTTTGCTTATCTCATTGCTACTGGCTTTTAGCTCATAGCTACCTGGACTGAGTTGTAAATAGAGTAGGGGGCCGACCTGATTATCGGTAAACACCATTTCGTTTTGGGCGTTGAAAAGCTGTACCTGCAGATTGTTTAAATAGGCACGATCAGCCGCATTGGCAAAGCTGAACTGGGCGTTATAATCAGCCGCATTCTGACGCAGCAGATCTAACTCCTCTTGACCAATACCACCCGTTTGATAGCTGATCTGATGTTCATTGTTGGCTTTTCTGATCTCTGCGTGGCTGAGGCTGTAACTACCTAAGGCTAAGCCGAAACTCAGTGCGCTAGTCAATAACATACGTTGAATTTGGGCTTGATTGAGTCCTTTAGCTTGCATCTGTCACTCCTTGAAAAAATACAGATTAAAAGCTATTGTACTGAGTGAACCGTGGTTGGAAGGTGAGTAGCTGATCTTAAACGTTGCTGGATGTAAACAATCGGTGAGTATAGTGCTCACCGATTTGCTTGGTCTTAGCCGAAAAACAGATAGGTCATGGTAATGGCGGCAATGACACCAGCGAGTTCTGCCAAAAGTGCGCAAGGCAGAGCATGGCGAGTGTTTTTAACGGCGACCGAGCCGAAGTATACCGCTAACACATAAAAGGTGGTTTCAGTTGAGCCTTGAATAATGGCAGCCGCTCTGGCAGCAAACTCATCCACACCGCGTGCATTCATCAGCTCAACCATTAGGCCGCGTGCGCCCGAACCGCTCAGTGGCTTCATCAAGGCGACGGGTAAGGCTTCGACAAAGCGACTGTCAAAGCCCATGGCCTCCACAAGATAGCGCACACCATTGACGATATAGTCCATGCTGCCGGAGCTTCTGAACACCGCCACTGCCACTAAAATAGCGACCAGATAAGGGATGATTTTTACCGCTACCTCAAAGCCCTCTTTAGCTCCCTCAATAAAGGCTTCGTAGGCATTAATTTTCTTGATAAACGCCATAAAGATAAAGGAGGTAAAGATACCAAAGAGGACTAAGTTGCCGAAGACTTTAGAAATCACATTAATCTCTTCGGGGCTTAGGGTCGTGAAATAAATCAGGGTGCCAATCACGACTGCTGTGAGACCGCCTAAGTAGAGTAGGACGGTACGATTTAAGAGATTAATTTTCTGATAAAAAGATACCACCAATAAAGCGGTTAAGGTGGAGAAAAAGGTAGCAATTAAAATTGGCAAAAAAACATCGGAGGGGTAGGCTGCACCAGCTTGTTGACGTAAGGCCAAAATAGAAATCGGCAATAGGGTCAAACTGGAGGCGTTAAGCGTGATAAACATAATCTGCGCATTAGTCGCCGTATCGGGTTTGTCATTTAAGCTTTGCAACTCCTTCATCGCTTTCAGGCCGAGTGGGGTGGCCGCATTATCCAAACCTAAGGCATTGGCAGAGAAATTCATCAATATCGAGCCCATGGCTGGGTGGTTTTTTGGAATGCCTGGAAAGAGATGCTGGAAAAAGGGACTGACTAAGCGCGATAGCACATCAATCACCCCAGCGCGTTCACCGATTTTCATGATGCCGAGGGCAAAGGCCATAATCCCGATAAGGCCGAGCGAAATGGAGGCAGCCGTTTGGGAGCTGTCAAACAGTGAATTTACAATGGTTTGGAAAATCTCCGTATCGCCTCCGACTAATTTAATCAAGGCCACACCAAAGGTGATAAAAAAGAAGAACATCCAAATAAGATTTAAGGCCATCATCGTCCCCTAAGTTGTTTTTTATTATTATGCCTGATTTGAAGGGGTTAATAGAGAGCTTAGTCAAACAACTTGAAAGCTTTAAGCCAGTCACAAGGCAACAGGAGGTATTTGATAAACACATAGCCAGACAAGGTGGTAATAACGCATTAGCGCTGTAGAATAAGCGGTCAAAGCGTATGCCACGGCCGAGCCTGGGAATAAATTATTTTGAGTGTTGAACTCAACTAAAGCTCAGCAAAGCTAAACGATAAGCATTTTCACGGAAATGTTTGACTGTTAATACTACTATTTGATTGTTGGCTTCATCATGCCAAAAAAGATAGCTATAACCACTTTTGCCATAAGGAACTATTACCTCCCTAACATGACGCAAAACCTCCCCATCTACCGATAAATCATAAGTTCTACCATTATGCGTATTATCTTGAGTAGCTAAAAAGGAACTTCTGAGTAATTGCATCACCGCATTAGCCTGTTTAGTTGCCCCTAAATCATTTAAAAAACTATAAATCCTTGTCAGGTCAGACTGAGCAAGCCGTGTAATAACTAACTTCACTTGTGGCATTGAGGCATATCCCTTGGCTCGTCCATCTCAAGACTATCCACCCAATCGATAAACTCGTTAAGTGTAATATGTAAGCCTGTTTCTTGATAGTCTTTATAAGCTTGCATAGCTCGTCTATCATAAGCTTGTTTTGCTTTCAATGCTTCAATGTGCTTATCAACAGCATCTAATACGAGGCTATGAACACTACCGCCTAGTTCATCAGCTAATTCTTGTAGAATCGCTTTACGATAACCAAGTTTAACGCTGGTTACTTCTTGATTAGAACGCATAGTAAATCCCTCCTGAAGATATCATTATAGTAATACAAAAGTATTACCAGATCAATCATTATAAATCCCTAGCCCAACTGGTTAAATATTAAAAAATTGTTGTAGTGATAGTTACCCTCCGGCCACTTCTCGGACGAGGTTGTCAATCTTAAAGTGGATAATGGCTGGAGCGGTATACGTGCATGGGGTGAGTACTTAGGTCTTACGCAGGCTGAGGTAGCGCAACGCCTTAATATTGAACGGCCTACCTATTCTCAAATGGAAGCACTTGATGCAAAGCCACGTAAAGCGACTAAAATATAAATAGCACAGGCCTTAGGTATTTCGCTGGAATAACTGTGAAAACTATGGTTTACCTGCTAAAACAACAATTGACGAACATCTAATTTAAAGGCGAAAATATGTGTACTGTTGCGCAAAAAGACGTATTGATTGAATTTTTAGCACAAGTTCAAGCTGGGCTAGCGAGACGCTTGCCCTTATCTTTCAATGAAGATCAGAGAAAACTTGCTTTATTAAGAAGTGATTTATATTCCACTTCTCATGCAGATATAAATTACGAGAAGCTCATTTCGGAAATCAAAGACATTGACGAAAAATATAAGCATTTGCCAATTTTATAGCTTTTATGAATGAGCGATGATTTGTCCGGTATTTGTCGAGATAGTATGTCACATACTCATTAAATTTTAATAATTGGCGTTCTATATGTAGAACCAAACTAGATGGGTTTAATAGCTTATGGTATAATTAAACCTATAATTAAATTGCAGATGCTATGTATGATATCAACTGGTCAAACCGAGCAAAAAAGCAACTGCGTAAAATAGATATAACTGATAGAAAGCGTATATCAGATGCTGTTGATCTACTTGCTGACTTTGAAAATGCTGTAAACGTAAAAAGATTAGTTAACCATCAATATGGATATCGTCTTAGAGTAGGGCGTTATCGTGTTTTATTTGATGTCCAAACGCAAATAAAGATTGTAGATGTACAAGAAGTCACCAAAAGAGATGATCGGACTTATTAGGGAGTAAGGTATGGATGTCACCAACCACACATTAGTTAGTAAAAATGGCAAACCGGAGTATGTTGTTTTGCCATATGCTGATTATTTACAGTTAACCAGAGGTAAAGAACCACGTATACCCATTGATGGTTCGACTCCCCACGAAGTTGTCAAACTTGAAGTGGATAATGGCTGGAGTGGTATACGTGCATGGCGCGAGTACTTAGGTCTTACTCAGACTGAGGTAGCGCAACGTCTTAACATTGCACAGCCTACCTATGCTCAAATGGAAGCTCCTGATGCTAAACCACGTAAAGCGACTAAAATACGAATAGCACAGGCCTTAGGTATTTCAGTGGAACAACTGTAATAATTATAGAAAGGAAAGTTTTTTCTGTTTAATTAAAACTTATAATTTTTTCGCATTAAAAATGTGAAAAAAATTTAAGAAACAATCACAATCGAACTAGAAATAGGTGTGTTCCTACCTTAAAGGATGATTAAAGAGAGGCAATGGCGTAAGCTGTTGCCTCTTCTTTTTGGTAGTTTATGAAGTTATATGCTATAAGCAGCAGCTTATTAATAGTTTAAGTGCTAAGTAGTTTGCATTTAAACTAGATTTAGCCGAATTTAAGGGCTAATGAGTGAAGTTTAAACTAATCGTCGCATTTATAACACAAAAAAGTCTAAAGCTATCAGGGAAACTACTTATAAAAAGAAGCTCTTTCTTAATTAGGGTTTACCTACATATAAAAAACATGTTTAATGAAATTGGCTGCAAATGCGTGGTTTTATATTTGTAGCTGTTGATCTTTTATGTTGTAGGAATTCGGAAGTTTTATTTCCAAAATATATTTCTACATTTTTTAAATATATAAAGGTGATTCATATGCAAAGTATGTCTTTACATACCTCAAAACCGCCAAGCTTAACGCCTCGTGAGCTAAGTGTGTGTGGTCTTGTGGTGCAAGGCTACACGAATAAGGAAATCAGTCAAGCACTGGATATCTCCGAGCGCACGGTCGAAACCCATCGGGCGAATGTATTTAGAAAGCTTAATGTGCGCAATGCAGCAGAATTGCAGCATGATTACAGTTATTTATTTGTATAGGAGGCTTCAGAAAGTAATGATGGACAAAGATCTGATACGTAAAAAGCGCAGCAAAACTAGTTCCTCACAGCGAAATAAGCAGTCGATGCCAGCGCAGGATTACACCCTTGACCGGATGACACCGCGGGAAAAAGAGATTTTCCTCTTGACCAAAAAGGGTCTAACCAGCAAAGAGTGTGCTGCTGCTTTCGGTATTTCAGTACGCACAGTAGAAATACATCGCGCCAATATCATTCAAAAGTACCAAGTCAAAAATATTGTTGAATTGGTCTATCGTAGCAATCAAGCCTTAGACAAGGGGAAAAAGCTACACTAGTGGATTACATGCTAGGCTAGGGAAGTTGTCGTCTGCGCCAACCCGCCTCTTTGGCATAGCGTTGCCAATCAAAACTAGGGCCAGGGTCCTGTTTGCGTCCGGGGGCAATATGTTCATGACCTCTTACCGCAGTCAAGCCATAGCGCCGCTTCAGTGCCTGCGTTAATAACACCAAGTGATGATATTGAATCGCTTCATATGCCGTTGAGCCTGTACCCTCAAGTTCAATACCAATGGAGTAGGGGTTACATGGTCCACGTCCGACAAAATCGGATTGACCGGCATGAAAGGCCATATCATCAGCACTCACAAACTGCACAATTTGGCCATTGCGACGAATTAAAAAGTGCGCCGATACACGCAAGTCTTTAATCTCTTCAAAAAACGGATGTGTCTTAGGATTGAGCTGATTAGTAAACAGCTGCTCAATGTAGGGACCACCAAACTCATTCGGCGGTAGGCTGATATGATGAATCACCAATAAGCTCGCCCGCAGACCATTGGGTCTTTTCGCAAAGTTGGGCGACGCTACATGCTTAACTAGGGCTTCCTTAGGCTTTTTAAGCACTCTGAACTTTGCTTTACGAGGCGTAGCTGATGGTAGTGTCAAATCCGCACAGCTAAGGCCCGTGTACTGTCTTAACCAGCCATGACGATCGATTTTCAAAAGCGGCGTTTTTTTCTTGGTCTCACTCACACTTTTCATAGAAAATCCCTAAATCCATTGCGCTGTAACTAGCTTACACCTTGTCTGCGCTTTTTGCATGCTCTAAACTGCACCAGGTCTTATTTTTATAATGTACCGCTTCATTTTCAGGGATATGGACGCCACAATAGTTGCATTGAGCCATGGGGATACTTTTAGTGGCTTGCGCCCGTTCCTCTGCCTGCTTAGCTTGGATCGTGCGGCGTGCATTACTTAAGGCGCGATTGACCAAGACTAAGGCGATGAGGGCAATGATGATTAATAGTAAAAGTCTCATATAAGCTCCGGCAAGTTCCAGCTAGCGTCCGAGAATCATTTCAAAGACAAAGCGCGAACCGGTATAGGCTAACATCAATAAAAAGAAGCCTAGTAAATTCCAACGTAGGGCGATGCGGCCGCGCCAGCCCCAGATGACTCGGCCACTCAGTAGAAAGGCAAAGACCAGCCAAGCTAATAGCGTAAAAAAGGTCTTATGGTCATGGGGTAAGAGCTGATGATAGTAGTGCCATGAGACCCAGCTACCGGTAGCAATGGAGAGGGTTAATAGGGCAAAGCCGATCCAAACCAGTCTGAACAAAAGACGCTCTTGCAGTAGTAAAGGCGGTTGCGCATCCACTAAGCGATTTAAAAACTTTTGTTTGGAATCAAAATCATGTGGCGTATGTAAGTAGCGGTCAAGCGCCGTGGTGATCAAGGCTTGCACCGTGGCAAGCGCAATCACACTATAGGCTAATAATGAAATAATCAGGTGGAAGCGGAAGATCTCGCTATTAACCTGAATCACCACACCGCTGTCAGAGGTCGGGAAAAAAGCCGGTAATAAGCAGCCTAGCGCACTACTTAGACCCAAAGGCAGTAATAATGCCTTGATGGAAACAAAATTACTTTCAATCCAGAAAATAATCATGCCAAACCAAATCGTAAGTGAAATACTTAGGGCCCAATTGATGCGTATATGATCGCTATAAAGCATCGCATAGTGGACGGCGACACCGTGCAATAGTAAAATCAGTAGCAGTGCCCAATGGCGACCTCCTCTGCTAGCGCTGAGCTCGCGGTTTTGCCAGAGGGGATACCAAATTGAGGCGGCTAGCAGTAGATACGCCAACGCAGATAGATAGTGCAATACAATATCTAGAGACATAAAGCAGAAAGGCTTCTCTTAAAAAATTAATAATACTAAGAATCATTATATACTTTTCTGCCTAACCATAGAGTGATGAATAATGCTTGATAATTTAACCAATCGTTTATCCAGAGTTGTAAAAACTATGCGTGGTCAGGCACGCCTGACTGAAGCTAACACGCAGGAGATGTTGCGAGAGGTCCGCATGGCATTGCTAGAAGCGGACGTTGCCCTACCCGTTGTAAGAGAGTTTATCCAAGAGGTCAAGGAAAAGGCCATGGGTCAGGAGGTGGTAGGTAGTCTGAACCCAGGTCAGGCCTTGGTAGGTGTCGTGAGTGATGAGTTGACGCGCATTATGGGTGGTGATTTGCCGCTCGCTGAGACCGAGTTATCACTTGCGGCGCAGCCACCAGCAGTCATTTTAATGGCCGGTTTACAGGGGGCGGGTAAAACCACGACCACGGCAAAGTTAGCACGCTTATTGCGTGAGGGTGAGCTCACTCAAAACGGCAAAAAAATCGATAAGAAAAAGGTCTTAGTGGTCAGTGCTGACGTTTATCGTCCGGCAGCGATTGAGCAGCTAAAGACGGTGGCGGCGCAGGTTGGCGTTGATTTCTTTCCTTCCGATGGTTCACAAAAGCCCTTAGATATTGCGCACAGTGCCTTAGAACATGCCAAGCGTCATTTCTACGATGTCCTAATCGTGGATACGGCCGGTCGCCTAGGTATCGATCAGGACATGATGGATGAAATCAGTGCATTACATCGCTTTTTAAAACCGGTTGAGACCTTATTTGTGGTTGATGCCATGCAGGGTCAAGATGCGGTTAATGTCGCGAAGGCTTTCTCCGATGTGTTGCCTTTAACCGGCGTGGTGATGACAAAGCTTGACGGTGATTCGCGCGGTGGTGCGGCCCTTTCTGTGCGTCATGTAACGGGTAAGCCGCTGAAGTTTGTCGGTACCTCGGAAAAGCTAGACGGTTTAGAAATTTTCTATCCTGAGCGTATGGCGCAGCGTGTGCTAGGGATGGGCGACATTCTCTCGCTGGTTGAGCAGACGAAGCGCAATATTGATATCGCCGAAGCGGAGAAAATGGCCGCTAAGCTTAAAAAGGGCGATAAATTTGATTTAAATGACTTTTTGGATCAATTGCAGCAAGTCAAAAAAATGGGCGATATGGGCTCCATTATGGAGAAATTACCGGCGCAATTTTCTGCCATGGCGGGTCAATTACAAGGCGGTGAGGCTGAAAAGCAGTTGCGTCGTACCGAAGGCATTATTAATTCCATGACCCTTGAGGAGCGCTCAAAGCCCGAGATCTTAAAGGCTTCACGTAAGCAGCGTATTGCTAAGGGGGCGGGCGTACAGGTGCAAGAGGTAAACCGCTTATTAAAGCAGTTTGAACAGATGCAAACCATGATGAAGCAATTCAAAAAGGGCGGTATGCAAAAAATGATGCGTGCGCTTGGTGGCTTAGGCGGTCTGGGAGGCTTGATGGGTGGTGGTGCAGGAGGTCTACCCGGTATGGGTGGTGGTCTGTCTGGCTTAGCTGGCATGGGACGTAACCGTAGCGGTAGTACTAAGCGTAAGCGTCGCCGCTAGTCGAGAAGTACTCATGGTCTGCACGGTCTGCCGTGTTGACTGTGCAAGACAAAAGCCCTAAGCAATCACTTACTTAGGGCTTTATTTAATTAAACGCTATCCTATTTTGGGATACGTAGAACCTGACCTGGGTAGATTTTATCTGGATGGCTAAGCATGGGCTTATTAGCCTCAAAAATCTTCATGTAGTCGTTGGCATTACCATATTGCTCTTTAGCAATTTTGGATAGGGTATCACCGGATTTTACAGTGTAGAAATTAGACTCGCCCTCATTGCTTGCAGCCTCTAGCTGATTATCAACCTCTGCAACACCGATCGTATTACCTAAGGCAACGGCAATTTTTTCAGCGGTTGCAGCATCGGCAGCCTTACCCTTGACCACTACCTTATCACCATCAACCGCAATATCTAAGCCCTCAGCATTTAAGCCGTGCTTATCTAACTCTTTTTTAAGCTCGTCAGCAGTCGCTGCTTTTGCTTCACTACCACCAAATAGCTTCTCACCAACGTTTTTAACAAAGCTGATTAAACCCATTATTTGCTCCTTTTGTCATTGAATAAATAGTCGCTTCAAAGAAAACGACTAGTTTGATTCTAGCAAATTGTTTTGTAACTAAAGTATTAATTGGTTATTAAATTTCAGCGAGTATCGTTTAGCTAGTGATGCTTTATAGCGTAGCGAATTTATCCGTGGCATCTAATAAAGCAGCTAAAATTCCGGGTTCATTAAAGGCATGACCCGCATCCGGAATTAAGTGAAAGGCGGCATGAGGCATGGCCTTAGACAGCTCCCAAGCAGTTTTAGCAGGGGTGCAGCAATCATAGCGCCCTTGGATAATAATGGTTGGAATATCAGCTAATCGGTGTGCGTCACGCAACAACTGACCCTCCTCCATAAAGCCCGCATGCTTGAAATAGTGATTTTCAATACGAGCAAAACTGAGGACCGCATCCCGATCAGCAAGCGTCAGTGCTTTGGCGGCTGTAGGTAGGAGGGAGATGGTATTACTTTCCCATTGCGCCCAAGCATACGCACAGCGAAGTTGCTCATCTTCATCGTTGCCCGTTAGGCGACGATGATAAGCGCTGACCAGATCACCATGTTCGGCTGCTGGAATGGGGGCGAGGTATTTTTCCCATTCATCAGGGAAAATAAAGCTAGCACCGGATTGATAAAACCATTGAACCTCTTCTTTACGCAGTGTAAAGATGCCACGCAGAATCAATCCCTTGACCCGATTTGGATGCGCTTGGGCATAGGCTAAGGCTAGGGTAGAACCCCAGGAACCACCAAACACAACATATTGATCGACCTGGAGGATCTCTGCGCGCAAGCGTTCCATATCACTTATCAGCTGTGGTGTCGTGTTATTTTCCAGTGAGGCGGTGGGTTTGGAGCGCCCACAACCGCGCTGATCAAATAATAAAATATGGTAGCGCTCAGGATCAAAAAGCTGTCGATGTTGAGGGCTGCAGCCAGCACCCGGGCCGCCATGCAAAAAGATAAGTGGTTGACCCTGGGGGTTGCCGCAGAGCTCCCAATAAACTTGGTGACCCTCACCAGTGTCTAAAAAGCCGTGTCGATAGGGCTTAATGGGTGGATACATGGCTTAAGCCTTTTTCTCAAAAATTAAATCCCACACACCGTAACCTAAATTAAGACCACGATTTTCAAACTTGGTTAAGGGGCGGTAATCTGGTCGTGGCGCAAAGTCGGGATAACGATTTTTTAGTGCCTCTTCATGGCTCAGCACCTCAAGCATTTGCATCGCATAATCTTCCCAATCGGTAGCGCAATGCAAATAGCCACCGGGCTTGATGCGGCTCACCAGTTGCTTAATAAAGGGTGATTGTACGAGGCGACGCTTATGGTGACGCTTCTTAGGCCATGGATCGGGGAAGTAAATATGTACCCCGTCAAGGGAATCGGGCGCTAGCATATGATTAACCACATCCACCGCATCATGCTGAATAATGCGGATGTTAGTTATGCCCTCGTCCTCAATGCGATTGAGTAAGGAACCGACACCGCCCGAAAACACCTCCACCCCGATAAAGTTTTTATCCGCCGCAGCGGTAGCGATTTTGGCGGTGGTTTCGCCCATGCCGAAACCGATTTCTAGTACCGTCGCGGCCTGACGACCAAAGATCTCCTCATACTGAATAAAGCCTGGTTGATAGCGCAGGCACCAACGCTCGTAGAGCTCGCCATTTAGCGCACGGCGTTGACCGGGGGTAATATGGGTGCTCCGATGGACATAGCTTTTAATGTGACCCCAGTCCTTTTTTTCCTCGGTCTCTGCGGGCGTTGTTGGTGTTGTGTCCATGTGATCATGTGTTTGCATATAAAACCTCAAGGACTTAGAGAATGCGCATGCCAGGCTCGGCACCCTCAAAGGGTTCTAATACATAAAAACCGGGGTTTTGCTTGCTATCTGCGTGTGCCGCTGACAGCACCATGCCCTCAGACAGGCCAAATTTCATTTTGCGTGGCGCTAGGTTCGCTACCACGACGGTCAGTTTGCCGATTAATTGCTCGGGCTGATACATGGATTTGATGCCAGAGAATACTTGACGATGGCGACCCTCACCCAGATCCAGGGTTAAGCGTAGCAGCTTATCAGCCCCTTCGACCGCGGCACAATCAATGATTTTCGCAATACGTAAGTCCACCTTTAGAAAATCATCGTAGCTGATGGTGGGTGCAATTGCTTCGCCGCCAGGCTTGACCTCGTCGGTGGGGGCGGTGGCGGTAGGGCTTGCCTCAATCGCTAGTAGCTCGTCTAAATGCTTTTCCTCAACGCGCTTCATCAAGTGCTTAAACGTTGCAATGGCGGTCGGTAGTTCGGCTGCATCAGACCAAATAAAATCGCGTCCTAGGCCAAACAACTCCTTGGCAACATGTGAAGCTAATTCTGGCAGTACTGGCGCTAAGAGTACGGATAGTGCTTTAAAGCCAGCGAGGGCGCGTGAGCAAATATCCTGTAGTTGCGCTTTTTGCTCGGCAGATGCCTCACTAATGCCCTTGGCCATTACCCAAGGTTGTGCCTGGTCAAAAGCCTGATTGATTTTATCCGCTTGCGCCATAATGGTGCGAATCGCACGCGCATATTCACGCGCCTCAAAATCGCTCACAATTTGCTCAGTTAAAGCCTGATATTCGGCCGCTAGCGCCTCTTTATCACCGAGATAATTAAGCTCACCCGCAAAGTGACGGCTGATAAAGTTCGCCGCACGGCTGGCAATATTAATATACTTACCAATTAAGTCGGCATTCACCCGAGCAATAAAATCATCAGGGTTAAAGTCAATATCTTCAACTCGGCTATTGAGCTTCGCCGCTAGATAGTAGCGGAGCCACTCAGGATTCATGCCGATATCCAGATAGCGTAGCGGCGAAATGCCGGTGCCACGGCTCTTGGACATTTTCTCCCCACTGACGGTAATAAAGCCATGTACATTTAGCCCGTCAGGTACCTTGCGCCCTGAAAACTTCAGCATGGCTGGCCAGAACAAGGTGTGGAAGTAGACGATATCCTTACCGATAAAGTGATATTGTTCAGTATCAGAGTCCGGTGCTTGGAGCGCATCAAAATCAAGACCGACCTTATCGCAATAGGCTTTGAAGGCGGCCAGATAACCGACTGGTGCATCCAACCACACATAGAAATACTTGCCCGGCGCATCCGGGATTTCAATCCCGAAATAGGGCGCATCACGTGAAATATCCCAGTCATCTAGCTTACTTTCTTCTAAGCTGGTACCGAGCCATTCGCGGGTTTTAGCTAAGACCTCGGATTGTAAACGTGGCTTACCTTGGGCGTTGTTGCTCTGCGTCCACTGTAAGAGAAACTCCACGCAGCGCGGATCCGATAAATTAAAGAAGAAATGCTCGGAACTTTTTAGTACGGGTGTGGTCCCGGTTAGGGTGGAGTAGGGGTTAATCAGTTCAGTGGGTGAATAGGCGGTACTACAATGCTCACAGGCATCGCCATACTGATCCTTGGCGTGGCAGCTCGGGCATTCACCCTTAATGTAGCGATCCGGTAAAAACATGCCTTTCATAGGATCGTAGAATTGCTCAATGCTTCGCTGACTAATTAGACCCGCTTGCTTGAGCTCCTTATAAATGGTTTGGGAGAGCTCGGTATTTTCTGGGCTGTGGGTATTATGCCAATGGTCAAACTTAATATGAAAACCATCTAAGTACTTTGGCCGTTCGGCAGCGATGCGGGAGATCAGCTCCTCGGGGCTGATGCCTTCACTTTCGGCCTTGAGCATAATGGGTGCGCCATGCGCATCATCCGCACAAACAAAGTGTACTGTGTGACCGGACATTCGTAATGCTCTAACCCAGATATCAGCCTGTATATACTCCATAATATGACCGATGTGAAACGAACCGTTGGCGTAGGGTAGAGCCGTTGTAACGAATAAAGTGCGAGACATAGATTTTAAAAAGCAAAAAAATAAAGGATTAAGGAATTAATCCTTTATTCTAATCTATTGAGCTTGGATAATTTGAGGAAAGGGCTAGATTTGCAGAAGAGAGTCGCTATCTAATCTCACGGAATTCGACATCGGTGATCTCAGACTCTGGCGGTCGTGTAAAATTATCCGATTGACGACCGTATTTATATTGATAACGTGAGGTAAAATTTGCTGTTCTGGTACGAGCACGTTGTCTTTGTTCGTGCCAAAACTGGCGTGCAGAAAATGACTTACCGCGGAGGCGATTGATGATATATAAAGCAGCTACCCCGATAAGCAGTGTAAAAATAAATGTAAAGGCCAATACCAAACCGATAAGGGTGATGGTAATAAAGGCTATATTAGCCAATAAGCTTTGAAAAAAGTTTTTCATGTTACGAAATACTCCGTGTAATGATCTGGTTTTCGTAGTCTAAATAGCTACAATCATGCTATTAATAATTAATTCTACTTTATAAATTTGGAAAATCTTTAGAATGAACGCAGAACTTGCAACCTTATACAGTCGCTTACAAAAAGAGTTAGTGGACCCCGTTTTAGGTATCAATATCGGCCATAAAATTAAAGAGCGCGATCTCAGCTTAAAAAAGGGCATGATGTCTTTAATTAAGGGCTCCACCCTACATTTCAAGTTCGAGCCGGGTTATTTTTTAGGTGAGGATAAGCAAAAGGTCCTGATCCATATTCGTCAAATCGCCCAGGAGTGCGGTTTTCCCGAGATCGAGATTGAGTGGTCAGATACCATTCGTAGCCATGTGGTGCAGGGTGGTCTCAAGCCCCTGAAAGCTGTCAAAAATATTGTGGCTGTTTCCTCCGGTAAAGGGGGGGTGGGTAAAAGCACGACCTCGACGAATATTGCTTTAGCGCTATGCCAAGCCGGTGCCCGGGTGGGGATTTTAGATGCGGATGTGTACGGCCCCAGCCAGCCCTTAATTTTAAATATCGAAGACGCCAAAATTGAAAGCGTGGATGAGAGTCAGGGCGGTGGCATGAAGCCGCAGGAGGCTTATGGCTTAGCAGTGAACTCCATTGGTTTTATGCTCGAGACTGACGCCCCTGCGATTTTACGTGGGCCCATGGTAGCGCAGGCGGTTGAGCAGATGCTTAATCAGACCGCTTGGCCTCAATTGGACTATTTAATTATTGATATGCCGCCGGGCACGGGTGATATTGCCTTGACCCTTTCGCAAAAGGCACCGCTAACCGGTTCGGTGGTGGTGACAACGCCGCAGGACGTGGCCTTATTGGATGCGCGCAAGGGTTTACGCATGTTCCAGCGGGTTAATGTACCTATTCTCGGGGTGGTGGAAAATATGAGCGTACATGTTTGTAGTCATTGCGGTCATGCGGAGCATATCTTTGGTGAAGAGGGTGGTAAAAACATGGCGCAGGAGCTTGAAGTGCCATGGTTAGGTGCATTGCCATTAAGTCGTGCGGTACGTGAACAAACGGATGCTGGTCAGCCAACGGTGGTTTCTGACCCCGAATCGGAAGCTGCTAAGCGTTATCATTTGATTGCGCGTCGCCTTGCCTATAATATTTCCGAATTGCCTATCGACCGAAGCGGTGCTTTCCCCAAAGTAGTTGTGGAAAATCTTTAATCCTAAACCAAGTCACTTAACGTTGATTACGCATGGCATTTAAGAGCAATACGCTGCCCAACTTATCTCGTCTTTTTTTAGTGGGAGCGCTTAGTTTAGGCTTCGCAGAGCGTGCCCTGAGCGAGTCCGACTCGATGAGTGGGCCGATTTATGAGCGCGAACGTCAATTGGTTGCAGCCAAAGAGGCTGAGCGAGAGAGGGCAGCAGAGGTGCACGCCCTGGAGATTGAAAATGCCGAGGCCAAGATCAAGGTGCCTGAAGTGATCATTATGCCTGGTGGGCTTAGTCCCGAAGATCTAGAGGTGGTGGATGCCGCCATTTCTTCGGTGGTGCGTCAGGCCGATGATCAGGATAGTCGTGAGGCCGATAGGATTCGCCGGCGCGGTCGAGATGCGGTGCTATCTTCCTTGGCCACCCGAGGCTATTTTGACCCTAAGGTGACCTTGGAGGTAGGTGAGGACTTTGAGGGTGAAACCTGGGATATTAGTATTGAGCCTGGCGAGCTCACGCATGTCAATCGTGTCTCCAATGAGTTTAGCGGCACCATTGCTAAGTCATCTAGCTATCAGCAACGGATTGAGGAACTACGCCAGGGTTGGGGCTTGCCTAAGGGTAAGGTCTTTATTAATAAGGTCTGGAGTAGTTCTAAGAACTCGCTCTTACAAGCGGTGGCAAGTCAGGACTTTTATCTGGCTCGGATGACTCATTCACAGGCCTTGATTGATCCTGATGAAGCCACAGCGGATTTAAGCACGGTGATTGATAGTGGACCAGCCGTGCGTTTAGGTCACACGGAGGTACAGGGCTTACGGCGGGTGCCGATAAGTTTAATTCGGCGTTATATACGCTATGAGCCGGGTGAGGAGTTTTCTCAGGAAAAGCTAGACGAATGGCAGCAGACCTTACAATCCACCAATTTTTTTCGTGGTGCCTTTGTCACGATTAAAAAGCCCGACGATCCAGCGATTTACGAGCAGGACGAAGCGGTCTTGCCTGTTTTGGTGCGCGTCACTGAGGGGCCAGCCCGCATTATGTCCGCTGCGGTGGGTATTGATGAGGTGAACACCTTCCGGGTTGAGGGCGTATACCGTCAAAATGTGGTGTGGAATCAAGCGGTGACCATGGAGGCTGGTGCTAGTCTGGGACTTAAGGAGCAGCGCGGTTATTTTGATATTTACCGAGCACCGAACTACGATGGGACGGTTGATAGTTTCGGTATTATGGCGCGCCATTCGGATTACTCGGATGAGGAGGTCAGTCGCGCTGCCTTGGGTTGGAAACGTACCCATGAATTTAAATTGGATCCGGCCAGTCGGGTCGAGTTTGAGAGTCGTTATTCGGCAGCGATTGCTTATGATTCGGTCAAGCGTAAAGGGCAGCCTAAATTTGAATTGCCTAATGCGGTGTTGACCTACGATTTATTGCGCCGTGATGTGGATAGTAAATTCGATCCGCGATCTGGTAATTTAATTGTCTTAGGTTTGGGTGTCGGCGCTGATTTGGAGCGTGGCGATCCCTTTGCGCGGACTTCGGTGCGTGCGCAGCAATGGTGGCCGATAGGGCGTCGGGATAATATCACGGTACGAGCCGAGCTTGGCTATGTGCATGCTAAAGATAGCACCCGAATCCCCGATGATTTCGGCTATCGTACTGGGGGCGCAGGCTCAATTCGTGGTTATCGCTACTTTGGTATTGGTGAGCGCTCCTATAAAAGTATCATTGGTACCCGTGCGCTAGCGGTAGCGAGTGTGGAGTACACCCATTATTTTAATAATACTTTCGGCATGGCCTATTTTGTGGATGCTGGTGATGCTGCACGTAAGTTTAAAGATATGAAGTTGCATCTAGGTACCGGAGTGGGCGCAAGGGTTAAAACACCCGCTGGTCCGCTCTTTTTTGATATTGCCTATGGCCATCGTGATCGCAAAATACGTTGGCATTTCTCCTTAGGTATGGCGTTCTAAACAAAAGAAGATGATGAGTTTTTTTAGATTTACTTGGCTCCGCCTTATCGCTGCTATTTTGATCCTGCTGTTCACGGCTTTAGCCTTGTTGGTGGGCACGCAGTCTGGCAGTCGCTGGCTGTTAAATACCGTGATGGCACAGATTAATGGGCGAATGCTACAGATTGAAGGTACCATCTGGAGCGGTATTGAGAGTAAAGAATTGGAGGTGGTTACGCCATCGCTCAAGGTGGTTGCCAAGGACAATGCCTTAGCAGTTAATTGGTTGAGTTTGTTGCGAGCGCGCTTAGAGGTTGAGCATCTAGTTAGTGGTGATTTAAGTCTTGAGCTTTTTCCAACGGGGCCTAAAGCTGAGGAAGAACCGGCTGATGAGTTAAGTCTCCCGATTAGTATCCAAGTTAATCGGGTTTCGGTCGGTAAATTTACCATGACCGATGCGCAGGGCAAGAATTTACCCGTTGGCTTGAGTAATTTTGATCTACAGAATCTAGTCTTAGATGATCGTGGGACCAAGGCTGAGCTAAAGCGCTTGACGGTGACTCATCCCGATGTGGAAAGCGAGTTAAGCGGTACCGTAGCACTAGATAAATTAGCCTATCCTTGGCCGATGCATGTGCGTCTAGATACGGTGAATCAGGGGCTACATACCCAGTCTCCGTTGTGCGTAAACTACCTGCTCGGCAAAACAGGCGATATGCGTATTCAAACCCGTTGTCAGGTAGATGCGATGGTACAGGCCGATGGTGGTTTGGACGATTTGGCGTTGCAAATTAAAGCCAATGGGGTAGAGCAGGGTTTGGATTTAAACCTTGATGCCGGACTAGATATTGAGTCCACCATTCCTTTAACAAAGGCCGTGATTGATTTAACGGTGGCAAAGGATATGCGCTTGGAGGCGGATATTCATTCCGTGCCCTTAGCGTCTAGTGATGTGAGCGTAGAAGCCGATAAAAAAGTCCCACGTCGTTTAGAAGGGACGTTGAAGACGGATAAATTTGTGTTGGATCTAGTGCAGGACGGTTCACGTTTAGATTCAGCCTTTGATTTTGCAGTGGATGTGGATGCGCATGCTAAGCCCCAATCTTTGCTGTTTAAGGGTGGTATTTTCCGCGGCAGTCGTTGGAATTCCGAGGCTTTAAATGGCGGGATTAATATTGATTTGGATTTTAGCGAGGTGTTTCCAGAACCAGAGATAACGGCTTGGGACAAACTAAGTGTTAATCGTGCTGATATTTTATTGCGTTTAGGTACTAATCGTATTGAGTCCAAGGGGCAGTTTGGTCGCTCGGAAACCGCCCATGAGGGTTTACAGTTAGATGTGGATTTGCAGGATTTATCGCAAGTGACACCCACAGCCGCTGGTCGTGCAGCATTTAAACTGAATATGTTGGGTAGTCTTAGTGCGCATGATATGAAAGCGCAATTGCATTATGAACCAGCAGTGGCTGCTGCTAGTTCAGCTGCGGTGCCACAGGAAGGCTTGGGCAAAGCACCACTGGATATGCATTTTGATTTAAAAGGTCAATTAAGTAGTGCAGCGGGTCGCTATCAATGGCAGGCTGATTTGGATCAATTACAAGCCTCCCACGCTGGCTTTAAGCTCGCGCAACAGGATACGCTGGATCTAAGCTTTAAGCAAACGGCAGATGATTTTTTACTGGCGATTGGTACGGTCGATTTGGCCTTAACCATGCCCGGCGAGCATGAGGGCACGGTACATCATCATCGCACCACGCTGAGTGCAAATTCATGGGCCAGCAAGGGGGATTTTAAGAATCTGACGCTGGCTAATCAACTCATGCAATTAGTCGGGCTGGAGCCTAAGTTAGATGCCCGTTTAGCCGCCCTGGAAGCGCAGCCACTGGCCGCCTTAAAGGCGCCTGAACGTAAAGCGCAGCAGCAGACCTTGGCGCAACTGCGTAAAACGATGGCAGCGCAACGCGGGGTTCAGGCCATTAGCTATGATGGGGAGTGGGATTTAAAAGCACAGCCGGAAGTGACGGGGACACTGCATTTACAACGCCAAAGCGGTGCCACCATCCTGCCTTTAGTGCACCCTTTGCCTTTAGATTTTAAGCAAATAAGCATTAATTTAGCACCAGCCTTGAGTGAAGAAGGGGCTAAGCAATTAGTGATTAAGGCCGCAGCTGAGGGTGAGCAGTCGGCGCTAACTGCCGATCTGAGCCTTGAAAGAGGCTTTGCCATGGCCTTGAGTCAAGCGAGCATCCACGTAGACAGTACAGATAAGGCATCGTTAACGGTGGATATTGATACCACCCCCGACCTTAGTCAACATCAAGTAAGGCAATGGCTTGCTCGTATTGAGGCGAGCGAGTTTGACTTAAGTGCCTTTAGCTTGGGGCAGTTACCGCAGCAGTCCACCTTAAATTTAGAGGGGACGGTGGCGACGACTGTGTTGCAAGGAGTGCAAATCTTAAGGCTACAACCTGATCTGAAAATTAAGCCAGGTAGTCGTTGGAATAGGCAGGATTTAAGTGGTCAAATTAAAGCCGAGGTGGATTTGGCAGGGGTCTTTGCCTTGCCGCAGCAAATTGCTTTAGATAAGGCCCTCGCTACACCGAAGTGGTATCAGCTTAAACTCAATCACGTGGATACGGTGATTGATTTAGCGCAGTCGAAAATTGTGTTACATGGGGATGTGGGTCAGCCTGAGAGTGAGCTTAAGTTAACTGCAGAGATACCTGTTTTGGCGCAATGGTGGCCGCAGACGCCGGGTCAGGCACAGTTGGATTTGACGCTTCGAGGTGATGTTGAGCAGCATAGTTTAAGTATAAATGGTCTTTATGATGCCTTTTTAAGCACCGATAAAAAAGCACAGCCCTTGTTACTAGCGCTTGAAGCGGATGGTGGTGTGAGCTTTGATAGCGGGCAAGCGCAGCGCTGGGGCTTATCCTTGGCGCAGTTCAATGCCTCCTATGCCGGTATGGCGCTTAGTAATCAACAGCCGGTGCCGCTACAGTTTATGTTGCCTACCGATAAGCAGCAGTTAAGCTGGCGTGTGGGTGAGACGGAGCTGAGCTTAACTTATCCCGATGCCCGTCAAAGCCATATTTACCATCAACACAGCGAGGGGCAGGCATCCCATTGGCAGACTCAAGGATCGCTCAAGCATCTGATCGCTAGCATGACCCTCTATGAGTACTTACAGGCAGCGGCGGATAGTCTACAGCATAAGAAGGTATTAGCACCACTAGCTGCGGTGAAGCCTGAGGATGAATTGGTTTTTGATGCGGAGTGGCATTTAAAGCAAGAAGATCAACTGAGTGGTAGCTTTCAGCTACAACGTCAAGAGAGCTCCGGTTTATGGCCCTTTCCGACCCCAGTGCCCTTGGATTTTGATCACTTACAGCTAACGATTGAGGATAATCCCAATGAGGCAAGCGCTGATAATCAAGGCTTCAGCGCCGAGGGTATGCATATTGTGGCGCAAGGCGCAGGGCCGAAGTCTGAGTTAGATGCGCAGTTATATTTACACCCAGCCAGTCCCTTTATGTTGGAACGTGCGCAACTTAATTTAACGCTGCCCGACGAGTCCGAGCTGAATGCCCAAGTATTTACGGGTAGTGCCGGCAATTATTTGGAGCAGACCCGTCTATACGGTCTGTTGCAGACCAAAGGCATTCCACTAGAAAAGGTGAGTTATGGTGCGGTGCCGCCCGGCATGATAAACGGGGATATTCACTTTAATCTGTTATTGAAAGAGGATAATACACCGTTACAGGCCTATGTCACGGGTGAGTTTCAGCCCAGCAGTCGTTGGAATCGTCAGCCCTTGCAGGGCAAAATTGATGTCGGCCTTTATGTTCAAAATGAGCGTGATTTCAGTGTGAGCAAGGCCGATATTGATCTGCGTTTAGGTAAAAGTCGGATTGTCTCTGCGGGTGCTTTTGGTCAGACCGATGATCGTCTGCAATTATCGATAAAAGCACCCAGCCTGAGTGAGTTGTGGCCGGATTTACCGGGGGCGATTGATTTGGATTTACGCTTGGATGGCAGCATTAGCGATAATCATCTGAGCGCCAAGGGTCGTTTTAGTCAGGGTAATTTCAAGGAGGTGGGTAAAGCGCCCATCGACTTTGATGTGGCAGCGCATGGTGGTTGGAAAGTTTTAGCGGATGGCTATGAGGGCTGGTCTGGGGTGATCGAACGGCTTGATGTGGCGCATGCTGGCTTTGCTATTAATCAGCCGGAAAGTATTAGCTTAAGCTTTATTCCTCAAGGCGCTAATGCTAAACCCGAGTGGGATGTGGGCGCCTCAACCGTGCAGATTACTTTACCGGGCAACCATCGTATCAGCTTGGAACAAGGCGGTTCCAAAGGTAAAGACGGTAAGTTCGATAGCAAAGGGGCTATCCGTGGGCTCACACTTACCCCACAGTTATTGGAGGATGTGACGGATGCTTTTGGCATTACTTTAGGCACCGATGCGGAGGGTAAATCGCTTAACCATGGCATTATTGTGCGGGGACGCCAAACGCCGGTGACGAATCCACCGGTTTTTGATGTGGAATGGGATGTGGACTTTGATGGCGCGTTAAACGGCACCGCCGCTATTTTACATCGCCGTGGTGATTTTATTTTGCCTAGCGATCCACCAGTGGCCTTAGGCTTGCAGACGATGGATTTACGTATCCGCAGCCGGTCACAAGGCGGCACTCGTAGTTTGTTGACGGCTGATCTGAATCTAGCCACGCACTCCAAGGGGCATCTTAAAGGCAATGCGCAACTGCATTTGGACGGTTTTAGTCCGGTCTTTGATAACAGCACCCAAGCGCAGATCGTCGGTCATATGGATGATATTTCTTGGCTGACAGGCCTTACGGGCGACTTGCTGGAATTAGGTGGCCGTGTGGATGTGGATGTCAAGGCCAATTATCGAGGTGGTCGTTGGCTCACTGCAGGTGGGGTGAAAGCGCAGGATTTGCGTATTGTGGAGGTGGAAAATGGGATTCGTCTCCTCAACGGCACCTTAGATCTAGGGCTTAATGGCAATAATGTGGTAATTAATCGTCTTTACTTCCCTAGTGTGATTCGTATTGTGCCTAAAGAGTGGCGTACGCGTCAGTGGATTGAAGAAAATCCACCGGCGCAAAACGGTAGTCTCAATATCACCGGTCAATGGAATCTACAGACCTCACGTGGTAAGGTGAATGTCGTATTAGATCATTATCCTATTTTGCAACGTACGGATCGTTTTGCCATGATGAGCGGTCAGGTGGCGGTTGATGCGGCCTTACCGCGTATTGTGGTGGACGGCAAGGTGACTGCTGATGCCGGTTGGGTCAGTGTGGATATTAAAGGCACCGCACCCACCTTGGATTCGGATGTGATTGTGGTGCGTAAGGGTGAGGAAGCGCCAGTCGCTAAGCAATCCGACTTGGATTTATTGTTGAACTTTACGGTGGACTTAGGGCCGCGCTTTTATGTGGTGGGTTTTGGCTTAGATGCTGGTTTAGTCGGTGCCATTACGATTAAGCAGGCGCAGCATGAGTTAAGCGCCGAGGGTCAGTTTAATACCCGTGGGGGTGCAATTGAGGCCTATGGTCAGCGTTTGCAGATTCGTCGTGGACGCATTGCTTTCCAAGGGGATATTGCGAATCCGGTATTAGATATTGAGGCCTTGCGTCGTAATTTGGAAGTTGAAGCTGGTTTGCGGGTAGTAGGTAATGCCCGTAACCCTAAAATTACCTTAGTGTCCTATCCTGATGTGAGTGAGGTAGAAAAGCTTTCGTGGTTGATTATGGGGCGCGGACCGGATAGTAGCGGTGGGGATTTAGCGATGCTGCTCAGCGTCGGTACCTCCTTAATCGGCGGTGATCCGGAGAGTGAACCGATATATAAGCAGCTAGGGATTGATGATATTGCCATTCGCAAAGGCGATGTAGGTGAGTCTGGTTCGCTCTTGCCGCGTCGTACGGTAGGCGATAGTACCGCTTATCAGGGGCAGGATGATATTGCCGAGCAGTTTATTAAAATTACGAAGCGTCTAAAGGAAGGCATTGATTTAAGTATTGAGCAGGCCTTATCAGGCTCGGGCACCGTGGCCAGAGTGAGTTATACCCTTATTCGTAACCTCACCGTCGATGCCAAGGTTGGTACCGTAAATGGGCTGGAAATGGTCTATCGTCGTTTCTTTAGAGATTAGATTGGGCGGCATCCTGTCGCTAAGCTTTGTTGAGCGACAGAGCATAGTAAACTAATGAGCTATACATTCTTAAGGTATTAAGTTGAGCAGGGTAGCATGAGTATTAAAAATGATCGTTGGATTCGCGAAGCGGCTGCGCAGGGCATGATTGAGCCTTACGAGCCGGGTCAGGTGCGTCAGATAAATGGCGAGAAAATTGTCAGTTACGGTACCAGTAGTTACGGCTATGATGTGCGCTGTGCGCGTGAATTTAAAATTTTCACCAATATCAATTCCACTATCGTTGATCCTAAGGCCTTTGATGAAAAGTCTTTTGTGGATTTTGAGGGGGATGTGTGCATTATTCCACCCAATTCCTTTGCTTTAGCGCGTACGGTAGAGTATTTTCGTATCCCGCGTAATGTACTTACCGTTTGCTTGGGTAAGAGTACTTATGCTCGCTGTGGGATTATTGTCAATGTCACGCCTTTAGAGCCAGAGTGGGAGGGGCATGTGACCTTGGAATTTTCTAATACCACCCCTTTACCTGCCAAAATTTATGCGGGTGAGGGCTGCGCCCAAATGCTTTTCTTTGAAGGGGATGAGGTGTGCGAGGTCTCGTATCGGGATCGTGCTGGTAAGTATCAGGGTCAGACAGGTGTGACCCTGCCTAAAACCTAAATGCAGGCATGCGAGCCATTGGCTAGGTAGTCGTTAAGCCATAGCACCTAAGCATTTGCTGTGCTATGGTTTCTTTTTTTGGAATTAAGCTTTGACCATAGGGGTTATACATGAAGTTCCGTTTTCCTATTGTAATTATTGACGAGGACTTTCGTTCTGACAGTGCGTCTGGTTTTGGTATCCGTGCTTTGGCGGATGCGATTGAGGAAGCAGGAATGGAGGTGTTACCGGTGACCAGCTACGGTGATTTAACCTCTTTTGTGCAGCAACAAAGTCGCGCCAGTGCCTTTATTTTATCGATTGATGATGAGGAGTTCGATTCGGATTCACCTGAAGAGGTGGCCAGTGCGATTCGTCAGTTGCGCGGATTTATTGCCGAGTTACGCTTCCGCAACGATGAAATTCCGATTTATTTGCATGGGGAAACGCGTACCAGTGAGCATTTGCCAAATGATATTTTGCGTGAGTTGCACGGTTTTATTCATATGTTTGAGGATACACCGGAGTTCGTGGCGCGACATATTATTCATGAGGCTAAAAAGTACTTAGACACCCTAGCGCCGCCATTTTTCCGCGCCCTGGTGAATTATGCGCAGGACGGTTCTTATTCTTGGCATTGCCCAGGACATTCGGGTGGGGTGGCCTTTTTAAAAAGCCCGGTGGGGCAAATGTTTCACCAGTTCTTTGGTGAAAATATGCTGCGCGCCGATGTCTGTAATGCGGTGGAAGAGTTAGGTCAGTTATTAGATCACACTGGTCCTGTCGCCGAGTCAGAGCGTAATGCAGCGCGTATTTTTAAAGCCGATCACTGCTACTTTGTGACCAACGGTACCTCAACCTCCAATAAAATCGTTTGGCACGGTACGGTGGCCGAGGGCGACATTGTGGTGGTGGATCGTAACTGTCATAAATCGATTTTGCATGCCATTACCATGACCGGGGCGATTCCCGTGTTTTTACGTCCAACCCGTAACCATCTGGGCATTATCGGTCCAATTCCATTATCTGAGTTTGAGCCAGCCAGTATTGCAGCCAAGATCGCAGCTAACCCTTTTGCGCGTGAGGCATTAAATAAAAAGCCACGGATTTTGACGCTGACACAGGGGACCTATGACGGTATTTTGTATAACGTCGAAATGATTAAGGAAAAGCTTGGTAGCACCATTGATAATCTGCACTTTGATGAGGCATGGTTGCCGCACGCATCTTTCCACGACTTTTATGAAAATATGCATGCCATCGGTGAGAACCGCCCGCGGCCACAGGAGCCCTTAATTTTTGCAACCCACTCGACGCATAAACTCTTAGCCGGTTTGTCGCAAGCCTCACAGATTGTGGTGCAAGAATCCGAAACGCGTCAATTGGATCGTAATATTTTTAACGAAGCCTTTTTAATGCATACCTCCACCTCACCGCAATACGCCATCATCGCCTCTTGTGATGTGGCGGCGCAAATGATGGAGCCGCCGGGTGGCACGGCCTTGGTCGAGGAAAGTATTCGCGAATCCATGGACTTCCGTCGCGCCATGCGCAAGGTCGCTTCCGATTATGGTAAGGACGAATGGTGGTTTAAGGTGTGGGGGCCGCCACGTTTAGTGCATGATGATATTGGGGAGCAGGAGGATTGGTTGCTGGAGCCGGATGATGAATGGCACGGTTTTGCCAATATCAGTGAGGGCTTTACCATGCTGGATCCGATTAAGGCGACCATAATTACCCCAGGCCTGGAGATTTCCGGTGAGTTCGGTGAACGGGGGATCCCAGCAGGACTGGTCAGTAAGTATTTGGCAGAGCATGGTATTGTGGTAGAGAAAACTGGTTTATATAGTTTCTTTATTATGTTTACCATCGGTATTACCAAGGGTCGTTGGAATACCTTAGTGACTGCCTTGCAGCAGTTTAAGGATGATTATGATCGTAATCAGCCTTTATGGCGTTGTATGCCTGATTTTGTTAAGCAGTATCCACGCTATGAAAAAATGGGTTTGGGTGATTTATGTCAACTAGCGCATGAAGCGTACCGCCGTCATGATCTGGCACGTATTACGACCGAGGTCTACTTAAGTGAGATGGAGGCTGCACTACGTCCAGCCGATGCCTTTAATAAGATGACGCGCCGTGAAATTGAACGGGTAGATATTGATGCGCTTGAGGGACGTATTACGGCGGTATTATTAACACCGTACCCGCCGGGTATTCCCTTGTTGATTCCGGGCGAACGTTTTAATCGCACCATTGTGGAGTACTTGCAGTTTGCCTGCGAGTTTAATGCATCTTTCCCGGGCTTTGAGACCATTGTGCACGGTTTAAGCATGGAGCAACGTGAGGACGGCAGCATTCGTTACTACGTTGATTGCTTAGTGGATAAGTGATTGGCCTAGGTATGAGTAGGTCAAAGGTAGCGTCCAATACGCATAGTGATGTGATTATTATCGGCGCAGGGGCGGCAGGCATGATGTGTGCGGCCCGTGCTGCGGCAGCTGGATTATCGGTGCAGTTACTCGACCATGCACAAAAGTTAGGTGAAAAAATCCGCATTTCTGGGGGTGGTCGTTGTAACTTTACTAATCTCGGCGCCAGCTGGGAAAATTATGTCTCGCAAAACCCGCGCTTTGCACGCTATGCCTTAACTTACTATCGGCCGAGTGATTTTCTGGCCTTGTTGGAACGTTATCAAATCCCTTGGCATGAGAAGCATAAGGGTCAGCTGTTTTGTGATCATTCGGCGCAAGACATTATTGATTTATTGAAAAATGAATGTGATGTGGCCGGTGTCCGTTGGCGTATGCCTTGTGCGGTTGAGGGCGTGGAGCGTATGGCGTCAGCTGGGGCGGCGCCGATGTATAGGCTGCAAACCACGGCGGGCGTGTTAAGCGCAGAAAAATTGGTGGTGGCCACGGGTGGCATGGCGATCCCGCTGCTGGGGGCGACTGACTTTGGCTTAAGCTTGGCACGTCAATTCGGTCTCAAAGTCGTGGAACCACGACCTGCCTTAGTGCCTTTGCTATTTCAGGCAGAGCAATGGCAAAGGTTTTCTGAGCTTTCAGGCATCTCATTGGAGGTGCTGATTGCGAATGGGCAGGGCAAAAAAGCGCAGCGCTTTGTGGAGGACGTGCTCTTTACCCATCGCGGTTTATCAGGTCCGGGGGTCTTGCAAATTTCTTCTTACTGGGATGGGCAGTCACCGATTTATTTAAATTTAAACCATCAAAGTAATAACGAGGATTGGCTATTAGAGGAAAAGCGTCGTAGCAAACAACAGTTATTGACGCTGTTAAGTACGATTTGGCCTAAACGCTTGGCTCAATTATGGCCACAGCAGCTAGGCTTTAAAACGGATATACGGCTGGCGGAAGTGGCTGATAAGCGCCTGCGTGAACTCGCCTATGCGATAGAAAACTGGTCGCTTAAGCCAAGTGCTACGGCAGGCTATAAAAAAGCCGAGGCGATGCGTGGCGGTGTTTCCACCGAGGCCTTAAACCAAAAAACGATGGAGGCCAAGGCGGTAGCGGGGCTCTACTTTATCGGCGAGGTGGTTGATATCACCGGTTGGCTAGGTGGCTATAACTTCCAGTGGGCATGGTCCAGCGCTGTGGTCTGTGCCGATGCCATGGCGGCCACTCTGTCAATGGTAAGTGGCCTTGCCCATGCTTAGCGCGGCGCTAGTGGTGGTCTCGCTGTAGATTAATCGCTAAAGTCAATGGCCGAGAGGCGCTTACCTAAGATCACCATCTCGCGACCACTGGGACTGTAGCCTGTGACTCTAAAGCCCTCTTCCGTTTTTTCACCACTTAGAGAGAGCTCAAAATCCCTTTCGGTAAAGCCGAAAAAATCACTTTCATCGCTGGCGCTATACGAGCGGAAGCGAAGACTGGCAACGACATTGCCACCAGCAGTCTCGGTAGTAATAGTACCTGAGTATAAAAACTCATCATCACCACCACGAATACGATTATCTTCGATGACCGTAATACCTGCCTTTGCGGTTGAGCCCTCAACCAATGTTGCGTAGAAACCGTTATCCATTAAATCACTCCTTGATCCTCAGTGATTAGGGCAGAACCCCAAAATACACGCTAAAAGTGTAAGCGTTGATCGTTACATTTTTATTAAATGTATGAATTGCTTAGTTACGATAACAGAAAATTATGAATTGTCATAATTTAAATGTATTTATTTGTGATCAAAATCTGTCTTTGCTATGGCTTTAGCGCTTATTTTCTGTTAATTATTTTAAATATCAGCAAGGGCGTGGCAGCTAATCAATGGCTGTGTTGATTTGATGTGCAGTCCTTGAAAAGGAATGCCACGAAGCGGCCGAATTGCTTTAAAATCCCTTGTTAGATTGTTTGAATGTTAAGCGTCCATGGACTAAGCCTTGGACGCTACGTTGTTAAGGAGAAATTATGTCTTTACCTAATGATCGTAAATACCTGCCAACGCATGAGTGGATTAAGGCAGAGGGTGATGCTTATATTGTAGGCATCACCGACCATGCACAAGAGCAATTAGGTGATATCGTCTTTGTTGGTGAAGTGGAAGTGGGTAAAAAGCTCGCGGCTAAGGAAGTGGCTGCGGTAGTAGAATCGGTTAAAGCCGCCTCAGATATTTATGCGCCGGTAGCGGGTGAAATTATTGAGTTTAACGAGGCCTTAGATGCTGAGCCAAATTTAATCAATGATGACGCATATGGCCATTGGATTTTCAAAATGAAGGTGGATAATCCTGATGATCTGGATGGCCTTTTAGATGGGGCAGCGTACCTTACTGAGCGTGAATAAAAGCACGTCCACAGGGTTTAATCGCAGCCTGCTGGGTGTGCTGCAACGCCATAGGATACGTGCCTTGCCAAGCATGCGCGCGAGCATTATACTTTGCTAGTTACAGACCGTTACTTGAAACTCGCATCAGCTTTCGCACAACGATTTGTTGATCGTGGGCTTTGGTGTGCGTGTCTTTAGCAAGGTTTTGCGTACTGCAAGTACTTGCTGATGGCTTAGGCACACGGTCAGCGTAACGTCGTTTATACAGCTTTGCCGGTAGCGGCAGAAAAAGACATTAGGAGTCAATCAATGCATGTGATAGTGTTAGGTGCTGGTGTTATTGGTACCACCACCGCGTATTATTTAGCTCGTGAGGGTTTTAAAGTAACCGTTATTGAGCGCTTATCACAGGTGGCTCACGAGGCCAGCTATGCAAATGCGGGACAAATCTCGCCGGGTTACTCAACCCCTTGGGCCGCCCCTGGGGTTCCTTTAAAAGCCCTTAAGTGGCTGATGGAAGAGCATGCGCCCTTAGCCATTAAGCCGACCTTGGATATGAGTCAGTATCGCTTTATGTGGCAAATGCTGATGCATTGTAATGCCAAGGATTATGCGATTAATAAGGAGCGCTTAGTACGGATTTCAGAATATAGTCGTGACGTGATGGATAAGCTACGTCAAGAAATTGATATTCACTTTGATGAGCGCCAACTAGGCACCTTGCAGCTGTTCCGTACGCAAAAGCAGGTCGATGCGGCAGCCAAGGATATTGAAGTGCTACGGGAAATGGGCGTCGCCTATGAGCTCCTGGATACGCAGGGTGTGGCACGGGTGGAGCCTGCCTTGGCCAAGGTATCACACAAGATTGCCGGCGGTTTACGACTGCCCGGTGACCAAACGGGTGATTGCTTGAAATTTACCACGAAATTAGCAGAAAAAGCCAAGGAGCTCGGCGTCGAATTTCGCTTTGAGCAAAAATTAGAGCGTTTTGAATTAGAACGTGGTGCCATCAAGGGCGTGATTATTAATGGCAAAAAGGAAACGGCAGATCACTATGTGGTTTGCTTAGGTTCTTTTACACCACAGTTTATTAAGCCATTAGGTTTAAATGCGCCGATCTACCCGATGAAGGGCTACTCAATCACCGTACCTATCACCAATCCTGAAATGGCGCCGGTATCTACGGTATTGGATGAAACCTATAAAGTTGCGGTCACCCGCTTTGATGATCGCATCCGTATCGGTGGTATGGCTGAATTACGTGGTTTTGATTACAGCCTCAATCCGAAGCGTGAAGCCACCTTAAGAATGATTTGCCAGGATCTCTATCCTGAAGGCGGTGACTTAAGTGGTGACGTCTCGTTCTGGACAGGTTTAAGACCCAAAACCCCTGACTGCACACCGATCATTGGTAAAACGAAGTATCCTAATCTCTTTATTAATGCCGGTCACGGTACCTTAGGTTGGACCATGGCCTGCGGTTCGGCCCAGTTATCAGCGCATTTACTGGCTAATAAAACGCCAGAAATCAGTATTCAGGGCTTAGATATTTCGCGTTATTAAGTTTTTTTATATTGTTTATGAAACCCCTTGTGTGAGCACAAGGGGTTAGCTTAGGTTGCACAAAAAATCCATACGTGGATAGGAGATAGATAGGAGATCCATATGAAACAGAAGTTTTTAATTGCGATGGCGTATATGTCGGTCGTTATTGGTGGTGGTTTTGCCTCGGGTCGTGAGGTGATTGAGTTCTTTACCGGCTATGGGGCTTGGGGTATAGGTGGTTCATTGGTAGCGGCCTTTTTATTTGCCTTTGTCGGTATGCAAATTGCTCAGATCAGTTCCAGAATGCAGGCTAAATCACATCATCAGGTGTTGGCTCGTTTATTCGGTAGTACCGGCGGTGCCTTAGTGGATTATTTATTGATATTTTTCCTCTTTGGCGTTGGCGTGATTATGTTGGCAGGGGCAGGTTCCACCTTTGCGCAGCAGTTCGGTTGGGATAGGTTGACGGGCTCAATTGTGATGGCAGTCGTGGTTGTATTAACGCTATGTCTGAACCTGAAAAGCATCATTTATTTAATCAGTGCAGTGATTCCCTTTTTGTTACTGGTGATTTTATCGGTGATGGCTTATGCTGTTTTTAATGGTACCTTCGATGTAGCAGCGCAAGACCTGCATGCCGAGCAATTTAGTGTGATTAACTTACTCGGTTGGGAGGTGCCTAGTTGGTTTATGAGTGGCGTGCTCTATGCCGCTTTTAACGTGGGCGTGGGTTTCCCTATGTTAGCCGTGATTGGCGGTATGACCAAATCAGAAAGTGCTGCTGGTCAAGGGGGTATTTTAGGTGGTTTAGGCCTAGGTGTTTTAATCGTATTCCTCAATATCGCACTGTATCTTAATATTGATAAATTGCACGCGATTGAAGTGCCGACCCTCTTACTTTCTTCTCAAATGCACCCGCTGTTAGGCTACGTTACCGTGGCTGCGCTGTTTGCGATGATTTACAGTACGGCGGTGGGCATGTTCTTTGCTTTCGCCTCACGCTGGGCTGCTCCTAATAGCAGTAAATTCCGTGTGATCGCAGTGCTAAGTACTGTGGTTGGGGTGGTTTTAAGTCAGTTCGGCTTTGGTAGATTAGTGGGTTCCGTGTATCCGCTGATGGGTGTACTGGGTGTCGTGATTATTATCGCGATTATGTGGTATTGGCTAAAGACCAGAAAAGCGGCTTAAGCTAAGCGTTACAGGGACTGATGTAAAGCGATTGAAGCCATCAGTCCCTTTTCTTTTTTAGGGGTGCTAAAGACGATGCGTTGGCGCTGAACGCATCGAGGCGTAATACGCTTGTCTACGCTGGCTTGATTGGTCGCCCAGGCGGCTTAGCTGGCGAGTAGACCCCTAAGCTCAGCTTTATTACTAATCACATCTGCCAAGGTATATTGATTAAGCACATTTAAAAAGCTTTGCGTAGCCTCAAAAAAGATGCGTTTCAGTTGACAGCGTGGTGAAATCTTGCAGTGGCTCGCCGTTAGCTCAGTTGTTGCTAGCGCTTGCCCCTGGCGCTGTGGCCTAAAGAATAACTCCTTATCCAAGGGGGCAAAGCATTCGACCAGGTTAAAGTCCACCTCGGTCTGCTTAATCACCTCAGCTAAATTAATACTGGCGGGTGATTTAGCTAAGCGAATGCCGCCGTTACGACCACGGACACTTTCAATGTAGCCAATGGTCGCTAATTGGTGGATAATTTTTGTTAAGTGGTTTTGCGAGATCTCAAATTCCTCGGCAATATTTTTAATATTCAGCAATTTCTCTTGATCTTCTTGGATAGCCAAGAAGATCAGACAGCGTAAAGCGTAATCACTATAGGTAGTTAAGCGCATCGTCTCAGCTTTTCTTTATTTAAAATTATGTAGATTACCCAAAAAGACCGTCAACACGATTTTTGCAAAGTATTGGAATATAACTCACACAGAATAAGGCAAAGCTAATAATCCAAGCGGTCTGAGCAATCATAATCCACATTATATAGTGATCCATACTAAAGAGCGGCAAGATAACGCGTGCGAGAAAAGCGATTACCATCAACATGAAAAGCCACGGTACGGTTTTAGGTGGTTGATGAATATTGCGCCCCGTATGCCCTAAAGAAACGCGAGAAATCATGGCGATGGTGATCATGCCGATACCAGAAAGGGCCAGACCATGCACTGCAATACTATGCGTGCCAAGATGAAATAAGTAGTGCAAGGCATAGAGTACTAAGCCAATACACATGCCAATGAAGCCCAGAAAAAGTGACCAGAGCAAGGGTTTGGTCCAAATGGCAGGGTGATACCAACCCCTTAAACGGATAAGATTCACTACCGCTGTAGCGATTGCGCTGACGCTGACCAAGATGGGGTTAGGGAAAAAGATATCAAAGATCATAAAGGCTAGGAAAAACACTAAACTCAAGCTATCTAGCGTTTTGGAATTGCGGATACTCAGTTCAATCGTTGGATTGTCGTAGCTTAAACCCTTCTGAATAAAAAAGGGCGTGACCCGACGACCAACGGTGAGTACGAGGGCAATCAGGAGGTAAAAACCTAAGTAAATACCAATGCGCATTAATTCAATATTGCCATTGAAGATTGCAAGATAACAAAGTGCGTTGCTGAGCGTGAGCAGCAGAATCTTGGCTACAATACCGGCTTGGCGCTTTTGCTTTACTTTAAGTACTGCCCGCACAACGGTATAGCACATTAAAATCATAAAGCTCATATCCGCTATAAAAGCAATCACCATCATGCTATAACTGATGGCTTGGCCGGGATTAAAAGCGACTACTGCCCATAAACAACGTGCCACAGCCCACGGCGCAAAGATGCCGAGTAAGCGATAGCCATAGGGCATGGTGACACCGGTCCATGTTTGTACTGCGGTCAGTAAAAAACCTGCCACAATGGCCATGGTATAACCATAAAACATCTCATGCGCATGCCAATAAAAGGGATGAAATATCTGAGCAGCTAAGCTTAGTTTCCCGGTAAAAACAAATATCCACAGGAACATGGTGATGATCGCAAAGAGGGCACCACTCGCAAAAAAGATCCTGAATCCCATATTCAGGATAGGGTGCGGTGCCGAAGGCTTGGGTCCCGGGGCATGAATTTGCAGCATAGTAGACTCCTAAGACAATTATTATATTATGTATTTTATCTGCATATTATACGCTGAGGACGTTGCTTTGTCTAAGTAAAAGGACAATGATGACTATCGGCGGCTTGATTTTCTCTGCAGCGTCTTCTTTTTAGGGTAAATGGCTAAACTGGCTGTTATTGCGATAGTTTAAAGGCACTAATTGCTGCAATCCCATGGGCATGATGCGCTTGGGCAACTTCCAGATCAGTAGGACGCAATCCCCCAATGGCATAGACGGGACGGGAGGCTTGGGCGGCCAGTTCGGCAAATTTGTGCCACCCCATGGCGGCCTCATTTGGATGACTGCTACTAGCTAGTACATGCCCTAGGAGCATAAAATCCGCCGCCAATCGCCGTGCATTTAGGATATCGCCGAGATGATGGCAGGAGACTCCGAGTAGTTTGCTCTCTGCCAGGGGACGCTCTTCAAGCAGGATGGCATCAGCGGCGCGTAGTTGTACGCCATCTGCCGCTGCCCACCAGGCCTTGGGGTGCACGCTATTAATGAGTAATTTGGCCCCTTGAGCATGACAAAGTGCCAGCATATGCTCAAATAGTCGCTTTAGCTTAGGGCAAGCAGTCCCCGTTGGCCATTGGGGCTGACGGAACTGAAATAAGCGCACGCCTCGTTGAATTGCCTGTGCCACGTATTGGTTTAGCTCCTCGGGATCACTCTCCGGATGCCAAGCGGGGCTAATCGCATATAAGGCAGAAAGCTCACTTAACCAGCGCAAGGGTGCAATTGAGGCGGGGAGTAGCTTATCCAAGGTGGCCGCATCCTCGGCTTTAAACCAGCGTACACCCTGTTGACCCTCAATGCCTTTAGGCTCACCGTCCCAGGCAGTGACAAGGAAAAAGGCTAAGCGGACGCGGGTTTTAGGATATTCATAGTCATAGCATACCCATGGGCTTGCTGTGGTGATTTGAATACCCAGCTCCTCCTTCAGTTCGCGCCCAAGGGCTGCGAGTGCCGTTTCCCCGGTTTCGATTTTGCCGCCTGGAAATTCCCACCAGTCGGGCCAGGACTTATCCCTAGGTCGTTGAGCTAATAACACCTCACCGGCGGCATTAATTAATACACCGACAGCGACATTCAGAAAGGGTTTGGTTGCAGACATAGGCGCTCCCGCAAGAATAAGTGAATATCATCGACTAGTCTTTTAGGTGTCGAGCGGTCCAATCACGGGCAAAATGCCGTGCCACCCGACCGGAACGTGAGCCACGCTCAAGCGTCCATTGTAAGGCCTCGGTGCGGCTTGTTTCGATGTGCTCCTGTGGGCAGCCCATTTGTTGTAGCCAGTATCTAACAATGGCTAAGTATTGGTCTTGGCTAAATGGATAGAATGATAGCCAGATACCAAAGCGCTCGGAGAGTGAGATTTTCTCCTCCACTGCTTCGCCCGGATGAATCTCACCCTGTGGTCCGCTACTGTGCTCTAGATTTTCCGTGTGATATTCAGGCATCAAATGACGTCGATTGGAGGTGGCGTAAATCAGTAAATTGTCGGCACTATCGGCAATGGAGCCGTCTAAAATAGACTTTAAAGCCTTGTAGCCCGATTCACCCTGCTCAAAAGATAAGTCATCGCAGAAAATAACAAAGCGCTCGCTGCGCTCACGTACCAGATCGGCTATTTCACTGAGATCAGCTAAATCATCCTTATCAATTTCGATTAAGCGTAAGCCCGCATCGGCAAATTGGCTCAGCATGGCGCGCACTAAGGAGCTTTTACCCGTGCCGCGAGTGCCAGTCATTAAGACATTATTCGCTGGTTTGCCTTGTACAAACATACGGGTATTGCGTTCTAAAATTTCCTTTTGACGCTCAACATGCAATAAATCGACCGGTTCAATTGTGTCGATCTTATAAATAGGTGCTAACCAGGCCGTATTTCCCTTGCGCCGCCAACGATAAGCAATCGCATTCCAATCGGTCGCTGGTGGGGTGGGCGGCAACCACGCTTGCAATTGTAATAACACCTGATGCGCTGTTCGCATCAATTCTGGCAAACTGGGCGTGGTTTCATCGGTGTGAGCGTGGTGTGGCTCATTGAGTGCTTTCTTAAGTTTTTTGTGCTTCGTCATAAAATATAAAATCTTGGGCTATACAATGATAATCTGAATGGATGGCTACAAGATTAGCACCGCTAATTTTTAAAATGGCAAAATTTCCCCTATAATAGAATGATTTTAATTTCAAAGAGTTTATTGAGGGGTAGGCAGCGTAGCCGAATTGCCATAAAAAGCATAGGGGCGGCCCATACTTGTTTATCATTCAATAAAGTTTTTAATTTAATTTTAAATTATCAGGAAGAGTCTTGAGCGCTACGCAGATTTTAAGTCCTATCTCGCAGGATATGGCAGCAGTTGACTTCGTTATACGTTCCTATTTGAATTCAGAAGTCGTGATGATTCGCACCGTTGGTGAGTATATTATCGGTTCCGGTGGCAAGCGACTGCGCCCGGCCTTGGTGCTGATGATTGCCAATGCACTGGGCTATCAGCCGCGAGAGCAGGAGTTTCAGGATCATCATTTATTGGCAGCAACGGTGGAGTTTATTCATACTTCAACCTTATTACACGATGATGTGGTAGATGAGTCCGATCTACGTCGCGGTCGGGAGACGGCAAATGCCGTCTTTGGTAATGCCGCCAGTGTGCTAGTGGGTGATTATTTATACTCACGCTCTTTTGAGATGATGGTGTCGGTGGACCGCATGGAGATTTTGCGAGTGCTTTCTCAAGCTACCACAGTGATTGCTGAGGGCGAGGTGCTGCAGCTGCTCAATGTTCATGATCCGGATGTGTCAGTTGAGCGTTATATGCAGGTGGTGCGCTACAAAACAGCCAAGCTGTTTGAGGCTTCAGCCGAGATTGGTGCGATTATTTGCGATGTGTCCGATGAGCTAAGAGAGGCGGCTGCTGCGTATGGTCGCCATATGGGTACCGCCTTCCAGTTGATTGATGATGTGCTGGATTATTCTGGTGATGCCGAGGCGCTTGGCAAAAACGTCGGTGATGATTTACGTGAGGGTAAGCCAACCTTGCCCCTAATTCGTGTGATGGAAGTAGGTGATGCGGCGCAAGTTAAACTGATTCGCGATGCCATTGAGACGGGTGATGCGAATTTTGCCGAGGTAGCCGCTGCCATTCAGTCGACGGATGCTTTGCAATACACCCGTGCCTTGGCAGAGCGTGAGGCTAGGTTAGCCGAAGAGGCGATTGCCGATTTCCCCGATTCTATTTTTAAACAGTCACTCCTTCAATTGGCTCGCTTTGCCATTGAGCGAGACAATTAATTTATTACTAAGGAGATAGCCATGCCTGCTTATCGTTCTAAAACCTCCACCCATGGGCGTAATATGGCGGGTGCGCGTGCACTATGGCGCGCCACCGGTATTCAGGACAAGGACTTCGGCAAACCGATTATTGCTGTGGTTAACTCATTTGTTGAGTTTGTGCCGGGTCATGTCCACTTAAAGGATATGGGTCAATTAGTGGCTCGTGAGATTGAGGCGGCCGGTGGTATCGCCAAGGAGTTTAATACCATTGCCGTGGATGACGGGATTGCCATGGGGCATGATGGTATGTTGTACTCATTACCATCGCGCGAACTAATCGCCGATTCCGTCGAGTATATGATTAATGCGCATTGTGTTGATGCCATGGTTTGTATCTCGAATTGCGACAAAATCACCCCCGGGATGTTGATGGCGGCCTTACGCTTAAATATCCCTACCGTCTTTGTTTCTGGCGGTCCGATGGAAGCGGGCGAGATGCCTGCGGCGGCAAGTGGTGAGCAGGTGATTAAGCTTGACTTAGTGGATGCCATGATTAAGGCAGGCGATCCTGAGGTGTCTGATGAAGAAACGGCCTTGGTTGAGCAAAATGCCTGTCCTACCTGTGGTTCGTGCTCCGGTATGTTTACTGCTAACTCCATGAACTGTTTAAACGAGGCCTTGGGCCTAGCCCTACCGGGTAATGGCTCGATCGTAGCGACCCATGCAGCACGTAAGGAGCTGTTCTTAGAGGCTGGTCGTAAAATCATGGAATTGACCAAGCGCTATTATGAAAATGACGATAGCTCAGCCTTGCCGCGTGGTATTGCGACCAAGGCGGCCTTTGAAAATGCCATGACCCTTGATGTGGCCATGGGCGGTTCAACTAATACGGTTTTACATATTTTAGCGGCAGCGCAAGAGGCAGCAGTGGACTTTACCATGAAGGACATTGATCGCATCTCGCGTCATACGCCTTGCCTCTGTAAAGTGGCACCAGCAACCTCGCAATATCATATGCAGGACGTACACCGTGCCGGTGGCGTCATTGGTATTTTGGCGGAATTAAATCGTGCCGGTTTGTTGGATACCACAGCAAAGCACGTGGCAGGCCAGGATCTGGCGGATGTCTTACAGCGCTGGGATGTGATGTCGGAGAGCTGTAGCGAGGAAGCGGCGAAGTTCTACCGTGCTGGTATCGGTGGTGTACGTACGGTCAAGGCCTTTAGTCAAAATAACTACCATGAGCAGCTGGATACCGATCGTGTCGCTGGTTGTATTCGTGACAAGGCGCATGCCTATTCGCAGGATGGTGGCTTAGCCGTCCTCTATGGCAATTTAGCCCCTAACGGTTGTATTGTTAAAACGGCCGGCGTGGATGAAAGTATTTTAACCTTTACCGGTAAAGCGGTAATTTTTGAGAGTCAGGATGCGGCAACTGAGGGCATTTTAGGCGATCAGGTCAAAGCGGGCGATGTGGTGATTATTCGTTATGAGGGTCCTAAAGGCGGGCCCGGCATGCAGGAGATGCTGTATCCCACCTCCTACCTTAAGTCTAAGGGCTTAGGCGCTAAGGCAGCGTTGTTGACGGATGGTCGCTTCTCCGGCGGTTCCTCTGGTTTGGTGATTGGTCATGCTTCACCAGAAGCGGCAGAAGGTGGCAATATCGGCTTAGTAGAAGAAGGCGATCGCATCGAGATCGATATTCCGAATCGCACCATCCGCTTAGCCATCAGTGATGAGGAATTAGCAGCGCGACGCGAGCGTATGGAAGCGCGTGGTGCGGATGCCTGGAAGCCCCTGCAACGTGAGCGCTATGTATCGCAAGCGCTACGTGCCTATGCCGCATTAGCCACCTCGGCTGACCGCGGTGCGGTTAGAGATGTCTCTCAGGTAGAGCGCAGACGTTAGACCTTAATCAAGGCTTTGAGGCTTGATTTTTGAGGATGAGCGTAGGCTAGGGAGCGGTCACCGCATGGGTGTATCGCTCTTTTTTCATTTAGATGAAAAATCAATTAGGAGTAGCGTAGCATGCTTGCACAACAGGAAATTCAGACACAGCATGAGGGCGCCAAGCAGTCAAGCGAGATCTTATATCAGGAGCTGCAAAATGATATTCGTTTCTTGGGACGTTTATTAGGTTTAAGTATCCAGGAATCCGAGGGCCAAGCTTTATTTGAGCAGATTGAGAATCTGCGCCGTCAAGCCGTGAGTGTACGTCGAACGGTGGTTGAGCAAACGGGCGATGAGGAGAAAAAGCAGGAAGTCATGCAGTCCTTGATTGATGAAATCAATCAAAAAAGCGATCAGGAGTTAAAGTCCTTAAGTCGTGCCTTTAGCTATTTTATGCACTTATCCAATATTGCCGAGGATAGATTGCAGCGGCGTTTGGATCATTTGGACCACCAAGTGGATAGACCCAATATGCATGGTTTAAGCGTGACCTTAGCGCGTTTAAATGAGGCCGGCGTATCAAGCCAGACGGTTTATGATTATTTGGATGAGCTAAATATTGTACCGGTACTGACCGCACACCCTACGGAGGTACAGCGTAAGAGTATCTTGGATCGTCATCAAGTCATTTCCGACTCCCTACGTGAGTATCATCTTATTGATGAGCCGCGCCAAAAGGAAGCCATAGCGGAGCGTATTTTGGGGCAGATTCAACTGTTGTGGTATACGCGTATGCTGCGCTTTGATAAGCTGACCGTTGCCGATGAGATTGATAATGCACTGAATTTTTATAACTCCACTTTCCTGCAGGTGATACCACAGCTTTACAGCAAGATGTATAAGTACCTGAGCAAGGATGTTAAGGTTGATAGCACAAAGGTTGCGCGCTTTTTGAGCATGGGCTCTTGGATCGGTGGTGACCGTGACGGTAATCCCTTTGTCAATGCCGATACCTTAAAAATGGCGATTTCCAAGCAGGCGGCGACAATTTTTAATCATTATTTAGCCGAAGTGCATGCCTTGGGTACTGAGTTGTCCTTAAGTGAAGCCTTTGCCCCAGCCTCGGAGGAGTTGCGTGAATTGGCTGAGCGTAGCCATGACCGCTCACCGCATCGTGAGGATGAACCCTATCGTCGAGCCATGATTGGTATGTATGCGCGTTTGGCAGCAACGGCTAAGCGTCTGAGCAATGGGCAAATTAGCCTAGCACAGGCAGAGTTTGGGCGTGTCTATGAAAGTGCCGAGGAGTTTTTGCATGATTTAACTATCGTCGCCAATTCCTTAAATACCTATCATGCGACGCGGGTAACCGATCTGCGTTTAAAAAATTTAATTTATGCGGTCAATGTCTTTGGCTTTCACTTGGCCACCATTGACTTGCGTCAAAGCTCCGATGTGCATGAACGTGTGTTAGAAGAAGTGTTTTTGCGTGCCGGGGTGCAGTTTAACGGTAAAAAGCTCATTTATAGCGAGTTGAGTGAGGAGCAAAAGTGCGAGTTTTTACTTAAGGAATTAGCGGAGATTCGTCCTTTAGTGGCTTCGTGGCAGGAATATAGCGAAAAGACTGAGCGTGAATTAGAGATTTTGCGAAGCGCAGCGGCGATTCGTCAGCAGTACGGCTATCGTGCCATTACCCAAAGCATTGTCTCCCATACCGAGACGCTCAGCGATATGCTTGAGCTCTTGTTATTACAGCAAGAAACCGGTTTATTGCCTGTGGCCATGGATGCTCAGGGCGAGTTGCTCCCTTTTAAGGCCAATGAAGGCTTAATTGTAGTACCGCTTTTTGAAACCATTCCTGATCTACAAGCGGGCGCAAAGATTATGGACCAATGGCTTTCCATTCCATGGGTCAAGCAGCGCATTATGGAGTCGCAGGGCGGCATCCAAGAGGTGATGCTAGGTTATTCCGACAGCAATAAAGACGGTGGTTATTTAACCTCCAACTGGTCGCTCTATGAAACGGAATTAGCCTTGGTAGAGGTCTTTAAAAAGCATGGTGTGGCCATACGCTTGTTCCATGGTCGTGGCGGTTCTGTCGGTCGTGGTGGTGGTCCAACTTATGAAGCGATTTTGGCGCAACCAGCAGGTACTGTGCAAGGTAAGATTCGCCTAACCGAACAGGGTGAGGTGATTCAGTTTAAGTATAAAACACCTCAAACCGGATTGTGGAACTTGGAGCAGATTGTGACTGCCACCTTGCAAGCCAGTTTATTAAGTAAAAACGCGGCGCAAACTGGTGAGGAGGCCTGCGCCTTAGATGCAAAGGCTTGCGCTGAGCGAGGTTATCATGCGGTGGTGCAGTTTATGTCCACGTGCTCGGAAAAAGCCTATCGTGAGCTAGTTTATGGCACCGAGGGCTTTGCAAACTACTTTGTTGAGAGTACCACCGTGCGTCAAATTGCCGAGTTAAATATCGGCTCTCGTCCCGCCTCCCGTAAGGCTGGGCACCGGATTGAGGACTTGCGTGCGATACCATGGACCTTCTCATGGGCACAGTGCCGTTTAATGATTCCAGGTTGGTACGGTATGGGTACGGCACTACAAGCCTTTATTGAAGAGGGGATGGTAGATGCGGAGGGGCATGACTATCAGGCATGGTCGCGCGCGGAACGACTGCAACTATTGCGTAACATGGCGCAGGAATGGCCTTTCTTTAATACCCTCTTATCTAATATGGAAATGGTCTTGGCCAAAACCGATATCGCCATCGGTCGTCAGTACAGCACCTTGGTGCAGGATGAGGCACTACGAGAGGCGGTATTTAGCCAGATAGAAAAAGAGCTCGCTTTAACCTTAAGCTATTTTAAAGAGGTAGTGCAGCACGATTTATTGGCTGATAATACCAATCTTAAAAATGCTTTACAGGAGCGTTTTCTTTACGTCGATCCTTTGAACTATCTGCAAGTGAAGTTACTACATCGTTTGCGTGAAGTGGGCGAGGATACGGCTGAGAGCGCCGCCGAGCGTGGTAGTATTGCCCGTTCGGTGTTGATGACGATTAATGGCATTGCCACTGGTTTACGCAATACGGGTTGATTGAAGCGTGTGCTTTAGAAGGCGCCCGCCGCCTGTGGGCACCTTGATTGAGCTGTAGCTGAGCTGTGAGGCTAGCTAGTGATGAATAATCATATGGTCGCGGTGAATCATATCGGTGGCGGTCACCGCACCCAGAATGCTTTCAATCTGTGAACTCGGCTTACCAATAATCTTCCGCGCATCTTCTGCACTGTAACTAACCAGACCACGGGCGTATTCATTACCCTCCTGATCGATACAGGCCACGAGGTCGCCCCGTCCGAAGTCGCCCCGTACCTCGGTGATACCGATAGGTAGCAGGCTTTTACCCTGGCGGGTCAGGGCTTGAATGGCACCCTCATCTAGCACCAAATAGCCACTCACATGTAAATGCGCTGCCAGCCATTGCTTACGTGCTGAGAGAATGGGGATTTTAGCTAATAGCTCGGTGCCAATGGACTCGCCCTGCATTAAGCGCGGGAGTAGATTGTCCACATGGCCGCTGGCAATAATGGTATGGGCGCCGCTACGAGCCGCGCGCTTGGCTGCCAGTACCTTGGTCAGCATGCCGCCAGTACCCACGTGCGTACCAGCACCACCGGCCATTTTTTCAAGGGCTGGATCACCCGCTTCGGCACGGTGAATAAACTGGGCATTGCTATTTTTACGCGGGTCACTATCATAGAGACCCTCTTGGTCGGTCAAAATCACATAGACCTCAGCTTCAAGTAAATTCGCCACTAAGGCACCCAGCGTATCATTATCACCCAGGCGAATTTCCTTGGTAATCACCGTATCATTTTCATTAATAATAGGGATCACGTTTAATTCTAATAGGGTATTAAGCGCTGAACGAGCGTTTAAATAGCGGTGTCTATCAGCTAAATCCTCATGCGTTAAGAGGACTTGTGCGGTTTGGATGCCGTATTCATTAAAGGCCGTCTCATAGGCTTGGGCTAGGGCGATTTGACCGACTGCGGCGGCTGCCTGCAATTGATTCACTAGCTTAGGTCGCTGAGCCCACCCTAGACGCGCCATCCCTTCGGCAATGGCGCCGCTGGAAACCAGTATCACCTGTTGCCCAGCTTGATGCAGATGCGCAATTTGGGCGGCCCAACGGGCAATTTCTCGGCTATCGATGCCCTTGCCATTATTCGTTAGGAGCGAGGAGCCGATTTTGATGACAACTCGTTTGGCATCTTTAACTAAGGCGGTTTGATGAAGTTCTGACATGAGGAATAAGACGTTCTAAATTAGGGTTGCTTAAGCGACAACAGGCTTAAGAAAAATCTACTTAAGCCTGCTATCTTATCATTTTTCCATGCACCAACGCGCTACTTAGGCATTAGGATCATCGGGATCAATGCGCGGATCATAGAGCGGATGATTAGGGTCTAGGCGTGGATCATAGGCGGGCGAATGCGGATCGTAGCGTGGCTCAAGCTTGCTAGCGTTTTGCTCTGCAACGTTACTAAAACGAGGATCGTCTTCTAAAGCTTCTGCCGCCTGACGGTTTGGATCAAAGCGTGGGTCATCATGCGTCAGCACACCGGCAGCCTTATCGGCAGCGTAGTTTTCAGCGGCCTTGACCTCATCTACAAAATCCTGGAGTGCATAGATTAGCTGCTCTGTACCTTCACCGCTTAAGGCAGAAATGGTAAATACCGGACCTTCCCAGCCGATGTGTTGACACAGTGCTTGTTTGAATTGCTCGGCATCTTCAACCATATCGGCTTTATTTAACACTAACCAGCGTGGTTTGTGATACAGCGCCTCATCATAGAGCTTTAATTCAGCAGCAATCGCCTCAATATCAGCCGCCACTTTGGCCACCGGATCAATATCGGGGTCCATCGTGTAAATATCGACAATATGCAGTAATACTCGTGTTCTGGCTAGATGACGGAGGAATAAATGACCTAAGCCAGCACCCTCAGAAGCGCCCTCAATTAAGCCTGGAATATCGGCAATCACAAAGCTACGAGAGGTTGAGGTACGCACCATACCGAGATTCGGATACAGTGTGGTAAAGGGATAATCAGCGATCTTGGGCTTGGCATTCGAGGCTTTGGCAATAAAAGAGGATTTACCAGCATTAGGTAAACCGAGTAAGCCCACATCCGCTAAGACCTTAAGCTCCATCCGTAAGTGCTTATGCTCGCCCGGCTTACCGTAGGTGAACTGCCGTGGTGCACGGTTAGTGCTGGATTTAAAGTGTAAATTACCTAAACCGCCAGCACCGCCTTGTGCTAGCGTGACTTTCTCGCCATGCCGATCCAAGTCAAATAGCTGCTCACCGGTTTCTGCATCATAAATTACGGTGCCCACGGGTACCTTTAAAATAATATCATCGGCACCGGCCCCGTATTGATCCGAGCCACGACCGTTTTCACCGTTTTTGGCACGGTGCAAACGGGCATAGCGGTAATCGATGAGGGTATTAAGATTGCGATCCGCCAAGGCAAAAATGCTGCCGCCGCGGCCGCCATCGCCCCCATCTGGCCCGCCTTTGGGGATAAACTTTTCGCGTCTAAAACTGGCTGAGCCATTACCACCTTTACCGGCAATGACTTCAATCGTGACTTCATCTACAAATTTCATCGTAATGATTGTGGTGTAATTATAAAAAATAGCTGCTGCTTATAGTGTAGCGTATTGCAGTGCTTGTGTTGATAGGCTGGAGGCGTTATGCACGGTGTGATGTCAATCACAATAAAAAACGCCGCTTACGCTAAAAGTAAACGGCGTTATCACTGTGAAAAGCTGTGAAAAGCTGTGTAAAGCTAATGCTAGTTGAGCTTAAAACTACTCAGCAGCGATTACCTGTACAGTTGGCTTTTTCAAAGCGCCTTTGCTAGTGAACTGAACCTGTCCATCCACTAAGGCATAGAGCGTGTGGTCCTTGCCCATACCTACGCCGTCACCTGCATGAAAGCGAGTACCGCGTTGACGAACAATAATAGAACCAGCCGGAACTGTTTGACCACCGAATACTTTAACACCTAGGCGTTTCGCCTGTGAGTCGCGGCCGTTTCGCGTACTACCGCCACCTTTTTTGGTTGCCATGATTTACTCCTGTAAAAAAAGCGAATAAGCTAATTAAGCATTAACCGCTGAGATTTCGATCTCGGTGAAATTTTGACGATGCCCTTGAGTCTTTCTGTAGTGCTTACGACGACGCATCTTGAAAATTTTAACTTTATCGTGACGACCGTGCGCAAGAACTTTAGCTGTAACAGTAGCACCCTCAACTAAAGGAGAACCCACTTTGAGTGATTCGCCTTCGCCAACGGATAGTACCTGGTCTAAAGAGATTTCTTGCCCGATGTCTGCAGGTATCTGTTCTACCTTAAGTTTTTGGCCGGGGCTCACGCGATACTGCTTGCCGCCGGTTTTTATGACCGCATACATTGTGACTTAACCTCAAAATAAATTGATTAATAAACTGATAGTCTTAGCTCTGTGCCTAATGTCAGTACATCGAGGCTCTGTAGAATCACTGGATCTACCAGAAAAGTTTGAGCTAAGCCGTAAATTTTCCCATAAAATCACTTATCTGTCAATGATTTAGCAGGGTTTTGTGCTTTTTTTGTGGTGTTAGACGTACGCTTTGCCGCTTACTATGTAAAAAACGGCGCTCCCTTAAGCAAGGGGCGCCGCCGTGGATGTTGCGCAAACATATTTGCTTGCTTAGGTGCGGTACTCCGCATTAATTTTTACATAATCATAGGAGAAGTCGCAGGTATAGACCGTTTCGCTGGCTACACCGCGATTTAAGGCTACCCGTACGACGATCTCAGGCTCTCGCATCACACGATCACCATCTGCCTCAACATAGTCCGGATGGCGCCCGCCATTGCTGGCTACCAACACATCGCCCAACCATAAATTGATCGTGGAGGTGTCTAAATCAGCAATATCGGCATAGCCAATGGCCGCCAGGATTCGACCTAAATTCGGGTCACTGGCAAAAAAAGCGGTTTTGACCAAGGGGGATTGTGCGATGGAATAAGCCACTTTTAAGGCTTCCTCCTGGTCTTTGGCGGACTCGACCTGAACCGTAATAAACTTGGTCGCACCCTCGGCATCACGCACAATTTTTTGGGCCAGATCGATGGCAATCTCGGTTAAGGCCTCAACAAAACGTTGATAATGCTCACTTTCTTTGGTGATCTCAATACCACTTTGTCCCGTTGCCGCAATAATAAAGGAATCATTGGTGGAGGTATCACCATCAATGGTGATGCGGTTAAACGACTTATCCGCCACCTCGGTGGTGATTTGCTTTAATAAATGACACTCAACCTCGGCATCCGTGCCAATAAAGGACAGCATGGTTGCCATATTTGGGCGAATCATCCCTGCGCCCTTGGAAATACCAGTAATGGTGACGGTACGACCGTTAATTTCAAGTTGCTTGGAACTGATCTTAGGGACCGTGTCGGTGGTCATAATACTGGAAGCGGCCGGTAGCCAGTTGTGCTTATTCAGATCGGACACGGCGGCTGGGATAGCAGCGATGATCTTGTCCTGAGGTAGTGGCTCTAAAATCACACCGGTTGAGAATGGCAATATCTGGTGCTGATCAAGACCCAGTTCCTTGGCTAAGGCTTGGCATGTTTGCAAGGCACGATCCATACCCTCACTACCGGTGCCGGCATTTGCGTTGCCCGTATTAATCAGTAGAGCACGAATTTCTTTATCGCAGCGTAGACGTGATTCGCAAATCAGTACCGGTGCCGCACGAAAGCGATTGCGCGTAAATACACCAGCAACCGTGGTGCCCGGGGTGAATTTAAAAACGGTTAAGTCGCGTTTACCAGCTTTTTTGATACCCGCAGATGCAATACCAATCTCAACACCTGGTACTGCATGGATAGCTTCTGGACTGGGGATATGAAAATTAACAGCCATTTAACTTCCCATAAAACTCACAACAAATTTCGGTTCACCCGAAGTAGGTGGCCCTGAATCCATTCATTGTAACTTAGTTTAATCCTCCACTTTTTATGGTGGAGGATTTTGAGTAAAAAAATCTAGGGTTTTTACTAGGAGGGCTGCTTGTTAAGCGAGCTTTTGGAAACTGGCGCGAGCGGCTTGTAGCGTTTCCTCAATAATCTCGTCATTATGCGCGGCGGAGATAAAGCCTGCCTCAAAGCCTGAGGGAGCAAGGTGTACGCCGTGTTCTAGCATATGGTGGAAGAACTGATTAAAGGCATTTTGATCGCTGGCGGATACTTCGGCAAAGTTGGTCGGCACCTTTTCCGTAAAGTAGAGACCAAACATGCCGCCTGCAAAATCTGCACTAAAGGTGACGCCAGCCTTTTTCGCTTCCTCGACTAAGCCAGTGATCATCTTTTCCATTTGCGCAGTTAGTTGCTCATAGAAGCCGTCACGCGTGATGATTTCGAGTGTTTTTAAACCAGCGGCAACCGAGACTGGGTTACCGGATAGGGTGCCTGCTTGATACACTGCGCCGAGTGGTGCAATGTGCTCCATAATATCCGCACGACCACCAAAGGCACCCACTGGCATCCCGCCACCGATGACCTTACCTAGAGTGATAAGATCGGGCATAATCCCGGTGATACCCTGTACCCCTCTAGGACCGGCACGGAAACCAGTCATGACCTCATCAAAGATAAGTAGTGCGCCGTACTCATCACATAAACGACGCAAGCCCTCTAAAAAGCCGGCCTTAGCTTTGATTAAATTCATATTGCCAGCATAGGGTTCTACAATAATGCAAGCAATATCCTCTGGATGGGCTTCAAAGGCGGCACGTACCGAGTTTAAATTATTAAACTCTAGCACTAAGGTGTGTTTAACAAACTCCTCCGGTACGCCGGCAGAAGAGGGGTTGCCGAAGGTCAGTAGGCCAGAGCCAGCTTTTACCAATAAACTATCGGAGTGACCGTGATAGCAGCCCTCGAATTTAATGATCTTGTTGCGATTGGTCGCACCGCGAGCTAAACGAATCGCACTCATGGTGGCTTCCGTGCCGGAACTGACTAAGCGAACTTTTTCCACTGGGGCAAGCAACTGGGTGATTTTCTCGGCCAGTAAAATTTCAGCTTCGGTGGGAGCGCCATAGGATAGACCACGTGCCGCCGCTTCTTGTACCGCTTCAACCACCTCGGGGTGAGCGTGCCCCACAATGGCTGGACCCCATGAGCCTAAATAATCGATAAAGCGATTACCCTCGGCATCCCACATATAAGCGCCCTCAGCTTTGGCAATAAAGCGCGGGGTGCCGCTAACGGATTTAAATGCACGCACAGGTGAGTTAACGCCGCCAGGAATAGTTAAGCAGGCGCGGTCAAATAAAGCTTGATTTGTTGTCATGAAGATGCCTATTAAATAGTTTGCATTTAAAATAAATTACTAAGGTAGCGTGCCGTTGCTTCAATCTCATCGCTCTCAAATAATCCGCTGATGACGGCGATGCTATCTGCGCCAGCCTCAACCACAGAGCGTGCATTATGGCAGTCAATGCCGCCGATACCGACCAGTGCCGGGCGCTCGGTGGCCCCTAGTTGATGCGCTTGCATCACGGCTTTGGCTGCCGCAAATAAGTCCAACGACGCAACCACTGCCTCGGGCTTGACCGAGGAGGGGAAGAGCGCACCAAAGGCTAAGTAGTCAACCTGATCCTTAATCGCTTGCTGCGCTAAATTAATATCATTGTAGCAACTTACGCCGATGAATAAGCTTTGTCCCTGTGCTTGGCACGCTTTACGTAGCGCCTCGACGGAGCCGTCGTCACGACCGATATGTACCCCATCGGCACGACAGTCTAGGGCCAGTTGCACTGAGTCATTGACAAAAAATTGGCATTGATATTGGTGACAAATCGCTTTGGCCTCTAACGCTAGCGCCAAGGAGTCGGCATAGCTGAGCTTTTTTTGGCGCCATTGTAAAACCCGCATGCCACCGCGGCAGGCAGCCTCAATGGCGTGCAGCAGTTTGGCGTGATCCTGCCACTCAGGCGTAATCCCGTAAAGACCGTTTGCAAAGCGTTTAGTTACTTGTGTCATCGCTTAATCCAGTGGAAAATTCCTCTCAACATATGCCGTTCTAGTCAACAGTTTAGAATGTTAACAGTACAATTAGAACATAGCGTCTTTATCTTAATTAATTATTACTGGTTTTTAATGAGAACTTGGATGTGTTTGATCTGTGGCTGGGTCTACGATGAAGCGACAGGCGCCCCTGATGAGGGGCTTGCACCCGGCACCCGTTGGGAGGATATCCCCGATGATTGGATCTGTCCCGAATGCGCAGCGCGCAAGGTGGATTTTGAGATGGTGGAGGTTTAAATGGGAAGCTTTGATAAGCAACACTCATCAAGCGACGATCGCAATGTTGAGCATTTTACCGACTTAAGTGGTCAGTTTTTATTAGCCATGCCAGGTGTGGATTCCGATTTATTTAACGGCACGGTGATTTATTTATTTGAGCACTCGCCCGAGGGAGCAGGTGGGGTGATTGTTAATCGTGCCACCGATATTGAGTTAAGTGATTTAGTCGAGCGTTTCGAGTTGGAAGCGCCAGCCGATTATGTCAATAAAACCATCTTTTTTGGTGGCCCGGTGCAGCCGATGCGTGGCTTTGTATTACACCCACCGCTGAAAACTGCCGACGTTGATAGCACGAGCGGTCACAAAGACGTGCTTTTGCAAATCAGCAATTCATCCGATATGCTGCAGGATTATTTGCTTGGCAAGGGCCCCGAGGATGTGTTTATTTGCTTTGGTTATGCCGGTTGGGATGAGGGTCAGTTAGAGCGCGAATTAAGTGCAAATGTCTGGTTAACTGTGCCGGCTGACCATGATTTGATTTTTAAGCGACCACCCTACGATTGTTATCAGGCTGCCTTAGCCAGTTTGGGCATTGATATTAGTCATTTGTCGACACAAGCGGGTCATGCCTAAGTGATGAGTCAAGAAATACGTTTTTTAGCCTTTGATTTTGGCTTAAAAAAAATTGGTGTGGCGATTGGTGATTCATTGATACGGCAGGCGCGACCGCTTGCCATTATTAAGTCGGAAGTGAAGCAGCAACGCTTTGCGCAAATTGAGGCCTTGCTCAGTGAGTGGGAGCCCGATCAGCTAGTGGTGGGTTTGCCACTCACCTTGGCGGGCGAGGAGCAGGAGGCCTCGGCGCGGGCGCGGCGTTTTGCTAATCAATTACATGGTCGTTATGGCTTGCCGGTGGTCTTGGTTGAGGAGCAGTACTCCAGCATGGAAGCGCAAGATCTCATTCGCCAATATCAGCAGTTTGATGCCAAGTCAGCACGTCGTTTTGCAACTGAGGATGATGCAGTGGCGGCTGCAGTTATCTTACAACGACATTTAGATGTCCTCGCCTCTTAAGTGATAAAATAGCGGGCTAACTAGATCATTTAAACTCAGGAATAATCATGCAAAATGGATCCCCTAAGCAGCCTAAGCAGCGTAGCTTGGATGAGCTACCTAAGGCCGAGGAGCTATATCAGCGCTTAAAACAAGGTGTTGCTGAGTTAATCGCTGCACACCCGGCCGATGAGGTGCATTTGGTCGGTATTTATTCAGGTGGTGCGTGGTTAGCTCAGCGCCTTAAGCAGGATTTGGCGATTACGACGGACAATGCCTTAATTAATACCAGCCTCTACCGCGACGATTTTCGTAGGATTGGATTGCACACGCAAAAGCTACCCAGTTCGGTGCCTTTTGATGTGACGAATAAGCATCTGATTTTGGTGGATGATATTTTATATACCGGTCGTAGTGTTCGCGCCGCAATGAATGAGCTGTTTGATATTGGGCGTCCGGCCACCATTGCCTTGGCGGTGTTAATTGATCGGGGTGGGCGGGAGCTACCAGTACAGCCCGATGTGGTAGGTGAGGTATTTACCTTACCTAAGACACAGCGCTTTGTATTGTCGCAGGATGAAGAGCATGTATTTGATATTGCTTTAAAAGAGGTTGAACATGACTAACCCGCAATTAAATAAGCATGGTGAATTAGTGCATTTGCTCAGCACTGAGGGCTTGCCGCATGATGTGATTACCCATATTCTTGATACCGCAGAGACCTTTGTGCCCCTGGCTGAGCGTGAGGTTAAAAAAGTCCCCATCTTACGTGGTAAAAGCGTTTTTAATCTGTTTTTCGAAAACTCAACCCGTACCCGTACCACCTTTGAAATTGCTGCTAAGCGTTTATCCGCCGACGTTTATAATTTAAATATTAACGTCTCCTCCACCGCCAAGGGCGAGACCTTATTAGATACAATTGCCAATTTGACCGCCATGCAAGCGGATATTTTTGTTGTGCGGCACCAAGCCAGTGGCGCACCTTATCTGATTGCGCAGCATGTGGCACCGCATATTCATGTGGTCAATGCAGGTGATGGTAGGCATGCGCATCCGACGCAGGCCTTATTGGATATGTATACCATTCGTCATTTCAAAAAGGACTTCAGTAATTTGACGGTGGCAATTGTGGGGGATGTGCTGCATTCGCGGGTTGCTCGCTCTAATATCCACGCCTTAACCACGCTCGGGGTGCCAGAAATTCGTGTGATTGGTCCGCAGACCTTGATTCCTGGTGATTTATCACCGATGGGCGTACGGATTTATCATGATATGGATGAGGGCTTACGTGATGTGGATGTGGTGATTATGTTACGCATTCAAAATGAGCGTATGAGCGGTGCCTTTTTACCTTCATCGCATGAGTATTTTAAAAATTACGGTTTGACCATGGAGAAATTAGCGCTAGCCAAGGACGATGCGATTGTGATGCACCCTGGGCCAATGAACCGCGGGGTCGAAATTGCCACCGATGTGGCTGATTCGCCGCAGGCCGTGATTTTAGATCAAGTGACCTTTGGTATTGCTGTACGGATGGCAGTCATGAGTATTGTTGCAGGAGCTTCTGAATAATGAATATTCTAATTAAAAACGGTCGCTTACTGGATCCTAAAAATAAATTAGATGCGGTGCATGATATTGCCATTGCGGGTCAGCGTATTGTCGCCATTGATCCGGTGGATTTTGAGGCAGAGCGCGTAATTGATGCGAGTGGCTTGGTGGTGATTCCGGGCTTAGTGGATTTATCCGTGCGTTTGCGTGAACCCGGTTATGAGCATCGCGATACCTTGGAAAATGAGTTAATGGCCGCCTTGTCTGGTGGCGTGACTCGTCTGGTCTTACCGCCGGATACCGATCCAACCTTGGATGAACCAGGCTTGGTCGAGATGCTAAAGCATCGTGCCCGCTCATTAAATCAAACCTATGTGTACCCCTTGGGTGCGATGACGGTAGGGTTAAATGGTGAACGCATCACCGAAATGGCCGAATTGACTCGTGCAGGTTGTGTGGCTTTTTCACAAGCGAATCGTCCCTTGCCGGAACTGGGTACACTGAAGCAATGTATGCAATATGCCAAGAGCTTTGATTACAGTTTATGGTTAAGACCGCACGAACGCAGTCTTAGCGCTAACGGGGTGGCCGCTAGTGGTGAAGTGGCTTCGCGTCTCGGTTTAGCTGGTATTCCAGTGCAGAGCGAGACCATTGCCTTACATGCGCTCTTTGAATTGCAGCGTAGTATTGGCGTGCGTTTACACCTATGTCGTCTGTCCAGTGCTCAAGGCATTGAGTTGGTGCGTCAAGCCAAGGCTGAGGGTCTGCCAGTGACGTGTGATGTTTCCATCAATCATGTGCATTTGAGCGATGTAGATATTGGTTATTTTGACAGTAATTACCGCTTGGATCCGCCCTTACGCAGTCAACGAGACCGTGATGCCATTACGCGTGGCTTGATGGACGGCACTATTGATGCGATTTGTTCGGATCATATTCCGCTAGATGACGAGGATAAATTAGTCCCCTTTGCCGAGGCGGTTCCCGGCGCTTCCGGTGTGGAATTACTGTTTTCTCTGGTCTATAAATGGGCTCAAGAAAATGAGGTGCCGTTATTGGAGGCGCTGACCAAGGTCACTTGCGGACCAGTCTCTATTCTACAGCAAGCGGCGCCGGCCTTTTCTGCTTGCGGTCAGCTCTCGGTGGGCTCACCGGCTGATTTGGCTTTAGTGGATTTAGAGGCGTACTGGACGGTGAATCGCGACAACCTACTGAGTCAAAGTGTGCATACGCCATTTATTAATTACCAAGTACCAGGTCGCGTCAAGCTGACCGTTGTGAGCGGTTGCGTGATGTGGGAGGAAGGCAAGTGATTCTAATTCGAGTGCTGCGCTTTTTAATTCGATTAGTGTTACTTGTATTGCTACTGATGATCGGCCTTTTTTTTACCGGTCTGGTCTTCCCCTTGCTAAAGCAGTCTCAGCGCGAAGCGATTATTAAGGCTTGGTCCAAGCTCTTAATTTTGGTCTTGGGGGTTAAGGTCAGGATTGAGGGGGCGCCATTGCAGCAAACGGCGGTGATGTTGGTGGCAAATCACGTGTCCTGGATTGATATTTTTATTCTCAATAGCTGTCGCACCACCGCCTTTGTCGCTAAGCAAGAGATTAAGCAGTGGCCGATTGTTGGTCGCTTAGTGGCACAAGCGGGCACGATTTTTGTGGATCGCAGCAGTCGCTCCGCGATGCGCGAGGTGAATCAGCAGTTGGCTAGTCGCTATGCGCAGGGTATGTGTACGGGTCTATTCCCCGAGGGTACGACCTCTGACGGTTTAAGTGTTAAAAGCTTTTTTGGTGGTTTATTGGACGCACCACTAAAGGCACAGGTGCCGTTACAGCCGGTGGCGATTTTGTTGTACTTTAAGGGCGAGCGTAGTGGCTATCCATCTTTTATTGGTGATGAGACCTTAGTGCACAATATCTGGGTTTTATTGAGTAATTTTGGTATTTCGGTGACGGTACGCTATTTACAACCCCTAAGTGGCGAGGGGATGAATCGGGTCGAAGCGGCACAGCGTTGCTATGAACTGATTAAAACGGAGGTGGAGCGCGATGTGGTGGGCGCAGCTAGCGTCGCCACCGCTACGGGCGCTGATAGCAAGCATTAAGCACTGTGACTGCTTAGCTTTTTATCGACCAAATTTTTGAACCTAGCTTATCAACGGTACCCTCGGTATAGGGGATTTGGATCACTTTTCTATCGTTTAAGCGAATGGCCGTGAGCCGCCCACCCCAAACACAGCCTGTATCTAGGGCCAATAGATGCGGGCGAATTAATAAGCCGAGCGTAGACCAATGACCAAAGATAATCGTGGTGTCGGTCGTTTGGCGCTGGTCCAATTCAAACCATGGCAGTACCTTGACACCGTGATGAAGTGGGTACAATTGCGGTGCCCCTTTATAGGAAAAGTCCATGGCACCATCTAAAAAGCACATGCGCATACGGGTAAAGGCATTGATCACGACCCGTTGACGCTTACTGCCTTTTAAGGAGTCGTCCCACTGATTAGGCTCGTTGCCAAACACCTGTGCGAGCTTTTGCTGCCATTTATCCGAGCGTAAGACCTTGGTGCTGACCTCCTCTGCGAGTTCCAAGGCCTTTGCCGTTGTCCACGGCTTCATCACGCCGGCATGCACCATCAGGTGGCCATAGGCATAATGGGCGAGCGGACGGGTGCGTAGCCATTCGATATAATCGTTACGGTTTTTGGACTTTAAAATCTCGCCGATGGTATCGCTATGATGCTCACGCCTAAAGCCGGCAGCCACGGCTAAACAATGAATATCGTGATTACCAAGTATGGTAATCGCACGGTCGCCCAAGTCCATAATGCGTTTAAGCGTTTTTAAGGAGTCCTTGCCGCGATTAATAATATCTCCAGCAAACCAGAGCTTACAGTTTGGATCGTTTCTAATTTCCGGATGATTTAATAAGCTCTCCAGTTGTTGATAGCAACCCTGTACATCGCCAATTGCCCAGATATTAGGCATTGCTGAGGCTGGATTTAAGTCCAGCAGCGAATTGGCAGTGGTGCTTGCTTCAATAGCAGATTGTGCAGTCGATTTTTTGGTAGCTTTTTTAGGCATGAGTCTTGCGCTTAGGGCGATTCTTTCTTTCAATTAAATACAAGGCTAGGCTCGCAATGACGAGGGCGATGGTATTAGGCGCAAGTGCCGTTAACCAGGGTGGTAAGTTATTCAGCATACCAAGGTTAAGCGCCAATTGGTTGATCATAAAAAAGACGACCCCAATTAAGATACCACCAAAGACCTTAAGTCCGGCGCCACCCTTGCGTGTTTGCATAAAACTGATGGGAGCGGCCAAGGTAATCATCACCAAAAGGGTAAAGGGATAGACCCCCTTACGCCATAAGGCGACCACTTGTCGATTAGACTGTAGATGATTATCCTCTAAATATTGAATATAGTCTAATAAGCCCATAATCGACATGCGATCGGGCTGTAGCTCACTGGCTAATAAACGCGCTTGGGTCAAGCTGGTGCTAATCGTATAGCTGTCTAGCATCGTTTGTGTACTTAAGGGTGTCAGCGGCGCAGCCGGATCCATTAAGGCAGTTTCTAAATCAAAATCCGTGCGGATCAGCTTGGCCTGCGTTAATTGTAATTCCTGATGTTGGAATAGGCCGCGCTGGGCATGAATTAACTCCTTGAACTTGCCCTCGGCATCAAAGTTATAAATGCGGATATTTTCTACTTCGCGCTCGGAGCTGATGCGGGAGATATTAATCACTCGCAGGGCGCCGTTATCAGTTGGTTCTCTAAACCAATAACCACTATTCATACGCGCTCCGCTGCTTTTACCGAGTAGCTGGAGGTTTAGTTGACCCGTTTTGGACTCAGCATAAGGCGTCACGCCCTCTGACAGTAGCAGGGCAAACACCATAATCGGGATAGTCCCCATCCATAACATGCCGAGCAGACGACGGCTACTAATGCCGGAAACACGCAGCACCACCAACTCATTGCGTTGCGCCAAACCGGCTAAGGCAATGATTGCACCGATAAGGAGCGCAATGGGGAGCAAATCATAGAGCCGTGTTGGTATCTGCATGAGCTGTAGCAATAGCAGGGTGCCGAAGGTAAAACGCTCATTAAGATTGTCGAGGTTTTCGATCATGTCGAAAAACATGAATAAACCCACCAAGACAAGCGTGACTGCAATGGTGCTACGGTAGATTTCGCTGGCAATGTATCGATGCGCTGTTTTCATAAAAGCTTTAAAGGGTCAAAAGGCCATTTTAGCCGATTCGTATCATGACTGTGGCGCTTGTATGGCCAGACGTAGTTCACGCAATACTTGAGTTGCGTCGACTTCTAAGCCATGCCAGATCCTAAAGCTCTCCATGCCTTGCGCAACTAGCATACCAAGACCGTCTAATACATGCTTGGCACCTAAGCGCTTACTTTGCTCCAGAAAAGCGGTGCTGCCGCTAGGGCGATAAACCATATCATAGGCCAGAGCATTGTCCGCAAAAATGGTCGCAGGAATAGCCAAGGGCGCATCCTCTAAGCTACTGGCACTGGCATTGATCACAATATCCCATTGCCCAGGGATGTCATCTAAAGCGCTGGCACTAATGGCTGTGTCGTTCTTATCCAAGGCTTGCGCTTGTTCGGCCAAGGTCTGCGCCTTGCTGGCAGTGCGATTCGCAATATGTAAGGCGACACAGCCTGCCGTTAGCAAAGGTAGTAGAGTGCCACGGGCGGCTCCGCCAGCACCAATTAAGAGGATTCTTTTGCCCTGAATGGTGTGACCATGGCTTTGAATATCATTGACTAAGCCGATGCCATCGGTGTTGTCGCCGTGGATTTCATCCTCTTCAGACCACAAGGTATTAACCGCCTGCGCCGCCTTGGCGCGCTCGCTTAAGTGATTTTTAGCGAGTTCAAAGGCCTCAAGCTTAAATGGAATGGTAATATTCAAGCCGCGACCGCCGTCGGCAAAAAACTGCTGTACCGTTGCCACAAAATCCTCTGGCTTTACCTCTACCTTGTCGTAGCGGAGTTGCAAGCCACAGTGTGACGCAGCAATGGCGTGGAGGGTGGGTGAGAGACTTTGCGCAATGGGGTAACCGAAGACGGCACAATGCACCGTTTCTGCCGCTCGTTCAGGGTCAATCTCGCTTGCAGTCACGCCATTCAAGGTGTCGCCATCAAGGGCCTCATCAAGGGCGTCGTCGAAGAGCTCCTCATCCTCATCTGTCGCCGCATCATCTATCTCAGGGGCGGCGATAAACTCAAGAAAATGAGCGTTGGCTTTAAGTTTAAGCAAATTGATGCCATCCATCTTAATCTTTACCAAGGTGCCGCGCTCATACGCCGGCATATCACTGACCGTCAGGCTGAGGGGCGCATTGATGAGACGCACCACATCATCGCGTAGCACCTTGGCCTCGGCTTCGGTGATGCCTTGTTGCTGTAACCAACGCAAGCTCCAAAAGCGCTCCATGCTGTCTTGGAAATGGCGCCATTGCTGAATCAAAGTGTCGAATTGCGTCATTATCTTTAGTAAATCGAGGTCCTTAGGTTTATAAGGAGCGACCAAGGGTGCTGACACACCATGGTTAATGGCGCTGATTAATTGTTGTTGATTTAAGAGGTCCACATAGCGTCGTAGCGGTGAGGTCATCCAAGCATATTGTGGTACCCCCATGCTTTGATGTGCTACGGGGTGTGAGCTTTGTTTAGCGCGACCAAATTGCTGGGTACGGAAAATGCCTGGGACCTTTAAGCGACTCAACATCCCGGACCAAACCACATTGGTGAAAATCATCATTTCACCTATCATCAGATCCAGAGGATTATCGCGGCGGCGAGGTATTAACTGAACCTTAGCGTTCTGATCTCGCCAGTCGCCAGCTAGCTCAACGCTAAACTCAAGACCTTGGTGCTTTTCAGGGTAGCCGCGTAGCTCGTCACGCTTGGCGCTAAGGTGCTGGCTTAAGCGCCACAAGGGGCGGAGTAAAAAAGCATAGGGCATGTCCACCGATTCATCAGCCAGATTTTCTCGGCTGAGGAGCACCTCATCAAATTGTGATAGGCGTAGGTTTTCCTTGATGTAGATACTTTCTATCTTGCTCTCCTCACTGATAATGTCGCCAGTGCTAAGATCTGCCACCACATAAAGGGAAATACAAGGCTTAATTGCACCGGCATTCAGCGAAAAGGCATCCACCAAGGCCGCACTTTGCATGGTGATTTTTTTGCCCGGCAAATAGATGGTGGACATGCGTTTACGGGCGGCTAGGTCTAGCTCGGAATCCTTACTTACCGCAAGTGCCGGGGCGGCAATATGCACGCCGAATTGATAGGTGTCATCGGCTATCTGTTTAATCGAAAAAGCATCATCAATTTCCGTGGTTGAGTCATTGTCAATGGAATAGGCCTCCACCTCGGCGATGGGTAGTTCAGGCAAACTCGGTATCGTAAGCTCCGGCGCCTCATAACCTTTAGGCAGAAATTTTTCGCAAAAGCTAGCCAAGGTAATTGCCAGTTCGTCTTGATAAACCCCGAGTTTGAGTAGCATTTCCTTAATACCTAAACCGCTTCGTGAAAGCGCAGATTCAAAGGCTTTCCAGGCCATGGTGTTTTTATTCGGGTGGCTTAGGAAGGTGTTTAGGTCCTCACGCATGGCGTCAGGAATCTGGAAATTAACTAAGCTTTCAACCCATTGTGCTTGCAATTCCTCCTGTAAGCGCTTTTTCTCAATGGCCGCTAGTGCCGCTTCAAGAATGTCTGGTGGCGCAGCTTTATACAGCCCTTTGCCCCGGCGATGAAAATAAACCGGCGAGCCGTGTAGGCGCACTAAAAGCGCTAGTTTTTCAATAATGCTTGGTTCATGACCGTAGTAATCCTCGGCCAAATCCTCCGCCCTAAAGTCCTCTGGCGGCGCAAATTCCCATAAAAAAGCGGGATCCATCTCTGCGGCTAGATTTTCTGCGGTAGGAATGAGCTCGCTTAAGGTGCAAGGCGCTTTATCAAACTCGAAAATGACATGACTGCGTTTTAGTTTGCTGCGTTTACCGGTGCTTAATTCAATTTGATAATTGGCTTCGGTTTCGGAAAGAATGCGGGCAACTTTGAACTGGCCACTTTCCTCAAAAATAACATTCATGCTGATTTCACTCGGTGATAGGGCAAAGGGTGCTGAAAAAGGGTTGGGGTCTAGGCTAAGCAGGCAAAGGCAAATATATCTTGTATATAGTCGCTAAAGCAGCTGAAACTATGATCGATGCCGGGTACCATGATTTGCTTGGCACCGGCATAGCGTTTGCTCATTTCCTGCCAATCCAACACCTCATCACGGTCACCCGCTAATAAAAAATAGCGCTCGGGCTTGATTTGCGCCCGGAATAAGGGCCTTAATTCACATAAATCCTTGAGGGTAAATTGAAAGGGCCGGTCATCATGGAAATAGCGTAGCTGACCTAATTGGGTTGATAAATCACGGGTGGCGTAAATTGCTGGATTAATCAGAATAGCGCGACAGTCGTGTTGCTCCGCTAAATAGGTCGCATAATACCCGCCTAAAGACGAACCGATAATGGTTAAGGGCTGCTGGCCATCGTGCTGCTCGGCAATCAAGGCTTCGCAAAGGCGTATGGCTGCTGCCGGTGAGGAGGGTAATTGTGGCATAAAAAACTGTGCCGATAAGCCTCGCTCAGCCATGGCCTGAGCCATAAGCTGCGCTTTGGTGGACTGTGGCGAAGAACGAAATCCGTGTAGGTATAAAATCATCGTCTTAACTATATTTTTGCTTTAGCTTGCTAATAAGTTTGTCGTGAAAGCCACCAAAGCCGCCATTACTCATCACCAAAATATGATCGCCGGGCTGTGCCGCTGCGGCTACGGCTTGCACTAATTGCTCTAAATCATGATGGACCTCGGTGGGTTGTGACATAGTGGCAAAAACACGCTCCGCATCCCAATGAATGCTGTGTTTACCCTGGGTTTCGTTATAGCAAAAGAGCAAATCGGCTTGCTGTAGTGATGCTGGTAGGCGCGCTGACATGGTGCCTAATTTCATCGTATTGGAGCGTGGCTCAAGCACCGCAATAATGCGTGCATCACCGACTTGCTTGCGTAAACCCGCTAGGGTCGTACTAATCGCTGTTGGATGATGTGCAAAATCATCGTAAACGGCAATGTTTTGAACGGTCGCCCGTAATTCCATACGCCGTTTAATACCTTCAAAATGGCTCAAAGCCTCACAAGCAAGCGTTGGGGCGACGCCGATATGCTCGGCCGCACTAATTGCCGCCAGCGCATTTTGTACATTATGTAAACCGATCAATGACCACTCAATGGTGGCAATTACTTCTGCGCCATGGAGCACTTCAAACTGACTGACTGAGGCCTCAATGAGGCGGACATTCCACGTGGCTTTAGGATCACTGGCATGGTCATGCTCATGCGCCAGACCGCTGCCCAAGCTGCATTGCTCACTCCAGCAGCCCATCGCCAACACCTCCTGCAGCGCCTGATCGGTCGCAGGATAAATGACACGTCCCTGCTGGGGAATGATGCGCACTAAATGATGGAACTGCTTTTGAATGGCGGCCAGATTTTCAAAAATATCGGCATGATCAAATTCTAAGTTATTCAGTACTGCCGTGCGTGGACGGTAGTGCACGAACTTGGAGCGTTTGTCGAAGAAAGCGGTATCATACTCATCTGCTTCAATGACAAAGTAGCGTTGTGCTGCATCAAAGCGTGCAGAGATACCAAAGTTTTGGGCAATACCGCCAATCAAGAAATTCGGCGCTAAACCGGCGTATTGTAAAATCCACGCCAACATGGAGGAGGTGGTGGTTTTGCCATGCGTACCGGCAATCGCTAAGACATGCTGTTGGCGCAAGATCTGCTCACCCAACCACTGCGGTCCTGAGGTGTAGGGCAGCCCCTCGTTAAGAATGGCCTCCATCAAGGGGTTACCTCGGCTAACAACATTGCCGATAATAAATAAATCGGGCTTTAATGCCAGTTGCTCGGCACCGTAGCCCTCAATCAGCTCAATCCCTTGCTCTTCAAGCTGTGTACTCATGGGCGGATAGACCGCCATATCACAACCGGTCACTCGATGGCCAGCAGCACGCGCAATGAGTGCTAGTCCGCCCATAAACGTACCACAAATACCTAAAATATGAATGTGCATAAAAAATCTCTCCTGCGGACTAGTATTTTAAGCTTTTTAAACAGTCTGCCGCTTTATTCCTTCGGGAATGGCTAAAATCATCCATTATGTACCAATTTTTTTGTAGCCCCATGATAATTTTAAAAAGAGGCTTTGCAAGCAAAAAAAGTCGCTTCTTAACTAGGCTCAAGGGCCTTGTGGCTAAGCTTGTTTCCTTATCCGTGATGGCAGCTTCGGCACTGGTGATGACGGTAGCGCTGGGTTTGCCGTCGAGCCCAGTTCAGGCGACGCCCTTAAAGCTGCAACCATTCACAGCTGCCGAGGTGGACAGAGAGAGCTTAGCGCATCTACTCAATACACCCTTAATGAATCTTGCGGGTGAAGCCATCCGTATTAGCGATTATCAAGATAGGGTGATCGTGCTTAATTTTTGGGCGAGTTGGTGCCCACCTTGTGTTGAAGAAATGCCGGATTTAGCAGCGATCCATCAGGCGCATGAGTCTGTGCAGGTGATTGCTTATGGGGTGGATACGGAGGCAAATATCCGTCGCTTTGTTGATAAGCTAGCGCTGGATTTGCCGATTGTGATTGGTGAGCCGACGGCTATTCGTTTGATGCGTCAACTGGGTAATCCCTCAGGTGGTCTGCCATTTACCTTGATCTTTGCGCCTGGTGCTGAGCTGAAGTATAAGATCATTGGTCAGGTGAATGCCGAGGAGTTGCGTAGTAAATTAGCCGAGATGACGAGGTAATGGCTTGGCTGCATGCGTTGAATTCTTCAGAAATGGTAGAATTTAATAGACAAAAGCAGTCATTTAACGTTAAATTAACGATTGTCAAAATTTATTAACGGCGTTATGCGTATTTTAATCATTAACGGTCCTAACCTAAATATGTTAGGCTTGCGTGAGCCTGAGGTTTACGGTGCGCAGACACTCGCAGATATTGAGTCTGAGTTGCAGCATTTAGCGGCTGAGCTAGGGCTTACTGTGGAGTGCCTACAGAGTAATTTCGAGGGCGAGCTTGTGAGCCGTATTCAGCAGGCACGAGGACAGTTTGACGGCATCATTATTAACGCCGCTGCGTATACCCATACAAGTATTGCAATACGTGATGCGCTGGCAGCAGCCGAGGTGCCATTTATAGAGGTTCATTTATCAAATGTGCATGCGCGGGAGCCTTTTAGACACCACTCCTATCTTGCCGATAAGGCAGTTGGTGTGCTGTGTGGTTTAGGCTCATTTGTGTATGAGGCGGCATTACGGTATTTTGCACAAACAACAAAAAATTAAAATCAAGGATTACGGGATAACCTTATGGATCTTAGAAAACTAAAAACGCTTATTGACCTGGTGGCTGAATCAGAGATTTCAGAGCTTGAAATTACTGAGGGTGATGGTAAGGTCAAGATTGTCAAATCAAAACCTCAAGCTGAGGTAAACACGGTCTATTCACCTATGGCCATGCCGCAGATGTACCAAGCGCCGGCCGTAGCACCGCAAGCACCGGTTGCAGCGCCTGCTGAGGCAGAGGCAGCCGCTGCTGCGCCAGCACAGGAAGATGGTTATGTTGTTAAAGCACCGATGGTCGGTACCTTTTATCGCTCCCCAAGCCCTAACGCTGCGCCTTTTGTGGATGTGGGCAAGCCAGTAAAAGAGGGTGATACCTTGTGTATTGTAGAAGCGATGAAGCTATTAAACGAGATCGAGGCAGATGTCAGCGGTGTGGTCAAAAAGATCCTCGTTGAAAATGGTGAGCCGGTGGAATTCGGTCAGCCTTTATTCATCATTGGCTAAGTGATAAATCGCCAATCGCCAATCGTTTAATCAAGGTTTAAAAGTATTCTATGTTTGAAAAAGTGCTCATTGCCAACCGTGGTGAGATTGCGCTGAGAATTCAGCGAGCTTGTCGTGAGTTGGGTATCAAAACAGTGGTCGTGCATTCGGAAGCCGACCGTGAAGCGAAATACGTCCGTTTAGCCGATGAATCCGTCTGTATCGGACCAGCGCCGGCCCAAGAAAGCTATCTGCATATGCCGGCCATTATTGCTGCGGCTGAAGTGACTGATGCCGAGGCGATTCACCCAGGTTATGGTTTCTTGGCGGAAAATGCGGATTTTGCGCAGCGTGTTGAAAGAAGCGGTTTTGTTTTTATCGGTCCGCGCCCTGAGTCCATTTTAACGATGGGCGATAAGGTCAGCGCCAAAAAAGCGATGATCGAAGCCGGTGTGCCAGTGGTACCTGGTTCGGACGGTGCCTTAGGTGAGGATCCGGACGAGATTTTAGAGACCGCACGTCGGGTTGGATTGCCAGTGATTATTAAGGCTGCCGGTGGTGGTGGCGGTCGCGGTATGCGCGTGGTGCACCATGAGTCCGAATTGATTAATGCGGTACAAATGACTCGGGCTGAGGCAAGAGTGGCTTTTGGTAATCCTGAAGTCTATATGGAAAAGTACCTTGAAAAACCACGCCATATCGAGATTCAGGTGCTTGCCGACGGTGAGGGTAAAGCGGTTTGGTTAGGTGAGCGTGACTGCTCTTTACAGCGTCGTCACCAGAAAATCATTGAGGAAGCGCCCGCGCCTGGCATTGAGCGTGAATTAATCCGCAAAATTGCCGAGCGTTGTGCCGAGGCTTGCCGTCAAATGCGTTATCGCGGTGCCGGTACCTTTGAGTTCCTATATGAAAACGGCGAGTTTTACTTTATTGAGATGAACACGCGGATTCAGGTGGAGCACACCATTACCGAGTGCATTACCGGTATCGATTTGGTGCAGGAGCAGATTAAAATTGCGGCGGGTGAGCCGTTTACCCTAACCCAGGATGATATTCAGTTAAAAGGTCACGCCATTGAGTGTCGCATTAACGCTGAGGATCCTTATACCTTTATGCCCTCACCTGGTTTGGTGAGCAAGTGGCATACCCCTGGTGGGATGGGCGTGCGTATGGATTCTCACGTCTTCTCCGGCTATCGTGTGCCGCCGCATTATGACTCCATGATTGGTAAAATCATTACCTATGGTCAGGATCGTAAGCAGGCTATTGCGCGTATGGAGATTGCCTTATCTGAGATGATTGTTGAGGGCATTAGCACTAATATTCCTTTGCATCAGGAGTTATTGCATGACCCTGGCTTTATCCAAGGGGGCATGGATATTCACTATTTAGAGAAAAAGCTGGCTGCGCGTAGTAAAAAATCCGCTTAGTCATCTTGTGGGTGAGTAGTTGATGAGATACCTTCGGGTAGTGAAGCCGGGCTTAGACTCGGCTTCTTGGTTTGTAGATCGTATTTGAGAGGCGCAGCATGCGTGAATTAGTCATTCATTGTAATCAGGATATCGCCGAGGAAATTTCCGATTTTTTGATGGATCAGGGGGCGCTATCGGTATCCGTTGAGGATGCGGATCGTGATACTGAGGAGGAGCAACCGCTCTACGGTGAGCCCGGGATGGAGCTCTTAAACTATGCATGGCAACGCAATCATGTGATTGCCTTATTGGACGATGAGACGGCCACTGAGGTTTTATTGCTGTCAATGGCGGTGGCCTTTGGCGAGGATGAGTATGAGGTAGCCAGCATTACCGAGGTTGAGGATAAAGACTGGGTACGTTTAACACAAACGCAGTTTGATCCGATGAAGCTTGGTGAGCGTATTTGGATTGTGCCGAGCTGGCATATGACGAGCCATGATGTGCTGCAAATTCGCCAAAATACTGATAACTTAGTGATTCAACTCGATCCTGGGATGGCTTTTGGTACCGGCTCGCATGCGACCACGCGCTTATGTGCGGAGTGGTTGGAGCAGCACCCACTCGCCGGCAAATCGGTGCTCGACTATGGTTGCGGCTCTGGTATTCTATCGATTATTGCCGCTAAGTTACATGCTGCCGAGGTGGTCGGGATTGATATTGATGCCCAGTCCGTGGATACCGCACGTCATAATGCCTTAATCAATGAAAGTCAGATTTATTACGGCTTGCCAGATGAGTTGCCGGAGGGTCGCTTTGATGTGGTGGTCGCCAATATTCTTGCTAATCCGCTGAAAGCCTTAGCTCCCTTACTAGCAAATCGTGTTAAAGCAGGCGGCTCCTTAGTACTTTCCGGTATTCTTGAGGGGCAGTATGAAGAGATGATCGATTACTATCGAGCTTGGGTGCATTTGGAGGTATGGCATGCGGATGAGGGTTGGGTATGTCTGCACGGCAAGGTCGAGGCCTAAACAGCACCTAGTCAGATTAAATGGTGCCTATTGAGAACTCAACGCTTATGAAAACTCGCTGCCCGAACTGCCAAACCAGATTACATGTCACCCCAGAGCAATTGCATGCGCGCGGGGGCAAGGTGCGTTGCGGTATTTGTCATACGGTGTTTAGTGCCAATGACTACGCTGAGAATCCAAATGCGCCTGCTCAGCCTCAAGCAGCTAGACCGCATCGCTACCGTGAAGAGTCACCACCGGGCTATCTGGAGGATGAACCCTATGTCGATGAGCGCAGGGCAGGTAGACAGCATCAGCGGATCTATCAGGACGAGCCTTTTATCGAGGACTCAAGGGATTATGACGAAGGCTATGATGCTATCAGACACGATGATTATGATGATGAGGTCTACTATCGTGAGTATCGTCGAGCGCGCCGTCGTGGTGGGGTGTTTTGGCTGTTTGTGGTGTTAATACTGCTTGTCGCTTTGTTGTGGCAGGGTGCGGTGGTGTTTCGTAATCAGTTGGTGCATTACTTTCCCGCCACACGCCTTGTGATTACCCAAGTATGTGCTATCGCGCAGTGTGAATTAGGTGGGACGCGATCGATTAGTCAGTTTAGTTTGGAAAATGTCTCACTTAAGGTGCGAAGCGATGTGCCGCCACAACCATCACACACGGCCTTGTTGTTACAAGCTAGGCTAGTTAATAAAGAGAATAGAGTGGCCGAATGGCCGGCGCTTGTTTTAAGCTTAAAGGATGAGCGTGGTCAGGTGGATCGACGACGTATTATTAAAGTTGAAGAGTATTTGCCCGCGGCAATGCGAGTGCAGCCAATGGCCGCATTATCCCAATATCCTATTGTCTTGCGTTTAAACTTAGCTGGTGCCATGGCGACCGGCTTTGAATTAACACCCTATTACGAAGAGTAGTTATGTCAGAACAATCAAACGACGTTTTAATTTGTGGCTCCTTAGCCTTTGATACCATCACCCGCTTTGAGGGACATTTCAAAGATCATATTTTAGCCGATACCATTCATAGCTTAAGTGTGTCCTTTTTGGTGCCGACCATGCGCAAGGAGTTTGGTGGTTGCGCCGGTAATATTGCCTACAATTTAAAGTTGTTAGGTGGAGCGCCAGTGCCAGTCGCTACGGTCGGACGTGACTTTGCCGACTATCAGCAGCATTTTGCAAGCCTCGGCATTGAACAACGTCGTATTGCCGTGTTAGAGGATGTTTTTACTGCACAATGTCATATCACCACGGATTTATCAGGTAATCAAATCAGTGCCTTTCACCCAGGCGCCATGAGTTTTGCGGCAGATAATGATATCAGTCAGGAGCAGGCGGCGTGGGCCATTGTGGCACCAGATGCGAAGGAAGCGATGTTTAAGCATGCCGAGCGTCTGCATGCAGCTGGCATTCCATTTATTTTCGATTTGGGTCAGGCCATGCCCTTATTTGATGGCAATGACTTAGCGGCCATGATGAAATTAGCCCGTGTTTTAACGGCAAATGACTATGAGATGGCTGTGATCGAGCAACGAATGGCAAAGCCAGTAGACGAACTAGCTAAGGATTTGGAAGCGATTATTGTGACCCTGGGGGGCGCTGGTTCAGTGCTTTATCATGAGGGAGAAAAAATCACCATTGAGCCGGTAACGCCAACGGCTATTGAGGATCCCACCGGTTGCGGTGATGCGCATCGTGCGGGTGTGTTGTATGGTCTTGCGGCTGGTTGGTCCTGGCTTGATAGCGCTCGTCTGGGTAATGTGATGGGTTCGATTAAAGTAGCCGTGGGTGGTCCGCAAAATCACCGACCAAGCTTAGAGGAAATTCAAAGCATATTTATTAAGACCTACGCCAATAATCCTTGGCAGTAAGATGAACAAAAGCGCCAGTATGAGAAATATTAGGCGCTTTTTTTATGCTTAGCCGATTTTGAGTGGGTATTTGTTGAACTCGATCATAGTTAAGAATAAAGAGCTTCAATACCCATTGTTAGATGTATAGAGACGATAAATTGTTCTTAATTTTTTCAGAAAGAAACCTCTTTGTCTTAATTATGTAAACACTAATGTTTTCGGGGTTTTACTCATTTAATGACACTCAGCATATTGATAGACTGAGCAGTCGTTTACATTATCTCTACTTTTAATATAGGTGCCTTATGAAAAATATAAATGTTACACGTCGCCGATTACTAACGACGAGTGGTAGCGTCCTAGGCTTGGCATCAGTTAGTGCCCTCAGTAACTTTAGCTCAACTACCAAAGCATTAGCAGCAACCCAAGGAAGCACGGCAAACAACTCTGCTTTACCAGCCTATGCCGATTGGAAAGACGCCAACCATTTAATTATTCATAGTGCTAACACTATGGAGACCAAGCGTCATGCATTTGGTAGCGGGATTATTACTCCTCTTGAACGCCTATTTGTACGTAATAACATCGCTCCGCCAAGCGAAGAAATTGTAAAAGATCCTGATGCCTGGGTTTTAGAAATTAGTGGAGTTAAAAATCCTCAAAGTTTGACCGTTGCTGAACTTAAGACATTAGGTGTGAGCACTGTTGCTATGGTCTTGCAATGTAGCGGTAATGGCCGCGCTTATTTTCCCTCGAAACCGAGTGGGACCCAATGGACAGTTGGTGCTGCTGGGTGCGTTATGTTTACGGGTGTACCTGTTAAAACTTTGTTAGAACACGTGCAAGGCATGGATGAAGGCGCGAAATACATGACAGGTACGGGTGGAGAACCAATCCCTGATGGTTTGGATCCAAATACTATTCAAGTTGAACGTTCAGTACCTCTGGAAGCCATTGAGGACGCTTTACTCGCTTGGGAAATTAATGGTAAACCTATTCCGTTGGCTCATGGTGGTCCTTTGCGTCTGGTCGTGCCTGGTTACACTGGTGTCAACAATGTTAAGTATATCAAGCGTCTAGCTTTTACCGCAGAACAGTCAGCAGCCAATATTCAACAAAGTGGTTACAGACTTGCTCCCATGGGAGAGAAGGGAGCTCCTACTCAAGAATCAGTATGGACCATGCCAGTTAAGTCGTGGATTACTTACCCAAGCGATCCCGATGAGCAAGTACATGCTGGGAAAATACAGATCCAAGGACTTGCGATGGGCGGTACTACAGATGTCACGAAGATTGAAGTTTCTACTGATGGTGGAGAAAGCTGGCATGAAGCTGAATTTATCGGTCCAGACTTGGGTCCTTACGCATGGCGACAATTCGTCTTATCAGTTGAGTTAGAGACCGGTACATACAAGCTTGCTAGCCGCGCAACTAATAAAAACGGCGAGACTCAACCGGCAGATCGATTAGAAAATAATCGCGGATACCTTAATAATAGCTGGGTTGATCATAGCTTAGAAGTAGTTTTAGTTTAGTCCTATCATTTTTATACAACATGCAGGCTGAAACTCCTTGTTTTCAGCCTGCATGTTACGTTTAATCCGGTATTTATGAAACAATTATTAGTCGCTTTAGGCACCCTTATCGTATCATTCTCTAGTGTCACCGCATTTGCAGACGAAGCACGTTTGGAACGTGGCAAAGAGTTATTTATTAGTTCAGCGCAACCTATTCCCTGTGCTATTTGTCACACTCTCAATGATGCTGGCACCACAGGCACTATCGGTCCGAATTTTGATGAGTTAAAACCAGATGCAGAACGCATTCGCAGAACCATGCTTGAAGGCATGGGTGCTATGCCTTCATTTGAGGATATGGATGAAGACGATAGAGAGGCAGTTATCGAGTATTTAGTGTCAGCTACTCAATAGCATCATTTCACATGACATGATCTAAAGATCAAAACGCCCTATAACATCATATAGGGCTATAATTTAATTGTCGGTAGCTCTCAAAAGTCTGAATGTCAGACTTTTTTGACGGGCTGAGCTACTCCTTTGCTTTAAAGGGGTAAGACTGATACCAAGAGCAGATGAGATTGTGGACATTTGTCGTAAAACAAAGCAAGCGATTGTTAGTCTTCGGCGAGCGTGTCGACAACTTTCCCCGATATTGAACTATGATGAGTCAACTTGTACTTGCTCACTCAACTTTATCTCGAAGCACTTGGTCTTAATTGTGCGGCGTAATGACTGACCATACATAGCTGAGCCAGATAATTCTTTTCAACCATCTTTCGATCCAGTGCCGTCGCAGGAGTCCATTCGGAGCCGCTAGGATGGATTTTCTTTTGACTGCGCGCTTTATAAGCGTAAAACTTTGCCACTCGGGTTGTGCAAGGCGCACATCATAACACTGTCGCATCAGCTGGTACATACTGCTTAACACGTATTATGAGCAACACTTATTTTTTGCTAAAGACTTCTATGGCTGACCTCTGTTTATTAAACAGGTTAATGGTCATCACCATATCCTGGGTGAGCAGACGAAGCTTAAAAAACCGAACTTTATAAGCCTGATTGACCAAAAACTCAATTTTCGACAGAGTTATTCGTGTTTTATATCGCCATTGATTTTGCGCGCCCAAAAACCAGTGAGATGGGATACGCTAAACGCTATGGCGATTGTTAATTAAATGGAGAATCGTATGACTGATGATATACATAAGCTACCAAAACAGACCAAAGCGCAACTATACAGGGCGCTTGATGAATACCGAATTGCTTTTATTATGGCGTGTAATAACCTGTATTCGAAGAAGTTATATGACCAAGGGTTGACCTATGCTGATGTGATCGAAGCAATGGATAACGTATCAGGATGGCTACAATTTGTTGAGGGTGACGAGATTCAATATGTCGTAACGACAAATGAAGCAGGTCGCCCCCTCTTAGTACCCATAAGCCACTACGGTCGAGACTTAATCAGTCAGTACAACATTAGAGAGTATCAGGGCACTCAGGACTATGTTGATAAGGCAATCATAGTCGACGAGAACCCGCAGATATTCATTTTAGAACCGACAGCAGAAGTGGTTGCAGGGCTAGCAAAATTAGCAAATCAAAACCCCAATCTAATGCGGGCGTTCGGGCTAGATCCTGATGACTTTAAAAATTATAAAGAGGAAGACAAATAAAATTCATCATCCCAATAACCTCATTGCCATTGAACGTGATGACCACGTCACCTTGTTAACCTGACTGAGCGTTTGATTGAGTGGAAGAAGACAGGTCGCTTTCCAGCTTAATTGACATTTTGTTCATATAATCCCTTATTTCATTTCGCAATGACTGTGTTAGCATGATTTGAAGTTTCTACCCATCACTTCATCTGGTTGCAGGAGGTTAGCTATGAAAATCATGGATCTACGCAGTGTTGGTCTTGATATGGATTTCCCATTCAAGAAGCGTTATGAAAACTACATTGGCGGTAAGTGGGTGCCACCGACCGCGGGTAACTATTTTGAGAATATCAGCCCAGTTAATGGTCAAGCCTTTTGTGAGGCACCACGATCTGATGCTGATGATATCAATTTAGCCATTGATGCAGCCGAGCGAGCGTTCAAGGGGTGGGCTAGTACACCCGCCCAAGAGCGTTCGGCCGTGCTGTTACGCATCGCCGATCGCATGGAGCAAAACCTTGAGCTGCTCGCAGTTGCAGAAACCATTGATAATGGTAAGCCTTTACGTGAAACGATGGCGGCTGACTTACCACTCGGTATCGATCATTTCCGTTATTTTGCGGGGTGCCTGCGCGCCGAAGAGGGTGCCATCTCTGATATTGAGCCAAATACCGTGGCTTATCATTTCCAAGAGCCAATTGGTGTGGTGGGGCAAATTATTCCGTGGAACTTCCCACTCTTGATGGCGTGTTGGAAGTTGGCGCCTGCCTTAGCAGCGGGTTGTACCATTGTGATGAAGCCGGCGGAGCAGACGCCTGTATCGATTCTCTTATTGATGGAGATTATTGGTGATTTATTACCACCAGGCGTTGTTAATATTGTGAATGGCTTTGGTAAGGAAGCGGGTGAGGCCTTAGCAACTAGTCATCGTATCGCCAAGATCGCCTTTACCGGTTCGACCCCAGTCGGTCAGCATATTTTACGTTGCGCTGCGGATACTCTTATCCCCGCCACGGTGGAGTTAGGCGGTAAGAGTCCAAATATTTTCTTTGAAAACGTAATGGATGCCGATGATGCTTTCCTCAATAAGGCGCTTGAGGGTGCTGCGATGTTTGCACTTAATCAGGGTGAGATATGTACTGCACCGTCACGCCTTTTAGTTCAAGAGTCAATTTATGAGCGCTTTATTGAAAAAGTGATCGCACGCGTTGATGCCATTAAAAAGGGTAATCCACTCGATAAAACAACCATGGTCGGTGCTCAGGTATCTGAGGCCCAGCTTAACCGTATTCTAGGCTACATTAACCTTGGTCGGGATGAGGGCGCGACGGCCTTAATCGGAGGTGAGCGCAACCTACTTGGTGGTGAGTTAGATAGTGGTTATTTTGTGAAACCTACGATGCTCTTAGGGGACAACAAAATGCGCATCTTCCAAGAGGAAATTTTTGGTCCTGTTGCTGCCGTGACTACCTTCAAAGATGAGGAAGAGGCGCTTGCGATTGCTAATGACAGTATCTTTGGTTTAGGGGCTGGGGTTTGGAGTCGTAATGGTTCACAAGCCTATCGTATGGGTCGTGGTATCCTAGCCGGTCGTGTATGGACGAACTGCTATCATATGTATCCTGCACATGCTGCCTTCGGTGGTTATAAGCAATCAGGTATTGGTCGTGAAACCCACAAGATGGCGCTAGCGAACTACCAGCAGACGAAGTGCTTATTAGTGAGTTACAGTGATGATGCCTTAGGCTTCTTCTAATTGTGTAGCGCTCGCTTAAGTTAAACCCCAAAGTCCGACATAGATTTTGGGGTTTTCTTGTATTAAAAAATAGTGTGAGCGCTAGTTTATAGTCACTCCCCCAAAATAAAAAAGCGCCAATAGCATGACATACTAGGCGCTTTGCTGATAAGAGTTGGATCTGCAAACTAAATAAAGGCTTTAACTAAGGGGGACTCAATTCCCTTTAGACCGGCTAATAACACCTGACATACAATCGCTACCACCATCGGTGATAAATCAATGCCTTGCATGCGATTTAATAGCGGCAAATTACGGATGGGCGTAAGAATCGGTTCCAGTAAGGCCTTAAAGAGGGTGATCGCTGGTGACATGGGGTTAATCCACGACAAAATGGCATAAAACAGGGTCAACCAAAAAAGTAGGTTGAGCGCATTTTTAGCTAAAAGCAATAAGCCTTCAAACGGCAAATAGCTCAAAAGGGCTTGCGCTTGACTGCCTAGGACAATGAAGAGTGCCAATAATAGCTGCAATACACAGGTTATGTAGGCAGCGAGTAGGGAGGCTGTATCAATGCGACGGGTCACTGGGAGGATTTTGCGTAAAGGCACCACGAGCCAACTGGTGAACTGAGTGACATTGGCAATTAGGGGGTTAAAGGCTGGTATACGCAAGTAGTAAAACCATGCGCCCAATAGTAATGCAGCACAAAATAGGGTGCCTATAATCTGGATTAAGAACAATATCATCGTCATATACTAAGTCTCTTAAGGCAAGGGCTGCTTAAAAATAAACTAGCCGACTGAGTCGTCGGCTAGTAAGCAAAACCGGGTCAATCAATTAGCAACTATTTTAGCAGATCGATTCGCACCGAAATTTTTAATTAAGCACCGTCCCGGACGATTAGTCATTGCTATTGCTTTTGCCCACCGGGAACGGCCATTTAGGTTTAGCCGCTTCATTGGGCACACTGACTTTACGTGTTACCACGGCTTTAGCAGGGGTTGGTGGGTTATCCACTGGTTTATCCGCTGGCGCTTTTTTAACGGCGACTTTTTTAGTTGCCGCCTTTTTGGCCGGTGCTTTTTTAGCTACCGTTTTTTTAGCGGTGGTCGTTTTTGTGCTTACTGCGCTTTCAGTAGCCTCAGGGGTAAGCTCAGTCTGGGCTGCCGTCTTCGTTGCGGCTTTGCTAGCCGCAGTTTTTTTCGCAGCTGTCGTGGCTTTCTTGGCAGCTGTCGTTTTTTTCACGGCAGGTGTAGCTTTCTTTGCAGCCGTTGTTGCTTTTTTCGCTGCAGTGGTGGTTTTCTTCGCCGCTGCTGTTTTGGCTGTGCGCTTAGTTGCTGTTTTAGCGGCCGTTGTTTTGCTGGCTGCCTTCTTTGCTGGTGCCGCTTTTACTGCTGCTTGCTTAGTGGCTGTCGTCGTTTCAGTCTTGAGCTCTTCAGCAGTGCTGTTGGTAGCAGCAGCGGTTTTTTTGGCTGCCACTTTTTTGGCGGCAGGGCTTTTAGCAGCACTGGCTCGGGTCGTAGTTTTTCGTGCCGTGGTTTTCTTTACGGCTTTTTTGGCTGCCGTGGTTTTTGTAGCGGCAGTCGTTTTAGTCTCGACTTCATCCGTAGCCGCTACGGTTGCCGCTTTGGTGGCTGCGGTTTTTTTGCTGATAGCCATTGAAACGCTCCTTGATTAGTTAATCGTCTAACTTAAGATTACTGTATTTTTAAGTTCAAATCACTGATTACTTAATGTGCTGCTCTGATAACACCTGCTGCAGACGCGCTAACACCACATCACGACCTAGTAGAGCCAATACGGCATCAACCGATGGGGTCTGCTTTTGACCCGTAATTGCCACTCGCAGTGGAATACCGAGCGCAGGCATTTTGACCGCTTTGGCCGCAAGGGTCTCTTTAATCGTGGCTGCTAAGCTCTCGACTGACCAGTTGTCTAACTGCTCGGCGCGCGCTTTAAAATCCGCTAAGATAGCAAGCGCATCAGGCGTTAGGACTTGCGCTTTAAGTGCCTCATCCGCTGCTTGATAAGGACCAAAGAAGAGCATGGCTGAATCTGCTAACTGCTCTAGGGTCTCGGCCCGATCCTTAAATAAATTAAGAATAGCCACCGTCTCAAAGCCATCGGTTTGACCGCCACGGGCTTCAATGCGTGGTAGCACAGCCTGCATCAGCTCCTCATCGCTAAGTTGCTTAATATAGTGGGCATTGAGCCAGTTTAGCTTTTTAGGATCCCATTGCGCAGCCGCTTTGGAGAGGTTGTCAGTATTAAACCATTCGATAAATTGTGCGCGACTGAAAATCTCATCGTCACCATGACTCCAACCCAAACGAGCTAGGTAATTGACCATGGCCTCAGGTAGGTAGCCCTCATGATGATATTCCATCACACTGACGGCACCATGTCGTTTGGATAGCTTTTGACCATCCGGTCCTAAAATCATCGGCACATGACAATAGACGGGGATCGTGGCGCCCAAGGCTTCTAAAATATTAATCTGACGCGGGGTGTTATTGACATGGTCATCACCGCGAATCACATGCGTGATCCCCATATCCCAGTCATCCACCACCACACAGAAGTTGTAAGTGGGGCTGCCATCGGGACGCGCAATAATCAAATCATCCAACTCGGCATTGGCAATCGTAATAGGACCTTTAACCATATCGTCCCACATCACAAAGCCATCTTGAGGATTTTTAAAACGCACCACCGGATGTCGATCGGCGGGAATGGGTGGGAGTGTTTTACCAGCTTCAGGGCGCCAAGTACCATCGTACTTAGGCTTTAAACCCTTAGCGCGAGCAGCCTCACGCATGGCCTCTACTTCCTCGGGGCTACTGTAGCAATAATAAGCTTTACCCTCATCAAGTAATTGCTGGATGACCTCTTTGTAGCGCTCAAAATGCTGTGTTTGATAGAAGGGACCCTCATCATGATCTAAATCTAGCCACTGCATCCCCTTTAGAATAGCCTCGACCGCTTCAGGGGTGGAGCGTTCTAAATCGGTATCTTCAATTCTTAAAATAAACTGACCCTGATGGTGACGGGCAAAGGCCCAAGAAAAGAGGGCGGTACGTGCACCACCTAAATGTAAATAGCCAGTTGGGGAGGGAGCAAAACGAGTTCTAACGGTAGCAGTTGTCATGATGTTAAATCGGTTTAAATCTAAAATTTCCTCACGCAGTAAGGTGGCGTGATGTTAGTTTTAATTGTACGCTTTACATTGTAAAATAGGAACTATCATACCATTAAGATGCAACATAGCTGAGCTTGAGTTGCTCCCTTATCGCCAATTAGCTGACATTATTCTTATGTATAAACATCGACTAGCCGCCTTATTTGATCCTAGCTCCATTTTGGTGATTAGTGATATTGATTTGCCCCTCTCTAAGTACATTGCAGGTCGCTCCCGGCGCCAGGTTGAGTGGCACCGCTGGGATATAGCCTCACAGCAAGAGGTGGTAAATGTCGGCACCAGTCTGCGGGCGGACACGCCGGATGATACCTTGGAGGCTCCTGATCTTGCCTTAATCTGCTTAGCCTCTAAAAAAGTTGAGCTAGCGCTACAACTACTATCCAAAAGACGACCTAAGGCCTTAATTATCCTGCCCTATACCGATATCGATGCCGATGCACTTAGCTTAGCCCCTAGGATTAAGGCCTGGGCCCAGGAGCATCAATGCCTCTTGTTGGGGCCACGTAGCTTCGGTGTGCAGCGTCCGATGCAGGGGCTGAATTTTAGTCGTATCCCCTTAGTGCATCGCGGTAAGGTGGCGGTTGTCTCACAGTCACGGATGATTTTAATGTCTGTCTTAGACTGGGCTGCCGAGTCCGGTGTCGGTGTGTCGACAGCGGTGTCCACGGGCGAGGTCCCAGGGGTGAGCTTAGCGGAGATCATTGAGTACTTGGCGGGCGACACTTACACCAGCAGCATCGTGTTGTATTTGGATAAGTTAACTCAAGGACGTGCTTTACTCAGCGCCTTAAGGGCAGCAGCGGCGGTTAAACCGGTGGTGGTATTCCGTGCGGGGCGCATGGATAGCGAGCTGTTGGGTGAGGACGTGGTGTTTGATGCGGCCGTTAGGCGCTCTGGTGCGGTGCGAGCCAATTATATTCTGGAGCTTTTCTCGGCATTGAAGACCGTTAACCATATTCGTAAGCCTAAAGGTGGTCGCTTAGCTATTTTAGGTAATGGCCGTGCACAGACGCAGTTACTTTGGGATGTCTTGGGTTCAGCCGGTGAGGCGGCACGCCTTGGCTATTTATCACCAGACACACAGCATACTTTAGCGGTGCATTTGGGTCCCGGTTCGATTACGACTAATCCGGTCATCGGTTATAAGCCATTTAGCAGTAGTAGTTTAGTGGCTGCCTTAAAAATATTGGTTGACGATCCGGCGATTGATGCGGTGATGCTGATTTTAGCGCCCGATGAGGCGAGCGATATGGAGGAAATCGTGCGCGGCTTGGCGGAGTATGCGCCTAAAGCGCCCAAGCCGATATTTACCACGCTCTTTGGTGAAGAGATTATGCATCCCTTAAGGCAGATTATGGATGAAGCAGGTACGCCAGCCTTTAGAAATCCGGAAACTGCGTTTTTTGGTTTTAATACGATTAATGCCTATCACTATAACCAGCAGCTATTACAGCAGGTGCGGATTCCCTTATTGGTCAACACTGAACCTGATAAAGAGGCGGTGCAAACACTTATTGATAAGGCGCGGGCTGAGGGTCGGACGGTACTCAGTTTAGAGGAGATACGCAGTATTTTCCGTAGCTACAATGTCGATATGCTGTGGGCGGATGAGATGGACGAGCATCGTGAGGAAATTGACGATGAGGCCCCTTTTGCGCGTGTGACGGTCAAGCGAGATCCGATTTTCGGGCCATGGATTTATTTTGGTGAGGGTAAGCATGAGGTGCGTATTTCAGAGCATGATCATGGGCAAGATTTGCCACCCTTAAATGCGTTTTTGGCAGCGCAGCTCATTGAGCGTAGTCGTTTTTGGCGTTTAGAATTGCATTTTTATGCAGAAGAACATCATTTTGTGAAGTTGCAAAAGCTGCTTGAAATCGTCAGTGATTTGGTGAGCGAGCACCCAGATATTGAAACGATGGAAATTAATCCTATTGCTTTAGGGTTAAATAATCTCATTGCCGATAGTGCCACGATCAGTCTTACGGCGGAGCCACAAGCGAAGACTGTCGAAAGTCGCTACCAACATTTGGCGATCCATCCTTATCCTCATTATTTGGTTGAGCATAAAGTGTTTCAGGACGGTATACCGTGGACCTTGCGACCGATTCGTCCAGAAGATGCCGAAGCGCTACAAAACTTTATTCGCAGCTTATCCGACAGCTCGCGTTATATGCGCTTTGTGTCAATGATGAGTGAATTAACGCCAAAAATGCTAACGCGCTATACCTATGTGGATTATGACAAAGAGCTAGCCCTAGTGGCGACTACCGAGGTGCCTAATCCAGCGAATCGCGGCCTGCCGCAAGAGGTCATTATCGGTTTAGCCCACTATTTACGTAATAACGACGGGGTCGGTGCCGAATATGCTTTGGTTATTTCGGACGATTGGCAGCGCCGTCGTTTGGGGCATTCGCTGATGTCAAAGCTGATCGAGCTAGGTCGACAGCAGGGCTTGGAGTATCTGGAGGGTATTGTGCTTAGCAATAACAAAGCGATGTTGAGTCTAATGACTGGCTTGGGCATGATAAATGATCCTGACCCGGAAGATCACAGCGTACGTCGAGTATGGATGCCTTTTAAGTAGCGTACGGAGTAGCTCATTAGCTCTTAGGGGGCTGGCTGTCGTGAGGAGCGGCGAGTGGCGATAAAAAAACCTGCTTATCCAACGATCAGCAGGTTTAATCATGTAGCTCAACTTAGTTCGCGTGGGCGCTCAAGAAGTCGTTAATGTCGCGAATTTCTTCGGCGCAAACCTCGTGTTGCATCGGGTAATCATGCCATTCTACCTCATAGCCCCATTCACGCAGTTGATCGCGACTTTGTTCGCCGCGCGCCATTTGCACCACTGGGTCAAGGGAGCCATGCACCATTAAAATGGGCGTGTTTTGATTGGCCGCATGACGCTCCTCAGCCGTTTGTTCGAGCAATGGCAGATAGCCTGAGAGGCCGATTACGCCGCCAAGCTTTTTGGGATAACGTAGGCCAGTCGCTAGCGCCATAGCGCAACCCTGTGAAAAGCCCGCCAAGAAAATGTTTTCAGAAGGAATACCACGTTCAATTTCACGCTCGATCAAGGCATTAATATCCTCAATTGACTTGCGAATGCCCGTTTCATCTTCACGCACACCACCAATATCCATGGTGAGAAGATCGTACCACGCAGGCATCACATAGCCGTTATTGATAGTGACGGGAATGGAGGGCGCATTGGGGAATACAAAGCGGATGTTTAAGGCCTCCGGCAAGCGAAAGTAGGGCGGTACTGGCACAAAGTCATGTGCATTAGCCCCTAAACCATGCATCCAAATCACGCTGTGGGTGGGTACGGTATCCTTTTTAGGATGAATTAACTCAATACAATTTAACAGTTCTTGACTCATAAAAACACTTCCTTAATCTAGGGTGAGGCGTAAGACGCTTTACTCTATCACGTCCTTGAGAAATTGAAATAAAGCTCGGTATTGCTTACGTTGTGGTGTTTGATTCTCGCTTAGCTTAGCGTTTTGCGCCTGCTCCTTGCGAGCGGCACGCACCACACTGCGGAGGGCTTGAATATCAAGCTGTGGGTATTGTTCGATAAACTTCGTCACCTCCTCATCGCTTTCAATTAAGCGCTCACGCATTAATTCTAATCGATGGAAATGATCATTTTGCTCCTTGGAACCATGCTTCCAGGTGTGCAACAGCGTTTTAATCGTCTCCAGATCGGCTTGGCGCAAGAGCTTTGCGGCATAATGCGTCTGGCGTCGCTTAGCGCCATGGCTTTTGAAACTTTTTGCTTGCTCCAAGGCGCGCGTCATTTCCTCCTCCAGTGGGAGTTGACGTATTCTATCCACAGAGAGCTCAATTAATTCCTTGGTTAAATCAACAATGGCATGTAGTTCACGCTTAACCTGCGACTTGCTAGGGCCGTCATAGCCGTTGTCATCGAAGCTTGGGTCGTTGTTGTGCTCGGATTCTATTGTCATAGAGGTATTAAAAGGTTTATAAAAACGTGTCAGTCGTATATGATAGCCTGAGAGCTAAATTGATTGGTAAAAAACCATCCATCCTATTTACAAGGTAGTTGATTTTTAATGAGTGTTAGCAGTTCAGATTTTGAGTTAATTGTACAAAAGGCCTTAGCCAAAGCCAAAGAATTGGGGGCTAGTGATGCGTCCGCAGGCGTGTCCGAATCGGCTGGTTTAGTGGTGGGCGTGCGTCAGGGGCAAGTAGAAACCATTGAGCGTACCCGCGATCGTTCCTTAGGGGTGACGGTTTATCGTGGTAAGGCGCGCGGTTCGGCCTCCACCTCGGATTTGAGTGATAAGGCTTTGGCAGAAACGGTTGCTGCCGCCTGGAATATCGCTCGTTATACCGCAGAGGATGAGGCTGCTGGACTACCGGACCCGCAGGACTTAGCGACGGATTTTCGTGATCTGCAACTTTATAAGCCGTGGGATATTGATCCTAGTAGTGCCACGGAATTGGCCTTGCAGGCAGAAGAAGCGGCACTCGCATCGAGTGACAAAATCACGAATAGTGAGGGGGCGCAGGTTAATACCGGTAGCGGTCGTTTTGTGATCGCTAATAGTGCGGGCTTTATGGGTGGTTATCAGTATAGTCAGCACGGTATTTCCGCTACTGTGATTGCCGGCAAGGGTGACGGCATGCAGCGTGATTATTGGTATACCGCAAATCGCTATCCAGAGCGTTTGCAATCGCCCCAACAGGTGGGCGAGATAGCAGCGCAGCGCACGGTCAAGCGTTTAAATGCGCGTAAGCTACCCACAGGGCGCTATCCAGTGATTTATGAGGCCCCGCTAGCCATTGGTTTAATCGGGCATTTGGCGCAGGCTATCAGCGGTGGTCTGCTGTATCGTAAAAGTAGCTTTTTACTCGATTCCTTAGGCACTGAGTTGATGCCCTCGCATCTTACTATCCATGAGGATCCCTTTATTTTGGGCGCCATGGGCAGTGGCACCTTTGATAATGAGGGGGTTGCCACGACGGCGCGTGATTTGCTTAAAGACGGCATTTTGCAGGGCTATTTACTATCAAGCTACAGTGCACGTAAGCTAGGCATGCGCACCACTGGCAATGCGGGCGGATCGCATAATTTGATTATGCAATCGAGCTTGACCCAGCCTGAAGACAGCTTAGCCGCATTATTAAAGAAAATGGATCGGGGTTTATTGCTCACCGAGTTAATTGGCCGAGGGGTGAATTATGTGACCGGTGATTATTCCCGTGGCGCCTTTGGTTATTGGGTGGAAAACGGTGAAATCCAGTATCCTGTGCAGGAAATTACCATTGCTGGTAACCTACGGGAGATGTTTCAGCAAATACAGGCCGTTGGCGCAGATCAAATCACGCGTGGCGCTAAAACCAGTGGTTCCGTACTGATTGAGCAGATGGCGGTTGCCGGTGCCTAAGGGAGCCTAAAAGTAGGGTAAATCGCTAAGGTGCAAGTCAATAATTTGTGCTAGCATATTTCGCATATTTTTAATAGGAGTTCTGATTTATGGAAAGACGTTCGTTTCTGAAAAAAGCTGGTTTAGGTGTGGCAGCGGCCGGTGCAGCTACCGTGACGGCACCCGTTATTGCACAAGATGGTCCTACGGTACGTTGGCGTATGGCCACCAGTTTCCCTCGTAACTTGCCTGCTTTATACGGTGCAGCGACTCGTTTCTCCGAGTACGTCAACAAGATGACGGACGGTAAGTTCCAAATTGATGTATTCCCAGCGGGTGAGATTGTGCCAGCCTTTGAGGTGTTGGATGCAGTTTCTAATGGCACGGTTCAATGTGGTCACACATGTGGTTACTACTACTTTGGTAAAAAGCCTGCCTACTGTTTTGATACCGCCGTACCTTTTGGTTTGACAGCTCGTCAGATGACCGCTTGGTTAATTGAGGGTAATGGCATGAAGCTGCTACGTGAGCTTTTTGCCGAGGTTAACGTGGTTAACTTCCCCTTAGGTAATACCGGTGCTCAGATGGGTGGTTGGTTCCGTAAAGAGATTAAGTCCTTAGACGACCTTAAGGGTGTTAAGATGCGCACCGCCGGCTTTGCGGGTGAAGTCTTATCTAAAATCGGTGTGGTGCCACAGCAGTTAGCTGGTGGTGATGTGTACCCTGCACTTGAAAAGGGTACCTTGGATGCGGTTGAATTCGTGGGTCCCTTTGATGATGAGAAATTAGGCTTTGTTAAGGTAGCGCCGTATTACTACTACCCAGGTTTCTGGGAGGGTGGTCCAGCCGTTTCACTTTATACCAACAAAGACGAATACGAGAAGTTACCAGAAGTGTATAAAGCGGTACTTGAGACAGCCTCTTTCCGTGCTACCAATGATATGTTGGCAATTTATGACTTTAATAACGCCACCTCACTCCGTAATTTAATTGCTGAGGGCGCTATTTTAAGAGAGTTTCCGCGCGATATCTTGGAAGCTGCTTATAAAGCCACGGCTGAGCTCTACAAAGAGTACTCAGAAAAAGATGAGATGTTTAAGCGCTTACATGATGACTACATGGCTTACCGCAACTCGGTAGCGCCTTGGTTTAACGTGCTAGAGACCTCCTATACACGCTTCCTTGCCTATGCGATTAATCGCTTAAGCTAAAGCGCAGATTCTGTATAAAAACAACGCTAAGGGGTTGATATCATTCCCTTTAGCGTTTTTTGTTTTATAAAATAATAATTTATGTTATTATAGTCGGCTTACTCGGCTTGTACTGCCAAGTGTTTAATAATGGCATGGCGAGCATGAGCTTTTTAACTTTTAAGGATAAAAAATCATGAAGACTTTTGTGGCAAAACCCCATGAAGTCAAACGTGACTGGTATGTTATCGATGCAAAGGGCAAGGTTTTAGGACGTGTAGCCAGCGAAGTTGCACGCCGTTTGCGCGGTAAGCATAAGCCCGAGTATACCCCTCACGTTGACACAGGCGATTACATCGTGATCATCAACGCAGCCGATGTTGTAGTTACCGGCGCTAAGTTTGAAGATAAGAAGTACTATCATCACACTGGTTATCCAGGCGGTATCCGTGAGACGAACTTCCGCAAGATGCAGGAGCGTTTCCCTGGTCGTGCCTTAGAAAAAGCAGTTAAAGGCATGTTACCTAAGGGTCCTTTAGGTTACGCTATGTTCAAAAAACTCAAGGTATATGCAGGTCCTGAGCACCCTCATACTGCCCAGCAACCTCAACAGCTTGATATTTAAGGATAAGTCATGATTGGTGATTGGAATTATGGCACGGGTCGTCGCAAAACCTCGGTTGCTCGTGTTTTCTTGAAAAAAGGTTCTGGTAATATCGTTGTTAACGGTAAGTCGCTTGAGGAGTACTTCGGTCGCGAAACTGGTCGTATGATTTCTCGTCAGCCATTAGCTTTATTGGATATGTTGGAGAGCTTCGACATCCAGGTTAACGTTCACGGCGGTGGTGAGAGCGGTCAAGCGGGTGCGGTTCGTCACGGTATTACACGCGCATTAATTGACTACGATGCCTCTTTAAAGCCTGAGCTTTCTAAAGCTGGTTTTGTTACTCGTGATGCACGTGCTGTTGAGCGTAAAAAGGTTGGTCTACGCGGCGCACGTCGTCGTAAGCAGTTCTCTAAGCGTTAATTTTACGTTTATCGATTTGCTACAGCAAAGAGCCGCTACCTGTATTGGGTGGCGGTTTTTTTATGGGTGGCGTTTAATCTGGTATGGTAGCGCTTTTAGCCCAACTGAGCGAATCCTCACGACTTAGTCTTAGCGATCCTTTACAATGAAGGGATCAAATCATAGTAGTGTCTACCAGTGTATAGGCGCTTATTTTTTAGATTACAGGACAGGAATTTTATGACGGCGGCTCATCAGAAAATCAACGTTGGCATTGTCGGTGGTACAGGCTACACAGGCGTGGAGTTGTTGCGTATTTTGTCGCAACATCCGCAGGTGGAATTAAAAGCCATTACGTCCCGCAGCGAAGAGGGCGTGGCAGTAGCAGATATGTTTCCGAGCCTGCGCGGCAAGGTGGATTTACGCTTTGTGACGCCAGAAAATGCGGCCTTAAATCAATGCGATGTGGTGTTTTTTGCGACGCCCCATGGCGTGGCCATGTCTCAGGCTGAGGAGTTGTTAGCAGCTGGCGTCAGGGTGATTGATTTAGCGGCCGACTTCCGCTTGCAGGATACCGTAGTGTTTGAAGCATGGTATAAGCTGCCACATCGCTGCCCCGAGCTGTTGAAAAATGACAGTGTTTATGGCTTAGTTGAGATCAATCGTGAGCGAATCAAAAACGCTAAGATCATTGGTAATCCCGGTTGTTATCCGACTACCGTGATTCTAGGTTTGGCCCCCTTATTAGAGCAAGGTCTTATCGAATTGGATGGGATTATTGCTGACTGTAAATCCGGTGTGTCGGGCGCTGGGCGTGGCGCCTCAGTCGCTAATTTACTCTCTGAGGCGGGTGATAACTTTAAGGCTTATGGCGTGAGCGGCCATCGCCACCACCCTGAAATCAGTGAGCAGTTGCAGCAGCTTGCTGGTGCGCCCGTAGGTCTGACCTTTGTGCCGCATTTGGTGCCGATGATACGTGGCATGTTTTCGACCATTTATGTGCGTATTAAGCCTGAGGCGAGAGCGATGGATTTTCAAGCGCTGTTTGAAGCGCGCTATGCTGGCGAACGTTTTGTGGATGTGATGCCTGCCGGCAGTCTACCCGAAACGCGTAGCGTGCGTGCCTCAAATAACCTACGCATTGCGCTATCACGCCCGGGTGATGGTGATACCCTGATTATTTTAGTAGTGCAGGATAATCTGGTGAAAGGTGCAGCAGGTCAAGCGGTCCAAAATATGAACTTGATGTTTGGCTTGCCTGAATCTGAGGGTCTGGAATTTGTAGCAGTACTGCCATAGTATGTTGGCGCGCGTCTTTTTATTGCTGCTGGGTGTGGCGATTGGTGGTGGCTTAACCTTCTACCAACAGCGGGCAGAGCATTTGCGTGAATTGGATCAGTTGCAGCTCAGCTTAGAAGAGCGATTTCAGCAAGCAAATGAGCAAGCGACGATTAATTTGCAGGCGCTTGAGCATCAGTATAATGAGCAAAAGGCCAAGGCACTCTTGGATAATGCGATGATTGCTCAATATAGCCGTGAAATTGTTAGGTTGAATGACGAGCTCACGCGGCTAAATGGCGAATTAGCCTTTTATGAGGAGATGATTCCAGCCGGGCCTGATGGCGCTATCAGCCTACGAGCCTTTGAGGCGCAGCAAGAGGGGCGCTATATTAGTTTTAAGCTGATGCTCTCCGTCAGCGGGCGCGGTTTGCAGCAACCCTTTGTGGGTCGTTTGCAATTCACTGCGCAGGGTGAACGTGATGGCAAACCACAGACTATCACGTTGTATCCCGAGGTGGTGCCGAGCGTTGCGACTTCATCAGACAGCGGATCCTTAATCGGTAGCATTGCTCAAGCAGGCGCCGAGACCAAGGGGGCTGACTTGAAAAGCGCTCAAATGAGCCCCATCTTAGAGCTTAACTTTAGTCGCATTCAGCGTCGCGAAGGCTTATTGGCGATCCCATTTGGCTTTACGCCCAAGGAGATTACTCTGAAGGTGCTAGAGGGCAAGAGTGTTAAGCTAAGCAAGACGATCTCATTATAAGTGATTGTATTTTAAAGATATTTTAATATTAAAACCACTATAGTGATAGTGGGTATAGCGGGGACCTTATCGACCCTGTGGTAGAATTAGTAACGCATTGATTTTATGCGCAAGAAAATAGCGCATTGGAGCAAGATATGAGTATTGAACAGGTAGATTTACAAGCACCTAGTAGCCCATTAGTTTTTACAGATGCCGCTGCTGACAAGGTGCGCGATTTATTAATTGACGAGGGTAACCCTGACTTAAAGCTACGCGTGTTTGTGCAGGGCGGTGGCTGTTCAGGTTTCCAGTATGGCTTTACCTTTGATGAAGATGTGGATGAGGAAGACACACAAATCAATAAAAACGGTGTCACCCTATTAGTGGATCCGATGAGCTTCCAGTATTTATTTGGGGCTGAGATCGACTACAAAGAGGATATTGAGGGTGCGCAGTTCGTGATTCGTAATCCGAATGCCGCAACCACCTGCGGTTGCGGTTCGTCTTTTTCAATTTAATCCCTAGTCGCCACAGCGCTGACTTATGCTGGATAGAGGGAGCCTGCTACGCTTGCGTGGCGGGCTCCTGTCATTTCAGGTGTGCATACGGGTAGACGCTCCCTAAAAGCCCATGCAAGCCAAGCAAAGGCGGTGGACTCCATCGCTTGCGTAGCTATGCCTAAGGCATCACTCCGCAGTACCGTATAGGGTAAGGCGCGGGCCAATTGACGCATAATTTCTGGATTCGCTGCGCCGCCGCCAAAGACAATGAGCTCTTCGGTGTCACTGGCATAGCGGGTTAAACTATCCACAATGCAGCTGACGGTAAAGGCTGTGAGGGTGGCTTGAATATCCTCCGCTTTGTAGGAATGCACGGTGGGATTGAGTTCAAAAAAAGTCGCTAGCTTTTGCTCTAACCACGTACCATTAAATAAATCGCGGCCAGTGGATTTAGGCGGTGCCGCTTGCAGCCAAGCTTCGCTACTTAAGAAAAAGCTCAGCATTGCCTGATTGATTTCACCCTGTGCGGTCCAGCGACCGTCCTTGTCAAAGCGTTGGCCTAAGTGCTTTTGGCACCAATAATCCAGCAGCATATTGCCTGGGCCGCAATCGAAACCAGTGGTGGCCTGTGCCGGGTGCAGTAGGCTGAGGTTGCTAATGCCGCCGATGTTTAAGAGTGCACGCGCTTTATGCTTATCGTGGAAAATGGCGTGGTGAAAGGCCGGAATCAGTGGTGCACCTTGACCACCGGCAGCAATATCCCGGCTTCTGAAGTCAGCAATCACATCAATGCCTGTAAGCTCAGCCACCAAGGCTGGGGCATTTAGCTGAATGCTGTAGCCGTGCTCGGGACGATGGCGCACGGTTTGACCGTGAATCCCTAGCGCATTAATCTCCTCAGCGACTAAGCCATTTTCCAATAAAATAGTTTGCGTCACCTCGGCATATAAGCGAGCAAGCTCCAAGGAGACCTCAGCCGCAACACGTAGCTCATCTGGACCACTTTGATTTAACCTTAAAATAATCTCTCTCAAACTCAGTGGAATATCAATGCTGCTCGTATTGATCAATTGCACGGTTTGCTCCGCCGTGGGCTCTATTCGAATCAATGAAGCATCCACCCCATCCGTACTGGTGCCGGACATGATGCCGATAAAATAAGATGACTGTCGGTTCATAAAATGCGCCTTGGGAAGCAATAATCCCGCATAATAAAGGGTATAATTTAGCACATAATAGACAAAGTGCCATGACGGTCCTTTGTCACTGAAAATTTGTACATCTATAAACGTTTTGGAGTTTATTTATCCATGTCTGAGCAAGAAATTCAGATCAGCCAAGAAGTAAAAGACGACATGCGCACGGTGTTGCGTGGCTGTGATGAGCTGTTAGTCGAAAGCGAGTTGATGCAGAAAATGCAACGTAGCAAGGATACAGGCGTGCCGCTACGGATTAAACTAGGCTTAGACCCGACTGCACCGGATATTCACTTAGGTCATACGGTAGTGCTTAATAAAATGCGCCAATTACAGGATTTGGGTCACCAAGTGATTTTCCTGATCGGTGATTTTACGGCGACGATTGGTGATCCGAGTGGTCGTGATACCACACGTCCACCACTTACCAAAGAGCAGATTCAGCTGAATGCTAAGACTTATTATGAGCAAGCCTCGCTTATCTTGGATCCAGAGCGTACCGAGATTCGATATAACTCAGAGTGGTGTGATAATCTATCTTCACGCGATATGATTTCCTTAGCATCACGTTACACTGTCGCCCGCATGTTGGAGCGTGATGACTTTACCAAGCGCTATAAGGGCGGTGTGCCGATTTCTATTCATGAGTTTATCTATCCCTTATTACAGGGCTTTGACTCAGTGCAGCTTAAGAGTGATATTGAATTAGGCGGTACTGACCAGAAGTTTAATTTATTAGTCGGTCGTGATTTACAGCGAGAGTTTGGGCAGGAGTCGCAGTGTGTGCTGACAATGCCGCTACTCGAGGGCTTGGACGGGGTTGAGAAAATGTCTAAGTCTAAGCATAACTACATTGGTATTACTGAGGATGCCGATAGTATGTTCGGTAAAATCATGTCAATCTCAGATGAGTTGATGTGGCGCTATTATGTTTTATTGTCACGTCTGAGTTTGGAGCAGATTGAGGCTTACCGCAAAGAGACCGAAAATGGTCGTAATCCACGTGATTTCAAGGTGATGCTAGCGCAGGAAATCATCACGCGCTTCCACAATGCAGCTGCCGCTGACAGTGCCTTACAAAAGTTTGAGGCACGTTTCCGTGATGGTCAGATTCCGGATGAGATGCCGGAGATTGAATTAGCAAATGGGCCTTTGTCCATTGTTCACGTTTTACGTGATGCCGGTTTAGCGAGTTCAGGTTCTGAGGCCACGCGTAATATTCAGCAGGGTGGGGTACGTATCGACGGTCAACGTATCGAAGATCGAGCACTGCAATTAGCTGCTGGTACCTACGTGGTACAGGTTGGTAAGCGTAAGTTTGCGCGTGTGACAATTAAGTAGTACGAGCAATCAATCCATCATATTTGGAGGTGTGTTATGAAGTTAAGTAGTCAATCCATTCAACCTAATCAGCCGATTGATACGCGTTTTGCCTTTGGCAAAATGGATAAGCAGTCTAATATTGCCTTATCCTCCAATATCAATCCTCACTTTAGTTGGACTGATGCACCTGCCGAGACCAAGTCCTTTGTGATGGTATGTGTGGATACGGATGTGCCGAGCAAAGCGGATGATGTTAATCAATTGGATCGCGAGGTGCCGGCAGACTTACCGCGAGTGGAGTTTTATCATTGGGCCTTAATTGATATTCCGGCAGATGCCACTGAAATTAAAGAGGGTGAACATTCTAAAACCGTCACGCCTAAGGGTAAAGGCGGTCCGTCTGCACCTAATGATTTGCGTCATGCGATTAATAATTTCACCGATTGGTTTGCGAGTGACCCGGATATGAAGGGCGATTATTTTGGTTACGATGGTCCTTGCCCACCGTTTAATGACTCGCTTATTCATCACTACCATTTCACCCTCTATGCCTTGGATGTGGAAAAATTACCGCTGGAGGGTAATTTTACATGTGCAGATGTGGTAAAAGCGATGGCTAATCATATTTTGGCCTCAGACACAATCACTGGCACTTATACCTTAAACCCGCGTTTGGCCGCTGAATAAACGGATCTAAGGCCATCAGCATAGCGAATCTCAGCGCATTGCGCTGGGATTCATCATAGTTTGAAATTCATTTACCCTATTTACCTATCATTAGGAGTTTTATCAATGTTTGACCGTAGCAATACTTTGGATAAAGTTGATCCAGATTTATGGGCAGCCATTCAAAAAGAGGATGAGCGTCAGGAACAGCATATCGAATTAATCGCTTCTGAAAACTACACTAGCCCTGCGGTGATGCAGGCTCAAGGCTCACAATTAACCAATAAATACGCTGAGGGTTACCCTGGCAAGCGCTACTATGGTGGTTGTGAGTATGTCGATATTGTTGAGCAATTAGCGATCGATCGTTTAAAGCAGCTCTTTGGCGCTGAAGCGGCTAACGTTCAGCCTAACTCAGGTTCGCAAGCCAATCAGGGAGTTTATTTGGCAGTGCTACAGCCGGGCGATACCGTTTTAGGTATGAGCTTAGCTGAGGGTGGTCACTTGACGCACGGCGCGCCGGTTAATGCCTCTGGTAAGCTCTACAACTTTGTGCATTACGGTCTAAATGATAAGGAAGAGATTGATTACGATGAGCTTGAGCGTTTAGCACAAGAGCATAAGCCTAAATTGATTGTGGGCGGTGCCTCTGCCTATGCCTTAAAAATCGATTTTGAGCGCATGGCTAAAATCGCCAAGGATTGTGGCGCGTACTTTATGGTAGATATTGCGCATTACGCTGGTTTAGTGGTTTCAGGTCAGTATCCTAACCCCGTACCGCACGCCGACTTTGTGACCTCAACAACGCACAAGTCGCTACGTGGTCCTCGTGGTGGTGTGATCATGATGAAAGCTGAGCATGAGAAAAAAATTAATTCAGCGATTTTCCCGGGTCTTCAAGGTGGTCCATTGATGCACGTGATTGCTGGTAAAGCGGTTGCATTCAAGGAGGCGATGGCGCCTGAGTTCAAGGCGTGGGGCGAGCAGGTAATTAAAAACGCCAAGGTACTTGCCGACACCTTAACCGCACGTGGTCTACGTATCGTCTCAGGCCGCACCGAGAGCCATGTGATGCTAGTGGATTTACGTAGCAAGGGAATTACTGGTAAGGTAGCCGAAGAGGCTTTAGGTAAAGCGCATATTACGGTTAATAAAAACGCCATTCCTAATGATCCAGAAACACCGTTTGTTACCAGTGGTATTCGTATTGGTTCACCGGCGATTACGACACGCGGCTTTAAAGAGGCTGAAGCTGAGCTTACGGCTAACCTGATCGCTGATGTGTTGGAGCATCCGCATGATGAGGCCTTCCTTGAGGAAGTGCGCGCCAAGGTTAACGCCTTGACGGCGAAGTTCCCCGTGTACAAATAAGCAACACGCAGCTTTTAATACAGCTCATCTTGGGGTAAAACGCAAGGTGAGCTGATTCTGTACAGTTATGAAATGTCCTTTTTGCGGTAAGACAGATACTCAGGTCGTTGACTCTCGTTGGCAAGACGAGGGTAGAGTGATTCGTCGACGTCGTCGTTGTCCTGATTGCGAAAAGCGATTCACCACCTTTGAACGAGTCGAAAAGGTGATGCCGATGGTGGTCAAACGCGACGGTAGACGAATCGAGTTTGACTTATCAAAGCTTGAAGCCAGTATGAATATGGCCTTACGTAAGCGGCCGGTTAGCACGGAGGCGCGTGAGAATGCACTGCAGGCCATTCAGGATGCTGTCTTTAATATGGGCGAAAAGGAAATTAGCACTGAGACCGTGGGTGAACTGGTGATGCAAACGCTTAAGGAGCTGGATCAGGTGGCTTATGTGCGTTTTGCTTCGGTCTATCAGAGCTTTGAGCATATTGATGAATTTGTTAAGGCCATTAGCGAGATGCAGGGTCAAAAGCATGGCATCACCAAACTAAAGCATCATGAATCCAAGTCCTGAGGCACTGCTACGACAGCAAGATGAGCAATGGATGCGAGAGGCTATCCAACTTGCTCACTCTGCGCTTTATATTACCTCACCGAATCCTCGTGTCGCCTGTCTGATTGTGCGAGACGGTCGGGTGGTGGGTAAAGGCTGCACCCAAGCGGTCGGTCAGGATCATGCGGAAGTGCAGGCAATCAAAGATGCTAAGGCTCGAGTGCCTGCGGAGGCGTTACGGGGCGCCACTTTTTACGTGACGCTGGAGCCATGTAGTCACTATGGTCGTACACCACCGTGTGTGGACGCGGTGATTGCATGCCAGCCTGCTCGGGTGGTCATTGCGATGCGTGATCCCAATCCCTTAGTGGCTGGGCGTAGTATCACCAAAATGCAGCAAGCGGGGATTGAGGTGCGTAGTGGTATCCTGGCAGAAGAAGCATTGGCGCTGAACCCCGGCTTTATTTCGCGGATGGTGACTAAGCGCCCATGGTTGCGTAGCAAAATAGCCTGCTCCATGGACGCTAAAGTCGCCCTTGCAGACGGTGAGTCGAAGTGGATTACTGCTGCAGCAGCGCGTGCTGATGGTCAGCATTGGCGTGCCCGCAGTTGCGTCGTTTTAACCGGTATCGGTACGGTGTTGGCAGATGATCCTTTATTAAATGTACGTGCAGTAGAGACACCACGTCAACCGATTCGAGCGGTGATTGATCGTCGCTTCATCATCGATGAAAAGGCGGCATTATTTAATGGTGACCCGGTTTGGTTGTTTGTGGAAGACAGAGCCTTAACGGCAGCGGAGCAGCAAAAAGAGGCGCGCTTAGTGCAGGAGAAAAATGCACGGCTGATTAAGATACCGTTGAGTAATAACGATGGCGCTAGCGAGGCATTGGATTTACACGCTGTGATGGCGTATCTGGCGGACAATGAGATAAATGAAGTGCATTTAGAAGCGGGTCCGCGATTAAATGCGGCCTTTCTAGAGGCAAATTTAATGGATGAAGTGCTCATGTATATGGCACCAAAAATCATCGGTCCAGGCAGAGAGGCATTTGCGCTATCACCTTTGCAACGCTTAAGTGAGGCCAGGCAAATGGTGTTTTTTGAACAACAGCTTGTGGGCACGGATATACGTTTAAGCGCACGGGATGCACAGCGTTGGCAAGCAATGTTGGCAGCGATTTCTGAATAGGTTAAAGGGATGTTTACAGGGATAATTACAGGAGTTGGTCAAATTACTACGGTCACGCCCTTAGGGCATGAGGGTGATAAGGATAGCGGTGTGCGTGTGCATATCAATGCCAATGGATTTGATTTAAGTCGCACCAAGCTGGGCGATTCAATCGCTATTCAAGGTGCGTGTATGACCGTGGTGGCCTTTGATGAAAAAAGCTTTGAGGTCGAAGTGTCGCGTGAGTCCCTCAATAAAACGGTCGGCTTGGATCGTATCGGTGAGGTCAACCTGGAGCATGCCATGCGTCTGGGTGATAGCTTGGACGGGCATATCGTCGCTGGTCACGTGGATGGTAAGGGGCTGGTAAATAGCTTTCAGCCAGTGGGTGAGTCGCATGAGCTGAAACTAGAAATACCTGCTGCACTGAGTAAGTACCTGGCCTATAAAGGCTCTGTGGTCGTTAATGGCGTCAGTCTGACGGTCAACTCTGTGCATGATCTACCCTCCGGTGGCTGCGAGATTAGTATTAATTTAATCCCTCATACCTTGGAAGTCACTACCCTCAAGCACTTACAAAAGGGTGCCGAGGTAAATATTGAGGTGGATTTATTAGCGCGCTACGTGGAAAGAATTTTAAGCTTATCCCCTAGCGATGGTGCGATTGATATTCATGAAAAGGCGTTTTTTAATTGTCGATCGTAGTGTTAGGTGATATAATTCTTGGCTTAATGTCATTATCATCTGATATGATGGTATAGATAGGATTGGTGGCCGAGTGGCTGAAGGCGCACGCTTGGAAAGCGTGTATACGGAGACGTATCGAGGGTTCGAATCCCTCTCAATCCGCCAGTAATATATAAAAATAGCCTATGGAATCATAGGCTTATTTATTATTGGTTTATGTATAAAGTAATTATTGGGTAATTCTATGTAACTACTTACCTTGTATTTGATATTTCTAATGGAGATTAGGAGAATACAATGGCTAGTATTTACAAATATAAAAAAGGATATCGAATCCAAGTAACTATTAATGGGGTTCGTAGATCTGCTACTTTCTTAACTAAAAAAGAATGTATCGAGTGGGAATATAGTATCAGAAAGGAGCTAGATAATTCCCATATTGAATCTACTGCGATTACTTTAGAAGAGCTTATACTTCACTACATCAATAAAGTTACTAACTATAAGAAAAGAAATAAAGCAGAAAGAAACAGACTTCTTAAGATAATCCGAGATTATCCTGAGCTTGTACTTAAACCAGTAAATCAAATTACCAGATACGACTTAGCTCAATGGAGAGATTCAAGACTATCTACTATATCTTCTGGTTCTGTTCTTAAGGAATTCATGGCTTTAAATTGACCCTACCGTAATGAGAGGATCTTGTTTCTGGATCAAGAGCAAATAGTCTTTCTTTTTCTTCAGGAGTTGCCTGACCTGAGTGAAATTTATTGTATAACTCCAGTGATTCATCTTGTAGTGCCGATGTTAAATACTCAGATGCTACACTTCCCGGCATAGAGGCAGCATTACCTATAAATCTACCAGCACCTTGGATTGCTCGTGAACCTACCCCATTCTTAACACAGCCCGAAAGTAGAATGTGCTTTCAGCCTGTAGTCGACAGGACTTAAACGATTTAAAGACTCGTGAGGTCTTTCGGTATTGTAAATGGAAATTGATCCTAGCCAATTTAATAGACAGTCTGTTCCTCTAAAGCAACATAATAATTTTGTTCATATTGAATGGGACTAAGCCAGCCATTGGCTGAGTGGCGTNGCATTCTGTTGTAATACACTTCAATGTACTCAAATAATACGTGTTTGAGTTGGTCTCTTGTTCGATAGTTCTCTCCATGAATAATATGTGCTTTTAGGGTATGGAAGAAGCTTTCTGCCACAGCATTATCCCAACAGTTACCTCGA
>NZ_AQVB01000002.1 GCF_000372065.1 Oligella urethralis DSM 7531
GAGAAACTCAGCCAGTCCATTAGCTCACTATGCTATGCCGAATAAGTGGTTAGATAGTTTAACGTTGTATGATATGGGGAAAGTTGAGACTGGCTACGTGTTTAGCGCATATGCTAAATGGTAATGTGCATGAGCCGTATACGAGGTCCGTACGTACGGTTCTGTGAGAGGGATGAGGTGCAAACCTCACCCTACTCGATTTTCATACCTCTTAGAGTTTATGAATAATTTGCCCCGAAGCCAATGCTGCTTTGAGTAGCTCTGAGGCACTTCCCTGAGCCAGCTGCATATCGCCAGCAATTTCAATTAATGGCATCAACACAAAGCTGCGCAAATGCAGGCGGGGGTGAGGTACGCTTAATTCCGCACTATCGGAGCTAAAGTCTTGATAGAGCAAGATATCCAGATCCAAGGTGCGCGGCGCATTTCTATAGGTACGTTCGCGGCCATAGGCATTTTCAATGGCTTGTAAGCGATGTAAAAGTGGCAAGGGTTGCAGGCTCGTCACAATCTCTACCACCGCATTAATATAGTCCGGACCGTCCGCATCCAAGGGCGGGCTACGGTAGAGTGAGGAGCGCTTAAGCAGTTTAATGCCAGGGCTTGCAGCAATGCTGTCGATGGCGGCTTCAAGCGTTGTAGCCGGAGAATTAAGATTGGCACCTAAGGCAATATAGGCCTGATGCATGACTGCTGCATCACTCATGAGTACCACTCCCTTTGGTCGTGTTGCTTGATGTAGGTTCTGCCTGAGCCGCCATAGCTTTGCGTTTGCGATTGGCATAATTGCGCTTGCGCGGACGCCGTCTACGCTTGCTTTTGACTGCCTCGCCATCCATGCCGGTGGTGGCGCGCTGTTGACGTGACGGCTGAGGCAATTGAGTGAGCATGGCGCTACGCTCATCGCTATCCGCATCAGCTAAATCCATCCACCATTGAGCAAGTACACTATCAAACTCACCGGCCGCCGCACGAATCTGTAAGAAATCAACAGCCGCACGGAAACGTGGCTGTTCAAACATGCGATAAATAGCACGTAATGAGCGCTTTTCAAAGCGTGGTTGCATAAACCAAATCTCCCGCATATCACTGCTTTGACGGCGTTGGAGTGAGAGATGACGGGCAAATTTTTCTAATACTTCATGCGCTGCTTGAACCAAGGCGGGCACGACCGGCTCTTTGTGTTCATCTTGATAATAGCGCCAGCGTTCACTGACCAAGGGCCAAAGGGCGGCAGCATATAGGAAACTTGGACTTACCGTCTTACTGCTGCGGATACGATAATCTGTTCTTTCTAAAGCAATTTGTAGAAACTTGTTATGTTCAAGTTGTTGTTGCAATAAATTAATTAAAGGTAAAATGCCATCGCTCAGTCCATGTGCTGCAATTAACTGCAGGCAGAGATTGCTATTGCCGCAACAAAGCAGCTTTAATGATTCATCGGCCAGACGGGACTCGGGTACATTAAGCAGTAACTTGGCCATGGATTTGATGGGTGCAGCGGTACTCGCTTCTAAGCTGCCGTTGAGCTTGGCTTGAAAGCGCAAAGCTCGCAGTAAACGCACCGGATCCTCGCGATAGCGTGCCTCCGCATCACCGATAATGCGTACCAGACGGTGACGAATATCATGTAGACCATGATGATAGTCAATTAGCGTTTTAGCAATCGGATCGTAATACAGGGCATTGATGGTAAAGTCACGCCGTTCAGCATCCTGAGCCTGATTGCCGTAGACGTTATCACTGAGCACACGACCGAATTCATCCGTATGCTGTTTTTGCGTCGATGCTGCTCTATAGGTTGAAACCTCAATAATTTCACGACCAAATAGGCAATGCACTAATCTAAAACGACGTCCAATGATTAGGGCTCGACGAAATAAGGGTTTAACCTGCTCTGGGGTCGCATTTGTCGCTACATCAAAATCTTTGGGTTGTAGGCCTAAAATCAAATCGCGTACTGCGCCACCTACGATATAGGCTTCAAAACCGGCATCCTGTAGTACTTGACAGACCTTAATCGCATTGCGCGAAATCAGGTGATTTTGTATTTGATGCTCAGCCGCATCATACATAATGGCTTGAGGCTGATTGCTTGAGCCTCGATGCTTTTTATTAGCACGGCCCTTAGTCGCTTGTTCGTGTTGAGGGACCTTAAACAGCTTTTTTAAAAAAGTATTGATGGAGAGTTTATGTTCTGTGCCCATAAGCTATGCTGATTATTTAAATAAATCGATAATTGCCCAGTTGTTTTTTTGCGCAAGCTCACGTAGGGCAGGGCTAGGGTTAGTGGCAACTGGGTGGGTGGCTCTTTGTAATAAGGGCAAGTCATTCATCGAATCACTATAAAAATAGATGCTTTCAAAGGCATCTAAGCTGCTACCTAAGCCATTGAGCCATTGTTCAACCCGGGTGATTTTACCCTCTTGATAAGAGGCAACGCCAACAAATTGACCGGTGTAGCGACCATTAATATACTCGGGTGAAGTGCCGATAATATGCTCAAAACCAAAGGCGCGGCCTACTGGTTGGATGACAAAGGTATTAGTCGCTGAGACGAGGCAGCATAAAGCGCCCTCACGTAAATGACGATCCACTAAGTCAAAGGCTTGTTCGGTGATCGCTGGACGTACAACCTCAGCCATAAAGCGCTCATGATATTTGCTTAAATCAAAGGGTGTATGCATCGCCAAAAAGCTTAAAACAAAGGCGGCCGACTCCTCAATGGTTAATTGACCGGCATCATACTTATCCATGATTTCTTGGTTTCTGCGTGCCACCTCGGCTGGGTCGCCAGCTAGCTGATTGCGACTAAGCCATTCGATCCATTCATAATCGGTATCAATCGGAAGAAGGGTGTGATCTAAATCGAAGAGGGCGAGTGTTTTTGTTGTGATACTCATAAGTGATGATTAATTTCAGCTTCTTGAATAAAGTTTTTAATTAAGTTTAGGGTGACTTGGCGGCGCTTAGCAATAGAGTATAGGTCTAAAGCATCCAGCCAAGCGAATAATGAGCGGATATTACGCTCCGTGTTTTTTAACAGCCAATCAGTGGCTTCTGAATTGATTTTTAAATCTTTTTCATAGGCTCGCTGCTGAATCGCTAGCACAATATCCTCGTCTTTGAGCGAGTGTAGCCTATAGGCTAAGCCCCAACCGAGGCGATTACGTAGATCCTCACGAATCGGCATATTAAGTGGCGCTTGATCGCCAGCGCTGATGAGACTAATGGCATCTGCCTGATTTTTATGACGATGCGTATAATTAATCAAGTCAAAAAACGTCATTTGCTGTGCTTCATTGAGATCCTGTACATCATCAACTGCCACAATCTGAGCTTGGTTTTCAAGGCAGGCGTTTAAGTCCGTCGGAAAATCCGCCGCCGCAAAATAAACCGCAGCTGCACGCTCCGCAGCCAGCGCTTTAAGGAGGTGGCTTTTACCGCTACCAGGCTCACCGAAGAGATACAGCATGGAGCCGGGCGCACAATCCATGAGCCGGCTGAGCGCTTCCCAGTTTTCACCCGGCACAAAATTATCAAAACTAAAATCTTGGCTTGGTAATAAAGCCAATGGCAGTTGCTCAATCATTCAAAATCATTGTTATCACTCAGGCACAGCTGATTGATAATTTATCGTAAAATAGGATAATCTACGTGTTGCGCAGCGGACTGCACTAACATCTAGCAATAATCATTATTCTTACATATTTGGGTATATTTCTCATGACAAATAAGCAAAACTCCCCTTTAAGTTACCGCGATGCCGGTGTGGATATTGATGCCGGTGAGGCTTTAGTTGATCGTATTAAGCCTTTGGCAGCAAAAACCATGCGCGAAGGGGTTTTGACCGGTCTGGGCGGTTTTGGTGCTTTATTCGAGGTGCCTAAGCGTTATCAGGAGCCAGTGTTGGTTGCTGGGACCGATGGGGTAGGTACCAAGTTGCGCTTGGCCTTTGATTGGGATAAGCATGACACGGTTGGTATTGATTTAGTGGCAATGAGTGTTAATGATATTTTAGTTCAAGGGGCGGAGCCTTTATTCTTCTTGGATTATTTTGCTTGTGGGGTATTGGCAGTCGATAAAGCTGCCGCCGTGGTCGGTGGTGTAGCTAAAGGCTGTGAGCTCGCTGGCTGCGCCTTAATTGGTGGTGAAACCGCAGAAATGCCCGGCATGTATCCCGAGGGTGAATATGATTTAGCGGGTTTTGCGGTCGGTGCGGTTGAAAAGTCTAAGGTGATTAACGGCGCCTCAATTAAAGCTGGTGATGTGGTATTAGCCTTAGCCTCAAGTGGCGCTCACTCTAATGGTTACTCCTTAATCCGCAAAATCATTGAACGCGCCGGCATTAAACCTGAGGATCCGTTTGAGGACGCTACCTTTGCTGATGCCATCATGGCACCGACCCGCATTTATGTTAAGCCGGTACTAGCCGCTATTGAGCAGCATGGTGAGGCGATTAAGGGCTTAGTGCATATTACCGGTGGTGGTTTATTGGAAAATATCCCGCGGGTTGTGCCTGAGGGCTTAGCTGCCCATCTACACAAGGGTGAATGGCAGTTGCCACCGTTATTCTCTTGGTTGCAGGAGCAGGGTAATGTGGATACCCAAGAAATGTACCGTGTCTTTAACTGCGGTCTGGGTATGGTGATAGTCGTAGCTGCTGAAGCTGCCGATGCGGTCAAGGCGCAGTTAAGCGAAGCGGGTGAGACCGTCTACCACGTGGGTGAGATTGTGCCCCAAGGCGACGGTCCGCGAGTATTGATTAAGGAGTAGTTGCTCGCACTATCGCACTATTTAATCAATTAATGCCAGTTGACGCACCGTGCGCAAGACCTGTGCTGGCACATTCTCAGAAAAGCAGTCAATTTGAATTCGTTCAGGTTGACTGCGCAACCAAGTAATTTGGCGCTTTGCCAATTGTCTGGTGGCAGCAATGCCACGCTCTACCGCCTCTTCATAGCTGCAGTTACCGGCCAAATAGTCCCATAATTGGCGGTAACCGACGCAGCGGATTGAGGGTAAATCGGGATGCAGGTCTGGACGCTGATAAAGGCTTTGTACTTCATCTAAAAAGCCCATAGCCAGCATCTGCTTAAAGCGCTTTTCAATTTGTTGATGCAAACGGCTGCGCTCACGTGGTTCCAGGCTGATAGTCACAAAATCATAATCATGCGATGGCGCTTTTTGCGTAGCAATTAAGGCCGACATCGTGCTACCGCTGATACGGTAAATCTCTAAGGCACGCGCAATGCGTTGACTATCATTGGGCGACAAACGTGCTGCCGTTGTTGGATCCACTGAGGCAAGCTGTTGATGCATGGCAGGCCAACCGATGCGCTTTGCCTCTGCCTCAATCTCAGCCCGTAGTGTGGCATCGGCTTTGGGTAAATCATGCAAACCTTCACGTAGGGCTTTGTAATACATCATGGTGCCACCTTCAATTACGGGTAGACTACCACGTGCTTGAATCGCTGGAATGAGCGCTAGCGTATCACTCACAAAGTCCGCCGCACTATAACTTGCGAGTGGATCGCGAATGTCTAATAAATGATGTGGTACTTGCGCCTGCTCTGCGGCACTGGCTTTTGCAGTACCAATATCCAAGCCTTTATAAATGGTGGCCGAGTCCATGGCAATAATTTCAATGGGTCTTAACTTGGCTAAGGCTAAAACCGCAGCGGACTTACCGGCAGCGGTGGGACCGCATATACAGAGAATTTGTTTTTTCATGTTGCAACTACTCGCCGCGCATAAATAGTTTATCCAAATCACCCATCGACCATTGGAACCAAGTAGGGCGACCGTGATTACAATTATCCGCCTTATCCGTGGCTTCCATGGCGCGTAGTAGTGCATTCATCTCGTTGATCGTCAGTATACGGCGTGCTCTAATGGCACCGTGACACGCCATGGTAGCAAGGATTTCATTACGCTGTAGGGCTAAACGCTCACTGCTGCCAATATCAGCGATATCCTTTAAAACACCCAGTACCATACTTTCAATATCACCGCGCGACAATAGGGCTGGCACCCCTCGCACACTAATACTTTTAGGTCCGCTAGGGCTGAGATGTAAGCCTAAGTCCATTAGCAGATCAGGTTTCGACTCGACAATAGCAACGTCTTTTTCGCTGCAAGAAAGTAGGTAGGGCACTAAAAACTCTTGCACCACAATATCTTGTTGGTTATGAAGTTGTTTTAATTGCTCATAAAGCACTCGCTCATGGGCAGCGTGCATATCTACCAATACAAGACCGGAGCGGTTCTGCGCCAAAATATAAATACCATGCAATTGACCAATTGCCATGCCCAAAGGAAAATCATCGTTCGCATCCTGCGTTTCTGCTGGCTGCGGGCTCACTGTAGGTGTTGTTGTAGCTGTCGTGTGGCTTGTTGCTGTGCTACTTGTGGTAAGCGGCGCATAGGTAGTACGCCAATCACCTGCAGCTGTCAAATTTAAGGCGTTTTGACGGTAATCATTGCCAGGCTGCTGCGGATATGCATTGCTAGAAATTGCCGCTTCAGGGTAGTTGCTTGTATCCGCATTGTAGCTAGTAGGCTGTGGGGTAGTTGATAAGGCGATATCGTCACCGCTACGAGCCAAGCTACTCATCACGGCATTGGCATCGCTACGGTTTTGTCCGCCCGTATTAGAAAGTGCGGCTCCCAAGGCCTGAATAAATAAGCGATAAACGGCGCTTGCCTCTCTAAAACGCACTTCACTTTTAGCGGGATGCACATTCACATCGACCAGTTCAGGGGCAATCTCAAGAAACAACACATAGGCAGCCTGACGCTCACCATGTAAAACATCACTATAGGCTTGACGAATGGCATGGCTAATGGCGCGGTCACGTATAAAACGACCATTCACAAAAAGATACTGCTTATCAGCCCGCGGACGGGCGGCGGTGGGGTGAATGATGAGTCCATGTAAACGGGCCAAGCCATGATCCAGCTGCACTTCCAGGCCATGCTCCATAAACTCATTGCCCATCACATCGCGCACACGTTGAAAAGCATCCGTGGCTTGCCATTGCTTATAGGGCTTTTGATTATGAAACACTCTCAGCGTTAATTGTGGATTGGCCATCGCCAAACGCTCCAAGGTATCGACAGCATGAGCGAATTCCGTGGCTTCAGTTTTTAAAAACTTGCGTCGAGCGGGGATATGCTCAAAGAGTTGTCGCACATCCACCGTGGTGCCGATACCACCGGCGGCTGGACTGATTTCTTTAGAAGTGCCGCAAATGCTAAAGGCATGATCTTGCGACGCCGTGCGTGAACTAATCGTCATCCGACTAACCGAGGCGATGGAGGCTAAAGCCTCACCCCTAAAGCCCATGGAGGCGACTGACTCTAACTCCTCTAAGCTGCGTATTTTACTGGTGGCATGCTGTGTCAAGGCTAAAGGCAACTCATGTTGCGGTATGCCACTACCATTATCAATCACGCAAATACGGCGTATCCCCCCACCCTCTAAACGCACCTCAATTTCTGTGCTGCCCGCATCAATGGCATTTTCCAATAGCTCTTTTAGCACCGAAGCAGGGCGCTCAATCACTTCGCCTGCAGCAATTTGATTAATTAATTGCTCAGGCAGGGGGCGAATTTCTTTTCTTTGACTCATGCCGTACATATTAAAAAACCGCTCGATTTTTATCAAGCGGTTTTAACAATCATCAAATTGTTAAGCTAGTCATTAGCCCAGTCTAGCTAAGGGAGGATTGGTTGCAAGATAGGCTTGAACGCCACCTAAAATCCCCTTAGCGATGGCCCGTTGATTACTAGATGAGCGGAGGAATTGCTCCTCTTTGGGATTAGAAATAAAGGCCGTTTCAACCAGAATCGAAGGGATATCTGGTGAACGTAACACCGCAAAGCCCGCTTGCTCAACGCGACGACTGTGAACCCCGTTAATTTTACCTAAGGAGCTTAACACGCGATGACCGATTTTTAAGGAGTCCTGAATCTGTTGTGAGGTCGACATATCCAGTAGTACACTGGCAGTACTGCGATCATGTGCGCCGAAATCTACACCGCCAATCATATCGGCATTATTTTCTTTGTTGGCCAGCCATTTGGCAGCGGCGCTACTGGCGCCCTTGGTCGACAGTGTAAAGACCGTGGTACCACGAGCGCTTGGATTACTAAAGGCATCCGCATGCACCGAAATAAAAATATCAGCTTTAACCCGTCTTGCTTTTTGTACTCGTACTTGTAAAGGTACAAAGAAGTCTGCATCACGTGTCATATAGGCACGCATATTCGGCTGCGCATTAATCTGATCACGCAAATACTTGGAAATTGCCAGTACCACATCTTTTTCGCGCGTGCCACGTGGACCGATGGCGCCAGGATCCTCACCGCCATGGCCAGGATCAATCGCAATTAGCACAGGACGTGAGCCGCGATTGCGACTGCCGCTTGTGGGAGGGGCTGCCGGTGCTTTAGGAGCTATCTGACCTTGTACGGTTGGTGCACTGGTGGTAGGGCGGCTGCTGCCTAACTGATCAATGACACTCGCTAAGGGATCATCGCCGGGGCTATCTAATAAAGCCATCAGTGGGTCATGTGCAACTTTAGGGTAAAGATCAAGAACTAAACGGTACTGATAATTACCGATAGGCTTTAAGGTAAATACTTGCGGCGCAATCTGTTGCTTGAGATCCATCACTAAACGCACCACATCGGCACGATTTTGCGCCACCCGAATGGAACGGATGTAGGGATCATTTGGTTTAATTTGGGAAACTAAGGAGTTAAGTGCTTGGTTTAGGCTAATGCCTTGTAAGTCCACCACTAAACGATTTGGATTGTCGAGCATAAAATGCTCAGCGTTAAGCGGTGCACTTAGCTCTAACGTCACTCGAGTGTATTCATCTGCCGGCCAGGTACGTACTGCTAACACTTGAGCGGCAGCAGCCTGGGCCCACTTGGGCATCACACTTAGGGTCAACACGCTACCCGCAAAGCCTAAGGCACGGCGCCGCGCTATACCTCTGTCTGTGAGTTTAAATTGTTTAGCCATTGCTTCCCTTTGTCTGTAACTGCCGATAACACGGCTTCACGCCCCGCCTCTTGATAAGTTAAGTAAAGCCTTAAATCAGGAGGAGGGAGCTGCTCATTTGCTTTTTCTGACCACTCGACTAAGACGACCGCCCGCTCCAGGAGTTGCTCCTCAAATCCGGCCTCTTGCCATTCGTCAGAATCATTAAACCTATAAAAATCAAAGTGATATAAGTATAAGCTAGAAACATTATAGCTTTCAAGTAGGGTGTAGGTAGGGCTTTTTATTCTGCCCTTTACACCAAGAGCGCGTAAAAATGCGCGGGCAAAGGTGGTTTTACCAGCGCCTAGATCCCCGTGTAAATAAATACGTGCACCGCTAAAATCGCTCAGGTCGAGCTCGTAACCCTCTGATAAATTAGGAAAAATTGATTTAGCTAGATTATTTGCCAAGGCGCAACTCGCCGCTTCATCTGCTAGAAAAAGGCGATAATGACTTAATGCTTGCTTCATGTGAATTCTTGATATGGGTACTAATTATTTGTTAAATAAATAAAATTTTGACTTAATTCAGTTCTTTTATTTTAAAAATAATTTGTAATCGTTTGTAAAAAGTCACTTTTTACAATGAAGTAGAGCCAAATAGGTAGAGTAAGCAAACAGCTTAGGGTCTGAACCGAGATAATATTGGCCACCAGCCGTGCATCGCCACCCATCCGCACAGCTAGCACATAGGCGGCGGGAGCCGTTGGGATGGCGGCAAAAATCATAAACATCTGTGTTTGTAGTGTGCTAAAGCCGACTACAATGGCGATTAATAAGGCAAACAGCGGCATCATCACGAGCCTGGTGACCGTCATCCAAGCCACGATCGGTGCATTGACTGTTCCTTCTCTCAACTTAAGCGCCGCCCCGACACAAATTAGCCCAAGCGGAATAGATGCTTGACCAAGTTTTAGGAGGGTATTATCAAGTACCGCAGGTAGCTTAAAGCCGAGCAGGTTTAAACTCACCGCCAACACAGTTGTGATGACGAGGGGATTGCTGATAATGGATTTTAATACACCGCCCCCACTTTCGGCTGCTAAAGCACGCACTGCCATGACATTGACTAAGGGGACGGTAAAGCCGATAAATACTGCCATGATCGCTAGGCCATCGGTGCCACCAACGCCAGGTCCAATAGAGAGCGCCAAATAGGTACTGAAACGATAAACACATTGTTGGGTGGAATTGAGCGCACGCTGATCGACGGTTAGAAATAGTCGGCTACCGAGCGCTAGCAATAAACCAGCAAGGGCTAGTAAGACACAGGCGAGCAGCGAAGCGCCGGCGGTACTGATACTAAGTGGGCTAGCGAGTACCGAGCGAAAGAGCAAGGCCGGAAACATCAGAAAATAGACCATCTTTTCCGTATTGGCAAAAAACTCACGGGCAAAATTGAGCTTATTGAGCATGAACCACCCTAGTGCCACTAGGATAATATCAGGTAGAAGTAGGTATAAAATGCTCATAATACGTTATATATAATTAAGCGATGGTTTAAAGCATCGTTTAGTATAGCTGAAATTATCAGCGTTTAAATCGGAATTAAAATGCAGGAAAATGAACTCTCCGCTTTTTTAGACAGCTTGTGGTTAGAGGACGGTTTAGCTAAAAACACCTTAGCTGCCTATCGTCAGGATATGCATGCCTTTATCGAGTTTTTGCAGCGTGAGCGCCCAGCTGTGAGTGTATTTACGGTGAAGGCTGAGGATATTCAGGCTTGGTTGGCGCAAATGCATGTAGAAACAAAGCCGAGCACAGCCAATCGACGTTTGGCGACTTTGCGTCGTTTCTATGCCTGGGCCATGCAACATCATCGTATGGAGGAGGATCCTTGTTTGCATATCAAAGCAGTCCGGCAGGCCGCACGCTTTCCTAAAAGTCTTAGTGAATCACAGGTGGAGTTGCTGTTGGCCGCGCCTGATTTGAAAACGTCGGGTGGCTTGAGAGACCGTGCCATGCTAGAGACGCTGTATGCGACTGGACTGCGTGTGAGTGAGTTGATTGCACTTAGAGTTTTTCATTTGGCGTTGAGAGAGGGGTTTTTGCGCGTGGTCGAGGCAAAGGGCTCCAAAGAGCGGATCGTGCCCCTAGGTGAAGAGGCTTTGTACTGGTTGGAGCGCTATTTGTTGGAGGCCAGACCAGAACTCCTCAAGGGTCGTCTTGATGATGCGGTGTTTATTACCCGCTTGGGTAGTGCCATGAGTCGGCAGGCGTTTTGGCAATTAGTCAAAAAGTACGCTAAGCAACAGGATATACAGGTGCCGTTATCACCCCATGTGTTGCGACATGCTTTTGCCACACATTTACTGAATCATGGAGCGGATTTGCGCGTGGTGCAAATGCTCTTAGGGCATGCTGATATTTCTACCACGCAGATTTATACCCATGTGGCACGCGAGCGATTAAAAACCTTGCATCAAAAGCATCATCCCCGCGCATAAGTTTTAGGGAGCGACCTTAGGTAGAGCTATGACTTTAGTCTTAAGTGCTCAAATATGATTAGTCATTTAATTTAGATCAATGCCATAATTTTATTACTAATTAAAATACATAGGAATCAGTTTTTATATAAGGAGACATGATGGCTGATTTTGAGACAGGTCTGGGTAAAAATGAGGCTAACTATACACCCTTAACACCTATTGATTTTTTAGTGCGGGCACATGAGGTATTCGGTGATGATTTGGCGATTGTGCATGGCTCAATCCGTCAGAACTGGACTGAAACCTATCATCGCTGTCGCCAAATGGCTGCTGCCCTGAGACAAAACGGGGCCGATCGTGGTACCACGGTTGCTACGCTTTTACATAATACGCCGGCCATGGTTGAGGCTGGTTTTGGTGTGCCGATGTCAGGCGGCGTCTTATTAGCACTTAATGTGCGTTTAGAAACTGAGGGTCTGATCTACTGTTTACAACATGGTGAGGCCGAGTTCTTACTGGTCGATAGCGAGTTTGCGCCGCACATCCCTGAGATTAAAAAGGCTTTACCCGCACTTAAAATAATTCAGGTCAATGATGAATTAGGCCCTAAGGACGTGGAGCCCTTCAGTGACATTGAGTATGAAGGCTTTTTGCAATCCGCTGAGGATCTAGATAATTGGGTTTTACCTAAGGACGAATGGGATGCAATTGCTTTGAACTATACCTCTGGTACCACCGGTAACCCTAAGGGGGTGGTTTATCATCACCGTGGTGCCGCCTTAAATGCGATTGCGCAAAGTTTAGAGTTCGATATGCCAAAGCGTCCAGTGTATTTATGGACCTTGCCCTTATTTCATTGTAATGGTTGGTGTTTTGCTTGGACGATTGCTGCACGCGGCGGTGTTAACGTGTGTTTACGCAAATTCGATCCAAAGACCTGCTTTGATTTAATTCGCCAAGAGCGTGTAGGCTTCTACTGTGCTGCACCGGTGGTGCATGCGGCGCTAGCCAATGCGCCTGCGGAGATGAAGGCGGGGATCGACCATCCGGTGAGCGCCATGGTAGCAGGTGCTGCGCCTCCAGAAGCGGTATTAGCGCGGATGGAGCAGATGGGTTTTCATATGGTTCACGTCTATGGTTTGACTGAGGTGTACGGTCCTTCAGCGGTCTGTGCAGAAAAGCCTGAGTGGGATGAGTTATCGGTTGAAGATCGGGCGGCGCAAAAAGCGCGCCAGGGCGTACGTAATACCTTACAGGGTGCACTAACTGTGTTAGACCCGGAAACCATGGAGCCTGTGCCTGCTGACGGTAAGACGATCGGTGAATTAATGTTCCGTGGCAACATCGTGATGAAGGGCTATTTAAAGAATCCCGCCGAGACTGAGAAGTCCTTTGCTGGCGGTTGGTTCCATACGGGTGACTTAGGCGTCTTACATCCTGACGGTTATGCGCAGATTAAGGACCGCAGTAAGGATATTATTATTTCTGGCGGTGAAAATATCTCCAGTATTGAGGTTGAGGATGTGCTCTATAAGCATCCAGCAGTGGCTAATGTAGCGGTGGTCGCACTTGCCGATGAAAAATGGGGTGAGGTACCGGTTGCTTTTGTGGAGCTCAAAGACGACGCTCAGGTTAGCGAAGAGGAGCTTGACCAGTACTGTCGTGAGCGCTTGGCCGGCTTTAAGCGTCCTAAATACTATGTATTTGGTGAATTAGCAAAAACTGCCACTGGTAAGATTCAGAAATTTGAATTAAGAAAGCAGGCAGAAGCCTTATTTTCATAAGCTTCGCTTCGCTGAGTCAAGCACAAAAGCGCTTACAATCTTTGTAGGCGCTTTTGTGTATTTAGGGCGTTAAGATCCTGCGTTAGAATGCTTTATCGAAGAATTTTTTAGGCAAATAACAATATGCTAGATGGTTTGATACGTATATCACAGCAAGAACTGCTTGATTTAGAAGCCTCTGAGACTATGGTGGTGACGGTCAATAACCGCATGGCCATTCATCTAAAGCGGCTCTTAATTAGTGCAAAGCGTGAAACTGCACAGGTTTTTGAATTGCCACGCATACAGCCTTGGTCGGTTTTTACCGAGTCACTCACAGAGCGTGTCGCCTTTGCGGTGGCTGCGGTGCCTGCCGCCAAGCAGCTCAGTCATTTTGCCGCCTTACTGTATTGGGAAGCGGTGCTAGAAGAGCAGCAATTAAGCACCCTAAATCTTAGTAAACTAGCCCGGGTCTTGGCCGAGGCCCATACCCTAGAAACAGATTGGGCGATTCGCGTAGAGGATGCCGAGTTAACTCCTGAATACCGTGAGTATCAAAGCATTAAACAGCATTATTTAGCACGTTTACAACAGCGTGATGCCATTGATGGCCCATTACGGGATCAATGGTTATTACAGCAATTACAAGAGGGCAATGCTGCCAGTGCTTTGTTGTCGGGAAAAGCAATTGTGCTCTTAGGCTTTAGAGAGTTGTCGCCAACGCAATCAGCCTTATTAGCAGCCTGTCAAGCCTTGGGGGCGAGTCTTTATCGCTTGCATGATGATAATCAACTAGCAGCGCAGCTTAGCGTGTACCAAGCACATAGTCGGCGCGAGGAGTTGGAAGCCGCAGTAGATTGGGCTAAGGCTCAATTAGCCGCGCATCCTACTGGTCGTTTTGCCATTATCGATCCCTTATTACAAAGCGAGAATAGTACCGTACGTCGCTATTTGCATGAGCGTCTTCAGGCCTCTGGACTACAAACTGATTTGCTCTATAACGTAGCCATTGGGCGCCCTTTAAGTGATTGGACGATTGTACGTTCAGCCTTGGCTTGTTTACGTCTGTTTATTACCTTAGAAAGTAGTGGCCGTATCGCGACTCAAGCGCTGGGTGAAGCTTTACTATTAGCGCAGGAGGCTTTACTCTCAGCCTGGTCAGATGAGATTCATGCCATTGATTTAACGTTGCGTGAAGCCAATAAAATCAGCTATAAAAAAGCGGAAGTGCAACAATTCTTTTATGAGATTTCGGATGAGTTTGTTGACTTAACAAAGCGAGCGTTTGCGCTTTTTGGCACGGTTAGTTCCCTCAAATTTAATCAGCACTTAGCGATATTTAAAGCATTTTTCGAGCTCTTTAACTTTCCCGGTATCGCTAAGTTGAGTTCGGTGCAGTATCAAGTATGTCAGGCCTTTGACGAGACCTTGAAAAATGCGGCTGCTTTATCACCGCTGCTAGACACGATGTCTATACGTGAGGCCTTACATTTATTTGAGCGCTTATGTAGTCAACAAATTTTCCAACCTCAGCGAGCTGCCACAGCACGCTTAGATGTGTTGGGTATGTTGGAGGCCGAGGGCGCCAAGTGGGATGCTGTGTGGATATTAAGTTTGCAAGATGATGTTTTACCCACGGTCCCTAAACCCAATCCCTTGATTCCTAAAACTGCACTACAGCGAGTAGCTGCACCACGTTCAGATCAGCAAAGGGAGTTTGAATGGGCTCAAGCCATGTTAGAGCAGCTATTAAGCACGGCGCCGCAGATTCATATTAGTTGGCATGCCTTTAGTGGCGAAATGCCGACCAAGGTCTCCCCCTTATTAGCCCAATACCTACCCGAGGATCAATGGCTAGCCATCGAGGGGCAATGCACTGTGGACGCTGTGAGCGATAAGCTGGTAGCGGCGGAGCTTGAATTTTTGCAGGATAATTACGGGCCGCCGGTGGCGGGGTTATTGTCCGGCGGCACAAGACTAATTGATTTACAGGCCAAGAACCCGCTTTGGGCTTTTGCAGTCTATCGATTGCATATGCGTGAGTTTCATTCCTATCCTCGCTATGAGCTTGATCGCATGCAAAGGGGGAGCTTTATGCATGCGGCTTTAGAGCTATTTTGGCAAGGGGTGCGTGATCAACAAAGCTTACAGGCAATGGATGAGACTGCGCTTAAAGCCAAAATCTCAGAGGTGGTGGATGTTTGTGCAAAGGAGGAGCTGCTATTTGACTCCAATGCCTTACTGAATTTAGAAAAAGAGTATGCCAAAAATCAGTTATTTCACTTTTTAAGCTTGGAGCAAAAGCGCGAGTTAAGCTTTAGCGTGCAGGAGCTTGAGAAAAAGGTGCAGCTACCTTTAGCTTCCATACAGTTACGGGTGACGGTTGACCGTATAGATTATTTAGAAAATAACAGCTATTTGTACCTAGACTATAAAACCGGTAGTTTGCCAAATTATAAAAAGCATTGGTATCGAGAGCGACCCATCGATTTACAGCTGCCCTTATACGCCGCCTATGGTGAGCATGCGATAAGTGATATTGGTGGGGTAGGTTTTGCCAGTTTAAAACCCGGCAAGATGGGTTTTGGCGGTATTGGTCTAGTGAATTGGTCGCTCGAAGAAAGCAGCAAAGGGGTAGAGCAAAAAACAGCCGCCGCTTTTGAGGAGTTATTAAGGGTGTGGAAAACTAAGTTACATAGCTTGGCCGAGGAGATTTCCAATGGCTTCGCGGCTAATCGTTATGAAGATAAAAAAGATATGGACTATTGTGAGGTATTACCCTTTTTAAGATTGTCGCAAAGCGTTGAGGAAGAGGAGAGTGATGATGAGTAAAAAGCCTTCTGATCTGGCCCAACGCCAGCGTGCTTTGCAAGCAGATAGCTCCTTTTTAGTACAGGCCCCGGCTGGTTCCGGTAAGACCGAGTTAGTCACCGATCGCATTTTGGCCCTGCTTGCCATTGTGGAACAGCCTGAACAAGTGTTAGCCATTACCTTTACCCGTAAGGCTGCCGGTGAAATGCGCAATCGTGTGTTAGAAAAGCTGCGCGCCGGTTTGGAGCCGCAGCCCGTGGAAGAGCATAAAGTAAACAGTTGGCAATTAGCTCGACAGGTCTTAGCACGCAATGAGCAAAAAGACTGGCATTTATTAGAGTATCCAAGTCGCTTGCGCATCATGACCTTTGACTCCTTGAGCTCAGGTTTGGTGCGGACCATGCCTTGGTCTTCACAGACCGGGGGTAGCTTGGAGATTTCCGATTCTTTGTATCGTCAATACCGGCAGGCCGCCTTGTTGACGCTGAGTCAAATTGACCAGTCAGTTGAGTTGCAGGCAGTCTTAAGTCATCTTAATGTGGATCTAGCGCATTTGGAAGGTGCTTTGGTAGAAATGCTGCAGATCCGTGATCAATGGCAGGATGTCTTGAGCGATCCTCAAGCAAGTATCATCGCCATGGTACAAAGCATGGAATTATTGGTGACACGTGCGATACAACGGGTAAAGGATGCATTACCCTTAGGTTTTGAGACGGAATATATACCGCTATTAGCGGCTTGGGCTCAACATTGGCCACCCTTGGCGTCTCTCAAAGCGGTTGATAGTCAAGCGCTAACTGTTAGTGCCGATGATGTGGAGCGTTGGCAGGCGCTAGCAGAGTCGCTATTGACCACGGGAAATAGCATTCGGAAGCAATTGACCATCAAACATGGGGTTGCGCCTAAAGCACCGTTTAAGGCCTCGCTGGTGGATTATTTAAAGCATACTGACTTTAGTCCAGAGCTGATAGAGGCTTTGGTCACAGTTAAATCCTTGCCGACGCATCTATTAAATAATGATCAGCTAGTTATTTATCAGCAGCTTGCGAAGGTGCTGAGCATTGCTTTGGAGCAGTTGCATCAAGTGTATATTGCCGACGGGGCGGTGGATTTTACCGAGGTGGCACTGAGTGCTTTAAATGGTTTAGGTAGTGCGGATGAGCCAGCGGACTTACTATTGGCATTGGATGCCCGGATTCAGCATTTATTGGTGGATGAATTTCAGGATACCAGTCAGTTGCAAATTGATTTATTGGCACTTTTGACCTCCGGTTGGCAACCGCAAGACGGTCGTACGGTATTTTTGGTGGGCGATCCCATGCAGTCGATTTACCGCTTCCGTAAGGCCGAGGTCGGTCTTTTTATTAAAGTTGCGAGTGAAAAAAGACTGAATCATGTGCCGCTGGAAGTGTTGAATTTGAGAGAAAATTTCCGCTCTGTTGAAGGGATAGTCGATTGGAACAACAAGATTTATCAAGAGAGCTTTCCTGCCGAATATAACGAGGAATTCGGCGCTGTCCCTTATGAACATTCGGTATCTTTTCATGGCCCAGGCGCATTAGAAGCGGTCACGCATTATCCCTTTTATTACGCCACTAAAGAGATTAAAGGGGTTGACTCCAGAGCCGAAGCGATTGAGGCGGCTGAGCAAAAAGTGGTAGAGCTAGTGAGTGCAGCCTTGGCACGACATGCAAGGGCTGAAAAACCCATTGCTATTTTGGTGAAAAATCGTAAGGCCTTGGGGCGTTTAAATGAGCGTTTATTGCAAGCCAATATTCCCGTACGTGCAGTGGATATGTTCCCTCTGAGTGAACAGCCTTACGTGATGGATTTAATGCAAATTATTCGCGCCTTAACTTATCGCTACGACCGTGTGGCGTGGTTGTCATTATTTCGTTCACCGCTTTGTGGTTTAAGCTTAAACAGCTTGCACTGCCTCTTTGGCAGTAAGGAAGAGCTTAATGTGGTCAAGCAAATCCGTCATGCCTTGGCGGATGCTTCGATGCCAGCACGTTTGGGGACGGAGCAGTTTGCGCGCTTTAAGCATGTGAGTGAAGTGATGTTAAATCAAAATGCCGAGCAGCAGGGCTTAAGCTTTGCGATACGGGTCAAAATGATTTGGCAGCAATTGGGTGGCCATTTGCTTTATGCAAAGCCCTCCGAAAGGGCAGATATTGAAGCAGTTTTCACTCTCTTAGATCAATTAGCACCCTATGGTAGCCCTGATCTTGAGGTATTAGAACAGCATATGGCGGAGTTGTACGCTGAGAGCGTGGTGGCCGGTGCCGCAGTAGAAATTATGACGATTCATAAGGCCAAGGGTTTGCAGTTTGAGGAGGTGATCTTGTATGGACTGCATGCTCAATCGCGTGGTAGTCAGGAGCGGCTGTTGCGTCTTGAGCCTTATGAGTATGAAGTAGAGGGGCAGAGCAAACCTGGCTTGTTAATTGCGACGGTGCCATCAAGGCAGCATGGTGCGGCTGAAGATGTGATGAGTAAGTTATTAAAAAATCGCGAGGATTATCGTGAATCCTTAGAGCAAGCGCGTTTACTCTATGTGGCGACCACACGGCCTTGCCAAGCCCTGCATCTGTTTTATTTAATGCCTCTCAATGAAAAAAATGGTGAATTAGAAGTTAAGTCGCCGAGTAAAAATCAGTTTTATCATCATATTAAGCAGGCCCTACCATTCAATATTGAGGAGATTAAAGCGACCCTAAAAGATTATTTAGCTGCACAAGCGGCCGAGCAAAATGAGACGGCAGGGGCATTGATTGGCACAGCTAAATTATCACAGCAGACGGCATCTAGCGAGCCAATTGAGGTGGCTGATTTTGTGCGTTTTAGTGAGCAGACAATTTCGCAATTGGCGCAGCATTATGCACCGCATCGACAACTAGGTGAGCAATTAGCCCATGCGGCAAGCACTCAGTCAGGTACTTGGCAGTTTATCAGTGATCAGGAGGCGATTTTAGGTACGGTGGCGCATGCCTGGTTGCAAATGGTGGCCTTGGATCGAGCACAAAGGTGGGATGAGCAGCGTCTACAACAGGGTGCATCGCTGATGCGTTATCAGTTACTGAGCGCAGGCTATAGCGAAGCAGGGATTGAGCAAGCGCTCGTCAGGTTACAACAGCTATTATTGAAAACGTTGAATCATGAGGAGCTGAAAGCCATTTTTGCTAATCCGCAAGTGCAATTCGAATGGCCTTTATATGATGTAAATGGCAAATTGCTGGTGATGGATTTGGTGGTTCCGCACGATAACTATTGGCAAGTCATTGATTACAAGAGCTCACAACGTCGCCCGGATGAAAGCCTGGAGGCGTTTAAAGCGCGTATGTGTCGCGAATACCGTCCGCAGCTGCAAAGTTACTGCAATTATTTGCAGGCGATTGATGGCAAAGCAGCTAAAGCTTCCTTATTCTTAATTGAAGAGGGGGTATTGCTAGAAGTGATTGGTTAAACTTGTTATAATTGACAGCGGTGGGTCCCTTCGCATAGGTCCATGGTCAACCTGGTCAGGTCCGGAAGGAAGCAGCCACAGCCATTCAGACTTAGTGCCGAAGTCAGGCTCACCGCCCTTATTAGGATAAGCAAAAATCCTATCTATCCTAACAAAATCAATCGCTTAGCCAGCCAGCAGTAATAAGTAATAAATTTTTATAATTCCCGACAAAGAAATTACTCAATTATTACTCATGGCTAGCATCACTAAAGCCAAAAAAGCTTATCGAGTACGCCCTCTGTTAAATCGACTATTTGCTCAAGCTAAATACGTTTAATTGCTGTGTTATAAACTTCGTTGCGTTCTCGTTTACCAATAGCTACTACCGAAACCACTAACTCCTTATCTCTAACCTCATAGACTAGCCTGTATCCAGTGCTTTGCAATTTAATTTTATAGCAATTTTTCATTCCAGTTAATCTTGCTGACGGTATGTGAGGGTTTTTCAAACACTCAGTTAGTTTCTTTTTAAATTGTCGCTTTATTGTAAGATCAAGCTTTCTCCATTCTTTTTCAGCTTCGGCTTTAAAAAATAACCTATAAGTCATCAAGCGAAACCTCTACTTCTGGTGAGTTTTGTCGTTGTCTCACAATGTCAGCTAGCTCCATATCCTCAAGTTTATCCATTAAAGCCTCATAGGCATCCGCAGGAACACAGTAAAAAACAGGCTGATTACGATTTAATACAACGACTGGAAATCCTTCTGCTTGTTTCATTACAGCCATCGGATTCTTTTTTAATTCACTAATACTAGTTGAATTGTTAGCATAAATTTGACGGATTGACATTAAAATCTCCTTAATACACAAAAGACCATTTAATAGCTCTAATTATGACTCTTTTAAAGTTAAAAATCAAATGCTTAAAAATTAAGTTTTGTCTTTATTGCGGTTTAGTTTTTTAGGAAGAAAGTGGCAACTTTCTTTCCTTAAATATACTAAGCCTTGATGCAATAAAAAAATGAGAACTCAAGTTGTTTTAATCAAGAAAGCAGGGGGGTGACATGTAGTAAGAGCCGCTTTTGATAGGATATGAATATTGAATAAAGTCAGGGGTTTGACGATGAAACCGTCTGACCTTTTAGAGCAAAATCGCGCTAGATTATTGGACATCTTTTCTAAGTATCCAAAATAGATAAAGCGAGTGTTTTTTTCTGTTTTACTCATTGGGACACCCCAAAACGCCTTTATTTTATATTAAGTAATTGATTTAAAAGGAAATAGATGGGTGTCCCGAGAAAAAGTGACGAAGACAGGAGACTTTGCCTGTTTTGCTGCCTCATAGACTTGCGTGCACTTCGCTAAGATCTCTCGGTCTTGCGTTTATAGACGTGCTTCTGTGATGTCGGCAAAGGGCTTCTTAGGGTAGTGAGGCATGTCCATACCCTCCATATAGCCCGGGCTTTTTTTGATAAGGTCAATAAGGCGGCTGTTTCAGCCAAGGCCTTCTCCTTAGGTCGTAGTTCGCATTCCCAATTGCTGTGTTTTACGGCGCTCTGTTCATGGCTCAAGTCTGCCATACGTTGATGATGAGAAGGCAATGATTTCCGGATGAGTTCTTCTTTAAACTCAAGACGATGAACTGCCATTATAAGATCCTAACCGCCGCCCTAAATGGGTTAAAAGTAAAAATTAAATGATCGGACAACTCGTGTGACATAGGGGACAAAGAACGTCATCGCTTGGAAGAATTAAAGGAAATGCACAAATTACCACAATTTATGAAAGGAACGTTTCTGATAGAATTAGAGCATTGATTAAAAAATAATCAAAGAGCGACATGAACAACCAAACTTTATTTAACGCATTAGGTTTTAAATGGGATCGTTCCAAAATTCCTTCAATTATTCCTATATACACTGTAGAGGCAGCTTGTTTTCGTTTTATGAGAAATTTGCCCGAATTTATTTGGAGCGCTGCGGTCTTAGAGGGTAATCCATTCACTTTCAATGAGGTTAAAACCTTATTGGAGGGCATCACTGTTGGTGGTCATAGAATTGATGACCAAGAGCAGATTCTTAACTTAAATGCTAGTACTCGTCACCTTATAAGCTTAGTTCGCTCAGGTGAGTTTGAGTTATCTAAACAAAACTTTGATAGCATTCATAAGTTAGTCGCTAGAAACGAGGTGTTGGAGTGGGGGAATTTTCGAGGTGAGGGTGAGGAAAAGAACTATACGCCCTATGTGGCGTTAGGAGAGTTAGGGCAATACAATCCTATCCCAACAGAAGATAACGCAGCTACCTTAAATAAAGTGTTTGATGAGGGCTTAGAGAAACTAAAAACACTGCCAGTTTTTGAAAGAGCCACGGCCTTTTTCCTTTTTGGTGCATTGCAACAGTTTTATTTTGATGGTAATAAGCGTTCATCTCGATTAATGATGTGTGGTGAATTATTAGCTAATGGTATAGCAGGCATTAGTATTCCTGCACAAAAAAAGGAAGAGTTTAACGAAAAAATGCAAGACTTTTATATCAATAAAGACGCTACGCTAATGATGGATTTTTTAGTCCGCTGTCATCCTGATGTAGAACTGATAAGAAAACTAAACGAAGCTGAGCAAGATATAGAGCGCCCATGAGATAACTCGCTATTTAAGCTAAGAAGTTATTTGCTATAATGAATCCACTTAATTACTCATAGTATTTCTAATCATATTTTGTTAGCCTTTGATGTAAAGGGTTTTTACAGGCCGAAGTCAGGCTCACCGTTTATTTTTCATTATCCACGTGTTCTATGAATTATTTAGCCCTTGCCCGTAAGTGGCGTCCTCGTTCATTTTCGGAGTTAGTCGGTCAGGATCATGTGGTTCGCGCATTGTCAAATGCGCTGCAAACACAACGAATTCATCACGCCTGGTTATTTACAGGTACGCGCGGTGTTGGTAAAACCACCTTGGCACGCATTCTTGCCAAATCACTGAATTGTGAAACTGGTATTACTGCCAATCCCTGCGGTCAGTGTTCAACTTGCTTGGAAATTGATCAGGGACGCTTTGTTGATTATATTGAAGTCGATGCGGCCTCAAGACGCGGTGTAGATGAGATTACGCCGCTGTTAGAGCAAGCCATTTATGCACCCTCACGTGGTCGTTTTAAGATCTACACCATTGACGAGGTGCATATGTTGACCACACACGCCTTTAACGCCATGTTAAAGACCTTGGAAGAGCCGCCTCCGCACCTGAAGTTTATTTTAGCGACCACCGATCCACAGAAAATCCCAGTGACGGTTTTATCTCGCTGTATTCAATACAACCTCAAGCAAATGTCCCCCGAAGCGGTAGTAGAGCATTTGCAGCATTTGCTCAATGAAGAGGGGGTGGACTACGAAAAAGCAGCCTTGCAATTAATTGCCCGAGGCGCTGCTGGTTCTATGCGTGATGCCTTATCACTTACTGATCAAGCCATTGCCTTTAGCGGCAACCATATCACTGTGCAAGCAATGCAGGATATGTTGGGCACCATTGATCAGAGCTATTTAGTGAATTTAATTCGTGCCTTATTGGCTGGTGATGCGAGCCAAGTGGTAGCGATCGCTGATGCCATTGCGGATCGTGGCTTTTCCTATGAGGGGGCCTTGGCTGACTTGGCGGCTTTGTTATCGCGTCTAGCGATGGAGCAGCGATTAGCCGGTACGATTGATAGGGATGATCCGCTTTATCCTGAATTGGCGCAAGTGGTACAAAGTGCGAATCACGATATATTACAGCTTTTTTATAGTATTACGGTACATGGTCGCAAGGAATTAGCATTAGCGCCTGATGAGTATGCTGGCTTTGTGATGATTTGTCTGCGCATGTTGGCTTTGATTAATGCACCAGCGATTCAGTCAGAGCTACAACAAAGCACAGCGACAGCCACAGTAGTGCCTGTAACTGACTCGAACGACGGCCTTGAGGATAAAAAAAAACACCTTAAATTAGACGTCGCACCGGAGCCGAATGCGCAAGCGGCCCAACCTACCGTTTCTTCACCGGCGACCGCAGTGGATACACAAGCCACTGCGCCTAGGCCGGCTGAGGAATCCTCATCAGCGCCTATGAATTCCTCACCTGAGGAGTTAGACCAAGCAAGGCAGAAGCCAAGTACCGAAGAATCCGACCCTATGCCACCGACCGAGGCCTTAACCTCAAGTAGCGTTGGCAATATCGATGATGTGCTTGAAGCGTCGCAGCCTACCGCAGAACCCGCGGCAAGTGCTGCAAGCTCTGACCTGTCAGAGCACGACTGGATGAGTCTGCAAAGCAGTGCCATGGTGGATTATGACGGGGATATTATTGATGAGCCCTTGAGCTCGGATATGGATTTTGATCCGACGTGGGTACCTACAACCGCCACCGATGAGGATAAAATCACCTTATCTTCGCTTAATCAGGCGCGTTGGATTGAGTTGACTCGCAGCTTGGCGTTGCCAGGTTTGGCAGGCGAGCTATTGCTTAATAGTCAATGGTTGGCGACCAAGGATAATACCATTTACTTAAAAATATTTTTAAAAAATGTGGATAGTTTAGCGATTAAATCAACCCTAACCACGGCCTTAACTGAGTATTTTGCTCGGGTGGTGAAATTACACTTTGAAAGCGGTGAGACGGGTGATGCCACTGCACGTGCGCAACTGATCAGGGAGCAAGAAGAGCGTCAGTTGCAAGCTGAAGAGCGCGTTGCTAATGACCCTTATATCCAGAGCTTAAAGACAAGCTTTGGTGCAAATGTAGTTGAAGGCTCGGTACGCGTTTTATCAACAGACTAGATACGATACAATACGGTAAATTTTTTGATAAAAAGGAATTCTTCATATGATTATGAAAAATCAATTAGCCGGGCTGATGAAGCAGGCGCAGAAAATGCAGGAAGATGTGAAAAAAGCACAAGAGGCCTTGGCAAATATTGAGGTTGAGGGTGCAGCCGGCGGTGGTTTAGTAAAGGTTACAATGACTTGTCGTAATGATGTGCGCCGCGTTAGCATTGATCCATCTTTGCTGGAAGATGATAAAGACATGCTTGAGGATTTGACCGCTGCTGCCTTTAACGATGCTTTACGTAAGGCACAGGCGATGGCGGATGAGAAAATGGCTGCCGCAACGGCTGGTATGCCAATGCCTCCGGGTATGAAGTTCCCGTTCTAGTGATTCATTTTATCCATCGCTAAGATAAGTCATTGAATATCCCAGGATCTAAAGCCGAGCCTAAGTTTGATGAGCCCTTAGAGGAGTTGGTTGATAGTTTATGCCAGCTCCCGGGTATTGGTGAGCGTAGTGCGCGGCGTATGGCTTATTACTTGCTGCAACACGATCCGGAGAGTGGCTTAAGACTGTCACACGCATTGGAGCGTGCGCTGACAGAGTTGCGCCATTGCCAATTATGTAACTCCTTTACAACGGGTGAAATCTGTGCAACCTGTAGCGATGAGTCGCGTGATGCTTCTGTGCTATGTGTCGTGGAAACGCCAGTTGATCAATTGATGATTGAGTCCACCCGCAGTTACCGTGGTTTGTACTTTGTGTTGATGGGCAAATTGCAGCCCATTCAAGGTGTAGGGGCACTCAGTTTAAGTTTGCAACGCTTGATTGAGCGTGTCCAAGACACAACAATCAAAGAGGTGATTTTAGCGACCAATTACACCAGTGAGGGTGAAACCACGGCGCATTATTTGGAGCAGTTATTGCGCCCGCACCAGATTAAGGTAACGCGTATTGCGCGTGGAATCCCAGCTGGTAGTGAATTGGAATATGTGGACGCTGGCACCATCGCCTGGGCTTTAATGGAGCGTAAAGGCTAGTTGCAGTAGGCATTAAGCCTGATGACTGCGACAATTTATCAAGCACTGCGATGCGCAGTACAAAGCAAGTACGGCGCCACAGGGTGATAGTGCGCCCAAACGCAGTGAGCGCATCACGTCATGCTAAACCGTGCGCTCATACCGCTCACACTTTAAACACTGCGTCGCTTTGGCCTAATGCCTCGCACCCCTAGTAAACTATACGCGCTGGCGCGCAGACTCAATCAGTTGGTCTAGCTTAATCGCATCGCTGACAAAGTTACGAATACCTTCAGCCAGTTTTTCTGTTGCCATGGCATCTTCATTGAGTAGGAAGCGGAAGCGCGCCTCATCCAATGCTATTTCTTCAATCGCCATGGCTTGGGCTTGATGTGCATCCAATGCCGGTGTCAGTGGTGTGTGCGTATTAGCGAGTTGTTGTAATAACTCGGGGCTGATGGTCAATAAATCACAACCGGCTAAGGCTTGAATTTGTCCGATGTTGCGGAAGCTAGCGCCCATAATCTCGGTTTTAATTGCGAATTTCTTATAGTAATTAAAGATGTTGGTCACGGATTTGACGCCAGGATCATGTGAGCCGGCTTGCGCCTCATCATCCCACGTGCTACCTGCCTGTTTTTTATACCAATCATAAATACGACCAACAAAGGGTGAAATCAGTTTGACGCCAGCATTGGCACAAGCCACGGCTTGTACCAAACTAAAGAGCAGGGTGAGATTGCAGTGAATACCTTCTTGTTCTAATTGCTTAGCGGCCTCAATCCCCTCCCAAGTCGAGGCGATTTTAATCAGTACGCGTTGCCTATCAATACCAGCCGCTTTATATAATTGGATTAGTCGGCGTGCACGAGCAACGGTAGCGGCAGTATCAAAGGATAAACGCGCATCCACCTCAGTAGAAACACGACCAGGGACGACCTCTAAAATTTTGCGACCAAAAAGTACCAATAAATGATCAAGAATCTCCTCAGTTGGTGCATCAGGGTGCTGTTGAATGACTTCATCAAGTAGGGGGCGATAGCGATGATCCTGTGTCGCTTTAAGAATCAGGGATGGATTGGTGGTGGCATCGGTTGGTTGCAGCTGACGCATCGCCTCAAAATCACCGGTATCGGCCACAATGGTGGTGTATTTGGCTAAGCTATCTAGTTGATTCGTCATTTTAAAAACCCAAATAAAAAAGAATAAATTAAGTGCTAAAAGCGTCTACCTATAGGAAATTATATTAGTTTGATATGTAAATGCTGTTAAAGAGGGAGTAAGGCGTAAATTAATTTGATTAAAGTAAGCATTTGGAACTTTAATTAACTTTTTTTGACTAAGGATACAATAACTATTGCTCTGACTACTAGGGTACTAAGGGACATGCAATATGTATCTTTCTGAACTAAATAATTTGCTGAATCAGCGCGTATAGTATACTATTCAAAGTTATGTAATCCTATGTAAGTAAATGTTTTTAAGCGATTACAACATTATGGTGATTACGTGCGTGGCTTATCAATTTTATTGGATTTTTGCAAAGGCTGTTTTAATTGAAAAGATTTTTTAGGCTTTTCTTTTGCTTGTTTTTGTTTAGCTTGTCGCTGATGTCTCCGGCGGCCAGTGCCTTTCCTAATGCCTATAAATTATTGGGTTTTTCGCAAGCGGAATTTGAGCTAGTGATCAACCCTTGCTTAGATGAAGCGGTTTTGCTTGAGCGTTTCGGTCGTGATGCCTTAGTGGTACAAGAAAGGGAATTAGCTAAATGGCCCAAAGGCTTATGCCAAAATCTGGATGTGGCCCGCCAGTTGATGACATGGAATTATTATTCGACGACCTTATTGGCCAATACCGAGCGTCCAGCAGTGATTGCGAGTGAGATCAATAAGCATACAAAATCACTTGAGGCATGTACTAATGTCTCTTGTCTAGGTCGTTTATTGCCGCGCATTACCGAGTGGGTTTATCTCAATATTGATCGCTTACCCGTATATACTGACTCCGAGAGTGCGCGACGTAGTCAGGAGCCTTTACTTGGTGATCCCGTGCTACATCCCAGCTTAGCCTTGAGAAATCTGCCTTTGCCCTTATCCGATTCCGCTCAGCTATGTCAGGGTGCAAGCATCAGCGATTTGAGCTTTTATACTGTAAATTTTTCGGTTGAAGGGCGACCCTTAGTACTCGCCATGTGTAAGGATGCGCGTAATCCAAAGGCAAATGGTCAGCATATGTGGTTGCTTGAGCGATTGCAGCCTAATGGCATTGATCCTACCGTTGGTAGCTCTGCTGGCGCTGGTTGGCGTGAGATTTTATCCGAAAGCGGTCACGGGCGTTTGTATGTTTATCGAGGTAGTCGCACGACCTATCCAACACTTTATAGTCGTCGTTCAACTAAGACTGGTGAGCAGGTCATAGTGTATGATTTTCAAGCGGCGACAAAGCAGTATCACCGCAGTGCCATCTTAAATCTTGAATACGATGCATTGGGTCGTCCGCATGCCTTTATGCAGCGCTAATGACCGTTGCGAGACGCTGTTTTCCAGGGGGTGCGCTAGCGTCCATGGGTGAGTGGTGGGTGCTGCTTTTAGCGTACTTATTTCAATAGACAATTATCCCCAAATCCGCTGAATTGCTTAAGTAGAGCCCGGATTTCCTATATAATAAACAGGTTTAATTCAGTTTATTAGTAAGAGATTTTATGGCGCACTCAAGTAGCATATTTGCTTATCAACAAGGTGTTGAGCCGGCGATTCTCGCATTAGCAGATGGGACCGTCTTTAGAGGTCGTTCTATCGGTGCGGCGGGTCATTGCACAGCAGAAATTGTTTTCAACACCTCCATGGTCGGCTATCAGGAGCTTTTAACAGATCCCGACTATCATCAACAAATTATCACCCTTACTTATCCTCATATTGGTAATACCGGCATTAACTCCGAGGATAACGAGTCTTCCCAAGTTCAGGCTGCCGGTCTCGTGATTCGTAGCTGTCCTGTACGTTACTCTAATTTCCGCGCCGAGCAGTCGTTGCCTGAGTATTTAAAGGCTAATGGCATTGTGGCAATTAGTGAAGTCGATACCCGTAAATTGACGCGTATTTTACGCGATGGGGGTGCCCAGTCAGCATGTATTATGGTGGGTGATGATGCAGCCAAAGCCATCGAATTAGCTAAGGCCCATGCCGGTCTTGCGGGTCAGGACTTAGCCAAGGTCGTGAGTCGTCAGGCGCCAACGCAGTGGCACCAGCGCTCGTGGCAGTTAAATGAGGGCTTTGCTGAGCTAAGTGAGGCGGATGCGGCATACCATGTGGTGGTTTACGATTTTGGTGTTAAAAATAGTTTATTACAGCTATTGGCTGATAAAAACTGCCATATTACCATTGTACCAGCGACAACACCAGCGGCGGAGGTGCTAGCCTTGAATCCAGATGGTGTGTTCTTATCCAATGGCCCTGGTGACCCCTCAGCATGTGCTTATGCCATCGAAAATACTAAGCAACTATTGGAGCGCAAGGTGCCGTTATTAGGTATTGGTTTGGGCTTCCAAATTCTAGCTTTGGCGGGTGGTGCGACAAGCTATAAACTAAAAGTAGGTAATTACGGTGCGAATCACCCAGTGCAGGATCTTAGCACGGGTCGTGTCATGATCACCGTACAGAGCCAGAGCTTTGCGGTTGCAAAAGACAGTCTACCGGCAGCGCTTAAGGCCACACATATTTCCTTATTTGATGGCGGTCTACAGGGTATTCAATTCACTGATCGTCCGGCCCTCGGTTTGCAAGCACAACCTGAGGCTAGCACAGCGCCTTATGCGGCTGTGACCATCTTCGATCAATTCATTCATTTAATGGCAGAAAAGTAGAGAATTATGCCTAAGCGTACAGATATAAAAAGTATTTTAATTGTGGGTGCTGGTCCGATTGTTATCGGTCAGGCATGTGAGTTTGACTATTCGGGTGCCCAAGCTTGTAAAGCATTAAAGGCAGAGGGCTATCGTACGATTTTAGTTAATAGCAACCCGGCCACCATTATGACCGACCCAGAAACGGCCGATGTGACCTATATTGAGCCCATTACCTGGCAAGCGGTTGAGCGTATTATTGAGGTGGAAAGACCGGATGCACTATTAGCCACCATGGGTGGTCAGACCGCATTAAACTGCGCCTTGGACTTAGCTCGTCATGGTGTTCTTGAAAAGTATGGGGTTGAGCTTATCGGCGCTAATCAAGACGCGATTGAAAAGGCTGAGGACCGCATGAAGTTCAAGGATGCGATGACTAAAATCGGCCTTGACTCTGCTAAATCTGGGATTGCTCATAGCATGGAAGAGGCGTGGGAAGTGCAGCGTAATATCGCCGCAGAAATCGGTACCTCGGGTTTCCCTGTGGTGATTCGTCCGAGCTTTACCTTAGGTGGTACCGGGGGTGGTATCGCTTATAACCCTGAGGAGTTCGAAACCATTTGCCAACGAGGTTTAGAGGCCTCACCAACGAGCGAGTTATTGATCGAAGAGTCTTTGCTTGGTTGGAAAGAATATGAAATGGAAGTGGTGCGTGACGCCGCTGATAACTGCATTATTGTCTGCTCCATCGAAAACTTGGATCCGATGGGGGTGCATACTGGTGACTCTATCACGGTAGCGCCAGCGCAAACGATGACGGCCAAAGAGTATCGCATCATGCACGATGCCTCCCTAGCTATTTTACGTGAGATTGGGGTGGCTGCCGGTGGTTCTAACGTACAGTTTGCGGTTAATCCGGATAATGGCCGTATTATTGTGATTGAGATGAATCCGCGTGTGTCGCGTTCATCTGCCTTGGCTTCCAAAGCGACCGGTTTCCCAATTGCTAAAGTGGCAGCTCGCTTAGCGGTTGGTTATACCTTGGATGAGATAAAGCACGAGATTACCGGCAGTAAAATCCCGGTTTCATTTGAGCCGACCATTGATTACGTTGTCACTAAAATCCCTCGCTTTGCCTTTGAAAAATTTCCCCAAGCCAATGATCGTCTAACCACGCAAATGAAGTCAGTGGGTGAGGTCATGGCGATTGGACGCACGTTCAAGGAGTCATTCCAAAAAGCACTGCGCGGTTTAGAGGTTGGTGTTGATGGTTTAAATCAGATGACCATCGATCGCGAGAAATTGCAAGTTGAATTGGCAGAGCCGGGTCCACAGCGTATTTGGTATGTGGGTGATGCCTTTGCCAAGGGCTTTAGCTTAGAGGAAGTGCACCAACTCACCAAAATCGATCTTTGGTTCTTAGAGCAGATTAAAGAAATTGTTGATATTGAATTAGCGCTAGAAAAAATGACTTTGGCGTCGATTGAGCCTGAAACGATGCGTGAATTAAAGCGCAACGGTTTCTCCGATCGTCGTTTAGCTTATTTGCTCGATACCACTGAGGCTGAGGTTCGTAAAAATCGTCATCAGCATAATATCCGCCCTGTCTATAAACGCGTTGACACATGTGCGGCTAAATTCCCTACGAGTACTGCGTATTTCTACTCCACTTATGAGGAGGAGTGTGAGGCAGAGCCTACCACTAACAAGAAAATCATCGTGCTTGGTGGTGGACCTAACCGCATTGGTCAGGGTATTGAGTTTGACTATTGCTGCGTGCATGCAAGCTTTGCTTTGCGTGATGACGGTTACGAAACCATCATGATTAACTGCAATCCAGAGACTGTCTCCACTGATTACGATACCTCAGACCGTCTGTACTTTGAACCCTTAACACTTGAAGATGTGTTGGAAATTGTTGAGGTCGAAAAGCCGGTCGGCATGATTGTGCAGTACGGTGGCCAAACACCGCTTAAATTAGCGCGTGCACTTGAGGCCAATGGTGTGCCTATTATCGGTACCAGCCCAGAATCCATCGATATTGCTGAAGACCGTGAGCGTTTCCAAAAGCTGCTACAAAAGCTTGGCTTGCGTCAGCCGCCTAACCGTACCGCCCGCACTGAGAGCGAAGCCTTGGCTCAGGCCTCAGAAATTGGCTACCCCCTAGTCGTGCGTCCATCCTATGTGTTAGGAGGTCGTGCCATGGAAATCGTACACGAGCAAAGCGATTTAGAACGCTATATGCGTGAGGCCGTCAAAGTGAGCAATGACTCGCCAGTGTTATTGGATCGTTTCCTCAATAATGCCATTGAAGTCGATGTGGATTGTATCGCTGATGGTGAGCAAGTCTTTATCGGTGGGGTAATGCAGCATATTGAGCAAGCCGGTGTGCACTCTGGTGACTCTGCGTGTAGCTTGCCGCCGTATTCATTAGATGATGCTACGATCGCTGAAATTAAACGTCAAACCAGCCTGATGGCTAAAGCGCTTGATGTGAAGGGTCTGATGAACGTACAGTTTGCCATCCAAGAAGGTCAGGTGTATGTGTTGGAAGTGAATCCACGCGCTTCTCGTACCGTGCCATTTGTGTCTAAGGCCACTGGTTTACAATTAGCTAAAATTGCTGCTCGTACCATGGCGGGTATGAGCTTAGCGGAGCAGGGTGTGGATAAGGAAGTTGTCCCTCCTTTCTACAGTGTTAAGGAAGCGGTATTCCCATTTGTGAAGTTCCCAAGTGTGGATACCATTCTTGGCCCTGAGATGAAGTCTACCGGTGAGGTGATGGGGGTTGGTAAAACCTTTGGTGAAGCTTTCCTTAAATCACAGATTGGAGCCGGTGCCACCTTACCGGAATCGGGTACAGTGTTCTTAAGTGTTAAGGATCAGGACAAGGACAAGGCACTCGAAATTGCTAGGGGCTTACATGAGTTAGGCTTTAAGCTTCGTGCTACCCGCGGTACCGCTGCCAAAATTAGTGAGGCTGGTATTCCGGTACAAGCGGTGAATAAGGTGACTGAGGGTCGTCCACACATTGTGGATATGATCAAAAACGATGAAATCGATATGGTGATTAATACCGTAGAGGAGCGTCGTAATGCGATTAATGACTCAAAGACCATCCGTACCCATGCTTTAGCTGGTAGTTTGACTTTCTTTACCACGATTGCGGGTGCCGCTGCTGCGGTGCAGGGGATGCTTTATATGCGTGCCTCTAAGAGCATGACGGTGTACTCTTTGCAAGAGTTGCATAAAGAGATGTTGCAATAAAGCAGAAATAAACAAACCCGAAATTACTGAATAATTTCGGGTTTGTTTTTGTGATGTTTAGCCTTAACTTTCTAAATGGGCACCATGCCCCCAATCAATGAGTTGCCACCCATCCTCGCTAAAACGTACATGATTGATGGTGGTATTACGCTGTAAAACCTCGCGCTGAGCGGTATTTTCTAGACCCATAAAATAGCGCCACATCATATCCAAGGCACCACCATGAGACACAATCGCCACTAGCTCACCTGGATATCGTTGGGTAATGCCATGCAGTGCTCCTTGCAGACGCTTTGAGAAAAGTACCAAAGGTTCTACCGCTAATTCTTCGGCAAAGTCTTTAGGCGTGGCATGTTGTTGCGTATCGAAGTGTTGAAACGCTTCACGCCAATTTTGACCCTCTAACTTGCCGTAATTACGTTCTCGTAAGTCCACATCAATTTGAATAGTGAGTGATAGCTCTTGAGCTAGCGGGGTAGCGGTTTGAATGGCGCGTTTTAAATCACTGGTATAAATACGTGTCAGCTTTAGACCATGCTTTTCATATAGTTTTTGCAAATAGTCGTTTTGTAAGTACTTTCTAAGATGTTCAGCCTGCTGTTTACCAGTCTCATTTAAGCTAATATCAGACCAACCTTGTAAACGTTGCAAAGCATTCCAATCCGTCTCACCATGGCGGATAATGAGTAAGTCAGTGCTACGTCCGGACATGATCACTCCTCGTTATGGGTTCAAAACAGGCTTCATTCTATCACTTCAAAGCGCACAGGAGTAGTGAAGCCTCATGCTAAAATTACTGGCGCAAATTATGTTTTTAATTCTATGTAAGGGGAGTCTCATGACGGACAAGGATCAAGCCACGTCGGATGAAGCAGTGGGTTTCGGCTACAGTGGTGAGGAAAGTGTAAGCTCAGCCTCGGGGCAGCCAGTGGGCGAGGAGCCGACTGCACACACGCCGGAGACAGCCACTTTCTTTCCTAAGTGGCGCTTAGTACCAAATTTACAACCCGGGCAGATGATTGCACCAGACGAGCGCTTGCCGATGGGGCAATCCGTCGTCATGGGTGTGCAGCACGTGGTGGCGATGTTTGGTGCCACGGTATTGGGTCCCTTATTGATGGGCTTCGATGCCAATTTAGCGGTCTTAATGTCAGGTATTGGTACCTTAATCTTTTTCTTTTTGGTTAAGGGGCAAGTACCCAGTTATTTGGGTTCTAGCTTTGCCTTTATTGGTGGGGTGGTGTCCGTTACTGCCTATAGTGGCTCAGGCTTAAACGCAAATATCGGGGTTGCTTTAGGGGCGATCATTATTTGTGGTTTGATCTATACGCTCATAGGTTTAGTGATTTGGCATTTTAATGCCAAGGGAAGTGCCGCGGCGGTGATTGAGAGGCTGATGCCGCCAGTGGTCACAGGTGCTATTGTTGCGGTGATTGGTTTAAACCTTGCTCCAGTGGCTGCCAAAGGGGCGATGGCGAGTGGTAGCACTTATGATGCCGTAATGGCAATCGTGACCATGACCAGCGTTGGCTTAGTGGCTGTATTTACGCGTGGCATGCTGCAACGCTTATTAATTTTGGTCGGTTTGGTCTTATCTTATTTATTGTATTACGTGTTTAGTAATTTACTAGGTTTTGGTACACCGGTTGATTTGAGTGCCGTGGCCGCAGCACCTTGGTTTGGTATACCAACCTTCTATAAGCCGGAATTTCAATTGTCTGCGATCACCGTCATTGCACCCGTGGCAATTATTTTGGTTGCAGAAAACTTAGGTCATATCCGTGCGGTTAGTGCTATGACGGGTCGTAATTTAGACCAGTATTTAGGTCGTGCCTTTGTGGGCGATGGGGTAGCAACCATGGTGGCGGCTTCTGTCGGTGGTACCGGTGTGACGACTTATGGTGAAAATATCGGTGTGATGTCGGTGACGCGTATTTACTCCACGCTGATTTTTGTGATTGCGGCGATATTCGCAATTATCTTAGGTTTTTCACCAAAATTTGGTGCCTTAATTCATAGCGTACCGGCACCTGTTTTAGGTGGGGTTTCAGTGGTTGTGTTTGGCTTGATTGCGATTGCTGGGGCGCGTATATGGGTGATTAATCGGGTGGATTTTTCGGATAACCGTAATCTGATTGTGGCAGCCATTGCGGTTATTTTAGGTGCGGGTAATTTTACGATTGAATTAGGATTTTTTAAGTTTGAGGGGATTGGTACCGCCACCTTTGGTGCTATTTTACTGTATCAGCTTTTAAGTCTTAAGCGTGACAATAAGAAATCATAGTTTCATGATGATGAGTACTTGATTTTTAAGAACTTTTTAAGCATAATAGAGTTAACTCTTCCCCGACTGTGTTGGTCGGGGTTTTATTTTTAGGCGCCCTTATATTGCCATTGAGGTGATGATGTTGGGGCGCTCTTTTAATTGTATTTTGGGTAGAGGTAGATCATGTCAGGTATTCCTTTAACTGTTGCTGGCGCGAAGCGCCTTAATGATGAACTAGCTAATTTAAAAACGGTTGAGCGACCTGCTGTTATTGAAGCGATTGCTGTTGCTCGTGCACATGGCGATCTTTCTGAAAATGCAGAGTATGATGCAGCGCGTGAGCGTCAGAGTTTTGTTGAGGGGCGTATCAAGGAGCTTGAAAGCGTTTTATCGGCAGCAAATATCATTGATCCCGCCACCTTAGATGCAGGTGATCGGATTGTGTTCGGCGCCACGGTTGAGTTGGAAGACTTAGATACAGGTGAGCAGCTGAAGTATCAAATCGTGGGTGATATTGAATCAGATATTCGTCAAAATCTGATTTCCGTTTCCAGTCCCGTTGCTCGTGCCCTCATCGGTAAGCACGAGGGTGATGTAGTGACTGTGATGGTACCCTCTGGTGAGCGTGAATTCGAGATCTTATTAGTCGAGTATCTGTAAGTCTTAAAATCTCGTCTGTAAGCTTCGGCGATTAATTTCAAATTATAAAATCCTCTCAACGGTAAGCGCTGAGAGGATTTTTAATGTTAAGTCGTACAATTAGATGCTATTTCTCAACGCGCATTGCTCGTATCTTTTCTACCTGTGAGGCACTGACGGCGCTAGCTTTGTTATTCCAACCCTTACGAATAAAGGTAGCTAATTCGGCCACCTCTTCGTCATCTAAGCGCCAAGCAAAATCTGGCATCCGAAGTCTGGCGGGGCGTAGTTCGGTTGAGGGGAGCTCTGCACCGTGCAAGAGGATGTTAATCAACGAGGTTGGATTATCCGCAATCACAATGGAGTTACCATCCAGTTTAGGAAAAATTTCAGGTGCTCCCTTACCGTCTACAAAGTGGCATCCTACGCAGTTATCCAGATATAGGCGCTTTCCTAAATCTAACTTCGGATCGGCCTTGCTCAACTCAAGCTCAGTGGCAGTTTTCTCGTTACCCTTTACCTCGAGGGCGGTGGTGCTTGGATGATCTTGATTAAGATGTTTTAAATAGATAGACATCGCTAACGTATCATCTTCACTTTGGAATTGCAGTGCATCCTCAATGGTGACAGCCATACTGCCGGTGGCGGTGGCGTGTTTATTACGTCCCGTGCTGAGGAATAAACCTAAGTCTTCTACTGACCATTTAGCGATTGCGCTGTGCTTACCATGTAGCGCTGGCACCGTGAAGCCACCCATTTCTGCGCCAGTCAAAAATGATTGACTACGTTCATCAATGCCTTTCTGACCCATCGTGGTATTTCTCGGACTGTGACAGGCGCCACAGTGACCAACGGCTTGTACAAGATAAGCACCGCGCACGAGCAGTTGATTATCACTTGTAGGTGGTGTAAAGCCCGGTTTTTCAAGATTAATCCATTTCCATAGTCGAATACCCCAACGTTGATTGAACGGGAATTTCATCTCCGGCTCAAGGTTTGGCGCATTAATGGCTTCTACCTCTTCTTGAAAATATGCGTACATGGCGCGAATATCTTCTTCGCTCAATTTTCTATAGTTTTCATAAGGCATTGCTGGGTAGAGATGCTTGCCGTCATTGCGTAAACCGTCATAAAGTGCGGCCCGGAACTCGTCTAAACTATATTTTCCTATACCGTGTTCTTCGTCTGGTGTAATATTTGTCGAATAAATAGTACCCATATCAGTGTCAATGGCCCTACCACCTGCAAAGGGCTTGCTTGGATCAGAGGTGTGACAGCTCAGACAGTTACCAATTACTGCCAAGTATTTACCAGTCGCAAGATCGGCTTGGTAATTCTCGTCGACTTGTTGCTGTGGTATAGTTTTCTTAGCAGGTATCAAGATTATTGCCGCTAGAGCGACAAGTCCCAAAATCATTAAAGCAATGAAGCTTTTTAATCGTCTGGACATACTTATTCTCCCTTAAACTAAAGGACGTGGGTCTTTAAGGTACTTGTCGATAATATGATGAGCCGCCCAATAAGCTAATGCTCCTACCAAGCCGGTTGGATTGTATTGAATGTTTTGTGGAAAGGCACTGGCGCCCATCACAAAGACATTATGTTGATCCCAAGCTTGTAAATACTTGTTTAAAGCAGAGTTTTTTGGGCTGTCACCCACAATAGCACCGCCCACATTGTGGGTGGTTTGATAGGGGCGTACATTATATTGAGCGCCTTCTTGCTTGAAGCTGGATTGCATCATATCTGGCTTCATCGATGTGGCAATTTCCTCCATTTTTTTACGCATAAATTGTGTCATGCGGATATCGTTAGGATGCCAATTAAAGGTCATGCGTAATAAGGGGCGTCCATGACGGTCTTTATAAGTAGGATCTAGATCCAAATAGAATTGCTTATAGGACATACAGGAACCATGCGAGGCAATACTCATTGAGTGCGAATACCACTCTTTAATAGCTGATTTCCAGCCGGCGCCCCAAGAGGGTGTGCCTTCAGGTAAGCGCATGCTACGGAGTGGTTGACCGTTATAAGTGCCAGATGAAATATAACTACCGCCGATAAAGCCTTCTTTGGCATAGTCAATATTATTGATTCCGAAATCATCAATCACCATACCGTTACTACCATTGCCGATGAACCAGTTAAAGTGTTCATCTTTAAAAAATAGACTGACGCCACCATTCATCTGATAGGAGTAGTTTTTACCGACCACACCGTCACCAGTGTGTGGGTTATAGGGCTTACCGATACCGGAAATCAGCATCAAATGTACGTTATGAATAGCGTAGGCGCAAAGTATAACTAAATCAGCTGGTTGAAAAACCTGCTCGCCACTTTCTTCATCAAAGTAGGTTACGCCAGTGGCTGTTTTGCCGTCTTCAGCCAGTTCAATTTTCAACACTTCAGCATGAGTCTTATAGTGAAAGTTTGGTTTGCGTTTAAGTGCATCCAAAATCATGGTTTGTGGTGAGGATTTGGAATAGTTATAACAGCCATAGCGCTCACAGAAACCACAGAAGTTACAGGGCCCCATTTGCATACCGTACTCATTGACATAGGCTTGAGAAGCAATACCTGCTGGTCTGGGGAAGGGGTGATAGCCTAAGTCCGCCGCTGCTTTTGCAAACTTCATGGCATCATAGGTTTGTGGCAGGGCGGGCATTGGGTAGTCTCGGCTACGCGGTGCTTCAAAAGGATTGCCACCATTTTGCTTTTGTCCGCGAATATTCCCAGCTGTACCAGATACACCGGCTACATACTCAAAGCGGTCAAAAAAGGGTTCTAATTCATCATAGCTGAAAGGATAGTCCTGAATCGTCATATCCTCAGGAATAATATCGGCCCCAAATCTTTCCTCCACATAGCTACGCAGCTTCATTTCCTCGACCTGTGGTCGCCACGTATGACCGTTCCAGTGCATACCAGCGCCACCTACACCGTTACCCGGTAAAAAGGAGCCAAGTACGCGGTATGGCAAGGCGGTCTCATCGAGTGAGCGACGTATCGTTAAGGTGGAGTTTTTAGGCTTTTGAGCAAAATTTAGGCGTATGCCGTATTTTAATTCATCAATTACCTTAGGATATTGAAAGTCGGGTACCGTATTTTGCTCGGGACCGCGTTCAAGGGCAATAATGTCCAAGCCCTGGTTAGCCAACTCCATACCTAAAATGGAGCCAGTCCAACCTAAGCCAACTATCACTACGTCTTTTTTAGGATTTGTACGTTTCATGATCTAGCCTCTCTCACCTGAAATTGAAACTGGGCCTAATGGGTAAGGCACATTGTGTTGATCTACCCATTCGGTAAATGCTGCTCTTGCACCTGGGAAGCCAATATGCTTCCAAGCCGCCAAGCCATAATTACCGCCATACATGGGGTCGGCAAAATAACCCTCTTTCGTGTTTTGCAGTAGTAATGAAAAAAATTCTTTTAGTTCAGATTTCAGACCGATCTCATTTTTTTGACAGGAAGTCAAAACACGGTCTTGAATATCCTCGCTTAATAGGGCGAATTTATTTGATTCATGCTGTTCACACCATTGATTGATATAGCTGATGGATTCACGATAAATTTCCGCTGGACTTAAGGGCGATTGAAAACCACGATCTAATTTAGCGTCGGGATAATGTGGACCCTCCATATACCAATCAGCAGCTTTACCGAAATCGCCCGCCATTTGCAGATCAATAAAAACTGGTACCCGTGTTTCTAATGCGCCAGGGCCTTCTCCCTCAGAGGGTATCAGTCTGGCACAAGCGGCTAAAATAAAAGCCCACTCCTCTTGATTGAAAAAGACGGGCTTATATTCATTTAATGGGGGAGGGGGCGAAATCTTAGCCTCAGCCGGAAGTGATACTGCAACAGTACCAGCACCGACCGCTTTTAGGAAATGGCGTCGCGATGGGGACCAATGTCTTGTAGGCATGGTTAAGCTCCTTGATTAAAACGAAGAAACACTTTCTATGAGGATCATCTAAGGAATTGTGGTGATACTAATCCTCAGCATGAAACGCTAAATAGTGATTGTCAAGGCAGCTAATTATAAGTTGCTCTTAAAAGAGGCGTTTTGTTAGGGTGATAACTAAGGTTTTAAGGGAAAATACGGAGAAGCTAATGTAAAGAAAACAACAATCCTCTCACATAATGTGAGAGGATTTAGTCAAAGCAGTGGATTCAATCAATCATCAAAGCGCAGCCTAGTTAAAAGCACTAATCCATGCGACGGCGCCCTGCTCTTAAACTCAATGCACTAGAAGGGCGGCGACGAGTGGAGGGGGAGGTTTTGCTGGCACTGCTAGTGCTACGGCGATTGAAAAAGGCCTTAGCAATCTCGCGGTTGCTTTCAGCTGTCTTAGGCTTTGACTGTTTGAATGGGCGATTGAGCTTTTTACCTTCGGCAGCGATACGCTTAGGAGTATAGACCTCACCCGCTTTGCGATAACTGCGTTGGTTTTGCGGTGCAAATTCATCATAAGGCTCGGTATCAATGACGGATTTACCGGGACGGTATAAAATCAATATCTTACCTAAATGGTGAATGTTGGCACACGACAAGGTTTCACAAATTTGATCGAGCATATTGCTGCGCTCTTCGCGCTCGTCTGACGCAACCCTAACCTTAATCAGGCTATGCGCCGTTAGGTTACGATCGATCTCTTTTAATACGCTCTCAGTGAGTCCGTTGTCACCGATTTGGACCACGGGCTTGAGTGAATGAGCCGCAGAACGTAGCGCACTACGTTCCTTAGAAGTTAGTTCAAGAATAGACATAGGAATGATTGGCAATGGCCAAAAAGAAATTTTCCAAAAACTGGATGCATCAACATATTAATGATCCATACGTAAAGCTTGCTCAGCAAAAAGGCTATAGAGCAAGGGCTGCATTTAAGCTTATCGAGATTTTAGAGACAGAAAAGCTAATGCGTCAAGGGGATATTATAGTAGACTTAGGCGCCGCACCCGGCAGTTGGTCGCAGGTTGCGCGAGAAAGATTAGTGACGCCATCGGGTGAGCTAGATGGTCGTGTCATTGCGTTGGATCTGTTACCGATGGAGGAGATTGCTGGGGTTGAGTTCTTTCAGGGTGATTTTCGTGAGGATGAGGTCTTGCATGAACTTGAGCACAGGCTGGGTGGTCAACAGGTGGATTTAGTCATTTCTGATATGGCGCCCAATCTTTCTGGTGTGGGACCGGCGGATGCTGCTCGGATTCAACACGTTTGTGAATTGGTGTTGGAATTTGCTATTGCGCATTTAAAGCCTGAAGGTGCGGTGATTGTTAAGGCCTTTCATGGTAGTGGCTTTTCTCAGATTGTGGAGCTTTTTAAACGCCATTTTAAGCGTGTTGTGGAGCGTAAGCCCAAGGCCTCACGCGATCGTTCGGCAGAAACTTTTTTAGTTGCGAAGGGTCTTAAGGAATCCTAATGCGGATTTTTAATTAGCAAATTGCTTGAGATATCGTTTTTTACCCCCACTATAATACGTTAGAATAAAGCATGCTCAATAAAAAGCGGCTTGTCTTTATCTCAAGCTTACGATTTGCTGTATTTATTGACGCAGTGTTTTATTATTATCAGATTCGGTTTTTTTGGAGTACCATGCCTTGAATAATTCCTTTTCGAAATTTGCCATCTGGGCGATCATTGCGATGGTCCTATTTACGGTCTTTAGGCAACTTGATACACCTTCAGTGCCTATGGATACGGTGACCTATTCGCAATTTTTGGAAGATGCAAAGCAAGGTAAGTTATCTAGAGTTGAAATCCAAGGTGATAAGCTGACAGTCACCCCGGCTAATGGTCGTACCTATTCGTTGACGGCGCCGCGCGATCTTTGGATGGTGAGTGATTTGATTCGTGATGGTGTGCAGGTGACGGCACGCCCACCTGAGCAGCCTTCTTTCTTCTTAAGTGCCTTACTCTCATGGTTCCCGATGCTTTTATTGATCGGGGTTTGGATTTTCTTTATGCGCCAAATGCAGGGCGGCGGCAAGGGCGGAGCCTTCAGCTTCGGTAAGTCCCGCGCCCGGATGTTGGATCAAAACAATAACCGCATCACCTTTGCCGATGTGGCAGGGTGTGATGAGGCCAAGGAGGAGGTGACCGAGATCGTTGAGTTCTTACGTGATCCGTCTCGTTTTCAGCGCTTAGGTGGTCGCATTCCTCGTGGTGTATTGATGGTCGGTTCGCCTGGTACGGGTAAGACGTTATTGGCAAAAGCCATTGCCGGTGAGGCCAAGGTGCCGTTCTTTACTATTTCGGGTTCTGACTTTGTTGAGATGTTCGTCGGCGTGGGCGCATCACGTGTACGTGATATGTTCGAGACGGCTAAAAAGCATGCGCCGTGCATTATCTTTATTGATGAGATCGATGCGGTGGGTCGTCAGCGTGGCGCCGGTGTTGGTGGTGGTAATGACGAGCGTGAGCAGACGCTGAATCAGTTATTAGTAGAAATGGATGGTTTCGAGTCAGGGCAGAGCGTGATTGTAATTGCCGCTACTAACCGTCCCGATGTACTCGATCCAGCCTTATTACGTCCTGGTCGTTTTGACCGTCAGGTGGTGGTATCTTTACCAGATGTACGTGGTCGTGAGCAAATTCTTAAAGTGCATATGCGTAAAGTGCATGTTGCGCCTAATGTCGATGCCTCAGTGATTGCACGTGGTACCCCGGGTTTTTCTGGCGCCGATTTAGCTAACTTGGTTAACGAAGCGGCCCTCTTTGCTGCTCGTCGTAACGGTCGCATGGTCGATATGGTGGACTTTGAGCAGGCCAAAGATAAAATCATTATGGGTGCTGAGCGCCGTTCGATGGTGATGCCTGAAGAGGAGCGTTTAAATACTGCCTATCATGAATCAGGTCACGCCTTGGTGGCACGCTTATTGCCCAAGACAGACCCGGTTCATAAAGTGACGATTATTCCGCGCGGACGTGCCTTGGGTGTTACCATGCAGTTACCTGAAAATGATCGTTACAGCATGGATAAAGAGCGCTTACTCAATATGATTGCGGTTTTATTTGGTGGTCGTATTGCTGAGGAAGTCTTTATGAATCAGATGACCACTGGCGCCTCTAACGACTTTGAGCGTGCAACTCAAATCGCTAGAGATATTGTGACTCGTTATGGCATGACCGACTCTTTAGGGCCGATGGTGTATGCGGAAAATGACACCGATCCTTTCTTAGGCCGTCAAATGTCACGTTCTTCGCAAATGTCTGAAGCGACCATGCAAAAGGTGGATGCTGAGATTCGTGCCATTATTGATGAGCAGTATCATGTGGCCCGTAAACTCATTGAGGACAACAAGGACAAGATGCATGCCATGGCCAAGGCCTTAATGGAGTGGGAAACCATTGATGCAGAGCAGGTCGAGGATATTATGCAGGGTCGTCCGCCGCGTCCCCCTAAGGTACCTGATCAGCCTTATGATTCTCAGCCACCGAGTGCGGGTAATGCACCGCAAACGGACAAGGCGGATGAGCAAAAAGAGGCTGAAGATAGTAGTAAAAGTGCTAAAGATAAAAAAGACAAAAAAGATAAAAAGGATGAAGATGGCGATAAGCCAGTAGAAGCACTTTAATATTTCTTTTTGTATTGAAGCACTGTAAGTTGTTTTTACAGTGCTTTTTCTATTTCTCAACGCCCATATAAATCAGTAATATCAATTTTATGCCTAAAACTTTTACATGCGGACGCTTTGTCCTTGATCTTTCTAGCCCCTTAGTGATGGGGATTGTTAATGTCACGCCGGATTCTTTTTCTGATGGGGGAGCCCAGTCAGAACAATTGGACTTGGCGATTGAACATGGTTTGAAGCTGGTGGCTGAGGGAGCGCAGATACTGGATATCGGTGGTGAATCCACCCGACCAGGTAGCGACGCCGTCACGGTGGAAGAGGAATTGCGGCGAGTGCTACCAGTGATTGAAGGGCTTAAGGGAGCTGGCGTGCCTTTGTCCATCGATACCTTAAAGCCAGACGTTATGCGGGCCGCATTAGACGCTGGCGCAGATATGATTAATGATATTTATGCCTTGCGTCAACCGGGTGCTCTTGAGGTGGTGAGTGCACATCCTAACTGTGGGGTTTGTATTATGCACATGGTGGGTGAGCCTAAAACAATGCAGCAAAATCCCCCAGATTATGATGGTAATATTACCGCGCATGTGAAGAATTTTTTACAAGAAAGAGCTGAGCTTTTGTTAAAATGCGGTGTTGAACCAAGTAGAATCATGCTTGATCCGGGTTTTGGCTTTGGTAAGACCGTCGCTCAGAATTATCAACTATTAAATGAACTGGCGGATCTTCAAAGTTTAAATCTACCCTTACTAACTGGTTTATCGCGTAAATCAATGATTGGTGCGGTTACTCATAAGCCGGCTCAGGATCGTTTGATTGGTAGTGTGGTGGCAGCCATCGCTTGCGCTGAGCGCGGTGCTGCCATTCTTAGAGTACATGATGTTGCTGAAACGGTTGAGGCATTAGCTGTTTGGCAGGCCATTCATCAGGGAGTAAATTAACCATGGCACGTAAGTATTTCGGCACCGATGGTGTGCGTGGTCGCGTAGGCGGCGCAGTGATTAATGCTGAATTCGCTTTAAAATTAGCCTATGCGGCGGGTCGAGTGCTAGCTAGTCAAGGCTTAGAAGAGGGTGATAGACCAACTGTTTTAATCGGCAAAGACACCCGCGTATCCGGCTATATGCTAGAAGCGGCGATGCAAGCAGGCTTTGCTGCTGCCGGGGTGGATGTGCTACTAGCCGGCCCAATTCCTACCCCTGCGGTCGCTTATTTAACTCGCACCTTGCGCTTAAATGCGGGTGTGGTGATTAGTGCCTCTCATAATCCCTATCACGATAATGGCATTAAGTTTTTCTCAGAAAACGGCTTAAAGTTACCTGACGAGATTGAGTTAAAAATTGAGGCACTGATCGATGAGGATATTAAGTACGAGGAGTCTGAGTCCATTGGTCGTGCGCGTCGCTTAAATGATGCCACCGGTCGTTATATCGAGTTCTGTAAAAGTAGCTTTCCTAACGACCTCAATCTTAGAGGGTTGAAAATTGTGGTGGATGCGGCGCATGGTGCAGCCTACCATGTAGCCCCTTACGTGTTTAAAGAGTTGGGTGCAACCGTGATCCCAATCGGCTGTAGTCCCGATGGTTTCAATATTAATCGTAATGTTGGTGCCTTATACCCAGAGCAATTGGTAGCGACGGTGAATGCGCAGCGCGCTGATTACGGCATTGCTTTGGATGGTGATGCGGATCGCATTCAGATGGTTGACTCTCGGGGTAATATTTACAACGGTGATGAGCTGTTGTATGCGATTATTCTTGAACGCATGCAGCACATGGAAATTAAAGGCGTTGCCGGCACCTTAATGACTAATTTTGGTTTTGAAAAGCGCTTAAAGGATTTAGGTATCCCCTTAGAGCGAGCTAAGGTGGGTGACCGGTATGTGCTTGAAGCCCTACACCAAAACGGTTGGTATTTTGGTGGTGAAAGTTCGGGCCATCTGTTGTGTTTAGATTGTCATACGACGGGTGACGGGATTATCGCTGCGTTGCAGGTGTTAACAGCGGTCGTGCGTAGTGGTAAAACGCTACGTGAGTTAACCCATGACCTAAAGATGTACCCACAGGTGATGATTAATGTGCCTCTTAAACCGGGCTTGGATTGGCAAAATCATGCTGAGCTTCAGCGGGTACGGGCAGAGGTAGAAGCCGAGTTGGGTGATAGGGGGCGAGTGCTGATTCGTGCCTCTGGTACTGAGCCTATTTTGCGCCTGATGGTGGAGGCGGAAACGCATGAACTGGCTAAGCGTGGTGTCGAACGCCTGGCGGATGTCAGTTTAGACGCCTAGTAGTAACACTTACACTGAATCATATTTTTAAGCACAATGCCTTAACAGGGTTGTGCTTAAAATTTATAAACTGAAAGAATTCTGTCAAATCTCTTTTGTATAATGTAAGCAGATGATCATGTCGTTAGCGTTGTTATCATCTTGTAGACTATATATATTGTCATATTTTCCTGAGTTCATTCGTTAAGTGTTGAGGATAGTTAATATATGCAAGAGCTGATAGAGATTCCAAAGGACTTAAGTGCGCTTGATGGCCCTAGCTTGGTATTAGGTATTGCCAATACGCCCCAAGAGCTTGAGGCGGTTCAGCGACTGCGCTATGAGGTCTATACCCAGGAGATGGGGGTCCATTTTCCAGAGGCAATTGACGGTCGAGATGTGGATCATTTTGACGAGTTTTGTCAGCACTTGATTGTGATGGACACCAAGGAGGGTAAGGCAGTAGGTACTTACCGTATTCTTAGTCCTCAAAAAGCAGTCGAGGCGGGTGGTTATTATTCCGAGTCCGAGTTTGATTTAAGTGAGTTTGAGCATTTACGTCCTGAGCTGAATGAATGCGGTCGTTCTTGTACCCATCCGGACTACCGTGATGGTGGTGTGATTATGTTGCTGTGGAGTGGTTTAGCACAGTTTATGCGCTGTCATGGCTTGCGTTATCTTTTTGGTTGTGCTAGCGTCAGTCTCTTAGATGATGGTGTACAAGCAGCACAGGTTTGGCAGTTGGCTAAGCAGCAGCTTGTGGAGTTTAAGGGACAGCCTAAGGTCACTCCACACCACCCATACCCAATCCATTTACTAGAAGAAAAGGCAGCCGGCGAGCGTATCAGTCAGTCACGTATGCCGGCCTTGATTAAGGGTTACTTAAAGCTTGGCGCCCGTATTTGCGGTGAACCTGCTTGGGACAAAGACTTTAATGCGGTGGATTTTCCGGTGATTGTAGATATTGAAAATATGGATCGTCGCTACCGACGCCATTTTGGTTTTGACTGATTGGCTTGATTTTAAAGTTAAAGCCACAAGCCTCCCACAGCGCTTTTTCGTGGGTCAGCCAATAGTTCTTTTTTGACTTCCTCCCCTCCCTAAAGGGATGGGGTTCCTACAACTCGACGGTCAAGCCCGACCGCAAATCTTAGAGGTGGCTACCGCCTTGCAATTCACATCTTGCATCTAAGATTCTTATTTCAAACTAACCCTACCGTTAAGATTGTCTGTTGACACGAGCTAGTTTGAGAGTGTGTGTGGAATACCATCTACCAGCCAAAACACTGCGTACTCGCAATTTATACTTGTCTTAGCTGTTTTTTGTAGATGGTTTGATTTAATAGCTGATTGATTGTAGCAACTTTGTCGCCTTATATCCACCCCCTGAAGTGTGGTTTTACGGCGTCTGATGATAAATCAATGGCTTCGCTTAATGTCTTGGTGTTTTTGGCTGACCCTCGAGGTTCAATGTTCAAGTGCTATGCAAAAGGTGACTTAAGTTTTGCAGGCACCTTTACTTTGAATTATTAGCAAATTTATTATCGTCTGTGATTAACGTTTGAAATTAAGTCTCAAAATAGATCGAATAAAAATTAATCTTATACTATAATGATAATGATTCTTATTCTGTTGGATTAAGTATTCACCAGTAAGCACGTCGCTTTGAGCTAGTATCGGTCGTGTTTTGGTGAATATTATTTTTTATAGGTCTGTTTTCTGCATGAAACTTAATAAATTTTTCCTGAAGTTTTTAACTACAGCTTGTCTTATTGGTGGCGCATCAGCAGTTCAAGCTATTGAGATTAATACAGCACAAGGTCCAGTCACTTTCGACCAAGCGGTCGGTGATAATGTCGCCGTCTATGAGCTTGCGGCTATGGATACGCTTCAGGCATTGGGCGTTAATCCCAAGGGGATTCCTTCTACGATCTACGTTGATTATTTGGCAGACGCTAAGAGCGCAGATTCAGTTGAAGTAGGTACATTATTTGAGCCTGATTTAGAAGCCCTGAACCGTCTTAAGCCTGAAGCAATTATTATTGGTGGGCGTATGGCACCTAAAGCAGATGCTTTAGCTAAAATTGCCCCTGTCGTTGATCTAACTAATACAGGCGTTTCGGTTGATAACTCGCAAAAATTATTAGCTGAGTTAGGCAAGTTATTCAATAAAGAAGAGCGTGCTGCAGAGTTGCAAAAAAGCTTAAACGATGAATTGGCTTTAACTAAAGAGATTGTAAAAGGCCAAGGCAGGGCATTGATGATTTTGGTTAATGGTACCAAGATTGCTTCTTATGGTGTCAATTCGCGCTTTGGTTATTTATTTAATGATTTTGGTTGGGAAGCAGCTGATAAGACTGAAAGTAGTGCACGTCATGGTAATCCAATTTCATTTGAGTTTATTCGCGAAAACGACCCTGATTGGCTAATTGTGATGGACCGAACATCAGCAGTGCGGGCCAAAGGTGATAACGCCCAGACTGTGCTTGATAATGCGCTTCTTAGAGAGACTCAAGCTTTTAAAAATAACCACATCATCTATTTAGATGTTTCATCTTATTTAGCTTCAGGTGGCTATCAACAAATGATGTTAGAGCTTAAACTATTACGTGATGCTGTGCAAAAAGCTAAAGCTCAATAAATCCCCCTGTTTTTAATTATCCTGCAGCACTTCAGGCCGAATTTAGGTCTGAAGTGCTTTTTAGGGTAGTGATAGAGAGCGTAATAACAATAAAAAATGACCAAGTCTTTACTAGTAATAATAAGCTTTATTGTTTTAATTATAGTTAGCCTATTTGTTGGGGTGAGTCAAGTCTCATTCGAACTGCTTCTACAAGATGCGGCAGCGCGTGAGGTTTTTTTCGCTAGCCGGATTCCTCGAACGGCGTCAGTGGTTTTGACGGGTATGTCAATGGCTAATGCGGGACTGATTATGCAGATGCTGATGCGTAATCGTTTTGTAGAACCTTCCATGACTGGTACCACACAAGCAGCGACACTAGGTATTTTGTTAATGACCTTGTTAGTGCCTCAGAGCAGTGTGTTTTTTAAAATGTTAATTGCCTGTGTAGCTGCGATTATCGGTTTGGCGGGCTTTATGGCAATTGTCAGAGTATTACCACCGACTGCTAAGCTATTAGCGCCGCTGGTTGGGATGATTTATGGTGGTGTGCTTGGTGCCGTCGCAACATTTATTGCCTATGAATATGACATGATGCAGTATTTGATCGCTTGGTTTATCGGTGACTTCTCGAGTGTCGTGGTAGGGCGTTATGAGTTGTTGTGGATTACTGCTTGTCTCTGCATTATTACGTTTTTATATTCTAATCAATTCACCATTGCTGGACTGGGCAAAGAAATTAGTACTAATTTAGGTTTAAACCATCATGTGGTGACCACGATAGGTCTATTGATAGTTGCTGTTATTTCTGCCATTGTCGTGGTGACTGTTGGTGCTATACCTTTTGTGGGATTGGTAGTACCCAATATCGTCAGTCGTATCATGGGCGATAATGTCCGTAAAGTCTTACCTTGGAATATGTTGTTTGGTGGAGCCTTGGTATTAGCATGTGATATTGCTAGCCGTATCATTCAATATCCTTATGAGATTCCGGTGGGTACCATTATTGGTATCGTTGGTACAATCCTTTTCCTTTATCTTTTATATGCACGTCCTATTCGTGCACGTAAACGCTATGCAGACGCGTAAGTTACTATTATTAATGTGCGGAGCTTTATTAGTTTCGATGACATTATTTATGACCGTAAAATCAGGCGGGCACTGGGATTTTGTGTTAGGTTTTAGGGGAGGCAAGTTAGTTGCGCTTTTGGTTGTTGCCTACGCAATTTCTATTTCAACGGTGCTATTTCAAACCATCACTTCAAACCGTATTTTAACGCCCTATATTATGGGTTTTGATGCCTTGTATTTATTGATCCAAACAGTATTAATTTTTACTTTTGGTGGTATAGGCTATGTGGCACTAGGTCATGTCTATAAGTTTGGTTTTGAAATAGGCATCATGTTGTTTGCCTCCTTAGTCATGTTTTCAACCTTGTTTTTAAAAGCTCAGGACGATTTATATCGGATGGTTTTAACTGGGGTGATATTAGGCGTATTGTTCCGTAGCTTAACTACCTTTTTACAGCGTGTTATTGACCCTGAAGAGTTTGCGGTCGTACAGTCTGTGTCCTTTGCTCAGTTTAATGTTATCCGCATGGATTTGCTAAGTGTCAGTCTGGTGATAGTCGCTATTGTGAGTTTGATTATTTGGCGCTATCGCTATGAGTTGGATGTGATCGCTTTGGGTCGAGACCATGCAATTAATTTAGGTGTGAACTATAAGTTCTCCATGGTATTGATACTGTTTTTAATTTCGGTGTTAGTTTCTATTTCAACTGCTTTGGTTGGTCCTGTTAGCTTCTTTGGCTTGTTGGTATCAGGTATCGTCTATCCATTGATGAAGACGCATCGTCATGCTGTATTAATTCCGGCTGCTTTCCTCATCGGATCATTAATTTTAGTTACCGGCCAATTGATATTTGAGCATTTCCTAGGTATGCAAAGCGTACTTAGCGTAGTGGTTGAATTTCTTGGTGGTATTGTGTTTATTATATTTTTACTCAGACGCAAAGCGTTGTGATAGTCCAATGATTACAATCGATCAGGTATCGTTTCAAATCCGTGGCACGGAGATTTTAAAAAATATTAATCTTGAGATCCCTAAAGGCGGAATTACCGCCTTAGTAGGACCTAATGGTGCTGGTAAATCGACATTGTTTTCTTTAATGTCTCGCTTAAATGAGTTTGAGCAAGGCAAGATCAGCATTGACGATATGGATATTAGTAAAACACCGAGTGATGAAATGGCCAAGAAAATTGCTATTTTGCGTCAAGAAAATAGCATCACTAGTCGTATCATGGTTAAAGAAATGTTAATGTTCGGGCGCTATCCTTATCACAAGGGACGTCCCACGGAAGAGGATCGGGCCATTGTTGAAAACACCTTGAGACGGTTTGACTTGTATGATTTACGTGGTCGCTACTTAACTGAGCTCTCAGGTGGTCAGCGTCAGCGAGTTTTGGTTGCGATGGTTTTTTGTCAAAGCACCGATTATCTACTATTAGATGAACCGCTTAATAACTTGGATATGTATCATTCGCGCCAGCTCATGCGCCAGTTACGACATATTGCGGATGAACATCAACGCACAATTATTGTGGTTTTGCATGATGTTAACTATGCTTCAGCTTATGCTGACTCAATTATTGGTCTGAAGCAGGGCGAGTTAGTATTGCATGGTAAACCACGTGACGTGCTTAACTCTGACAATCTAGAAAAACTTTTTGGTGTGGATGCACAGGTAGTTGATGTCAATGGACATAATATGGTGATGCATTATCTGTAGCGTGAGCTAAATCGCTATTGCTTAAGCGAGCTGTTATCAATACTTAAAATTTAAACTGTTTTTTTCGTTTAAATCATTTCCTCTCATATTAGTCACGGCTAATCACATCCATCTCATACTCACGATCATAAAGCCATAGGCAAAAAAATAGCCCAAGCAATAAAATATCTGATTGCCTGGGCTCTCACACTTAATGTCCTAGCGTGGATTTATTTCATTTTATCTAAGAAATCACCCGTAAGGAATTTTAAGTTATTTAAACCGCCTGTGATAACGTACCAACGCGCTGGGTCAACATAAACCACGCGACCGTTTTTAAAGGCGGATGTTTGGCTTAAGTCGGGATGCTCAGCAAGCGTTTTCTCACCGGCATTTTCACCGCCATTAATGGCTGCTCTATCGAAAACGATAAGCCAATCAGGGTCAGCTTTGGCAATCTCTTTGATTTGCTGTGCACGCTTCGCAGCAGCGGCCTTAGCTTCTGGGCTATCTGGCGCTGGTCTTGTAGCAGGAGCGGCAAGTTCTTCTGCTGTTTTAGCTGGTAGCACGGATTCCAAGCCTGTTAACTCATAGACAAAGCCAAAACGGTCACCAACAACGTGTGGGATGATATTGCCATTCATGACAAAAAGGAAAGCACCCGTTTTACCAGCGTTTAATTTTTGTAAGTCAGCAATGTCTTTATCAATATTGGAAAGACCTTCTTCGGCTTTTTTTGTTTTGTCAAACGCAGCAGCCAAACGTAAAGTATTAGTACGGAAGTCGGCTAAAAATTCTGGGTTGCGGTTAGTTAGATTTGCAACAGGGGCAATTTTCTCAAGCTCTGGAATAGCAGAGGCAGAACGACCACCGGCAAAGATTAGATCAGGTTTTAAGGCTTTTAGTGCTTCATAATCAGGTTCAAATAATGTACCAACCTTGGGTGCTTCAGCAAATTTTGCTAATTCATCTTTGTAGTTAGACTTTGGTACACCTACTGCTTCAATGCCTAGTGCATTTAAGCTGTCAAGAATTGATAAGTCATAGCTGACAATGCGTTCTGGTGTTTTGTCACCGTTGATGGTGCCAGTAGTATGTTCTAATTCAAAGGCCAAGCTTGGTGCGGCTATGGCTAATGTGGCTGTTAAGGTCATTATTCGAAAGATTTTTTTCATCATCATCCTTTTAAATTGAGATAGCGATAAGTTGCTAAAAAATTACTAGATTAAGTCGACTTAAGTTGAAATTAAATGCGACGGTTAACATCATAGTTGATTTTAAGGTGAATGAGAACGGTTATTATTCTTATTTTGATAAATTTTTAAGAATTAAAACGTTAATACTAAAAACTTCTACCTGTTATCTGCTTATCACAGTAAGCTAGCCTTGTTTTATTTAGGGCTTAGTGATGTGGTATTGAATAGCAAAGCAACCGCATTCAACATGATTCGATGTCACCCTACACACCGTATCCAATCCATTGACTAGAGGAGAAGACGGCCGGCGAGCGTATCAGTCAGTCGCGTATGCCGACCTTGATTAAGGGCTACTTAAAGCTTGGCGCCCGTATTTGCGGCGAACCTGCTTGGGGTAAAGACGTTAATGCGGTGGATTTTCCGGTGATTGTGGATAGTGAGAAGATGGATCATCGCTAGCGACGCCATGTTGGTTTTGACTGATTGGCTTGATTTGAAAGTTAAAGCCACAGGCCTCCCACAGCGCTTTTTCATTCGTTAGACTGAATTCGGTCAGTGGGTGATTTTCAAGCCAGCGCTTACCGATAGTAAGCGTGATATCCTTAGCTTCAATTTTAAGCGCCAAGTTTTCCATATGGATGGCTTGACGTTTGCGTAAAAATATTAGCGCTAAGCGTATACATAGGATGGCTTGCCATTCTTCATCGGCTAATGACTTGATATCGCTTTTGTTTAACTTGCCTTGCGACTCAAGATTCAGGCGCGCCATAATCGTTTGTTCATCTTTGGAGAAACCCGGCATATCTGCATGTTGTAACACATAGGCAGAGTGGCGATGATAGGAGGATTGGGCGATGCTTAAACCGATTTCATGCAGATCACACGCCCATTTAAGTAGCAAATGCATATCATGGGGCCAGCTTTCTTGCGCTTCCTTGCTAAGCGTTAAGGCAGACTCATAAAAAGCACTCGCTAGTTGACGCACTCGCAGAGCTTGCTTAGTATCCACCCGATAGCGGTGCATATATTGAGCCACGGTACCGGCACGAATATCGGCAGCTGATTTACGACCCAGCATATCATACAGTACACCCACTCGGAGTGCGCCATCACCCTGGTTCATCTGCTTGATTTTCAGTTCTTTAAAGGCGGCCATCATAATGGCTAAGCCTGCAGGTAGTACTTCAATACGATCAGTTTTGAGATCGAGTAGCAGCGGCGAGTTGGCTGAACCGGTTTTTATTAAGATACGCTTTAGCTTCTCCATACCCTCCATCGTAATGCCGCGTTCAGAAAAACCTGAAGCCTGTAATACGGCTACTAAGGCTTTAGCCGAACCGGAGGAACCAAAGGCCTCGGCCCAACCCATATTGCGGTAGCTTTTACTCAATACCTGGATTTGGTTGCGTGCATTAATCTCCGCTTGTTTAAATGCTTTGGCGCTGACCATACCGCCAGGGAAATAAAGCTTGGTAAATGAAACGCAACCAATGGGTAAGGACTTAACCAGCAAGGATTGAAAACCCTTGCCAATAATAAACTCCGTCGAGCCGCCGCCAATATCAATCACTAAGCGGTTTTTATCGGATAAGGGCAACTCATGCGCCACCCCGGAGAAAACCAAACGCGCTTCCTCTGGACCGGACACCACCTCTATAGGAAAACCTAGCGCAGCTTCAGCGCGTTGTAATAATACATTGCGATTTTTAGCAACCCGGAAGGTATTGGTCGCAACCGCGCGTACTTGGTGTGGATGGAAATTTTGAATGCGCTCAGCAAAGCGTTGTAGTACACCAACTGCTCGCTCAATCGCTTCGTCACTGAGTACCTTGTCCTCATCTAAGCCGGCTGCTAATCGCACGGTTTCCTTTAAACGGTCAATGGCGAAGATATAAGACTCACCATTGCGCTCCTCAATGCGTCCAACGGTCAATCGAAAGCTGTTAGAACCTAAGTCTACAGCAGCTAGTAAGTTATTATTTTCCATAAAAATCGGATCTTATAATGATGTCATTATTGTACCTAAGAAATAATGGCTTAAGAGACAATAAGTGAAGTATTTAAACGACAAACTAAATGATGATAGAGGGCGCACGTGATGTCATATTCTTGTCATATATGCTTTGTACAATTCCTTATGTAAAGTGAAACACCATGGTATGTTATTTACCCAATAATTTACCAACTTACCTAATCTGATATCAACAAAGGATGATCATGTTAAAACAAGCTTTTTCTCGCGTTACTTTAGCAGTTGCTCTTGGTGCCGCTGCGTTTTCTGTACAAGCAGCTGCTGTAACAGGTGCTGGCGCTTCTTTCCCTTATCCAATTTATGCTAAGTGGGCTGCTGAGTATAACAAAGCAACCGGTAATCAGGTTAACTATCAGTCAATCGGTTCTGGTGGTGGTCAGCAGCAAATTATTGCTAAGACAGTTGATTTCGGTGCTTCTGATGACCCATTATCAGCTGAAAAATTAAAGGATAATAATTTACTTCAGTTCCCGGCCGTTATCGGTGGTACAGTACCTGTGATTAACGTTGATGGTATCAAACCGGGTGAGTTAAAACTAACAGGTGAAGTATTAGCTAATATCTACTTAGGTAAAATCACTAAATGGGATGATGCTGCTATCGTTGCATTAAATGATGGCTTAAAACTTCCTAACGCTGACATTATCGTAGTTCATCGTTCTGATGGTTCTGGTACTACTTTCGGTTGGACTAACTACTTATCTCAAGTTTCTTCTGAGTGGAAAGAAAAAGTAGGTGAGGGTAAAGCCGTAAAATGGCCTGTTGGTCAAGGCGGTAAAGGTAACGAGGGTGTTGCTGGTTATGTGCGTCAATTAGCTAACTCTATTGGTTATGTTGAGTACGCTTACGCTAAGCAAAACAACTTGTCATGGACTCAATTACAAAACCGTGATGGTAAGTTTGTACAGCCTGAGCAGACTGCATTCGCTGCCGCTGCTGCTAACGCCGACTGGAAATCTGCTCCTGGTATGGGCGTAGTGCTTAACCAAGAGCCAGGTGCTGAGTCTTGGCCTATTACTCAAGCAACATTCATCTTATTGCACAAAACAGCTGATAAGCCTGAGCAAACTAAAGCCGTGATGGAGTTCTTTGACTGGGCTTGGGCAAATGGTGGCAAATTAGCTTCTGAGTTAGACTATGTGCCGCTTCCTAAGGAAGTAAGTGATGAGGTTCGCGGACTTTGGGCTTCGGAAGTTAAAGCAGCTGACGGCTCTGCAGTTTGGTCTAAATAATTATTAAGTACTTATTTAAGCTAATCTGAAATGATAGGGTTAAGTACCCCGCAAAGAAATTGGGGTAACACTTAACGATAGGAGTCGGGCAGTAGATGTTATAATTTGCTGTCCGACTTTTTGCATTGCAGTTGTAATAAATCTTAAATAAGTTGTAGTGATTGTTATTAAGCTAACGCTTTACGTCTTATACTGGATTGCTAATGTCGACATATTCCGAGACTATTAATAATAGTAGGTCTTCAACCCCAACTAAAGAGGCTACGGTGTCGAAGAGTTTACCACCTTCCCCCAGCAGACGCGGTTTTGCGCTAGCAGATCTGATATTTGCTAATGCAGCCCGTTTTTTTGCGTTTTTTGTATTTATTTTATTAGCGGCGATTATGCTATCGTTAGTTTACGGTAGCTGGGATTCGCTCAAGGCTTTCGGTGTTTCCTTTTTGTTTAGCACCGAGTGGAATCCGGTACAAAATCAATATGGTGCTGTGGTGCCTATTATCGGTACCTTAGTGACCGCAGGTATTGCCTTGGTGATTGCAGTGCCGGCATCTTTCGGTATTGCAATGTTCCTAACCGAGTTGGCGCCCACCTGGATTAAGCGCCCATTAGGCATCGCCGTGGAGATGTTAGCGGCGATTCCTTCCATTATTTATGGTATGTGGGGTCTGTTTGTCTTCGTCCCCTTATTCCAAAAGTATATTCAAGTTCACTTGATCAGCTTTTTTGCGCCGATTCCGGTATTAAACCAGTTGTTCGCTGGACCGCCGATGGGTATTGGTTTATTTACTGCCGGTTTGATTTTATCCATTATGATCATTCCGTACATTGCCTCGGTCATGCGTGACGTGTTTAGCGTGGTACCACCCATGTTTAAGGAATCTGCATACGGTCTTGGGGCAACGACTTGGGAAGTGATGTGGCGAGTTGTTTTGCCTTATACCAAAGGTGGTGTGATTGGCGGCATTATGCTGGGTTTAGGTCGTGCACTTGGTGAAACTATGGCAGTTACTTTCGTGATTGGTAATGCCTTCCGTTCACCGAACAGTATCTTTGCACCATCTAACTCCATTGCTTCAGCCATTGCTAACGAGTTTAATGAGGCCTCTGGCTTACAGTTAGCCGCATTAATTGAATTGGGCTTGATTTTATTCTTGATTACAACCGTTGTTCTCAGCTTATCACGCTGGATGTTGTATCGCATGAATAAAGGCCAAGGAACTAAGACATAGTGAGTGATCAGATGAGTTCTACTGTTTCTACCGCTTCCCCTAAACCGCCAGAGTCGGTTTTACATAATGGGAACAAAATTTATAAAAAACGACGCACCATTAACCGCGTGATGTTGACCCTCTCTTTAATTACTTTAGTCTTTGGTCTATTCTGGTTATTCTGGATTATAGGCACCTTATTAATTAAAGGCGGCGGTTCTTTATCATTCGATCTTTTTGTCGAGTCTACCCCCGGTCCTGGTGGTCAGGGTGGTTTAGCGAATGCCATCGTCGGTTCAGTGATGATGTCTGCAGTCGCGACTGCTATCGGTACACCGATTGGTATTTTGGCCGGTACCTATTTGGCTGAATATGGTGATCGCGGTTGGTTAGCCCCAGCAACTCGATTTTTAAATGATGTGTTGTTATCGGCACCGTCAATTGTTATCGGTTTGTTTATTTACTCCATTTATGTGTCACAACTCGGTCACTATTCCGGTTGGGCAGGTTCTTTAGCACTGGCTATTTTAGTGATTCCGGTGGTGGTAAGAACAACCGATAATATGTTGCTATTAATTCCTAATAGCTTACGCGAAGCCGCGGTAGCGCTTGGCTGTCCTAAGTATCGCATGATTTTATCAATTTGTTATCGTGCTGCTTTATCAGGCATTATTACCGGTGTGTTATTGGCGATTGCGCGTATTTTAGGTGAAACAGCACCGTTGCTATTTACCGCCTTAAACAACCAGTTTATGTCCTGGAATATGAATCAGCCAATGGCAAACTTACCGGTCACAATTTACCAGTTTGCTGCCAGTCCGTTTGATGACTGGAACCAATTAGCTTGGGCAGGTGCAACCTTTATTACCCTATTGGTTTTAGGTCTAAATATTGTTGCCCGTTTAGTAACCCGCTCGAAGTAATATTAGTCAAGATTATAGGATTTAAAAATGGACACTGTAGCACCAGCGAAAATCAGCCAAGCTGAATTAGATTTAGTTTCTCCAGAGGATACTAAATTAGAGGTTAAGAACTTAAATTTTTATTACGGTAAGTTCCACGCCATTAAAAATGTGAATATGCGTATTGCTCGCAACAAGGTTACCGCATTTATCGGCCCCTCTGGTTGTGGTAAATCTACCTTGTTGCGTACCTTTAACCGCATGTTCGAGCTTTATCCAGGTCAGCGCGCTGAGGGTGAGCTTAATTTAGATGGTGAGAATTTATTAACCAGTGAGACGGATATTTCATTATTGCGTGCCAAGGTTGGTATGGTTTTCCAAAAACCCACACCATTCCCAATGAGCATCTATGATAATATCGCCTTCGGTGTGCGCTTATTTGAAAATTTAAGTAAGCCAGAGATGGACGAGCGTGTTGAGTGGGCTTTACAAAAAGCAGCGCTGTGGACTGAGGTTAAGGATAAATTAAGCCAGAGTGGTCATAGTTTATCCGGTGGACAGCAGCAGCGTTTATGTATTGCTCGCGGTATTTCTGTTAAACCAGAGGTATTGCTACTGGACGAGCCTTGTTCGGCGCTAGACCCGATTTCTACTGTAAAAATCGAGGAGCTAATCACTGAACTTAAAAAGGACTACACCGTTGCTATCGTAACTCACAATATGCAGCAGGCGGCACGTTGTTCTGACTACACTGCTTATATGTACCTAGGTGAGCTCATCGAGTTCGGTGAAACCAGTCAGATGTTTGTTAAACCCCGTCGTAAAGAAACGCAGGACTATATTACCGGTCGTTTTGGTTAATAATTCCTCAGGGTTTAGGCATGCTAACAAAGCCGAGCGTTTGCTCGGCTTTGTGGCTTTCTAAAAGGCCACAGTTTGCGCTTAACTCGCCCTCAGCGGTAGTTAGAGAGAGCGTGAGCTGTTGTCCAGCTAGAATCGCTGCCACATCCGCCTCAGCAAATGGGCGTCGCTGACCATCCGCTGCTATCACCTGTATCTGTTCAAGCCATGCTGGTACATCCCGTCCAATTAACATGGCTGGTCCGACATCACTTTGGACAAAAATCCGACCCTCATCACTAAGGTACCAGTGTTTAACTGCCTTAATGGTATGCCCATGGTGTGTACTTAGGCGAGCGGCGGCCTCATCATAAAAAAGAATAAAGGGTGCATGCGGCAAGCTCAGGTAGACCCTTTGCGGACCGTTTTGCACATACCATTCACCGCCTTCATTAACACAGTAGTTACGCCCAAAAAAGGCGATCAGCTGGCTATTTTCGATGCGTTCACCCTCGGGATTAGCCTCAAAATCTCCATTATGATGAAAACGCCATAAGCCGCGCTCATTTAATGATAACCAGCCATAGGCGGCCGGCACATGAGGCCATTTTGCCATGGCTGCAATGACTTGTTCATCCATAAGGCTACTCGCTTTGTTCTACCAATAATGTTAAAAGCTCCCATGTGTCACTTAGGGGCAAGCCCACCACACCGCTAAAGCTACCTTCAAGCCTTTCGATGAGCATCGCCCCCAAGCCTTGAATGGCATAGCCCCCAGCCTTGCCAAGGCCCTCGCCACTCTGCACATAATGCGCAATTTCCTCGGCATTAAGTTGGCGCATAGACAGGGTGTTAATGCAATTTCTTTCTAGTATGCGCTCACCATCCACTAGCACAAGATGGGTATGCACTTCGTGTACCGAAGCGGATAAGCGCTCTAAACTGCGTCGTACATCGTCGTCAGAGTGCGCTTTATCCACCACCTGACCATCTATCATGACACAGGTATCAGCCGCCAAGATAGGGTACATGGGGAGTGTGGCGCTGTTTTGTGTGATATAGTTCAAGGCACGTTGCGCTTTTTCTCGGGCTGTGCGTATCACATAGTCTGGTGGCGCTTCACCCGCTAGGATTGGCTCATCTTCCGCGTCCTCTGGGGTAGGTACCCTTAAAACTTCGTGATTTACGCCGATTTGCTTTAGCAATTCATGCCGTCTGGGACTGGCTGAGGCCAAATAAATAAAGGGTAGCTTCATGGGATAAGCTCGCTTATTCTCGATGATAGGGATGATTAGTCAGAATAGACCAAGCGCGATAAATTTGCTCAACTAATAGTACACGCACCATTGGATGGGGTAGGGTAAGGGATGAAAGTCGAATTTTTTGTGAAATACTGCGTTTAAAATCGGCATCGATACCGTCCGGACCACCGATAATTAAGGCCACATCCTGTTGATTTGCCATCCAGTCTCCTAGCATGGAAGCTAGCTTTTGGGTACTGAGATCACGCCCATGCTCATCCAAAATCACAACCATACTGCGTGCAGGAATCGCTGCTTGAATGCGTTTAGCTTCGGCCGCCATCATTTGTGCCGGGGTTTTGCCGGAGCTTCTAGGCTCTGCTTTAATTTCTTTTAATTCAATGGCGCACTCATGAGGCAAGCGCTTAGCATAATCGTCCCACGCAGTTTTGACCCAGTTCGGCATGCGGTGACCCACGGCAATAATGGTGATTTTCATTCGTCGTCAAAGGGTTGCATCGGATCAAAGCCCTGATTCACTGGAGGAACCAATTGAGACTGCGGCAAAAGCTTGACCTTAACCGGTTTTTCGCCCCAAATGGCTTCCAGATGGTAGTATTGGCGAATGGCTGGCTGCATACAATGCACCACGATATCACCTAGGTCTAGCACCACCCATTCACCCGTGTCTTCACCCTCAAGAGAAAGTACCTCAAGACCCTGTTCACGTACCGCATCATATACACTGCGTGCGATGGAGCGCGTTTGGCGATTGGAGGTACCACTGGCAATAATCACTCGGTCAAATAGACTCGTGAGTTCGGTGGTATCAAACACCTTGATGTCCTGCGCTTTAGCATCCTCAAGCGCATCAATCACTAAACGTTGCATTTTATTTAATTGCATAGTTGATAATATCCTTTTTGTACAGCTAGTGGACTGCTTTTATTTTTTATTGATAAAGTTGGTGCTCTTTAATATAGCGTAACACCTCAGGATGAATATAGTCACTCACATCCTGATGATTACGTAAGCGTTGACGTACCTCGGTAGAGGAAATATCGATTTCATCAAAATGAATTTGGATAATTTCTTTGCCGATCACTTGCGCCGCTAGCATCTCAGCAGGGATTTCCGAGGAATAATCCGGGCGTTTAGCAACCACTAGGGTTAGCGTCTGCATAATCTCCTGCCAACCATTCCAAGTAGTAAAGTTTTGCAGCTGATCGGTGCCCATTAGCCAGTAGTAATCAATGGCTGGATCTAATTGCCTGACGGTATCAATGGTATAGGTAGGGCCATCACGTTCGATTTCCATGGTGTTGAAAAAAATCTTAGGGTGACCCTCAGCCGCAATTTTAAGCATCGCTAAACGATGCTCAGCACTCACGGATAAATTGTCTTTTTGCCAGGGTTGCCCGGCAGGTAACAACTCGACGTGCGCTAAAGGTAATTGCTCTAGCGCACTGAGCGCTAATTTAATATGCGCCTTATGGATAGGGTTAAAGCTACCGCCTAATAACCCTACCTTTGGGCGGCTTGTTATTTGATGGCGCGCCATGCGATATCGCTGCGGTACTGCATACCGTCAAAGTTAATCTCATCAATAGCGGCATAGGCTTTTTGGCGTGCCTCTTGAATCGTTTCACCTAAGGCGGTCACGCATAGGACACGACCACCAGAGGTGACAATCTCACCATCGCTGAGCTGGGTACCCGCATGAAACACCATCACCTCATCACTCTCTGCCCCTAAACCATGAATCACATCACCGGTACGTGGAGCGGCGGGATAATTATGAGCTGCTAGTACCACACCAATGGCACTGCGTGGATCCCAATCAATGGTTACTTGATCTAGCTTGCCCTGGGTGGCCGCTTCAAATAAAGGCACAAAATCATTTTTAATACGCATTAATAAAGGCTGCGTCTCTGGATCACCTAAACGGCAGTTAAACTCAAGTACCTTAATCGGGCGAGTGGCATCATCACCCTCACCGATCATGACGCCAGCATAGAGAAAACCGGTGTACTCAATACCATCCGCCCGCATACCCTCGATGGTCGGGATGATCACTTCGCTTAAAATACGTTCGTGAATGACCTCATTCACAATGGGCGCAGGGGAGTAAGCCCCCATGCCGCCGGTATTAGGTCCCTGGTCGCCGTCTAATTGACGCTTATGATCTTGGCTGGAAGCGAGTGGTAAGATGGTGTTACCGTCACACATGACGATAAAGCTCGCCTCCTCACCAGCTAAAAACTCCTCAATCACTACCAGGGCACCGGCCTGACCGAATTGACCGCCAAGCATATCATCAATGGCCTGATGCGCTTCCTCAAGCGTCATCGCTACCACCACACCCTTGCCGGCAGCTAAGCCGTCAGCTTTAATCACAATCGGTGCGCCTTGTTGTTCAACATAGGCATGGGCCGCCTCAGCCTCGGTAAAGCTGGCGTAGGCTGCGGTAGGGATTTGGTGACGCACCATAAAGGCTTTGGCAAAATCCTTGGAACTTTCTAATTGAGCCGCTGCTTTTGTCGGACCGAAAATGGCTAAGCCTGCATTGCGAAACACATCCACCACACCAGCGGCTAACGGAGCCTCAGGACCAACGACCGTCAGAGCAACGTGATTGTCCTTGGCAAATTGCAATAAATCCTCAGCAGAGCTGAGATTGATATTGCGCATCCCCTGAGTGCTAGCGGTGCCGCCATTACCCGGTGCTACAAACACCTGATCCACCTCGGATGATTTAGAAAAACGCCATGCTAAGGCATGCTCACGGCCGCCGCCACCGATCACTAAAATATTCATAAGGACTATGCTAAAACTCGTTTAAGGTTAAATGAAAAACTTGAACTATTCCTCGTCAAATACCGCATTGGTATAGACCTTTTGGACATCGTCCAAATCTTCTAAGGTATCAATAATTTTCTGCATGACGGCACCATCGGCATCATTCAGCTCAATTTCATTTTGTGGACGCATAATAATCTCTGCTACCTCGGGCTGTAGACCAGCAGCTTCAAAAGCATCACGCAACTGTGCAAAATCGCTTGGGGCGCCCAGCACCTCGGTCAGACCATCCTCGTCAGTATCAATATCATTGGCGCCGGCCTCTAAGCCCACCTCCATGATTTGCTCCTCGTCCACATCGGGTCCGAAAAGAAACTGGCTGACGTGATCAAACATAAAGGTAACGGAACCGTCTGTGCCTAGGTTACCGCCATTTTTAGTTAGGGCGTGACGGACTTCGGAGACCGTGCGCTGACGATTATCGGTCATGCAGTCCACAATCACGGCAGCCCCCGCAACACCATAGCCCTCGTAGCGTACGAACTCATAATCCTCGCCATCAACCGCACCGGCACCGCGCTGAATGGCACGGTTAATATTGTCTTTAGGCATATTACTTGCGTTAGCCTTGTCCATGGCTAAGCGTAAGGCGGGGTTAGATTCGGGGTCTGGGCCACCGGCGCGTGCTGCGACGGTGATTTCACGAATAATTTTTGTCCAAATTTTGCCGCGTTTGGCATCCTGGCGACCCTTACGGTGCTGGATATTTGCCCATTTACTATGACCTGCCATAATACTCTGTAAAATAAAAAGGTTAAACTGATGGAATAAATTTATTATGAAGTATTTTATTGTGCCTAGATTTTACCTTGATTAGCACATTTTTTTATAGAATAGCCTGTATTATAGCCTTTTTGAGAGGAACACTTTATGCTTCAGCCAATTGCTTTGGGACGTAACTCCACAACCGATGCTGTCTTATACCCTAAACTAGCTAATCGCCATGGATGTATTACTGGTGCCACCGGTACCGGTAAAACCGTCACCTTGCAATTGATGGCGGAGGCTTTTTCTCGCATTGGTACGCCTGTTTTTTTAGCCGATGTTAAGGGGGATTTATCCGGCATTACCCAAGCAGCCTCCATGTCTGAGGGCTTACAAAAGCGACTGGATAAGTTGGGTCTGCCCGCTCCTCAGTTCGGTGCTTGTCCGACCGTGTTTTGGGATGTTTTTGGGGAAAAGGGTCACCCCGTACGCGCTACCATTAGCGATATGGGACCGTTGTTATTAGCACGGGTGATGAATCTCAATGATACCCAAACCGGTATTTTAAATATTTGCTTTAAATTGGCTGATGATGAGGGTTTGCTGCTCCTGGATCTTAAGGATTTGCGCTCCATGCTGCAGTTTGTGTCGGATAATGCCCGCAGCTTACGCCCTACTTATGGCAATATTTCCCCGGCCTCTGTGGGTGCGATTCAGCGTGCGCTCCTAGAGTTGGAGGTACAAGGCGCCGATCAGTTTTTCGGTGAACCGATGCTAGATATTTTTGATTTGATGCGTTGTGATGCGCAGGGTCAGGGCGTGGTAAATATTCTTGCGGCTGAGAAGTTGATGCAGTCACCGCGACTGTATGGCGTATTTTTATTATGGTTGCTAGCCGAGCTTTTTGACAATTTACCGGAAGTAGGGGATCTAGAGCAGCCTAAGCTGGTGTTTTTCTTTGATGAGGCACATCTTTTATTTGATAATGCCCCTAAGGCCTTACTGGAACGAATTGAATTAGTTGTGCGATTAATTCGCTCAAAAGGGGTTGGGGTCTTTTTTGTCACTCAAAACCCGCTAGATATTCCGGAAGCGGTACTGGGTCAGTTAGGTAATCGGGTACAGCATGCACTACGAGCCTATACTCCACGGGATCAGCGGGCCGTCAAAACAGCAGCGGATACGATGCGCCCTAATCCACCATTAAATATCCAACAAAGCATCAGTGAGCTTGGTGTGGGTGAGGCCTTAGTATCATTTTTGGATCCTAAAGGCATACCATCGCCTACCGAAAGGGTCTGGATGTTTGCGCCCGGCAGTCGTATTGGTTTAGCCACAGAGGATGAAATTGCCCGAGTGCGAGCGACATCGCCATTTGGCAACAAATACGATCAGTCCTTTGATCGTGAATCGGCCTATGAGGTGTTGACACGTCGTGCAGAGGAGGAGTCTCAAGCCGCAGCGCTGGCAGCACAAAAAGCCCAAGCCGGTGGCGGCGTTGGCGGGCTGATTAAAGATGTGTTGTTAGGCTCTAGCGGTCCGCGTGGTGGTCGTCGTGAGGGCTTGGTTGAGCAGGTAGCAAAAACCGAGGCTCGTCGCATTACCCGTAATTTAATTCGCGGTGTGCTGGGATCCTTATTAGGTGGTGCTAAGCGACGTTAATCGCTCTCGGGGAGACGGTTACGCACTAGGCTCGTAACCGTCAGCTTGTCTGCAGCTTATTGCGATGGAGCCTTATCACATTCATCGGCAAAGATCACAGCAAACTCCGCCGGTGCATTATGCTTGAGGAGCTTTTTATTGAGTTTGCTAAATAGGGCAAATTCCTCGGCATCAAAACAGGCAAATACATGATTTAAAATATCCTCAATCACGGCCACGATTTCTGTGCGTAAATGGCGACTTTTGTCCGTTAAACTCAATTCCATCACGCGCTTATCCTTTTGTGAACGGGTGCGTGTAATCAGACCCTTGCACTCCAGGCGATCAAGTGTACGCGTCATGGCGCCCGTGTCCACACCAATCGCATCGGCTAATTGTGCCGCCGTATTGATCTTACCCTCACCCAACAGCAGAATAGGGCGCCACTGAGCCCCGGTCAAACCGAGCGGTAGTAGTCCCTCATCCAATTTCTCATTAATTGTCTTGTGTACAATGCGTAAAACATTGCCCGTGTTTTTATCCGCTGACGTAGGTGGGTTAATATCGAATTGTATGTGTTTCATCATGTCGTTGTGTTTTTGCTTAGCACTGTTTTTTTTAGCATGCTAGTATGTACTGATATTTTCCAATTAAAGTCAGTGTACACCGATTAAGCTGATTAGGCAGTGATAAGTCATATGAAGAGGATATTGTAACGGTTTTCAGGAAGATGATGACCTGATGAGGCCAATAGCATCGAGGAGATTTTTATGAGTACAAAAAGTAGCAAAATTCAAATTCAACATCATGGTGGCCCTTTCGTGATGGAGTGGGTAGATGTTGAAGTGGCAGCACCAGCGGCGAATGAAGTGCAAATTGAACAAAAAGCGGTTGGTTTAAATTTTATCGATATCTACTTCCGTACCGGACTTTACGATCATCCTTTACCTCATGGCTTGGGCTTTGAAGCAAGTGGTGTCGTGACAGCGGTGGGTAGTGAGGTGAGTCACTTAAAAGTCGGCGATCGCGTGGCCTATGGTCAAAGTCCTATCGGTGCTTATGCATTATTGCGCAATATGCCTGCCTTTCAAGTGGTTAAATTACCTGAGCAAATCTCCTTTGAGGAGGGTGCGGCGATTATGCTAAAGGGCTTAACCGCATGGTATTTATTACGACAGACCTATAGAGTACAGGCTGGAGAGACGATTTTGTTTCATGCCGCTGCCGGTGGGGTCGGTTTAATTGCAACCCAATGGGCTAAGGCCCTGGGTGTGAAGGTGATCGGTACCGCTTCAAGCGCCGAGAAAATTGCCTTAGCCAAAGCGCACGGTGCGTGGGAGATGATTAATTATCGTCAAGAGGATGTCGCAGCGCGAGTGTTAGAGCTCACGCAAGGTGATAAAGTACCCGTGGTCTATGATGGGGTGGGTAAGGATACCTTCGAAACCTCACTTAATTGCTTAAAACCACGTGGTTTATTAGTGAGCTTTGGTAATGCATCCGGTGCGGTGACTGGGGTTAATCTCGGCATTTTGGCAAGCAAGGGTTCCCTCTATGTGACGCGTCCAACCGTCGGTGCTTATGTGAATACACGTGAGTTGATGCAGCAAGCGGCAGATGAGCTATTTGAGCAAGTGCTTGCGGGCAATATCAAGGTGCGTATCGATCAACGGGTACCTTTGGTGGATGTAGCTAAAGCGCATGAGGACTTAGCCGCAGGTCGCACCACTGGTTCAACCGTATTGACCATTGATTAGTGCGCTTAGCCCATCATAATGAAGGCAGCTTAAACTGAGTTAAGCTGCCTTCATAAATCAAGCTTTAGGCGACATGCTCTTGATGATATTTTAAGACCAGTTCGACCTCGTTTTTAGAGCCCAAACACACGCTCACGCGTTGATGTAATTCGCTCGGTTGAATATCTAAAATACGTTGTGTGCAGTCGGTTGATAGACCACCGGCTTGCTCAATTAAAAAGCTCATAGGATTGGCCTCATACATCAGACGTAATTTACCCGCTTTTTGTGGCTCGCGCGCATCCCATGGGTACATAAAAATCCCACCACGCATTAGGATACGGTGCACATCCGCTACCATAGAAGCAACCCAGCGCATATTGAAGTTTTTCTCACGTGGACCGGTCGCACCGGCAAGGCAATCATCAATGTAATCACGCACCGGAGTTGCCCAATGGCGGTAATTCGACATATTAATAGCAAATTCCTGGGTCTCAGCGGGGATGGTAATTTGTTCTTGTGTTAGTAGCCATTGATCACTTTCTCTATCGTAGGTAAAGCCTACGACCCCCTGGCCAAGCGTCAGAATCAGAATGGTCTGTGGACCGTAAATGGCATAACCAGCAGCAACTTGTTGATGACCAGATTGTAGAAAATCTGCTTCGCTCAGTTCTTGCGCATTGTTAGGTGATTTTAAAATAGAGAAAATTGTACCGATAGGGGCATTAATATCGATATTAGACGAACCGTCTAAGGGGTCAAAGAGTAATAAATAATTCCCCGTTTTAGGTGCCTCTTTAAGACTATAAAAAGTATCCATTTCCTCTGAGGCGACGCCGGCTAAAAAGCCATTGCGGCCACTTTCGGCTAATAAAATATCATTAGCAATCACATCCAGCTTTTTTTGCACCTCGCCTTGTACATTTTCTGAGCCTAGGGTGCCTAAGACACCAGCTAGTGCGCCTTTAGCCACTTTATTGCTGATGCTTTTGCAGGAGTTACTAACTGCCATCAGGAGTCCGTTGAGCTCCTCATTACTGTGGTTTTGGCTTTGTAAGCGGTTTAAATAATCTGATAAGCTTTGATTTGACATGGTTGGTCCTAAAAAATAAATGATTTAATCTGTATGCGTGAGATTTAAGGTTTTATGCACAATTTCACGTAAATTTTTAGAAATAGCAGGCTGAGCAGCAATTTGCTCCAAGGCATTTTTCATTAAGGACTGATAGGGTTCGGCATAATGGGTCCAATTATCCATTACCCGGGCTAGGCGCGCAGCAATTTCAGGGTTAAACTCATCAATTTGTAGTACCTGATCAGCCCAGAACAGATAGGATTTACCATCCGGACGATGGAAGCCTTTGATATTGTTTAAGCAGAATTGGAAAATCAGACTACGGGCGCGGTTCGGATTACTGAGATTGAATGCTGGGTGCGCCATCAGTCCCTGAATATCTTTTAACTCACTTTGTAGTGACGCAGCTTGCAGTGCAAACCACTTATCAATCACAAGAGCATTTTGTTGATAGGATTCGTAAAAGGTATTTAACGGCAAGCGATCGCTTGTGCTATCACCGTAATTGACTAGCGCTGACAGTGCAGCGAGGCGATCGGTCATATTGTCTGCCGTCTCAAACTGAGTCTCAGCCGCTTTTAGCGCAGCCTCATCCTGAATCGCTACTAACTGGCTTAGCGCAAGGTTTTTAAGACGACGATGTCCCGCTTCGATGGCATTGACCTTATAGGGGGTGTTGCTATTGAGTTCAACATAGCTATTCCACCATTGCGTTCGCAGTTGGTAGGCCAAGGCCTTTTGAAAAAGTTCATAAGCAGATGCTAGGCGTAGCGGATCTAGTGACTCAATTTGCTCCATCAGCATTTTAATCCCGGGTAAGCTCAGTAGTACCGCACGATACGCGGCATCTAAGGCGGGATCCTGTAGGTTGCGGCGCCAAAGCGCTAGCACGTGTGGATTCAAGGGCAAGCTCGCTGCCTCATAGTCAGCTAAATTCGCTAACTCATATAAGCGCTTAATTTCAGCGGTGGCTATGCTTTGTGCTGTATACCAACGATTGTAGTGATCGCTATCATGTGCAGCAAGCAGCATTAACTCATCCTGCTGATAGGCATAATCAATGATGACAGGGGCCGAGAAGTTACGTAGTAAAGAGGGTACGGGCTTAGTCTCAACGCCTTCAAAGACAAATTCCTGGGAGGCCTCGCTTAAATGGAGAAGCACCTCCTCGTAATGACCTCCCTGATACTTAAAGGGGAGCGGCTTGCCTTCAGTATCCATCAATGCCACTTTAATCGGAATATGAAAGGGGAGTTTCTCAAACTCGGGGCTAAGCGTTTCTACGCCTACCTTAGGGCAGCTTTGCTGCATGCTAAGGCGGTAGCGTTTGGTGGCGCTGTCATACTGTGTTTGTAGCGTGACCTTAGGTGTGCCGGCTTGTTGATACCAACGTCTAAATACGCTTAAATCAGCTGTTGCGTTGGCTTGTTGGTAGGCCCATTCCATCGCATCGACAAAATCATCGCAGGTCACTGCCTGACCATCGTGACGGCGGAAGTACTCCTTAATTCCCTGTTGGAATAGCTCCTCCCCCAAGATGGTATGAAGCATGCGGATAACCTCTGCGCCTTTTTCATAAACGGTATGGGTGTAGAAATTGCTGATTTCCTCATAACTATTAGGGCGGATCGGGTGGGCCATCGGACCAGCATCCTCAGGAAACTGATATGTTTTTAACACCGTCACATCCTCAATGCGTTTAACCGCACGGGCTGTTTTGGCCGCTTCCTCAGTTAAGCCCATGCTCATCATATCGGCCGAGAACTCCTGATCTCTAAAGACTGTCAGCCCCTCTTTTAAGCTTAACTGAAACCAGTCACGACACGTGACACGGTTGCCGGTCCAGTTATGGAAGTACTCATGACCGATCACCGATTCAATGCCGGCATAGTTCGCATCGGTGGCGGTTTGTGGTTCAGCTAAGACATAGGCGGTATTGAAAATGTTTAAGCCCTTGTTCTCCATGGCGCCCATATTAAAATCACTGACCGCCACGATCATAAAACGATCGAGATCCAGACTTAAGTCAAAGCGTGTTTCATCCCAGCGGATGGATCGCTCTAAGCAGTCTAAAGCCCATTCGGTCTGTTGATAAGTGCCTTTATCGCTGTATATTTGTAATAACACCTCACGGCCGTCAGCCAGGGTGACTGTTTTTTCCCTTAAATCAAAATCGCCGGCCACTAGCGCAAAGAGATACGCGGGTTTTCTAAAGGGATCGTGCCAGATGGCCTCATGATAGCCATCGGCTAAATCCGATTGGCTAAGCAGATTGCCATTGGATAGTAAAATAGGATAATCTGCTTTAGGAGCACGTAAACTCACCTGAAACTCACTCATCACATCCGGTCGGTCAGGGTAAAAGGTGATGCGTCTAAAGCCCTCGGCCTCACATTGTGTATAAAAATAGCCACCCGACCGATATAAGCCCATCAAGGTTTTATTTTGTTCGGGTTGATTGCTGCAGCTGATTTGTAGTTCAAACTCGCCCACACAGTTGAAAATCCTTAAACCATCCTCATCTAAATGATAGTCATTTTCACTGAGTGGGATGCCGTTACGAGCGATGGCGATCAGCTCAAGCTCCTCGCCGTTTAACAACATATCCTGTGGGATATCCTGTTTGCTTTGCACCTGCATAACACTATGAACCAGTGTTTTATCTGGTGCTAAATTGAACTCGAGACTGACTTTTTTAATTTCAAAGGGATAGGCTTGATAATCTTGACGATAGGTTGTGGTGGCTTGCTTTGTGCTCATAAGCTTAATCTATTGATGCTATAAATATAATCGTTAGGTACTTTGTACGGTATAGACTATTATAGGTGAATAGCAGAAGCGACAAAACAGCATAGAAAGTTTCTTCAGGTAAATTTCCTAAGGTTTTTTATCAATAGCAAATCCTATACAATGATTAGCAACTTTCTTATAGGTAACTAAGGCGATGAAAAGATTTAATTCACAAAGACCCCGGCGCGTTTTAGCACTTTTTGCGAGCGTGTTTTTAACGGCTTGTGCAGGCTCTAATACCTTTACCGTGCAGCAGGAGGTATTTCAGCAACTTGGCGGTGCCACGCCGGGGGCGAGTTATGCGCTTAAGCACAGTGATTCGCAGAATCTTGAGCGTGGTGCCTATGCTAATCTACTGCAGCAAAATATGCACCGTACAGGACTATATCAAGCGACTTCTGCAGCCAAGGCCGATTATTTGGTGGATTTTAACTACAGCAGTGAGCGTCGTCAGCAGTTAGTGCGAGATTACGATCCCGATCCTTTTTTCTTTTATCCCTATATGGGCTTTGGTTATTGGCCTAGTAGCCATTTTTATGGCAGTATGATGTTCTATCCTAACTTCTACCACGGCTCTACGGTCCGCCAAGTAAATTATAATTACTACACCTTACAGGCCGTGATTAGCCGTCGCGCTGATGGTCAACCTGTTTATCAGTCAACGGTAGCCGCTAGCAGTCAAGCGCCCTTAGTGCAGGTGATGCCTTATTTAATGGCAGCGGTGTTTGACGGTTATCCTGGTCAAAGCGCAGGTGTGCGTGAGATTGTCTTTGATTTAGATGCACCGGGTGGTGGTTTGGGTGCGGCAGCTGAATTCAATACGCTTCAGCCCAAAGGCTCGCCGTCTCAGACTGCGCCCAAGTAAGTGTTTAATTGCGGTCTTTAGTTTTTTGCTCCATCGCAAAGCATTAGTACAAAAATTTATTCGAGTTAATGAGTTAAATCTACATGAGTTTACAGTCCCTAGTTAAAAATCAAGCGTCGCCGTTAGCGACACCCTTAGTCATGCCCGAGCCTGAGAGTGCCATGCTGATTGCCAAGTCCTTGCTACTAGAGCCATGGGGCATTGATGAAGGCCATTTGGAAAGTGCCATGGCGGAGATGTTTAGCCATCAGGTGGATTATGCCGATCTTTATTTTCAGCATAGTAGCAGTGAGGGCTGGTCCCTAGAGGAGGGGATTGTCAAGTCAGGCTCTTTTACTATTGATCAGGGCGTGGGCGTGCGTGCGGTCGTAGATGAAAAAACCGCCTTCGCTTATTCTGATAAGCTCTCGCCCGAGGCGTTATTAGAGGCGGCGGCAACCGTTAAAACCATTGCTGATCATGGTTCCCGTGAACGTGCCGTGCAGGTTAAAACCAAGCAATCTGTCGCGCATCAGCTGTATGGCGTAGACAATCCGTTGGACTCCATGAGCGCTGAAGCTAAGGTTGCACTACTGGAAAAGGTAGAGCGTCAGGCACGTGCCCGTGACCCCCGAGTGATTCAAGTGATGGCGAGTCTCAGCGCAGTGCGTGATGTGGTGCTCATCGCCGGTAGTGATGGTCGTTTGGTGGCCGATGTGCGTCCGCTGGTGCGTTTAAATGTCAATGTCGTGGTTGAGCAAAATGGTAGGCGTGAAAGTGCGGCTGCTGGGGGCGGCGGGCGTTTTGGTTTAAACTACTTTACGGATGCACTGATTGATGAGTATGTTAATCGTGCGGTTGATGATGCTTTACTTAATCTCGAAGCCCGTCCTGCACCCGCTGGTCAGATGACGGTGGTATTAGGTCCAGGCTGGCCTGGTATTTTATTACATGAGGCAGTGGGGCATGGTTTAGAGGGTGACTTTAACCGTAAGGGCTCTAGCGTATTCTCTGGTCGTATTGGGGAGCAGGTTGCCTCCAAGGGGGTCACCGTGATTGATGACGGCACCATGAGCGATCGTCGTGGCTCTTTAAATATTGATGATGAGGGTAATCCTACCCAGCACAATGTATTAATTGAAGACGGTATTTTACGTGGCTATATGCAGGATACGCTCAACGCCCGTCTGATGAAAACCTCAGTCACTGGTAATGGTCGCCGAGAATCCTATGCGCATTTGCCGATGCCACGCATGACCAATACCTATATGTTGGCTGGCGACAAGGACCCTGAGGAAATCATTGCCTCTGTAAAAGACGGTATTTATGCGGTAAATTTTGGCGGTGGTCAGGTGGATATTACCAGTGGTAAATTCGTGTTTTCCGCCTCCGTTGCCTATCGAATTGAAGACGGTAAGGTAACTTACCCCGTCAAGGGGGCGACTCTCATCGGTAGTGGCATTGAGGCCATGAATCAAGTGTCAATGATCGGTAACGATTTACAGCTGGATTCTGGGGTAGGTACATGTGGTAAGGATGGTCAGAGTGTGCCGGTTGGTGTTGGCATGCCGAGCATCCGGATTGACGGTTTAACTGTCGGTGGTACCGCCTAATTGATTGTTTCATCAATGATTAATTGCTGAATTATTAATAAAAAATGTAGCGAGATTAGGCATTTTTTCATTTTGTTGCAATACAATATATCTAAGCTTAGATAAGCATATAGATTTAAATTCATAGATTTGGAGTGATATAGGTGTCATACAATACAGATGATTTACGCATTGATGAGATCCGTGAATTAACGCCTCCCTCACATCTGATGAGGGAGTTTCCATGTACACCGGATATTGCTGGTGTGGTGCATGAGTCACGCCAAGCGATTCATAATATTCTTCACGATCAGGATGATCGTTTAGTGGTGGTGGTTGGTCCATGCTCTATTCACGATCCTAAGGCAGCCTTGGAGTATGCCGATTTGCTTAAGGTTGCGCGTGATAAGTACGCCGGTGAACTAGAAGTGGTGATGCGTGTTTATTTTGAAAAACCACGTACCACGGTTGGTTGGAAGGGCTTGATTAATGACCCTGATTTGGACGCCAGTTTTAATATTAACAAGGGCTTACGCATTGGGCGCCAGTTATTGCTTGATATTAACGCCAAGGGTTTACCAGCTGGTTGTGAGTTTTTAGATATGATCAGCCCGCAGTATATGGCCGACTTGGTGTCATGGGGTGCCATCGGTGCGCGTACCACCGAGAGTCAGGTGCACCGTGAGCTGTCTTCTGGCCTATCCTGTCCAGTTGGCTTTAAAAACGGTACCGACGGTAATGTCAAAATCGCCGTTGATGCGGTGCAGGCCGCTTCGCGCCCACATAGCTTCTTATCCGTGACCAAAGGCGGTCACTCAGCCATTGTCAGAACGCGTGGCAATGATGACTGCCATATTATTTTACGTGGTGGTAATGACGGTCCGAATTACAGCGCAGCGCATATTCAGGCAGCCTCAGAGGTGATTGAAAAGGCCGGCCTTAAGCCTAAAATCATGATTGATGCGAGCCATGCGAATAGCTCTAAAAAGCCTGAAAATCAGCCTATTGTGATGGATGACGTGGCGCAGCAAATAGAAGCGGGCGATCAGCGCATTTGTGGCGTGATGATTGAAAGTCACCTGGTTGCCGGACGTCAGGATCAGGTTGAGGGTAAGCCGCTCGTTTACGGTCAGAGTATTACCGATGGTTGTATTGATTGGGAGACGACTGAGCGGGTGCTCGCTCGTTTGGCCGAAGCAGTCAAAGTTCGTCGTCAAAAAGCGGCTTAATGCGCGCTTAAAATCTACATAAGGCTTGCAGTTTATGCAAAAATGGCTAAGTGAAATTCGCATCACTTAGCCATTTCCTATTATTTTTAGATATTATCCATGAGTAATTCCCCAACACTTTCCAACGGCAAACGCGTTGTTATCGGTATGTCGGGCGGTGTAGACTCCTCCGTCAGTGCTTGGTTGCTTAAGCAGCAGGGCTATGAGGTGATCGGTCTTTTTATGAAAAACTGGGAAGACGACGATACCGATGAGTATTGCTCCAGCCGTCAGGATCTATTGGACGCCGTGAGTGTCGCTGATCTTTTAGGTATTGAGATCGAGGCGGTTAATTTTGCGGCGGAGTATAAGGATCGGGTGTTCTCTGAGTTTCTACGAGAGTACTCAGCAGGTCGTACGCCGAATCCAGATGTGCTGTGCAATGCCGAAATTAAGTTTAAGGCATTCTTAGATCATGCCATGACTTTAGGCGCTGATCATATTGCCACCGGTCACTATGCACGGGTGCGTCAGGTAGAGGGCGAGCATGGCACCGAGTTTCAGTTATTAAAGGGTGTTGATCCGAGCAAGGATCAAAGCTATTTCTTGCATCGTTTGAACCAGGCGCAATTAAGTAAGACGCTCTTTCCGCTAGGTGAAATTCATAAAAGCGAGGTGCGTAGAATTGCTGCTGAGCTGCAGTTACCGAATGCGAGCAAAAAGGACTCCACCGGTATTTGTTTTATCGGCGAGCGTCCTTTTAGAGAGTTTCTTAATCGCTACTTACCAACAAAACCCGGACCGATGGTCACCGATAGTGGTGAGGTGATCGGTGAGCATATGGGCTTATCGTTTTATACCTTAGGTCAACGCAAGGGCTTGGGTATTGGTGGTCTGAAAAATTATCAGAGCGAGGATGGCACTGCGCCAGCTTGGTTCGTGGCTAAAAAAGACTTGTCATCCAATACGCTCTATGTGGTAAATGGTCACGATCATCCATGGCTTTTAAGCAAAGAAGTGGTGGCGGAGGATGTTAGCTGGATCGCAGGACAGGCACCGGCGGCGGGTAATTACGCCGCTAAGACCCGCTATCGACAAGCGGATGCGCCTTGCTCCCTAGAAGTGACAACGACGGGTATGAGTTTACGCTTTCCTGAGCCTCAGTGGGCAGTCACCCCGGGGCAGTCGGTGGTATTGTACGACGGGGATATTTGCTTAGGCGGCGGTATTATTTATTAACTATTATTTTTAAGATTATGAAAATTGCGGATCAATTAACAACACTAAACGCTTTATCACCAATTGACGGTCGTTACGCTACGCGCGCTGACGCTTTACGTCCTTTTCTCTCTGAGGCTGGTTTTATGGCTCATCGGGTCGAGGTTGAAGTGGCTTGGCTCAAGGCCTTAGCCGAGGCCGGTTTACCTGAGTTACCCGCCTTTGATGCCGAAGCAGTTGCAGTATTGGACGGTTTAGTCAGTGATTTCTCTGAGGACTGTGCTGTCCGTATTAAGGAAATTGAAAAAACCACTAACCACGATGTGAAGGCTGTAGAATATTTTCTTAAGGAAAAAGTGGCTGATCATCAGCGCTTAGCGGCAGCCGCAGAGTTTATTCACTTTGCCTGCACCTCCGAAGATATTAACAACACGTCCCACGCCTTGATGTTAGTGCGTGTAAGGGATCAGGTGCTATTGCCTAAGCTAAAAGAAGTGCTAGCTCAGATGGTGGCTTTTTCCCATGATTTAGCCGATCAGCCGATGCTCTCCCGTACCCATGGTCAGCCAGCTAGCCCCACCACCATGGGTAAGGAGTTTGCTAACTTTGCGGCGCGTTTGCAGCGTGCTATTGCTCAGATTGAGCAGGTGGAACCCTTAGCCAAATTAAATGGTGCAACGGGTAACTATAATGCTCACTTAAGCGCTTATCCTGAGGTAGATTGGCCAGCCTTAAGTAAAAAGGTTTTAACTGGCTTAGGTCTGACACAAAATGAATACACCATTCAGATTGAGCCACATGATTGGATGGCGCAGCTTTTTGATGCCATTGCTCGTGCTAATACCATCCTGATCGACTTTAACCGTGATATTTGGTCTTATATTTCCTTAGGTTTCTTTAAGCAGCGCCTAAAAGAGGGCGAGGTGGGTTCTTCTACCATGCCACATAAAGTCAACCCGATTGATTTTGAAAACTCAGAGGGTAATTTAGGTCTTGCTAATGCCGTATTTCGTCATCTCTCTGAAAAATTACCGATTTCACGTTGGCAGCGTGACCTAACCGACTCTACGGTGTTAAGAAACTTAGGCGTGGGTTTAGGTTATTGCATGGTGGCTTGGGATTCTTGCCTTAAGGGTATGGGCAAGTTGCAGCTTAATGCCCAGGTAATTGACGAGGATTTAGACCAGTGTTGGGAGATCCTTGCAGAGCCGGTGCAGACCGTGATGCGTCGTTATGGCTTACCACAACCTTATGAGCAGTTGAAGGCTCTAACACGCGGTCAAGGCATTACTGAAGCTGCCTTAAGCGAGTTTATCCATGGTTTAGATTTGCCTGAGGCGCCAAAGCAATATTTATTAGCTTTAACACCGCGCAGCTACATCGGGCATGCCGCTAAACTAGCAAAAGCCTTTAAGGGTTAATTGAAATAATTTGCAATATTCTAAAAGAGTCGTTACTTGTTCTTTAGTTAAAGCTTACTTATAATTGACAAGTCAATGAGGTACCGATGGGATTTTTCGCTCGGTACCAAGTTGATAATTTTGTTTTTTGATGTTGCGCACCTATTGCTACATTGATTTTAGGGGAATAGATGATGAAAAAATTATTAAGTGCTGCCATCGTGGCAAGCTGTGCTTTTGCCAGCACCGCGGCTTTAGCAGTTACACCGGCTAAGGACCATTTTGAGTCAACCGATGATGCCGTTGAGTATCGTCAAGCGGCTTTTAAGCTAATCGGTGATGTATTTGGTGCTCGTTTAGGTGGCGTAGCGCGTGGTGATATTGAGTACGATGCTGATGCAGTCAAGGCTAATGCTCAAGTATTATCAACGCTTATCAATCTGCCGTGGGTTGGTTTTGCGGATGGTCGTGAGGGTGGTAAAGCCTCGGATAAAATCTGGTCTAACAAAGACGATTTTAATAAAAAGGCTCAAGCCTCGATTGATGCCGTTGCTGAGCTTGAAAAAGCCGCAGAAAGCGGTGATTTAGCTAAGTTCAAGCAAGCCTTTGCGGGCGTAGGTCAGTCCTGTAAGTCCTGTCACGACAGCTATCGTGAGAAGTAGGATTGAGATTGAAATAAAAACGGGCGGCTAGATGCCGCCCGTTAAGCTTTCTGGATTAGAAAACAAAGTAGAATACGCTGCTAATAATCAGCCCTGACACAATGAGGGTAAAGAGGCAGAAACCCATAATATCACGTGCTTTTAGACCGGCAATCGCTAGTGCTGGTAAGGCCCAAAATGGCTGAATCATATTGGTCCAGGCATCGCCCCAAGCAATACTCATGGCCATTTTCGCCTGCTCGATATTGGCGCCCATGGCATTCATCTGATTAACCGCTTCAATCATCACCGGCGCTTGCACCGCCCATTGACCACCGCCACTCGGAATAAAGAAATTAACCAAGCCGGCACTGAGGAAAGACAGTACATAGAAGGTTTTTTCTGAGGCCACGCTGACAAAGGCATTGGTGATATTTGCTGCCAAACCGGACTGTACCATCATCGCCATAATCGCCGCATAAAAAGGGAACTGAATTAAAATAGGTCCCACCGCGCGCACGGAATCATCTACCGCATTGATAAAATTACGCGGGGTACCATGCAGCACGATGCCTGCAAAGAAGAAGATAAAGTTAATAATATTTAGGTTTAAACTACCACCTTTAACAAAGTAACTGATGATATAAATCCAGCCTAAGACGCCGATGATCAGGTTTAAAAGACGGCTATGCTCGAGGCGCTCAGCCGGCGTCATTTGCACTGGTTTAGCCTCAGGCTCTGCTTCCTCTAATAGCTTAGGATCGATAATGACACGCTCCTCCTTGGACGGGTGCATCAATAGGCAAAGAATCGGGATGCAAATTAATAATGCCACGCAAATAATCAGATTGCCCGTAGAAAAAAGTGTCTCACTGATTGGAATCACACCGATCTGTGCTTCATAAGGGTGCTTGGCGGTGGCAATGCTCAGCGGAATAGAGCCAGCAATACCGCCGTGCCAAATCACAAAGCCACTATAGGCACTGGCAATTAATAAGCGATAGTCAGTGTCATTACGTTGTCTAGCGACCTCTTTAGCAATGAGCGCGCCTAAGACTAAACCAAAACCCCAGTTAATCCAGCAGGCGAGCGCAGTTAAAAAGGCGACCATCATAATGGCCATGCCGGCTGATTTAGGTGCTTTTGCTAAGGATATTAAAATACGTTTAAAAAATGGGCTTTTAGCCATCACCGAGCCACACAATAACACCATGGTCATTTGTACCGTAAAGGCCATTAAACCCCAAAAGCCATTACCGAAATAATCCACTACATTGAGCGGTGCTTGATTGGTAAAAGCACTTAAAACAAAAACAACTAATGACAAAAGAATGACGAAAATATAAGCGTCAGGTAAATAGCGTTCCATCAAACGTGTTGACAGACGTGTTAAAAATCGCATGATATATTCCTCCTTAGCGTGATTTTTACGAGCCTATTTTGTCACAAAGATTTTAGTTTTTAAAGAAAAATAACATAATTAGGGTGTTTGCTTAGAATTTGACACCTTTTATTGGTGGAGGAAAAGGGCGTAACGCTTTAAAATGAAACTATCTTAGCTATTAACGAGTGGCTGAGATTACCATCAAAAAGTTTTTTAAATTAAGGGGTTCTTATGAAACTAAGTAAATTAACACGCATGTTTGTATTAGCCTTAGGTTTAGCTGGCGCAGTGTTCGCTACTGGTTGTAATACAGTACAGGGTGCGGGTGAAGACATTGAGGCCGGTGGCGAAGCAATTCAGCGAGCTGCTAAGTAATTAGCCACCAGCACAAGCTATCCGCTGACGGATAGATTCCCATACCGGTGCCACAGTCATCTGTCGCACCGGTTTTTTGCGTCTAGCCTTTAGCTAAGGCACTCCTATGTTAAAATTAATCTTTTAATAATTTGATAGTTAAATCAAAGGATAGTGTTTTGGCGACTGCAATTTATCAATCTACCATCCAATCATTGCCGCTGGTTGCACGCGGTAAAGTGCGTGATATGTATGCGGTGGGTGAGGATCACTTTTTAATTGTTGCAACGGACCGTATTTCAGCCTTCGATGTGATCCTGGATGATCCCATTCCGGGTAAGGGGCAGGTGCTCACAGAGATGACGAATTTCTGGCTTAAAAAGCTAGCGCATATTGTGCCTAACCATAGCTCCGATTTGCGGCTTGAGGATGTGCTATCCGGCGAGGAGCTGGCACAGGCGCAGGGTCGCTCAGTGATTGTTAAGCGCTTGCAACCGATTTTAGTTGAGGCAGTCGCACGTGGCTATATTATTGGATCTGGCTGGAAGGACTATCGCAGCACGGGTGAGATTTGTGGGGTTAAGTTACCACGTGGTTTACAATTAGCCGAAAAGCTTGAACAACCGATTTTTACCCCAGCGGCCAAGGCTGAGGTGGGCGATCATGATATTAATGTCGACTTTAATCACGTGGTGGCCGAAGTCGGACAGGAAATGGCCGAAGAGATTCGTGATGTCACCCTAAAGCTATACACAACAGCGGCGGAATACGCTGAGACTAAGGGTGTGGTGATTGCTGACACCAAATTTGAATTTGGTTTGGATAAAGCGGGTCGCCTACACTTGATGGATGAGGTGCTGACGCCAGACTCCTCTCGTTTTTGGCCAGCAAACCGTATTCAAAAGGGAGTGAATCCACCTTCCTACGATAAGCAGTTTGTGCGCGATTGGTTAGAGCAGCAAGATTGGGATAAGACCCCACCGGCACCGCGTCTGCCGCAAGAGGTGATTGATAAAACCGCCGCCAAATACCGTGAAGCCTTAGTGATTTTAACTGGTCAAAGTATTTAATTATTAAGTGAAGGATTTTATATGAGCTCTGCCAAAGAGGATGTAAAAGTCGCAGTGATTATGGGTTCCTCCAGTGACTGGGAGGTGATGCGTCATGCGGTTGAACTGTTGGAGCAGTTTGAGGTACCGCATGAGGCCAAGGTTATCTCAGCGCATCGTATGCCCTTAGATATGGTGGCTTTTGCCGAGACGGCCTATGAGCGTGGTCTACGTTGTATTATTGCTGGCGCCGGTGGGGCAGCGCATCTACCCGGTATGGTGGCAGCCATGACAGAGGTGCCGGTCTTTGGTGTGCCTGTACCATCACGTTATCTGCGTGGTGAGGATTCCTTACATTCCATCGTACAGATGCCAAAGGGGGTGCCGGTCGCCACCTTTGCCATTGGTGAAGCCGGTGCGGCCAATGCTGCTTTACATGCTATTGCTAATTTAGCCATGACGGATGCCGCCTTGCGCGAAAGGCTCAAAGCTTATCGCTCCACTCAAACGCAAAAGGCACGTGCCATGACACTGCCACCGGAGGCGTAGTATGTCACAGCCTCCAGCCTATCATGAGAAAATCCATCCGGGCGAGTATTTAGGAATGTTAGGTGACGGTCAGTTAGGTCGTATGTTTTGCCATGCCGCTCAGGCCATGGGCTATAAGGTGATTGCCCTAGGTCAAGAGGCAGACGGTCCCACAGGACAAATTGCCGAACAGCATATTAGCGCAGATTATGAAAGCTTGGATGCGCTACAGCAAATGGCTGACGCCGTGCGTGCTGTCACCACGGAATTTGAAAATGTCCCTGCGCAATCCTTAAAGCAGTTGTCCTATACCGTGCGCACGACACCCGCAGCTTCAGCAGTAGCGGTGATACAAGACCGTATTTCTGAAAAATCCTTTATTCGTGCGACTGGTGTGCCAGTGGCTGAGCATGCTGCCATTCGTCAGCTTGAGGATTTGGATCGTGTTGAGGCAGCACTTTTCCCAGGTATTTTAAAAGCAGCGCGTTTAGGCTATGACGGCAAAGGCCAAGCGATTGTTAATAATCTCGCAGAAGCGAAGCAGGCATTTAAGGACCTCGGTGAGGTTGAGTGCGTACTTGAGGCGAAATTACCTTTAGCCTATGAGTTATCGGTGGTGCTAGCGCGTAACTTAGAGGATGACATCGTCACTTACCCAGTGGGGGTAAATCATCATATTAATGGGATTCTTTCCAGCACCACGGTGTATCCTGGTCTAGTCCCTGAGGAGCTCGCTGCCCAAGCCATTGATTATGCCAAGGCATTAGCTTCAAATTTAAACTATTTTGGCGTGATGTGTGTCGAGTTTTTTGTGCTCGATGCCGCTAAGCTGAGTCCCGACCATCCTACGCTAGTGGTGAATGAAATTGCTCCACGCCCGCATAATAGCGGTCACTACACAATGAATGCTACCTCCTGTTCACAATTTGAACAGCAAGTGCGGGTGATGGCGGGTATGCCATTAGGCGATACCCGTTTATTGCAACCGACCATTATGCTGAATATTTTGGGTGATAGTTGGTTTGTGGCGGATGAGGCGCAGGCTCAGGAGCCAGATTGGGCTGCTGTGTTATCCTTGGCAGGTGTGTCATTACATCTTTATGGTAAGGCCGAGCCGCGTCCTGGACGCAAAATGGGTCACGTTAATATTATTCATGCTGATATTGACACCTTGTATGAGACCGCTCAAAAAGTCAGTGATATTTTGCATTTGGGTGCAGAGTTAAGTAGAAACTAGTGTGTTTTCATGTTGATCCATTCAATTCAAGCGGCCGCTGAGCGCTTAAACCAAGGTGACTTAGTTGCCTTTCCCACTGAGACAGTATTTGGTTTAGGCGCTGACGCTGAAAACTCACAGGCCGTTGCAAAAATCTATCAAATCAAGGAGCGACCAAGTAACCATCCAGTGATTGTGCACTTGGCGCCGGAAGCGGATTTGTCCTATTGGGCAAAGCAGATTCCTCATGAGGCGGAATTACTGATTAAGGCCTTTTGGCCTGGTCCCTTAACCTTGATTTTAGAACGCGCTGAGCATATTCCTGCCGCTGTGAGTGGTGGTCAAAAGAGCGTGGGCCTACGCTGTCCGTCTCACCCAACGGCGCAAGCCTTATTGCGAGAGTTTGCCAGACAAAGGCCGAATGGGCAGGGTGGGGTGGCCGCACCGTCGGCTAATAAATTTGGTCAGGTTTCACCCACACAGTATCAGCACGTGCTCGCTGAGTTTGCGCGTGAGGTAGAACAGGGTGAGCTTTGGGTGTTAGCGGGTGAGGATGCTGAGGTCGGGATTGAGTCGACCATTGTGGATCTGTCGCGTATTGCTGAGGGCGTACCAGCAACCTTATTAAGACCGGGCCATATTAGCAGGCGTCAATTGGCTGAGGTTTTGGGCTATGAGCCGCGTAGTAAAGATGAGAATGCGCCGCAGGTCTCGGGTAGTCTTAAAGCACATTACGCACCTAAAACCCTGTTGCAATGGTTACCTCGCTCAGAGGCTGCTATTATTCAAGTCATTAACCATATTCCTAGAGCCGAGGCTAAGCAGGTCAAAGCCACTTGGGCCGTGTTGGTGTTTGAGCCTGCGCACTTTCCTGCGCATCCTGGCGTGGATTATATTCAGATGCCGCTGGACGCAGCGCTATATGCTAAGCGTTTATACCGATTGTTGCGGGAGTTGGATCAGCAAGGCTATGCGCGTATCGCAGTACAGCCTTTGCCGGAGGATCAAAGTTGGGAGGCCGTCAACGATCGCTTACAACGAGCCGCTGCGGCCTTTGAAGATTAATTATAAAAGGGCCAGAAGATTGGGATAAAGAACACGCCCAGCCCCCAGAAAATCAAGTTCAGCGGCATCCCCACTTTAAAGAAATCGGTAAATTTATAGCCACCTGCACCATAGACCATGGTGTTGGTTTGATAACCAATCGGGGTAATAAAACTGGTGGAGGCGGAGAAGGTAATGGCAATTAAAAACGGCGTCGGATCGGTGCCCAGGAGCTTAGCCGTGGACATAGCCAATGGGGTTAATAGCACTGCTGCAGCCGAATTACTCATCATCTCTGCCATCAATAAGGCTAGTAAATACAAGATGGCCAACATCACATGCGGCCCGAAGTCCTGGAAATAGCCTAAGCTATTAGAAATAATAAATTCCGCTGCACCGGTTTGATTCATCGCCACACCGAGCGGCATCAAGCCAGCCATTAATATCACAATAGGCCAGTTAGTCTGTGTATACACCTCATCCGCTCGAATACTCTTAGTGAGCGTTAGCAATAGGGCGCCAATTAAGGAGCTGATCGCAATTGGAATCCAGCCAATGGCCGCAACCAAAATCACCCCAGCCACAATCGCTAAGGAGATAGGACCTTTCCAACGCTTATTGGTAGGGGCATGATTTTGTGAGAGAATAATGACGCTTTTGTCACGCCGCAGCGCTGGTAAGTCGTCCTCGGGGATAGCCATCATAATAATATCCCCCACCTGAAGCCGTACCCTATCTAATTTATTACGAATAATACTACCGCGACGTTGAATCCCTAAAATTAAGGTGTTATACGTCCACGTACGATTAAACAGCACGAGCCGTCTACCAGCAGCTGATGAGGTTGGTCCAATCATCACCTCCGTCATCATCCATTTAGCATCTTCAGGCACTTTCTTACCGTATTGGAGCTGATTATTGACCTTGAGCTTTTTGTCCTCCGTCAGCTTTAAGATGTCGGACCAGCGCCCACGCACTAATAAAATATCACCCTCATCTAGTTTGGAAGAACGTGGTGAGCTGATGATCTCCCCATTGCGTCTGGCTTCAATTAAATAAATCTTATAATCTTGGACAATGTCTTCATCGGCAAAAGAGCTATCTACTAAGGGCGAGTCCTCGGTGATGTAAAGCTCTGTCACATAGTGCCCGAACTCATAGAGGTTATCTAATTCTGAGCTTTTCACATCTGGCAGTAGCTTACGACCAAGGGTGATTAAATAAAAACAGCCAGCGATAAAACAGATCAGTCCCAGTGGTAGGAACTCAAACATGCCAAAGCCACGGTAGCCCTCCTCCTTGGCGACCGAGTTTACAACTAAGTTGGTCGAGGTACCGATAAGCGTCATCACGCCAGCCATTTGTGCCACAAAGGATAGCGGGATGAGGGTTTTGGAGGGAGAAATGCCGATTTTTAAACTGGCGCTAATCACAATTGGAATCAGTACCGCAACCACCGCCGTGTTATTAACAAATGGTGCGACGATGCCTAAGACGAGAAACAGTAATAGGTAAAAGCCAAGTGGCGACTTAACCCGACTAAAAAGCTTATCAAGAAAGTCTAAGGCTCCTGTGTCTTCAAGTGCCGCAGCCAAGATAAACATGGCAGCAATGGTAATGGTTGCCTCATTACTAAAACCAGCGAGGGCTTGCGTGGGCGTGATGAGTCCAAAGACGACCAAACTACCCAACACTAACATACCAATGCCATCAAAGCGCATTTTTTCAGTGATAAACAGCACCATGGCAACGAGGGTGATTGCAATTACAAGAAAAATCTCAAGGGTCATAAACTTCTCACGCGCCTTGTGCAGGCATGATGATTGATAAGCAGTATGTCGTTGTTGAAAACTATAGTTTGACTAAAAAAGCCACCGAATTCAATAAAGAAATGCCGGTGGCTTGATTTGTCCTGTCCTAAGTGACAGGGAATGGTCTATTTAGAATACGAATAAATAAAGCAAGATAATAACGAAGATGGGTACACCCATCAACCATAAAATAATACCTTTCATGATAATCTCCTGTTCCTAGTTGATAATGACAATTGCTTTGATAAGCAAAAATGACTTAAAACTAAGCCCTTCCAAGCTTATAAACTTTAACTTCTAACTATTGTTTACAGCTTCATAGTAACAAGGCAATCGAGCCCGTGGATTGATATTTAGTAAATGTTTGCAAAACAGGCGTAAGAGAAGTAAGGAAGTGTAAGTAGGGGGTGTACGAAAAAGGTGTAATCACATCACATGGTAGAGGGTAATGCCCCAGCACGTTCTGCTTTCGGCCTGTGTTAAGAATGGGGTAGCTTCGCTATGTTTATTAACTTGTTTCCTGACACTGAGTGCGCAAAGCTAGATCCTTTTTACGGCCTAAATTCGACCGAAGAAGAAAGAGAAATGTACTTAGAGGCATCGAAACGTGTGCGAGTCTATGAACGGGTTGCCGTTCTTTTGCTCATCGCTTTTTTGCTTGCTCTGTGGTTTTTGGATGATTTGATTTAGACAGCTTGTGAAAGCTACTGAAAGGAAGCGGTGGAGGCGCGAAGCGGAATCGAACCGCTCTAGATGGATTTGCAATCCACTGCATAACCACTTTGCTATCGCGCCAACCTAAGCAGTAAATGATAGCACAACTAGTAAATAATGCAAGCTTAAAATCGTTTTTGCGAGAATAAACTCTCAGCTATAAGGCCATTGCAAGAAAAAATAGTTGTAGTAAAATCAATCAGTGATTTTAATGTCGGAGAGAAGCGGTGAAGTTTTTCAGCACAGTGGCTAGGTTTGTCTTAGTAGGTACCTTGGTAAGTTTAGCAGCTTGTGGTAGCAAGCAGACACCCACCTATGGTGGCAGCGCTGCGCCTAAAGCAGATAACCGTTGTCTATTATCACCAAGTAGTTGCCGTAAGGCTCCACCCCGTTATGAACGTGGTGAGCGCGCTTATGCAGAACAGGCAGCGGCTGATTTGAATCGTCAACAGGCGGCGCGATTAAAGGCTGCAGGCTGGTTCCGTTAGTCTCCATCTTCGGCGGCTCAAGGTCCATGTGAACAGTCGCCCCACAAATGACACTAAGCCTTATTTAGATTATTCTAAATAAGGCTTAATACTTTCCCAGCTCGCCATCGGAAAGAGTGATCTAAATGGCGTACAGTCTAGGCGAATTTCGTGCCCCAGATATCATAGCAAATCGCTTCATACCAATTCGCGCCGTAGTCGGCTTCACGCTTTCTAAAGTCAGCATCACCATCCATCGGGCTAACACCACCCGAACGCTCAACCATTTTACCGTCAAGCGCTGTATAGGCACCAGCCACAGAAATCCCGTAATCCGGTGCGATTAAACTGTAGCAGGTATTCGCATAGTGAGCTTGCGTCGCTTCCTTGCCAGCCAGATCTGCCACAATAGCAGCAGCGGCCACTTTAGCTTGTGTATTGGCAGAAAAGCCTGATTTAGGCATTGGTGCGGCAATGGTTGCGTCACCCACCACATAAATCCCTGGTATTAAGGTAGATTCAAAGGTATTAGGATTAATCGGTGCCCACAGGCTCTCATTAGTTACGCCTGCTTGTTGAGCGATTAAGCCGGCTTGTTGTGGTGGAATCACATTTAACACATCGGCCTTAATCACGTCACCAAACTCAGTTTCAGCCACTAGCGCCTTAGCATCAATGCGAGTCACTTTACCACCTAAGGATAGGGGTATGCGCTCAATAATATCAGCATAAAATGTATTCCAACCCTGTTCAAACAAAGCCTGTTTGGAGAAGTTTTCCTGTGCGTCGAGGATAATTAATTTGGTCTTGGGTTTATGGTGTTTTAAATAATGGGCCACCATACTGGCTCTTTCGTACGGGCCCGGCGGGCAGCGGAAAGGGGCTTCTGGTACTACCATGACGAAGTTTCCATCGTCCGGCATCGCCTCTAACTGCTTTTTTAAAAGTACCGTTTGTGCACCCGCTTTCCAAGCATGTGGCGCTCGTTCGGCGGCAGCTTCATCATAGCCTTCAAGCGCATTCCAACGGAAATCAATCCCAGGGGATAATAGCAAGCGATCATAGGAAATGTCATTGTCGCTCTGGAGCCTTACGGTCTTTTTATCCGCATCAATTGCAGTCACATAATCATGAATCACGTCAATGTCAAAGGCCTTTAACTGATCGTAACTATGCGCAATTTGTTCCATACTTCTAAGTCCGCCTAAGACCAAATTGCTGAAAGGGCAGGTGTAGAAGGTTTTGGAAGGCTCGATTAAGGTGACTTTAATGCTTGGATTAAAGCGCTTCACATAGCGTGCGGCAGTTGCGCCACCAAAACCGCCGCCGACAATAACCACATGAGCAGAGGCATTAGCGGCAATGGCTGGAAAAGCGCTAATCGCCGCACCGGCCGCACTAAACTGGGCTACTTGACTAAGCCATTGACGGCGAGATAAATTAATTTTTTTGCTCATCATTACTGTGCCACCTTCATCTTAGCAACTGCCTCAGCAATTGCTTTTAGTTCATCTTCATTAAAAGCACCTATTAACCGATTCATAATGGTGGTGTTAGGTGGAAGCGTTTCTTGTTGAAAAGCCACCAATAACTGGTAGTTTGTTTCAGCAGAATGATTAAAAATATTAGGGATCGCCATGCGCTCAGCCGAGGCTTGCGTGCCATTGGCATGATGGCAGTTTAAACAACTATGAGCCAAAGCGGTGGCATCAAAGAGTGGCGTTGCAGCGTGGTCTTGAGCATGGGCTAGACTGAGTCCAGCCACCGTCGTTAGCAAAAAGGCGACGAGCTTGAGGGAGGAGAATTTCATAGATAAACCTTTAAGGAATAAATCAACTAAGCGTAATGTCAGTTTCGCTGGTGATTATCTGCTGCTCATCATCTTCCCAGCGCATGACGAGTTTGCCGGAATTTTTGGCAACAAAGGTAAATTCAAGGAAGGGGTTTTGTGCAATCGCTGTTTCCGGCGCCCATTCCAATAATAATTCACCATTAAAGGTGGCCGTAAACTTATTAACAATATTGCGCGGAATGGCTTTGCCCTCGCTATTTAGCCTCAGGCCCGTTTCCATGCGGTGCACAATGACTGCCCGTACACGCACCATTTCCCCCTCGGCGGGCGTGGCATTACTGAGCCAAATTCGTGGCTTTTGTTCTATCATCAGGCTCTCCTAAGTTACATGCCGCAGGCACCGGCAACGACCGTCACATAACGTCTGGCGCTCAGTATACGACCGTCATTCATGCGTGCTAAAGCACGGATATATTGCGCATCAATCAGGCGTGTTCTGAAGCTCACTTCCGTGGTGCCTGCGAGTGGTGTAAATTTAAAACGACAAGCAAGTGGAATCGAGTTACCCTCGGTAATAAAGATCAGCTCTTCACAATAATTGCTTTCACTCATCTCCTCATCTAACACGGCTTTTATCGGGATACTGGAGGGGTTGCTCGCTAGAGGGTCCATGATCATACGTAAACCCTCGTCGATCACTTTTTTGTCGCCGACAAAGTTGTCAATTAATGCTTGCACCTCAGCCATCGAGGCACCTTGCAACGCCTCCTCTTGAGCGACAGGGGCAGGTGCCGAGCCGCTTTGAGCCTGGGCAGTTCGTGTTAATAAGCTTAAACCTGAGATAATCCCGCCGCTATAAAGCGCGGTGCCCAAGGCCGTCATTGATAGTATGCGTAAAAACTCACGTCTTTCGTGTTTTCTGGCCATGAATAAAAAACCTTGATACTTGTCTGGGTGAGTAAGTGCACAGCCCTAGTAGTAAAGAAGGGCAGTGCAACTTATAAGATGGCGTAGAAAAAGTTGGACTTATAAGAAATCGTCGAACTTGCTTTTAATCCACTTAAAGTCTTCTTCTACAAAGTCAGGGGTTCTGACATCCATATCGATTTGAGTTTGAATCACCTTGCCGCTAGCATCTAATTCATACTCGAAGATAACGGCAATTGCTTCACGTGGCTCCGCATTAACCAGCATATAGCAGAGGTTGTCGGGTAGTACCGGTACGACCTCTTGACCTTTAACGCGTTCATAGATGTTTTGTGCCACAATCTTGGCCAGCGCATTTGCTACGTGACCGCTCTTAGGATAGTAGCCGAATTGATCAGAGATAAAGCCGACGGAGTCTCCAATCACATAGACGTCCTCATCGCTATTTGCGGTAAATAAGCGTGGATGCGTATCGGCCCAATCACCGAGTTTACCGTCTTTGTCTTTAACGATTAAATCAGCGTACCAAACCATATCAGAGGCCTGATGTGGCGGCATTAATACCGCATCATCAAAGCTAAATTCACCGGCGGCGGTGACGATTTTCTTATTATATGGATCCACTTCTTTAACCACGGCATTCGGCACGTGCTGGATAATATCCGGATAAAGCTCTTCGAAAGCCATTTTGTAGCCCTCGGTAATCGGTGCGATCACTGGCTTAGGATCTAAGATAATAATCTTGGCGGGGATATTATGCTTTTTAAAGTACCACGCCATTAAGCAGGCACGCTCGTAGGGCGATGGTGGGCAGCGGTGTGGTGGTGGCGGTAAGGTCATGACAATGGTGCCACCTTTAAAGTTTTTTACCTTTTCCTTCAGCGTCAACATCTCCTGGTTGGGGATGTAGGCGTTAGGGAAGTGTTTGCGGGTAAATTCGGCAGCCTCTCTGTCTTCGCCGAACCAAGCTTCGTAATTATTGCGAATACCACCAGCTAAAATTAGGTAGTCGTAATCAATGGCGCCTCTGGCTGTGCGGACAATTTTCTTGTCGCGTTCAAAACCAGTCACCTCAACATTGATAAGTGTGTAATCGTATTTATTGGCGACGCCAATCATATCGTGATTAACAAAATCAGTATTAACCACATCAATTAGCCACTTGTTGCTCATGGGACCGGACCAGAAGGTCGGGTTTTTCTCTAAGAGAATCACATCAGCTTCAGGTAGTTTCTGCTTTAGATAGCGTGCCGCGGTCAAACCACCCCAGCCACCACCGCAAATTACGATGCGTGGACCCTTGCCACGGCGTGCTAATAGGGTCGAGTTGCTGTGAATGGCTAAGGGAGCCGCAATGGCTTTATTAGGTAAAACAAGGGAGCCTAACGCCAAGGCAGGCGGTGTCAGTAAAAAACTTCTTCTTTTCATGATAAGTGCCTCGAGTCATAACATGACATACGGGTAAAAAGCAGGAGCTCGGCTATCAAGGCCGAACCAGGTTAATTATAAAGTATCCTCTTTAAGAGTCAAGAATGCCTTTATAGATAGGCATTATATCTTTTTTTTGCATTTTTTATAAGCGTCTTGGAACTTATCCATTGTCACTCGTGGTCATGAGGATGTGATGCTTAGTGTGATGAGCAGGGCAGGGAGGTAAAATGCCAATACCACAAAGCAATGATCAGGCGTAGGCAGAAAAGCAAAAACCCGGTCAAGTGACCGGGTTTTTAAATCTGGAGCGGGAAACGAGTCTCGAACTCGCGACCTCAACCTTGGCAAGGTTGCGCTCTACCAACTGAGCTATTCCCGCATTTATTTTAATCGTTTTGCTAATCAGTGATTAGTAAAGATTAAAATTATATATGGTGTTTTTAAGCTTGTCAACAGTTTTTTTAGTTTGTTGTAAAAAATTTACTTAAAAACTTTTTTTGTGACTTGATTACTACAAAAAGCCTAAAACATCATCGAAGCGACTTTGAATTAGTCAGGTGCTTTTGAAAAAGCTAAGTCATCAATCAAGCTAAGATATAATCTTAGCATTAAGAAATTAGTCATGTCAAAAAAATGTTATCTACATCAATTGCCTCATCTATCACCTCTCAGCAGGATTTAAGCCGTTTTAATACCTTTGCTTTGTCATCTAAAGCAAAGCAATATATTGATTTAAAAGAAAAAAAACAGTTATTGCCACTTGCTGAGTATCTGCATGAGCAGGCTTTATTAGCGCAAGTTTTTATTTTAGGTGGTGGTAGTAATGTTGTTTTAGCGCCACAAATAGATTGTTTTGTTGTGCATAACCAACTAAAAGGGATTGAGTTACTTGCAGAAGAAGCAGATTATTTTTTAATTAAAGCGGCTGCCGGTGAGCTTTGGCATGATTTTGTACAGTACTGCTTGGATCAGGGTTGGCATGGTTTAGAAAATCTTGCCCTGATACCGGGCACGGTGGGTGCAGCCCCGGTACAAAATATTGGAGCCTATGGTAGGGAGCTTAAGGATTTTTGTTACGAGGTTGAGGTCTTTGATTTTGCAACAAAGCAGTTTGCTACCTTAAGTAATGCGCAGTGTTGTTTTAGCTACAGGGATAGTTATTTTAAGCAGGGTGGACGTGGTTTATTAATTGTTTCTGTGACCTTTAAATTACCGCGTCCATGGCAGGCACAATTAAATTACCCTGATTTAAAGCCGCTCTTAGATGAAGTGGATAATGCCTGCCTTGATAGGATCACCGCTGCGCAGGTGTTTAATCAGGTTTGTGCTGTACGTCGCTTTAAATTGCCCGATCCAGCAGAAATCGGTAATGCAGGTAGTTTTTTTAAAAACCCTATCGTTGATGCTCAATGCCATCATGACTTAAAGGCGCAATACCCCACGATGCCATCTTATGAACAGGCTGATGGTCGTTATAAATTAGCGGCTGGTTGGTTAATTGATCAATGCGCTTGGAAGGGTAGAGCCTTGGGGCGTGCGGCGGTACATCAGCGACAGGCCTTGGTGCTCGTCAATGGTGGCGGCGCCACGGCTGAGGATATTGCGCAATTAGCGGATAAAATAAAAGCGGACGTGTGGGATAAATTTAACGTCCACTTGGAGCCTGAGCCTACCTTTGTGGTCTAGCTAGACCATCAGGTCGCGCATACTGTAGAAGCCCTTATTCTTGTCCCTAAGGAAGAGGGCAGCTTGTATACTGCCAGAGGCATAGATGGTGCGGTTAGTTGCCTTGTGTGTGAGCTCAATCCGCTCGCCTGGACCTGCAAAGCTTACCGTATGGTCACCAATCACATCGCCCCCGCGAAATACGCTAAAGCCAATCCGGCCTTTTTCACGTACGCCCGTCACGCCGTGACGTGCCCAATCGGCAATCTTATCTAGATCACGCCCCTTGGCTTGCGCCACCACCTCAGCCATTTTAAGGGCTGTACCTGAGGGGGCATCGACCTTGTTGCGGTGGTGAGCTTCAAAGACTTCAACATCGTAGTCGTCATTGAAAAGTTGCGCTGCTTTTTCTAAAAGTAAATAAAGCGCATTGACGCCAATACTCATATTGGGTGAAAAAAGAATAGCAATCTCGCTTGCGGCCGCTTCCAGCGTAGCTAATTGCTCGGCGCTAAAGCCCGTGGTGCCGATGACCATCTTAACCCCATGGCTTTGACATGCTGTAAGGTGATTAAGTGTACCCTCTGGTCGAGTAAAATCAATGAGACAATCAGCATGTGCGAGCACGGATAAATCGCTACTGATGGTTACGCCAGACTTCATACCAAGAAAGTCCGCCGCATCGCGCCCCTCTTCATCAGCGCCCGGCAGACAAAGTGCGGCAGCAAGGCTTAACTCAGGATGATTAATAACTGCTTCAACGAGCATGCGACCCATCCGACCATTGGCACCGGCAACTGCAATACGCATAAAAAATCCTATAACAATAAATTAATCAAATCTACTCTGCTAGCGGCGTCGTTTGAAAACCATCCTCTGTGGCTGCTGCGCTAGCATCAAACTCGGGGTTCTCAGGTGTGGCAGAAATACTTGAACGCTGTGTCTCAAAATCGGCTGGCTGACCTTCAGGTAGGGGATCATGCGCCCAGCGCTCTAATAAGTCATTTTCATCGAACCATAAAGAAAGGTTGCGATGTACTGGCTTACCATAACCCGGCTTATAGTGATATGGGTAGTCCCAACGATTAGGGTGGAAGATGTCCACCAGAGTAGGCGTACCGAGTGCATATAGAACTTGGTCTTTAGTAAAGCCCTGGCGTAAATAGGATACCTGCTCCGCAGTTACCCAGTTACCCTGTTGTGTCGGTGCTCGATAGGGGAAGCCCCACTTGCCCGATGAGCAGCCGACTAAGGTCACGAGGGCTGCAACGGCTATCAGCTTTGCAATACCGGCGCTACCCGATTTGATCGCTACGCCTGATGGTGAGACCTTGTTATTGGCAACTTGATTCATAAGCATACTCTGTAAAATAATTTAAGCTGAAAAAAAGATTATCGCTGACCATGTATATTAACGTTTAATTCTAGCATAAGCACTAAATCACAAATTACTCTAGGGATAGCGCAAATAGATTTTTATTTAGCTAAGTGGCGCTTAGCTCATAGCGTTTATTTATAGAAAATTCTGATTAGATCGTTTTTAGCTGATAGCTTTTATCTATAGATTCGAGTTTCATTGTGTTAAAATGGGGCGTTGCAAGTTTACTAATCGTATTTATTCATTTTTTAAGCGCTTTACTGTCGTCTTATTTTTTAATTGCATTATGATCGACAGAGTGATGACTGTTAATTTTGGGGGTATACATGAGTGAATCACAGGCCTTACAAAGCATGGGTTTAAAAGCGACCTATCCTCGCTTAAAGATTTTAGAAATTTTCCAACGTCCTGATGCCGGTCATTTAAGTGCAGAGGATGTATACCGTATATTGCTTAATGAAAATACTGAGATCGGTTTAGCCACGGTATATCGTGTGCTAACGCAGTTTGAAGAAGCGGGTATTTTAACTAAGCATCAGTTTGATAATGGTCGTGCGGTCTATGAAATTGATGATGGTAGTCATCATGACCATTTGGTTTGTTCCGTTTGCAAGACAGTGGTTGAGTTTGTTGATGAGGCCATTGAGGAGCGTCAACATATCATCGCTCAAAAGTATGATTTTGTCTTAGAGAGCCATGCCTTAGTGCTTTACGGTATTTGCAGTCAATGTGCAAAGAAAATTCGCTAATGGCGTGACTTAGCAGCTTACAAATCATCGCCCCTGATAGCGTTTGCAGATTTGCTCAGCTATCAGGGGTTTATTTTTTGCTAAAGGCTTAGTGCTTAAGCATCTCTGCGGCATGTTTTAATGTGGTCTCGGAGATATTGAGGCCGCCCAGCATCCTGGCGACTTCATGTATACGCTGCTGCTCGTTGAGTGGCTTGATGCTCGAGCGGGTGGTGCCGTCTTGCTCCTCTTTACTAACCTCAAAGTGATGGTGTGCACAAGCGGCGACTTGAGCCAAATGCGTAACACAAAGTACCTGATGATCACTGCCTAATTGTCTAAGTAAACGACCGACAATTTCAGCGACACCGCCACCAATACCCGTATCCACCTCATCAAAAATAAGCGTAGGTACCTGACCCGCTTTATTGGCAATGACCGAGAGGGCAAGGGATATGCGTGCTAACTCACCCCCAGAGGCGATTTTATTTAAGGGGCGCGGCGTGGTGCCAGCGTGACCAGCCACATTAAACTGCACTTGATCAATGCCGTGAATAGAGGGTGCGGCGGGTTGTAGTGCAACCTCAAAGCGACCACCTTGCATCGCAAGCGTTTGCATGACCTCAGTCACCATCTTAGAAAGTGTGGCGGCCGTTTTTTGACGTTCAGCGGATAGCTCCTCGGCTAACTGCATATAGGCCTGCTTATTTTGTGCAACCAGTTCCTGCAAGGCATCGACGTTAAGACCGAACTCCAACTCGGCTAAGCGGCTTTCTAAATCACTTAAGACAAGGTGCAATGACTCTGGTGGGCTATTAAACTTTTTGGCGGCATCAAACAATTGACGCATACGGCGCTCGGTTTCTTCTAGGCGTTGAGGATCGAGTTCCACCTCATCCAAAAAGCGATTTAAATCGTGCGTGGCCTCTACACAGCAAATACGTGCCGCGTCTAAGCTTTCAGCGATCGGGGCTAAACTCGAATCATGGCTTGAAAGCTGCTGGATCTTTTGTAGGCAGCGATTAAGCATGGTGATAATGCTTTGCTCCTCGCCGTCAAGCTGCTCCACCACCGCACCCGCACCTTCTAATAGCGCAGCGGCATTGGAGAGGCGATTAAAGGATTGGTCAATCTGCTCCCACTCATCGGCTTGAGGCTTAAGATTGCTTAGCTCTTGAACTTGCCATTGCAAATGCTCTTGCTCTAATTTGCGTTGCTGCTCGTGCTTTAAAAAATCATCTAATTTTTGTTGATTTTCCTGCCAAATACGCCAACGTTCAGCTAATGAGGTTAATAATCCGCCAAGCTGTGCATGGGCATCAAGTAATTGCCGTTGAGCTGTGTTTTGAAGTAGGCTCTGGTGCTGATGCTGTCCATGAATATCGACCAGCATCTCACCTAGTGCCTTAAGTTGCGACAAGGTGCAAGGGCTATCATTAATAAAGGCACGGCTCTTGGCTTGTTGCGTGATAATACGGCGTAAGATCAACTCCTCATCACGGAAACCATTGGCTTTTAGCCAGTCGGCAACGGCCGGACTGGGATCAAAAACGGCACTGATTTCAGTGCGCTCACAGCCCTCGCGAATCACACCCACATCGGTGCGACCACCCAGTGCCAGGCTCAGGGCATCAATTAAAATTGATTTACCGGCGCCGGTCTCACCGGAAAACACAGTAAAACCGTCCTCAAAATGTAGATCGGTTTTTTCGACGATAACAAAATCACGAATATGTAGGGAGCTAAGCATAGGAGAATGATCGTTTAGTTGGTAGGCATGACATTCCAATTCATCTTATGGCGTAGGGTGCCAAAGAAACTATAGCCGATGGGATGTAAAAAAGTCATCTTATGCTGGGCTTTTTTGACCACCACCTTGTCGCCTATATGCAAATTAATCCAGGTTTGCATATCAAAATGTACACTTGCACCGTAACCACCACGGCTAATATCCTGTAGGGTGAGGGTTAAGACACCGTTATCCGGTACCACAATCGGGCGTGCCGAGAGTGTTTGTGGCGCCACGGGTACCAGTAAAAAGGCCTCCAGCGCTGGGTGCATAATCGGTCCGTTGGCGCTGAGTGAGTAGGCGGTTGAGCCGGTCGGGGTTGATACAATGAGGCCGTCTGCGCGCTGCTTATACATCAAATCGTCGTCATACAGCACCTCGATTTCGATCATGCCGCCGTAGCCGGAGCGATTTAGCACCACGTCATTAATCGCCAGATCACTGGTTAGCACTGCCTCATCACGGATCACTTCCCCACTGAGAAGGCTGCGACTTTCTTTAGAAAACTTACCCTCAAGTACCGCCTCCAGCGCTTCGGTCGCATTTTCCATGGGGATATCGGTAATAAATCCCAAACGACCGTGGTTAATGCCAAGAATGGGGATGTTGTAGGGTGAAAGCTTGCGACCGACACCGAGTACCGTACCGTCACCACCCATCACCACCGCTAAATCCACCTTGCCACCCATCTCTGAGGCTTCGATAGCAGGATATTCCTTGACCCCGGTGTGTATGGCCGTGTCTTTGTCAAGGACGACGGATAATCCGGCATGCTTGAGAATCTCAGCCATCCTGCGTAAGGGGGTGTCCATACCCGAGTCCTGATACCGACCAAATAAAGCCACCGTTGAAAAATGCATAAGTAGACCCAACTAGTAAATATATAATGAATTTTACATCATACCCAAAAGCTTTAATATAAGTGCAACCGCCCCATTATCAAAGCAAAAATACACCGTTTCTGAATTAATCATGTTAGATGAGCGCGCACACGCTTTATTGCAAGCGATTGTTGAACGATATATACAAGAGGGCTCCCCTGTGGGCTCCAAATCCCTGTCTTCTTTATTTTCCTTGTCGCCAGCGACCATTCGCAGTGTGATGGGTGAGTTGGAGAGTGTGGGTTTGATTCATAGCCCGCACACCTCCGCTGGGCGTGTGCCTACGCCTAAGGGCTATCGTTTATTTGTGGATCATCTACTTTCCTCGAATGCGGATAAGTTTAATCAGGACTTTAATTTGGAGCAGGACTTTAGTCAGGCGTTGTTGCAGGACCTTTTTTGTGAAATAAAAATCGACTCGGGTCGGGATGTGGCCAAAGAGCCTTTTATGACTCAGGGTGCAGCGACAGACCTTGCCGCTAGTTTGGTGCATGCCTTTGATGGTGTGGATCCAAAAACGGCCTTTAGTACAGCCGTTGATATGGTCTCTGAATTAACAAAGTTTGCCGGTGTGGTGATGATCCCGCAACCCTCACAGGTGGTGAAGCACATTGATTTTATACAGCTCTCAAAGACGCGTGTGTTGTTGGTGATTGTGACACCTGAGGGTGATGTGCAAAATCGCATTTTCTATGTGGATAAAGAGTACCAGAGCTCGGAGCTGCAATATGCGGCCAATTACTTTAATCAGCATTTTTCGGGCAAATCCTTTGCTGAGGTGCTGACGGCACTGAGTAGTGAGTTAAATCAATTGCAAAGCGATATTAGCCATCTAATGCGGGCGGCGTTTGAGGGTAGCGTACAAGCCAAGGAGGAGTCAGAGTCGGTGCATATCCGCGGCGAGCATCGTTTGTTAGGTGTCAGTGATTTAACCGCTGATATGGATAGATTACGCCAGCTATTTCAACTCTTTGAGGAAAAAACAGAGCTTTATCAATTGATGGATGTGTCTAGTCGTTCACAAGGTGTGCAAATCTTTATCGGTGGTGATTCGCAATTGCTGCCGATGGGGGATATGTCGGTGATTGCAGCACCCTATCAGCTTAATGGTAAAATCATCGGGGCCTTGGGCGTTATTGGTCCAAGTCGCATGGCATATCAACGAGTCATTACCATTGTTGATGTAACTGCTAAATTATTGTCTAAAGCGGTCAGTCGCTAGTATTAAGTTTTTTTAAGCTGATTATTTTAAGCTTGAAGTTTGTTGAGAGTAGGTATGAATCAAGCAAGCGTACAAACCAAGCCAATTGGGGTGTTACTGGTGAATCTGGGCACCCCTAAGGAGCCTACACCCGCTGCGGTTAAGGCTTATTTGGATGAGTTTTTATCCGATCCAAAGGTCGTGGAATTGCCACCATGGTTATGGCAACCCTTATTGAAGTTTGTGATTACACCACGTCGCTCCAAGCCCGTGGCAGCGAATTATCAATTAATCTGGATGCCGCAGGGCTCACCGCTCTATGTCCACACCAAAGCACAGGCAGACAAGTTACAGCAGCGTTTATCCGCTGCGTGCCAAGCAGAGCAAGCGCCAGTGCTAGTAGACTTTGCCATGCGCTATGGTGAGCCACGGCTGAATGAAAGATTAGATGCCTTGCGTGCTCAGGGCTGTGAAAATATCTTGGTGGTGCCGATGTATCCTCAGTTTTCCGGTAGTACCACCGGTACCATTTTGGACTATCTCGGGCGTTACAATGTCAACTTGCGCGACCCGGTTAATTTTCGTGCCATCAAGCATTACACCGACCACCCCCGCTATATTGAGGCCTTAGCGCGCAGTATTGAGAATTATTGGTCGCAGCATGGTAAAGCGGAGCATTTATTATTGAGTTTTCATGGCTTGCCCCAGGCCATGGTGGATAAAGGCGATCCCTATTGGGACCATTGCCATTTAACGGCAGCGTTGTTGCGTGAGGCCTTACAAGCGCAGGGGGTGCCCTTGGCAGTAAGTTTCCAAAGTCGCTTTGGCAAGGCCAAGTGGATTGGTCCCAGCACAGAAGAAACGGTTAGAAAATGCGCCCAAGCGGGTATCAAAAAACTTGATGTGATTTGCCCTGGGTTTAGTGTGGATTGCTTAGAGACCCTAGAAGAAATTGCCATGGGCTGTAAGGAAATCTTTGAACAAGAGGAAGGGGGCGAGGCGCTACGCTATATCCCATGCCTGAATGCCGAGGACGACTGGATGCATGCCTTGCAATCGTTGGTAGAAACGAACCTCCAAGGGTGGCGTTAAGCGCTTTAGCTCAAAAAGATTTACTTGATACCTTGAAAAAGGGCTAAGTCATACCATATACAAAGTATATTCGGTTGCAAAGTGACGCCGGACCTAGTAGGGCGATTGGTCGTGACTTTGCTTTTTGTTATTTATATTATTTCAGGAATGCTTTTATGACTGATAAGAACCAAGAGCAAGAGCAGCCTCAAACAACGGCTGAGCACCTCGTGAGTGAGGAGGAGTTAAGTCAAGCTGAGCCCATTACGGAAGAGGAATTGGCGGAGAGCTTGGGCGTTGAGACTGAGGAAGCGAGTGAGGATTTAGGCGCGATGGTGACTGAGCTGCAAAGCGAGGTCGCACGCTTACATGATGAGCTGTTAAGAGCCCGTGCTGAGGTTGAAAATATTCGCCGTCGCAGCGAGGAAGAAGTGTCTAAAGCACGTAAGTTCTCATTAAAGTCCTTTGCTGAGAGCTTGATTCCGGTACGTGATAGCTTAGAAGCTGCGTTAGCGCATGAGCAGCAATCTACTGAGAGCTATAAAGAGGGTACTGAGACCACCTTGCGTCAATTAACTCAAGCCTTTGAGCGCAATAGCTTAAAAGAAGTGGCGCCTGCCGTGGGTGATGTGTTTGATCCTAATGTGCATCAGGCCATTTCATCAGTCAGTGATCCAAACCATGCGGCCAATACTATTGTGCAAGTATTGCAAAAGGGCTATTGCCTCTCCGAGCGCGTGGTGCGTCCGGCGCTCGTTGTGGTTGCGGTATAAAAATTTATAAAAAATCTCTTGAAATACAAATTTTCAACCCTATCTTGTTTAGGTCAGAAATTAAATTGTTTTCGTAAGGAAAATTACATATGTCTAAAATTATTGGTATTGACTTAGGTACTACCAACAGCTGCGTCTCATTATTAGACGGTAAGCAAATCAAGATTATCGAAAATGCAGAGGGCGGTCGTACTATGCCATCCGTCGTGGCTTATTTACAAGACGGAGAGATTTTAGTCGGTGCGCCGGCCAAGCGTCAGGCAGTGACTAATCCTAAAAATACACTTTACGCAATTAAGCGTTTAATCGGTCGTCGTTTTGATGATGCCGAGGTACAAAAAGACATCCAAATCACCCCTTACCAAATCGTTAAGGCGGACAATGGTGACGCCTGGGTTGAGGTCAATGGTAAGAAAATGGCGCCGCCACAGGTGTCTGCTGAGGTACTTCGCAAGATGAAGGAAACGGCCGAAGCTTTCTTAGGTGAGCCGGTAACTGAAGCGGTGATTACCGTACCTGCCTACTTTAACGACAGTCAGCGCCAAGCCACTCAGGACGCTGGTCGTATTGCGGGTCTGGAAGTTAAGCGTATTATTAACGAGCCAACTGCGGCAGCCTTAGCCTTTGGTATGGACAAAGTAGACGCAGGCGATCGTAAGATTGCGGTGTTTGACTTAGGTGGTGGTACCTTTGACGTGTCAATCATTGAGATTGCCGACGTTGATGGTGATAAGCAGTTCGAAGTACTCTCGACTAACGGTGATACCTTCCTAGGTGGTGAGGACTTTGACCAGCGTATTATTGAGTACATCATCGATGAGTTCAAAAAGGAACAGGGCGTTGATTTATCTAAAGACGTATTGGCATTACAGCGTCTAAAAGAGGCGGCTGAAAAGGCTAAGATTGAGCTTTCTTCAACCACTCAAACAGACGTTAACTTACCATACGTGACGGCTGATGCTTCAGGTCCTAAGCACTTGAATATCCGCTTAACACGTGCCAAGTTAGAGGCTTTAGTTGAGGACTTGGTTGAGCGTACGCTTGAGCCTTGCCGTGTGGCGATTAAGGATGCCGGTATTAAGCTCTCTGAAATCGACGACGTGATCTTGGTTGGTGGTATGACTCGTATGCCAGCCGTTCAGGAAAAGGTGAAGGAGTTCTTTGGTAAGGATCCGCGTAAGGATGTGAATCCAGATGAAGCAGTAGCGCAGGGTGCAGCCCTACAGGGTTCGGTCTTATCGGGTGATCGCACTGACGTTCTTTTATTAGACGTTACGCCATTATCCTTAGGTATTGAAACCTTGGGCGGTGTGATGACTAAGATGATTGAGAAAAACACAACCATCCCAACGCGTCACCAGCAAACCTTCTCAACTGCGGATGATAACCAGCCTGCGGTTACCATTAAGGTGTACCAAGGTGAGCGTGAGATTGCTTCAGGTAATAAGCTCTTAGGTGAGTTTAACCTAGAGGGTATCCCGCCAGCACCGCGTGGTTTACCTCAGATTGAAGTGACCTTTGATATTGACGCTAACGGTGTGTTACACGTTTCAGCGAAGGATAAGGGTACTGGTAAGGAAAATCAGGTGACCATTAAGGCCAACTCCGGTTTATCGGATGAGGAAGTTGAGCGCATGATTAAAGACGCGGAGGCCAATGCCGAAGAGGATAAGCGCACCGCTGAATTAGTCAGTGCACGTAACCAGGCAGACGTTTTAGTGCACAGCACTCGCAAGTCTTTACAGGAGTACGGCGACAAGCTAGAGGCTTCTGAAAAAGAAGCGATTGAGAGCGCTATCAAGGACTTGGAAGAAGCGATCAAGGGTGACGATAAGGCTGCCATTGATGCGAAGACTGAGGCCCTAGGCGTTGCTTCTCAAAAGCTTGGCGAAAAGATGTACGCTGATATGCAAGCGCAAGCGGCGGCTCAACAGGGCGCAGCGGGTGCGGATGCTCAGCCACAGGACGAGAATGTCGTCGACGCTGACTTCAAAGAAGTAAAGCGTGAAGACTAAGTAGTCTTGGCTTAAGAAAATGCTCCCAGCACGGTTCTTTCCTTGCGGGAGCATTTTGTTTGTAAAAATACAAAGGTTAAATTCAAATGGCAAAAGCTGATTATTATGAATCCTTAGGCCTCGGTAAAAACGCAACGGAAGACGAGATTAAAAAGGCCTTCCGTAAACTCGCCATGAAGTACCACCCCGATCGTACCCAAGGGGATAAGGCGGCAGAAGAAAAGTTTAAAACGATCAAAGAGGCCTACGATGTGCTTTCCGACCCGGAAAAGAAGGCAGCCTACGATCGTTTTGGTCATGCCGGCGTTGATCCAAATGCAATGGGCGGTGGTGCAGGTTTTGATGACTTGGGTGATATTTTTGGCGGTATTTTTGGCGATATCTTCGGTCAGAGTGGTGCCCGTCAAAGCGGTCCGCGTGTAAGTCGCGGTGCGGATTTGCGTTATCGCATGGAGATTACGCTTGAACAGGCAGCTGCAGGCTATAAGACCGAGATCCGTGTACCGAGTTGGGAAATTTGTGAGACCTGTCACGGTAGCGGCGCCAAAGAGGGTACTGAGCCGACCACATGTAGTATGTGTCATGGTAGCGGGACCATGAATGTGCGTCAAGGCATTTTCCATATGCAGCAGACGTGTCCTAAATGTCACGGTTCTGGCAAGGAGATTAAGGATCCTTGTAAAACATGTGACGGTGTGGGTCGCGTACGCAAGCATAAAACCTTGGCCGTGGACATTCCTGCTGGTATTGACAGCGGCATGCGTGTACGCTCTGCTGGCAATGGCGAACCGGGCGAAAATGGCGGCCCTCCGGGTGATTTATACATTGATGTATTGATTAAACCGCATGATATCTTTACCCGTGATGGCGATGATTTGCATTGCGAAGTTCCGCTGTCTTTTGTTACCGCAGCACTGGGTGGTACGCTAACCGTTCCAACCCTTAACGGTAAGGGCGAGATTAAAATCCCTGAAGGCACACAAACTTCCAAGGTATTCCGCCTACGTGGCAAGGGTATTAAGGGTGTTCGCGCTGGTTACCCGGGCGATTTATATTGTCATGTGGTGGTTGAAACCCCGGTGCGTCTAAGTGATGAGCAAAAAGACTTACTCAAGAAGTTTGCTGATTCTGTGGAAAAAGATGCAGATAAGCATTCGCCGCAAAATAAGTCTTGGGGCGATCGCTTAAGAAATTTTTTCAATTAATGATTCAATAAATCAAAAGCCTCTTTTGTATACTAAGCAAAAGAGGCTTTTCTTATCAATGAAGGAGTGGCTAATGATGAAAGCGATTGAGATTAAGGGAGCGGGTGGTCCTGAGGTATTGCACGTGTGCGAGCGCGAAAAACCATCACTCAAGGCTGGTGAGGTGTTAATTCGAGTCAAGGCGGCCGGTATTAATCGCCCCGATGTGGCGCAACGTCAAGGTAGCTATCCTCCTCCTAAGGGCGCTTCCGATCTGCCTGGTTTAGAGGTAGCAGGGGTGATTGTTGAGGGTGATCTGAGCGGCACGAATCTCAACATCGGTGATGCGGTCTGTGCCTTAACACCGGGTGGCGGTTATGCAGAATATGTCGCAACGCCCGCCGCACATTGCCTACCCATTCCGCAGGGCTTAAGCATGGTTGAGGCCGCTGGCTTACCCGAGACTTACTTTACGGTGTGGGTGAATGTCTTTGACCGCGCGGGCTTAGCTGAGGGCGAAACTTTACTGGTTCATGGGGGCACCAGCGGTATTGGTACGACAGCGATTCAAATCGCTAAGGCAATGGGTCATACGGTGTATGCAACGGCAGGTTCAGATGAACGCGTGCAAGCGATTGAAGCCTTGGGTTGTGATAAGGGCATTAACTATAAAACTCAGGACTTTGTTGATGTGATTGCTGAACTGACAAATAAGCGGGGCGTGGATGTGATTCTGGATATGGTCGCCGGTGATTATATTAGTAAAAATATCCGTTGCTTGGCGGAAGATGGTCGTTTATCAATGATTGCGATTATGGGTGGTCGCATGGGTGAGCTAGATGCGGCACGGATTGTGTTTAAACGACTGACCGTCACTGGCTCTAGTCTTAGACCGCGGAGCGACGAATATAAGGCAAAAATTGCCCGTGCGCTGCTAGAAAAGGTCTGGCCATTGATTGAGGCAGGGAAGATTAAGCCGGTGGTGCATGCGGTACTTGATTATCAAGAGATTCGCCAAGCGCATGAAATGATGGATGCGGGTGAGCAAATCGGTAAAATTATCATCACTTTTCCGGACAGCGAATAGATTTTCAAGCTATAATCATGGGTTATCTTGGAATACTGAATTACTAATTCATTAATAGTGACTGTGACTGATCATCATCTTAATGCGCTTGCCACCACGCCCCAAATCCTTAGGGATGGTCGAGGCGGTCGATTAATTCTTGGCAACTGGAAAATGCACGGTAGTATTAAAGAAAACCGTGAGTTAATGCGTCGATTATTAGAAGGGGCGGAGGCGCTACCTGCCGCTGTGGCGCTAGGTGTCTGTGTGCCGTTTCCCTATTTGGCCCAAGCCAGAGAGTTGCTCTACACTAGTGATATTAGCTGGGGCGCGCAGGATGTGAGTTGTCATGCGCAGGGCGCCTATACTGGTGAGGTTTCGGCGCAAATGCTATGCGATTTTGGCGCCACTTGGGTGTTGGTTGGTCATTCGGAGCGTCGCACTATGCACGGTGAGACCAGCGCACAGGTTGCCGAAAAGGCACAAAAAGCACTTAAGCGTGGTTTGACGCCGGTCGTCTGTGTGGGGGAATCCTATAAAGCGCATGAGGATGGTGCTGCTTTGGAGGTGATCCGTGAGCAGCTTAAACCAATCTTAGCCTTAGGTGCTGAGCAGGTATCAAAGATGGTCATTGCCTATGAGCCGATCTGGGCCATTGGTACAGGACTGACAGCGACACCCGAGCAGGCGCAGACAGTGCATGCCTATATTCGTTCCCTGCTAGAGGCAATTGGGGTGTCAGAACTATTTATTTTATACGGTGGTAGTGTAAAGCCGGATAATGCTGCCAGTTTATTTGCCATGCCAGATATTAATGGTGCCTTAGTCGGTGGTGCATCACTGGATGCCAAGGATTTTTTAGCGATTGCTAACGCTGGCTTAAAGTAGTATCCAGCTGCGGTTTTGCATGTCGTGTTATTTGTTTTTAATTTTTAAAGTTTCGAGCTAATTGCTCTTATTCCTTCGTTGGAGTTTTTAATGCCGTCATTTATTTTTCCAGTATTGATTGTGGTGCAAGTAATTGCTGCTTTTGCCGTGATTGTTCTCGTCATGTTGCAACAGGGCAAGGGCGCTGATATGGGTTCGGCGTTTGGCAGTGGTTCTGCAGGTAGTATTTTCGGTTCTGCCGGTGCCTCAAACTTTTTCTCTCGCATGACCAAGTGGGCTGCCATCATCTTCTTTATTTGTACTTTAGGTTTAGCCTATATTGGTAGCACTTCAATGGCACCGACGCAATCCTCGGGTGGCACTGATGCTGGCTTGATGGAGCAGTATAATGAGCTTCCGGTCGCTCCAGGCGCTAGTGGTGCCAGTGTACCTGCAACGCCAGATGCGACGGATAGTGCTGTTCCAGCAGCACCATCCATGGGTGCACCGGTAGCGCCAGCAACAGAAAGCACGACACCAGCTACTGAGTAGTCGCCGTTAATAATGTTGTGTGGTCTTTTTGCTGCTCACACGCTTATAAGCAGGTAGATTTTGGGTGATGGCGGAAATTAAGCCTTGCAGAATCGCCAAAGCCATGATAGAATCTACCTCTTTATCGCAAGATAAAAATTCAATCATCTACATAATTGCTCACGTGGTGGAATTGGTAGACACGCTACCTTGAGGTGGTAGTGGCGAGAGCCTTGGGAGTTCAAGTCTCCCCGTGAGCACCATCAGTCAAATTTACTCCCCTTTTATTCCCTTTAAAAATCTTCAATAAGACCCATGAAATCAAAGGGTTGTGGTATTTTTGCAGCTTAAATTTCTGTAATTTCCTTTAAGTTTTTTTAGTCTTATTTTGGGCTATTCCCATAAATTTGTTGGGATCATAAACTGTTGATCCCAACACTTTATAAAATTAATAAAATGATTTATGGTGTGCATCACGGTAGAGAGTTATGCTGGGTCATTGCACCTATCTGGTCGGATAAGGAGCGACAGGAGTTCATTGATTGGCTTGCGTGCAATCCTGAAGTTGGTGACGTTATTCCGGGTTCTGGTGGTTTACGTAAAGTACGTTGGGGAAAACAAGGCTCTGGCAAACGGGGTGGTGTAAGAGTTATCTATTTCAACCCGTCCGTAGGTGAAATAACATTACTAATAGCGTACACAAAAGCAAAATTCGACAACCTTTCTACTGAGTTTTTGCTTAAACTGAAAAATGAGGTGTCCAAATGCATGATAAAGAGATGAAACAGTTTGAAGAAGACCTTCTTCAATCCGTAAGAGAAATGAAAAACCGGAAGTTTGCTTCATCAACCAAAGTCAATGTGACAGAAGTCACTAAAGCTCGTATCAATGCAGGTTTATCTCAAGACTCTTTTGCCAAATTGATGGGGATTTCCATTCGCACCTTGCAAGAATGGGAGCAAGGTAGACGAAAACCCAGTGGTGCTGCGCAAACATTGTTAAAAATAGCTAATCGGTATCCAGAGGCATTACGTGAGTTAAACGGTGTATGACCCCCATTTTTAGGAACACCTTTTGTGGAATGATATGGATTTTAAACCGCTTTAAGTTGCGGGGGTACGCCTCCTATAGCCATGGCAGGCTGTACGTTATTCTCTGGGTCACTATATCAGGCTACACAAAGGCTCCCGTATACTCAACTTATATATCTACGGAACGATAACTGATTATGCAAAAAACACCCCAGTATGTCTCTAAGTTCGTAAGACTCTTTATTTTTTTAGTTTTTTTTATTCTTACTTTTTTATTGCTTGCCCCTATTTACTCTTGGCTTGGTGATTTGTTTCTGGCGGAAAGTGTTTTATGGTTTACCATAAAGTTCGGTTTGGGGGATGTTAGTTATTTTGGTTTTTTGGTATTAATAGCCATTAATTTGATACCAGCACTAGTAAGCTATAAGTTATTCTTGTATTTGCATTCTCGTAAATTAGCCAGTTGTGATAAATGTTATCGGTAATGATTTAGGGGATGGTTACCCTCAAACTAGCAAATCACGTTCCGTACAGTGTTTACTGGCTAGCAAATTATCCCTCATTTGAAGCATCTGCTTATGTCTGTTATAATCATCATGTTAGTATCAGTACTAGTATTGATTGATGCTATGTAATTATCTTACGCTGCAGAGATTTGCGGCAATCAATTAGGGTGTTGTTAGTGCCCTGTCAAATTTTTTCTATTAATCAGTAATCACACGCTCTGATGTAGATAGCATAGAGCGTATAAATAATTGGTGGTATCTTATTTTGAATAAACGTAAAACGAGAATTGCTATTTTAGGTGCGGGTCCAAGTGGTTTAGCCCAACTACGTGCGTTTGAGGCGTTGCGTAAAGCAGGCGTCACCGATTTGCCAGAAATTGTCTGTTATGAAAAACAAAATGACGTGGGCGGTATGTGGAACTACACATGGCGTACAGGTCTTGATAAAAACGGCGAACCCGTGCACGGGAGTATGTACCGTTATCTGTGGTCTAACGGTCCTAAAGAGTGTTTAGAGTTTGCGGACTACTCTTTTGATCAGCATTTTGATCAACCAATTCCTTCTTATCCGCCGCGTGAGGTGCTTAAAGACTACATCATGGGACGTCTAGATAAACGTGCGATCTTTAATTATATCCGTTTCGAGTGCCCTGTACGTTGGGTGACCTTTGATGATGAAACCCAACTGTTTACCGTAACGGTAATGAATCACAAAACCGGTGAGCAAGAATCTGAAGAGTTTGATTATGTAATTGTTGCCACAGGTCATTTCTCTACTCCAAATATGCCTTATTATGAGGGTTTGGAGCAGTTCCCTGGTCGTGTTTTGCATGCTCATGACTTCCGTGATGCCTTAGAATTTGAAGGCAAGGATGTATTATTAGTGGGCGGTAGTTATTCGGCAGAAGATATCGGTTCACAATGTTATAAGTATGGTGCCAAGACAGTTACTATCAGTCAGCGCAGCGGCACGTTTGGTTATGAATGGCCTGAAAGCATTTTTGAAAAGCCGGGTTTAGATCGTATTGAAGGTAATGTGGTTTATTTTACGGATGGTAGTAGTCAGCCATTTGATGCCATTATTATGTGTACCGGCTATATTTTCCACTTCCCATTCTTACCAGATGAGCTGCGTTTGGAGACGCATAACTGTTTGTATCCAGATAACCTTTATAAGGGTATCTTTTTCCAAAGTAATCCAAAGTTGATGTACTTAGGCATGCAGGATCAGTGGTTCACATTTAATATGTTTGATACCCAAGCTTGGTATGCGCGTGATTTCATGATGGGTAAAATTGAATTGCCGGATGAAGCCACTCGTCGTAAAGACATTGACTCATGGTTAGCACGTCACGAGTTGTTGGATACGGATGAAAAGTCAATTGACTTCCAAGCAAGCTACATTCAAGATTTGTTAGAAGCAACCGATTATCCAAGTTTTCCAGTTCATGAGCAGGCTGAGTTATTCAAGCGCTGGTTACAGGATAAACAGGCTGATATCATGGGCTTTAGAAATAAGTCTTATCCTTCAGCAATTACTGGAACAATGGCAGCTCAGTTGCCAAGACCTTGGTTAGAGATTAAGGACGATTCGCTTGAAGGGTTTATGTCGTTGAAGTTTAAAAAAGCGAGCTAATCCTCAGATCGATTAAATAAAGCATTTTGCCTTATTGACTTCTATTGACAAATGGATTCCGGAGTAAGTACATCATTTTATTTACTCCGGATTTTTTGTACGTCACTGGTCAATTGTTCGCAGGTGCTTTAGTGCTTACCAGGATCGCCATGATATAGGCAGCAAAACAGTCAGTCTGTGAATACAATTTAACTGTGGAAGCCTTGCTACTTGTTGAAGTGCGGGTTGCTTTGATGAAATAGGAGCGTGAGTTGAATCGAGCCATAGTCCAGCAATTAAGCATTCGTCCGCTTAAGCAAGAAGAGCTAGTAGATGCCGTGGCAATTTGTGCGCAGGCCATGCGTGATAACCCATTACATACAAAGGTATTTGGGCAGGCTGAAGAAAAACGCCAGCGTCGACTGCAACGTTTCTTTCCCGGGATGCTCGCCTATGTGGCGCGTAAAGGTTGCTTGTACGGCGCCTTTGTTGAGCAGCGTTTAGTCGGGGTACTTGGGGTTCTTGCCCCTGGGCATTGTAGCCCCTCACTTATGGATATGATGCGGCTACTACCTTCGATGGTGCTTTCAAATAGCTTGTTAGGGCAGTTGCGCCTGGCTATCTGGCTAGGCAGTTGGGCTAAACTAAACCCCCGTAGCCCGCATTGGCACTTGGGTCCCCTGGCTGTTGATCCAGCTTGGCAAGGGCAGGGTATTGCTCGACAATTATTGACGCGGGCTTTTGAGCAGGCCGAGCTGCGGGCACCAAGTGCTCCCCTCTATTTAGAAACTGATAAACCAGAAAATGTACGCTATTATAAACGTATTGGTTTTTATACGCTAGACAGCCCACGGATTTTAGGCACTCAAAGCTGGTTGATGCTTAGATTTAACAGTGTCGAGCAACGTTAGCCCTGACAGCTCTCAGCGGCAGCTAGCGGTCAAGGCTAGAGCAGTGCGAGCTCCTAAGTGATTGTTTTAAATCCAATGCAACGTGGGGCTTATTGCTTTTTAGTCGGCGTATAAATCATCGTGCCGACTACGCGCCGCAAGATTGGCAGAATGATTAGAACTAATGGAAAGGCGATTAACCAAGACTGAAGCCAGTTATTGAGCTATATTGGAAAAATGCCATCTACCAAGCCCAAATTTTTAATGGTGTTGTAAGCTGAAACAACCCCACTCATAATGCCTGATAATAATAACGGCATTAACCAATGGATGTTGCTTGCAGGTAATTTTGGCAATAAGCCAAAAAAGAAATGCGTATGTTTCTTCATAGTAAATATGAGTTAAAAATTAATTAAACGGATAATGCGTAGGCCGACTATGCCTATGAACGATCATAGGATAATGACAAATTTTTAGTTGTCGCACACCGCTCTATACTAGGTATTTTAATCCTTGTTAGTGAGAATTTCAGTTATTTATTAGACTTGACTAATGTTGATAGGCTTACATTGCTAAACTATAGGGAATTTAAACAGTGAATCACAGGGGTAGCATGACTAAAAGCTTAGTAAGACCAATGTTGATAGCTTTATTCTTAGCTGCGATGGCTTATTCTTTTTCGCAAAGTGAGCCATGGTTAGTATTGAGCTATGGCTTAGCCCTGTTTATTTTTGGCTTGCAATGCATCAAAGAGGGTTTACAAAATAGTGTGGGTGGCGCTTTTGAAAGGTTTTTGGTCTATAGTACAGCGACTAAATTAAAAGGCTTTGCTTTCGGCGTTGTATCCACTTTTTTCTTACAATCCAGTACGCTCGTCTCCTTGCTGACCATGGCATTTTTAAGTACCGGCATGATTGGCTTGGTGAGTGGTATTGCTATTAACTTAGGGACTAATATCGGGGCCACGAGTGGAATTTGGTTGTTGGCCTTGATTGGCCACAATGTGAGTCTAGGTGCCGTGGCGGTGCCCATGCTTGTGTTTGGGGTTTTCTTTAGTTTGCTTGAGGGTAAGTATAAGTTTTTTGGTCGTGTTTTAGTTGGTATTGCCCTGATTTTTTTTGGGATTGATGCCATCAAGTTGAGTTTTGATAATATCGACAATCAGTTGTTAATGCAATCGATTACGGTGAGCGGTATTGCGCAAATTATGTTGTTTAGTGGGGTGGGTTTGCTTGTCACGATGGCTTTGCAATCCTCTCATGCGACCTTAATTTTAACCTTGGCCTTATTAGGCAGTGAGCAAATTGCTTTGATGCAAGCCTTTGCGATTGCCCTTGGCTCCAACTTAGGGAGTAGTGTGACAACCAGCTTGGTTGGCATGTTGGGTAACGATCGCAAGGGGCGGCGGCTAGCCCTGGCACATTTGATTTTTAATATCGTCACGGTGATGCTAGGACTGTTATTATGGGTGCCGATAGTTAGTGTAGTAAGCTATATCAGCGAGAAAACGGGGATGAATCATTTGCTGCAATTGGCGTTTTTTCATACCTTAGTTAACTTTGTAGGGCTATTAGTGTTTTGGCCGTGGCAGGATCATTTTGCGCATTTTCTCTACCGACTGTTACCGGATAAGACTGAGCCGATTTTAGCTGACAATGAATTTAAAACGGTGGGCGCTATTTACCTTCAAGCGAATATGTTACGTTCAGGTGAGACGGCTTATCGTGCTGTGTTCCAAGAGCTACAACATTTTAGCTCCTTATGCTTAGAGGTGATTTGTCATGTGTTATTTATTCCGCCAGCCGATCTGCGCCGTAACGCTGGCAAGGGTGCGGTATGTGCTCATACGGTGAGTGAGCCAGTCGGTCCATTTAAGTTAAATGCCCGAGCACTCTATGAAGCTCAAATCAAGCCTATTTATAGTGATTTGCTGGACTTTATGAGCAAAATGGATATTGATAGTGAGCTTCATCAAGAGCGATTAAAAGAAGCTAACATCGTGATGTTGCGCATGGTCGATATCATCAAAGATGCAAAGCATCTACAAAAAAACATGCAAATCTATTTACAAAACCACGACGCTGCTCCCCATCATGAGTACCTCAAATTAAGACAATACCTGTTCAAGGTTTTATGCTTAGCTCAGCACATGATTATGACTAAAGCAGATACAGAGGCCTGGCCTAATATGATGAATGAGTTACAGCGGCAGATTCAAAAACTTGACGAATTTCGCGCACGTGCCATGCAAAAATTGCGTCACAATGAATTAGATGGTTGGCAAACTTCTTCCTTGATGAATGATAGTCGCTATGCCAGAGACATTGGCAATGGTTTGATGGAAATTCTGCAAATGCCCTTAAATGCACCACCAGCTGTCGCTGAGGAGGAAATGACACTTAACGCGCGCAAGGAGCAGGGCAGGAAAGCCGAGCTGATGAATAGCGTTAATCACGATGATTAAAAAATAGGGTGAGCTTATCTACGAGGGACTGATAGTGTGGTAGGTGGGTGATAGCGTGTATATGCTTGCCTAGTCAGTCAAAGTGGCTGCTAGCTATGTTAAGCTTAGTTTGTATTGTTTTACTCAGCCATAAGTTAAATTCCTTATGAAAAAAATCCTTAGTCTTTTCTTTGCTATGATTGCACTCATTAGTCTGACGGCTTGTACGAGTAATTCGGGCAAGCCTAGGGTGTCTGCGGGGGCGAGCCATTCAGTGCCGTTTACTGTGGGTTCTGATACGCCCGCTTGGATCACTAACGCAATCAGGTTTTATCCATGGTCTAGCGGGCGTAAGATCCGAGTGTCAACAGGTGTGTCTGTCAAACCCACGAAAAATACCAATGCGGGTGTGGGCATTGATTGGTAGTTTCCGCGTGTGCAGGAATGAAGTCAGCTTGACAGTAAAAAAATAGCGTGTTAAATTACTTATAACTACATTAGCTATTACTAATGTTATTCACTTTAACTGAGTTATTCTAGTTTGATTTTACTAACAATGCTTCAAGGAGTGCAGTATGAGTTATAAGGAATTAACCCAGGTCGTTTCTGGTAATTTACGCGATTTAAAGCAGGGCAATCCTGAGCTTATGAAAGGCTTTGCTGCCCTATCATCTGCCGCGACCAAAGCAGGTGCACTAGATGAGAAAACCAAGGAGTTATTAGCCTTAGCCATTGCTATTGCGATTCGTTGCGATGACTGTATCGCTTTCCATACGCAAGCTTGTATTCGCTTAGGTATGAGTAAAGAAGAGTTAGAGGAGTTGGTTGGGGTAGCTGTCATGATGGGTGGTGGCCCATCGCTCATGTACGGCAGCCATGCAATTGCTGCTTTTAAGGAGTTCTCCGCAGCGTAATCAGCAATGAGTTGTTACGGGCTTTGTACCTACCACAGACACTAAAAAGGGTGAGGTTTAGACCTCACCCGATTCAAAACACTTCCTAGCACCAGAAACTACTGGGCACCGAGTAACTCAGGTAAACCGAGTGAAACGATCGGCACATAGGTAATGACCATTAGGAATGTCAATAAAATCAGCAACCATGGCATGGCAGCCTTGATTGTTTTAGTTACTGGCATACCGGTGACGGCAGAGCTGACAAATAAGTTCAGACCGACCGGTGGGGTAATGAGACCGATTTCCATATTGACGACCATGATGATACCGAAGTGAATCGGATCAATGCCTAGTTCCACTGCAATAGGGAAGAAAATCGGCGCCATAATTAAAATAATCGCTGATGGCTCCATAAAGTTACCAGCAACCAAGAGCACCAAGTTCACGACAATCAAGAACATCCAGGGCTCTAAGCCAAGTCCTAATACCCATTGCGAGATGAGTTGAGGGATTTGCTCAGTGGTCAGTACATGGGCAAAAAGCATGGCGTTAGCGATGATGAACATCAGCATCACGGTCATTTTGCCTGAGTCTAGCATCACGCGTGGTAAGTCTTTAAAGCCCATATCCTTGTACACAAAGAGAGCAATAAAGGCTGAATAAACTGCCGCCACAGCTGCTGCCTCAGTCGGGGTATACATACCGGAGTAAATACCGCCTAGAATAATCACAATCAGCAACAAGCCCCACAGGGATTTTCTTAAGGCCACGAGCCATTCGCGGAGGCTGGCACGAGGTTGTGCTGGGAGGTTTTTAACGCGCGCTACGATATAAATGGCTACCATCAGTGCAGCCCCCAGTAACAGTCCTGGTACCACACCCGCAATAAACATTTTACCCACGGATTGCTCAGTAGCAGCCGCATAGACCACCATCACGATGGAGGGTGGAATCAAAATACCTAGTGTACCGGCGTTACAAATAATCCCTGCACCGAACTCAATTGGATAGCCGGAGCGTACCATACCGGCGATCGCAATAGAACCCACGGCAGCTACCGTGGCTGGGCTGGAGCCTGATAGCGCAGCAAAAAGCATACATGCGAGCACCGAACCGATGGCTAAACCACCGCGCACATGACCTACACATGCATTAGCAAAGTCAATTAAGCGTCGAGCCACCCCACCGGTCGTCATAAAGGCGCCCGCAATTAAAAAGAAGGGAATCGCCAGTAGGGTATAGTGTTCAGAGGTTTCAAACATCTTGATCACTAATCCACGCACGGTGTCAGGACTAAAGAACATGATGGTAATGGCACTAGACAGACCTAGTGAAATAGCAATGGGCACACCGATTAGCATCAAGCCGAAAAGCAAAGCGAATAAAACTAGTACTGTCATTACTTCTTCTCCATGACGACATCCGTGTTGTTCGCGTGACGCTGTGTGGAGAGTTCCTCGACCGCGTCTCTAGCTTCATCCGCCAGCCCCAGATCATCTTGCTGACCGGTAATTAAGCGGTAGCCGATTTCTAAATAGCGGATAATAAATAGTAAAAAACCAATCGGCACAATGATCGTGACATGCCAACGAGCGACGCCGAAGCGGTCAAGACCATTGGTTAGGGTGCCATATTTATAAAAGGTATAAACCCACTCTAAGCTGGCTTCAAACATGATGCCGCCATAGAGTAAGCAGGCGCTTAAGCCAATAAAGGCCAGAATACGTCGTGTGCGTGTATCGAATAATTTAATCAGTGCATCTACGCCCAAGTGACCACCGACGCGAACGCCATAGGACATGCAGAAAAAGATGAGCCAGGCAAAGCAGATGGCAGTGAACTCATTGGCCCAGTTAAAAAATGTGGCGGTATCCATAATGAAGTCGCCAATCGTATCAAAAAAATCACCTGCAGCCGTGTCTACAAACCAACCGCCTAGCCCATACAAAGGTACGTAGAGGTTATTAAACATGGTGTAGAAAAAAGTCACAAGTGTCATCGCAGAAAGAATAAATACGATCAGAAATTTTTCAGTTTTCTGCCATAATAAATCCATTTTGCGGTAGGTATGACTAAACATAAAGTTTTCCTTTACCTAATAGCTAGAAATATGTGATGCTGCTGTTGCAGCGATTGATATGCGTTATATGAGTTGTATAAAAAATGCCCCCTGAGTTGTTTGATAGCTTAGGGGGCATTCATTCACCACGTCATCGAGTGCTTATTTTTTGTTAGCGTCTACGGCCGCTTGAATTAAATCAGCGCCGATTTCACCCTCGAACTTCTTCCATACCGGTTGTACAGCTTCACGCCACTGCTCACGCTCTTCAGGCGTTAGCGTGATGATTTCGGTTGTGCCTGCATTTAGGATATTTTGCTTATCACCGTCGTTTAGCTCTTTAGCCATTTTGTTAACCTCAACAGTGACTTCCTTTAATACATCTTCAAGGGCAGTACGAACATCGCTGTCTAAGCCGTTCCAGAACTTAGTATTGGTGATAACCATGTAGTCAATCAAACCGTGATTTGACTCAGTAATATACTTCTGCACCTCATGCATTTTTTGAGAATAGATATTGGAATAGGGATTCTCAGCGCCGTTAACTACACCTGTTTGTAGTGATTGATAAACCTCAGCGAAAGCGATTTTACGAGGGTTAGCGCGCAATGCTTTAAACTGCTCTTCAAGGACATTAGAAGCCTGTACACGGAAGCGTAGACCACGCGCATCACGCGGTACACGTAGCGGCTGGTTAGCAGATAACTGCTTCATACCATTGTGCCAGTAGGTTAAACCGGTGATGTTTTTATCTTCCATGCTTTTTAAGAGGCTTTGACCCGCTTCACTTTGTTGGAAACGGTCAAGGGCATCAATATCTTCAAATAAGAAGGGTAAATCGAAAATCTGGATTTTCTTCTGGAAATGCTCAAACTTAGCTAAAGAAGGTGCTAATAACTGTACGTCACCAGAGAGTAGGGCATCCATCTCCTGACCGTCACCATATAAGGAAGAGTTAGAGTAGACCTCCACTTTGACCTTATCGCCTAGGCGCTCCTCTGCTTTTTGCTTAAATAATAAGGCGCCTTTACCCTTAGGGGTTGAGTCGGCTACAACGTGAGCGAATTTAATCACAACGGGTGATTGTGCTTGTGCTGTCCCCATAAAGCCTGCCATTGATAATGCAACAGGCAACACGAGCGCTTTAAAAATTTTTTTCATGTGTTTAATACTCCATCCTTAGTGTAAATAAAAGTCGCAAACTCAATGAAACATTGCAAGATGTACATTTGATTACGACTTGAAACCTTAATCATAACTGATTCTAGCTGTAGTTTTCAAAATTTTCTTAATCTGCTGATCTTGCTCAAGGATTCAGGGCAAATCAAGAATATACACGCTAAAATTTTCCCTGAGTTTCGTATTATCAAAGTCGGTCTTGCAGTTTTTTGTAGTAATATCCAATAAAGTGTGTGTTTTATAGCTAAGAAATTCTTAATTGTTAAATTAGTCTGATTGAGGCTTGACATCTTATTTTATTGGTAATATAATCTTTTTCTTAGGTTGTTAGAGGCTCTTTAGCTCAGTTGGTTAGAGCGACGGAATCATAATCCGCAGGTCCCCCGTTCGAGTCGGGGAAGAGCCACCAAACACCTCATATGCGCCCGTAGCTCAGTTGGATTAGAGTGCTTGGCTACGAACCAAGAGGTCGTGGGTTCAATTCCTGCCGGGCGCGCCAGATTATAAGCCCTCATAGCATTTGTTATGAGGGTTTTTTCATTATGTTTTAGGATAATAAGCGCTTATCCGCTTTTAGAAACGATTAACGATTAACGGTCCCAGTATTTACTCAGGACCGTTACTCTTTGTGCTATCTTAATCTAGTTTGATGGCTGCAGATTTAATCATTTCTTGGTATTTTGCTAATTCCTCTTTAGCATAATTAGTGAAATCTTGGGCGCTACCAGGTTCTAAATCAGAGGCCATATTGCGCATCTGCTGTTGTACACGCTCATCTTTCATACCTTCTGCGTAGGCTTGGTTGAGTTTTTCGATAATAGCTTCCGGTGTGCCGGCCGGCGCAACCACACCAAACCAGGTGGAGATATCGAAATTCGCAATGCCACTTTCTTCAAGTGTCGGTACCTCACTTAAAAAACTACTGCGTTCGGCGGTCGTAACGGCCAAGGCGACGACTTCATCTGCTTTAATTTGTGGGAGTGACGATGCTAGATTATCAAACATGAGTTGCGTTTGATTAGCTAATAGCGCCATTTTGGCGGGGTTTGCACCTTGGTAGGGGATATGCAGCATATCCACCGCCGCACGCTGTTTAAATAATTCGCCAGCCAAATGACCAGCACTGCCATTACCACCCGAAGCGTAGTTAACTTTATCACCATGTTGTTTTAGATAATCAACTAAGGTCTGGACATCGTTGATGCCATTTTCAGTAGCAAACTTTTTATTTAGAATGAGCACATTTGGCACATTGGATAAAAGTATCACCGGCGCAAAGTCTTTGCTCGGGTCAAAGGGCATTTTTTGATAGAGCCAAGGATTAATCGCCATGGTTGCAACCGCTCCCATGCCTAGGGTATAGCCATCGGCTTTGGCTTGAGCAACACTTGCTAAACCCACATTGCCACCGGCGCCGGCTTTATTTTCAACGATCACATTTTGGCCAAGCGTTTCTTGGACTCGCTCACCTAATTGACGGGCGGCTGCATCTAATGGGCCACCCGCTGCGTAGGGCACCACAAAATGAATGACTTTATTAGGATAATTGCTAGCTTCATCGGCTAGGGCAGGGGCATTTGTTAGGCATAAAGTTAAGCCAAGCGCTGTGAGTGTTAAGCGTTTTAAGAAATTACGTTTGTGATTGTTCATATAGAGCTTCCTATATTCTGTCTGATTAGTTTTTACCGGTGCTACCAAAGCCGCCGCTGCCGCGATCGCTTTGATTGAATTCATCGACCACACGGAATTGTACTTGATGCACTGGCACCACCACCAATTGTGCTAAACGTTCCATCGGTTCAAGCCTAAAGCTTTGCTGACTGCGATTCCACACGGAGACCATCAGCTCACCTTGATAGTCAGAGTCGATTAAACCGACCAAATTACCTAAAACAATTCCATGCTTATGACCTAATCCGGAGCGCGGTAAAATCATGGCTGCATAGCCAGGATTATCCAAATGGATGGCTAAACCAGTGGGGATAAGCTCGGTTTGGCCTGGTGCTAGGACTATGGCTTCATCAATGCAAGCTCGTAAATCGAGACCGGCAGAGCCAGCGGTGGCATACTGAGGCAGTTGCTGCTCCATGCGTTTATCGAGAATCTTCAGATTGACTAACATGCTTTAATACCTATGTTGAGTTGAACGAATTGCTTTATATTTAAAAAATCGCTATGCCTGGCAGCATATACAGTGGCGGCCAAATCACAGCAGAGCAAAAATTAGCGAGTTGAAATTTGTAAAATGGTACCCGTAATACGCCCGCTACTGTGGGTACACTTGAACGTAAGGGACCTAAAAAGCGTCCAAAAAAAACCGCATAAATACCGAATTTACGAAATAGTAGATGAGAACGTAAAATCACATTGCGGTAACGTTGATAGATCCTGGCATGAAGCAGCCCAGGACGCACTTTGCGACCAATGGTGTAGGAGATATTATCACCCAAAAAGCAGCCGATGGAGGCAGCCACACTAATTGGCCAAAAGGGTAGCGCATCCGCCCCGATGAGGGCACCGGTCGCTACGAGGATGACCGTTGCAGGCATCAGCAGACCAATCACAAAAATGGATTCTAGCAAAGCCACCATGCCAATAAGGGGTGGTGCCCAGGCCTTATTTTGAGCAATAAAATTCAAGAATAAATCAACATATGCTTGCATTAGTTACCTTGAGCGATAGCGCCGGGCGATTTCTGCAACCAAGGCAGCGGCAGCAGCTGGTTTTGACGCTGGCTGCATCTCGCTGACGCCACTATCAGCAAACAGCACAAAGCGAGTGCTATCCCTATCCATGACGTCTTGCGCTAGATTACCGACCACCAGAGGTAGCTTTTTACGTTGACGCTTGGCTTCGGCGTATTCGTATAAATTATCCGTTTCGGCAGCAAAGCCGATGGGCCATGGGCCGTTTTCCATCGTGGCAACGCTAGCGATAATGTCTGGATTAGGGGCAAACTCCAGTGCTGGAAAACCACCATCTGCTGTTTTTTTAATTTTGCTAGTGGTGCTATTTTTAATATACCAATCAGCCACGGCGGCGACGGAGATAAAAATATCGTGTGCCGCTGCCACTGTCATCACGGCTTCATACATCTCACGCGCCGAGCGCACACTTATAAAATCAACACCATAAGGACGGGGCAGGGCTGTGGGACCAGAAATTAAGGTGACCTTGGCGCCTGCGCGACGTGCTGCCGTGGCAATGGCATAACCCGTTTTACCGGAGGAGCGGTTGGTGATAACTCGCACTGGGTCAATGGCTTCTTCGGTGGGGCCAGCAGTCATTAAGATTTTTATGCCTTGCAGTAGTTTAGGACTGAAGAAGCTAATCATCTCTTCAACTAAGTCTGGCACCTCCAACATGCGTCCTGAACCAATCTCGCCACAAGCCTGCTCACCTGCGGCAGGCCCCCACACGCTAATACCATCATCAATTAAGCGTTGAATATTACGTTGTGTGGCGGGGTTAGCCCACATCTCTCGATTCATGGCGGGTGCAAGGATTAATGGGCAAGCTCCACGGGCTAAACAAAGGGTTGATAGTAAATCATCAGCCAAGCCATGGGCTAATTTTGCAATAAAATCAGCGCTGCATGGGGCAATCAAGATCGCATCGGCCTCACGACTTAAATTGATATGCGCCATGCTATTAGCCATGGTGGGATCGAGGGTTTCGCTATATACATGCTTACCAGATAGGGCTTGCATGGTGGTTGGTGTAATAAAGGCGCAGGCGGCATCCGTCATCACGACCTGAATGCTGGCCCCCTGATCCTGCAAACGTCGGCATAACTCTGCACTTTTATAGCAAGCAATACCGCCGGTTAGTCCGAGCACGATACGCTTTTCACTAAGCAGCTGGCTCATGATGCATTCTCCTCTGTCGTTTAGACTTGCTTCTGTCGTCGAATTCTAAGTAATTCGTCCAGTATTAATAAGCCAGCGCCCACGGTAATAAAGCAGTCGGCTAAGTTAAAGGCGGGGAAGTAACGATCGCCCCAGTAAAACAGTAAAAAATCAATCACATGACCGAGTAGCAAACGATCGATCAAATTGCCTAAAGCCCCCGCTAGAATTAAGGTCAGCGCCAAATTAAATAATGATTTAGCAGGATTGCGTCGCAGCAAATAAATAATCACGGCGCTAGCAATGAGACTGAGGGCAGCAAAAAACCAACGCTGCCAACCTCCGTGATTGGCTAGAAAACTAAAGGCCGCCCCGGTGTTATAGACCAAAATAAAATCAAAAAATGGCAGTATATTCAGGCGCTCAGCAAACTGGAAATTTAGTTCAAAATACCATTTACTGAGTTGATCTAACACAATCAAGACGGCTGCAATCACTAACCATCGACTCAGGGGCCAGTGGCTCTGAGCAAGCGTTGCTGTCGGCTTTTTATGAGCCGACAAGGTTTGCGCTTGAGACTCTGCCGGCTTAGGCATAGTGACGTTCCTCGCCGTGCGTGGTCAGATTTTCAATGCAGCGACCGCAAATGCCTGGGTGCTCAGGATCCTCATTAACATCCTCACGATAATGCCAACAACGTTCACATTTCTCATGGTTAGAGGCTGTAATTTCAAAGCGCGGCTCGGTACTGTCGGCAGCGGCTTGATGAAGTGTGGCGCGCGATACGATAAAGACAAAGCGTAAATCATCCGCTAAGCTCTTAAGCAACTCATAATCCTCGCCAGTCGCATAAATATCGACCTCAGCCTGTAGGGCAGAACCGATTTTACCTGCGCTGCGCACCTCCTCTAAGTCTTTATTGAGTCGTGCACGAATTTCAAGTATGCGTGCCCATTTCGCCAGTAATACGTCAGCATCCTCAATCGCAGGTAGGGTTTCAAAGACCTCGGTAAAAATAGTTAAGCCATCTGCTAGTGCCGTGTTTTTAAGGAAAGTGCGGCGCATCTCAGTCCACGCCTCCTCACATGTAAATGAGAGGATGGGGGCCATCAGTTTGACCAAGGTCATGGTGATGTAATAAAGGGCTGTTTGCGCTGAACGACGCGCAAGGCTTTCCTTAGCCGTGGTGTAGAGGCGGTCCTTTAAAATATCCAAATAGAAAGCGCCTAAGTCCTCTGAGCAATAGATCTGCAAGCGATGCACTGCTGGGTGGAACTCATACTTGTCATAGAGTTTTTGGATATAGTCCTGCATCGTGGCCGCTGAGGCAATGGCAAAACGATCCACTTCCAGTAGCTCATCAAGGGCAACTAAATCCTTAGTCACATCAAAATCGCTGAGATTACCTAGGAGGAAGCACAGGGTATTACGAATCCGGCGATAGCTCTCAACCACACGTTTTAAGATCTGATCGGAAATCGATAACTCACCCGAGTAGTCGGTAGCCGCCGTCCATAGACGAATAATCTCTGCACCGAGGGTATCAGACACCTGCTGGGGCGCAATGACATTACCCAGGGACTTACTCATTTTGCGACCATTGCCGTCCACCACAAAGCCGTGTGTCAATAAACCGTTGTAGGGTGGACGACCATAGAGCATGGACGAGGTCAAGAGAGAAGAGTGGAACCAGCCGCGATGCTGATCCGAGCCCTCTAAGTAAAGATCGGCAGGCCAGCGTAAATCATCGGCATGGGAACCCTTGAATTCGTGGTTTTGACCGCCCATCACATGCACATGCGTGGTGCCTGAATCAAACCAGACATCTAAGGTGTCTTGGTTTTTCTCATACTGATCGGCCTCATCACCGAGGAAATCCGAAACCCTAACCGACTGCCAGATCTCGATACCTTCTTTTTCGACGAGTTTAGCAATGTCCTCTAACAGCTCAATGGTGCGAGGGTGTAATTCTCCTGTTTCCTTATGCACAAAGAATGCCATCGGTACACCCCACTGACGTTGACGCGAGAGGGTCCAGTCTGGGCGGTTGGCAATCATATTGTGCAAGCGGGCACGACCCCAGGTAGGATAGAAGTTAGTATTTTCCACGCCCTCTAAGGCGATTTCACGTAAGCTGCGAGTGTCGTCATGGGCCGTTCTGTCCATGCCAGCGAACCATTGGCTAGTAGCACGATAAATCACTGGTGTCTTATGACGCCAGCAGTGCATGTAGCTGTGGTTAAGCTTTTCGAACTTAAGCAAATTGCCAGCAGCCTTTAAGGCCTCAACAATTTTAGGATTGGCATCCCAGATTTTCATGCCGCCAAACAGGGCTAAGCTATCGGCGTAAACACCATTACCCATAACCGGGTTTAGGATCTCATCATCCTGCATACCGTATTGCTTACAACTAATAAAGTCCTCCACACCATACGCTGGTGAGGAGTGCACAATACCGGTACCAGCATCAACCGTGACATAATCGGCTAAATTAATCTTTGATAAGCGGTTGTAGCCCGGATCCATTTTTGCTAATGGATGGTAAAAGCCAATACCTTCAAGCGCTGCGCCTGTACACGTTGCTATCACTTCGCCGCTTAAACCATAAGCTGCAAGACAATCTTCATAGCGATCCTTGGCCAAGATTAATAGCTCACCACTGGCAGGGCGCGGGCTGACCTTGACTAACACATAGTCTAACTCAGGGTGTACGTTAAGCGCTTGGTTAGCAACCAGGGTCCAGGGGGTGGTGGTCCAGATAGCCACGGCGCCATCGGCAATGCTGTCAAGTCCAAAGGCCTTGGCCACTTTGTCTTTTTCAGCAAAGGGGAAGGCCACATCAACTGCCGGATCCATGCGATCCTGATACTCTACCTCGGCTTCAGCCAGGGCTGAACCGCAATCAAAACACCAATTGACCGGTTTTAAGCCACGGAAGACGTAGCCCTTTTCGATCATTTTAGCGAGGGCACGAATCTCATCGGCTTCGTTTTGATAGTTCAGGGTGAGATAAGGATTATCCCACTGACCTAAGACACCAAGGCGAATAAAGTCCTCGCGTTGGTTAGCGATTTGCTCCATAGCATAGGCACGTGCTTTAGCCATCATCTCTTTCGTGGCTAGGTTTTTGCCGTACTGCTTTTCGATTTGAATTTCAATCGGCATACCGTGACAGTCCCAGCCTGGCACAAACGGTGCATCAAAGCCTGACATATTGCGGCTTTTGAGAATAATATCCTTGAGAATTTTATTAACAGCGTGACCGATGTGGATACTACCATTAGCATAGGGAGGGCCATCATGCAAAATAAACTTAGGTCGACCTTTTGAGGCTTCACGAATTGCTTCGTAGACCTTTTTTTCTTGCCATTCTTTAACCCAAACGGGTTCGCGCTTTGCTAAATTACCTCGCATGGGGAATTGGGTTCCCGGGAGGTTTAATGTATCTTTATAGTCCATGCTGATTAAAATATTCACGAGCAGTGTCCAAGTCTTGATTCATGGCACTGACTAGGGTTTCTAAATTAGGAAATTTTTCTTCGTCCCGTACATGCTGTAGGAACTCGACTGTTACTAGTTTACCGTAAGCATCGATGTTTGTATCTATCAGGTGCACTTCAAGTAGCACTTCGCCATTGGCAGTGACCGTCGGTCTGACGCCTAAACTGGCAATGCCAGCCATGGCAGGGTAATGAGCGCTTAATTGGTGCAGCGGTGACTCATGCGCTGAGGTGCTGGACGGCGCCTGAATTGTCGTAGGCGGAATCAGACCTCTGACTTTGACCACATACACCCCAGAACGAATAGCACAGTGGGGCATCAGCTTAATATTCAAGGTCGGATAGCCCAAGGTACGCCCCAGTTTTTTGCCGTGCGTGACACGACCGCTGATACTGTAAGGACGTCCTAAAAAACGATTGGCCGCTGCGATATCGCCAAAGGATAAGGCATTACGTAACTCGGTACTGGAATAGCGGATACCGTGAGAGTCATTTACATCCTCAATGGTTTCCACTTCAAAGCCATGGCGCTGACCGTAAGTGCGGAGTAAGGCGAGATCGCCCTCACGTTTATGACCGAAACGAAAATCTTGCCCCACGAGTAAATAGCGTAGTTTAAGCTGCTTGACGAGAATTTCTTCAATATAAGCAGTCGGTGAGGTATGTGCTAGTGCTTCATTAAAATGACTGAGCGAAACAAAGTCAGCGCCCAAAAGGCGTAAGCTGCAGATTTTATCTCTGAGGGTACTAATGCGTGTTGGTATTAATTCGGGACGCTTATTCAGAAGCGCAAAATACTCTCGCGGATGTGGTGTAAAGGTCATCACCCCCATCGCCAAGCCTCGTTGAGTCGCTGCTTTTTTAAGACGATAGAGGAGGCTGGCGTGGCCGCAATGGACGCCGTCAAAATTGCCAATGGTCAGGGCGGTGCCGGGATAGTCCACCGCATCTAGGCTAAATGAGTCGGGAATAATGGTATTTTTCACGGGCATCAGTTTAACATGAACCGCCCCACTGGCTTGCTATAATGAAGGTTTTTCCGCACAACATTACTAGTGATTATTTATGAGTTCAAGCATTGAGATGACGCTTTCTACCCGTTCGCAAGCAGCAGCGACTAAAACGCAACGCATCGTGATTTTAATTTCTGGTCGCGGTTCTAATATGCAGTCAATCGTGCGGATGGCCCAAGCGCGCCAGGATATGGAGGTGGTGGCCGTGATCGCTAATCGTGCTGATAGCGCTGGTTTACTGTGGGCCAAGGAGCAGGGGATTAGCACGCAGTTAGTTGCGCACCGTGACTACCCCGATCGTTTGGCTTTTGATCGCGCCTTGATGGCGTGTATTGATAGCTATCAGCCAGATTGGGTGATTTTGGCCGGATTTATGCGTATTCTAACGGATGTTTTTGTCAGCCACTACATGGCTAAACTCATTAATATTCATCCTTCATTATTACCCTTATTTCCCGGTTTGGATACACATCAGCGAGCGTTGGAGGCCGGTTGTACCGTACATGGTAGCACGGTGCATTTTGTGACCCCCGAGTTAGATGCAGGTCCTACCATTGCGCAGTCATTGGTGCCCGTGTTGCCGAGTGATGATGAAGCGAGTTTGACGTCGCGCGTACTAGCGATCGAGCATCAGTTGTACCCGGCGGTTATTGATTATTTAGTCAGTGGTGTTTGTTATTTAGATGAGCAAGAACAGGTGCAGTGGACTAAGCCAGCGCAGCGATTATTTGCTCACCCTGGGTTAAAGGATTTTTTGAGTAATTAAGATGGTCAAACAGAGAAAAAAGCCCACCTCAGGCCGTGTTCGTCATATTGCCGGTGGCACTAAAGGCAGCGTTACAGCGCACCATAAAGCGCGAAGTCCGGCCGATTTTGCAACGGTACGCCTCCAGCAATTACAGCGGGTGCTGACTGAGATTTTGAAGTTTAAGCATCCTGCTGATGCGGTTTTATCCCAGTGGTTTCGAGAGCATCGTTCACTGGGTTTGCGTGACCGTGCTGAGATTGCAGAGACGGTGTTTGATATTTTGCGACACTTGCGCCTTTATCGTCATTTTGCTCAAAGCGGTGAGGGCAGTGAGTATCGTCGTTTGGCTATCTTGGGGCTCGCTGCAACCAATGGTGAGGACTATGTTGCTGGGCTGTTGACACCCTTCGAGGCCGAGTGGTTGGCGCATGTTAAGGCCTTGCCCTTAGAGGGGATGGCGTGGGAGGTGCGTCATAGCCTGCCTGACTGGTTGGCTGCAAAGTTTCGTGATTTACCGGCTGCAGACCGTTTAGTAGAGGCTTTAAACAACAAGGCGCCTTTGGATTTGCGCGTTAATCCCTTAAAAATTCAGCGTGATGAGGCACTTCAGTTGATGCAAGCGGCGCCCTATGCGGCAGCGGAGCCGGAGCCAAGTAAATTTTCCCCTTGGGGTATTCGTCTGGCAAATAAACCGGCGATTAACCACTGGCCTTTATTTAAGAATGGCAGTTTGGAGGTGCAGGACGAGGGTAGCCAAATTCTCTGTGCCTTGGTGGGGCCGCGGCGTAGCGATATGGTGATTGATTTTTGTGCCGGTGCCGGTGGCAAGACTTTATTACTCGGGGCGATGATGCGTTCAGCCGGTCGATTATACGCCTTTGATGTGTCCGAGGCGCGTTTAGCCAGAGCACGTCCGCGTCTGTCACGCAGTGGTTTGTCTAATGTCACCCCAGTGGTGATTGCGAATGAAAATGATCCACGGGTTAAGCGCTTAGCAGGCAAAGCTGAACGGGTCTTGGTGGATGCGCCTTGTAGCGGCTTTGGTACCTTACGCCGTAATCCAGATATGAAGTGGCGTCAAAGTCCGGCGGCACTCGCCGAGTTATGTGACTTGCAACAGCGCATCTTGCAGAGTGCAGCGCGTTGCGTTGCACCAGGCGGGCGTTTGGTTTACTCGACCTGCAGTGTTTTGCCCGAGGAAAATGAAGCGCAAATCCAGCAGTTTTTGGCGAAGCACTCTGACTTTCGTTTGTTAAATGCTGTGACTACCTTAGGTGATCGCATTCAGGGTCTGACTAGCGAGGATGATTATTTGCGCTTAAGACCAGATGTGCACGGCACCGATGGTTTTTTTGCTGCCGTACTAGAACGGCGCTCAGCCTAATCGACGACACGGTGATTTGATACAGTCGCATGTTTTTAATTAAAGGAACTCGAATTCAAAGATGCTTGAGCAATTAAACCCTGAGCAACGTAGTGCAGTGACCACCGATCAACAGCATGTGCTGGTGTTAGCGGGGGCCGGCAGTGGCAAGACTAAGGTCTTAACCAGTCGTATGGCGTGGTTAATTCAGCAGGGCTTAAGTCCTGCTTCTTTATTAGCAGTGACTTTTACGAATAAGGCTGCTAAAGAGATGCTGTCACGCTTGGCCTCGATTACCCCTCTCAATACCCGCAGTATGTGGATTGGTACCTTCCACGGGCTATGTAATCGAATGTTGCGCGCGCATTATCGTGATGCTGGCTTAGCGCAGCAGTTTCATATTCTTGATAGCTCGGATCAGCAATCGGCGATTAAGCGTCTTTTAAAAACGCATTCAATTGATGTTGAAAAGTTTCCTGTGCGTGATGTGCAACGCTTTATTAATGCTCATAAGGAAAAGGGCGAGCGTGCGAGTGATTTGCAGGCTTGGGATCCACACAGCGCGAAATTAATTGAGTTATTTCAGCTTTATGATGAGCAATGTCAGCGCGAGGGGGTGGTGGACTTTACCGAGCTGTTGCTACGCTGCTATGAGTTGCTAAGCCGTAATCAATTGATCCGAGAGCATTATCAGCGGCGCTTTCAGCATATTTTGATTGATGAATTCCAAGATACGAACGATTTGCAATATCGTTGGTTATGTCTGTTAGCGGGTGGTGGCGCCAGCTTATTTGCTGTGGGTGATGATGATCAGTCGATTTACGCCTTTAGAGGGGCAAATGTCGATAATATGATGGCGTTTGAACGTGACTATGCGCGCGGCAGTATCATCCGCTTGGAGCAGAATTATCGATCTTACGGTCATATCTTAAATAGTGCTAATGCACTTATTAAGCATAATCCTAAGCGCTTAGGTAAGGCCTTATGGACGGAGCGTGGTGAGGGCGAACCGGTGCGTATTATGGAGCTTGATAATGAGCAGGAGGAAGCACGCTGGGTGGTGGATGAGATTCGTTCACTGTGTCGCGAGGGTACAGCACGTCAGGAAATCGCAATTCTGTATCGTAGTAATGCACAATCGCGCGCCCTTGAACATGCCTTATTTAGCGCTGCGATACCGTATCGAGTGTATGGTGGTACCCGTTTCTATGAGCGTCAGGAGATTAAGCATGTGATGGCTTATTTACGCTTAATCCAGAGTTTGAACGATGATACGGCTTTTTTGCGCGTAGTCAATTTTCCGGCCCGTGGTATTGGTGCACGCACCTTGGAGACCTTGGGTGATTATGCGCGCGCCATCGGTTGTAGTTTAGCGATGGCCGTGGGGGCCGTCAGCGGTCGTGGTGGCACGGCCTTAAGCGCCTTTATTGAGCTGATTCAGGCGATGCGTCGTGTTGCTGAAACAGTGAGTTTAGCTGAATTAATCCAACATGTGATAGTGCATGCCGGCCTGAAGACCTATTATGAAAATGAGCGCGAGGGACAGGAGCGTTTAGATAACTTAGAGGAACTTGTTAACGCTGCTCAGGTCTTTAGCTATGAAGAAAACTTCGAGGGCAAAAAGGCCGTAGAGTTAGTTAAGCAGGTGGCGACTGATGTGGAGTTTGCGGTTGAGGAAAGTAGTGCCTTAGCCGAGTTTTTATCGCATGCTTCATTAGAGTCTGGTGATAATCAGGCCGAGCGGGGTGAGGATGCGGTTCAGCTGATGACGATTCATGCGGCCAAGGGTTTGGAGTTTCAGGTGGTCTTCTTAACCGGCTTGGAGGAGGGGTTATTTCCTCATGAAAATAGTCTGCTCGAAGAGGGCGGTCTGGAGGAGGAGCGCCGCTTAATGTATGTGGCCATCACGCGGGCACGGGAGCGGCTGTATATCACGATGGCACGTAGTCGTATGTTATATGGGCAGTCACGATATGCCTTGCGTTCCAGTTTTCTGGATGAAATGCCTGAAGCAGCGCAGAAGTGGCTCTCGCCTAAGGACGTGAGCTATTATGCTGCAGCACGAGGGCAGAGTGCGTGGAGCGGTTCTTCTTTTGGTGGTCGTGCGAACACGGGCGGAGCTGCTTTTCCAGGTGGGACGATTGGGGCAGGCCGCGCCACACAAGCGCAAGCGCCGATGAGCTCAGGTGTACGCGTCGGTGAGCAGCTGTTTAAAATAGGTTTAAGCGTGCGTCATTCACGATTTGGCGAGGGTGTGATTATGCAGTTGCAAGGACAAGGTTCGGATGCCACTGCTAGAATTTATTTCTCCGAACACGGGGAAAAGAATTTAGCCCTCGGTATTGCGAAGCTTGAAATAGTGAAGGCTTAAATCAGTCAGCGAGATAGGAGTTTATGGTGAGTCAAAAATCTTTCTTAAGATTATCCTTAAGCGGTATGGGCATGCTGCTTTGTGTCAGCCTCATATCGGCTTGTAGCTCCTCACAGGAGCTACAGCGTCCGGTCAGTAACCTAGATGGCAAGCAAAGCGCTCAGTCTCGTAGTAGTCAGGGGGCGTGGCGTAGTGGTTCTGGCGTGCAGATTTACGGCACGATTGATGCTGGTTACGGCTATTCTTCAAGCAAAACAACGGTCACACGTCCCGATGGCAGTCGCAGCACCATGCGTTCTAGTCATAGCGGCTTACAGAGTGTTGGGCGCTAGTGGCTTCTTTTGCTGTGCCGATGGTCGCGATGGCTCAGTCTGCGCAAGATTTAATTTAAGCTTTAAAAGTATAAAAGCTGCTTGAGTTTACAAGCAGCTTTTAACTTTATATTGGCTATCAAACGAGGCGCTTTATTGGCTTGGAGGTACGAAGCCATGGGCTTCAACATCCTGATCCTCGAATAAATAGCTTTCCATTTGCCCGGTGAGGTATTTACGCGCACGCGCATCGGCTAGATTTAGGCGATTTTCGTTAACTAAGCGCGTTTGAATATTGATCCAATCCTGCCACGCTTGCTTAGAAATATTTTCCCAAATCTTTTTGCCCAACTCACCTGGGTAGGGAGGGAAGTCTAGACCCTCTTTCTCTTCTTTGTATTTAGCACAGTAAACTAAACGACTCATACTAGATTCCTGATTTAAAATTTTTGAAAAAAATCAAACTGTTGCGATTACGATTGTAATTCAATTGCTTTGACTTGGGCAAATCGCTGACGGAGCCCTGAATAAAGCCACGTTTAATAAACCAATGGGAGGTCCGTGTGGTGAGAACGAACATGCGCTTATAGCCTAAGGCCTTGACGCGTTGTTCAGCGTGGCGCAATAAGGTCTCGCCATCACCGGCATTTTGCCAATCGGGATGGACAATCAAACAAGCCATCTCAGCCATTTTCTCCTCTGGGTAGGGGAAGATGGCAACACAACCGTAAATAACCCCGTCATGCTCTAGCACGGAGAACTTTTCTACATCACGTTCAATGATGCCACGGTCACGCGGCACTAAGGTGCCATCGGCTTCTAGTGGTTGAATTAAGCTTAAAATCGCCCCAATATCATCCACGGTAGCGGGGCGTAGGTCATCCAGTGAGTCTTCCACCACCATCGTACCGACCCCATCGTGGGTAAAATACTCAAGTAACAAGGAGCCGTCAATTTCAAAAGGTATTAAGTGTGCGCGCTTGACCCCGCGACGTACTGCTTCGGTGGCCCATTTAAGATAGGACTGAGTCTGTGGTTCTAGCAGCTTTGAGGCAATTAAGCGCTCGGCTTCGGCACGAGCTAACTCGGTAATCAAGGTGCCTTCTGCATCTCGCACACGATTGTCCTGCGTGACAAAAAGCAGCTTGTCCGCCTGCAAGGCACCTGCAATGCTGGTCGCTAATTCCTCCATGGCCAGATTAAAAGCCTCACCTGTCGGTGAAAAGCCGATGGGAGAGAGGAGCACAATGGCATTGAGTGCGAGTGCTTTGCGGATTGAGTCTAAGTCAAATTTACGTACCTTGCCCGTGTGCTTATAATCAACCCCATCAACCACACCGACGGGTTGTGCAATCACAAAGTTACCGGAAATGATATGGATTTGTGAATTGGACATGGGGGTGTTAGGCAGCCCCTGACTAAAGGCGGCCTCAATATCTAAACGAATTTCACCGGCTACCTCTTTACAGCATTCGAGTACATCCACCGCGGTGGGCTCAATCACGCCACGTTGTAGCTGAGTGTCAATGCCTTTAAGTTTAAGCTGCTGATTTACTTGAGGGTGAGACCCATACACCACCACCAGCTGCACGCCGAGCGCACTGAGGAGGGAGAGATCGATAACCAAGTTATTCAGCTTGGATTCCTCAATTAACTCACCCCCAAAGGCAATCACAAAGGTTTTACCTCGTACCTCACGCACATAAGGCGCCACCTCCCTAAACCATCGCACGAATTGGGTCGGTGCAAATTCAGCGGCTTCAAGCGCTGAAACGGTCTCAATTTCCTGTGGGTTTGACATGGCTGCTTAAACCTCTTTGCTAATAATATAATGAGTAAACCTTTGATTTTAGCCTAAATCGCAGTCTTGTATAATCCTAATCAGGCACAATCTACTAAGCCTTAAAAAATTTATAAAATTATTACTACTACAATTAGCTATGCAAAAATCACAAGATCGAGACAGCTCAGATCTTTCATCTAAAGTAGCCCTATCGCAGACTAAACAACTGCCACCGTTTATCGACTTTCCTGAAGATTTACCGGTGAGCGAGTGCAGAGCGGAAATTCAAAACGCACTAGCGCAACACCAAGTGATTATTGTGGCGGGTGAAACCGGTTCGGGTAAAACAACGCAATTGCCGAAAATTTGCTTAGCCATGGGGCGCGGTCAAGATAAAATGATTGCCCATACTCAACCACGGCGCATTGCTGCTGTGTCTGTCGCCAAGCGTATTGCGCAAGAACTAAAGACTGAGGTTGGGCAATTAGTGGCTTATCAGGTGCGCTTTAATGAGCGTAGCGGACCTCGTTCGCAGATTAAGCTGATGACAGATGGTATTTTATTGGCCGAAACCCAACGTGATCCGCTATTAAAACGTTATGACACCATTATTATTGATGAGGCGCATGAACGCAGTTTAAATATTGATTTTCTGTTGGGCTTTTTAAAAAATCTACTCCCTAAGCGACCTGATTTGAAAGTGATCATTACCTCGGCCACCATTGATGCTGAGCGTTTTGCTGAGCATTTTAAGGATGCCGAGGGTCGTCCCGCGCAATTGATTGAGGTGAGCGGGCGCATGTATCCAGTGGAAATACGTTATCAACGTGAGGATAGTTATGGCGCGGTGAGCGACGATGGGGATGAGGATAATGAGCAGCCTGACTTGAGTGAGATGATTAGCGATGCGGTCAGTGAATGTATACGCTCTGGTCCAGGTGATATTCTGGTGTTTTTGCCTGGAGAGCGAGAAATTCGCGAGGCGGCGGAGGTGTTGCGCCAAGTTAATCAGCAAGGTTTGGAGGTGTTACCACTGTTTGCGCGCATGTCGCAAGCTGATCAGGAGCGTATTTTCAAGCCGAGCACCAATCTTCGTCGAGTCATTCTCGCCACCAACGTTGCCGAAACGTCTTTGACGGTACCAGGGATTCGTTTTGTGGTTGATAGCGGTTTGGCACGGGTTAAGCGCTATTCGTGGCGTAATAAGGTGGAGCAGTTGCAGATTGAGCCGATCTCCAAGGCGGCAGCCAATCAGCGTGCTGGCCGTTGTGGTCGCTTGGGGCCGGGTATCTGTATTCGTCTATACTCTGAAGAGGATTTTAAGCGCCGTCCGGATTATACTGATCCCGAGGTGCTGCGTTCCTCATTAGCCTCTGTGATTTTGCGTATGAAGGCGTTGCGCTTGCATGATATTGAGGCGTTTCCCTTTGTCGATAAACCAAGCGGCCGAGCGATTGCCGATGGCTATCATTTACTGCAGGAATTGGGTGCCTTAAATGAGCATAATCGCTTGACCTCGACTGGTCGTATGCTGTCGCGGCTACCCTTAGATCCCAAAATTGCACGCATGATTTTGGCTGCAAAAGAGCATCATTGTTTGACTGAAATGTGCATTATCGCTGCGGCCTTATCCATTCAGGATCCACGAGAACGCCCCTTTGAAGCGCAGGAAGCCAGTACCCAAGCACATGCGAAGTTTCGTGATAAAGAGTCGGAGTTTATTTCTTATTTAAAGCTCTGGAGTTGGTATCAAGAGCAATATGAGAGCCGTGAGTCAAATCGCAAATTGCAACGCCAGTTACGTAAGGAGTTTTTATCCCCGCTACGCCTAAGAGAGTGGCAAGATATTCATCAGCAAATTAGGCAGTTGGTAGAGGAGCAACAATGGCGTTTTAATCAGGTTGACGCTACCTATGAGGAATTGCATCGAGCCTTATTAAGCGGCTTATTGGGTAATATCGGTTTACGCAGTGAAAGCGTGCGTGAATATGAGGGCGCCCGCGGTATTCGCTTTGTGGTGCACCCGAGCTCCTATTTACAGCGACGGGCGGCAAAGTGGATTATGGCAGCCGAGTTAGTAGAAACCACACGCCTCTTTGCACGCACCGTAGCCCGGGTGGAGCCGCAATGGATAGAGCAAGCAGGTCGCCATTTATTAAAAAAGCTCTATTCTGAACCACATTTTGACCCGCGTCGCGGTCAGGTGATGGTGTATGAGCGAGCGACCCTCTATGGTTTACAGCTTTATCAGGGGCGCAAGATTAGTTATGCGCGACTGGACCCTGCCCATGCACGGGAGTTATTTATTCGTGAGGCCTTGGTGGCGGGCGCAATACGGCAAAACTTGCCTTTTTTGACGCATAACTTGCGCTTGATTGAGGAGATTGAGCATTTAGAACATAAGTCACGTCGCCAAGACATCTTGGTGGATGATGAGTTAATTTATCGCTTCTATGATCAATATATTCCTCAGGATATGCACCAAGTGGCGACGTTGGAGCATTGGTATAAAAATCTCTCAAGCGCAGAGCAGGCACAACTAAAACTGAATAAAGATGAGTTAATGCGGCATGAGGCTGCCGGTATCAGTACCGAGCAATTTCCTAAGTATTTAGAGTTAGATGGTTTAAGCTTAAAATTAACTTATCATTTTGAGCCTGGTTCACCTAAAGACGGGGTGACCATGGAGGTGCCGGTGTATGCTTTAAAGCAGATCAATCCAATCCACACGCAATGGTTAGTGCCGGGCATGCTTAAGGAAAAGGTCGCCCTGTTGTTACGCTCATTGCCGCAGCGCTTACGGCGCCATTGTGTGCCGATTCCAGACTATGCCGAACAATTTGTCGAGGCCGTGTCCGCTGCACCGGCCTTAAAAGAAAAGCCGCTCTTATCCGTCTTGATTGATGATATTTGGCAGCAAACAAGGGTGCGGGTACAGAGCACAGATTTTAAAGAGGAAACGATTCCGCCGCATCTCTCGATGATTTATAAAGTGGTCGATGAGCATGGGCGGATGTTGAGTTCTAGTCGTAATTTGGCTTTATTAAAGGCTGAGCATGCGCCAGCCGCTGAACAAAGCTTTAAAGAATTGCTGGGAGAGGATAGGGGTACGCAAGCCACCCTAGAAGACCATCAGCATATTAGCAGCTGGGATTTTGGTGAATTACCAGAATTACTGGAGCTTAAGCGTGGACGACAAACCGTGGTCGGTTACCCCGCTCTCGTGGATCAGGGTAATGATTGTCGCATTGATGTATTTGATGAGCTGCATGAGGCGACCGCAGCGCATCGCCAGGGTTTGATCCGCCTCTTTAAAATCGCCCTAAAGGAGCAAATTCGCTACCTTTCAAAAAATCTCAAGGCGCTGCCACAGTTAGGCATGCTCTATCTGAGTCTAGGGACGCAAGAGGAGTTACAAGAAGAAATTATTGATTGTGCGCTGATTCAATCGTGTTTAGCTACGCCATGGCCGAGTGATGAAGCAAGCTTTAATGAACGGGTGAGGGATGCCAAAGGGCGCTTTGGTCTGTTATTGCAGGAAGTCATCCGCTTATTGCAACAAATTATGAATGAATGGGCCACGGCTTTAAAAAAATTGAACCTCATTAAAGCGCATAAAAAGGCCTATGAAGATATTTCACAGCAGCTTAATACGCTGATTTATAAGGGCTTTGTAAGTCGTGTTGACTATAATATCCTACAGCATTACCCACGTTACCTAAGAGCGGTACAATTGCGTATTGATAAATTAAAAAATGACCCTAGCCGCGATCAGCATTTGATGCATGATGTGCAGCTGTTGCAATCGAAGTATCAGCGTCGCTTATCCCAGCTTAAGGGAGTACCTGATCCGCAGATGGATGAGTTTGCTTATTTATTGCAAGAATTACGGGTGGCTTTATTTGCGCAGGAGTTGCGTACGCCCATGCCGGTTTCCGTCAAGCGTTTGGAAAAAGCGTGGCATAGTATGTCACACTAACATAGTAGTATTAGAGAGTAGATTATGAGTGATACCTTGCTCGCCACCGCTGAGTCTGGTGCGGCTGAGCTGTCAGCCACCCCAGCGTTTGTGCATTTACGAACCCATTCCGAGTATTCGGTGGTGGACGGTACCATCCGTATCGGCGATATGATTAAGCAGGCCAAGGCATTTAATCAACCGGCCTTGGCTTTGTCCGATTTGGGTAATTTATTTGGTTATATCAAGTTTTATAAGGCAGCTCGTCAAGCCGGTATTAAGCCGATAGCCGCTTGTGATTTTTGGATTGATAATCCGCAGGATGAAAAAAAGCCTTATCGTTGCTTGTTAATCGCTCGTAACCATGCCGGTTATTTACAACTATGCCGCTTGATTTCCCGCTCCTGGATTGATAATCCACAAATTGATCGGGGTCAGTTAAAGCCAGAATGGTTGGCAGATCCTGCTGAAACCGATGGTTTGATTTTATTATCGGGGGCGCGCGCAGGCGATATCGGTCAAGCGCTTGAGGTCGGTCGTTTTGAGCAGGCGCTGAGTTTGGCAGAGCATTGGGCTAAGTTATTTCCTAATCGCTTTTATATTGAATTGCAAAGAGCGGGATTTGAGGGCGATGAGCGCTATGTGCAAGAAGCTTTAAAGCTAGCTCAAGAGGCTCACTTACCGGTGGTAGCCACCCATCCCATCCAGTTTTTAAAAGCCGATGATTTTGATGTGCATGAGGTGCGGGTGTGTATTGCTGAGGGTGAGGTATTAGCCAATGCCAATAGAAGCAAACGCTTTAATTCGCAGCAATATTTTCCTAGTTCAGAGGAAATGCTGGATAAGTTCAGCGATATTCCTTCAGCCACGATGAATGCCGTGGAAATCGCCAAGCGCTGTAATCTCACGATTCAACTCGGCAAGCCGAATTTACCAGATTTTGAGACCCCTGAGGGGATGACGCTGGACGAGTATTTAATCAGCCTATCACATCAAGGTCTGGATAAGCGACTGGAGTTTTTATTTCCCGATGCTGAGGAACGGGCTAAGCAAGAACCAGCCTATCGAGAACGCTTGGCGCTAGAGTGTAAAATCATCATTGATATGGGCTTTCCAGGCTATTTCCTGATCGTACAGGACTTTATTAACTGGGGTAAGTCCAATGGCGTGCCGGTAGGTCCTGGTCGAGGTTCGGGGGCGGGCTCACTGGTCGCTTATTCACTGGGCATTACCGATTTAGACCCGATTCGTTATGACTTACTATTTGAGCGCTTCCTTAATCCGGAACGGGTTTCCATGCCTGACTTTGATATTGACTTCTGTCAGGATCAGCGTGAAAAAGTCATTGATTATGTTAAGGAAAAGTACGGGCGTGATGCGGTTAGTCAGATTGCTACTTTTGGTACCCTGGGAGCCAAGGCGGTAGTGCGAGATGTTGGTCGCGTATTGGAAATGCCATATTCCCTATGTGATGGACTGTCTAAATTAATTCCGTTTAACCCAGCAAAGCCATGGAGTCTTAGTGATGCCATGGAGGGTGAGCCGGAGTTTAGGCGACGTTATGAGCAAGACGAGGAGGTTAAGTCCATTGTTGATGCCTCGTTGCCACTTGAGGGCCTGGTGCGTAACGTCGGTATGCACGCTGGGGGTGTGTTAATTGCACCGGGTAAGCTGACCGATTTCTGTCCTCTCTATTGCCAGCCGGGACATAGTGGGAGTGTGGTCTCGCAATATGATAAAGACGATGTGGAGCAGGCCGGGCTGGTAAAGTTTGACTTCTTGGGCTTACGTAACCTGACCATTCTTGATTGGGCGGTGCGTTATGTGCAACGCTTTAATCAGGGCCAAGAGGCCTTTGATATTATGGCGGTGCCCTTAGATGATCCGGCAACGTACCAACTACTGTCCGAGGGCAATACCACCGCCGTCTTTCAATTAGAGTCTCGCGGCATGAAGGAGCTGTTACGCAAGCTCGTGCCTTCCACCTTTGAGGATGTGATTGCGGTACTGGCCTTATTCCGTCCGGGACCGCTTGACTCTGGGATGGTAGATGATTTCGTTAATCGTAAGCATGGTCGAGCCGAGGTGGATTATTTCCATCCTGACTTAACTTCTACCCTTGAAAGTACCTACGGCGTCATTGTGTATCAGGAACAGGTGATGCTGATTTCGCAGATTATTGGTGGCTATAGCTTGGGTGGTGCGGACTTGTTGCGCCGTGCCATGGGTAAAAAGAAGCCTGAAGAAATGGCACGACATCGCAAAATCTTCGAAGAGGGTGCGATTCAAAAAGGCTATGACGGCGAGATGGCCAAAAACCTGTTCGACCTGATGGAAAAATTTGCGGGTTATGGTTTTAACAAATCACACTCTGCCGCTTATGCCTTAATTTCCTATCAAACGGCTTGGTTAAAGCATTACTATCCAGCAGAATTTATGGCCGCCACCTTATCTTCAGATATGGATGATACGGCAAAAATCGAAATTTTCTGGCGCGATGCCTTGGATAATGGCTTAAGCATTTTGCCGGTAGATATTAATCACTCACAGTACCGTTTTGAGCCAGTTCCTGATCAACATCAAAAGGAATCAGGCACTATTCGTACCATTCGCTACGGCATGGGCGGTGTGAAGGGCGTGGGTGAGAGTGCAATTGAGAATATTCTCAAGGCCCGCGAGCTTGGGGGCGAGTTTAAGGATTTATATGATTTTTGCTCGCGCATCGATCGTCATACGGTGAATAAACGTGCGATTGAAGCCTTAATTCGTGCCGGTGCCTTTGATGCCTTGGAGCCTAATCGTCGTGCCTTATTAGGTAGTCTCGCTAAAGCGATTGAGGCAGCTGAGCAAAAGGCGCTCAATGCCGATCAGGTGTCTTTATTTGGTGATGATAGCGGTGATATCGTCGCCCACGAGATTCAAGGCATTAAGCCCTGGAGCCTTTACGAGGCCTTATTGGAGGAAAAAAGGGCCTTGGGCTTTTACTTTAGTCATCATTTATTTGATGTGTGGCGCGATGAGGTGCGACGCTTTGCGCCGACACCCTTGGCAAGTTTAAAGGAGTCACGTTCATCACAATGGGTGGCAGGCGTATTAACCGCTAGCCGCGCCTTTCAATTAAAGGATAAGGATGAGCGTTTATACTTTTTATTAATTGATGATGGCAGTGCCCAAATTGAGGTTACCTGTGATGCTCATTTATATGAAAGTTGTAGGCATTTAATTAATACGGATGATTTATTGTTGGTGCAGGCACGCGTATCACGTAGCAGCTTTAATAATACGATTCGTATTAATGCGACTGCTTTATATAATTTACAATCGGCTAGAGAGTCAGTGGCAACGGATCTCACCTTGGTGTTAAATGAAGCCATTAGTCCGAAGCAATTGCATGTATTAATGAATCCTTTTAGGGCCGAGCCTGAAAACGGCTTTCCCGGTGTGGCGGTAAAAATCCAATATCAACCCGATCCGGCTACACAATGTGAGATTATGCTTGGTGAGGAATGGCGTGTGCGATTAAATCCGCAATTGTTGGAGGGATTGTCGGCGCGTGAAGAGATTTCAAGCATTGAGGTTAATTATTAGTCAGTTCTACCGTGCCATTGATGGTTATCCGATGATATTTTTTAAGCAGAGCAGCCCCAGAACATGAGCGAAGTCACCAGTCAAATCAGCAGTTTTCTTGTTTTAATGATAGTTCCGCTAAACCTTGCCTTATTTTTGTTGGGTCTAGGGATTGTTTTTTATCTAATACGTTTAAGACGTTTTGCGCTTTTATTGGTCCTCACAGGGGCGCTTTGGCTGGGCGCATGGTCTTTGCCCATCACCTCAATCAAGGTCGGTTCTTTTTTAGAAGAACAGTATGCGGTCAGGAGCATGGATGATTTACCCATGACGGATGCCATTGTGGTGCTAGGTGGTAATACCGGTGGTAATCGACAGAATTGGTTTGAACCCGAGTTAGATGGCAGTTCCACCCATCGTCGCGTGGATACGGCCGAGGCCCTATATCAGCTGGGTAAAGCGCCTAAAATTATCGTTTCCGGCGGGGCTAATGAGGGCGATATCAGTGAAGCGCGTGGCATGGAGTCCGCCCTACGTCATTTAGGCGTACCGGCGGATGCGATTATTCGTGAGGATTTTAGCCGTACCACCCGTGAAAATGCCTTATTTACCCAGCGCACCATGGCTAAGCACCATATTAATTCACTGCTGGTGGTAACCTCCGCCTTACATATGCCGCGGGCCATGGCCGTATTTCATCATTTGGGCATTGAGTCCTATGCAGCGCCTAATCCACCGCAAATCGTCTTACCTAAGGATGAACCGGACTTTAATCCCTATTTACCTAATATGCGTGCCCTTGTTGCTAGTCGCTCAATTATTAAAGAATGTCTTGGCTATTGGGTTTATCGCTTTAGAGGGTGGGTTTAAGTAGCACGGACGAGGCTGCTTTGCTAACTTGCTTTAAGGTATTGGAGGGCGGTATCTAGCACTTCTTGCTGTTCAGGCCAGCGACCGTTTTCGCCTAAAATTAGGGCCTGGGGTGACCAAGGTGCGGTATTGCGCATATCCGTGACGCCGATTAAGGTCATTTGGCGTGCATTGACCGCAGCCGCAAGATGTGAGACCCCAGAGTCGTTACAGATAACCAGGGCAGCATCTTTTAGTAAGGCGGCAAAGGCACCCAGACCCAAGGCTGGTAGTAGGGTGGCAGAAGGCGCGTTAGCTGTTGCTTGCTTAACTTCATTTGGTGGTGGGCACATCAGCACTTGATAGCCCTGCGCTTGTAAACTGCGGGTTAATTGCTCATAGCCTTGCCAAACCTTATTTTTACCCTTATGTAGACCGACGGCGGTGGGGGCAATAAGAATAAACTCGCCTTTTTCTAAGCCATGCTGGGATTGATACATTGCCTTTTCTGCTAATTGCTCATCGGTGAGTGGCAGTAAAACCGTCTCTTTAGGCTCTGCTAGGCAACTAAAGCCCCATTCAGTGAGCGCACTACGAGTTAAGTAAAACCAAGATTCAACCGCATGTGGTTTGGGTGTAGGCTTTTTGATTGGCCAATTTAATAATAATGAGCGTCCGTCATCTTTATAACCGGCGCTACTTAAACCGGCAAATTTAAAGCAAAGTGCGCTAGTTAGTGAGTCGGGCAGTAATAAACCGACCTCCCCATCCGCCACTGGATGTGCTTTACGAAATTGTTTAATGGTGCGAGCATCCTCGCGCCACTTACCACTCATCGCTAAAAAGCTTACTTGGGTGCTTTGTAAATAACCAGCCAATAAATCTTGAGCCCATGGTTTGGCGCAGATAACGACTTTATCAGCACTAGCAATTACGGCATTCAGTGAGGAGAGGCTCATACAGACATCGCCAATCCAATTCGGTAGACGGATAAAAATTCGTGAGATTTTTTTCATAGCTAAAGCGCATGTAGTTCAATCAACTATTGAAACTTTACACTTTTTTAGCCGTAACCGTTAAAATCACAGTGAATTATTAATAATAAGGTTCATGAGTGAGTGATATTGAGCATTTGAGTAAAGCGCAGCAAAAGGCGGTTCGGCGCAATTTATGGCGTCGAATTTTTGAACGTGTTGGTTCGTTCTGGAAGTTCTTAGCCATTTCCGTGCTATGTACTATGATCGCCTCTGCTACGCAGCCGGCCTTGGCCTATTTGATGAAGCCTTTGTTAGACGAGGGTTTTGCCGGCACACGTCCCGACTTTGTTTGGTTGATTCCCTTGGCCATTATTGGGCTGATGTTTATTCGTGGCGTCTTTAACTTTTTTGGCGAATACTTGATGGCTTGGGTGGCCAATAAAGTGCTCTTTAGGATGCGTAAAGAGATGTTTGACAGCCTGCTACATATGCCAGATACCGAGTTTCAAAAGGGTGATAGTGGGCGCTTATTAAATCGCTTTACCGTTGATGCGGGTAATGTCACTCAGCATGCGGCTGAGGTGGTGACGAATTTAGTGCGCGAAGTCTTTGTGGTGCTCGCAATGCTAGCGTTGTTACTCTACCTATCGTGGGAATTAACCTTAATTATTCTCGTCATCTTTCCCTTTTCTGTGCTGGTGGGTGGCTATTTTGCAAAGCGTCTACGTACTATTAACCGTCGTACCTTAGATATGAATGCTGTCTTAACCTCTACGGTCAAGGAGGGGATTGAGGCGCAGCGTGTGATTAAGCTGTTTGACGGGTTTGAGCGTGAAACAACACGCTTCGAAAGGGTGAATCAAGGCTTAAGAGCTTTTGCGATGCGTGCCGCCACAGCGGATGCGGCAATGTCACCGCTGACTCAGTGGGTGATCTCTTTTTCGGTGGCAGCAGTGGTGAGTGTCGCCTTGCATCAGGCGGAACGTGGTTTAACGCCGGGTGATTTTATTGCCTTTATCACCGCCTTAGGGCAGATTTTTGACCCGGTACGTCGTTTAACCAATCTAGCCAGTAAATCTCAAAAAATGATGGCTGCCGCTGAAAGTGTTTTCAAACTGATTGATACGCCGCAAGAACGAGATGAGGGCACGCAAATTTGCACAGTACGGGCAGACTCATTGATTGAGTTTCAGGACATTACCTTTCAATTTAATGAGGAAAGTGCTGAGGTCCTTAAGCATCTGTCCTTTCGTGTTAAGGCAGGTCAAACCATTGCTTTAGTTGGTCGTTCTGGTAGCGGTAAGACGACCTTGGTTAATATGTTGCCGCGTTTTGTGGAGCCTAGTGCTGGGCAAATTGTGATTGATGGTACGCCAATCCATGAATTTACTTTAGCTTCTTTGCGTCATAATTTATCGCTGGTGAGTCAGCATGTGGTTTTATTTGAAGGTAGCATTGCTGATAATATTCGCTACGGTTCTAATCACGCCGCGAGTGATGAGCAATTGCGAGTGGTGCTGGAAGCAGCGAATTTATGGGATTTTGTACAAACGTTACCGGAGGGGTTGAATACCCAAATCGGCGAAAGTGGTTCGTGGTTATCCGGCGGTCAGCGACAGCGCTTAGCCATTGCCCGAGCTTTATTAAAAGATGCACCAATATTGATTTTGGATGAGGCAACATCGGCTTTGGACAATGAATCTGAAAAGTTGGTGCAAGACTCCTTAGAGCGTTTGATGAAGGGACGCACCACCTTTGTGATCGCACATCGCCTGTCGACAGTTAAAAATGCAGATCGTATTTTAGTGTTGGATGGTGGGGTGATTATTGAGGATGGCAGTCATGAAGCGCTCTTGAAAAATAGCGGACTGTACCAATCTCTATACGAAATGCAGTTTAAAGAGGCATAATTCAGCATTTAGCCTTGCTACAGCACACCTCATAAACCCTATTGCTATGATAAAGGCAATAGGGTAATTTATTCGGAGAAATATTATGAATCAAGTGAAGAACCACACCATTGAAAATTGGGGCTATGAGCATCCGGACGTCAAAGGTCCCAATGCACTTATGTTTTTTACTTGGGATCTATCCAAGACCATTGAAAATGCCTTTCAAGATGCCGATGAAAGCAATCTTGAGGCCTACGTGCAGCAAGCACAGGCCTCGGTTGATCGCTTATTAAGTCGTTATGTTGAAATCGGTGCCGATCCCCAAGTGTTTGAGGGGCAGTATATTAATCTGACGATTGAACAAAGACCGGACTCAAACAGCGCCTTAATTGCGCTAGAGACCTCACCGGAGCTTGAAGCAAAAATTATTGCAATGCAGGCTCGGATCCAACCCGGTCACAGTTAATTGATTTGAATCGAGTGAAATGACGCCGCTGTGAGCTTTAGTTCCCAACGGCGTTGTGATCTTACATCAATACGATATCGTACATTTCCTGCGTGTAGTTATTATCAACTTCCAGACTAATGGGTTTACCAATAAACTCATCTAGCATGCTGAGAAAGCTGCTTTCCTCATCCAAAAACAAATCAATCACATGTGGCGACACAATTAATCTAAATTCTTTAGGATTAAACTGCTTTGCTTCACGTAAAATCTCACGCATGATGTTGTAGCAGACTGTTCGTGCCGTCAGGATTTGCCCACGGGTTTCACAAGTGGGGCAAGGCTCACAGAGTAAGCTTAAAAGCGAGTCGCGGGTACGTTTACGCGTCATTTCCACTAAGCCCAAACTGGAAAAGCCATTGACCGTGGTGTGGGTGCGATCATGGGCCAGTGCTTTTCTCAGTTCATCTAGTACCGCTTCTTGGTGTTCGACATTATCCATATCAATAAAGTCGATAATTATAATCCCGCCGGTATTGCGCAGGCGCAATTGACGGGCAATGGCAAGACTAGCTTCTAAATTGGTTTTAAAAATGGTGTCATGAAAATTTCTAAACCCTATGTAACCACCGGTATTTACATCAATACTGGTTAAGGCCTCATTGTGGTCAAAAATTAAGTAGCCGCCAGATTTTAAATCGACGCGACGCGAGAGGGCAGTCTTAATCTCTTCGTCCACATTGGCCAAATCAAATAAGGGGCGTGGTCCAGTATAGTGACGAATTTTATCTGCTATCGCTGGGGTATAAACCTGTGCCCATGCTTGTAGTTGTTGACTGATGGTGCGTGAATCGATTTCAATACTTTCTGTATCGGCGGTTGCAAAATCACGCAACACCCGTTGTGCCAGACTTAGGTCTTCATAGAGTAGGGCGGGTGCCCCCTTTTTTTTCATCTCATCAATGGTTTTTTGCCAGCGTAGTCGCAAATACTCCTGATCGTTTTTTAGCTCCTCGTCAGTCGCCCAACTTGCTTGGGTACGAATGATATAACCGCCTTTTTCCTGAGGGTCCATCAGCTTTTGTACACGCGCTTTAAGCGCTTCACGCTCCTCTTCGGATTCGATTTTTTGGGAAATACCAATATGCGGATCGTGAGGCAAATAAACGAGGGCGCGTCCCGCAATACTGATTTGATTAGAAACGCGCGCACCTTTGGTGCCGACTGGATCCTTGATGACCTGCACTAATAATGTTTGTCCCTCAAACAAGACCTTTTCTATGTGTACCTGTACATTGTCATTGAGTCGACTCTCTCGATTCTCTCTGAGATCGGCAATATGCATAAAGGCCGCTCGCTCTAAGCCAATATCAATAAAGGCGCTCTGCATGCCTGGCAAGACCCGAGTGACCTTGCCCAAGTAGATATTACCCACCTTGCCGCGCTGATTGCTACGCTCAAGTTGAATCTCTTGCACCGTGCCTTGCTCAACAATCGCCACGCGCGTTTCAAACGGCGTGACATTAATTAAAATCTGCTCATTCATTAAAAATTAAAAATATGTAAGTTTTTCTATCACATTATCTTAGCGTATGTCGCAGCGCTTTGCTGTGCAGCGACTTTTTAAGCACGTATCAAATTGAAACAAGACCCTGCCCTATGCCTTTGGACCATTTTATCAGTGGCTCAGCAAGCCTATGTGGTTAAAAAAAATTACAAAATGTCCCGAAAGCTAATTTTTTCATTGATTACACTGTGGCTGATGTAGCTGTTAATCAAGGAGATATTATGAAGTTCAAAAAATGCTTAATTCAAATGCTCACTGTGGTGGGTATCTGTTCATTGAGTGTCAGTAGCGCAATGGCTGAAAAAAGAAGTATTAATACGAACAAAACGATCAGTGAGGGGATTAAAGATAATCCAATTATGGCTTATGTGGTCCCAGTATACGAGGACATCTGGGTTTCAGAATTGAATAGTAATCCGGACGATGGTTCGGTCAGTCTTCGCTATAACAATAATGAGAAGACTCGCACGAGCTTGGTGTCAGCGAAAAAGTTGCCAGACAATATGAAAGCGGAAGATGCGATGGAGCATCTTGATAAGGGGGTGAGGCAGGCACTTGGCGATGGCAAAGAAAGCTTGGTTGAGAGGCAGTTTAAGACGGATAAGGGACATGAGGTCGAGTGCCTCGGATTCATTAATGAGAATGAAAAGCGCAGTCAATCAATGTGCGTCTCGGTGTTTGATCACTATTATGTGCAAGCAAGTTTAGCTTGGGCTTTAGATGATGAAGAGCGAGGTGAAGAAGTGTTCTCACGATCCGATGACTTTGTGAAGGCTGTGTTCGATAAGTTTTCTGAGTATGAAGGGATTTAATTAGCTGTTATTTGTCAACGAGCCGGCGATTTTGCTGATGCAAGGAGTGTAGGAGCTGGCAGAGCAGTGGCCGGCTCGTTGCATTATTTATTCAGGCAGTAAAGCTGCTTAGATAGGCTTTACTCCACGGTCACACTTTTTGCTAAATTGCGTGGTTTATCTACGTCGGTGCCACGTGCTACTGCTGTGTGATAAGACAGTAACTGCAAGGTCACCGTATGTAGGATAGGTGATAATTTGCCATAATGCTCCGGCATACGAATGACGTGCATACCAGGGTTACTGCTAATATTTGTATCCGCATCAACGAACACATAAAGCTCACCGCCACGCGCACGTACTTCTTGCATATTAGACTTGAGCTTTTCAAGTAATTCGTCATTCGGTGCAATCACCACCACAGGCATCGCTTCCGTTACTAAGGCTAGGGGGCCATGTTTGAGCTCACCCGCAGGGTAGGCTTCAGCATGGATATAACTGATTTCTTTTAGTTTTAATGCGCCCTCTAAGGCGATAGGATAGTGTAAGCCGCGGCCTAGAAATAAGGCATTTTCCTTGCTAGCAAAGCGATCAGCCCATGCCATTACTTGAGGTTCTAGTGCAAGGATCGAGCTAAGTGCAACTGGTAAGTGGCGTAGCTGTTTTAAATAGCTCGCCTCCAGTTCTGGAGTCATCCTACCTTTGGCTTTGGCTAAGGCAACGGTTAATAAGAACAGTGCAACTAATTGGGTAGTAAATGCTTTGGTAGAAGCTACACCGATCTCCACCCCTGCACGGGTAATGTAATTTAGCTTACATTCACGTACCATGGCGCTGCTAGCGACATTACAAATGGTTAATGTGTTGTCCATGCCTAAAGCGCGTGCGTGTTTGAGTGCTGCTAGCGTATCTGCTGTTTCACCTGATTGGGAAATCGTCACAACTAGGGTGTTAGGGTTGGGCACGCTCTCACGATAGCGATATTCGCTAGCGATTTCTACATTGACCGGGACTTTAGCAATCGCTTCAATCCAATAACGAGCAGTCATACCGGCATAATAAGAAGTACCGCAGCCTAGAATGAGAATATTATCGATGCGCTTAAAGATAGCTTCAGCCTCCTCACCAAATAACGGAGGATCAATGCTTTCAATATCTTGTAAAGTATCGGCTACCGCACGTGGTTGTTCAAAAATTTCTTTTTGCATGTAATGACGGTATGGGCCTAAGTCAGCCGCTGCCGTATACGCTGACACCGTATGTACTTTGCGCTCAACAGGCGCTAAGTTCGCATCTACTATCCAAATGTTTGAAATTTGAAGATCGGCCATATCACCGTCTTCTAAGTAGATAATTTGATCCGTGGTGCCGGCGAGTGCTAAGGCATCAGAGGCAAGAAAGTGTTCATTATCACCTAGCCCAATGACAAGCGGAGAACCTTGGCGAGCAGCCACAATACGATGCGGTTCATCACGACAAAAGACGGCAATAGCATAGGCACCGCTCAAACGAGCGACAGTTTGTTGGAGTGTTTCAAATAAATCGCCGTGATACAGGTGATCCATCAAATGCGCAATCACCTCAGTATCTGTTTGGCTTTCAAAGGTGTAGCCCTGGGCGATCAGCTCTTCACGTAATTCCTCGTAGTTTTCAATAATTCCGTTATGCACTAGCGCAATGCGGGGTGAACCCTTGTCTTGACCAGAAAAATGGGGATGCGCATTATGAGTTGCGGGTGCGCCATGGGTTGCCCAGCGCGTATGCGCAATGCCTGTAAAACCTTGGATGCCATCGGCTTTGATTTGCTGCGCTAACTCTGCTACCCGTTGTGTACTGCGAGCGCGGTTTAATTCACCATTCATATAAACGGCAACACCGCAAGAGTCATAACCGCGATACTCAAGACGTTTAAGACCTTCTACCAAAATAGGGGTAATATCGCGTTGCGCTACAGCACCTACAATTCCACACATGAGCTTATCTCCAAAAAAGTAATTTCGCTATTTTGCTATAAAATGCTTGAAATTAAAAATCAAAATTGTATGAAAATATGTATAATTATTTTATTGAATAGTTTTGTTTAAAGTATAATAAATTATTAGGTAATTTTTGAAATTAAATTTCAAATCCTGTGTTTGATTGTTCATATTTACTGAGAGAAAGCGGGGTGAGGATGGTGTTATTAGATGATTTAGATAAACGGATTTTGAACGTCTTACAAGAGGATGCCTCTATCAGTAATCAAGCCTTGGCTGAAAAAGTCTTTTCCTCGCCTCCTACCTGCTTACGCCGTGTTAAGCGATTGGAAAAAACGGGGATTATTCAAAAACGCGTCACCTTGTTAGATGCCCAAGCACTAGGAAGCGATTTAACTGCGATTGTTGAGATCAATCTAACCCAACAATCGGCCGAAGTGTTTGATGCCTTTGAAGCCTTAGTTGTGTCAGAAAGCTCTGTAAAACAATGCTACCGTGTCACGAGTGGGCCTGACTTTATTGTGATTTTACAAGTACCAGATATGAATGCTTATCATGAATTAGTGGGTAAGTTATTTACGGCAACGAACCACGTCAGAAATGTACGGACCTTTTTCTCTACGTATCGTAGTAAGTTTGATACCACAGTCACGCTAGCGTAGGTGGCTGTGGTTAATCGCTGTTAGTCTAGGGGAGCCACAGTGCTCAGTCGGCGTTGCAGTACAGAGCGGGCTGTGCGAAGGCTCAGACGTTTCAACACCAGTTTGTAAAACGTTTTGCAGGCATCAAGCATTGACTCGGCCTTGGTGCTGCAACCCATGCGCAATTACGCTGTTTCTTAGGCAGAGGTGGGCGAAGGCTTTGCAGGGCTTTGTTTGCGTGTGTGTGCGGGCAGTGTGATGCATACTAGGCACACGAAAATAAGGGCAACGCTGATCCAACCCATCTTGGGGAGTCGCTCGCCCACAATGACGGCTGCAAGTGCGGCTGCGACAACTGGCTCCAGTAAGGTGATGGTGGTCGCTGTGCTGGCCTGGATCCGTGCCAGACCATAACCAAAACAGAGGTAGCCTAGGAACATCGGCACCAGCGCCATGTAGATGCCTACGGCGGCGTTGTTCCAAGAGGCGAGAAATGGTGCGCCAGTGGTGAATAGCACTGGCATCAATAGCAGCCCACCGATACCGAAAATGGATCCCATGGCGGCACGGGCGGGAATTTGGCGTTGCATCAGGCGACGAGCGGCCCAGGAATACAGCGCATAAGTTAGGCCAGCCAGTAGACCTAGGACCACGCCGAGTGAGATCGAAGGCGCCGCACTAAGTGTATTGTGTCCACTGCTTTCCGCAAGACAGAGTAATACCATCCCTAGTAGACCGAGCATGGCTCCGATGACCCATCGGATACTGACGCGTAGGCCATCCATGAGCATTTCAATGATGGCCGACAGCAGTGGTGCAGTGCCGATAGATACCACGGTGCCCACCGTCACACCGGCAAGGCGCATCGAACCGTAAAAGGCCAAGGGATAGATTGCGACGGCTAATGCACCCAATAGTAGCCAACGGCATTGTGAATGCAAGGCACGGGCATGGCGGGCGATAGTGCGGATGGCAATACTCGCTTGTAGCAAACCGCCGACACCCATGGCCGCCGCGCCGATCGCAGCCGCACCAACTTCCGGCGCGAAGGTGGCAGAAACGCCGGTCGTACCTCATAGTATGGCGGCTAGTATGACACAAGCGACTCCGAGGAAATGCTCATTCACTGAGGTGTTCATAGGGTTTCCAATAGCGAAGCTGCGATGCGCTTGGACTGGATGACGCAATCGCTATTGCCTTCTAGCCCGGCGCGGACGATCCCACCTTCTAGCAAGAAGGCTAGGTGACGGGCAAGCTGTGTGACGCGCTCCCCATCGGCGGGCAGCAATTCGGTCAAGTGCTTGTGTAAGAGTGCCTCTACTTCTTCTTTATGGCTTCGTACGATCTCTCGGCCGACATCCCCAGCTGGGAACTCAGCGGCTGCGTTGAGTAACCCACAACCGCGAAAACCGCGCTCATAAGCATGTTCGGCGTGATCGGCATAGGCATCGAATATAGCCAGCACCCGTTCAGCTGGCCCTTGGGTCTGGCTCACACGGGACTCGTACAGAGAGAGCCATTCGGCATGACGAAACTGCAGGTATTGCGTCACAAGATCGGCTTTAGAGGCAAAGTTGTTGTAAAGACTTTTCTTGGCTACACCAGCTCGTTTGACGATGGCGTCTATACCCGTGGCCACGATGCCATTGTTGTAGAACAGGAGGGCGGCGGCATGCAACAGCCGGTCGTGAGCGCTTTCTTTCTGAGGGTTGGTAGGAGGTGTCATGGGCTTATTCCAATAAAAAGTAGGTAGACCATTATGCCTACTTTTGGCAGTAAGTGGTGAGTGCGTGAATCCATAAGGTACGGGGGAGGGAGTAGCGAATGAAGGAATAGCGAGGCGTGTTAGTGGTGTGTGACGGCTGGCTTTAGCTAACGTCTTGGAGTGAGGTTCTGACTTAGCATCAAGAACCTTGGTAGTTCTAGATTAACTTGTGGCGCAGTTGTTCTGCATGATTGAGCCCGTCGACTTGTCAATCATCCAATGATAGTGTCGGTGTCATCATGCAGGATTAAACTGGACAATGGATTGCTCAACGGAGCATGGTTATTGGTGTCGTTTTGTTAGTCATCGTCACTGTAATATGTGTTTTTAGTGAATTCAGTAATACCCTTTGCTAAGGCTTCAGCCTCCATTTCTTTTGTGATAAATACAGGTTTCTCATCAGGGTATCGGGGTGCAAATTCACCCTGAGCTTCTTTTTTCATGAATTCGATTAAACGCTTGGGTGCAGGTCGATCATTTTGTTTGATGTATCTCATGGTAGAACTCCTTGGAATAATTGTTTATAAATAAATAAAGCTATTGCTTTTTTAACATAGTCAAGCGCAGTGTAAAACTGCAGTTCCGGGGAGGGATTAAATTAAATTGTTGATGACATTTTATTCCACTTAAAGCCCTTGAGGTTACGTAGACGAAGAAAGTAGAGACCAAAGCCTCACAATTTTTGTTTGGTAGTGAGCCATAAGAAGCAATCCGCAATTAGCTCATTGTTATTTTAATTCTTGGCTGGGTAGTAAAGCCGCTTTGATTTAAGCTGAATTCATGGCAAGACTAGCTAATCCTGATGTCGTGATGTTTACGCCATCTCTTTACGCTGAGATGGTGCTATCACTTTTTTCTTGACTTCTTTGATGCTCCTAACCTTCAGGCGCTCTTCAGTATATATATTATTGATGCGTTTAATCTTCGCATTTAATTCTTGATATTTGTTGAGACAGCTGTGATAACAATGAAAATGCAAGTGCGCTTTATAAAAGCTGCCTATACGGCAGAGAACCCTTAGCAAGGCCAAACCACCTGATCAGGTATTTTATAAGCTGCCTATACGGCAGAGAACTGAGAAATTTGTTCAGCAGTTTTGAATTCAATTTTATAAGCTGCCTATACGGCAGAGAACATAGGCGCCTCTTAACTGATATAAGGATAATATTTATAAGCTGCCTATACGGCAGAGAACGTGATGAAATATAAAGCACCCGTTGCTTGCGTTTTATAAGCTGCCTATACGGCAGAGAACTATTGCGCCAAAGCGTGTGGCAACCAGTACATTTTATAAGCTGCCTATACGGCAGAGAACGCTTTAAGCCGTTGTTCCGCAGATCCGACAATTTTATAAGCTGCCTATACGGCAGAGAACTAAACCTAGCTTAAACCGTTGTTTTAGGTTATTTTATAAGCTGCCTATACGGCAGAGAACAAGGGTGCTTAGGCGTATTGCAAGGCTTGCAATTTATAAGCTGCCTATACGGCAGAGAACACTATTTTTAAAATGTGATTCCGAAACATTCATTTATAAGCTGCCTATACGGCAGAGAACTAGGTTATGGTTTAGGTTATGGTTTAGGTTATTTTATAAGCTGCCTATACGGCAGAGAACTAACCTTGGTTGCGGTCTAGTAAACCGCTAAATTTATAAGCTGCCTATACGGCAGAGAACGGCACTGGTTTAAGTAGCATCAAGGCTGGCGATTTATAAGCTGCCTATACGGCAGAGAACCTAAAGAAAATTCAACCCTCCGGTGGCAAAGATTTATAAGCTGCCTATACGGCAGAGAACGCCCAGGTTAGGCACGTGCGGAAAGCGCTCCCTTTATAAGCTGCCTATACGGCAGAGAACTTTAAACGTATGGCCCTGTTTTTAAGACAAGATTTATAAGCTGCCTATACGGCAGAGAACTACGAAAATAGCTTGCATAGCGTCCTAAGCATTTTATAAGCTGCCTATACGGCAGAGAACTTTAAACGTATGGCCCTGTTTTTAAGACAAGATTTATAAGCTGCCTATACGGCAGAGAACTACGAAAATAGCTTGCATAGCGTCCTAAGCATTTTATAAGCTGCCTATACGGCAGAGAACTTAGTTTATTAAGCATGTGATTGCTTAATAAATTTATAAGCTGCCTATACGGCAGAGAACGAGACCGAGCAACCGCCATTAGCTGACGTACTTTTATAAGCTGCCTATACGGCAGAGAACCAGATGCGCAGGTGCGCCAATCCGTTACGCCATTTATAAGCTGCCTATACGGCAGAGAACGTGTATTCAAATAGGTAATTACCAGGAGGAAATTTATAAGCTGCCTATACGGCAGAGAACCAAGTAGGTTGAAGTGATAGCCCTGATTACTAATTTATAAGCTGCCTATACGGCAGAGAACTAGTAAAACGCCGACTAGCTGCTAAGCGTACTTTTATAAGCTGCCTATACGGCAGAGAACTTATTAGTGCTGCAGAAGGTACAACAACTCACTTTATAAGCTGCCTATACGGCAGAGAACAGCTAATGCATTCCATGTTTTGCCTATAAATTTTTATAAGCTGCCTATACGGCAGAGAACTTTCGAGACGAAAAAAACATGACTGGCATCGATTTATAAGCTGCCTATACGGCAGAGAACTTGTTCACTTGCCCACATAGCCCGCATCTTTTTTTATAAGCTGCCTATACGGCAGAGAACAAGGAGGCGTCAATCATGTTCATCACCTCTGATTTATAAGCTGCCTATACGGCAGAGAACTATGAGTGCAAGGTGAAGTTAGATGCGGTAGTTTTATAAGCTGCCTATACGGCAGAGAACTCCCCATCTTGCTCTTCAAAGTAATTTGCAATTTTATAAGCTGCCTATACGGCAGAGAACATCTTGATTCTCCTGAAAATCTCGCGCGTAGTTTTATAAGCTGCCTATACGGCAGAGAACTCGGCAAGAAGTTGAAGCTGAGCGCTTGACGTTTTATAAGCTGCCTATACGGCAGAGAACCTCTATTGTCAGTTTAGTTTCTTCCATTTAAAGTTTATAAGCTGCCTATACGGCAGAGAACGTGCCGGAGATATTGCTCGCTACGCTAAATATTTTATAAGCTGCCTATACGGCAGAGAACGCTACCTAAAGTAAGATTATTTGCGATAGTTTTTTATAAGCTGCCTATACGGCAGAGAACGCATGCATCAAGGCTATGCTAGTAACCAGCTTTTTATAAGCTGCCTATACGGCAGAGAACCAAGCTCAGAGTCTAGTAAAGACAACGCATAATTTATAAGCTGCCTATACGGCAGAGAACGTCTTCATAGCCTTGACGTTGACCTGCTACGTTTTATAAGCTGCCTATACGGCAGAGAACACTCCTGCCGAACGCAAATTATCTAACCCTGTTTTATAAGCTGCCTATACGGCAGAGAACTAACCGGCGCCCACTCGAGTACAATATCGATTTTTATAAGCTGCCTATACGGCAGAGAACTCAATGCGCTGCGGGACATCATCAATATTAAATTTATAAGCTGCCTATACGGCAGAGAACACACTTGATTTAATCGCTTCTGCGCGCGGCGTTTTATAAGCTGCCTATACGGCAGAGAACTAATCTCCTACGGTTTATGAAAAGCACCACGTTTTATAAGCTGCCTATACGGCAGAGAACGCGGTGCTTTAGCATTACTTTGATACTCCACTTTTATAAGCTGCCTATACGGCAGAGAACATTTCTCAAGCTGTAAAAAGTCAAATGGGATTTTTATAAGCTGCCTATACGGCAGAGAACGCTTAAAACATGGATTTCGCTTTTAACATTAATTTATAAGCTGCCTATACGGCAGAGAACTGATGGAAAATAGTCTTTTCCAAAGTGAATCTTTTATAAGCTGCCTATACGGCAGAGAACTAAGCACCTACACATACCTATCCACTTGGTGTTTTATAAGCTGCCTATACGGCAGAGAACACGAAGCAAATATGACACTACGTAATTACAGTTTTATAAGCTGCCTATACGGCAGAGAACGAGCTTGTAGATCTTTCCAAGCAATTTTAACTTTATAAGCTGCCTATACGGCAGAGAACTAATACTAACCTAAGACTATGATTAAGTCTTATTTATAAGCTGCCTATACGGCAGAGAACCTATCTTGCGTAAGCTTAGCGTATGTTCTAGCTTTATAAGCTGCCTATACGGCAGAGAACAACATTAGTGGCCAGATACATCTTCGAAATATTTTATAAGCTGCCTATACGGCAGAGAACACCTTGCTTAATACCTGAGTTTACAAGCGTAGTTTATAAGCTGCCTATACGGCAGAGAACGTACACAAGCGCGGTTGATGGCACCGGTTTGTTTTATAAGCTGCCTATACGGCAGAGAACCTTAACCACTGAGCAATCAGAATTGAGATAGTTTTATAAGCTGCCTATACGGCAGAGAACATAGGTACTCTTTTTTATTACGCGCAAAAAGATTTATAAGCTGCCTATACGGCAGAGAACGATCGGAGTGTGTACGAAAGGCTAGGGCAAATTTTATAAGCTGCCTATACGGCAGAGAACATAAAATAGTCATTGAAGTCAAAGCCCAATCATTTATAAGCTGCCTATACGGCAGAGAACATTTGCATTGCGATAACCTTTTAACTTTTTTTTTTATAAGCTGCCTATACGGCAGAGAACTGACGGTGAATATAACTATGGGAGTGCTTAATTTTATAAGCTGCCTATACGGCAGAGAACCTCACCGAAAGCAGCCATCCGGTATCCGTGGGTTTATAAGCTGCCTATACGGCAGAGAACCTGTTTCAAGTGGGGGTTTTTCCTTTTTGCAATTTATAAGCTGCCTATACGGCAGAGAACGCGCATTTTGCAAGTGTTTAGCTGTTTCAAGTTTTATAAGCTGCCTATACGGCAGAGAACATGTTCAAAACACGCACCATCCTGGAGCTACTTTTATAAGCTGCCTATACGGCAGAGAACAATCAATTTTAAAGCCATTTTTAGGCTGTTTGTTTATAAGCTGCCTATACGGCAGAGAACCCTAGTCAGCGATTAAAAAGCTAAACCCGCATTTTATAAGCTGCCTATACGGCAGAGAACTATAATAAAGTTAATGAGATAAACAACATTTATTTATAAGCTGCCTATACGGCAGAGAACTGATTCCTTTAAAGTGATTTGAAACACGATAATTTATAAGCTGCCTATACGGCAGAGAACAAATGCCTGAATTGATTGACGCTATTTCAAAATTTATAAGCTGCCTATACGGCAGAGAACCTACGGAATATCATGATGGATCGTGTTGCTGATTTATAAGCTGCCTATACGGCAGAGAACTTTACGTCTTCAAGCTTCGGTGGATACTCCGATTTATAAGCTGCCTATACGGCAGAGAACAACGGGCATTACTTAGCTAGCTTTGAGATTAATTTATAAGCTGCCTATACGGCAGAGAACGAGCAGCGGGAACTTGAGCGCTACTGCCAGATTTTATAAGCTGCCTATACGGCAGAGAACAAGCGCGCGGCAAAATTGATTTTCCCGCGCCATTTATAAGCTGCCTATACGGCAGAGAACTTAGCCCATCACTATCCCGACGTGCCTAATAATTTATAAGCTGCCTATACGGCAGAGAACCATTCTCAGCATACTAACTAAACTAAACTAAATTTATAAGCTGCCTATACGGCAGAGAACATCATCCACTACTATGAACTAAACAATGAAGATTTATAAGCTGCCTATACGGCAGAGAACCAAAGTTTGAGCCCTGATCAATTAAAGGCTTTTTTATAAGCTGCCTATACGGCAGAGAACGCAGGAAACGAAGCAGCATTTGGTGGTGCGATTTTATAAGCTGCCTATACGGCAGAGAACTAGCACAATTCATGCTTGAACCTTTATATTATCCTAATTGTTAAAGAACATGCATATAAAACCCTTTTCTATTTCAAAATACATCATCCCTTGTGAGCCTTGTACTAGCGCGCTCTTTGCAGAGAGTTGGTTTATCTTAAGAAAAGGGTTTTTTGCATCATTGACTCATAGACTAAACTAGAAGTCAGGTACTGTTGAGGTAGGACTCAGACCATAACTGCTAAAAAGTCCTTCACTTTTCATAGGAGCTGGTTTGCGATTAATCATTAACAAAAATCTTTGCCCAGTAGAAGCGCTATTAATATGAGCATGAGGCAATGTGACAGGCTTCAGCTTTTGAATCCTTAGCTCTAACACCTTCTGAATCTCTGCCTCGCTTTTACCTCTACGTTGCATTGCTTTTTTTATCCTTTTTAAATCGCTCGTTCCTTTGTTTTGCACACGACTATAAGTAAAGTATCTTGGAACCTGTTTAGGGATCTCATGGATATTCGAAATGATGGCATAATCATTAATACCTTTACCGAGTAGCTTTAGCTTTATACCTTCTAGAGTCTCAAAGCTGGCAAAACAACGTATTCTGCCCCCAAGTGTCATAATCTGTTTTTTATAATCAGGAAAGCTTAATCCGACTTTCCCGTCAAAATCAGTTAAGACACTATGTAGGTCTTGCAAAGCAAGTGAGGTTACGGCAGACTGTGGCAACTCTTCGTGCGGAATTGCCTTTATCTCAAAATAATGTGTCTGCATACGATTTACTCCTTACCACTTTCTCCGAAGACGCCACCACGAATTAGGATGGCAATCACATAGTGTTGCTGCTCTAGACTAGGGGCTTGATCTTTAAGAATCCAGTTATCAAAAAGGTTGTAAAAGTCATTCTTTGATCTAGGCTGTCTGAATGCAGTTCCTAAAGTTGTGACTGAACCGTAGGGCTCTACGGCGATAGGGAATTGTGCGTCGTCCTCATACCATGTATCGATGGTGCGAATGGCATTGCCGACCTTTTGGCTATGCATCGCCGCCTTATCATTCGAAGTGTAAAGTACTTTACTCTTGGTGTCTTTTCTGTCTAAGATCAGTTCCTGGGAAGGATATACTTCCTGACCATTACCGACAATAGCTTCAGCTTTAACTCGCAAAAAGACAGGTGCGTCTCGACCCTTGAGGCCATCATCAATCCATTGGCTTAGCTTCTCAAGTTCAGCGCTAGTATTATCAAAGTTCATCAGGCTAAGGGATTTAGCGTCACTAACCGTAATTGATTCGTCCTTATTTTCTACTGTAATAGAAATTGATTTGGAGCCAATGCGATTGCGCCATAACCATCTAGCATTCAAAATGTTTTGTGCATAGCGTTTCGCTAGCGCTGAGAATCCATGCTCATTGGTGTAGTTGTCGACCACCTCTAATAGCTTGCTTTGATAGTCCTGATCGTTACACACTGAAGGTCTACCTGTAAAGGGGATGATCTTTAAGGTGAAGAATGCCACCAAGGTGTCGCAGTCATCATTCAGCATAGCAACGTCAACCCGTTGTAGGTTGGGTTTTTGTACTTCTGCATCGAGTTTTAATGGGTCATTGGCAATGGTGTTTTTTAAGCGATTGGAAATAGTGCCTCGTATTGACTTCTCTTGTATAACTACTGGTAAAAGCTTTTGCTCCGTGCTCACACTGCTTTTTTGGTAAAAATGCGCATCCGAAAAGTCAAAATTGCGCTCGAAGGCTAAAACTGAAGCTGTTTTTAATTTAGTCATAATTTCATTCCTTATAGGTTTGTATTGCTAGGTTGATGTTGAGTGATTAAATATAGGTTTTCGACAGAATTGTCATAACGCCAGAAATATTGATTGATGTCGCCCTTGAGTCTATGAGGGAAGACCCACTTGCCAAGGCCATAAATGACTTCAACAAATTGTGAGGCATAGTTAGGGTTTCTTATGTTGGCTACTTGGTCAGCATCGTATTTTTGGGTTATAGCTTGATAGCCCACGGGAATAGGCACTAGCCATCCACGGTCTCTTTTAAAAGAATAGCGTGTCCATTCACTTTGTTCGGCTTTAGGTGGAATTTGATAGATGGCCGCCGTACTGATTAACACGTCTAGCATGTCCGTCTCTGGGTTGTGACCTACGGGGCAGATGTAGCGTGTTATTTCACCAGTTTCAGGGTCGATTTTCTCCTCTATTTCAGTGCGGTAGCCTTCGACCATTTCGTGATAGATATTCGCAGCATCTTCATAGGCATCAATCAGAACAAAGCCTGGTAACAGGCGGCGCTTCAAAGTGTCAGTATCTTCAGCGGTAAAGAACTCAACTGCTCGAATGTATTCTACAGAGCCTCCAGCGAATCGTTGCATTAAACAAAGATTTCTAAATTTTTCCTCAAAAGTTTTTTTGTTCTTATCTAAATTGAACAGTCTGAGTTGATCTCCAGTGGCTTTAATCACAAGGCTAACGGTTAAGTCGACATAACCCTCTTCGATGATAGGCGCCGTTTTGCCATCTTTAAGAATGGGGGCACGTTTTTGATTGAAGGTGGCAAAATAACCTGAGTCATCCATTTTGATTTTAAAATCACGGCATGAGATCAAAACACCATCAAAGGAAATATCTGGAAAATCAGCTAATTTTTTGAGTCTTCTCTCAAGTGCATGTGCTGCGCTTATAAAGCCATTCAGGGCAGGAAACCCATAGCTTTGTGGGCCTGATATGGCGTTAGCGTTCGTTAGCTTTAGACCATCGACCAAAATGTAGAAGTAGTCATTCATTTTTAGACCTCCTCATATCGGTTTTTAGCAATAAGTGTGTCTTTCATTTCTTTTTTCATGTAGTCAAATTCCTCCGCTGCAAATTCGTCTTTACGACCTGGAAGCTCTTTTTGGAGCCATAGAAGAATCCAGCGTGCAAAACGTTCGGCGACTTTTTCGATCCAGTTAGTGGCTGTGGAATCTACGCAGGAGCTTGGATCTAACCACTGTTTTTCTTCAGAGATAAGGGAGTAGTTCTCACTCCATCCGCCTTCCCAATTCGCTTTTATCTCATCTGCAATAAATAAAATATTGAATAAAATTTCATCGATGGCTGCTTGGCGGCGATCTCGTGCGTGCATGTCATTGTTTCGGAGTTTGGTTACTTCCTTTAGTTTCTCGAAGCCATTGCGGCAGATATGACGTGTTTTGTCGTTATAAATACTGCTATCAGAACGACTTAAGGGTATGTTATCTATACGTTTAAAAATGGGTGGGTAAGAGGGTAATAGATAGTGTTGACCGTTCTGTTGCGCATTTAATCTGCCAACGTTTTGTGCATTAGCACCCCCTAGTTTGGTGATAGCTAAGCCACGTAGAATTCGGTATGGCGCCTCAATATCTTGAGATTTATTTCTCTTATCCCGTACTTCTCTCTGTATCTCATGAATACGTCTCACTTGCTGGTAAAAGTGATTGCTCAATGCAGAAGGGTAGAGCGGCACGAGATTGATATAACTATCAGTTTGAATGGCGTTATCAGTGGTTGGCCAAAGTATTTGTTTATTAAATCCATCTACTGAGGGTGTTTCCGTGGTGTTAGTTAGCGTATCTTTTAGAGCAAGTCGAAACGCTTCAGACTTTGTAGAGTCATCATTAAATACACCACCTAACAAAGGCGAGTCGGTAATTATAAGCTCCTCAAGGGTGCTATCATTAATAAGCGTTTTTAAAAAAGTGGCAAGCGGGAGGGAGGCGCTGTTACCATTGGCGTCTATAGCTAACTCACCTGGGGTGTGTGAGCCGATATAGTACTCCTCGCTTAGATCTACGATGGGTTGAAAGGTCACATTATGACCTCGTGATGAAGAATGGATACCTTTTGATATATGAGTTCCAAATTTTAAGCTTGACATCATCTTAGTTGCCTCATTTTCAATCCAGTTGTGAAGCTGGTACTTGTCTTTCTCTTGCTTAAGCTTTTCATTAAGCTCAGCTAGTTTCGTGGGGTCCTCCTCTTTGGCGATGTCATTGGAGATTTTTTTGGTTTTTGCCTCAAAAAAACCATTTAAAGTTTTTTGTAGTTGTTGGCGTATAGCTAAATGGATGGGTAAATTCATCTCATGTTTCCTTGATTCGATTAAAATACATTGGTAACATAGTTTTATTTGTTGACTTTAAAAGGGTGGGTTGTATCGGATTTCTCCTATGGAATTGCTCAATTAGTGTTATCTTATCATCAGTTTTTCTAAAAGTAAATTATTTTTATTTAAAAAACATTGGGTATATAAAATCTTTTGTTTAAGCCACTTTTATCTTTTTCATCTTCTATAATTTATTTCTAAGTGCCATTAATGATAATATGGTGTTTTCTGCCGTATAGGCAGCTTATAAGAATGTATTTTAGATAAATACGCTTCTCTGCCGTATAGGCAGTTATTTTATTTAGAATCCCATGCGCCGACCCATGGGTGATATTTCCATACTTGCTGACCTTTGCCGTATTTTGTTAGGTTCAAGTTGGCGTATCTTAGGGAGGCTTGGCTGATGCTTAGGCCACTTTGTGAGGCTACTAACTCAAGCGCTTCTGTAAAATCCTGCTCTAGCCATCGTTTCATATTGGTATTCTGCTCAGCGTGATCAAAGCGATCTTGTGTTATCAAATGCCTTACCGAGCCATCGGGATGGTCGGGGTTGCTTAATGCATTGGCATAGGTTTTAAAGCACAAATCACCATCAATATTTAAGGCAACATAGCTTTCTTGAATGCCCCTTGCTTGTCTAAAAGGGTACTTTTTGCTGTGATATGCAGTAAATGGCGCCGCATTATTTTCCTGCCTGTAAATACTTACGGCATGGTTTTCATCGTTTAGAATCGCCTTCATCACCTGATGCTCTAAATCTGCCAGCGCATTAGATACATTGTTTAATTCATGGCTTGTAGTCTGTTGGGATAAACGGCGTGACTGCTTTCGGGCAATCTTTGATGTGCTATTTGTTGTCGCACCAGGGGGTGTAATTTTGGCTTTACCTCGTAAAAGTCGTGCAATAGACGTGATATTGCTAATTTCATTTTGAGCAACGATACGATCAAGCTTATGCTCGTTAAGTTTGAAGTCTGAGCTTTCATATCCTGGCTTAGTATAGGCGATATCATTCGATTCAAGAGCTCTAATATTTTGGTTTAATATCAAAATATTTTCATCGGTAGCAACTTTATCAGGTCTGTGTCGCCATACCCGACCCGCAAGCTGAATGATTGAGCGCATGGATGATGGCTCGATAATTGCCCAGTCGTAATCATGATCACGACCAACTTCGGTCACCGCTGTGCCAAAAACAATGAAAATATGGTGCTTAATATCCTGATTGTGGATATTTTCAATGACACCTTGTATTTCAGGATGCAGGAAGAGTTCCTCAGGTTTTTTTCTATTCAATATGCGATCGAGCTTGGCCTCAAGATTGGCTCGGAGTAATTGAATTTGCTGCGAGTGATAAGGGACAAGATGAATTAATGTGTCATGAGGGGCTGTTTCATTTAAAAAATCAGTTAATACTTTAATCATTGGGTTAATATTTGCAAAGCGAATTAAGCCTACGCTGACACTAACCTCACCAGCAACGGATGAAATGGTTTTTTGATTGTTTAAGGAGTGTAGCTTTAAAGCACCCTCAAGTAATTTAGCACTTAACTCATCTTTCGAATCAACATGCAACCAATCCGCTTTTCTTCGGATCGGTAGTTCGCGTAATTTATTGATTCGTTTTTTACAAAACTTCTCATGATAATCTGCTAACTCAGCATTGTTATAGCAAGCAATATGATTATTGAACTCATCAAACCAGGCACAGATTGTGGGCTGGTTCGGAAGTCCTAAGAAGCTATTCCATATTTTGCGCCCATCCTCATACGCTTTATGAAGGCCGACAGCCATGTCTTTGGTAATGGTTGCAGAGGACAATAAAACCCGACTGCCCAATAATCCGCTCCAATATACTAGGCGTGATAGGGCGGGCAAATCGCCTTGGCCGAAGTCATCTGGCTCATCTAGAATGACATCACTACTTAGAATTCTTAATAAGGGCGCCATATAGCGGCCGCCGCGTTGCTGTTCGCAAACCTGCATCAGGTGATCTATAGTACAGCTTATCCATGGGGTCATAAGTAACTGTTTGGTTTTATGATCGCGAATGACAGTCCCAAAAAGCTCACTATCAAGTGCTCCCTCATCAAGTGTATCGATGAATTCACCATCATCAAAAAAGAGGTCATGCTCAGCACTTTCACTACCTGATAAAGCTCCGTTGTCGAGTTTGTCGGTCTCACGATTGTCGTCCTCCGGCTTTGGAAATACTGGTCCACCGACTAAGGTAGCTAAGCTTTCGTCATCCAAGTCAAAGTGCGATCTTAAGGCCTCACCCGTTTGAGAGGTTAAAACGCGTAGACCAAGAGCAAAGGTTAGGCGGCTACGGCCTATATCGCCAGATAATGCGGTCATAATTTTGGCATTGCCTAAGGTTTTGCCTGTCCCTGTACTACCCATACTAATGCCAAAGAAACCTCTTTCTTCACTGCTTTCAGAAAATGACTTCACTAAGTCGGAGGCTCTATCTTGCCAATTGAATCGAGGGTTTGTGCTGCGCTTCCTTAGAGTTGAGTTATTTTTAAGGGCATTTAGCTCAGATTTTATTAAGGGCAAATAACGAGAAAAGTGAGCCGTCATGCTGGCTACACCAACTAAATGTTCATCCAAAAACTGCTTACCTGAGATATTATCTTTGTCTAGATTTGCCCAAATTTCCTCTTTATCCTTTTTGTCGCACTGAATGATTTCTTCATAATGACTTAATCTTTCAGGATCTAGCACTCGTCTTGGAGAATCACTAGCTAGGCTAGAGTAGTTATGATCGCCAAACATCAAGCATAGTCGTGATAAGTGCAAATGTAAGGGGTTCCACAAATCATTAGGCTTTGTTAAAGACATAAGATAGCCGTTTTCTAAGGCTTTACGGCTCCAACGCTTAAGGTCTCTTAACCAAAGCTTGCTTAGGGTTGGATCTTTTTTTAGTCGTAGAAATGTGTTAACACACTCAGGTGCTTCTTCAATGGTTCTAGAACTTTTCACCCAAAAATCAACAGGACTTAAGGTTTCATAGAATTTGTTAACGTCAAAATGAAGGGGGGTGATATTCTCCTGATAAAATGGCATACGATGATGGCTGACAATAAGCCATGAAATCCATTGCGCAAGCGGTGGCATGCTCTCAAAACCAAAGGTGTCTGAATCATTTCTAAGATGCTCCTCATCAACGATTATGTCGTGATACCACTCCTTGTGTGTTTGAGTGTATTTATCCCATTCCATTAAGCGAGTTAAAAACTCCGCATTAGTCTGACAGCCCTCGATCATTTTTTTAAATAAGCAAAGTGAAATCCACTCATGACGATAGGGATCGGATCGCCGGACTCGTGAACGAAGCTTGTGATCAAAGCCCACTGTAGCTTTACCCAGATCATGTAATAATGCGCCTAGAACACTGACTATTTGAATGCTCGCTAAATAGTTCCACTGGTTTTCACTTTTAGCGCGGAGGATATTGCGCTCCGTCCTATTGGTGGGTGTTCTGCCGTCATCATTGAATTGGCTTCTATCTCCCACCACCCAAATTAGCTCGGTTTGTTTGCGACTGCGCATCCAGAAGCAGGCTACCGCTGTGTTTTTGCGTGCAGTCTGGCGTAACATGCGTTTTAATGTTTGCAGGCCTTCTGCTGTTATCTGGGTTTGCCAACTGCGGTCACCCGTGCGTTCCGCAAATTGATCAACAATGCGACGCGTTTCTTTGAGGGCATTTTTGTTGCATTGGCTAATGATAAGAATGTTCATTTCTTTTGCATTTGCTGGCTAATCAGTTTCAAGGTGTCAATGATGATATCGAGGGCATTTAGCTTTGTAAAATTATTGATGCAGGCTTGACGAAACTCTTTTTCATTATCTCCTTCAACTGCACTAATAAAGGCTTGAGGAAGTATGATGGCATCTTTAATAATATCAGCTGCATCAAAGACTAAGCCGCCTCGGCGAGTTTTGCCATGTAAAACTGCTAAGCCAAAAGGCAGACCTAACACCCAGCAGGCGGTTGCGCCTAGCCCATAGGCTAAATAATTACCATGATCTAAGAATCGGTTTGCTGGGTCTGTAGCGTCACCTCGCTGACTACGCTTAAATGAGGAGTCGTAAGAAGTCATTTGTACTGCTAGACGATAAAGGTGAGAAGTAAAGCGCCCCTCAGCAGCCAATAGGTTCATGTGATCCGAGGCGGTATCAAATGTACTACGGTAGTCGTCACAGAGTTTATGAAGTGTATTTTTTAATGAGGACTCATCAGGCCATAAGGTTTGAATATATTGAAGACGGTTTGTTTGCAGGAGTTTGGCTGCTTTTAACCTCAACTCGTCATCAAACCAAAATTTGCACCAATTTTGTAAGTATTGCGTTGGTCTATATTCACTTTGAGGGCTAAGCCACTCAACCTCCGTACTAGCAAATAACGGTGTGCCACCTCCGCCACAAAAACCAACCAATACCCCTGCTTTTGCTAATTCTCGTACCGCCGACTGAGTGATGGAAGTGCCCGTACCTAACAATAGGGAAGTCGTATTAGCGATAGGAATATTCCAATAAAGCGACTCTTTGCCATGCGGTGTTATGTATTCGACACGACCACCGTTTACTAAGATGCGGCAATGCTCTAAATAGTATAGGTTAGCTCGTTTAGAGTGGAGAATGGTTTTAAGGTCAGATGGTGGGATATACGGTGTTTTGCTGGACATCATGAAGCTCTAGTTAACAAGGCTATACGATAGGAGAATTTGGAATTAAGGTAAGTGCTAAATCACTGCTCCGCTATAGGTCTAACTTTAAGGGGACATACAATATCAAATAAAGCACTTCACTTAGGCCTAGCGCTTCTGAAAACCCGCAGTATAAAACCAAGCTTAAGAAATTCTATCATATTTAAATCATCTAATATATCAGCAGCAAGACATTGGTTTAGATTAAAAGAAAAAGCGCCTGCTTAGGCGCTTTAAATTTAATTGACTGAGAAGCCCAAATATTCAGGTAGCCATAGCGCAATAGACGGGAAGAACATCACGAGCAATAGGGCGCAGAACATCGTCAACATAAAGAGCATGGCCCATCCAAAGGTATGTTCTAAGCGAATATTTGAGATCTTGGTAGTGACCATTAAGTTCACTGCTACAGGCGGCGTGAACTGCCCAATCGCAATATTCATCGCTAGCAAAATGCCGAACCAGACGGGATTCCATTCAAAATGATTGATTAATGGGATTAAGACTGGGGTCAGAATTAGGTAAATCGAAATCGCATCAAGTAGCATTCCGGCAAAGAGCACTAAAATCATAATGAGGAATAATAGTACTAAGCCATTATCAGACAAGCTCAAGATGATATCCGCTAGGTGTGTAAAAGTCCCAAGCGTGGTGCCTGACCAGGCAAAAATGCCTGCTAAGGCGATGATTAACAGCACGATACCAGAGAGTTTTGCCGCTTCGTTAAACATCTCAAGTAAGCCACGCCAGGTGAGTTGTCGATACACAAACGCACCTAAAAACAAACCATAACTTACCGCTACAACGGCTGCCTCAGTCGGTGTGAAGAGCCCAGAGCGTAAACCGCCTAAGATAATGACGGGCGCAAATAAGGCAGGTAAGGCCTTGATAAAGCTTTGTTTAAAAGGTGGTCTTTCTTCTGTTTTGCTACTCTCCCAACCGCGAAGTCGAGCCAAAATATAACTCGGCACCAACAGCGCAACACCAGCTAATATACCCGGAATCAAACCAGCGGCAAACAGTGCGCGTAAGTCTAGCCCTGGCATCATCACCGAATACAAAATTAAAGCAATGGATGGTGGGATTAAAATAGCCGTAGAAGCCGCAGCCGCAATCATTGATGCGGAGAAAGGACGCGGATAGCCCGCTTTGGTCATGCTAGGTAACATCACCATTGCGACAGCCGCTGCATCCGCAGGGCCCGAGCCGCTCATGCCACCCATAATTAAGCAAACGATGACTGCTACCAGGGTTAGGCCGCCAGGACGTTGTCCAATGATCGATTGAGCAAAGGTAACTAAGCTAGCCGCCACCCCTGCGCGCTCAAAAATTAAGCCCGTTAAAATAAAAAGTGGAATAGCAATTAAAGGGTATTTAGCGATACTATTATAGGTATTGGTGCCGAGTGTTGCTAGCATATCGGGTGATAAGCCCATCACAATACCTATCGCACCACCTATACCAAGTGCATAGGCAACTGGCATACCGATTAGCATCGCTAGCAAAAAGGAAAGTAACATCCATAAGTCAGCACTCATGATACATTCTCCTCTGTGCCAAGCCGCATTCTAGCCATCCAATTTTGGGTGGTTCTCAGCATAATCACTGCTGATAAAATTGGCATCCAAATCAAATATATCCAGGTGGGATAGCCAAGGCCAGGTGAAAGGGACTCATAAATGTATTCTTCCCATGTTAAGACGCCACTATACCAAGCAACTAAACTCAGGACGACGACAGTGCCAAGCCATTGTAGAGTGTATAAAAGGCGCCTACCGCTAGCGCCTAAACGCTGTTCCAGGAAGGTGATACGGATATGGTCATTAGAACGAGCCGCTACAGCAGCTCCAGCAAAGGCCAGTACCACCATTAGGAATACCGAATACTCTTCGGTAAAGGCAAAAGAAATATCCGTGGCATAGCGGACTAAGACATTGGCTAAACTGATGATACAAATCGCAGCCAGTGCAATGATTGCTATCCACGATTCAATACGAATTTTTTTCGCTTTTGACATAATAGCTAGTAAACAATGTAAAACAAAAGGCGCAGCTAATAATAGACTGCGCCATCATCAGTTAAAACAAGATTAACGTTCTGAAATTGCTTTTTGAGCCGTTTCAACTAGTTCTGCGCCAATGCGCTTGGTCCATTTGTCGTACACGCTTTGTGTCGCTTCAACAAAGGATTGATGCTGCTCTTGACTAAGTTCAGTCACTTCAACACCACGCTCGCGAATGTCATTTAAGGTAGCTCCTAGTTCAGTGCGTGACTTTTCGATACCCCATTGGCCAGCATCATAGGCTGCTTGCTTGAGCAGGGCCTGATCCTCTTCGGCGATGGTCTTCCAGACACGCTCACTCACGCCAAAAATTAATGGGTCATTCATGTAATGCCAGAGTGTAAGGTATTTCTGACTGGCTCTATCGGCACGAGCTGCTGAAAATACGGATAAGGGGTTTTCTTGACCATCGACTGCTCCGGTCGTTAGGGCAGGTAAGGCATCTGCCCAACTCATTTGCGTAGGATTAGCACCGAGGGCGTTAAACGTATCTAAGAAGAGGGGTGAACCCACAACCCGAATCTTTAATCCGCGTAAATCCTCAGGAGCGGTGATGGTATGCTTTGAGTTAGAGATTTCACGGAAGCCATTTTCACCCCAGGCTAAAGGAACAACCCCACGCTTGGCGATGGCGTCAAAGACCATTTTACCTGCCTCACCCTGTGTAATCGCATCAACTGCTGCATTGTCAGGCATTAAAAATGGCAGTGAAAATAAGTTAACTTCGGGCACCTGTGGTGACCAGTTAATGGTGGAGCCTAAAGCCATATCAATCAAACCACTACGCAAGGCGGAGAATTCTTTGGTCTGGTCGCCCGAAACTAATTGAGCATTTGGGTAGACCTTAAGTTTAATACGACCCTCTGAGCGTTCTTCGACCAGCTCCGCCCATTTCTCAGCTGTTTGACCCCAAGGGTAGGCATTGCCCAGCACGGTTGATACTGAGTATTCCTTTACCTCTTGCGCAAAGGCGCTTGCACAGAGCATCGAGGACATGGCAAGCGATGCTAGACTGATTGATAGACGTTGTTTAAAATTCATGAGCTCCTCCAAAAATAAGAATTTAAATTTACTTTTTATTTTGACCTAAAAGCAAATGAAGATGTGATAAAAGTGCCCATTTAGAATTAATTTATAAAATTCCTTGATTAGGAATACGTTATATATAAAAACAGTTTTTCAAAAGCAAAACCCCTTGTCGACCCATCTCAACAAGGGGGGTTAAATTCTAAATCGAGTTCTTCCCCCTATGTCACACTAGTAGTCCGATCATTTAATTTTTACTTTTAACCCATTTGGGGTGGCGGATAGGGGCTAATAATGGCATTTCATCATCTTGAGTTTAAAGAACAACTCAGCCGAAAATCATTGCCTCCTCATCATCAACGTATGGCAGACTTGGGCCATGAATGAAATTGAATGTGCTGCTTATTGCCGCGAGCACGGCTTATATCCAGAGCTGCAAACTGCTTGGCAGGCCGCCTTTGAGTCAAGCTTTTACCGAGTACTTAAAGAGTACAATCAACTGGCACACCGTGATAAGGTGCAGGCGCCTCGCAAGGTCGTAAAACCGACAGCGTGGGTAGCTCAGGCACCGAATCAGGTATGGACATGAAATATGACTTACTTAAAATCGACGGTGAAAGTTCAGTTCTATCGCCTCTACATGATGGTTGATATCTATCGTCGTCTGATTGTTGGTTGGGAGGTGCATCTGGATGAGGGTGCAAAGCATGCAGCTCAACTGATTCGTCGCGCCTGCGTGAAACACAAAGTGCAGCGAGAAACGCTCGTACTGCATTCCGACAACGGCAGTCCGATGAAGGGTGCCACGATGCGAGCTACCTTGCAGCAGCTAGGCGTGATGCCGTCCTTTAGTCGTCCGGCGACTAGCAATGATAACCCGTATTCTGAGTCTTTATTTAAGACCCTTAAGTGCATGCCTCACTACCCCAACAAGCCCTTTGCCGACATCACAGAAGCCCGTCAATGGGCGTGGCAGCAAAACAGGCAAAGTCTGAACGCTGGAAAGGACGCACAACACGCAATTGGGAACCGGTGGCAGAGGTGTACCTCAACCCATCAGAGAATCAGCTAACTCAAGGTCAAACCGTGAGTTTAGCGGCATGAAATATCGGACAACTCGCTTGACAAACACTGAGATATAAAACAACCTATTGGTATGCATTTCTACGAGTTTTCAGTAGTCAGGTAACCACCCCCTTAATTAATAAGTAAAATCAAATAGACTTAAATGTACTTTTATTCACAAAAATTGTGGATAAATTGATTAAAGTTTGTTTTCTTTATGTAGCCTATAGGCTACAATGTACGTAATGAAATATCAAATTAAAAGAACTGATGTTTTTGACAAATGGCTAAGCACCTTGAAAGATAAACAAGCAGTCAAAGCAATTAATATACGCATTATTCGTTTTATTAATGGGAATTTTGGAGACTCAAAGCAACTGTCTGAACGTCTATATGAAATGCGAATATTTATTGGTAAAGGCTATAGGGTTTATTACACGATACATCAGCAACAAGTAATTATTTTACTTTGTGGTGGTCATAAAGGAACACAAAGACAAGATATTGAAAATGCTAAACAAATTTTAAAATCTTTGGAAAATTGAAATGAGCGAAAAATTAAAAGATTTTAACCCCTTTGATTACATGGAAACCCAAGAAGACATTCAACTGTTTTTAGAAGAATGCTTGTCTGATGACGATCCAAATACATTTATCGAAGCCCTTGGTTTTCTCATTAAAAAACATGGGGTTAGCGAAATAGCAAGAGAATCCGGCTTAAACCGTGAGAGTTTATATAAAGTAATCAATGGAACGAGTAAGCCTCAATGGGAAACTGTTTTTAAGGTTTTCAGAGCGTTACATTTTAAATTTCATCCACAATCTTTATAACCCTTGTAGTCCCAAAAAATTGAGGGACTACACGGTGAGTGAAAATTTCATTTAATTATTTATAGGCTCAGAGTCGATTGTATCTAGTCATAAAAACACCTTAATTGCGTCATAAAATCTTCATCGTTCTTTTTCTACAATGGATATAATTTCTTTTTATAACGTTTAAGTTGAGTTAATGAAACTATTATCAGTACTAATTCTTAGCCTCTGCGCTGTTCAATCGGTCTATGCCAATGATGAACGTAGTTGGATAGTGAGTGGTGATGAGCTTATGTACAATTTAAGTGCTAATGAGTCAAGCCAAAATTTAACGTTAGCGCCGTCTCTGTTAAATGCTCGGGCTCAAGGCTATATTGTGGCAGTGATGGACTCTAGGGATTGGTGTATGAAGGGGGAAGTTTTGCCTCATGATGTCTACGATCGAGTGTATAGCTATTTAAATTCTCTTGATAAAGATGTCTTAAGTATGAATGCGAGTGAGCTTGTTAATAATGCTTTAGAAACTTATTGCGAATCTTAAATTTATTCATTCACTTCTTTACCCATTTGCTAGATGCGAATCATGGCTATTCCATTTCAAACACTACAGTTAAATTATCCTTCATCTAATCCAGGCAGTATGCGATACGTCTCAAGAGAATCTCTGTTTAAAGAAATCGGTTGGGATGAGTTTCTTGATAATAACAACTATGCTAATACTTGTGCTATCCGTGTTAGCCTTGCTATGTTGAAGTCCGGTTTATCATTAAGTAATGGCTCTCATCGCGTGCTTGACGGTAAGCTACAAGGTAAGCGTATTGAAGTAAATATGAGAAAATTAGCCAATAGGATTGAGCAAAGCGGTCAATTTGCTAAGGCCGAACGTTATACTCAAGATATCTATGCTCACGTCAGAGGGCGAAGCGGCATTATTGCTTTTTTCAATATTCCCGGCTATAGCGGTGGTGGTCATATCGACTTGTTGGATGGTTCAGCACCTTATATGCGTTGCGAGTCGGATTGCTATCACTCTCAAGAAGTGTGGTTTTGGCCGATGCGCTAAAGCATAGCAGAGATAGGCTATTGATTGAGCCTCAAGTCAATTCGACAAACTGTTTACATCACCAATGTGGTTGAATCCATCAAAGGTGTTATCCGCACTTTCGGGTGTCGATTTCTTGACGGGCTGGTAGTAGAAAGTCCGTCGTGGGACATCAAACCAGCGGCATAGCTTCGCAATGGATACTTCATAGCCATCTTCTTTTAATCCCTGCTGGATGGCTTCAATCATTTCTCTTCCTCGTCCAACAGGGATTGCAACTTTTTTCTGGCGCGTAGCTCCAACATCGCCTCACCATAGGCTTCTTGTAGATCTTTCACCTTACGCTCATATTGCTCTCGAATATCGTGAGGTTTAGCTCGTAGGGCATTCTCCATGCCCTCAGTGGCCTCCTCAATCCATCCTTCAATCTCAGAGGGTGATAAAGCATAGGTCCGACTGGCTTCCGAAACGGTGGTTTTGCCTTTAAAAATATCTAAAACTAACGCACTTTTACGCTTGGCTGTCCAACAACGATTCTCTGACTTCATCTCTGTGCTCATGTTCAAATTTTCTCCTTAATATCAAATTAAGACCTGAGCAGGTTTTGACTGGGTCATTACAGGATCCGCACCAAAATAGGATGCAATTTGAGTGATAAATCCAGCTCGGCTAAAGGCTAAAATAAATCCATAAACCACAATCAAACCGGAGAAAGTCAGCGGTAGAGAAATCACAAAGAGATTAATAGTACGTCATTTAGCCTTCATATGGCTAAGTGAAATTGCTACGCAAAACCCGACCACCATTGAGATAAGTGGAGCGGTATTTCCCAGTATCAACGTACCGAGCAGACCCCGATGGAATAGAGGATTATTAAGCACGCGCTTAAAAGCACCACTGTCTGATACGGCTTCAATCAGGACCACTGTAACCGGCAAAATGAAAAACAGCACAAACAAGATAATGGCAGGAAATGTCAGTATGCCAAAATGGCGTCGCGAGATTTCCATACCATATTAGTCATACATACAAAAAAACCCGCTAAGCCTTTGTTTTAGCGGGGTTTTTATAAGTTTTTAAGCAATTTTAACGTTGCTTGTATAAATTCTTTGGCGGGAACGGAGGGATTCGAACCCTCGATACAGGTTTAAGCCCGTATGCTTCCTTAGCAGGGAAGTACCTTCAGCCTCTCGGTCACGTTCCCAAAGAATTTATAATTATATAGTTTAATTTTCAGTTTTGCCAGTATTTTGCTGGTTTAGCTTGAAAATTATTCTTCGTCTGTTGTTTCTTGGTCTAAACCGAAGACTTTATGCAAAGCACGCACGGCCAGTTCCATATATTTATCCTCAATCAGCACAGAGGTTTTAATTTCACTGGTGCTGATCATTTGGATATTAACCCCTTCTTCTGCTAGGGTGCTAAACATTTTACTGGCTACACCGGCGTGAGAATGCATGCCGATACCAACGATGGATACTTTACAAACCTTATCATCGGTGATGACTTCACGCGCATTGACATTTTTTAATACCACCTCGTTAATCACCTTAATCGCTTGTTTAAAGCCGCTGCGATTAACGGTAAAGGAGAAGTCGGTGGTGCCGTCAACTGATTGGTTTTGAATAATCATATCGACGTCGATATTAGCATCAGCAATGGGGCTGAGAATGCCGGAGGCGATACCTGGACGATCAGGCACCCCTAAGATAGTGATTTTAGCCTCGTCGCGACTAAAGGCAATACCAGAAACAACAGCAGCTTCCATACTTGGATCTTCCTCAATAGTAATTAGGGTGCCTGAAACAATCTCCTCTTCAACGGGAATCTCAGGATCAGTTAATGATGATAAAACGCGTAGTGGTACTTTATACTTACCGGCAAACTCTACGGCGCGAATTTGTAAGACTTTTGAACCTAAAGAGGCCATCTCCAGCATTTCTTCAAAAGAAATCACATTCATACGACGCGCTTCTGGTACTACCCGTGGGTCCGTGGTGTAAACGCCATCTACATCGGTAAAAATTAGGCATTGGTCGGCTTTGATGGCAGCCGCAATCGCAACGGCAGATGTGTCTGAACCACCACGACCGAGGGTCGTAATATGGCCTTCTGGGTCAATGCCTTGGAAGCCCGTGACGATCACGACCTTGCCGGCATTTAAGTCATTGAGAATACGCTGACCGTCAATCTCCTTGATACGTGCTTTAGTGTATGCACTGTCGGTTTTAACCGGTACTTGCCAGCCAGTGTAGCTGCGGGCATCTACGCCTTGAGCTTGTAATGCCAGTGCTAACAGCGCACTACTAGCTTGCTCACCGGTAGCGGCCAACATATCCAACTCACGCGGATCAGGCATATCGGACAGCTCGGCCGCTAAACCTAAAAGACGATTAGTCTCACCAGCCATGGCGGAGGGCACCACGACCACTTGGTGTCCGGCTCTATGCCACTTGGCAACGCGTTTAGCCACATTTTGAATGCGTTCGATGGAGCCCATCGAAGTACCGCCGAATTTTTGTACGATTAGGGACATTTTTAATAATAAAAAAGGTTGAAGAAACAGTTAATATTACCTTAAAAGTCAGTACTTCTAAGGGATTTTGGTTTAAAAGTCTATAAAAAAACACATCCTACGTCGGTGGACTCAGGCTATGTTGAAGCGCAATATTTTTCCAAGGGTAAACCCTTAAAAGTCATCAAAATGACGATTATTTAACAATGATAGGAGTATGTTTAGAGGGTAAAGTTATTCATTTCTAAACAATAAAAGCGATTATTTGGGAGACTATGATGCGTATCGGTTTTATCGGCCTTGGTAATATGGGGGGTCCTATGGCCTTAAATCTTGCGAAAGCAGGTCACGAGCTCACCGTCTTTGATTTATCTGCAGAGGCGATTGCGCACTTACAGGAAAAGGCACAGATTTCCGTTGCCAACTCACCCGTGGCCTTAGCTGAAGCAGGGCAGGATGTGATTGTCACCATGTTACCGGCGGCTGCGCATGTTAAATCAGTTTATCTTGGGGACGATGGGGCTAGCGGTATTATTGCGGCGAGTAAGCCAGGTACGATATTAATCGACTCCTCCACTATTGATCCGGGTAGTGCGCGTGAAGTAGCCGAGGTGGCTGAGGCCAAGGGCGTGATTATGCTTGATGCGCCAGTTTCTGGTGGTACCGTTGGAGCTCAAAATGCTACTTTAACCTTTATGGTCGGTGGTAGCGAAGCGGGTTTTGCCAAGGCAAAGTCGATTTTAGAAGCGATGGGTAAAAATATTGTTTATTGCGGCGAGCATGGCAATGGTCAGGTGGCTAAAGTAGCCAATAATATGCTCCTTGGCATTAGTATGATTGGTGTGGCTGAAGCCATGAACTTGGGTGTTAAGCTCGGGATGGATCCAAAGATCTTGGCCGGTATTATTAATACTTCCTCAGGACGTTGCTGGAGCTCTGAAGTGAATAATCCATGGCCGGGTGTGATTGAAACCGCACCGGCAGGTCGTGATTATCAGGGTGGCTTTTTTACGGATCTGATGCTAAAAGATATGGGTTTGGCCTTAGAGGCGGCTGCTCAAAGTGAGAGTGCCGTACCGATGGGTAGTTTAGCGCACACCCTGTATAAGGAATCGAGCGAAGCGGGTAATGGTCGCAGCGATTTTTCTTCAATCATAAAGCATATTCAGAGTAAATAAGGGTGGACAATGTTTAATACAACGTTAAGCGAAGACCATATCATGATGCGCGATATGGCGCGCGATTTTGCTCAAAATGAAATTGCGCCTAAGGCACTAGCGTGGGAAGAGGCGCATTGGTTAGGTGATGATGTCATTCAGCAAATGGGTGAGTTAGGCTTTTTAGGCATGGTTGTGCCCGAAGAGTACGGCGGCACCTACAGTGATTACATTGCTTATGCCTTGGTGATAGAGGAGATTGCTGCTGCCGATGCGGCCATGGCGACGATGATGAGTGTACACAGCTCGGTCGGTTGTGGCACCATTTTAAATAGCGGCAGTGAGGAGCAAAAGCGTGAATGGTTACCGCGTATGTGCACTGGTGAGATTATTGGTGCTTTTTGCCTAACCGAGCCACAGGCGGGATCTGAAGCGCATAATCTTAAAACCCGCGCCGAGCGTGTGGGTGATAAATGGGTCTTAAACGGTAGCAAGCAGTTTGTGACGAATGGTAAGCGTGCCGGTGTGGCTAATGTTTTTGCCGTGACTGATCCGTCTCAGGGTAAGCGCGGCATTAGTGCCTTTATTGTGCCGACGGACAATCCTGGCTATCAGGTAACGCGAGTTGAGGATAAACTCGGCATCAAGGCCTCTGATACCTGCGCTGTGAGCTTGGATAATTGTGAATTATCGGCTGATATGATCTTAGGCGAAGAGGGTAGAGGGCTTGCGATTGCGCTATCGAATTTGGAAAATGGCCGTATCGGTATTGCAGCGCAAGCTGTAGGGATTGCGCGTGCCGCTTTAGATGCCGCAGTCCAATACGCCAATGAGCGCGAGCAATTTGGTAAACCCTTGACGCAGCATCCAAGCATTGCCGATAAATTGGCAAATATGGCGACCATGGTTAATGCAGCACGTCTATTAACCTTGCATGCGGCCAGCATGAAGTCGCAAAATCTACCTTGTTTATCGGAGGCTTCGCAGGCCAAGCTTTACGCTTCAGAAATCGCAGAAAAGGTATGTAGCGAAGCGATACAGATTCATGGTGGTTATGGCTATTTATCTGATTATTTAGTTCAAAAATACTACCGTGATGCGCGTATCACGCAGATCTATGAGGGCACGAGTGAGATTCAGCGCCTGATTATTGCGCGTGGTCTTGGTGCTTAGCTAGCGATTGTGTGATTGAGCCAAAAAATAACCCCCATTCTTGGGGGTTATTTTTTGGCTAATGCGCGTATGTATCAAATAAAACACACGCTGAGCGCTGATGGCATTAGGCCGTCTGCTGTTTTAACTCACGCTCAAGCTCAGCCTTTAGAGCCTCCGTGATACTTAATTGACGAGCTAATTCGTCTAAGTAACTACGTTCCATAAAATTAGGCTCATTAATCACCGCAAGGCTTAAGGCATATACCTGACTGGCAATGGCCGGGGAGTCAACGTACTGAGCCACTTCCTTAGGATCCACAGCTGCATTGAGTAAACTGCTAATCCAGGCCTTTTCGTCGGCTGTACTGACACCCTGAGTTTGTTGTTCAATCAGCTCCTGCTCGGCTGGGTCAATCTGACCGTCCGCACGGGCAGCTAGGATAATGGCAGCAATTAAGGCGCGGCTGCTTTGCTCCTGTGTTTGTTGGTCAAGTTCAGTAATATCCTGACCTTCGGGGGTATTAGCAAACCAAGGTCCAGCATCTGCTACTTTAAGCGCACCTTGTTGCTGTTGTTGCCAACGCTGATAGGCACGAAATGCCACGGTACCTAAGGCCGCTAAACCGCCGAGCTTTGACATATTGCTGTTGTTTCGACGACCGAGCAAAATAGCTAAGGCCCCTGCACCGAGTGCGATTTGATCGTTTTTAGAAAAAAGACCAGTATCATCAGCACGGCCAGTGCTCGCTTTATCACTACGACCAATGCCGTCCTTAAGCTGACCGAGAATGCTATCGGCGATACCACCTAAAGCACCCTGACTGCTTGAACGCTGCTTGCCAGAAGGGTTGCTGCTGATATCACCGACAATGTTTTGAAGAATATTAATAAGGCTCATGGAGAAATCCTATAGGTTAATTACACGCGACTGCGGTATTCCCAAGTGCGTGTGTCGATTTCGATTTTGTCGCCGATATTGCAGAAAGCAGGTACCGAGATCTCAAACTGATCGTTGATGCGCGCAGGCTTCATCACTTTACCGGAGGTATCACCCTTGACCGCGGGCTCAGTGTAAACGATTTCACGAACAATGGTGGTAGGTAGCTCAACAGAAATAGGGCGCTCTTCGTAGAAAATCACTTCAACTTCCATGCCTTCTTCAAGTACCTGAATGGCATCACCCATACTTTCCTGCTCAACCTCGTATTGATTATACTCTTCGTCCATAAAGACATACATCGGGTCCGAAAAATAAGAATAAGTACATTCCTTCTTATCTAGCATGACTACTTCAAACTTTTCATCTGCTTTGTAAACCGCCTCACTGGCTGAGCCTGTTAAGAGGTTTTTGAATCTGAACTTAACAACGGCAGCGTTACGGCCTGATTTGTTATATTCTGTTTTTTGTACGACGAGTGGTTGGCCGTCAACCATGGCAACGTTACCGACGCGCAAATCCTGTGCGTTTTTCATTGTAAAAAATCTCCGATTGGATAGCTAAGTGTGAGCTAATCACGGCAGTCTGTGTGCCGCCACATATCACACCTAGTATATAGATGGTTATAAAGTTCACCCTTTATTTTAGCTTTTTTTAGCGCAGTCTTCATAAAAATTCAAAATTTGCTGTGACAAGTCGGGTAATAAGCTCAAACGCTTACTTAGGGCTGCTTGAAAGTCTTGCCAAACAAGTCGCGCTGAGTTATCAAAGGCATGGCCTTGCAATTGCTGGATAAGTGCTTCTTGTGCTTGGTTTTGATTCCACAAGCGATGTAATTGTCGCAGCCATTCCGGTGCCTGTATCGTGTCCAACCAAGCCTCCAGTTTCACCATATGATGAGCTTCAGCTTGTGGATAAATATGCCACAGCATCGGTTTTGCAGCCCAATGAGCTTGTACAAAGCTGTCTTCACCGCGGATGAAGTTGATATCCGCCACTTGTAGTAACTGCTCATAATCACGCTGTACGATAAAATCAATTCGCTCTATATGGGCTTGGGAATTTAAGCGCTTAGCTAATGTCTCCAATTGCGGTGCCACCGACTCTGCAACGATGATCATCACCTCCGGTGTATTAGTTAGCGCCCTTAGTAGCGCTTCCAGCGGTGCATGCGGGTAGCAAAAGAGATTAATTAGCAGTGGTTTTTTTTCTTCATAGTAGGCAGCGCCAGCAGGGGATAGCAGCGTGTTTAAAAAAGCGGCAGCGCTGTCCTTAAGACCTTGCTGTAAGCGTAAAAGACCGCCAGTTTTTTCGCTAAAGCCCGGGAAGAAAAAGTATTTAGGTACCCCATTGGGCTGGATTGAGGGTTGTAGGTGGTAGCCTTCAACCCAGGGTTCCGCACTTAAATACTCCAGATTTAACCAGCAACGGGTCTTGCCTTTCATCGCCTCTTGGTAGCTGGTGGGTAAGTCACAGGCAAAGGCTTCAATCACTAGATCGGCCGCTTGCCAGCAATCAATGTGTGGATGCCAATGTCTAATTTCTATCGTTTTCAGGAATTGTTGCGCGAGTTTAGGGTTAAGCTCCGGTTCGATTTTATTAAAACTCTTTAAATCATCAACCCATAGTCGGATCTGATAGCTTGTCGGAAAACTTTGAGCCAAACGCCAACAAACGCCGATATCACCGAAGTTATCAATCACACGACAAAAAATATCAATGGTGCTAGTTTTTAAATTCACAATCTTCCAGAATAAGGTGTAGGGCCTCGAACTATCCTGAGATCGAGGCCCTATGATTAACTCTATGCAGCGCTAAGCGCTATTGGCTTGAGCCAATAAATTGCGTAGTACATATGGCAAAATACCGCCATGCTCGTAGTACTCAACCTCGATTGGCGTATCAATTCGAAGGAGTAAGTTCACATCCTGCGAGCTACCGTCCTCACGGTGAATCGTTAGAGTGACCTCCTGCTGTGGTTTAATGCCATTTTCCAAGCCGCTAATATCATAGCGTTCATTACCGGTGATGCCTAGACTCTCAACAGAGTCTTCGCCTTGGAATTGTAGTGGTAATACGCCCATACCCACGAGGTTGCTGCGGTGAATACGCTCATAGCTGCGGGTTATCACGGCCTTAACACCGAGTAGGTAGGTACCCTTGGCAGCCCAGTCACGGGAGGAGCCCGTACCATATTCCTTGCCGCCGAAGATCACCGTAGGCACCCCATCCGATAGGTAGCGCATGGCGGCGTTATAAATAGGCATTTGTGCGCCACTTGGTTTATGAATGGTATCCCCACCCTCATAAAGCGTACCGTTAGCTAGCGGCGGAATCATCAAGTTTTTGATGCGGACGTTAGCAAAGGTGCCGCGCATCATAATTTCATGGTTGCCGCGGCGTGAGCCGTAACTGTTAAAGTCGGGCTTTTGGACGTGATGTTCCTTAAGCCAGAGACCTGCTGGTGAGGACTCGGCAATAGCGCCCGCAGGTGAAATATGATCGGTTGTCACTGAATCACCGAAGATACCTAAAGCGCGCGCTCCTTTGATGCTCGGCATGGGCGCTGGCGTCATGGAGAAGTTATCGAAAAAGGGTGGCTCGGCAATATAGGTGGATTCAGGCCAGTTATACACATCACCGCTCACCCCCTTGATGTTATCCCATAGCTTGCCCGGATGACTTTTAACCTGGGCATAGTTATCACGATAAGCTTCAGGGTTCATGGCATAACTGACTAAGCTTTGCACCTCTTCATTGCTTGGCCAAATATCTTTTAAGTAGACTGGGCCATTAGTTCCAATGCCGATAGTCTCATTGTAAAGATCACAACGAATGGTACCAGCTAAGGCATAGGCTACCACTAATGGTGGTGAGGCGAGGAAGTTAGCCTTGATATTCGGGTGGATACGTGCTTCAAAATTACGGTTACCCGATAGTATGGCAGAACAGATCAGTTCATGTTCAGTGATGGCCTGATTTAGTTCAACGCTTAAGTCGCCGGCGTTACCAATACAGGTAGTACAACCATAGGCAGCGACATCAAAACCGAGTTGCTCTAAATAGCTGAGTAAACCGGTTTCGCTTAAATAGCGTGTCACCACACGAGAACCAGGTGCCAGTGAGGTTTTAATTCTTGGGTTAACTCGTAGACCCAGTTCAACTGCTTTTTTGGCCACTAAGCCTGCCGCAATCAAAACGCTCGGGTTGGAAGTGTTGGTACAAGAGGTGATGGCGGCAATCAGGATATCGCCATTTTTTATGGTTGCACCAGTCTCGCCCGCTAGCGGGTAGGGCTGAGTGAGCGTCGCGGACTCTTTATTAAAACCGCCTTTAGCCGCTGGCATTGAAAATAGATGGTGAAAGGTAGACTTAAGCTCAGTCAGCTTAATTAAATCCTGAGGGCGCTTAGGGCCAGCCACAGAAGGTACAATGGTGCTGAGGTCAAGCGTTAACAGCGTGGTGTAGTCAATATCAGCTGCTGCTGGAACCCCGAACATTTCTTGTGCAGCGAAGTAGGCTCTAAGGGCATCGACCTCTGCCTCAGTACGTCCAGTGCCTTTGAAGTAATCAATGGTTTTTTCGTCGACTGGGAAAAAGCCCATGGTTGCACCATATTCCGGCGCCATATTGGCAATGGTGGCTCGGTCAGGTACGCTTAAACTGGCGGTGCCCTCACCACAAAACTCAACGAACTTACCCACCACATTATGAGCGCGCAGCATATTTGTCACGGTTAGGACAAGATCGGTTGCAGTGACGCCGGGGTTAAGCTCACCCCTTAGCTCCACCCCAATCACATCCGGCGTCAGGATATAGACTGGTTGACCCAGCATTGCCGCTTCCGCCTCAATGCCACCAACACCCCAAGCAACCACGCCGATGCCGTTGATCATGGTGGTATGGCTATCAGTACCCACTAAACTATCGGGGTAGTAGACATCGTTTTGGTCCTTATAAACACCGCGGGCGAGGTACTCAAGATTCACTTGATGCACAATCCCAAAGCCCGGCGGCACCACGCCAAAGGTATCAAAGGCCTGCATACCCCATTTCATAAACTCATACCGTTCACGATTACGCTCAAACTCGACCTTCATATTGAGATCAAGCGCATCCTTGGTGCCAAAGTAATCAATCATCACCGAATGGTCGACCACGAGGTCTACGGGTACCATGGGTTCGATTAGCTTAGGGGAATGACCGTTTTTTTGAGCAACGCCACGCATGGCGGCAATGTCGGCTAAGAGTGGCACACCAGTAAAATCCTGGAGTACGACGCGGGCCACTACAAAGGGAATCTCATCAAGCCGTTTAGCCTGCGGCTGCCAATGAGCCAATTGCTTAACATGTGCGTCGGTGATGCGCTTACCGTCATGATTGCGCAGCACCGATTCAAGCACGATACGGATGGAGTGGGGTAGTCGATTGACTTCCGCACCCAGTAACTTGCCTAGTTCGGGCAAAGAATAATAGGCGCCTTGTGCATGTTGAAGCTCAAGGCGTTTTAGGGTGTTGCTATATACCATGTCCTAACTCCTTTGTTTCTATGAATACTATCGTCAAAGTTTGCAAAAGAGCCTAAGACATTGAGCTTAGGAATATTACAAACTCTTGATAAAGCTGCCTAATTTGCTAATACCGTCTCTGATTTTATCCTCTGAAACGGTTACAAAGCTTAAACGCAGATTATTTTTAGGGGCTTTATCATGATCAATATAAAATGGCATCCCCGGCACATAGGCGACTTTACACTGCTCAACCACTTGCGGCAAAATGGCTGTGGTATCAATCTGTTCAGGCAGGCTGACCCAGATAAACATCCCGCCGGTGGGCTTAGTCCATGTACAGTTTTCAGGGAAGTGCTCGCTTAGCGCGTCTAACATATAACCACATTGTTTGCGATACAGTTCACGCACGGTCGGTAGATGCTGATACAAAAAACCATCCTTAACCGCTTCGTAAATTGCCATTTGTGAGACCGTCTGCGTGTGTAAATCGGTAGCCTGCTTTAACTGTACCAGTTTATTAATAACGTCAACAGGGGCAACCACAAAGCCAATACGCAAGCCGGGTGCGAGCACTTTGGAAAAGGATCCCATGCGGATCACGGTCGCACCCGCCTGACGCCCTAAGTCGAGTAGCGAGGGTTGATGCTCACCTTCAAAGCGCAACTCACCGTAGGGATCGTCCTCAATAATTGGTAAGCCGTATTTAGCACATGTTTCAACCAATGCCTGACGACGCTCCAAGGTCATGGTGATACCGGTTGGATTTTGGAAGTTGGGCAGCACATAAATAAAGCGTGCATCAGCAGCTTTTTCAGGGGTAATATCCTCTGCGATAATGCCGTACTCATCGGTGGCGACTGTGTCATAGCGCGGGTTTTGTACGGAAAAGGACTGTAAAGCGCCTAAATAAGAGGGTGATTCAACTAAAATTTTAGCATCATCATCAATAAATAATTTGCCGATTAAATCCAAGGCTTGCTGCGAGCCAGAAACAATTAATACCTCCTCAGTCGCTACCTTGACACCACGTTTAGCAAAGTCTTGAGCAATCCACTCACGTAATGGACGATAGCCCTCGGTCGGTCCGTACTGTAAAGCGGACTCGGGATTATCGGTGAGAACCTTAGTAAAGGCATCAAGTAGTTCTTTTTTTGGAAAGCCTTTAGGCGAGGGTAAACCGCCGGCAAAGGAAATCACATCTGGACGCTCTGTGACCTTTAAAATCTCGCGAATAACAGAGCCGGTCAGATTTTTAGCGCGTTGTGAGAACTTATCCTCTACCTTAAAAATTGAAGTTGTTGTTGTCATTGAATTACTCGTCTCGTAAAAATTAGTTATTTAAAATAATCGATAATTAATGATACCGCTTTTAGCGTCAGTCTGCTGTTAATTAAATGCGCTTATGGTGATGATGATTTTAACGATGGACTGATTGCAGCCAGTCTATCCATCCTGGGATTGGGGGGTGTGTAAGCGCATTAAAAAAAGGGGTTTAGTACGTGCGACCAAACCCCTTAATGCTAATTAACTAATTGCAGGTTAATTAGAGCTCTACGCTATCGGCAACCTCTTGGAAATCTTGGATTTCGTTAAAGTTCATGTAGCGGTAGATCTTATCGCTATTTTCATCGATGATACCGATATTTTCTAGGTACTCTTCGCGCGTTGGGATCTTACCTAGGCGTGAGCAGATTGCTGCAAGCTCCGCTGAGCCGAGGTAGACGTTGGTGTTTTTACCAAGACGGTTAGGGAAGTTACGCGTACTGGTCGACATAACAGTTGCACCTTCTCGCACCTGCGCTTGGTTACCCATACATAGTGAGCAACCTGGCATCTCGATGCGTGCACCCGCCACACCGAAGGTGCCGTAGTGACCCTCTTCAGTTAACTGCTTCTGATCCATCTTGGTTGGCGGCGCAACCCATAAGCGAACAGGAATGTCACGCTTATTCTCAAGTAGTTTAGAAGCGGCACGGAAGTGGCCGATATTTGTCATGCAGCTACCGATAAAGACTTCATCGATTTTCTCACCCGCCACATCGGATAAGGTTTTAACATCATCAGGGTCGTTAGGGCAGGCCACTAGCGGCTCGTGAATTTCAGCGAGGTCAATCTCAATCACGGCAGCGTACTCAGCATCCGCATCTGGCTCTAGCAATTGAGGATTCTGTAACCACTCCTCCATCGCACGAATACGGCGAGCTAATGAGCGCTCATCCTCGTAACCATTAGCGATCATCCACTTCAATAAGGTGATGTTAGATTTCAAGTACTCAATGATAGGCTCTTTATTTAAACGTACTGTACAACCTGCGGCAGAACGCTCAGCGGAGGCATCACTTAATTCGAAGGCCTGCTCAACCTTAAGATCAGGTAGACCCTCAATCTCTAAAATACGGCCAGAGAAGATGTTTTTCTTACCCTGTTTAGCCACCGTAAGTAAACCCTCTTTGATGGCGTAGTATGGGATGGCATTCACTAGGTCGCGTAGGGTCACGCCGGGCTGCATTTTACCCTTGAAGCGCACGAGTACCGACTCAGGCATATCTAAAGGCATCACACCGGTTGCGGCCGCAAAAGCCACTAAGCCTGAACCCGCAGGGAAACTGATGCCGATTGGGAAACGTGTGTGTGAGTCACCGCCCGTACCTACTGTATCAGGCAATAACATGCGGTTTAACCAAGAGTGGATCACACCATCACCTGGACGTAAGGAAATACCGCCACGGGTACTGATGAAATCAGGTAGTTCGTGGTGAGTTTTAACGTCGACTGGCTTAGGATAAGCCGCAGTATGACAGAATGACTGCATCACTAAATCGGCAGAGAAACCTAAACATGCTAAGTCTTTAAGCTCATCACGTGTCATTGGACCGGTGGTGTCTTGGCTACCAACAGAGGTCATGCGTGGTTCACAGTAGGTGCCAGGACGAATACCTTGACCCTCAGGCAAGCCGCAGGCGCGACCAACCATCTTTTGCGCTAAGGTAAAGCCCTTGCCAGTATCAGCCGGTTGTTCAGGTAAGCGGAACACAGTCGAAGGCGCTAAGCCTAAAGCCTCACGTGCTTTTGCAGTAAGACCACGACCAATAATTAAAGGAATACGACCGCCGGCCTGTACCTCGTCAAATAAGACATCGGATTTAACCTTAAACTCAGCGATTACTTCGCCGTTCTTAAGTGCTTTACCCTCGTATGGGCGCAATTCGATCTCATCACCCATTTCCATCTTAGAAACGTCTAATTCGATAGGTAGGGCACCGGCATCCTCCATGGTGTTATAGAAAATAGGAGCGATTTTACCGCCAAGACAGACGCCGCCGAAGCGTTTGTTAGGTACAAAAGGAATATCCTCACCAGTAAACCATAGGACGGAGTTGGTCGCTGATTTACGAGATGAACCGGTACCAACGACGTCACCTACATAAGCAACGAGATTGCCTTTTTCCTTGAGGTTCTCAATAAAATGCACTGGACCACGCTTACCGTCTTCTTCAGGCTCGAAAGAAGCATCAGGGCGCTTGTTTTTCAGCATTGCCAAGGCGTGTAGTGGAATATCTGGACGGGTCGTTGCATCAGGAGCAGGGGATAAATCGTCTGTGTTGGTCTCACCGGGTACCTTAAAGACGGTGATTTTTAAGCTTTCAGGTACGGCAGGACGACTGGTAAACCACTCAGCATCAGCCCAGCTTTGTAATACCTCTTTGGCAAATTGATTGCCAGCTTCGGCCTTTTCACGTACATCGTGGAAAGCATCGAACATTAATAAGGTGTTTTTAAGTGCATTGGCAGCGATTGGTGCTAATTGCTCATTATCCAATAGCTTAACTAACGGCGCGATATTGAAACCACCTAACATCGTACCTAAAAGCTCGGTGGCTTTTTCAGGGCTAATTAAAGGGGTTTTTTCTTCGCCAAAAGCAAGGGCTGCTAGGTAAGAAGCCTTGACTTTGGCGGCGTCATCAACACCCGCTGGTATACGGTGTGTCAGTAGATCAACTAAAAACTGCTCCTCACCGACCGGTGGGTTTTTAATTAACTCGATTAAATCGGCGGTTTGTTGGGCAGAAAGGGCTAAAGGAGGTATACCTAAAGCCGCACGCTCTTCAACATGCTTACGATATGCTTCTAACATTTGATTACACCTTTTTAGTTTAGAATGTTGATTTTACTTGATTATTTACTGAGTATATCACAAGTCTTATGTCTTATATAAGACCTAGGTACTTATCTTTATTTTTAGTGACTTTATGCTCACACTATACACTATATGATGTGAGTGATTTGATCACGATTCAGCTGACAGACTTAAAGGTTCAATATGTTTAAAAATATCGTATTCGCTGGGGCTAAAGCCGTGTTCTTCTGCTTAGCCGCTTTGACCATCAGTACCACGGCATCTGCTTCAGCCAAGGTTGAGCAGGAGTTGCGCGACTATTTAAGCTCGATGGGTTTACAAGACAGTTTTAGCTGGCAGCGTATTCAGGGTGAGTCGTTGGCTGATGCCACCATTTATGGTGTGGTCTTTAGTCGTGGCAAGGGCGCTCAAAAGAAGACGTATTTGATTAAAGAAATGGATTTTGATGACTATCAGGTGTCAGCTAATCGTGTCGCCGTTGATGTGACTTATAAGGGTGTCACCGACGAGGATGGGGTGCATTTGTTGTTATCGCAAAAGTTAAACGCAACTAAGGGCTTGCAGCGCTATGGCTATCAACAGCTAGACGATATTCAGCTGCGGCTCAGCTATGATATGGAAAAAATAAATGGTAGTTTGACTGGTAATTTGGTACTCAGGCAAAAGGCGGTACTGGATAGTCAGTTCGATTTTAAAACAGAGGGGATTGGCCCTTTGCTAGAGCAACTACTTGCCTTAGATGTCGCAACCATCGATCCGGAGTTGATTTTATTGAGCACCATGACCACCAAGTTGCATTATCTCCGCCTCGATCTTAAGGACGATGGTTTGAATCAGCGCATGTTAGCCCATGATTCTTCACATCGTGGGGAGGTGGAAAAGCACTATCAAGCCTGTGTTGGAGCGTTGGATGAGTTTGCTATTCAGCAGTTGGGTGCAGCCTGCCAAGCGCTACGTGATTATTTTCTAGCGCAGAAAAATCAACTACATATTTCAATGACGCCTGCTAAACCTTTTGTGATAGCAGAGTATCTGCCGATGTATATGTTAATGAGTCGAGCTGGACCAAAGGCAGTGAGCGGTTTAATTAAAAAGGTGGTGAGTGATTTAAATCTACGTATTAGTAACTAGCAAATAATACGACTTAGCTTAGGCCATTATTCGCTTATGTCGTGGCAAATCGGTTAAAATTAAGCTTTGTTTTTAAACGTGTATTTCTTCAAAGGGTCTACTTTATGTCAAATTCAAATGCGACCATCTTGCAATCGCTACCTGTCGGTCAGAAAGTCGGGATTGCTTTTTCAGGTGGTTTAGATACGTCTGCTGCTTTATTGTGGATGAAATTAAAAGGCGCACAGCCTTACGCATATACGGCTAATCTCGGTCAGCCAGATGAGGACGATTATGAGGTGATTCCACGCCAAGCCAAAAAGTATGGTGCAATTGAAGCGCGTTTAGTAGATTGCCGTCTGCAACTAGCCTATGAGGGCATTGCAGCGATTCAAAGTGGTGCTTTTCATGTAACCACAGGCGGTATGCCTTATTTTAATACCACCCCTATTGGTCGTGCCGTGACTGGTACGATGCTCGTGTCTGCGATGCAAGAGGATGAGGTCAATATTTGGGGTGACGGTTCCACGTATAAGGGCAATGACATTGAGCGTTTTTACCGCTACGGTCTTATTACTAATCCTAAGCTTAAAATTTACAAGCCTTGGTTAGACCAACAGTTTATTGATGAGCTGGGTGGTCGTCAGGAAATGTCTGAGTTTTTGATTGAAAATGGCTTTGATTACAAAATGTCGGTTGAAAAGGCTTACAGTACCGACTCTAATATGCTTGGTGCCACGCATGAGGCCAAGGACTTAGAGTTCTTGGATAGCAGTTTGAAAATCGTCAAACCAATTATGGGCGTGGCTTTTTGGGATGAGTCAGTCGAGATTAAGCCTGAGGTGGTACGTGTTCGTTTTGAAGAGGGTGTACCAGTAGCGCTTAATGGTCAGGAGTACGATCCCGTTGCGCTTTTCTTAGAAGCGAACAAAATTGGTGGTCGTCACGGTTTGGGTATGACCGATCAGATCGAAAACCGTATCATTGAGGCGAAGTCGCGCGGTATTTATGAGGCTCCGGGCATGGCCTTATTGCATATTGCCTATGAGCGTTTAGTGACTGGTATTCATAATGAAGACACGATTGAGCAATACCGCATTAATGGCTTACGTTTAGGTCGTTTATTGTATCAAGGACGTTGGTTCGATTCGCAAGCCCTGATGCTGAGAGAAACGGCACAACGTTGGGTGGCTAGAGCGATTACGGGTGAGGTGACCCTAGAGTTGCACCGTGGTAATAACTATATTTTCTTAAATACGGAATCGCCTAACTTGACTTACGAAGCCGATCGCTTAAGTATGGAAAAGGTTGAGGATGCAGCCTTTACTCCGCTCGATCGTATTGGTCAGTTAACGATGCGTAATTTGGATATCATTGATACACGCAATAAGCTTGGTATTTACACCAAATCTGGCTTATTAGTTGCAGGCAAGGACTCGGTAGTACCCCAATTAGAGGGTTCAACTAAGGACGAGAAGTAAGTCTGCCATGCGTAGTTGATATAGCAAAGGCGCCTCCGAGTGGGGCGCCTTTATTGCTCTATGAGCTAATCGCTCTAATTATTCGCTAATTAGCGATCCTCAAGCTTGACGAAGCTTTGATTTTCCGGGCCAACGTAGTTTGCAGTAGGACGGATAATCTTGTTATCAACCCGTTGCTCAAGAATGTGCGCAGCCCAACCTGCGGTACGTGCAATCACGAAGAGCGGTGTAAACATCGCTGTAGGCACGCCCATCATGTGATATGACACAGCTGAGAACCAGTCTAAGTTAGGGAACATTTTCTTGGCATCCCACATCACGGTTTCAAGGCGCTCAGCGATTTCATACATCTTGGTATTGTTAGCGCTTTCAGAAAGCTCTTTAGCAACCGCTTTGATGACTTGGTTACGAGGGTCTGAAACAGTGTAAACAGGGTGACCAAAACCGATGATCACTTCCTTGTTTTCTAGACGTTTACGGATGTCGGCTTCAGCATCATCTGGATTGTCGTAGCGTTTTTGCACTTCAAAGGCCACTTCGTTTGCACCGCCGTGCTTAGGACCACGTAAGGCACCGATAGCGCCAGAAATACAAGAGTACATATCTGAACCCGTACCCGCAATCACGCGGCTGGTAAAGGTTGATGCGTTAAACTCGTGCTCGGCGTAGAGGTTTAAGGAAATATGCATAGCGCGAACCCACTCTTCGGGTGGGGTTTCACCGTGCAACAACTCTAAGAAGTGACCGGCAATGCTGTCTTCATCAGACTCGACATCAATAACCACGCCGTTATTGCTGAAGTGGTACCAGTAAAGTAGGGCAGAGCCTAAGCAAGCAATCAAACGATCGGCAATATCACGTGCGTCAGCGGCATTGTGATCGTCTTTTTCAGGTAAGGCGCAGCCTAACACAGAAACCGCAGTGCGCATCACATCCATCGGGTGGCTGGCTGCTGGTAAGCTTTCTAACACCTCTTTGACAGCTAAAGGTAAACCGCGCAGTCTTTTTAGCTTTGCTTTATAAGCGGCAAGCTCAGCAACATTAGGCAATTTGCCGTGAATCAATAAGTGAGCAACCTCTTCAAATTCACACGCACCAGCCATGTCTAAAATATCATAGCCACGGTAATGTAAGTCATTACCAGAAAGGCCTACGGTACAAAGTGCGGTATTGCCCGCTGCAACACCCGAAAGGGCAACTGACTTTTTGCCCTTAGGTTTGTTGTCTGTGCTTTGATCTGTTTGACTCATGAAGTCCTCCTATGATTTTTAAAAAATTATTTTTTTGCGTAAAGATTATCTAAATATTCTTCAAAGGCAAAGTAACCAATGCTCTCGTAAAGCTCCATCCGAGTTTGCATCATATCAACCACGTTTTTCTGATGGCCGTCTTTACGAATGGCTTCATATACTGTTTGAGCCGCTTTATTCATGGCGCGGAAAGCAGATAGCGGATAGAGAACCATGCCTACGTCTACGCTTGCTAACTCCTCTACGGTAAATAATGGGGTTGCGCCGAACTCAGTGATATTTGCTAACACCGGTACTTGTAAATTGTCGGTGAAGAATTTGTAGGTTTCTAAATCATGCGCAGCTTCAACGAAAATCGCATCGGCACCAGCCTCAGCACATTTTTGAGCACGTTCAAGCGCAGCTTCCACGCCAAAACTTTGAATGGCATCGGTGCGCGCAATGATATAGAAGTCAGGATCGGTTTTAGCGTCAACCGCAGCTTTAACGCGGTCGATCATCTCCTCCGTAGAAACGATTTCCTTATTAGGGCGGTGACCACAACGCTTTGCACCGGCTTGGTCCTCAATATGACAAGCTGCGGCACCGAATTTAATTAAGCTTTTAATGGTGCGGGCAATATTAAAAGCGGATGGGCCGAAACCGGTATCAATATCAACCAGTAAGGGGGTATCGCACACATCGGTAATACGACGAATATCCGTTAAAACATCGTCTAAGGTGTTAATACCTAAATCAGGTAAACCTAAAGAACCAGCCGCAACACCGCCACCGGATAAGTAGATTGCCTTAAAACCAGCGCGCTTAGCTAAGAGGGCGTGATTAGCGTTAATGGCACCGATAATTTGTAATGGCTTTTCTTCAGCTAAGGCTTGACGAAAAGCTGCACCTGCAGATTTTTGACTCATATCCTTTACTCTATCTAAAATAATAGCCACCCGTGCTATTAAGAACGGATGGCTTTTAAAGGGACTAAGCAGAATAAGGCTGCTTAAATTGATTTAAAACAATCTACTGCGATTATTTTAATAGATCAGCCACACCATCACGTTCTTCGAGAAGCTCGTTAAGTGTCTTGTCCATGTAGGCACGTGAGGTCTCGTCAATTTCTAGACCCTCAACGCGCTTGTACTCTCCGTTTTCACAGATGACTGGCACACCGTACATAATGCCCTCAGGGATACCATAAGAACCGTCAGATGGTACACCCATGGTTACCCACTGACCGTTAGAGCCTAAGACCCAGTCACGGATGTGATCAATGGCGGCGTTAGCGGCAGAAGCGGCTGAAGATAGGCCACGAGCCTCAATAATCGCCGCACCGCGCTTACCAACCTTAGGAATAAACTCGTTTTTATTCCATTCTTCGTCGTTAATGAGATCCTTTAAGCTCTCACCATTAACTGTGGCAAAGCGGTAGTCAGGGTACATGGTTGGAGAGTGGTTACCCCAAACAGCGAAATCACGGATATCTTTAACGGCTTTACCAGATTTTTGCGCTAGTTGAGTTAAGGCACGGTTATGGTCTAGACGTAGCATCGCAGTGAAGTTTTTGGCTGGTAAATCAGGTGCAGACTTCATTGCAATATAGGCATTTGTGTTAGCAGGGTTACCCACGACTAATACCTTAACATTACGATCGGCGACCTCGTTAAGTGCTTTACCTTGCTCAATAAAGATCTTGGCATTAATCTGTAATAAATCAGCACGCTCCATGCCTGGACCGCGCGGGCGAGAACCAACTAATAAGGCAATTTGTGCATCTTTAAAAGCCTCTTTAGGATCGCTGTGAGCAGTCATACCCTCTAATAACGGGAATGCGCAGTCATCTAGTTCCATCATCACGCCTTTGAGTGCGTTTTGAGCTTTTTCATCGGGAATTTCAAGCAATTGAAGGATAACCGGTTGGTCCTTACCTAACATTTCACCCGAGGCAATACGGAATAAAAGAGCATAGCCGATTTGGCCGGCGGCGCCTGTGACCGCAACACGTACAGCAGGTTTTGACATAGTAGTAACTCCAGCATTACATGTGAAAATGTAATGAAACGTTTAAAAATCTTGTTAAGCTTAGATCAATAATTAGCTTGAGTCAATGTAGACTTATGTCTTATGTCTTATATAAGATAGATGAATGGACTTTCTTTGTCACTAATGCGATAATATGGCAACAAATCTTTCTTAAAGTTATGAGTAAATTACAGTCTAATCTTACCAGTAAGCCCCCTTCGCGTAAGAGTTTGAGGGTCGCTGCTCCACGTGGTCCGCGGACCCTATCATCCCGCACCGCTAAGGCGGTCGCTACGGCTAGGCAACGTGCTGCTTTTTCTCCACTGTATAAGCAAATTAAGGAATTAATTTTAGAGAGCTTGAAAGCAGGGGAGTGGAAGCCTGGCGAGAGTATTCCGAGTGAGCTTGAATTGGCCTCACTGTATCAAGTTAGCCAGGGCACGGTCCGTAAGGCCATTGACGAATTATCTGCTGAGAGTGTCTTAATCCGTCGCCAGGGCAAGGGGACGTTCGTTGCGACGCATCATGAGGATGAGGTGCGTTATCGTTTTTTACGCTTAGCAAGTCGTCATGGTCAAGAGAAAAAAGAAAAGCCGGTGAGCGATTTTTTGGCCTGTGATTTTCGTAAAGCAGATCAGCTTGAATTGGATTTGCTGGAACTGCCGCCCGGTAGTGAAGTGGTTGAAATTGACCGGGTGATGCGCTTTGATGATAAGCCGGTGGTGTTTGAGCAGATTATTTTGCCAGCGGATAGTTTTAGAGCGCTTAATCTAGCCACCTTACAAAAGCGCTTGCCCTTATATGGACTCTTTGAGTCAGAGTTTGGGGTGAGTATGATTCGTGCCGAAGAGCAACTTTATGCGGTTGCTGCCAATGACAAAGTCTCTGAGTTACTCCAGGTACCAGAAGGCTATCCACTGTTAGCGATTAATCGGATCGCTTATACTTATGGCGACAAACCGATAGAAATTCGTAAAGGAATGTATCTAACTAAGGATTACTTTTACAGAAATAGTTTAAACTAGTAGGACAGATTTTTATTAACTAATACCATTTGTCATGGTTCAACGATTTTCTTTCTAAGATAGGGGTAAATTTACTATGTCTGAAAATCAAAAAAAGCCTTATCGCGAATTCCGCAATGTCAGCGTAAGGAATATTACCGTTGACTTTAAGCAGCCGCTCGCTGCTAGGGTCTCGATTTTGCATCGTGTCAGCGGTGCGCTCTTGTTCTTGGCGTTGCCGATTGTGTTTGTGCCTTTATTTGCAGCAAGCGTGGCTTCACCAGGCTCTTTTGCTGAGTTGGGTAGCGGTTTTGGTGGCTTTTTATTAAAGCTGATTTTATTAGTGTTGTTATGGGGCTTTATGCACCACCTCTGTGCCGGCGTGCGCTTTTTAACCTTAGATTTTGGTCGTGGTTTAGAAAAAGCGGAAGCGCATAAGAGTGCTCGTCTTGTGGTGATAGTCAGCTTAGTATTGACCTGTATTTTTGCAATTAAAATGTTTGGAGTGCTCTAATGGAACGTTATGAACAATATGGACATACACGTCGTGCGGTAGGTGCTCGTTACGGCGTGATGGATTTTATTATCCAGCGTGTGACGGCGGTTATCTTAGCCGTGTATTCAATTCTGTTTTTATTAGTAGTTCTCTTTACCAAAGTTGATTATTACTCTTGGGTAAATCTATTTACCTTTACTTGGTTTGGCGGTTTTCCTGCCGGCAAGATCTCCACATCCTTAGCCTTTTTTGCTCTGATTTATCACGCCTGGGTTGGTGTGCGTGATATTTGGATGGACTATATTACCTGTGTCAAACTTAGATTAGCGCTACAGGTACTCACTGTGATGTGGTTAGTCTCTTCGATCGTTTATTTTGCTAGTGTTCTTTGGAGTCTATAAGCCGTGGTTGCAATTCATTCTTCTTTACCCCGTCGTCAATTTGACGTGGTTGTCGTGGGTGCCGGTGGTGCCGGTATGCGCTGTTCATTACAATTAGCTCAGGCTGGCTTGTCTGTTGCTGTTTTATCTAAAGTTTTCCCGACTCGTTCGCACACGGTGGCAGCTCAAGGTGGTGTTAGTGCTTCGCTTGGCAATATGAGTGAGGACCATTGGGAATGGCATATGTATGATACGGTTAAGGGCTCCGACTGGTTAGGTGACCAGGATGCGATTGAGTTCCTTTGCCGTGAAGCACCGAATGCGGTGTATGAGTTAGAGCACTTTGGTATGCCATTTGACCGTAACCCCGACGGTACGATTTATCAGCGTCCATTTGGTGGTCACACTGCGAATCATGGTGAAAAGCCGGTTCAACGTGCTTGTGCCGTAGCTGACCGTACTGGTCATGCCTTATTGCACACCTTATATCAGCGTAACGTTGCGGCTCGCACTCAGTTCTTTGTTGAGTGGATGGCCTTAGACTTACTACGTAACGAAGACGGTGATGTACTCGGTGTGACAGCACTTGAGATGGAAACCGGTGATATTTATATTTTAGAGGGTAAGGCGACCGTATTAGCGACGGGTGGTGCGGGCCGTATTTGGGCTGCTTCGACTAACGCCTTTATTAATACCGGTGACGGTTTAGGTATGGCGGCTCGTGCCGGTATTCCTTTACAGGATTTAGAGTTCTGGCAATTCCACCCAACCGGTGTCGCTGGTGCCGGTGTACTGATTACCGAGGGTGTACGCGGTGAGGGCGGTATTTTATTAAACAAAGACGGTGAGCGCTTTATGGAGCGTTATGCACCGACGCTTAAGGACTTGGCGCCACGTGACTTCGTTTCACGTTCGATGGACCAAGAAATTAAAGAGGGTCGCGGCTGTGGTCCTAATGCTGATCACGTATTGTTAAAGCTTGATCACCTAGGGGCAGACGTGATTAATAAGCGTCTACCATCGATTCGTGAAATTGCAATCCGCTTTGGTAACGTTGACCCGATTAAAGATCCTATCCCTGTGGTGCCAACAATCCACTATCAGATGGGTGGTCTCCCTACCAATATTCAAGGTCAGGTATTAGACTATGTTAACGGCGAGAATAAGGTGATTAATGGCCTCTACGCTGTGGGTGAGTGTGCAGCTGTTTCGGTACATGGTGCAAACCGCTTAGGTACTAACTCATTGCTTGACTTAATCGTGTTTGGTCGCGCCACGGGTAATCATTTAGTGTCTGAGCATTTAGAAAAGCAAAGAGCGCACCAGGATCTACCTAAAGAAGCAGTTGATAAGTCAATCGCACGTGTAAGTGAGCTTGAAAACCGTACTTCCGGTGAGAAGGTGCAAGAAGTAGGTGATGCAATGCGTATTTCGATGCAGAGTCACTGTGGCGTATTCCGTACCTTAAAGCTGCTTAATGAGGGTGTTGAGCAAATCGAAGAAATCGCCGAGCGTGCTAATCACATTTACTTTAAAGACAAATCCAAAGTCTTTAACATGGCTCGCCAAGAGGCCTTAGAGATTTCCAACATGATTGAGGTTGCGCGCGCTACTATCACATCAGCCGCTGCACGTACTGAGAGTCGTGGTGCTCACGCCCTAAATGACTATCCTGAGCGTGATGACGTGAATTGGTTAAAGCACACCTTATGGTATTCAGAGGGCAGTCGCTTAGAGTATAAGCCGGTTCAGATGAAACCCTTAACTGCTAAAACAGTTGAGCCTCAGAAACGTACATTCTAATTGGTATAGGTTGAAATTATGTCTAAACGAATTGTTAAATTTGAGATTTATCGCTACGATCCGGACAAGGACGAGCGACCATATATGCAGAAATTGGATGTTGAGCTGAAACCAACTGACAAAATGCTGTTGGATGCTATTGTACGCATCAAAAATGACGTAGATGATAGTATTTCAATTCGTCGCTCTTGCCGTGAGGGTGTTTGTGGCTCTGATGCGATGAACGTGAATGGTAAAAACACCTTGGCGTGTATTACCAACTTGAATGATTTAAAAGAGCCGATTGTGTTACGTCCGCTACCGGGTCTTCCGGTGATCCGTGACCTGATTGTTGATATGACATACTTCTTCAATCAGTATCATTCAGTACGTCCATACCTTGTGAATAATACGCCACCACCAGAGAAAGAGCGCCTACAAAGCCCACAAGCTCGCGAAGAGTTAGATGGCTTGTATGAATGTATTCTATGTGCCTGTTGCTCTACTTCGTGTCCTTCTTTCTGGTGGAATCCGGATAAGTTTGTGGGTCCTGCAGGTTTATTACAAGCTTATCGTTGGCTTGCTGATAGCCGTGATGAAGCAACCACAGAGCGCTTGGATAACCTTGAGGATCCATACCGCTTGTTCCGTTGTCATACCATCATGAACTGCGTGGATGCCTGTCCCAAGGGACTAAATCCGACTCGCGCCATTGGTAAGATCAAAGAGATGTTAGTTCGTCGTACAGTTTAGTGACTGTACACTGACTTGTTAGAGTACAAGGAATGAGCATATCAGAGGTTGAACTTGCCCGTGCACGCCTTCGTTGGCGTGCACGGCGCGGTTTATTGGAAAACGATTTAATTCTTACGAACTTTCTTGATCTTTATGAAGAGCAATTAAGTGATGAAGATGTATTATCGCTAACACACTTGTTTACGTTAGACGACAACCAGCTATTAGACATTTTATTAGGCAAAAAAGAACCTGAAGGCGACTACCACACTGATAATATATGCCGACTTGTTCACTTGATTCGCAAGGCCTAATCGCTGTCTAAGCGCTTATTTAAAAGGAAAAAATCAAGATGCAATTATCCGATAAAAAAGCCACATTAAGCTTTTCAGACGGTTCGCCATCCATCGAACTGCCGATTTATGAGGGGACCATCGGCCCTGATGTGATGGATATTCGTAAGTTGTACGGTCAAACCGGCAAGTTTACTTATGACCCGGGTTTTATGTCGACAGCCTCTTGCGGCTCATCAATCACCTACATTGACGGTGATAAGGGTGAGTTACTCTACCGTGGTTATCCGATCGAGCAGCTGGCTGTAAATTGCGACTTCTTAGAGGTTTGCTATTTACTCTTACATGGCGAGCTACCAAATGCGGAGCAGAAGAAGGAGTTTGATGTATCGATTAACCGTCATAATATGGTTAATGAACAAATGCATTTCTTCTTACGCGGCTTCCGTCGTGACGCTCACCCGATGGCTGTATTGACTGGTTTGGTTGGTGCTTTATCGGCTTTCTATCACGACTCAACGGATATTAGTAATCCGCGTCACCGTGAGATTTCGGCGATTCGCTTAATTGCTAAAATGCCGACGATGGTTGCCATGGCCTATAAGTACAACAAGGGTGAGCCATACATCTACCCACGTAACGACTTATCTTATAGTGGTAACTTCCTACGTCAAATGTTTGCTACGCCGTGCGAAGATTATCAGGTCAATGAGGTGGTTGAACGTGCGCTAGACCGTATCCTAATTCTTCATGCCGATCACGAGCAAAACGCATCTACCTCAACAGTCAGACTTTGCGGTTCTTCAGGTACTAACCCATTTGCAGCGATTGCTGCGGGTGTGGCGTGCTTGTGGGGTCCTTCGCATGGTGGTGCGAACGAGGCTTGCTTGACCATGCTTGAAGAAATTCAAGCCAATGGCGGTATTGAAAAAGTTGGCCAGTTTATGGAAGCGGTCAAGGATAAAAATAATCCTGCGCGCCTCATGGGCTTCGGTCATCGTGTGTATAAAAACTACGATCCACGTGCGAAATTAATGCAAGAAACGTGTAAAGAGGTACTGTCCGCTTTAGGTTTGGAAAACGATCCTTTATTCAAACTCGCGATGGAACTAGAGCGTATTGCACTAGAGGACGAGTACTTTGTTGAGCGTAAGCTATACCCTAACGTAGACTTCTACTCTGGTATTGTTCAGCGTGCTATCGGTATCCCAACGTCACTCTTTACCGCAATCTTTGCCTTGGCGCGTACCGTTGGTTGGATTGCTCAATGGAATGAAATGCTTGGCGATCCTGATTATAAGATCGGTCGTCCACGTCAGATCTACATTGGTGCAGCTAAGCGTGATGTAACACCGATTTCGGCTAGATAGTCACTACGGCATCATGTGATACAGAAGTCCCCGAGCAAATGTTCGGGGATTTTTATTTTGGGTGTAATTAGTGAGCAAATCTGTTACTGTACTAACATCACGTTTAAATTAATTGGAGAGTCTTGTGGATCAACAGTCAAGCGTTCCTAAGCATGCATTACCCTCTTATTTAAATCAGAATGATTTAGGTGCTTGGGGTATTTTTTTAGAGCAAATTGATCGTATTGCCCCTTATATGGGCAGTTTGTCCCCATGGATTGAAACCTTGAAACGCCCTAAAACCATTATGGTGGTGGACGTGCCGATTGAGCTAGATGATGGCAGCTTTGCGCATTTTGAAGGCTATCGTGTACAGCACAATACCATCCGTGGTCCGGGTAAGGGCGGAGTGCGTTTCCATCAGGATGTGAATCTATCCGAGGTGATGGCTTTAGCTGGCTGGATGTCGATTAAATGTGCTGCCGTGGATCTACCTTTTGGTGGTGCCAAAGGCGGTATTCGGATCGACCCCCGTAATTATTCCCAAAAAGAGCTTGAACGCGTGACCCGTCGCTATACTTCTGAAATTGGTAGCATTATCGGTCCGTTAAAGGATATACCCGCGCCGGACGTTAACACTGGTCCACAAGTGATGGCATGGATGATGGATACCTTTTCGATGAACCAAGGCTATACTACCTCGGGCGTCGTCACGGGTAAGCCGATTGCGCTAGGCGGTAGTTTGGGTCGAGTGGAAGCGACCGGGCGTGGTGTGTATGTGGCTGCCTGTGAAGCGGCGAGAGATCAAGGCATTGACCTTCAGGGTGCACGAGTTGTGATACAGGGCTTTGGTAATGTTGGTGGCACGGCGGCACGTTTATTTTTTGAAGCGGGTGCCAAAGTCATCGCACTCCAAGATCACACGGCTACCGTGGCCAATGAAGAGGGCATTGATATTTACAAGCTACTTGAGCATGTCGAACACCATGGCGGCATTAAGGGCTTTGAAGGTGCAACTGAGATTTCAGTGGATGAATTTTGGGCGACCGAGACCGATTTGTTGATCCCAGCCGCTTTGGAAAATCAAGTAACAGAGAAGAATGCGCATAGCGTTAACACTAAAATTTTAGTTGAAGGGGCTAATGGTCCGACCACACCAGCGGCTGACGATATCCTGAGCGATAAGGGGGTCTTTATCGTGCCAGATGTGCTGGCAAATGCAGGCGGTGTGACCGTTAGTTATTTTGAGTGGGTACAGGACTTCTCCAGCTTTTTCTGGACTGTGGACGAGATTAATCATCGTCTGGAACGGATGATGCGCGAGGCCTACCGTGCGATTCGTGAAACTGCCAAGTACCACGGCGTCAGTATGCGCACAGCAGCCTATATTATTGCTTGCACGCGTATTTTGGAGCAGCGCAAGGTACGTGGTTTGTACCCTTAATGATACTTAAGGCCGAGAGCAAAGATTATTTTTGTTCTCGGCGTTTTTCTCTTCTGCCGCTCTGTACTGCGGTAGCGGTGGTACCAATTGCCGCACTGACAATCAAAATCACCGCAAGCCATTCTCGCAAATCTAAGAACTCATTCAAAATAACAATCCCCGTCAGCGCACCCACGGCCGGTTCTAAACTCACCATGATACTGAAGGTTTTTATGGGTAAAATCCGCAGTGAGAAGATCTCTAAGGTAAAAGGAATGGTGCTAGAGAGTAGGGCGATACCTAGACCGAATAATAATACTGTGGGATTAATTAGTTGAGGACCATTCTGTATCAGCCCAATCGGCAAAATAATTAATGAGGCAGTGGCAAAGCCATAGGAAGTGATCAATCCTGGGTGAATTAAACGTGCGCGTCGCCCCACGAGGATATACATGCCCCAAAATGCACCGGCAACCAAGGCATAGACCACGCCGATGGAGTCAAGTTTTAGCGTATCGTTGGCTGCGTGACCTGGCCACAAGAGTAAATAAAGTCCAGCCAAGGCCAGCAGTACCCAGACAAAGTCCATACGTGAACGAGAAGAGAGGACGGCAACTGCCAAGGGCCCTGAAAATTGAATCGCTAAGGTCACCCCGAGTGGTAATCTGTCAATGGCTAAATAAAAGGTGCTGTTCATGCCGACCATGCACAGACCGTAGGGGATAATTGTCGCTAAATCTGAACGGGTTAGCGCAATGCGCCAAGGGCGCCAAAACAGCATCATAAATAGGGTGGAAAACAATAGTCTAAGGGTGGTAGCACCCACGGGGCCGGCAGCCTCGAATAATCCCTTTGCAAACGAATTACCGATGCAGAGTGAAAATATCGATAGTACTAGCGCTAGCGCACCTAGCGACATGGGATATTGACGCTGTGATGTAGTCATATAGTTTAATATTAAAATTTAATATCGCGGTAGAGCTACTGCTTTACTTAATTGGCGGCTTTGTTAGTATTATCCTTGCGATTATTTCGTACCGCTGTGGCCGTGCAGCCTGCTGAAGCGCAGACCACTAGTAAAATGGCGAGCCATTGCTTAGCTGCTAGCACTTCGCCAAGGATAATGATGCCTGCTAATGCGCCCACGGCAGGCTCCAAACTCAGCATAATACTAAAGGTTTTGGCCGGTAAAATCCGCAGCGCAAAGACTTCTAAGCTATAGGGTAGGGCGCTGGATAACACCGCAATGCTCAATCCGAACAGTAAGAGGTTAGGATTAAACATATTGGCACCACCGCTGATTAAACCAAATGGCAAAATGATCATGGCAGCAATGGTCAGTCCATAGGCAGTCACATGCGCTGGATGTACACGACGTGCTCTTTGTCCAAAGACGATATAGGCTGCCCAAAATGCCCCAGCAATAATAGCGTAAATCACACCGACTAAATCCAGTGCGATTAATTGCTCCGAATCCGCATCTGGCCAAAGGAGCAGATATAGGCCGATGACAGCAAAAGCAATCCACAGAAAATCAAAACGTGTTCTGGACGTATAAATAGCTAAACTCAAGGGGCCAATAAACTCAATCGCCAGTGCGATACCGACGGGTAAGCTTTGTAGTGCCAGATAAAAGGGGAGGTTCATCCCCACAATGCAGATACCATAAGGCACAATAGTGGCTAAATCCGAGCGGGTCACGGGGATGCGCCAAGGTCGCCAAATCAACCATAAAATACAGGCTGAGAAAAAAATCCTAAAGGTCGTTGTTCCGACTGCGCCGACCTCTGAAAAGAGTGTTTTTGCAAATGAGGTGCCGGTGCATAAAGAGATAATTGACAGCACTAAGGTCAGAATACCAACCCACATGGGATATTGACGCAAAGCTAAACTCATAGCGACACCAAAAAGATAGGAACAAATTGAGGATGAGCCAGTTAATCACTAATACTAGTCGTTTTTGTTAAAGATAGCAATTGAAGTTGCGACTATTGTGAATTGATTTTATTAACTAGTTAAGCTATCATTAACAGCTTAGCGTAATTGCTATGCATCCAGTGATGTGCTTTGATTTTTTAGATTAAGGCACGTATCAAAAGCCCCCTGTAGCTCAGTTGGTTAGAGCAGAGGACTCATAATCCTTTGGTCGCCGGTTCAAGTCCGGCTGGGGGGACCACTAGAAAGCCAGTAAGTTAGCCATTTACAGCCATTTGTAGGTGGCTTTTTCTTTGCCCTAAATCGTCTAGGGGTGACCAAAAGGTGACCGCAGATGAGTATTCCGCCAGATGAGAAGCATTGAGGTGGGCATACTTTTTAACCATTTCCAATGTTTCCCATCCGCCCATTTCCTTCAGGACAAATAAAGGCGTTCCGGCTTGGACATGCCAAGAGGCCCAAGTATGCCTTAAGTCATGAAAATGAAAATCATCCAGCCCAACTGCTTTTGTGGCGGCATTAAACGACTTATAGTTAATCGTTTTGGGATTTTGACCCGTTGAATCTCTTACAAAGACCCAACGGGGATCATCACCTTGACACGATTTTAAAACAGCGCAGGTATCGTCATTCAAAGGAATGGGTCTAGCCTTTCCTGATTTAGTTTTGTCAGCAGTTAACCAAGCAACCTTTTCGTTTAAATCAACCTGTGACCACTCAAGCGATAATATTTCATTTGCACGAGCGCCTGTTGATAATGCAAAAATTACTGCATTTCTCATCCAGCGCTGACTCAATTGTTGAATCAGCAGTTGAGCCTGCTCCCTAGTGATCCACCTAACCCGCACTGGGGCCTCTTTAAACTTTGTTAAGTGAGGTAACCTGTCAATCCTGCCATCTTTGTAAGCCAAGTTTAGTAGCCTAGACATGGTTGAAAGATAGCGGTTTTGAGTAGCTTTGCTTAACTTTAAGTTTCCCTTGACACCGGGCTTTGGCAACTGATGCGTTGGCAAGCAATTAATAATTTCCTCTGCGGTTAAAGAGCTTAATGTTCTACCACCAAAGTGGTCGCGCCAGTATCTAATGTGCCTGGTTTTTACAGCATAATCTCGCTCACTGACCGCTAACTTTAAAACCTGGATAGCAGCCTCATCAAACGTATAATCAGGCTTATCTTCTAGTTTATTTTCTCGCCACAATTCAGCTTTTAAGCGGTCGTGGTACTCTTGGGCTTCTTTTTTGTTCCTTGTGCCAGTAGATCGTCTAACTCTTTTGCCGCCTGGTGTCCTGATGTCAATCCACCAGATGGCATTCTGATTGCTGTTTTTTCTGTATATTGGCATGAAGTATCCTCTCTTGCCAGCACAGATAATCGGAATACATTGTTACGCTTTTTTCCAAAATTATCAAGTGCTGAGCGCCATATGTACCATTTACGGCCACCTGGCAGTCTAAATCCTAATTCGTGACGCTTAGCGTAAATCGTCCAATAGCTGACTCCTAAGAGTTCAGCCACTTCATTAATAGAAAGGGCATAATCCTCTTGCTTATTCATTTCATATCCTCAAGCGTTTACCAGTCACCAAAAGCATCCCAGGGTGCTTTTTCTTTGGTTTCAGAAGCAGCTGCTACCACAACCTGAGCTGGTTTTTTGGGTTTAGGTTTGCTTGGTTTGGCTGTTACTTTGACTTGTACCGGAGCAGAAGTGTTCGGATCAAGCTCAGGAATCACTGGTTTAGCCTCAACCGCTGGCTTAGTTTCTGCTTGCTTAATAACCTGACTATCATGATTCTTACCGGCGGCAGCGATGACTCGCTGCACATAACTTGGCTGTCCAGCCAAATCTTGGGTGAATCCTGTCCTGAAGTTACCTGAGTAATAACAAGACAAGGCTTTTTGCAGTGCCTCCTGGTCATTACCGGATGCACGACCAAAACATTCAGATAGTATTTCAGCACCTACTTTTAAATTAAGACATGGGTCAAAGACTGATTCATAATCCAATCCGTATTTAGCTAGGTTATAGCGGTTAATCTGGCTTAACCCCATACTGAAGTTGCGGCCGGCCTTGTCCAGTTGCCTAGCCGCCTCCACCGCTTCAGAAAAAGTAGTGGGCTGCTTAATAGCACCGCCTACTACACCAATTGCATACGGATTAAAACCGCTTTCCGTGCGAGCTACCGCCTGCATCGTGTTGTAATGCACTCCTGAAGCGCATTGTTTGGCAAGCTCATTGAAGTTAACCGGCGCAGCTGGTTCAGCGGCCTGGGCTACACCAGAGGTTATAAAAAAAGCAGCCGCAGCTGCTTTTAACGTTCTCATATTCATTGCTAACCTTTGAAAATAAAAACTATAAATAACAGTAGCTGAAGAAAGAATAAGCCACCTATTGCTCCCATCATCAACGTATCACGCCGATTCTGAGTGTCCTTGATTGCTTTAGCGTGTTTCTCAGCTTCTTGTGCTGTTTCTTTTTTTGTGATTGTCAATAACTCTGTGGTCACCATCTCTCGATAAGCAGATAGCGACTCATACGTTTTATTGAGTCCAGCTAAGCGGCCATCCAACTGGCCAAAAAATCCTTGATCGTACTCTTTGAGTAGTTGGCGATGACTGGCTAGCTGTCGGTCTACAAACACAAGCAAGGCCACGATTGGATCAGACTCATCAATACGTTGCCTTGTCAGCATAAAAACTTCTTCAACTATTTGCGTCGGCGTTAAAGTTGTTACTTGCTCATCATGGCTCGGCCGATTATCAACGCCGTCCGTCACTCCACTTGTCATAGTCAATGTATTCAACCTTTGTTCTTGAGTTTTTGTTCTCTGATTGATAATTGTCGTTATACTCTTGCAACGCTTTATCATAGTCTTTTGGCTCAACCCATCGGCCACCGGTAGTTGGTGTACCTACATAGTGAGTTTCAATTTCAAACGTAAAATCATGCCCCTCGTATGCACGACAATAAGCTGGCTTTTGATCTGAAACGACTGTAATTACTTCAGTTTTGCACGTTGATTCCCCAAACATCCCGAATGATGGGGTACAAACCCGTTTAACCACTTTTTTTCGGTTATAAGCGTTTAAGTGCTGCGCATCGCAACGACCTGCACCGTTGGCAATGGCAGTGACCAAGCCTGGCATATTCGGTTCATTTGCTGCTGGACACATATTTAAAAAGTTAATTCGCTTTTGAATCATTTTGTGCGGCCGTGGGTCAGTAATACCAAAGTAGCGTCTTAATGCCGGCGCACATTCTCCTGGTCGAGTACCGCTGGATAAGCACAAGACTGCTTCACAAGCCAGGCGAGTATCACCTGTTAGTAAATCCACCTCCGGCAATTCTTGCGCTTGCGCTACTCCGCCCAAAAAAAATGCTGCCACTGGCAGCAAACATTTAAACTTAAGTTTGTTAACTTTTAACTCCATTTGGATTCTCCATGATTTGCTCAAAAAACGTCTTTTGAGCTAGTTGGTCAAACACTTCACGTTGGACTCTCTTGAGGCGCTGCTTCGGCATTAGCTTAAATTGTGCAGATTGCTGCACCTCATCAAAAGTAAGATGAGCTGTAGTCATCTCTTGAATGTCTTTGCCGAAAGTATCCGGATTATAATTTTCAAGTTCGATTACAGCTGTAATTCGGTCTGAGTTTTCTTTGTACACATTGGATTGCTCAAAGACTGGACTGTTATTGAGTTCAATGCGGCCCCAGTAGTGATTGAGCCACACGACAACGTTTGTCTGAAGGGTTCCAAGCACTTCCAGCAAACCTTGAACAGTATCTTTGATACCCTGGCCAGCTTGGAGCGGTACATGCACCACGACATCCACGCCACTTTCCTTCAATAACTCAATTACACCGCTTTCACGAATGTAAGACATGAGCGGCACAAAGGTAGCAGCTCCGTTATCAATCACGGCCACACCGTCTTTTTCCAGCAAATCTTCAATTAACGCATCGAATTTCGATACATCAATGCTTTTATGCTCAGTCAAAATTTTAACAATCTCAACTTTCAGCTTTTTATAGCGACTGAAGGTCTGATTAACTGGATCAGTATCATAGCAATGCACCTCATTGCCTGTAGATTTTAAATATTGGGCGAGTAGTGAAGCGACAAAGCTTTTGCCCACACCACCTTTGCCTTGTAATACAAAATGAATCTGTTTCATTATTTTCCTTAAATAAAAAAACCACCCTTTAAAAGGCGGCTTGTAAGTTAACTATATAACTAATCATTTATCCCGATTCTTTCTACGGCCACAGCTCATATTTGAGCTTGTTGATAACGGAATCTAGTTTCTGTCGGGATGTTTCGTCCAGTGAGTCAAACCCACGGTCGTAAGCCCAAAAAATTGCAGCTACTTCTTCTGCTGTTACATCTATTGTTACCTCAGCGTCTCTTGCAAGATGTGAGTAGTCAGGTTTGTCAAACATGAACTGCTGATCTCCATAAAAAAAACCGCCAAGTAGTTAAACCGGCGGTTTTGATTCGTATAAAGATAAAGCTGCTATCGTTCTATATCTTGTTCAGGCTCACTTTTCTTTTGTTCAAAGGTTTTTTTACTAATTTCATTCCCCTCAACAAGTTGGCTGACACCCGCATATCTAGCTTCAATAATTCTAGTTCTGAGCTGGTCAAAAGTCTTGGCCGCTCGTAAATGTCCTGCTTCTGCTTGTGTGAGCTTTTCAATTCCATATCCAAACTCCTTCTTCCAAAATTGATTAATTTCTTCACTGTGTTTATTAATAATATCATTATACATTGATTGTTTAATAGGTAACTCAAGTGAACCAACATGCGCAGTCATTACCATTGCCCCAACAACTTTAGCACCTCGATTTTTAAGATATCCATGTAGTGAGGCAATTGTTCCCCCCATAGTTAATGTGTCATCAACAATAAAATATTCTTTTGAGTTATCTACAAATCCTTCAAAAGTTGGATTAAAAGCTAGCCTATAGTCTGCGCCTTTACCAGTTCTTCCAATTTTTTCTTTTTGAACAATATTATCCACAAATGGCAATTCTAAATATTCACTTAAAAACTTTGCTGTAACAAGAGGAATTTTATTATTCCCTGCAACCTCTTTTGCTAAAACTGGCACTAAGATAACATCAGAACATTTCTTTAATAACTTGAAGCACTCCTCTACCGTCTCTTGTTTTAACGTTTTTGAGATCAAACTAATGGCTGCTTCAGTATCACCACTTTTCGCACCTAAATATTCCGAATGATTAGAAAGTGTATTTAAATCATCATTACGAATAACTCTGGGGAAGCTCCCCCAAGACGCTCTTTCTCCTCGACCGATTTCATTTTCAATCATAAGTACCTTTATATATTGCACAGTAGTTTGCTTTAATCAATACTCTTATTTTATATAAGAGTATTTACCAAAGCAGACTGGAACACATATAGCGTCCAGTCTCTTTTCTGCCGTCTGTTCCGGCCGGTCATCTTGATTATTGACGTTTCACTAGTCGTTCCCTCGATATCCTGTCTTCTATGTATATAGAGCAGGGAGGCCTAGCCATTTCGTCACGTGATTATCCTTTGATACTGTCTCAGCGACAATATCATTGTCCACCATCACAACAAGCGTATTTCGGTGGGGTGGTTGCGTAGCCACCACGTCGGAGCGGACTCTTAATCGGCTCTGTACTTTTCGTACACGGCTATTTCGTTTTAGGGCTGCCCGACAATGAACCCTCAGCTCTCTACAACATTCCCTTGTTTCGTAAGTTATCGAATAATTTTGTATTATCGAGAAGTTGTAGCCAAAGCGTGCATCAGACCGCTGTCTGATTATTCACCAAAGCTGTTAAAGAACGATAGAAATTAATCTATGTCTTTATGTTAGTCCAAACTAACAAATTAAGCAAGCAAATATTAATAAGTGTTGATTCAAACTAACACTTTATTAGTTGTAGATGAGTTTTTTTTGATTAAGATACTTTTTTTGTTGGGTTGTCTCTTGAATATTTTTTAATTTGTAAATTAATAATGTCTTCTAAGTCAGTAATCACATCGTCGGGTAAACATTCAAAGTCGCTAGGTTTTAAATTGGGGAATGGCCATTTTGGTACTAGTTTACCTTTCCCTGTAGAGAGCCATAAAGGGTCTACATCCAATACTGTAGCTATTTTTAATAGAGTATCTCCACGAATGTTTTTAGTTTTACCACTGAGCCAATCGTTAACCGATGTGCGATTTACATGAATGGCTCTAGCCAATTCTATTTGTTTCATTCCAGCATTTTCTAATGCGTATGCTAGTCGTTCACTTAAAGTCCTCATATCTCTTCAAAAAACTAACTAAAAGTATATGTTAGTTCTTATCTGGTTCGAGAAAACTAACAATTTTATTGAATTTAAGGTTGGTTTTAACTAACATATGGGTATATTTTTATCTACAACCTAACAAAATAAAATATGACTTATAAAAAAAACCATCCACACACTAAACTTATCGATTTACTTGGTGGTACTACTGTTGTGGCGGATATATTTAACGTAAAAAAACCATCCGTATCCGCTTGGCGAAAAAATGGTATCCCTGAGGCTCGAATGATGTATTTAGAAATCAAATACAAAAATATTATTAAAAAATTCAGAGAGGAAAATAATGACTAAGCAAGAAAATAAAGATTCTCAATCGCTAGCTGAATTAGAGCGTGGTTTTGTTAACCGTTATTTTGCTCAAATATCATTACCTCACAGCAAATTAGAAGCTTCAACATTTACACGTAAAACCGGCAACTTTACGTTAGATATTATTTCTGATCCTAAAATTGGGCTGCCATATGGAACATACCCTCGTCTATTGTTGACTTGGATATGTTCAGAAGCCACTAAAACGCAAAAAACAGAGTTGCATCTAGGTTCAAATCAGTCTGAATTTATGCGTAAGCTAGATATTAGCCGGCAAGGCTCAACAATCGCTATGCTCAAAGATCAGACCACTCGTTTAGTTAACACGCTGAAACAAGAGCCTGTAAATAATTTTGTGTAACTTCCTTTAATCCGATATCCTTCATAGGAGTATTTCACATGGAAAGTTACATGACTAAAGACGACGACATCATTCAATCGTTAATCAAGCAATTAGACCTAAAGCCGAGCGATGGTGATAGCATTGAAGCACTCGCAGACAAGCTGCGCAAACAACTGTATGAGACAGCCTTAGCCGCTGAGCTAGAGGAGCACCTTGGCTACAGTAAACACGCCAGAGGCGCTAAAACGGACGGCAATAGCCGCAACGGTTACAGCAAGAAGACGCTTAAGACCAATAAATCCAAGGTCGAGTTGGACATTCCTAGAGACCGTAACGGCACCTTTGAGCCACAAATCATCAAGAAGAACCAGACACGCACCGGCGTCTTGGATGAGCAAATTATCGCCTTGTACGCCAAGGGCAT
>NZ_AQVB01000003.1 GCF_000372065.1 Oligella urethralis DSM 7531
CAAGGCTAACTTGACCCTTGTGATATTGCGCCTCTAGCTTATCAATGGCTTTGTTGAGTTCGTTTTTGGCGGTCTGCACATTCTGACTAAAGTCTTGTGACACCGCAACCTGCACANCCAGCTCGCGCTGCACGGCGTCCGCATCGAAACGATTGGCTAAAGCACCACTATCGGCAGCCGCTGTCTCCGTGGTTNTGTTGGTAAAGACCCGCTCGGCCATGGCATCGGGACCTAAGCCGGTGAGCAATAATTGCGTATCAGAGTCTGTGATTAGGAGATTTTCTGTGTTGATACCGCTAGCCGTGGTGCGCTCTTGACGATCTATGTCATTGCCAGACCCCATGCTACCACCCAGTGTGTGCGTGGTTTTCCCCTCGTCGCTTCGCGTTTGACCCTGCCAGCCACCCTGAATATCAGCCGTGAGGTTAATGCCCACACTGCTCCCGTCATGCCCTGCGCGATTCACCAGTTTACTGGTCATTAAGGTACCCGTGATAAAGTGATTTTTGCCCTGTTGCTCTGCTTGGGCCGTCGAGGTCACCAGTCCGCCAATGAGTTCGGTATGATCGTTGACCACAATCTGATAGCCCCCGTCACCAGCATAAACGCCTGACGGCTGAATGACGCTTGCGTAATCGGCTTGGATCGTTGAGCGACTCAGGTTTGCACCCCCAGAAGCACCCACCCCCACCGTCAGCTGACCACCTAGGCTCTGTTGTTTGCCCTCATAAGTCGCTGTGTCCTGTACGCTCTCGATGTGAAGTCGCTCAGTGGCGATCTGCACCGTCTCGCCCAACACCTGCGCACCGCGCAAGGTGGTCGTATCCCCTGCCTGTAATGTCGTCAGGCTGGTGCTATCACCAGTCTGTGTCTGGCGGTGCCTGACGCTGTCGGCGTCGCCGTAACCTTTGCCTCGATTGGCACCCGCAGTGATACCCACGGTCGGTGCGCCTTCGCCTAAGCTCATCGCTACCCCAACGTTCCAGCCTGAGGTGCTGTTCTGACTGCGACTGCGCTCGGTTTCTGTGGCCGGCAGCAAGATAATATCGTTCTCAGCCACAAGGTGCGTACCCCCTAAACCCAACACATCTGAACCGATGACACGCAGATGAGAGTCCTCGCCCGCACCGTGCGCGATCACGGTGGCTGTCTTACCCGCCAGCATCTGACTAGGCGCCACCGTATGGCCACTGTGTTGTTGCGATACGTGACTTTTTTGCGAACCAAGGGTTACCGACACACTGGCTTTTTTTGCGGCATCAAGACCAATCGGCTGCCCCTGTAACAGCTCCACGCCCTCATAGAGTCGCCAAGCACTATTCGCCACCGCCATGGCTTGAGTTCGATGGTTTTTACTCTCGCCAATCGACTCAATCGCATGCTGAATGTTCTTTGCCGCATCCACCACCGGTACACTCGCAGCCACGGTCAGACCACTTTGCTTATCCGTGCGTCGATAGTACTCAGAATACGGTTGCTCACCCGCAGTGATCGTGACAGCTTGGCCAGTGATCAGAACATCACCTTGGGGTGCTGAGACCGTACTGGCTTCCTGCCTATAACGACGGCCTGCCTGAATCACCGTATCACCAGCTAAACTCCCGACAAGGCTACCACGTAAGGTGCCATCACGTCGGTCATGCTCGATTTCTGTTGATTGTCGACCAATCGTAAAGCCGAGACCACCAGTACCAAAAACACCTGATTTCTTCGTTTTCTCATAGTAATCACTAAACGCATACTCCTTAGCCGCACTAAGGCTAATGTCACCCGCAGCGTGCAACTGCGTGCCGTAATCCGAGATCAGGTCGCTACCCATAATCTGCATGTCTTTACCACTCTGTAGCACGACCTGAGCCGCGGTAAGCTCACTCGCCACGCTCTCATCTCGCTCACTGAACCAATGTGTTTCTTTTGATTTACTGCCCAAGAAGCGACGGTGTTTTGTCACATGGCGCTCATCATGACGCGACTCAGCACGCCCAGCTTCAATCGTGAGGTTATCCTTGGCTGTCACATGCAAGAGACCATGCTCGCTCGTCAGCTCTGCTGCTCGCAGCGTCGCTTGCTCACCGGCGTGCAAATGGATATCTCCAACGGTCTGAATCGCAGTCCCCGTCTCTTGCCAACGTGCTTCTTTAGTGTAATTGCGTGCATCCGCCACGCTGTCTTGACGATACCCCGTCGTTACCGTCCCCAAGCTAAGATCACGGCCCGCAACCAGTTGCGTCTGCCCGTCCTGACCCGTATTGCTCACTAACGCCGCCGTTAAGGTGAGGTCCTGAGCCGCGTCAAGTAATAGCTGCGCTGCGTCGTTGGTTACCTGCACACTGGCTAATCGGTCAATGCCTTGACGCACCCCACTAAAATACGTGCCACGATCACCAGTCACTTCCGCTTCGGTGTGATAAGTGGCACTTTCTAGCATGAGGTCCCTACCCGCACGAAGACTCGCAACCTCAGTCGCATGAACGCTACTACCACTTAAGGTCATATCCCGCTTCGCCGTCAGCCCCACGCGTTTTGCCTGCACTCGGGCCAAGGCCTGATCCATACGGCCCGCTTCAATCGTGACCAACTCTCGACCAGCCACCGTGCCACTGTTCACAAAGCCATCGGTCACGCTCAATTCAACGCGATGGCCTGCCAATAATGCACCGCTATGAGCTAGATCCCCTTGACGTGGTTTCACATACACTCGTGGCACCAGCACCTCTTGCCTTGTCCCATCCGGTAACGTTACTGTCTGCGCCTCTAACCAAACGATATCACTGGTTAAGCGCGACACCTGTGCCGCGGTTAACGCAATCCCTGGCGTTAACTGATGCGCCTTGGCAAAGGTCACGCCCTGCTGCATCAATGCTTTAAACTGCGCTTCGTCATTTTCATAACCGTCTAAAAAGCGCTGACCCGTCAATTGCAGAATTTGTTCATTTAACAATCGCTGCTCGTAGTAACCGTCGCCTAAACGTTTCATCATTCGCGCAGGGTCCGTCGCCAATGCCTGTAACATGTAGTCACTGCTTAGCCATTGGCGATGGTTTGTAAAGGCGGGATCGGTTTCAACTAAATAACTGCCATGTTGAGCATTCACGCGATAAAGACTCGAGTTTGGCAAATGTACTCGTAGCATCTCGCTAAGCGTGCCACCGATGGTTTGAACTTCACCGAGCTCACCTTGGGAACTCAATCGATCCTCCCAAGGCGCTTGATTCGCATCAGGCGCTGGCAGGCGCTCCAAGGAAGGTGCACCAATAGCCTCCGCATTACCCGCAACAACAGTCGATTGTTGCGCTCTCGTTACCACCTCAGCTTGCCTTGCTAAAGGAGTAGGGGTCTCTTTCTGCGTATCAACCCGAGTAAATGCCTGATAGACAGAAACGGGAAGATCAATGGTTTGTACTTCGATGGCTTCAAAAGGTACTATTGGGCCATACTCCCGTTGATGATAACGTCTGAAGCCTCCACGCCAGCGTTCCCAAGCATAACGACTGTTACCTTTATCCTCTATCGTCCGCAGCCCTTTTGCATCAATTTGCTCAATCTCACGCGCATTGACCTTTAAAGCCTGACCGGCCACAATGCGGCTTTTATCATTGCTCAGACGATCGGCATTAATCGTTAAATTACCGCCTGCAATCAAATCCCCAGGCCGCGATGTCGCAACCTGGTCCTCAAACACCCTTCGCGTAATCCAGTATTCCGTATAGCGATGCCTAAATTGATGTTGGTACTGCTGATTATAGGAATTAAGTGCGTCATTTAAGGCATGCCAACGTTGACCATCAGTGGCCATCCATGCCTGATAGGCCTGCTCATACTCGGCCTGCTTGTGCTCATGGGTAGACAGCGCTTCTCGGTAAGCATTCCAAGTCTGCTGCGCACTACGACACGCTCTGCGATCATCAGTATCAAAAATAAAAGCGCAACTTGTCGGTTCAGCAACGGTTGGTGCAGAGGGCACCTGTGGTGCGACCGGTTCAGGCACAATACCTGGGGTAATACCGAAATAAGTCCACGCTGGGTTATCGGGCCCATATTTATCAAAATTAGTGAGTTGTGTCGCTAAAAAGCAAGTCGCTCCAAAGCGTGGCATGCACGTATTTTTTATCGACCACAACGGCGTCTCACCGGGTATCAACTGCTCATAATCTTCTGGGCCCTTGCTGACAAATTCCGACGCACGACGACTCCATTTACGCTCTTTCAAATCCTTCTTATTCACACGTGTGTCATAGCTATTTGAATCATGCACAATAAAGTCCATGCGTTCAGGCGTAGCCACTTCGACTCTTTCCAATGCAAATTGAGGATTTTCATTTGCAATCGTCTGCGCATTCAGCTGCATGTCCCCCACCGACTCAATCGTGGCGCCACGATTGAGGAGAAGGCGAGCTTGACCTTCTGCCTGCTGTTGATCATTTAAACGGCGACCAATCGCTAACTCACCCCCACTAAATATCAACCCCTCTGCTTGGTTTTGAAGCGTTTGCACACCGATATCCACCCGCTCACGACCGGCAATCACCGCCGCCTTCGTGGTGCCATCAGTTTGTTTTTCTTCGCGGTTAACTAAGGTCGTTGCTTGTAGTGCCACCATATCACCATAGAGGCGACCGCTACCAATATTATCGATAATGCCAGTGGCCGTCACTCGCGTTAGACCGTGGCTATTTATTAAGCCGCGATTGACCACATCCCCGTCATTGGCAATCACGCTAACCGCCGTCTCACCCAGCAGCTCGCCACTCGCCGTATTATCAATGCGCGCTGCTTGAGCCGTTAAGGTCTGTGCGCTATACACCGTGTCGCGATTCGTAAATTGCCCTAGCGTAGTCAACGATAAATCACCACCCGCTTGTAGGCCACCCGTGTTCGTCAAACTCTCTACCACATCCAAACGCAAGTCGCCCGGCGTCTCCAATCGCGCCTTACTTTGTAGATCACGCGCAACCAAGGTCGTTCCCACAGTCCCTTGAATGATGCCAGTCGCATCTTGCGCGATCACTAAACGACGTTGTGTTGGGGTGTGTGCGGGGTCACGAATTGTCACTGTGTTGGCAGCCAAGATTTCACCGCCCTCATTCTTCAAGTGACGACTGGCTTGAATCTGTACATCACGCTTGGCGTGAATCTGGCCCTGCTGATTGTCTACATGAGCCGTTGCCACATCAATCGTCTGTTTGGCAACCAATACGCCGTGTTGATTATTGAGTTGAGCATTATCCCTCAGTCGCAAATCGGCTCCTGCTGACACCTGACCACCCTGATTATTTACCGTGGTCGCCTGCAAATGAACGTGCTCATCGGCGACAATCAGTCCCGATTGATTGTGAAGCCTTTGAGCTCCCTGCACGCTAAGACCATTTTGAGCAGATAAGGTACCCCCTTGATTATCCACCAATGCGGAGCTCAACTGCAGCTGTTCCTCCGCTAACAGCGTGCCCTCTTGGTTTCGAATGGCCTCTCGCGCTGTCACCGTCAAATCCTCAGCCGCCACCACATGACTTGCTTGATTGTTCACCGTCTGCGCTTGGATCTGGACCGATTGCTCCCCCACCATCACACTGTCTCGATGATTAAAAGCTTGATTTGCGCTCACACGGATGGTGCCTGCCACAGAACTCGTCTCGGTTACGTCAATCGCTTTCGCCTTCAACGTCAAGCTCTCATCGACTAGCCATTCGCTATGCGTCGCCTCTAAACGCTCCCCGGCATGGAATTCCACGTTCTTAGCCTGCGCTTGAAGCCCATGGAGGCGTAACTGTGTCTCAGCATGATGCCTCAACTGCTCCCCCGCTTGGAGCTGGCTCGTTTCTAAGCTCAGACTGCCGTCCGACAGCAAATCAACCGTATCCTGTCCTGACACCACCGTGTCGTGTAAATTAAGCGCACGATCAGCCGTCACACGCACCGACTTGCCAAGCAGCTGAGACTCTTGATGATGCATCTCCGTTGCGTCCATCACTAGGCGGTCTTCTGCTGAAAAAAGCGTGCCTTGCGTCTGTCCCGTCGTCGTCCGAACGGTCAGTGCCTGCCCTGCTGACCATACACCTTGTTTCGTCTCCAGCGCACCGTCAAGCGTTACCAGCGCATCGCCTTTAGCACTGAGCGTGGCATTGCTCGCTGTCAACTGCCCAGCCTGCAAGCGCATGTCCTGATGACTCAGTAACTGCGCACCATCCGCCTGCACCGTTTGTGCCACCTGCAAATTCAAACTGCCCTGCGTTAAAAACAAGCCCTCTTGAGCCGCTAAAGAACCCGCCTCAACAGTAGCCGCCCCATCAGCCACTAACCGTCCAGCCTGATGCTGCAAACCGCCAAGCGCCTTGACCACCAAATCCCCTTGGGAACCAAGTAGTCCACTGGTATTATCCAGTTCTGTTTCAATGTCGACAGTCAACCCTCCTGCGCCTGCCGCTGAGATTATCCCTTGATTGGAATGTAAACGTTGCGCTGTCACGTGCATCGCTTGTTCTGCGAGTAACTGACCCTCACTATTATCCACATCGCCCGTCGTTGAAATACGTAAATCAGACGACGTGCTGATACTCCCTTGACGATTATCAAGTTTCTGAGCAGCAAGTGTGATTGTATTAGGGGAGTAGAGACGCCCTTGACTGTTATCAATTTGACGACTTGTTAATTTTAAATTTTCAACCTCAATCTTGCCGCGGTTCTGCCAATGCGTTCCAGATGTCTGAAGCGAGGCGACCCGAATGTCGCCGTGATTACTAAAGTCCTGATTCACCGCCAGATGGATATCCCCATTCGCTAAAAGCTGCCCACTTTCATTGCTCAGCATGCCTTTAATTTCGATCACACCGCTGGCTAAACTTGGTAGTTTCTTTTGTTCAAACTGAGATGTGCCCGCTGTCTTAGTGTCACTTGAGGGTGTAACGGCAACAGTTGAGCCGGTGTCAGAAACAGCGCCATGAGAAAGCGTTTGCTCGTCAGCAAGCTGTCTTGTCGTGCCTAACTCACCGCGTTGATTCAATTGCCCAGAGGAAATCGTCAGACCTTGTGTGCCACTTTGCTCGATGGACGATTGTCGATTAAATAGCTCTTGGGCTTGAATATCCAAACGCGCAGCAACCACCTTGGCGTTATCAGTATTTGTCAATTGCTCAGTGTGCAGTCTTAGCTCATGACGCGCTGTGATTAAACCACTGTTATTTTTAATACGGCCCGCTTTTAAATTAACAGCCTGTGCCGCCATCGTGCCATGGTTTTCAATCGTTTGGCTCGCAACTTGTAACGCGGCAGATGGGTGACCCTCTGATCCAGCAGTGGCAACCATCTCCCCGCGATTTGTTAATTGCCCATCCGCACTTAATTGCAATTTCCCTTGACCAGCAAATAACTGCCCTGAGTTATTAACCCCGACCCCCTTGTCATTACTCACTAATACAATTGAATTAGCATACATGCCGCCTAAATGGCCAACATCAATTGCAATGCTCGCCTTGTCGGCGGAGCGCACTTGCTGGTTTGCCTCATTGGTATTGAGTGATTGCTGGGCGCTGTTTACTTGATGTGCTAAGGTTACCGACTGATTAAGATCAGACCCACTAAAGCTTACCGTTTGTGTACCCGTTGAGACACTTAGGTCATTAGCCCAAATACCACCTTGTATATCAGCGGTCTTGGCAATGAGTTGCGTATAATTGGCGTCCTTGCTATTAAGCCCATCAGCGCCAATCTGTACCGTGCCCTGAGTAACTGACATCCCAGTCAATTGGCCTTGTGCGTTTAATTGCACTTGGCCTGTGGCTAGGGTGACGCCCTGTGCGTTAATAAAGCCTGCGCCATTGACTGCAATGCCTGCTGGGTTAGCAATCACCACCTCGGCGCGACGACCCGCCACCTCGGTAAACCCATGTAAGTGGCTCGGCTCTCGACTATTGACCTGATTCACAATCACCTTGGCTTCACCACGCGCCAAATGTGGGTTACCCTGAACCCAACCGGCCAACTGGGTTGATACCGCTTGGCGACTATTATTTAAAATAACCCCTTGGCGCGCAATATCAAACTGACTGTACTGGTTAACCGACACCCCGGCCTTCGTGGGGGTCTGAATATTGACTTGTGGCAGACCATTTGCTGTTTGCAAAATTGTCGCTTGCTGATGCTTTGCCGCTGACTTATCCGCACGAATCTGGGCTAGCGCCTCGTGACTCATTGAGACAGCACTTAGGGCCAATAAGACACTAAATGTCAGTGCTCTAACCGGAACATACGTACAAATGGGTAACGTTGGCTTCGAACCTTGTTCTCTTGATGCCTTACCGTTGCGGCTGGCAATATCGCTCACCACCATTAATTGACCACGTGTTTTATTAAAAATAATGTGATAAAAAGACTGATTCATATGTATCTTGTTACGCCGTCAATTCAAACCGCGCCATTCTATTAAGTGAGATTAATACACTGTCTAATAAGAAAAATTTAAGCTAAATCCAATCACTACACGCTTCGTTTTAAAGCCTGACGGTTTTTTAATCGGTGTACCGACAAAGAAGTCGTAGTACCCTTGCGGGTTGCTATGAGGTGATGAGCCAAAAGTCAGCTGCCCACGTAAACCAATCACTGCCCCTGCCAAGGTTTGTCCTAGTAAGTAAGATGATGATGGGCCACTTACTCGACCCACGTCGGCGCCCACATAGACTTGATGATTGGGTCGATATTGCCAAGCCACGTCATTACGCCAATACCAACCGCGCTCAGCCATCAAATACAGCTCTCCATCAAAGCCGCGTACGCTATAACGCCCCCCGATCGCCAATTGATCTTGAGTAACGAGTGGGCTCTTATGCCACTGCGCATGGACACGACTATCCCAGACTAAACTTTCTTGACCCAAAGTGAATGGCATAGACCAATTCACGTCGGCGGTTAGCACACGCATGCGTGAGGTGCCTTCACCAAACAAGTGCTCAGCAGGCTGCTCACTATTGAATATGCCCGTGCCTCGACGGTAGGACAAATCAAGCCCTAAGGTATTGGCTCCTATGAATTCCTTATGAGAAACCGATGCTTGCCACCCGCCCATTTTTTTGCGTTGCACATCAATTTCGGCATCCGCAATGTAATTATTTGAACGACGTTGCCATAACTTAAAACTAGCTTGCGTTTTACGTCGTTGATCTCGGTATAAGGTGCGACTCACACCTAATTCACGATTTAAACTGCGTCCGTTATAGTCATAATGCTCATAAGCGCCAGCCACCGCCTGATGGTATCGATAGTAACTTTGATTATAAAAAAACTGCCAATAACCCCAAGGTATCGAGTAATGCAAAGAGTAACTGTCAGTTCGCCCTTTAGTTCGATGACCATCGTCATCACGAAGGCTCAACCTATCACCTAGGCTACGGTTATATGACACATAAAACAAATCACTTAAACCCAAGAGACCATCGCCTGAGAAAGTGGTGGTGCCTATATAACGTCCAGTCTGTCGACTACCCGAATTATCAAAGCCCATACTGAGTCGAAATGGCACATGACGCTGCTGCCAATCCACATGCACATCACTGTACTGCGCCCTGTCTGCCGCTTCGATCCGTATGGATGTTTGCGCTGTAGGTAGACGTCGATAATTTTCTAGGCCTTGCTCAATATCGCGTAAATTAAACACCTCGCCGCGTCGGACTGGCATCTCATTTTGCAGCCATCGCATACGAGCATGTCCAAACCCTTGCGCACCGTCAGGACTAAGAATAACCTCCCCCACATAACCTGGGATAAGTGTTAGTCTTAGATGCCCCTGACTTAAGTCTTGCGCTTCAAGCACCACACGACTTGTGGTATAGCCACGATCAATTAAGGCATTTTGCGCATAGACACTTAAGAGCTCAATACCTTGAACGCCAACACATTGCCCCTCTTTAAACCCTGCGCGAGTTATTGCAGCCTCTAAAGCAAATTGAAAACGACTGGCCTCTTGGCCCTCCAAACTTAAGTTCTTGATCGGAAAGCATGGCGATTCCTCACCGATCGCTGCCAAGGTACGGAAAGACGGCTCCTCTAACTCAGGACCGACTAAACGCACATCGTCTTGGGATTGACGTGTTGCCTGCTGCAACGCCTCGCGTTGTTGCTGACGTTGCTCTTCAAATTGAGCCTCATTTGGGGAGGACACAACAGAACCAGATTGCGCCAAAGCGTTCGACATAAAAAAAGCCGACAGCCCAGCGACTATCGACCCACGTAAGAACAGAGAACTAACGACAACCAACGGATTTTCCTTATTCACTTTACGGGCTTAAATTAAGCAAACATCATAGACAAGTAATATGTAAAACTTATTAAATGGCAAATGATAGCTGCGAAAACCAACTTAACTATTAAAAATGGCAAACTCAAGCCTTGCTCTCGCTCTAACCCTAAAGTATGAGTCAATAACATTGGTTTAAACACGCATTAATGGCGCATCTTTTACTTATGCAAATCAATAACTAAGCTATACCAAGGTTTAAATGCCATCTCTCATTTTATTGCCAACATGCAGCCTAAACCAATATTCTCTTTTTAATCTTATTATTGCTTACTGCAAAATGAGCACGTGCTTTATATGTTCAGTTCACTTATATTCAAGCCGTCTTAACCTGTCTCGCCACATAATTCGTCGGTCTATTTCCATGATAAATCCGACCCTGAGCATGCAAACGCCACCACGTCATAGCCGCCACTAAAATACCAAAGGTTTCAACCGCCCCCGCTGGCACCCACATAATCAAACCACCCCAGCCCTGATCCTGTACTGCTGAGATCGGAATAGCACGACCACAAATTTCAAACAAGGGATATAAATCGGTCGAGGTAAAAGCAATATAAGCACCTGCCACAATTTGCGGCGCCATGGTAAAAACAGGTGATAGCACACGCTCCAACGGTGACATCACCGCAGGACTACCAGGCAAGGTACGTTTTTGCCACCACCTACCCAAACTGCTTTTAGCCGTAATGACTGGTGGATGGTACGGCCGTCTATCCACAATCAAATTCCAATATAGAAGACCACTCACTACCACCGACCAGTTCATAAAACGATAGATATTGACATTTAACATCGAGTAAAACTGAATGGTCGGGAACAACCAAATAATCACTAAAAAGACAAACAAAGAAGGGATAAAGAGTTTATGGGTGAGCCAATAGATCAACGCCTGACCAAAGGCGGTTTGATTAAAACGCTGAAGCTGTTGACGCATACCACGCGTCATGCCAGCGCGCATAACTTGACCTGGATAAGACAGCATAATCATCAGCGGCGCCAAGTGGTGTAATACCAAATGCTGCGCACGGTGAATAAAAAACACGCGCTCAGCATAGTAATCCACATGAGTATGCATCGAAAGATACAATAACACCCATCCCGACCAAAATAAAATCTGGCGAGATGCATTGATGGGCTTCCTGCGGCTTCCTATAAAAAACAAATAAGCCGAAAGCAAAAAACAAATAATTAAGGTCGGAGAAAATTCCCACGGCCTTAGCCAGTGAGCGAGTGTTAAGTTCATATTAAGAAGAAAAAGCGTTTACTACCATCTTTGTGATGTGAATGAGCGTTATAATGCTCCATCGATTTTACAACAAAATACTAATTTCCGTAATATTATTAAGCAGTTATGCAGATTGGTCCTTGGCAACTCCCCAATAATGTCTTTGTTGCACCGATGGCAGGTGTAACCGACAGACCTTTTAGGCGTCTTTGTAAACGCCTAGGGGCTGGTCATGCTGTGTCAGAAATGGCCGCGAGCAATCCCGAGTTGTGGAATACCATTAAAACAGCCAGACGCTTAGATCACCGTGGCGAGGTCGATCCCATTGCAGTACAAATCCTCGGTGCTGATCCTGAGATGATGGCGCAAGCGGCAGTATTTAATATTCAAAAAGGCGCTAAAATCATTGACATCAATATGGGCTGCCCCGCTAAAAAAGTCTGTAAGGTTGCCACCGGCTCTGCCCTATTACGTGACGAGGCACTGGTAGCACGCATACTTGAGGCCGTGCTGAGTGCCTGTCAACCCTATGAGGTACCGGTGACACTTAAGATCCGCACCGGTTGGGATGCTCAAAGCATTAATGCGCCGACAATTGCCAAACTCGCCGAAAGCATCGGCATCAGCGCATTAACCATTCATGGTCGCACACGCTGTGACTTTTATCAAGGTCAAGCAGAGTATAAAACCATCGCTGCAGTGAAAAAAATTGTCAAAATACCTATAATAGCTAATGGTGATATTGATAGCCCTCAAAAGGCTAAGCAAGTGCTAGACTATACGGGAGCGGATGCCATTATGATTGGCCGCGCAGCCCAAGGCAACCCATGGATCTTCAGAGAGATTGCCCATTACTTAAGTAGCGGCAACTTGCTACCGCCCCCTACGCTCAAGGAGATGAAGGAGGTGCTCTTAGCGCATCTTGAGGAGCATTATCATTTTTACGGCGCACATACCGGTGTGCGCACTGCACGTAAGCATATCGGCTGGTATTTAAGTCGTTTCTCCGGCAGTGACACCCTACGTCGCCATTTAAATACGATCGAGTCTTGTCAACAGCAGAGCCAGGTGTTGGCTGATTGGTTTGAGCAACAAGCTGAGCTTGAACTAAGTGCTTAAGCCTCGATCACTCCAATGGTCATAACAAATAATCAGCTAATAACAATAGATTTTTCATCATGAATAAGCAGACCCAGACCCCACCATTGCATGATTGCGTGCGCGCTCATTTGGAGGCTTATTTCAACACCTTAGGAGACGAGGCGGAAGCCAGTCAGATCTGGAATATGGTCATGCAGTGCGTTGAAAAAGCCACGCTCGAAATGGTGATGGAAAAAAGCCAGTTTAACCAATCCAAAGCAGCGGAGATGTTAGGCATTACGCGCAACACCTTACGCAAAAAACTTCTTACCTACGACATTATTAATTAAACGACTATGAAACAAATCACTGCACTTCTTTCGGTATCCGACAAAACAGGTATTGTTGATTTCGCCAAAGCGTTGGCGGCACGTGGCGTAAAGCTTTTATCCACTGGCGGTACCGCCAAGCTCCTCAAGGACGAGGGACTACGCGTGACTGAAGTAGCCGAGTACACCAACTCGCCTGAGATATTGGACGGTCGCGTCAAGACTTTACACCCTAAGGTTCACGGCGGTTTATTGGCACGTCGTGATGATGAAAATCATCTACGTACCATTGCCGAGCATGGGATTGATACCATCGATCTCTTGGTGGTAAATTTATATCCTTTCCAGCAGACCATTGCCAAAGCTGACTGCACCTTTGCTGATGCAGTGGAAAATATCGATATCGGTGGCCCCGCCATGCTACGTGCGGCAGCGAAGAACCACGGCACAGAAAAAGGCGGCGTCACAGTGATTATCGATCCTAGTGACTATGCTGAGGTGTTGGAGGAATTAGACCAAAAGGGCGAGACTTCCTATGCTTTACGCTTACGCTTAGCGACCAAGGTTTATGCCCATACCGCTGCCTATGACGGCGCCATCGCAGCCTACCTTAGCAGCTTAGAAGCGGCTGAACCGGCACAACATGAGACGCCAGCGCAAAGCACATGGCCGGGTATTATCACGGTGCAAATGAAGCAGCAACAAGCCATGCGCTACGGTGAGAATCCACATCAAAGCGCTGCTTTCTACATCGACACCAATACCCGCGCCGCCGGACTACTGAGTACGTACAAGCAGCATCAGGGTAAAGAGCTTTCTTATAATAATATCGCCGATGCCGATGCGGCTTGGGAATGTGTACGCTCCTTTAAAGTACCCGCTTGTGTGATTGTTAAGCACGCTAACCCTTGTGGTGTGGCAATGGCCGAAGGTCCTTTACAAGCCTATCAAAAAGCCTTTAAAACCGACCCGACTTCTGCCTTTGGCGGCATTATCGCCTTTAACCGTGAGGTTGATTTAGCGACGGCCCAAGCGGTGAGTGAGCAATTCTTGGAGGTTTTATTAGCGCCAGCATATAGCAAGGATGCCTTAGCATTTTTAGCGAATAAGAAAAATGTGCGCGTCTTGGAAATCCCTGCCGGCGACGGTCGCAACGCCTTTGATGCAAAACGTGTGGGCGGTGGTTGGTTAATTCAAGATCCGGATTTAACCCCTCTAGATCCAACCCAAATTGAAGTGGTCACCAAAAAACAACCGACTGAGAAGCAGATGAAGGATCTGTTATTTGCGTGGCAGGTGGCGCACTTTGTGAAGTCGAATGCCATTGTCTTCTGCGCTGATGGTATGACCATGGGCGTAGGTGCCGGTCAAATGAGCCGCTTAGACTCATCACGTATTGCAGCGATTAAAGCAGACGCTAATGGTTTAAGCTTAAAGGACACGGTGGTTGCGTCGGATGCTTTCTTCCCCTTCCGTGACGGTTTGGATGTGGTGGTTGAGGCCGGTGCCAATTGCGTGATTCAGCCGGGCGGTAGTATTCGTGATGATGAAGTCATTGCGGCCGCAGATGAGCATGGGATTGCCATGGTCTTTACCAAAATGCGCCACTTCCGCCACTAAGCAGCAGGGCAGAGGATGGTTAAAACTCAATGAGAATTTTGGGCGTTGACCCGGGACTTCGTAAAACCGGCTTTGGCATTATTGACTACCAGGATGCTAAGCTCAGTTATGTGGCTAGCGGCACCATTGTGGTGCCCACCGAAGCTGCACTTTACGAAAGACTGCGGGCTATTGGCGAGCACTTAGTTGAGGTGATTGACACTTACCAGCCCGATGTGGCGGTCATTGAAAAGGTCTTTCTCAACACCAATCCTCAATCCACCCTCTTACTCGGACACGCTCGCGGTGCAGCCATGCTAAGCCTAGCGCAAAAAGGCTTAGCCGTGTCCGAGTACACCGCATTACAAATTAAAAAGGCCGTGGTCGGTCGTGGTCATGCTCACAAGGAGCAAGTTCAAGCCATGGTGCAGTATATTCTAAAACTATCGGCACAACCTGCACCCGACCCCGCTGATGCCCTAGCTTGTGCCATTTGCCACGCCCATGCGGGCGCACTCTCGCACACATTACAAGCACATAAAAAAAGCTCGTTAACCGTTAAACACCGTATTCGTCACGGTCGTTTAATTGGTTAGTTCGAGACTCGGAGTACGATATGATTGGTCGTTTACGCGGCAAAGTGATTGAAAAATCCCCTCCCCTGATTTGCGTTGATGTCAATGGCATTGGCTACGATGTCTTTGTGCCAATGAATAATCTTTACGATTTACCGGCGCTAGGCGAGGAGATTGAACTTTATACCCACTTTGTGGTGCGAGAAGATGCGCAACAACTGTATGGCTTTTTGCAGGACGCCGAGCGTCAAACCTTTAGAACCCTAATTAAAATTAGCGGTATTGGTCCACGCACGGGCTTAGCGATTTTATCTGGGATCAGTGCTGAGCAATTAGCGATTGCAGTGGCTGAGGACGATCTGTCTTTACTCTGTAAAATACCGGGTATCGGTAAAAAAACCGCTGAGCGCATGGTCTTGGAATTACGTGGTAAATTAGGTGCATTACCTTCAGCCACAGTGACTAATAGCCCAGCACAACAACGGCAGGACATTGCCAATGCCCTGATGGCACTGGGTTACTCCGAGCGCGAATTACACAAGGTGTTGCAAGCACTAGCGCCTGAGATTGAAGTTGCCGAAGGTATCCGACAAGCGCTAAAGCTTTTGTCCAAGTAATTGATCGATAGGGTGATTATGGCGATATTTTCCGATAATTTAAGCACGCAAACAGAGGCTGATACACGGCTAGTCTCAGGCCATGCCGCCTCCGGTGCAGAGGAATCGGTGGAGCGTGCCTTACGGCCTAAGCGCCTAGCCGATTACACTGGTCAGACTCGTGCCCGTGAACAGTTGGAAATCTTTATTGAAGCCACTAAGCGACGCGGTGAGTCACTTGATCACGTGCTACTATTTGGCCCGCCCGGCTTGGGAAAAACCACCTTAGCCCATATTATTGCGCATGAGATGGGCTCGCAAATGCATCAGACCTCAGGGCCGGTGCTGGAGCGTGCTGGCGACCTTGCCGCCCTGCTGACCAATCTCAATAAAAACGATGTGCTGTTTATTGATGAAATTCATCGTCTTTCGCCAGTGGTTGAGGAGATTCTCTACCCGGCGATGGAGGACTTTCAGATTGATATTTTAATCGGTGAGGGTCCAGCGGCACGCAGTGTCAAAATCGATTTGCAGCCCTTTACCCTGGTCGGCGCCACCACACGAGCCGGCATGCTGACCAATCCGCTACGCGATCGTTTCGGTATTACACAACGTTTGGAGTTTTATACCAGCCAGGAGCTGCAGCAGATTATCACGCGCAGTGCCCATTTACTCAATGCCGCCATCGCTCCTGAAGGGAGTTTGGAAATTGCCAAGCGGGCGCGGGGTACGCCACGTATTGCCAATCGTCTCTTAAGACGTATCCGTGATTATGCGGATATTCGCAATAACGGTCTCATTGATGCAGCCACCGCCAGCGCTGGCTTAGCTATGTTGGAAGTGGATCCCGAGGGTCTGGATCTGATGGATAGAAAGCTCCTAGAAACCATCATTCATAAGTTTAACGGCGGTCCGGTCGGGGTGGATAACCTGGCGGCAGCCATTGGCGAAGAGCGCGATACCATTGAGGATGTGATTGAACCCTATTTAATTCAAAATGGCTATTTACAACGCACCACCCGCGGTCGTATTGCCACCGCCATTGCCTGGCAGCATTTGGGTTTAAAAGCACCAAGCACCCTCGGCGCAGCGGATGATGAGGCACCAAGCCTATTTTAAGAGGGCTAAAATTGCCTCACCGTACTGACTGATTTTCTTATCACCAATACCCTCAATTTGGGCTAAATCGGCTTGCGTTTGCGGCTGCTTCATCACGATCTGATAGAGGGTAATGTCTTTAAAGATCACGTAGGCCGGCACCCCATTATTTTTCGCTTCTTGTAAGCGCCATGTTTTTAATGCCTCAAATCGCTTTGTCTCAGCCGGCCCTAAATCAAATAGCGGTCTATTCTGAACCGGCATTTGATTATTGGAATATGCTTTACTGAGTGGCGGGATTTTTCTTAGCCAAATTTTCTTCTTGGCAAACAATAAATCCTCACTTTTTTTAGTTAAGCTATAGGTATTTCGAAAGCCTTCAGAGTGCATATCCAAATAGGCTGCAGCTAGCAACTGACGAATCAGCCCACGCCATTGAGCCTCATCCAATTCACGGCCAATGCCAAAGACAGTTAGGGCATCATGCCCCTGCTGCATCACACGAGCGGTCTTTTTACCATGCAGAATATCCACCAAATGCTTCGCCCCGCTATACTCCCCATACTCATGCTGCAATCGGTAAATGGTTGATAACAACTTTTGAGCAGCAACCGTCGCATCCCACAAGGCCGGTGGCTCTAAACAAATATCACAATTACCGCAAGCTTCAGCCGTCTCACCGAAATAGGCTAATAAACGCTGACGCCGACAAGACGTGGCCTCACAAAAAGCCAACATAGCATTTAAGGCATCCATAGAACGCTGCTTAAACGCCGCATCCCCTTGAGAAGACTCAATTAATTTACGTTGCTGCATCACGTCTTGTAAGCCGTAGGCTAACCAAGCCGTTGCTGGCAAACCATCACGCCCAGCGCGCCCAGTTTCTTGATAATAGGCCTCAATCGAGCGGGGCATGTCGATATGCGCAACAAAACGCACATCCGGCTTATTAATCCCCATACCAAAGGCAATGGTTGACACCATCACCACGCCGTCTTCTTGTTGGAAGATGCGCTGATTTTCATAACGCACTTCAGCGCTCAGACCCGCATGATAAGGTAAGGCTCGGATACCAGCTTGCTTTAAAAATGCGGCCACTGCTTCACTTTTCTGGCGCGATAGGCAGTACACAATGCCCGATTCACCGGCATGCCGCTGATTGATAAAGCTGAGTAACTGCTGCCTTTCTTTCGTTTTTTCTACCAGCTCGTAGCGAATATTGGGGCGGTCAAAACTGCTAATAAACTGCTTCGCACCTTGTAATTGCAAGCGCTCAACAATTTCCTGACGCGTTAACTCCGTGGCGGTGGCTGTTAAAGCGACTCTCGGTGTGCTAGGCCAACGTGCAGGCAAAATCGACAAGTCCAAATATGCTGGTCGAAAATCATGGCCCCATTGCGATACGCAATGCGCTTCATCAATCGCAAAGAGGGCGATTTGCAAACTATCGAGTAGACGTAAAAAACGTGGATTATCAAAACGCTCCGGGGCCACATATAAAAACTTAACCTCACCTCGAGCAACGGCCGCTTCCGCAGCACGCATTTCATCCCAGTCCATCCCCGCATGTAAACTGAGGGCTGACAAACCAAGCGCCCGTAAGCCATCAATCTGATCGTGCATCAAGGCCACCAAGGGCGATACCACCACCGCAACGCCAGGTCGCAACAACGCAGGAATTTGGTAGCAAAGTGACTTACCAGCGCCAGTCGGCATTAAAATCAAGGCATCCTCACCCTGAGTTAGATGCGCTACAATCGCCTCTTGCTCACTACGAAATTCATCATAACCAAATACATGCCGCAACACTTCTTTGGCTGATAGCAAATCACCCTGCATTAATCATCTTTGATCGTCGTTTAGAAACATAGTAGTGTACCATTTCGCTTCACGCCTCAAGCAACGCAAGCGCATTTGCGGTAGGATATAATAATTCTTTGCTTTCACTGGATGTCTTATGCAAATTGGAATTGCCGGAGCCGGCTTAGCCGGACGTTTACTAGCCTATGCCTTATCGACACATGGCTATCAGGTAGCGGTTTTTGATCCAGCGCCTGACGCTCACGCACGGGTCGCTGCCGGTTGGACCGCTGCTGGGATGCTATGCCCCTTAGCAGAAATGGATACGGGTGATGATGATGTGTATGCCTTAGGTCAGCGCGCCTTAGCGATTTGGGCTGCGCTTGCCGAGCGCATGGACAATCGCATTGATCTACGTCTCAAAGGTAGTTTGATGCTTGCCCACCAGGGTGATGAGGGTGCCGCCGAGCAGATGATTCATTTATTACAGCGTAAGACGCCTAATCCAGAGGATACGCCCAGAGCCATCACGATCAAGGAGCTGAGGGACTTAGAGCCTGCCATTCAGGGTCCGGCACATGCGTGGCTGCTACCGCAAGAGGGTCAGGTTGACACGGGTCTAGCCATGCGTGCCTTATGCGCAGAGGCTAAGGACGTGAGCTGGCATTGGGGCGTGCAGGTGGATAGTTTACATCCGGGCGAGATAGTGATGGGTGATAAACGGCATCATTTTGATTGGGTCTTTGATTGTCGAGGCGTTGGTGCCAGACGCTTGAAATACCCACACCCCACCGAGCTTTCCTGTCAAAATGTACGTGGTGTGCGCGGTGAAATTTTTTGGGTGCAAGCGCCCGAGGTGGCGTTACATCGACCGCTGCGCCTATTGCATCCACGCTATCAGGTCTATATCGTACCGCGGCAAAACAATATTTTTGTGATTGGTGCGAGCTCCATTGAAAGCGAGGATCGATCACCAGTTTCTTTACGAACCACCGTGGAGCTCCTAGCCGCGGCACATAGTGTGTTACCTGGCTTAGCCGAGGCACGATTAGTTCACACTGAAACTAATTTACGCCCAGCCTTGGTGGATAACTTCCCACGCATTGAAACTGAGCAGGGTTTAAGTCGCATTAATGGTCTCTTCAGACATGGCTGGATGATTGCGCCCGCCATGATCGAGGATGCCCTCAATGCGGCTTTGGAGATACCCGTTTTAGCAACGCTTTAAGGTAGAGTTAAGCATGATTACGATAAAGATTAATGGAGAAGACAGACAGTTTCCAGCCGACATCACCTTGTCGCAAGTGGTCGAAGCATGGCAACGTGAGACGGCACAAGCGCTCGACCCCAGCTTAGTTGCGACCGCCGTCAATGAGGTGTTTGTACCGCGTCAGCAGCGCACTGACTACATTTTAAAAGCAAACGATGAAGTGTTTACCTTTTCACCGATCACTGGGGGCTAAGTCACGATGTCAACTACTTTTAACATTGGTGGCGTCAGCCTCAACAGTCGTTTTTTCTTAGGTACCGCACTCTACCCCTCGCCTGCTGTTTTAGCTCAGGCAATTGAGGCAGCCGAGACAGATGTAATTACCGTTGGACTTAAGCGTCAGTTACCAGCGGGTGCAAATCCTCTAACCCAAAGCACGACGGAGGGGGTGGATAATCCTTTTTTCCAGATTCTTAAGCAAAGCGGCAAGCACTTACTGCCAAATACCGCTGGCTGTAAAACTGCCCGTGAAGCCATTACCCTTGCCCATATGGCGCGTGAAATCTTTGAGACACATTGGATTAAGCTCGAAGTCATTGGTGACGACTACACCCTGCAGCCCGATCCGATTAACTTAATTGATGCGGCCGAGCAGCTAGTTAAGGACGGCTTTGAGGTCTTCCCCTACTGCACGGATGATTTAGTCACCTGCCGCCGATTATTAGATGTGGGTTGTAAGTTATTGATGCCATGGGGTGCGCCTATCGGCTCGGGTCAGGGCTTGACCAATCCTCATGCCTTACGCATTTTGCGTAACCGCTTACCCGATGTCCCGTTGATTGTGGATGCCGGTATCGGCTCCCCAGCGGATGCCGCCATCGCCATGCAAATGGGCTTTGATGGAGTACTACTGAACTCAGCCGTGGCCAAGGCGCATGATCCCGTCAAGATGGCGGAAGCCTTTAAACTGGCTGTGCGCTCTGGCCGTCTAGCCTATGAGGCTGGCATCATGTCCAAGCAGGATATGGCCTCACCAAGCACACCGGTCACTGGCAGACCCTTTTTGTTAGACTAGCGGATGCTAGCACATAAGTAAATTTAAGGCCCGAGCGACTTAACGCTACGGGCCTTAATTAAATGAAGCAATGACGCTTTAAGCTGCGTGGCGCCAATTACTTAGACGGGCACTTAGCAAAACGTAGATAAGGCAGGACCTTATTGAGCTCACCAAATTTTGCTTCAGCTTGTGAATCATCAAGGCTTAAAGCCACAATCACATCCTCACCCGGCTGCCAGTCAGCAGGCGTAGCAAGGGCCACACCATCTGTCGCCTGAATAGCGTCTAAGGCACGTAAAATTTCGCTAAAGTTACGACCAACAGACATTGGGTAGGTTAAGCTTAAGCGAATCTTCTTATCAGGACCAATAATAAATACCGTACGTACGGTGGCACTATCTGCTGCCGTACGACCGTCAGGCAAATAAGCCTCAGCTGGCAGCATATCGTAAAGCTTTGCCACGTTTAGTGAGGTATCGTCAATAATCGGGAAGTTAGCAGGCACCTTGGCAAAGTGACTGATGTCATTTTTCCACTTCACATGCTCGTCAACACTATCCACCGACACACCGATCACCTTGGTGTTACGCTTTTCAAACTCAGCCGCTAATCTTGCAACAGCACCGAATTCAGTCGTACATACCGGGGTAAAATCCTTAGGGTGAGAGAAAATAATTGCGTAGCTGTCACCAATCCAATCGTGGAACTTAATTTCGCCCTCGGTTGTATCAGCAGTAAAATCTGGTGCGATATCGTTAATACGTAATGACATAAACACTCCTTCGTCTGGTAGATAATTCAATACAGCTTAAATAACATAACACATCAAGCCGTAAATAATTAGAATCGCCGATAACTCTGATAGACTTAATCAGCGAAGCGATAATTAAGATACTAACATAGTCACTCATTATCGCTAAATAAAAATATCTACCATTTATATAACGCATAGCTATTACTGATATCTATATACTTTTGCTTTGTTATAACCTGGATTTATATCAATGATCACGATTCTCAACATTACCCTGCCGCTTTTTCTACTGATCGGCGTAGGTTACGGTGCGGTTAAGTTAGGCTTTTTAAGCTTGGAAAATAATAAGGGGCTAGGCAGTTTTGTACTTAACTTTGCCTATCCTGCCTTGGTGTTTAATGCCATTTCTACCCTAGATATTAGCAGCGCCTTTTTATTTGACTATGTGTTTGTCTATGGTGGTATCACCATCTGCCTATACTGGGCCGGACTACTCATCAGTCTCAAAGTACTGGGTCGCACGGCGGTACAAGCTGCGCTCAATGGCTTAGGGCTCATCTTTTGTAATACCGCTTTTTTAGGCTATCCGGTATTAGCGCAGGTCATCGGCTTAGAACAAGCCGCTATTTTTCTCAGCATGAACCTGCTTTTTGAAAATTTGTTGGGCGTACTACCCACCATTTTGCTCTGCGAACTATCGTCTGGTAAAAAGAAAAACCTCTTTAAATTATTTCTCACCGCACTTAGAAAAATCGTCAGCAGTCCACCCATTGTTGCCATTCTAAGTGGGATCATTTTCTCCCTCCTAGGTCTGGGCGTGGTGGAACCCGTCAGAAAAACACTTACGATGCTGAGTATTGCGGCAGCGCCTGTCGCACTTTTTGCCATTGGTGCCAATCTTAACGCCATTCGTTTCCGCTCCAGTATCAAAGCGGCGATTCCAATTTGCCTGGGCAAATTAGTGCTTTTCCCAGCGCTTATTTTTGCTGGCTTTACGCTTTATGGCGTCACCGATCATATCACCGTGATGTCAGGCGTATTGCTGGCCTCCGCGCCCGCTGCTACGCTCTATGCACTGATTGGGATGCAATACGGTGAGAGCCATACCTCGGGCCATTTGATCGTCATGACCTTTGCCTCATTCTTTAGCCTCAGTACGGTCTTAGTGCTGTGGAATTACTTCTACGGTTTCCCTAATGCACTCTAGTAGGCTCAGGCGTCCGTTCCTGGCTAAATTGTAACAAAAGGTTAACCCAGCCTTGAAAGAACAAAATTCGCCCATATAATTAGCACTCATTGGGGCAGAGTGCTAAAACTCTCCCGTTTTCATGAGTTTTATAATTAGTTATTTAAATTCTTTAAGGAGTTTCACATGGCATTACGTCCTTTACAAGACCGCGTAATCATCAAGCGTTTAGATAATGAGCGCACTACAGCCTCAGGTATTGTGATCCCTGAAACTGCCGCTGAAAAGCCTGATCAAGGTGAAGTGATTGCAGTTGGTGCTGGTAAAAAAGCTGATAACGGCTCCATTATCCCGATGGAAGTAAAAGTTGGCGATAAAGTACTTTTCAGCAAGTACACCGGTCAAACAGTGAAAGTTGATGGTGAAGATTTATTAGTCGTTCAAGAATCCGATATCTTGGCAATTATTGACTAATCACCGACGACAGATACTCTGACGCTGGGTTAAGACTCAGCGAGTATTTATAAAGAATTTTTAATCTATCCTGAGATATCAGGCTCGATCAATAAAAGGAAATTAAACATGGCTGCAAAGCAAGTATTTTTTGGTGATGATGCCCGTTCACGTATTGTTCGCGGCGTAAACATCCTCGCAGATGCTGTTAAAACAACCTTAGGCCCTAAGGGTCGTAACGTTGTACTTGAGCGCTCTTTCGGTGCCCCTACCGTAACCAAAGACGGTGTTTCTGTTGCTAAAGAAATCGAACTAAAAGACCGTTTCGAAAATATCGGTGCGCAATTAGTTAAAGAAGTTGCTTCTAAAACCTCTGACAGTGCTGGTGATGGTACTACCACTGCGACTGTATTGGCTCAAGCCATCGTACAAGAAGGTATTAAGTACGTTGCTGCTGGCATCAACCCAATGGATCTTAAGCGCGGTATCGACAAAGCCGTTGCAGTTGCGGTTGAAGAGCTTAAACAGCTTTCTAAGCCTTGCACTACTTCTAAAGAAATTGCCCAAGTTGGTTCTATTTCTGCTAACAGCGATACTTCTATCGGTGAAATCATCGCTAACGCCATGGACAAAGTGGGTAAAGAGGGTGTGATCACGGTTGAAGACGGTAAGTCTTTAGAAAATGAATTAGATGTGGTTGAGGGTATGCAGTTTGACCGCGGTTACCTCTCTCCATACTTCATCACGGCGCCTGAAAAGCAAGTGGCTGCACTAGATGAGCCTTTTGTTTTAATTTACGACAAAAAAATCAGCAATATCCGCGACTTATTACCTATCCTAGAGCAAGTTGCCAAATCTAGCCGTCCGCTATTAATCATTGCTGAGGATGTTGAAGGCGAAGCTTTAGCTACCCTAGTGGTTAACAATATCCGCGGTATTCTTAAGACCACTGCAGTGAAGGCCCCTGGCTTTGGCGATCGTCGTAAAGCCATGCTTGAAGATATCGCTATCTTAACTGGCGGTACCGTTATCTCTGAAGAAACTGGTATGTCTTTAGAAACAGCTACCATTGAAATGCTTGGTCAAGCGAAGCGCATCGAAGTTGCCAAAGAAAGCACGACCATTATTGACGGTGCTGGTGATGGCGCTAACATCCAAGCTCGTGTTAAGCAAATCCGCGCACAAATCGAAGAGTCTACTTCTGATTACGACCGCGAAAAATTACAAGAGCGTGTGGCTAAATTAGCCGGTGGTGTTGCTGTTATCCGCGTGGGTGCTGCCACTGAAGTTGAAATGAAAGAGAAAAAAGCACGTGTTGAGGATGCGTTACACGCAACTCGCGCAGCTGTTGAAGAAGGTATTGTGCCTGGTGGTGGTGTTGCGCTTATCCGCACCAAAGCCGCTGTGGCTGCACTTAAAGGTGACACTGCTGACCAAGACGCTGGTATCCGTTTAATTCTACGTGCCATCGAAGCACCTTTACGCACCATCGTTGCTAACGCTGGTGAGGAAGAAAGTGTGGTTGTGAACGAGGTTATCAAAGGCGAAGGTAACTACGGCTATAACGCCTCTACCGACCAGTACGGTGACTTAGTTGAGCAAGGTGTACTTGACCCAACGAAAGTAACCCGCTCTGCATTACAAAACGCTGCTTCTGTGGCCGGTTTACTACTAACCTCTGAAGCTGCTGTTGCTGAGCTACCTCAGGAAAATCCTGCACCTGCAGCAATGCCTGATATGGGCGGTATGGGTGGTATGGGTGGCATGGGCTTCTAAGCTAGCCACTATCACACAGCATCGCTGCTTATAGCATAAAACGGCGCCTCAATCTACGAGGTGCCGTTTTTTATTTTTTATTTTTATTTTGCGCCTATCGCAAGCGTTAAAGAGCGGTTAGCCCTACAATAGGGGCAGCTGATTTGATTTAATGACTGCTCTTCTCTAATTGATTGTATGTATAAGTTTACTGATAAATTACAAAACGCTTGGGATAAACAAAACTCTTTACTGGTCGTAGGCTTAGATCCAGATCAGCAACGCATGCCAGAGTCCATTTTACAAAGCAAGACCCCCATCTTTGACTTTTGTAAGGGCATTATCGATGCGACCGCTCCATATGCCTGCGCCTTTAAACCGCAAATTGCCTATTTTGCCTCGCAGGGTGCAGAGATGGCCTTAACTCAGCTATGTCACTACATCAGCACCACCTACCCGGATCTGCCCATTCTCTTAGATTCCAAACGTGGTGATATCGGTACCACCGCTGATCATTACGCCAAGGAGGCGTTTGAGCGCTATCGCGCTGATGCGATTACGGTCAACCCCTACTTAGGCTTCGATTCAATTGAGCCCTATTTAGCATGGGAAGATAAGGGGGTGATTATTCTATGTCGTACATCCAATCAAGGTGGCTCGGATTTCCAGTTTTTTGAATCAGCAGACGGCACCCCGCTTTATCTTGAAGTGGCTAAAACGGTTGCTGACAAATGGAATTATTCTGGTCAGTGTGCGCTGGTGGTGGGCGCCACCTTCCCTGAGGAAATTGCCAAGGTACGTCAAGTGGTCGGCGATGAGATGCCACTCTTAGTGCCAGGTATTGGTGCTCAGGGTGGTGATATTGAAGCCACGGTGATGGCGGGCGCCAACAATAAGGGTCAAGGGCTACTAATCAACTCCGCCCGTGCAATTCTCTATGCTAGCTCAGATATTGATTGGCAAGAAGCGGCAGCAGCAGAAGCAAAGGCCACACGTGATGCGATTAATGCCGCCCGCGAGCAGTTTTTAGCGCAACAAGACTAAAACCGATAGCGCGTCAAGCCGTCAGCCATTAACTGGCGCTAGACGGCTTAAGTACATTAATCAACTGATCAATAATAAAATAGCAACTTTGTAAGCGCACCTCAGTACGATCACCCTCAAAATAACGGGTATAAGGCAGGGTCACAATGCCCTCACTCGTGCGCTTAGCCAACGCAAAGCACACCATCCCCACGGGCTTCGCCTCGGTCCCCCCACCCGGTCCAGCAACCCCAGTCACACTCACCGCAAGGGCGGAAGTGGGTACATTAAATAAGACGCCTTCAGCCATTTGTATTGCCACTTCTTCACTCACAGCGCCATGCTTTTCAAGGGTATTAGCAGCCACATCTAACATCGCCATTTTTGCGTCATTACTATAGGTCACAAAACCACGATCAAACCACTGGCTTGAACCTGGGGTCATGGTAATAATGCCACTGAGCAGACCGCCGGTACACGACTCCGCAGTACTTAATAAAACGCCATGATGCTGCAAATACTCACCTAAACGCGCAGACTGCTCGGCAAACTCATAAAATACATCCTTCATTAGCCTATTATCACTCCCATCAAACGGACTATCACCGCCACAGAAAACAGCACATAGAGGGAAGCGACGATATCATCCCACATGACGCCGAAACCATTTTGTAAACGCTCATCAAAGTACTTAATTGGCCAAGGTTTTAATATATCAAACACCCTAAATAGTACGAAATAAATCAAATACCATGAAGGTGAGTCGGCAATGGGTGTGGTGATAAAAAGCACCAACCAAAAAGCCACCCATTCATCCCACACAATCCCGCTATGGTCGACCACACCCAATTCAGCGCAAACCTTTTGAGTGCAGTAAATACCATATAAAAAGCAAAGTAATAAAAAGCCACCCATCAGCCAATCATTACTCAATACATGGGATAAAGGTAACCATAAAAATAAAGCTAATACCGTGCCCCACGTCCCCGGTGCAGGTCGAATCAATCCAGAACCAAAGCCAAAGGCTAAAAAACGGTGTGGACTCTTAAAGATCCAAGAAAGACTCGGCTGAATTGCCTTATCTGGCGAAATACTTTGATCGTTCATAAAAAATTAGGTTATGGAAAGTGATTAAAGCCCTGAGGCAAATTTTCTACCACTTGCCCTGCCGCGTCAAGCAATATCAACTCCCTCGCTGCAGTAATTTGTCCTATTCGCTGCACTGCGGTACCAGCTTGCAAAGCACATTGCTCAATCTGCTTGCGATAATCGGGCGCAGCGCTAAAGCATAGCTGATACTCATCGCCCCCAGCCAACACAGCCTCCAGAGCATGCTTTGCCTCTACCGCCTGCAAGGCTGGATGCATCGGCAACTGTTCAGCATAGACAATGGCCCCAAGCTGAGAGGCTGTCAATAGATGTGATAAATCCTGCAATACACCATCAGAAATATCGATCATGGCATGCACATAAGGCCTTAATAATTGGCCTAAGTGGACTTGTGGCTCTGGCTGCTCTAAACGCAGCCGCGTGGCAGCCAGCAGTGCCAGCTCCTGCTCGCTAAGACTTGCTTGCTGCTGCTTTAATAATAGCCCTAGGGCGATGTTAGGCGAGCCCAAGTCGCCACTCACCCAGAGATCATCACCGATCTGGGCATTGGCGCGTAAAGGTAAGGGTTGCTGCGCCAAGCCAAGCGCTGTCACACTGATAAATATGCCGGCGTCACTACGGGTGGTATCACCGCCCACTAAAGCGCAATCATAACGCTCGGCAAGACGGTTAAAACCTCGGCTAAAGGCCTCTAACCACGCCTCATCTGCCCGCGGCAAGGCCAAGCCTAATAGACAAGCAATGGGCTTAGCAGCCATGGCAGCAATATCGGAAAGATTAACCGCTAGGGCTTTGTGACCCAATAAAAAAGGGTCTACATCTGAAAAAAAATGTCTACCCTCAATTAACACATCCTTGCAGATAACCAGTTCGCCCTGCGGTGGCTGCAACGCCGCACAATCATCGCCAACACCCACATAGGAGGCACTCTTCGCGATCGAGGCCGTGCTATGGCTAAAGTATTGGCGAATTAAGGCGAACTCATCCACTAGCGACCGCCCTCTACCTCAACCGCACGCAACACCGCTGCTAATTTGTCTAGCACCCCGTTAACGAACTTAAAGCCGTCAGTGCCGCCAAACTCCTTGGTCATCTCTACCGCTTCATTAATCACGACGCGGTATGGCACATCCAAGCAATTCTTAAACTCATAAGTGGCAATCATTAACACACTATACTCAATCGGCGAGAGATCCTTGAGCGGGCGATCTAGATACGGTTCAATATCCGCCTGCAAGGCACTGTGCTCTTGCACGACACCATGCAATAAGCGCTCGAGTAATTCCTGATCGGCCTTTTCATAGCCCTCTAGATCTCTAAGATTGGCCTCAATAAGACCAATCTCAGCACCATCGCCAGCAATAAAATAACCGTACAAGCCCTGCAAGGCTAACTCTCGCGCACGACGCCGTGCGCTTTTTTTAATACTCAACTTGATCCCTTCTACTTGTTATCGTCTTCGTCCGCCTCATCGTCGTCGAAGTCTTCATCCTCAAAATCATCCTCATCGTCGGCCTCTACCTCGGGCGCTAAATAACCGACAAGATTTGCCATTTCAATCGCCACTACCGCACAATCGATACCCTTTTGCGCAGCACGCTCTTGAGCTTGCTCCTCATCTTCCGTGGTCAGAATGCCGTTAGCAATCGGAATACCCGTATCTAAAGCCACCCGAGTAATGGCAGCAGCAGATTCATTACTAACCACCTCGAAGTGATAAGTCTCACCACGAATCACTGCACCTAAAGCAATTAAGGCATCAAACTCGTCTGTTTGGGCCATCTCATGCAGCGCAAAACCGACTTCTAAGGCACCGGGCACCGTGACGACCATGATATTTTCCTCTTGCACCCCTAAATCACCTAGCTCAGCCAAGCACGCTTCTAATTCCATATTGGTAATCGACTCGGTAAATCGAGCGCAAACAATACCAATGTGCAGATCCTCACCATTTAAATCAGGTGCTATTTTATAAGGTTTCATATAAAGTCCTTTATCGATAAATCATGCTTAAGCTCGATGAGCCGCTAGGCATCATGAGATTGCTCTTGATAAAAACCGGTTATGGTCAAACCGAAACCAGCCATACTTGGCATTTTAACTGGTGTCGCCATTAAACGCATTTGAGAAACATTCAAATCCTTTAAAATTTGTGCGCCCACACCATAGGTACGTAAACTATAGCGATCATGCTTACGTCCTTTAGGCGCTTCTGGCACCGGCTCAGCCCCCCAAGTCGAGACCTGATTAGCCACCTCGGCACTGCTATGGCTTTGATCACAATTTAACATCACCATCACCCCGCTCTCGGCATCACTAATCGCCTTTAGGGAAGCCGCTACGCCCCAGCTGTGTGACTTATCCTCACAATCAAGAATATCCAACATCGTCACCGGTTCATGCACTCGTACCAAGACCTCACGCTCAGGATGAATCTCACCATGCACTAAGGCAATATGGGTCGCACCGCTGGTTTTATCCTGATAAGAGACCGCTTGGAAGCTACCCCAAGGAGTCATCATCTGCTTGGAGCCCAGGCGTTTGATCATGGATTCATGCTCACTACGGTACTGAATCAAATCCTCAATAGTACCGATTTTGATGCCGAACTCCTTTGAAAACTCGATCAAATCCGGCAAACGCGCCATCTCCCCATCGGGTTTTAGAATCTCACAAATCACCGCTGCCGGCGTCAAGCCCGCCATCGCCGTCAGATCACAACCTGCCTCGGTATGACCAGCACGAATCAAGACACCACCCGGCACCGCCCGCACCGGGAAAATATGACCCGGCGACACCACATCCTCCGGCGTCGCATCCGGTGCTACCGCGGCCTTAATGGTGGTTGCTCGATCAGCGGCAGAAATTCCGGTGGTCACCCCCTCTGCGGCCTCAATGGAAATGGTAAAGTTTGTTTCAAAGCCACTCTGATTATTGCTTGTCATCAAACCTAAACCGAGCTGATCGCTACGCTCACCGGTTAGGGTCAAACAGACTAAACCACGAGCATGGGTGACCATAAAATTAATCGCTTCAGGGGTCACAAAATCCGCCGCCATCAGCAGATCGCCCTCGTTTTCGCGATCCTCTTCGTCAACCAGAATCACCATCCGCCCCTGACGTAACTCCTCAATAATCTCAGTGACAGAGGAGATAACGGAGGCACTTTCACCGCTTTCAACAAGGTCATTAGAAAGACTGTGTGCAGAACTCATCATGTATCATTCCAACAATTAAAAAAGATATTGCTATTGTACCCCTTAGCGCATAGCGATAGAACTAAAGCGCATTTATTTTTAGGACTTGCAACGCCATCCAAGGCACGATAATCTGTCCGGCTAATTAAATTTAAATCCACCCTTACTACTCTTCATTTTTACTTCGATGTTCAACTTCATGCCTCGCTCAGCGGCACTGTTAATGTAAGAATAGTTTACATTTAAGCTATCGCTATCCAATGATTTTTATGCAAAAATCATATAAGACAATCTAGTTAGGCGTTACTGCCGCAGGCCAACATTTTTTACTGGCTTGTTGAGATATACAAAACAAAATCAGCCATTAAGGAATCCCCATGAACATTGATTTAGAGACTCGAATCAACGATTCAAGTAGCGATGATCTACGCTTAGTACTGAGACTCGCTGCCTTTAACAGCTTAATTCAAAATGAGCTACGTAATCGTTTGCGTCTACATTTCAATATGACCACACCGCGTTACGATTTACTGGCTCAACTCGCGAGTGAGCCTCAGGGTCTAAAAATGGGTGAACTATCAGAGCGTTTAATGGTAAGTAACGGTAACATTACCGCCATCAGTCTCCAGCTAGAAAAAGCAGGACTTATCAGCCGCAACACAAATCGTCAAGACCGTCGTAGCACCTTTATTAAAATGACGACCAAAGGTAAAAAGGCCTTTGCCAAGATGGAAACCGCCTATAACCAATGGCTTAGTGAGTTGTTGGCACAACTACCTGAGAGCGCTAAAACTAGGCTTTACCAAAGCCTAGCCGAGGGTAAAGAAGCCGTGACCAAGGCTGTAGAAGAAAGCAAGGTAGACGCTTAGTCCTATGTCAATTGAGCAAGAGCTTAAACTCCATATCCTGACTTCCTCGCGCTCAGCCGTCGAGCAGTTACTGCGCACGCCAGACGCCGAAACCATTCATTTGCATGCGATTTATTTTGACACCGATGATAGAGCCTTAGCTTGTGCTGGCATCGCCTTACGTCTGCGCAAAGAGGCAGATACATGGGTACAAACCATCAAATTACCCGGTACGGATGCGCTTAGCAAGATTGAGTATAATCACGTGCGCCCTGATGCCACCTTGGATCTCAGCGTTTATCAAGGCACCCCTGCAGAGGAAACCTTTAATCAGCTTAAGCACGTAGGTACTGAATTAACAGCGCGCTTTGAGACCGATGTTCAGCGTCACTTAAGCTGCCAGCGCAGCCAACATGGTCTGGTTGAGCTGGCTTATGATGTGGGCGTGATTCGCGCTGCGAGTTTAGAACTACCCGTTTATGAGTTGGAATTAGAGCTTAAAACAGGTCAATCCAGGGCGATTTTTGAATTAGCAGCCTCTTGGCAGCATGAACTGCAATTTATCTTAGATTTTAGAAGTAAGGCTGAACGTGGCGATAGCTTAGCGGCTCAGGTGGTGGCGTTAAAGGCTCGTGGTCTCACCCCTAATCACCATGAGTTAAGGCAGAGCTTTCAAGATTTTAAGCTCTGGCAGCCGGCCGTCGCTCCTCAGCAGGGCAATCGCACTGATGTGGTAGTGAGCAGTGCACAACTTAAAAAAGACACGCAGCTGTACTTGGAGCTGATTGCCCGCAATGCAGCGGTAATAGCTGCCATTGACCGCAACGATATGGCAACCCGCATTGATTTGGATTGTGCTGCCCACCTAGTTGCACTGTGTCAGGCCATAGAGCAATTACAAAGACTTTGGTCACATTTTATGGAGCTTAATTCGGCGACGGATGTGACCTCATCTAGCGATGCTCGATTCCATCAACTACATCAGCAGCTTAGCGCCTACCAACAACGCTTAGCACAAGGTAGCCCTGCCACAACGGAACTCAGCCACCCTAGTGAGCAGCAAGCTCAAAGCGAGGCATTTGCGCTAGCAGCAAGTCATGAGTTACAGCAATGGTTACTCAAGGCCTTGGCGTGGAGCATGGTAGAACTAACCGTCTAAGCGCCTGCGCCCGGCCATGCTGCCCTCAGTCCAGTAGTATGCATTTAGCCAAGCAAGGCATTGGCAAACTCAGCCGCAGAAAAAGGCTGAAGATCGTGCAATGACTCACCAACCCCAATCCAATAGACCGGAATCGGTCGCACGCCTTGGCTACCTGCTGCCACAGCGGCTAAGGTACCGCCCTTGGCCGTGCCGTCTAACTTGGTCACTACTAAACCGGTTAAGCCCAAGGCCGCATCAAAGGCCTTAATTTGAGTAATCACGTTTTGGCCCGTATTACCATCAACCACTAATAACACCTCATGCGGCGCTTCGCTATCAGCCTTATTAATCACCCGCTTAATCTTTTTAAGCTCTTCCATCAAGTGTAATTGAGTCGGCAAACGTCCAGCCGTATCGACCATCACAACATTAGCCTTGCGGGCTTTACCGGCATTGACCGCATCAAAGGCAACGGCGGCTGGATCACCGCCGTCTTGCGCTATCACCGCCACCTGATTGCGCTTACCCCATTCGACCAATTGCTCCCGTGCCGCTGCTCGGAAAGTATCCCCGGCGGCTAACAACACACTCGCACCAGCGGCTTGGAAATGATGTGCTAACTTACCGATGGAGGTGGTTTTACCCGCACCATTAACGCCAGCAATCATAACGACTGAGGTGCCATCCAACGGCAACATAAAGTCTTTTTCTAAGGGCTTCAAATGCTCGCTTAATAAGGCTTTAAGCGCTTCCTTAACCTCTGCAGCATCCTCGATACGCTGTTGCTTAACCTTGGTTCTGAGCTTAGCTAACAAGGACTCGGTCGCCTCAATGCCGGCATCCGCCATCAGCAATGCCATTTCTAGCTCTTCAAATAAGGCCTCGTCAACCTTGACGCCCACAAATAGTGAACCAATGCTGGAGCCTGTACGAGAAAGGCCCTGACGCAAGCGCTGCATCCAAGAGCTCTTGGCTGGCGCTACCTCAGTCACCACTGGACTTGGCGCCACCTCAGCGTCAGCGACTGGCGCCGGAGAGCTTGCCTCAGCCTCCGCTTCAACCTCAGTCACAATCACTTCGGGCTGCGGTTCAAGGGGCGCGGGGGTGGCACTCGCCTCAGCTACCGGCGTAGCTGTTGGGGCCACCGTCTCAACCGGTGCTATCGCGACAGCAGACTCCTCCACGGATTCCGCCGGCACCGTGGCAGTACTGGTGGTGACGGGCTTGTCCGATACTATCGCTTCTGAAGCTGCAGGCTCCTCCTGCTCATGCGCTTGCGCAACTTCAGCTTCTTGACTCGCTTGATTTTCTTCTTTTGCTTTTTTACGCTTAAAAAATCTAAACATACACTCTCACTAAACAATAACCCCATTTTGGTTCATATTATACTGGCTTATGCAGGGCAGATAGATTAATATAAAAGCATCAGCCATGAGTGGAGTATAGGATACGATTCTATCGATGAAAAAAGCAGCTAACACACGCTCGATGCCACAAAAAATTCGCATTATCGGTGGCACCTTAAAGCGTAGCAACCTACCCGTCGTTAGCGTTGAGGGTTTACGCCCCACGCCAGATCGTGTGCGTGAGACACTTTTTAACTGGTTAAACTACTTTTGGGACGGCGATTTTTCCGATAAATCGGTGCTTGACTTATTTGCTGGTAGCGGTGCTTTAGGCTTTGAAGCAGCATCACGTGGGGCACAGCATGTACAGATGGTGGAAAGTCACCCTAAGGCCGTTGCTGCACTACGTCAATTCCGCGACAAGCATCAACTGCATCAGGTGCGCATTAATGATCACGATGCTCGCTTAGTGCTTAAACGTATGGACAACAGCCGCTTTCATCTGATTTTAATAGACCCACCCTTTGCTGATGAAGAGCTGCTGCAGCAAAGCATCGCTGCCCTGCCCTCGATTTGTAAAAATGGCACCTTGGTGTATCTCGAAAGTGCGACGCCAGTGCTACTACCCGCTGATTTTGAACTACTGCGACAGGACCAAGCGGGTGCCAGTCACTTTTATTTGTATCATTATATTTCTGAAACAGCTAGCTAAATATCTTATAATATTTCGTTCAATCCATTCAGGGAAAATATAATGAAAATTGCTATTTATCCGGGTACGTTTGACCCATTAACGCGTGGACACGAGGATTTAGTACGTCGTGCCGCCGGTCTCTTCGATCATGTGATTGTGGGCGTAGCTCGTAGTGCCGGTAAAAATCCCTGTTTTACCTTAGAAGAGCGCCTTAAAATTGCCCATGAGGTATTGGATCATTACCCTAATGTCACGGTCAAGGGCTTTAGCGGTCTACTCAAAGACTTTGTCCGCGAAAATAATGGCCGCGTGATTATCCGGGGCTTACGTGCCGTATCGGATTTCGAGTATGAATTCCAGATGGCCGGTATGAATCGTTATTTACTGCCAGACGTAGAAACGATGTTTATGACACCATCCGATCAGTACCAGTTTATTTCGGGTACCTTTGTGCGTGAGGTTGCCTTGATGGGTGGTGATGTGAGTAAATTAGTCTTTCCTTCGGTCGAGCGTTGGCTCAAAGCAAAGGCCGAGGAGCGTAAAGACGCCTTAGCTGAGGCCAAAGCGCAAGTAGCGCTATTAAATGAGACGCTAAAAAAATAACGGTCCAGACTAAGCTTTTTTGTTTAAGGTAAATTATGGCTCTCTATATTGATCACGAATGCATCAATTGTGATGTATGCGAACCCCAATGCCCAAATGAAGCGATTTATATGGGCCCGGAGGTCTATGTGATCGACCCTAGTAAATGCACAGAGTGTAAAGGCCATCATGACGAGCCTCAGTGCCAAGTGATTTGTCCTATTGATTGCATTCATCCCGACCCTGAATGGCGAGAGTCCGAAGAGGAATTGATGGAGAAATTCCGTCGCCTCACCGCCAATAGCAAGCTACCGATTTAGCAGATGACCTACGCAAGGTCTTGCCATGATGTGCCACTTGCCTTATCAAGGCAGACCTTGCGCCAAGCAACGGCTATAGCTCCTGTAGCGCTGTCTCTACCTGAATCAGCTCTGCATCATTCCACAAGCGAATGGGAATACTAAAGCCTTTAACCTGCACGTTAACGCCTTGACGGCTCACGCTAACAGGCTGCTTTGCGTTTAATTGCAGATTGAAATCGAAGTGCCCATCAAGCATATTGTATTGACTGGACTCATCCTTATTTACTAGGGAAAAATCACTACTATCCGCATGTAACTTGCTAAAGTGCATAATGCCATTATTCACATCAGCAGCAAAGCGTAAGCGCTTAAAGGGGGTGGTTTCACTCTGCTCAAAGCGCAACTGCTGAGAACCGGTGTCAATCATATGAGTCACATCATCCAACACTCGCTTCATGGAAAAACCATGCCACTTGCCCTCAGCACTATCAAGGCTTAATTGACCGTTTAAGTTTTGCAGTAATTCCTTTTCACTAAGGCCTTGTGTTGCTAGCGCCAAATCAATATCAGCGCAACTACTCAATAAAGCACGTGCTTTAAAGCCCTGTAGCAAGGATGCCATATCGACATCCTTGAGCTTTAAATCCACCTTGAGTGAACCATCATCTAAGGACATTTGACTATTAGCGGCAAGCTCACCACCAAAGAACTTAGCACGCAAGGCGTCGATTTTAATATCACTAGATGAGTCGAAAAATAAAGTCGCACTCAAGTCCTGAAAATCCAGACCACGATAGCTCATCTTGGCAATATCAAATACACCCACGCCACTTAAACGTGCCAAAAGTTCTTGTTTTAAACTTAAACTTCTTGATTTGTTAGGCTTAGCGCTAGGAGCCGCTTCAACTGCTGCCGCTGTGCTAGTTTGATTCGCCGCTGCAGCCGCCTGAGACTTATCCTTCGCATCCGATTCAAGCATCAACGAGGCTAAGGGCAAATCAGAATCCACCCCGAGGATGTGATCTAATGCCAGTGATTCTGCACTTAATTTAAAATCGATGGAAGGCTTGGAAAAACTTTTTAGGGTGCCAGATAAATTCATGCGCTCCGCATCCATCACCGCATCCACATTAAAGTCCATCGAACTACTTCTTAAATCACCACGAATTGAGGCGATCACCGGCGCTTCTTGGAGCAAGTCCCCATCACTTAAGCGGAGTAAACCACGTAAGGCAGGATAACTAAACTCCCCACTCAGTAAATTAATGCTTAAAGGTGAACTTAAATCAATATCAATGGCTCGATTAGCCGACGTCAAATACCGTCCCTTAAGCGTGTTTTCTCGTATCTTGAGATTGGAGGCAAGACCGCTAAAACCATCTAGCGAGACATTCACGTCCATGCTCTCCTCCCCCCTAAACTGCACGGTACCCGTCAATGGCTCAGCAGCCGCATCAAAGCCGGAGAGATTAAGATTAGGACTATTTAGCTCCCATGCCAAGCTGCGTTTCTGATGGTCGGCGGTACTTCCCTTAATACTTAAATTTTTAGCCAATAACTGAGTGTCGATACGATTTAAACCAACCTCATCCGCACGCACATCGAGATCAATATGGGACAGCCGCTTCGATTCGTCTAAGGCATTTAAATTAAGCAACAAACGCAAGGCTTTGCCATGGGCATCACCAGCAAAATTATCCACACTGAAGCGACCGTTTAAGGCAGCTTCAGCTACGCGGTAGCCCTTAATCTGCCCCTGTAACGTCGCATCAATCTGCTCCACCTGATATATCGAAGCCGCAGGTTCAAAACGCAAGCGACTGCGTACATTTAGGGTGGCATCATCCGTCGGGTGTCGAGCATCCAGCTTGGCATTTAAAGCCAGGGAAAAAGGCTCACCAAAGGTGATACGGCCAGTATGAATACTCATATTATCCAGGCTAAATTGACGCTTGCTGGCTTGATCCTCGACTAGCACCGTGCCATTTTCCAAGTCCAAACCGGCAATATCGATTTTGAACTCATTAGCCGCCATACGTGCGGCACGCTCGGCGATAGGCAACTCCTCTGCGGCGGCCTGCTGACGACGACGCGCCATATGCTCTTTATCAAAGTCGAGGGGCAGTGCATAAAAATCATCAATATTTAAACTGCCATCCGCATAGCGTACAATATGCGATTTAAAGCCATTGACCTTCACATGATCGACTAAAAAGCGATCAAATAAGAGAGGCCACAGCGCCACGGCAAAGCGCACCTCCTGCATGGAACTGAATTCAGTCTCAGCGTTTTTATTGGACAAGCTGACATCAGTCACACGCAGACCGATACGAGGAAATAGCGAGAGCTCTATCTCGCCGTTAATTTTTAAATCCCGCTCATAGCGCAGCTTAATCTCCTTAACCAGACGATCCTGATACACCTTAGGGTCAAAATTAAGTAAGAAAATCGCCCCACCCACAACTGCGGTCAATATCAGTAGCACCAGTACGATACCACTGCGCTTAAGCCATTTATTCATGAGTCATTAGACATTAAATAAGAAGTTAATCACGTCGCCATCATGCACCACGTAATCCTTGCCCTCGGCACGCATTTTACCCGCTTCCTTGGCGCCGCTCTCACCCTTGAACTGAATAAAATCATCAAAGGCAATGGTTTGGGCCCGGATAAAGCCACGCTCAAAATCGGTATGGATCACGCCGGCCGCCTGCGGAGCAGTATCGCCAATACGAATCGTCCACGCTCTCACCTCCTTGACACCAGCAGTAAAGTAAGTTTGTAGACCTAAGAGCTTATAGGCTGCGCGTATCACACGATTCAGACCCGGTTCAGCCATCCCCATATCCTCTAAGAATACAGCTTTGTCTTCATCATCTAGATCAGCGATTTCCGCCTCCACCGCCGCACACACAGCGACCACCTCCGCATTTTCCGCCGCAGCGTATTCCTGCACTGCTTGCAGATGTGGATTATCGCTAAAGCCGTCTTCGCGTACATTTGCCACGTAAAGCACTGGCTTCGCTGTGATAAAGCTAAAGCCCTTAAGCATGGCCAAATCATCCTCATCCAGATTCATACTGCGGATCGTTTTTGCCTCGTTTAATACGGGCACAATGCGTTCTAATAAGGCACAAAGCTTTTGCGCCTCCTTGTCGCCTGAGCGAGCGGTGCGTTGAGCGCGATCCAAAGCACGCTCAACTGAGGCCAAGTCAGCTAAGGCCAACTCGGTATTAATCACTTCAATATCGCCAATGGGGTCGACCCGACCGGAAACGTGAACCACATTATCATCTTCAAAGCAACGCACCACATGCGCAATGGCATGGGTCTCACGGATATTTGCTAAGAACTGATTACCCAGTCCCTCACCCTTAGAGGCACCGGCTACTAAACCGGCAATATCAACAAATTCAACGGTGGCGGGTAAAATACGTTGCGGCTTAACAATCTCAGCGAGTTGATTTAAACGCTGATCGGGCACTTCGACAATACCCACATTAGGCTCAATCGTACAGAAAGGATAGTTTTCTGCGGCAATACCCGCTTTGGTTAATGCATTAAATAAGGTTGATTTACCGACATTAGGTAAACCGACGATACCACATTGAAGTGCCATAGTAATCCTGAAAATTCATTAGATAACGATAAAGAATAATCCGCTATTTTAACCCTTAATACGCTTGGACACAGCGAAATCACGCCTTGTTCCTTTTAGAAAAAAGTGCTTTAAAAACTTCTACTTAGCTGAGCGGAATACCAGCTAGCTTGACCCCAAGTAGCAATAAAACCGGTCCACCATTAAAAATCGCATGTAAATAAATCGCATTAGCAATGCCATAGCGGATACGCATCCACATCAGCACGAGCCCAGAAAACCACTGCGGCAATACCATCGCCAACACAGCAACGACACTAATGTGCTCAAACTCATAATTGTAAATATGCATATAGGCAAAGCCAAAGACCAATAAATGCATCAGCCACACAAAAACGTGGCGATACAGCTTTAACACCTTAAAAGGTAAGCGTAGGCGCGCCTCAGCAGAGGTGAGACCGAGCCTTGGATACAGTTGCATAATAATGGCTAGCACCAAGATTAAGCCTAAGGTGCCAATCACCGTACCCTGCCGCAACAGCACAAAGAACATCAGTGGCACCAACCAAATCGCCACGACTGGTCTGCGTGCACTGTAGCGAAAGAGTATTTCCTCCACAATCGGTGCCCAAATCACCGCCAAAGGCACCATACTATAAGAAAATTCTAGCCGATGGGTCGCCCCAGCACCATCCGCTGCGACTAAGGCAATGGGTGCAAGTACTAAAATATTCACCGCCCACATAAAGGCCGCCCACTGTAATAAGCGCCGCCAAGGCAGATTTAGCTGCCAATCCTTAAACCAGCCGTCACCGCTACCCCGTCCATGACCGCGCCGGAAATCTGGCTTCACAATAAAGCGAAAAAAATCACGCATTTGCTCACGGAAACGCTCGGCTTGATGCGGTGCAGGGGGTCTTTTACGCCCCTGCGGTACTTGTGGTTGAGTAAATAAGGAATTCTGACTCATGCTAATCCCTATGCTTTAGGCTCTGCCAACAGCCGATTGGCCCGATCCCTGTCGCCATCTAATAAGGCAGGGATTGCCTGTCGCGCACGGTACAAACACGCCACAATATGCTCATGATCCACCTTTGAGGGCGTATGCAAGACAAAGTCAGCTACCCCTTGACTAAGATTTAAACTACGCGGATGACCAATACCGACGCGCAAACGCCAGTAATCGTTACTACCTAGCTTGGATTGAATATCACGTAAGCCATTATGACCTGCATGACCACCGCCGCGTTTTAATTTAATCTGTCCTGGCATTAAATCCAGCTCATCGTGCACCACCAACATACTTTGCACTGGTATTTTATAAAAATGGCTAAGCGCCTGTACTGCCTTACCAGACAGATTCATATAGGTGGCAGGCTTTAACAGGTAAATCGTCTCCCCGCCTCGTCTAAACTTCGCTACTTCACCGAAAAAGTTATGTTCTAGCTTAAAATCCGCATGAAAATCCTCGGCTAATAAATCCAGCATCCAAAATCCGGCATTATGCCGAGTCGCCTCATACTTAGCGCCTGGATTACCTAAACCCACAATTAAACGAATTGCTTCAGTCATTTACTTAAAACCACATAAAAAAACCCTTGCATGCAAGTTTAACGCATGCAAGGGCTAAGCACTATGGCCTGTCGAAATTATTCTTCGCTAGGCTTCTCAGCGTCAGCTTCTTCGCCTTCGGCGGCGTCTTCAGCCGTATCCTCTTCCTCAACCTGAGCGGCAACGATATGAGCCGTTGCAACCGTCTCAGTTTCAGGCGTTAGGAACTCAACGCCTTCAGGCGCTGTGATATTAACCACATCCAACACATCGCCATTTTTCATTTCGCCCAGATCAACAACGATTTCGGCTGGTAAATCACCTGGCAAGCAACTAACCTCAATATCGTTAAGTACGATGTTGATATTAGCACCGTCAATCTTAACCGCAGGAGATTCATCTGCATTAATAAAGCTAAGTGGTACACGAGTCACAATCGCAACGTCCGCACGAACGCGCTGGAAGTCAACGTGTAACACGATAGGCTTATATGGGTGCCATTGAACAGCACGTAATAATACCTTTTGAGTTTTACCATCTAAGTTCATATCCAGTACAGAAGAACCGAAACCTGGTTTACGTAATGAGTGGTAAATCTCGTTGTGCTCTAACTCAATGCTCTGGGCCTCACCCTTACCACCATAAACGATGGCAGGTACACGGCCGGCGCGGCGCAGGCGGCGGCTCGCACTCGAACCCTGAACGCTACGCGAAGTGGCTGAAAATTTCATAACAAACTCCAAAAAAAAATACCTGATCAGTATCAGGCCTAATTAACGCCTATCGTCATCACTGACAATAAACGCTCGCTTAGCGCCGCGACCAGCGCCTAAGCTAAAAACCTTAAAATCACTTGCTGCTAAAATCGACTCACTGATGAGCTTAGTCCACAAATAAGGAGCTCACAGACTCAGCAGAGGCAATGCGCTCAATGGTTTCACCTAAAAGCGCAGCGGTAGAGAGCTGACGAATCTTAGCACATGCTTTGGCATCATCACGCAATGGAATCGTATCGGTCACAACTAAACCATCCAGCGCGGAATCCGCCACACGCTCAACCGCACCACCTGATAGCACAGGGTGTGTACAGTATGCATACACTGCCTTGGCGCCACGATCCTTAAGTGCGGCGGCAGCCTTACAAAGCGTACCTGCGGTGTCGACCATATCATCCATCAATAAGCAGGTACGACCCTCAACATCACCGATAATATTCATCACCTCGGAGACGTTAGCGCGCGGACGACGCTTATCAATAATCGCTAAATCCGCTTCCAATTGCTTAGCTAGGGCACGGGCACGCACCACACCACCGATATCTGGTGACACCACTAAGAGATTTTCATAATTTTGCTTTGCAATATCTGCTAATAGCACCGGGCCCGCGTAGATATTATCCACGGGGATATCAAAGAAGCCCTGAATCTGGTCGGCGTGTAAATCCATGGTTAATACCCGATCCACACCAACACGCTGCAGCATATTGGCCACCACCTTGGCAGTAATTGCTACTCGCGCTGAACGCGGACGACGATCCTGGCGCGCATATCCGAAATAAGGGATAGCCGCTGTGATACGACCCGCCGAAGCACGTCGTAGGGCATCCACCATCACCATAATCTCCATGAGATTATCATTGGTCGGCGCGCAGGTTGGTTGCAATACAAAGACATCGCGACCACGGACATTTTCAAGAATTTCGACCATCACCTCCCCATCAGAGAAGCGACCTACTGTCATCTGTCCTAAGGACATATTTAAGTGATTGACAACATCAACGGCGAGACGAGGATTAGCGGTCCCCGTAAAAATCATAAAATGAGGGTGCTCGCTGGCTTGCTCGTGCAAATTAGGGTTATAGGTCATGACAATACCTGAGATTGTGTCCGCTAGAAAATTTTGGCACAAAAAAACCGTACTAGCTACAACCAAGAAAGGCACATAATCTGTGTTGAACTAGTCGTAAGCGTACGGTCAATCAAAAAAGCATAATCAGTGTGGCTGGGCTGGAAGGATTCGAACCTTCGCATGCCGGAATCAAAATCCGGTGCCTTAACCAGCTTGGCTACAGCCCAACACCTGAAAGATAAAATTATACATCGTTTTAAGATAAAGACAAGTGCTTTAAGGCTTTTTATCTAAAAGAACAAGGTATTTGTTTCAAAAGTGCAACATAAAGACGACATACCCTTGTCCTACGGCTATCAACTAGATCGCCGCTACGGCTACACAACGCAATGCCAAGCTACGCAATAGCTCGGCCACAGCATCTGTGCGCTGTAGCAATTCAGTATAGGCTTGTCTTACTTGCGCTACCATCTCCTCAGCCTGCTGTGACGTCTGACACACCGCAAAAAACACTGAACCGGCCCCACTCATCCGCACCTCAATCCCTAAATCACGCAACCATTGCACCATCGCCTCTAAGGCAGGGTGCTGCGTACGCGCTACAGACTCCAGATCATTATGCCCATAACGCCAAAGTGGCTCGGTTTCAGCCAGCGCCTTTTCAAGTTGCGCCACGCTCAGTTGCGACGTATCTCTTTTTAAGCGGGGATCGCGAAAAATACTGACCGTGGGAATAGCTAGTTTAGGCACCAACAATACATAATGCGCCCCCGCCAAGCGCTCCCTTAAGTCCTGCCGTAGCGGTGTAATACGCTCACCAATCCCCTCAACCAACGCTGCTTCTTGATACAGAAAAAAAGGCACATCGGCCCCTAATTGCAAAGCCAAAGGCAACAACTCATCACGCCTTAGCTGCAAATCCCAAAGCTGATTAAGCGCCATTAAGGTCGCTGCCGCATCGCTTGAGCCACCACCCAAGCCTGCGCCGCTAGGGATGTTTTTCTGTAATGCTATCGCCACGCCCAAATCAGTGCGTCCCACCAGTTTTTTTAAGCCATGTGCCGCTTTAATCACCAAGTCATCGGCTTCCGCAATGCCGGCATTGTCCGTGAGACGACGAATTTGCCCATGCACATTAAGCGTGAAGCTTAAATAATCGTAGCATGCAATAGGCACAAAAAGACTTTGCAGCAGATGATAACCATCCTCACGTCTGCCCGTCACATGCAAAAAAAGATTTAGCTTGGCGGGGGTCTTCATCGTTAATGCACTCATCATGCCCTAGCGATCGACACTCAAACGCACACTAATACGCTCGGCTGGCTCATTGCGTAGCAAATGCATTCGCGTAGGGCCCTTGGCATCATACTCACTTAAGCTAATCTGCCAACCATTTTGTTCGGCCGTGAGTAAGCGCCCTTGCTCATCGTGCGTTACCCCCAGCGCTTGGGCCGTCGGCATTAACTCCCCTTTGACCCAATAGCGTATACCACTCACCGGCAAAGGGCGACCGTCTAAGACTCGTGCCAACAAATCATCTGGACTCGGTGCCACCATGCGCTGCCCAGCACTATTAATTAAGACCGATTGAAAATCACTGACCTCCACCCGGGCTAAGGTACTACCCAAGGGATTGGTCAGATCCAATACTAGATTGGTGCCAAGATCACGCCATACAAAGCCGCCTTGCACAGCGTCCTTATTGACTCCTTCGCGCTTATCAAAGGCCAATACCGCAAAGCGACCAATGCGTGTTTGCTCTGTTATCTGCTGTTGGTCCACGCTTGGCGTCACACTACACGCCGCTAACAGCGCCGTGGCAACTAAGCATAAACTAATAAACGCCTTCCTTAGGATAAACTGCATAATATTCCTTTGTAATTAATCAGGTGTTGTTGATGAGCTCGCTTCCTGCGGGGCGCCATCCGTCTCAACTGAGACAGCCGGCGCTGGCGGCTCGCTAGGGGTATAGCCCAAACGCTCAATCGTATCGATTAGTGTAAGATCCTCGGCATTGAGCTCATAACCCTTTTGTAAATACTCAAAAGCCTGGCCTTTATCACCCATTTGATAATAAACATCGGCCAAATGCGCTGCCACTTCGGCCATCGGCTCTTTAGCCCAAACCATTTCCAAATAGCTCTGCGCCAAAGCGAAATGCCCTAAGCGAAAATTCAGCCAACCGTAACTATCCTGAATATGTACACTATCCGGTGCCATCGCTAAGGCGCGCTCAATCAATTCCGTCGCCTCCGCTAAGCGGAGATCATTATCCGCTAACACATAACCAAGGCCATTATACGATTCGGAATCAAAAGGATCCTCCTGCAAAATCTGCTCTAATAAGGCAATGGCCTTATCCACCTCACCCATCTGCTCAAACAGCATCGCTTGGCTATAGCGTATAAAGAGATTATTAGGATAGTACTTTAGGGCTCGCTCAATGTATTCCAAACCCATCGTGTACTCGCCCCGATCCCGACTAAGCGCAGCGTTCATCAATAAGGCACGCACATAGCTCTGCTCATCATCTTCGGGTTGAATTTGCTCTAATAAGGCATGCGCTTGGGTATAGCGTTTTAACTTAATGTAGAGGGCAGCCTGCTCAATTAAGGCATCATGCTGCGCTGCTGGCTCATCAATCAGTGTCAACTGCTCAATCGCCTTTTGATATTCACCTAAATCCTCATAGATTTTTGCCATTAAAAAATAGGCATCGGTCGCCGAGGCTTGAGCATTTGTCCGATCATCGGGCAAGGACTCACGGCGCTGCTCCTGCACTGCCAAGTACTGCCCTAAATACAGTAACGCATCCTGCAGATTTCCTGCTTGATAATCAACCTGGGCACGATAGTACAGTAAATCAAAGTCTTCAGGATTAAGCTCATTCATCTTAGCCAACTCTTCTAAGGCTAAATCGAACTTTTTATCCCGCGTCAACACATGCGCATACAATAAGCGTACCGCACGCTGCTCAGGATGGGCCTCAATGTATTGACTCACTAGGTGCAAGGCCTGTAAATTACGCGGTCCCTCAGAGAGCTGCAGGATACGCCTAGCCGCCATTGCGCTCACCTCGGGCGAGAGCGTTTTATCATGCAGCGCCCGTAATGCTTCATTCCATGCCATTTCCTCATCGTTAGCATACATCGCAAAATCCGATAAGAACACACTGATAAGACCAGGTGCGACCGCTAAAGGCTCAGCAATCAACTCCTGAAATATCTCCAAGGCCTTTTGCGGCTGATTAAGACGACCTAAAAACTCCGCCACCTCAGCTAAGGCCACGTCTGGTGCAGCCACATTTAGGGCTAAGCGACGTTTTAACTCCTTGGTCAAGCCCTCATACTCACCCGTTTGGGCTGCAACAATTAAATAATTCAGATGAGCCTCTTCACTTTCATCATCCAAGCCACGCCATAAAGCCGCCGCTTCTAAGGCACGCTCAGGCTCTTCTAGCATGGCATAAATGGCACTCGCCATCTTGGCTAGCTCTTTAGAACCCTTGGATTTTGCGAGCTCTAAGGCAATCGGTCCAGCAATATCATAGTACTCGTCCTCGATCGCCAAATGCATAATGGTGAGCTGATAAATATCCTCTACGCTCACATAGGGCTTTAATACAATCTCCCCCATCTCCTTTGGCGTTTTGAATAAGAGATTGGAATGACGTGCAGCAAAGGGAGCAGTATCAAGCGCTTGGGCGTAAAAAGGCGTCGCCAGACTACCTGCCTGAACAGAAAGTGATAGAGTAAGAAGCGTTAGTATTTTTTTAAGCAAAATCGAGTTGCTCCAACAAATAAACTAGTTTAATCACACATTATGCCAGAATTACCTGAAGTCGAAACCACACGTCGCGGACTTGCACCGGCCATTGAGGGTCAACGCCTACATAAGCTCAGCATTTATCAAACACAGCTCCGTTGGCCCATTTTACCTGAGTTGGCAGAGATTTTGAGTGGTCAATTATTAATAAAATGTGAACGTCGTGGCAAGTACCTGCTCTTACACTTTGAAAGCGGTGTGTTATTAGTGCATTTGGGCATGTCCGGCTCCATGCGTCTATGCCACGCCGAAGAGTTACTGCGAAAGCATGATCATGTGATTTGGGATTTCGGTCATATTACCGTACGACTCAATGATCCACGCCGTTTCGGGGCAGTGGTCTGGCATCCTCATGGCGATGGACCCGTGTTAGCGCACCCCTTATTAAAGCAGCTAGGGGTGGAGCCTTTGAGTGATGATTTTACGATCGCGCATTTATACCAAGGCTTAAAGCGCAAGAAAAAAGCCATTAAAACGGCGCTGTTAGACGGCGATATCGTAGTAGGCGTAGGCAATATTTACGCCTCCGAAAGTCTTTTTTTAGCCAAGATCAACCCAAAGGTGAGTGCCCAATCGCTCTCCAAAGCTCGGGTTGAGCGCTTGCACGCTGCCATTTTAAGCACTTTGAATGCAGCGCTAGCCAGTGGTGGCAGCACCCTCAGGGACTTTTTAAACGCCAACGGTGAGCCTGGCAACTATTTTGAAATTCATGCCAATGTCTATGATCGGGAAAATCAGCCCTGCCATGTCTGTGGCACGCCAATTAGAAAAATCGTCCAGGGTCAACGCGCCACCTACTATTGCGTGAAATGTCAACGCTACTAAAACGTTCAACACACAAAAAACCCGGTAAAACTCGCTTACCGGGTCTGCTATGAGATTAGGCCTTGGACTCAATTAATAATCAAAATCCACGCTATCAATGACTTTACCTGGGTTCATCAAACCTAGGGGGTCAAGTGCGCGCTTAATTTTGCGCATCACAGCGATCTCAACCTCGTCTTTGTAGTCAGGTAACATATCCTTTTTGAGCTGACCGATACCATGCTCAGCACTGATTGAACCATCGTAGTCAACCACACTATCAAAAACGATTTTAAAGGCCTCTTCCTGCTTCGATAAAAAGCCCTCTTCTTCGCCAACCGGGGCACCGATATTATAGTGTAAATTACCGTCACCTAAATGACCGAAAATAATGTGTCGCACGCCTGGGTACCATGACTGTAAGGCTGTATTGGTATCATCCACAAAAGGCGCAATTCTGGAGATAGGTACTGAAATATCGTTTTTAATCCCTTGACCTACCATGGCTTCAGCCAAAGGAATACTCTCACGCAAATGCCACAAATCATGCGCCTGCTGTAAGGACTCGGCTAAAACTGCATCCTGAATAATATCGTCCTCTAAGGCTTGCTCTAACACACGGTGGAAAATCTCGCGTGCCTGCTCCTCACTATCGCTGTCGGCAATATGAATTAAAGCATACCAAGGATAATCCAAACTCAATGGCAAGGACTGCTCAGGGAAGCACTCATTCACAATTTTCAGACAATAGTCCGACATCAACTCAAAGCCTTCCAAGCGTGAGGCAAAGCCTTTGCGTGAATAGTTCAGCATATATAAGGCATCATCCAAGGACTCAAAGGCAACTAAGGCAGTGCACTCGGCAGCCGGCTGTGGATACAGCTTTAAGGTCGCCGCCGTAATAATACCTAAGGTACCCTCGCTCCCGATGTATAAATTGCGTAAGTCGTAACCGGTATTATCCTTGCGTAAGCCCTTAAGACCATTCAAAATATCGCCTTCGGGTGTCACCACCTCAAGACCTAAGGCTAAATCGCGGGCATTACCATAGCGTAGCACCTGGGTGCCACCAGCATTGGTAGCAAGATTACCACCGATAGTGCAACTCCCCTCGGCGGCTAAGCTTAACGGGAATAAACGCTCATGCTTAGCGGCGGCCTCCTGCACCTGTTGCAAAATACAACCCGCCTGTACCGTGATGGTATCGTTAACCGTGTCGACGTTTAGAATATGGTTTAGACGAGTCATCAAAATCAGCACCGCATCGCCTTTGTTACTCGGGGTGGCACCGCCGCAAAGGCCGGTATTACCACCCTGTGTCACCATCGGCACTTCATAACGAGCGCATAGCTTAACAACATCAGCCACTTCCTGCGTATTAGCCGGACGAACCACCGCTTGGGCACGACCCTTGTAGCGATTACGCCAATCGCTTAAATATGGCGCCGCTTCCTCACCCTCTAATACGTGCTCGGCGCCGACGATACTAACTAAATCATTGATTAAACTCATTATGAAACCTAAATAATAGATGAAATGCGGACATATCCTAATGTACTGGTATTATACTTCTTTAACTGTTTAATGTACTGTACTTCATGCAAAGGTGATTTTGTGACACAATTTCTCGAGCTCCCGCCACAAGTCTATAAAGCCTATGATATTCGTGGCATTGTGCCCAGCGAATTAAATGCCCCGTTTGCGCAGTTACTAGGGCGCGCCTTGGCACGACGCGCACTGACACTGGGTATTCATGAGGCCGTGGTGGGCTATGATGGCCGGCACAGCAGTCCCGAACTCGCAGCGGCACTCACGGCAGGCATGCGTGCTGAGGGTATCAATACGCTGGATATCGGTATGGTGCCTACGCCAATGGTTTATTATCAAGCAGCTGAGCATGCCATCGGCCTAGCGGTTGCCATTACCGGCAGTCATAATCCGCCCGCCTACAATGGTTTTAAAATCATGCTAGACGGCAAGGCCATTTACGGCAAAGACATTTCCTCACTGCATAGAGAGATGCAGGCCTTAAGCGGTACAGCAAGTGCAGCGGAGCGTACACCCGAGGCGCAGGGCCAAGCCACTGCAGAGAATGTGATCGAAGCGTATATTGCCCGTATTAGCCGTGATATCAAATTAGCCCGCCCCATGAAAATCGTTATTGATTGTGGTAATGGCGTAGGTGCGGTGGCAGCCACCAAGCTTTTTCAAGCCTTGGGCTGTGAGGTTGATGAACTCTATTGTGAGGTCGATGGTAGCTTTCCTAATCACCACCCCGATCCAGCCGATCCAAACAACTTACAAGCGATTATCAAGCATCTACAAAATACCGATTGTGAGCTTGGCTTAGCCTTTGACGGGGATGCCGACCGCTTGGGTGTGGTCACTAAAAGCGGTGAGATTATCTGGCCCGATCGCCAATTAATTCTCTTTTTAAGAGATGTGTTAAAGCGGGTTCCGGGTAGCACCATTATTTATGATGTGAAATGCAGTCGCCATGTGGGTGAAGCGATTAAAGCTGCTGGCGGTAAGCCTTTAATGTGGAAGACCGGTCACTCGTTGGTCAAAGCAAAAATGGCCGAAATCGGCAGCCCCTTAGCCGGTGAAATGAGTGGTCATATCTTCTTTAAAGAGCGTTGGTACGGCTTTGATGACGGTCTATATGCGGGCGCTCGTTTATTAGAAATTCTCTCCCAAGTCGAGGATCCGAATGGCACCCTAACAGCACTACCGCAGGATCTTTCCACACCGGAACTAAAGCTAGCCATGCAAGAAGGCGAGCCACATGCCTTGATTGAACGACTACAGCGTGAGGGCCAATTCCCTAGCGCACTCAGTACCAATCAAATCGATGGCGTACGCGCAGAATATGCTGATGGCTTTGGCTTAGCACGTGCTTCCAATACTACCCCGGTGGTGGTACTACGCTTTGAGGCACAGAATGAGGAGGCGTTAAGACGTATTAAAGCAGAGTTTAGAGCAGCTATTTTAGCAATTAGACCGCAGAGTGAATTACCATTCTAAGCCAATAGATTAAGCAAGTAGTGCCTGATAAAGGGCTACTTGCTTATTTGCGATCAGCTTTTCGTCAAACTCCTCCAAAGCCAGTTGATGACCAGCACGCCCCATGGATTGACGTAATTCCGCATCATCTGCCAATTTCAACACCGCCTCATAGAGCGCTTCAGCATCACACACTTCCACTAAAAAACCGGTGACGCCGCTCTCGATGGCATCTCGGCAACCTGGCACATCAGTCGTCACCACCGCCCTACCACAGGCAGCAGCTTCAACTAAGGACTTTGGTAGGCCCTCGCGATAGGAGGGCAAGGTCACAATGTGAGATTGACTATATAGCTCAGCGATATCCTCCACCTCACCTAAATAGCGAATCTCACGCTGCCATTGGGCCAGTTCCTGCTCGCTAATAGAGGCAGGATTACCAGGATCGGGACTCCCCGCTAATTGCCAAATAATATCATCACGCCCTTGGGCCTTAGCAAGACACGCTGCACTCACAAACTCCCTAACCCCCTTATCTCGTAGTAAGCGTGCTGCCATCGTCACCACGATAGGTGGGGCCGGGGGTTCCGGCAAGTATTGATAATGATTTAAATCCGCCCCCGAACCACGGATTAATACTAATTGCTCATCCTTAAGCTGTGTCATCGATTGCAAGGTGGCTTTATCCGTTGTATTTTGCACAATAATGCGACTATTCGGGTGCGCTAGCGCTAAACGATAGAGTTGACGTGTAATCAAGCTAACCACATTCAATTGGCTGCGCTCACCGGTAAATAAAAAACCCATGCCGGAGACCGCATAGACCACCGCCTTGATGCCAGCTAAACGAGCGGCAATGCCACCGTAAAGCAGCGGCTTAATCGTTACCAAATGCACTAAATCCGGTTGTACCCGCTTAAACATTCGATAAAGCGCCCAGATACTCGCTAATTCAATCACGGGGTTCATGCCACTACGACGCATTGGGAATACCACATGCTCAAAGCCATGCGCTTTAATCGTGGCTACTGCCGGACCATCCATGGTGGCAATCACCACCTGGTAACCTTGCGCCTTAGCTGCTAGTGCAACATTTAAACGGTGGGAGAGAAAAAATGCTGGGTTATTGACCACCATAAGTATTTTTTGCATACGTACCGTTCCCTTATTTGTCTAAGGCTTCGCGCCAAACTGCTTCATAGGCTTGAACCATTTTGGGCAGACTGAAATTATCCAATACCCGTTGACGGCATTGCCGCTTAAACTGAGCGGCTTCAGCACCGGTTAAAAACGTCAGTGCTTGATCAATGCCTTGCGCTAGGGCAGCCGCATCCTGTGGTGGCACGACCCAACCTACCTCACCCACAATAAAGGCGGCATCGCCTACATTGGTGACCACATTTGGCACTTCACAAGCCATGGCTTCGGCCACCACATTGGGAAAGCCCTCGGCCAAGCTCGCTAATACATGCAGATCTAAAATAGGCATTAAGGCAGGCACATCGTCCCGCCGCCCGAGTAGCAACACCTGCTGCCCCACCACTAATTGGGCCTCGGCCAAGAGCGCCATAAGCTCTGCATTACTGCTATCCAAGCCCTCACCGATAAGCAATAATTTAAGACCTGGGCGCTGTGCTTGCAAGCGTGCCATCGCTTGAATCAAATTGGCATGATTTTTTAATGGATTCCAACGAGCCACAAAGCCGATCACCTCATCCTCAATGGCCAGACCCAACTGCTCTCGCATCGCCTTTGTATGCGCAGGGCTTGCGGGCTGCCAACGACTAAGATCATAGCCATTAGGAATCACACGAATTTTAGCAGCTTGGTAACCCCAGGCACGATGCCGCTGTGCTGCCAACTCGGCACAGAACACAATCAAACGGGGAATCAAATACGAAGTCCAAGCAAAATAGCGGGCTAAAATATAGGAGGAACGGCTACTGCTGGCTAGATTATCGCCGGAGTTACGCACCCCCCAAAGCACCGTCCTAATACCGGCCAAACGCGCTGCCAAACCGCCCACCATATCGGCATGGTACATCCAGCATTGCACCACATCGGGGGCTAATTGCTTTAAGGTCTTGCGTAGGCGCATAAAATCGCCGATGGACATTTTGCCGGGTGGCATGTTTAAGCAATGCAATTCAATACCCGCTGCCCGCAGTGCCGGACCAATCACCCCCTCATCCTGCATACTAAGCACACAATGCTGGTCTTTTTTAGCATGAGTCACCAAGCGCTGCAGCACCGTTTCTGCGCCACCATGGCCTAAACCACTGATTAAATGCAACACCTTTAAACCGTTAGGCGCTGAGCTTTGGGCAGTCACACTGGACTTAATCCCTAAGGTTTGAAACAAGGCCTCCCAATGCTGCAAAATGCGTTCGGTGGCGTATTCTTTGAGCACATAGGCTTGACCCTCTGCCGCCAAACGTTGCCTAAGCGCATCATTGGCCAGCAACTGTCTTAAGGCATCAATAAATGCCGCCTGCGTGCTGTGATCATAGTGCCCTGCACTGTTCTTGGAGAATGGCACTAATAGGGCCAAGTTACCCCCTTGGCTAACTTCGGCTGGACCATAGGGGCAATCAATGGCAATCGAGGCTAAGCCATTCGCCATGGCCTCTAATAACACATTAGGAAAGCCTTCACGCTCAGAAGTCATCACAAAGGCATCAGCAGCACGCATACATTGCCAAGGCGTGTTGGTCGCTCCCTTTAATAGCACTTGATTTGATAAGCCTAGCTCATCAATCTGTGCTTGCAAGGATTCCGCTAAGGGACCTGAGCCATAAATATGTAATTGCCAATCGGTGAAATCCTTGGCCACTGCCGCAAAGCAATTGATTAAAAAAGCGTATTGCTTAATGGGCACCAAGCGCCCCATCGCCAATAATACCTTAGGCGGCGACTGACTTGCTTCTGGCCTTGCTTGAGTGCTCGCGCTTGTACGTAATTCCGCCACCAAAGCATCAGATAGCGGATTAGCAATGGTCGGCACCTGCTTAATAGCGGGATTTAACGCTGCATAATCGCTAGCGGCAGCCTGCGTTTGTAGCATCACCGCAGCCGCTTTGGGATAAAGCACTTTTCTAAGCTTTCTCAATATCAGTGGCAAATGGCTTTCTGATAAGGGATCGGTGCGCTCACAAACAATGACCGGCTGTGTTAGGCCGAGCGTTGCTAGCAGCGCCGTGACATTGACATTTGTTAAAAAAGAAACGACCACATCCGCTTGCCATTGTTTAAGTAAACGACGCAGCACCAAGGGTTTAAACAGACGAGCCAAAAGTTTGGATCGAGGTAGGTCTTGGGCCAGCCAATGCAAATCAATACGCTCATCAAGGGGGTAAAAAGACTGACCGGTGCCTTGCGCAAAACAAGGCACAATTCGTACCTCATGACCTAGACGCACCCAATTATTCGCCAAGGTGGCCACCACCCGTTCGGCACCACCGGCATTCATTGAGCTGATCAGTATAAGGATTTTTCTGCCGCTTGCTGCGGCCTCAAGTGGCTGCATTGGATGGCCTTTTAGCGTTTATTTTGTAAAACGTCTTGGAAGAGCTTATGCCACATACCGCTAATGCGGCGCATACTATAGCGGTCACGCATATCTACCGCACGCCGAGCATAATCCTCCATGCGTTGAGGGTCTCGAATCAAGCTGACAATGCTGTCTTTTAGTGCATCAACGGACTCAGTTTGCGACACCAAATAGCCGTCAATATCATGCCGAATTAACTCGCGTGGGCCAACATCACAATCATAAGCCACGCAAGGCAAACCACAGGACATCGCCTCTTGTAGACTATTTGATAAACCCTCGGAGCGCGAGCTCAGCACAAATAAATCAGCTTGACTATACCACCACTGCATATTACCAACACGCCCTACTAAAAAGACACGTTGTTGCAGACCAGCACGCTCAATTTGTTGCGCTAAACTATCACGCTCTGGCCCCTCTCCTAAAATCAATAAATCCCACTGAGGATAGGCATCGGCAAACTTAGCAAAGCTTTTAATCAATAAATCAAAGCCTTTGACGGGCTGCAGCCTACCGACGGCTAAGAGCCATTTTTTACCCTCCCCCTTGGGTATTTGCACTCTAGGCTCATGCTGCTCCAGAGGCCATTGCACCGCATTTGGAATTACGCAAAAGGAGGCTTTGGGAATCTCTTTTTTTAAATAATCGGCAGTCGCTTGGGTTAAGGTAACAACGCGCGCAGCTTTAGGATAAAAAAATCGTCTGAGACGCTGCCAATGCTTTGACAGCTTTTGAAAAGGTGGATAAGCATGCTCCGTCACAATCACCTGACAAGGTAAGCCCATCGCTGCTATCACCGAAAAAATCGATGCGGATGTCATAAAAGACACCAACAGATCTGGACGATAACGCTTAAGCTCACGACGTAAGCGTCGAATCTGCGTCAAATGCGCAAACAAACCAGTCCTACCGAAAGTATCTAAACTGACGCGCTGCACGCGCGCATCCAATGGGTAAACATCGGTGGCGGGATCTGCTTGCGTCAATACAATCACTTCATAGCCATCGTACGCCCAACGCCTAGCCAACTCAACAGCGACACGCTCCGCTCCCCCACCACGCAACGAGGGAATATATAGAAGAATGCGACTATGTAATTGATTCCTTAACATACAACCTATTGAAACTTAAGCACGCTCATCGTAATTTTAAGAAATTTGTCCCAGCTTGGCTATCACAATACCGATCCGTTTCAGATTTTCACAAATCCGGGCTTAATCACCGTCACTGCCACAAAATAACAGCAAAAAGATAGTAAATACATCATGGCTGTGGCTAACATAATACCCTCAGCACCCATGATAGGCGCTAAGTAGAAACTTAATACCGCTTTAAGTGCGAAATTTGCCACGGCGATGGCTGCCATCAAGGTATAGCGATTTTGACTGGCCATCAATTGAACTAAAATCAACACACCAAAATAAAACGGGAGTTGTAATAAGCCATAACGCATGACGGAAGTGACTGTAGCAGTATTGTCCGCACTAAAGGCGCCACGTTGAAAGAGTAATTGCACCAAGTAAGGACTCAATAACCACAGCACTAGCACCGCCAACACGCCAAGCCCCATCATCCCTAAGGCCCATTTTAGGGCCATTGAACGCGCTTTGGCATACTCACCTTGTGCCTGTACATCGGCCAACACCGGCAAGGCGGCACGCCCCACAGAAGCTGCCCCCAAGCCAATAATTAACGATAGCACCCGTGCCGCATAACCCAAAGTGGCATTCGCATTATCACCGAGTTTTGCCGCAATCATTTGATCCAAGGGTCCCACAAAGCTCATGGCGACCTGCCCGATTAACATCACACCGGCAGCACTGATCACCGCCGCCCAATACGGTGACGATAGACTAATCGAGGGCTTAAACCAAGCGCGATGCGGTTCAGCCCGCGCGGCTAATATTTGTAAAACGAATGCCTGCACCAGATAGCCTAATAAGGTGCCCCATAACAGAGGCACCACTGAGGTATCACCTGGACTCAGTAAAATCCACAATAAAATAAAGAGCGCAGGCAAACTATCTAACAAGGTATTAATATGTTTTTCACGCGCTCTTAAGCGGGACATACTGAGACCAATCAGCAGAATCAGAATCACCGTGGGGGCAAAGCCATAAATCATACGTTGACTCAAGGCCTTGGTCTCCGCACTAAAGCCCTCGGCCGCGTGCGTTAGCACCCATGGCCATAAGTAAAAGGTCAAGCCGCTTAGCAACACCCCGAGCAGCAATAAGATGCCCTCACATTGGGAAATAAAGCGATGCTGCTCTGCTTCAACATCATGCCGCAACTTCACAAAGCTAGGAATTAGCACCATCGAAAAAACGCCCACCAAGGTGCTCGGCAACCAGGTACTCATGGTCATGGTGAACTGGTAGGCATCGACCACATCACTCACCCCATAGCGATTTGCCACCGCCATTTCTTTGAGCGCACCCGCTATTTTCCCGATAAACAAGAAAAAAGCCACCCGCAAAGCGCCTTTGGCAATTCGCAGGTGGTCTCCGTCCAGAGCTTTAAGACGCTTAGACAACACGACTTACTTCAGAAAATTGATATACCACGGCATAGCCTCAGCCAAGCCCTCTCGAATACTATGCGTTGGCTGATAACCCAGTTGCTGAGTGATTTTAGAGATATCGGCTTGGGAATGTCGCACATCACCTGCTCTAAAGTCCTGGTGAATAGGCGCTTGCTCATAAGCAATGCCATTTTCCTGCAACAGCTCCTGTAAAAAGCCAAAAAGCTCATTGAGTGAGGTACGGTGATTTAGGGCCACGTTATACACTTCAAAACCAGAGTCTGGCATCTGCAAGGAGCTGAGAATATTTGCCTGCACCGTATTATCGATATAGCAAAAGTCGCGACTGGTTTCGCCATCGCCATTAATCACCACTGGCTCACCGTGGATCATCGCCGCCGTCCACTTAGGAATCACGGCCGCATATGCGCCGTCCGGCGTTTGACGCTTACCAAAGACGTTAAAATAACGCAAACCAATGGATTTAAAACCATAACTCATGGCAAAAACACGGGCGTATAATTCATTGACATACTTAGTCACCGCATAAGGCGACAAGGGATTACCAATGATCGGCTCCTGCTTAGGGAGCGCCGGATGATCACCATAGGTCGAGCTAGAGGCTGCAAAAACAAAGGACTGTACCCCCTCATCACGCGCCGCCACCATCATATTTAAGGCACCGTCAATATTGACCGCATTGCTTGTGAGCGGGTCATTTAAGGAGCGCGGCACCGAGCCTAAGGCTGCCTGATGAGAGACATAATCCACGCCCTTGACCGCTTCACGACACCTCGCTAAATCACGTATATCGCCCTCAATAAAGCGAAAACCCGCCCACTGTTCAGGCGTCACCTGAGCTTGCACTTCATCAAGATTATGCTGAAAGCCGGTGGAAAAATTATCCAGACCCACGACTTTTTGCTGATGCTTTAATAAAAACTCCAATAGATTGGAGCCGATAAAACCAGCACAACCCGTAACCAACCATGTTTTGGGTTGGGCTAGGAGTTGTTGCTTGACTGCTTCAAATTTAGTACTCATAACGATGTTAAAAATAAATTAAGCAAACCCACAAAGACTACAGACGCAAATCAGTCTCAGACTCATCAAAGAGATATTTGAGATCGTACAGTACATGCTCAGGTTTACCAGTAGCGTGGATTTTAGCTGCCCCCATCGCTTTAAATTGATGATGCCCCACCGCCAGTATGATCGCATCATACACGCCCTCTGCTAGGCTTTGAATGGGTTTAATACCGTATTCACGCTCACACTCTTCTGGATCTACCCATGGATCATAGACATCAACGTTAATATTGTATTCGGCCAGTTCATGAATAATATCCACTACCCGTGTGTTACGCAGATCCGGGCAATTTTCCTTAAAAGTCAAACCCATGACTAAGACGCGAGAATCTTGCACCTGAATTCGCTTTTTTGTCATGGCTTTAATCAGCTGAGCCACAACATAGGTACCCATGCTGTCATTTAAACGACGACCCGCCAACACAATCTCGGGATGATAACCAATAGACTGCGCTTTATGGGTTAAATAATAGGGGTCCACACCAATACAATGACCACCCACCAAACCCGGACGGAATGGCAAGAAGTTCCACTTGGTGCCGGCAGCTTTTAGCACGGCTTCCGTATCAATGCCCATACGATTAAAAATGATCGCTAATTCATTAATTAAGGCAATATTGACATCACGTTGTGTGTTCTCAATCACTTTGGCCGCTTCAGCCACCTTAATACTCGGTGCCTGATGCGTACCGGCGGTGATAATTTGCTGATACAACTGATCAACTAAGGCTGCCACCTCGGGCGTAGAGCCTGAAGTCACCTTCACAATATTGCTAACGCGACGCTCCTTATCACCTGGATTAATACGCTCTGGACTATAGCCGGCAAAAAAATCCTGATTAAACTTAAGACCAGAAAACTGCTCTAGCACTGGCACACAATCATCCTCAGTCGCCCCGGGGTAAACCGTGGATTCATAAATCACAATATCACCCCGCTGCAAGACCTTAGCCAACATCTCCGAGGCCTTAATTAAGGGGGTCAAATCAGGACGCTTATACGCATCAATCGGTGTTGGTACCGTCACAATATATACATTGGCCTCGCGTAATTCCTCAGGATCGTGGGCATAACGCAAATGCGTTGCTGCTGCCAAATCCTCGGACCCGACTTCAAGCGTATGATCATGACCGCCTTGTAATTCCTCAACGCGCTGACGGTTAATATCAAAACCAATCACCGAACGCTTTTTACCAAACTCCACGGCCAGTGGCAAACCCACATAGCCTAGACCAATCACTGCAAGTTTAATATCTTCCAACTTCAAGGCAAACTCCTAACAACACAATAATACATATCATTTATCTGCGACTAAACACAGAGGGTAATAACAACCAACGCGGACAACGCCAGTTCACTAAACGCGAGTACAGCCACAAATATAGCACTGAGAACACAAACATAGACAAGCATAGGAACCATGCCTGATCCCAGAAAATCGTGGCGGGTACTAAACCAATCAAACACAGTACCCACAAATAAGGTGAGGTTAAGGCATTACATAAGGCCGGTACACTGTCGCGACTATCACGACTGAAGGTCACTCTCACTAAGCGGCGGAAAATTAATTGATGTAAATGCAAGGCATCCGGCTGATCTACCCGCACTTTACGGATAAAGCGACGACGCCAAATCGAAAACATGGTTTCAAAAACCGGATAAAACAGCACCGCAATGGCATAAAAAGGTGATACCGAAGGATTGCGCGCTACTAATTGCACCGCCAACTCAGCCAACATAAAGCCGATAAAATAAGCGCCACCATCGCCTAAAAACACGCGCCCGAAGGGAAAATTCCACACCAAAAAGCCCATCACCGCAGAAGCCATGGCTAAAGCGATGACAAAAATTGCCGTGTCATTGACCTGATAGGCTACTAAGGCCAGTGAAATGGCAATTAAGCAAGAGACCATGCCGGCAAGACCATTCATCCCATCAATTAAATTCATGGCATGGGTACAGCCACCGACCGCTACCATAGTAAAGAGTAAAGATACCGGCCAAAAACTAAGCACCCAATCAAGCCATTCAAAGCCTACACGGGAGACGCCACCAAAAAACCACCAGGCAATGGCAGCCGATGCAAAGGCTGCTAATAAACGCTTACCCGCACCGATGTCCTTGGTAATATCCTCTAAAATGCCTGCCACAAACACCGGCATGGCAGCCACAAATAGCGCTGGCCAAAACCAATTGAGCGTAGTATTGTCCGGCCTCCCTAAAACCAACAAGCCCGCCAAGGTCCCCGCGAACACGGCTAAGCCACCAATACGCGGCGTGGACCGTACATGCGAGGCCTGTGGCTTATTCAGATCAGAGTCACCAGTAAAGCGCCCATGCCAACGCTCGGAGGCGATAATCAAACCGCCCACCGAAAAAGCCACAATACAAATCAAAAGATATTGCCAAGCTTCTGTCACTACGTTCTACTATAAAAAGAATGAATTAGTTGAAAAAGGCACTTAAGTAAGTCATTTGCACTGACGCCCACTTAATGCCTCTACCCTGTGTGCTGCAAGTCTAACAGCTGAGGGAGTATTAAGGTATTAAAAGATATTGTAATTTGCAACAACGATGAATTGTTATTTATTGGACATGTTCAGCCATTGTTGATAAAAACAGACGTTTGGTCAGCCGTCCTTACATCGACTGAGCATTAGGGCAGCAAATTTTTTGCAAAAAAAACCCGGAATCAAAAGATTCCGGGCAAATCCACCAAAGGAGGAGGGTGGAGGAGACATCTGCATAAACTAAAGTCTGAGTTAGTAAGGAGAAAACTAATCAAACTCCAGTTTAAATCACTGCGAGCTATAGGACAAACCCTAATAACCCGACAACAATTAAATATTAACAAAGTTTTTGTTGCGTTGCAAGAAAAAACTAATGAAAACCCTAGGTGCACGATGTGATTGTTGTATTTTTGACATTTTTCAAAAAAACTTCAATACACTAACATGCCCATACACTGTGGCCACTAATTTTTAGCCCTGTTTTAGCCATCAAATAACCCATTAGCGCTACTAAAACGGCATAATGTTAGATACGATTGAATCTTAAGAATAGCTATAAGGAAATCAGATTATGCAATGCTCTGTCGAATGGAATGGTCCCGAGGGTATGTTATTTGTTTGCCAAACCGGTAGTGGTCATACCTTAACCGTGGATGGACCGCCCGAGGGTGGCGGTAATAATCTGGCCCCTCGTCCCATGGAAACCTTGCTAAGCGGCGCTGGTGCCTGCTCAGCTTATGATGTGGTGATGATTTTACAACGCAGCCGCAAGGATATTCGCCGTTGTCGTTTAAATATCACCTCGGAACGTGCTGAAACAGACCCCAAGGTATTTACCAAAATTCACTTCGAATTTATCGTCAGCGGTCGCGACTTACAAGACAAAGTAGTCGAACGCGCCATTAACCTAAGCCATGAAAAGTATTGTTCCGCCGTGGCCATGCTAAATAAAACCGCTGAAATTACACATTCCTATCGGATTGAGGAAGTTTAAGTAATGAGTTCACAGGATATTTTCACTAGCAATCAGGCAGCTCGCTCTGATCAGTATGAGCAAATGATGCGCTTTGTCTTTGACCATGGTGTTGACAAGTCGGATCGCACAGGCACCGGCACACGCTCACATTTTGGCTATCAGATGCGCTTTGATTTACAACAGGGCTTTCCGCTCGTTACTACAAAAAAAATCCACTTGCGCAGCGTGATTTATGAATTACTATGGTTTTTACGTGGTGATTCTAATATTCGTTGGTTACAGGAGCATGGGGTAACGATTTGGGATGAATGGGCTGATGCAGCGGGGGAATTGGGTCCCGTTTATGGAGTCCAATGGCGCAGTTGGCCAACACCAGACGGTGGCAGCATCGATCAAATTGCACAGTTAATGGCGCAGCTCAAAAGCAATCCTGACTCACGCCGTCATATTGTGGCGGCATGGAACGTGGCAAATATCGATGAGATGAAGTTACCGCCCTGTCACTGCTTATTTCAATTCTATGTGGCAGAAGGCAAGCTGTCTTGTCAACTGTATCAACGCAGCGCCGATATTTTCCTAGGCGTGCCTTTTAATATTGCGAGCTACTCACTACTCACCCATATGATTGCTCAGCAATGTGGCTTAGAGGTCGGTGAATTTATCTGGACTGGGGGCGATACCCATATTTACTCCAACCATTTTGAGCAGGTCAAGGAGCAATTATCGCGTGAACCCTACCCCTACCCTCAATTAAAGATTTTGCGCAAACCTGACTCAATTTTCGAGTATCGCTTTGAAGATTTTGAGTTTGAAAACTATCAGCACCATCCACATATCAAGGCGCCAGTGGCGGTATAAAATAGCGCTTTACAAAGGAATTAAGCATGTCAAGTATTAATATTATTGTGGCTTATTCAAAAAATAATATCATTGGTCTGCAGGGACAAATGCCTTGGCACATCCCTGCGGATTTAGCCTATTTTAAAAAGACCACCATGGGTGCGCCGATTATTATGGGCCGCATCACCTGGGAGTCCTTAGGGCGCCCCCTTCCAGGGCGTTTGAATATTGTGATTAGCCGTGATGCCAGCTATATCGCCGAAGGCGCTGAACTCGTTGCTGATCTCGACGCTGCCATTGCCCTAGCCAAAGAAAAAGCACCAGCGCAGGATATTTTTATTATCGGCGGTGGGCAGATTTATGCCGAAGCGCTGGCAGCTGATGTGGTCAATAAAGTCTATGCCACTGAAATTCACAATAAGATTGAGGGTGATACCGTCTTTCCAGCACTAGATAAAAACACCTGGAAGGAAGTTAGCCGTAGCCCCCAACCTATTGACAATAATTATGATTTTGATTTTGTGGTGTATGAGCGTGTGTGATTTTAATTAGGAGGGATGGTTAAAAATGAGCAGATTTTCTTGGCAAATACCTGAGTATTACAATATTGCTGTCGACACGTGTGATAAATGGGCCGACGGTAGTGGACGATTAGCACTAATAGAAGAAGTTGCTGGTGAGACCAAGCACTACAGTTTTGATCAACTGCGTGATTTTTCTAATCAATTTGCCAATGCACTTAAAGCGGCTGGCGTAAAAAAAGGCGATCGTGTTGGTATTTTATTAACTCAGGGTTTGGCAACCGGCATTGCTCATTTAGCGACTTATAAGTTAGGTGCTATTGCCGTTCCGCTATTTGCTTTGTTCGGCTTGGATGCGCTTAGTTTTAGAATCGCTCATGCCGGAATTACTACCCTAATTACCGATCAGGGCGGCTTAGATAAAATCAATACGATACGTAGTGAAATTCCTTGTTTAAAAAATATTTTTAATATCAATCAAGAGTATAGCGATGAAAAGGCTCTTTCGTTCTGGTCTGAGCTTAATGCTCAACCACTAACTTTTGAAGTCGCAAATACCCTCGCCGAAGATCCTGCTATCATTATTTTCACTTCAGGCACTACCGGTAAACCAAAGGGTGCCTGCCATGCACACAGGGTGTTACTCGGTCATTTACCTGGCGTTGAAACTTCCCACAACAATGAGATGGATAGTGATGATACCATTTTCTGGACACCCGCAGACTGGGCTTGGATTGGTGGACTATTAGATTTGCTTTTGCCGGCATGGCATCACGGACGCCCTGTAGTTGCCTCTCGCGCCTCTAAATTCAACGCAGAAGATGCTTTTAGTTTAATGAACAAACATCAAATCACCCATACTTTTTTACCACCAACTGCGCTTAAAATGCTGCGATTTTTAGAAAAACCACAGCAAAGGTGGTCACAATTAAAGTTACGTTCAATCGCTAGTGGTGGTGAAACACTCGGGAAAGAACTACTTGACTGGGGCCGAGACAATTTAAATCTCATAATCAATGAGTTTTATGGTCAAACCGAGTGCAATATGATTGTTTCTAGTTGTGCGAAAAAGTTTGCCCCTAAGTCCGGCAGTATGGGTAAAGCTGTACCCGGCCATCATGTTACGATTATCAACTCCGCAGGTGAGCCCGTCGCTGCGGGTGAAGAAGGTGATATTGCTGTCTTAAAACCTGACCCAGTGATGTTCCTCTACTATTGGAACGACCCTGAAGCCACTAAGCAAAAATTTAATGGTGAATATCTACTCACCGGCGATCGTGGCGTGATGGATGAAGACTCTTATTTCTTTTTTATAGGGCGCGATGATGATGTAATTACTAGCGCTGGATACCGTATCGGCCCTGGTCCAATTGAAGACGGACTACTAAGTCACCCTGCTATCAGTATGGCGGCGGTTATCGGTATCCCGGATCCAGATCGCACAGAGATTGTCACAGCATTTGTTGTACTAAAAGAAGGCTATGTAGCAAGCGAGCAGCTTAAAAAGGATTTACAGGACCACGTACGTACTCGGGTCGCAGCACACGAATATCCGCGACAAATTCATTTTTTGGATGAACTGCCAATGACGACTACGGGCAAAATCATCCGTAAAGAATTACGTAATTTAAAAGCATAGTCCTAACTATCTTTTTCTAATCTGGCAAAAATAGCGGCGAGCTCAGCCGCAGCTAAATGCATATCATCTAAATAGCTGAGCAGTTCATCCATTGATTTTCTGACAGTGGGTGCATGAGTAAAAATCGTTGCGAAGGGTGTTTTATCACCATTAGGTACAGGTACAGAGCATGCCACCATACCAGGGATAAACTCTTCATTATCCACCCCATAGCCATTTTTATTCGTGTGTTTCAGACAGTTAATCAGTTCATCCTTATCGATAATTGTGTTTTTTGTCAAAACACGTATTGGCATACTATCAATAATTTTTTTTTGCTGTGCTACCGACATATAGGACAAAAGCAGCTTACCACTAGCACTAGCCCATATTGGTATTCGATGACCCTCAGGTATATTAATTTGCAAAGGCCAATTGGATAACACCCTATCCATATAAACAATCTCTAAATCCTGGATAAATGCAATCCCCACCGTTTCCTGAATTTTATTGCTGAGTTTTTGCAAAACAGCTTGACGCTCTGTTTTATAAATAAAATTACTTTTTAGTAAACTCATCATCAACTTATGAGTTCGATGACCACAAATCACCCCACCTTGCACATCTAAGGTTAAAAAACCTTCTTCTTGTAATTGATTGACAAGGCGGTGAATACTGGGTTTAGGAATATCCAATTCTAAAGCAAGTTCGGCCGGGCTGACTGGACGAGGAGCCTCAGCAACCATCTCTATAATCTGCATTACCCGTTCAACACTAGAACCCTTTTTTCTTTTCACCGAGGCGACCCCTTGCATCAACGCTGTCGTTAAAAACCTAGAATAACCCCTAGATCTATTCCTAACATAATTACCATAAAATACAATTATAACGATACAAATCGTATCACTATAAAAAATAAAAACCAACCAAATTTAATATCTTACTCTATCCTTTAGGAGACTAAGTATGGCTAATACCATTATCCTGCCGCGTATTATGGAAGTAGGCAAAAACGCTTGTGAGAGATTACCTGCAATTATGGAATCCCTTGGAGTTTCGAAGCCTTTGATTGTAACAGACAAGATGATGGTACAACTTGGCTACGTTAAAAGAATACAAACCGTTTTGGATGCTCAACAATTTACTACCGAAGTCTTTGACGACACCATCCCAGAGCCAACTGACACCTCAATTATGGGTGGTGTTAACATATTAAAAAACGGTGATTTTGACTGCCTGATTGCCTTGGGCGGCGGTAGCCCCATAGACAGCGCCAAAGCAATCGGCATTTTAGGAAAGTTCGGGGGCGTGATAGGTGACTACAAATTTCCACGCATAGTAAACGAAGAAAATCTGCCTATTATTGCTATTCCAACCACAGCGGGCACTGGATCTGAAGCGACAAAGTTCACAATTATCACAGATGAAGCAAACAATGAGAAGTTGCTTTGCGTTGGCATTGCATTTATGCCGATTGCCACAATTATTGATTACAGCTTAACACTCAGTGTACCACCACGTACAACAGCCGACACAGGTATTGACGCAATGTGCCATGCGATTGAGGCATATGTCAGTCAAAAACGTAATGCCTTTAGCGATCAGCAATGTCTTGCCGCTTTGCGCTTAATTGGCCCCAATATTAAAAGAGCCTATCACAATGGTAATGATGAACAAGCGCGTGAAAAAATGATGTTAGGTTCAACCCTAGCTGGTATTGCCTTCAGCAATTCATCCGTAGCTTTAGTGCATGGTATGAGTCGTCCTATTGGTGCTTTTTTTCATGTACCTCATGGACTTTCTAATGCAATGTTACTCCCCTCAGTCACTGAGTTCTCAATACCATTGGCCGCAACACGTTATGCAGAATGTGCCTTGGCTTTAGGTGTTGCCAATGAGGACGATGGAGTTGCTCAAGCCAATGCAAAACTAATTGAATTTCTGAAGGATTTAAATCAAGAACTACAAGTGCCCACCTTAGCTGAGTTCGGCGTAGAAAAAACAAAGTTTGATTGCGTAGTAGAAACAATGGTTGAACAGGCTTTTGCATCAGGTTCGCCTAATAACAACCCACGCATACCATCCAAAGAGGAAATGCTGAACTTATACCATGGACTATGGTAAGCGGTTCCAATGACTTATAAATACTTAATGTAATCAAGGAGAAGTCAATGCAAAAAGTAGGTCATTATATAAACGGCCAAGTAATAACTGATGGTGAGAGAAGCCAGCCAGTATATAACCCGGCAAAAGGGATTATCAGCAGAGAAGTTCTGCTTGGCAATACTAAAACTATTGATCAAGCTGTAGCAGCCGCTAAAGTTGCTTTTCCAACGTGGAGCAAAACCACGCCCATACAAAGAGCGCGTATCATGTTTAAGTATAAGGAACTTCTTGAGCATCACGCAGATGAAATTTGTCATTTAATCGGCGAGGAACACGGAAAAATTGTCCATGACGCTCGCGGCGAATTACAGCGCGCTATTGAAAACGTTGAGTTTGCTTGCGGCATCCCTGAACTACTTAAGGGTGAGCACAGCCGCAATGTAGGTTCTGAAATTGATTCTTGGAGTCAATTCCACCCGCTCGGTGTTGTTGCTGGCATCACACCATTTAACTTCCCGGTGATGGTTCCACTATGGATGTTCCCACTAGCAATTGCTTGCGGCAATACTTTCGTTTTAAAACCATCTGAACGAGATCCAAGTGCCACCCTATTTGTTGTTGAGTTAATGAAAAAGGCTGGACTACCTGACGGTGTACTTAACTTAGTCAACGGTAGCAAAGAAACGGTTGATGCTTTACTAGAACATAGAGATGTAGAGGCTATCAGCTTTGTAGGCTCCACACCCATCGCCGAATATATTTACAGTAAAGCTACTGCTCATGGCAAGCGCTGTCAAGCCTTGGGCGGTGCTAAAAACCACGCAATTGTGATGCCTGATGCCGATTTAGACAATGTCGTTAACTCATTATTGGGTGCGGCTTTCGGCTCATCCGGTGAACGTTGTATGGCACTTTCAGTCGCGGTTGCTGTCGGCGACGAAATTGCTGACAAAATGATTGCTCAGTTGAGTGCAGCAATTGAGAAACTGAAAGTCGGCGCCTACCACGACGCTAGCAATGATTTTGGGCCGGTTATCACAGCTGAGCACAAAGACAAAGTTATCGCTCATATACGCAGTTGTGTTGAGCAAGGTGCAACTCTTGTTGTTGACGGCACTGATACCAAGCCTGAAGGGTATGAGAATGGTTTTTTTGTTGGCGCCACGCTTTTGGACCATGTCACTAAAGATATGGATAGCTATAAAGCTGAGATATTTGGTCCCGTATTACAAGTGATACGTGTTAGCTCAATGGAAGAAGCCATGGAACTAATTAATCAGCATGAATACGGAAACGGCACTTGTATTTATACTCGTGACGGTGAAGCAGCTCGATATTTTAGTGACAATATTAAGGTAGGCATGGTTGGTATTAATATCCCCTTGCCAGTACCCGTTGCTTATCAAAGTTTCGGCGGATGGAAACGCTCTTTATTCGGCGATTTATTTATGTACGGGTCAGATGGTGTACGCTTCTTTACTCGTCGTAAAACCATCACACAACGTTGGCCGAGTGCATCAGTTCGTGAAGGGGTTCAGTTTTCAATGCCAACACTGTAGCCTGAACTTAGTCTTAACAATAAAGCACCTAAATAGGTGCTTTATTGTTATGTATGAAAAGACCAACCTTTAAAAATTACTTCGATGCACAAGCCTTGATTTTCTCTAAATCTGGACCCTCAATACTACGACCTAAATTAAAAGGCTTAGACATTTCACGCCAATCTTTATAGTCATGAAGATACTCTATCTGACTTGCGTAGACTTTAGCGGCATCAGGGTTACTGCAAGCAACGTTAACCATCACTTCGTTAGTTACTTTCTGAATAGCTTCTAAGTCTTCTTCACTAAAGCGATGGATTTCTACACCTGCTTTCTGGAAGGTACGAACACCCTTAAGTGCTTGTTTTTCTGAATTAGTGATACCCCACATCATCGTGGCTTGAGCTGCAATCTTAAGCTTTTCCTGAGTAGCAGGACTTAAAGCATCCCAAGCCTTTTTATTGATCATCACGCCAAAAACAGAAGCCGATTGGTGCCAACCTGGGGTAGTCCAATGCTTAGTCACCTGATGTAAGCCAGCAGACACATCAACATTAGGGGTTGAGAATTCAGCGCCATCAATTACGCCTCGTTCTAGTGATTGATAAAGCTCCTGACCCGCCATAGAAACTTGGGTACCACCAATCTTTTCAAGCACTTGACCTTGTTCTAGGCCAGATAAGCGTAAACGCTTACCTTTAATTTCGTCGATATTACGAACAGGATCAACTGTATGGAAGCCTGATTCATTATTGGTGACATTAAATGGCAGATACACCATACCATACTTGCCGAAAATTTCATTATACATTTCGGCACCGCCCCACTCATTAATCCAGTTAGCATAATCCATTGCATTAAACAAACTGGAGTGCGTTGCTAAAGGAGAAAATGCGGGGTTACGACCAGCCCAATAACCCGGCCAATCTGCACCTGCTTCAATAGTGCCTGATTCTACCGCACTAAAAACCTCACCACTTGGCACTAGCGAGCCACCCTCAAAGAATTCAATTTGTAATTCATCGCCGGCAAGCTTATTAACTAATTCCACCCATTTCTTATCAGTTTCAATCAACTCAATAGAAGCTGGCCATGTACTGGTCATCGTCCACTTTTTTGGTGCTGCCTGTGCTAAACCCATGCCACCCAAAATAGCAGTTCCTACTAATACGTGTACTGTTTTTTTAATTAATGACATTTTGTCTCCTTATCTTATAAATTAATTCCCATATAACACTTGAGGTAACCAAGTAATTAAACCTGGGAAAATAGCGCATAAAATACACATTAAAATAACGATGAAAATGAAAGGAATAACCCCCTTAACAATTTCAATCGTTTGGATCGATTTAGGCGTTATTGCCCGTAAATAAAACAAAGCGTAACCAAATGGTGGCGTTAGGAAAGAAGTCTGAAGAAGCACTGCTACCAACACAACAAACCATAAAATGCTAATACCCATTTCTTGAACTAAAGGTAACAAGATCGGGAAAGATAAAAGCACGATACCGGTCCAATCAAGGAAACAACCCAAGACAAAAACGACAAATAACATCACAATAATCAAAGCCCAAGGTGCCATATCCAGACTTCGCATCAATTCCTGCACTGCACTTAAACCGCCCGTGATATTAAATACCCCGGTAAAAGCAGTCGCTCCTACCACAATAAATAAAATCATTGCAGAGGTACGACCTGTCTCATAAAGCGCACTCAAAAACATCCGCCAGCGAAACTTTCCGCGAAGTACCACAAAAATAAACGACAGCAAACAACCAATGGCAGAAGCCTCGGTGGCCGTTGCAACACCTAGAAGCATTGAGCCCAAAATACCCAAAATCAACAAAATAGGTGGCACGGCTTCAATAATAAGCATCTTCGTCAATTCAGCACGACTAATTTTCTCTTCAGGCTCCACAGACGGCGCACTGGCTGGGTCACGCCAAGCAACAAACACCACCCATGCGGCATATAACAGACCTAGTAAAAGACCAGGAATCAATGCCCCGGCAAACAACTCACCAATAGATAAAGGTGAATAACTGGCCATTAAAATCAGCATAATTGACGGTGGGATTAAAATACCTAAACAACCAGAAGCCGCAATCACACCCGTTGTAAGTCGCGGGCTATAGCCGTAATTAAGCATTGGACGCAATGCCATCATACCAGTGACAGTAATTGATGCGCCTATAATTCCAGTCGTTGCTGCCAACAGCATGGATAAAAACACAACAGCCAAAGCCAAGCCCCCACGCACGCGTGAAAGCAAATGACGTAGGGCTTCAAACATCTTATCTGTGACTTCTGAATCCGATAAAAATCGTGCCATTAAAATAAACAAAGGGATGGCAATTAAGGTATAGTTATCAAGCACGTCACCATAAATACGGTTGATCACAATACCCAAGACCATCGGCTTGCCAGCAATAAACGCCCCCAATACCGCAACACCGCCCAAGACAAAAGCTAGGGGGTGCCCCATAAATAAACCTACCAAAAGTAGGCCACCCATAATTAATGCAATATATTCACCTGACATGAGCTATACATCCTTTTTAAACAGCAGGCGAAGCACTTCAGCCACTCCTTGCAAAAGCAACAGAGCAGCGGCAACAACCATCGAAATTTTTAGTGGATAAATGGGCAATTGCACAGCACCATAAGTAGTTTCTGCCTGTGCTACTGAACGCATAGCAAACTCATAACTGCGAGTTAAGAATATCCAACTAAAAGGAAAGAAAAAGATAAGGTATCCAGCAATGTCTACCCATTTCTGCGCTCTTCTTGATAAATGCTGGACCAGAAGATCTACACGCACATGAGCCTGGTGCTTTAGGGCATAAGCACCCAACATCATAAAATAAAAACCGTAAAGCTGCTTTGTAACATCAAATGACCATCGGGTGGGTTGATGTAAGGCGTAACGCATAAACACTTCATAGATAATGATGACTGCAAAAATAATGGCTATGAAAGACACTATTTTCCCAATCACCTCATTTATCACATCAATAATTCGTATGATCATGGGCCCCCTTTATGTGTACATTCCAATATATAGTAATAGACAGTAACTAACTGTACATCGCCTTCCAACTGCTCGCAAGCTAGTACTTATCCCTGTTTTACATCATTGCTTTAGTACAAATAAAAATTCGCCGTCCGAACCGAGGTCGTGACGACGAACTAATAAATTTACAAAATTAAAAAGCCACCCAACTTTCTCCTTTATTCATCATTTTTGTCGAGACAGCTTTTCATTACCCTACGAATCAATGAGTTAGTATCAAATAGAACTGTTTTTTATGGTGTCTGATAAACTATTAGCCCACCCCCTCAAGCAAAAAGACGCTCATGCTTTTCCCGCAGCCGTTGCCGGTCCGCATCAAATACTAGCGCCTTTTCAGCGCGCTCAAGCGCCACCTCCGCCACCTCTTTTGCGGCATGACGCACACCAGATTCAGGCGCATGCTGAGCAATGCCGGCCAACACCTTTTGCATCACCAAATTCACTTCAAGCATATGCCCACCATCGCGCATTAAAGGCAAGAAAGCATCCACCAACCATTCTTGATAGTCAATAGCGACAATCGATAAGCGATCGAAGCTTGAGTCCGAGGCCTGTGCTTCATCTGTCTCTACCTCCTCAATCAGTAAAGACATCAAATCATACATCACTTGAATCGCTGTACCCGGATCGTTAACGGCGGGAGACAAGGCGCGCTGCCCCGCCTCACTCATCACTAAAAAGCCCCATGCCGGATCCTGCTCAAAACTGCGCGCTACATCCACCACAAAACAACTCCTCATATTGGCTAGCGCCTGCTCACTATCATCATTCGACCTGAATTGCACTAAGGCCAACACCGTACTAGGGAGAATCATTTCTCCTGGGCGCACCATAATATGCAAATAGCAGTCACTATCTTCAGCCTTTTTTTGTAAACCGGCTAAATCAATATGGGTTAAAAAACCGCTCTTGTTGTGCCTCAGCGCTTTTGCCCTGTCATCCACAGTGCCTTGCCAAGTCGCGCCTAAGTTGGGTCGTAGACGCACTTCACGCAAGGGCTTTTGCGTAGCGGCTTTAATCTTACTCAGCGTATTCGCTAAACGCCCCAATAACGATAAGGTATGCACCCAACGAATCAGCGTAATGATCAAATACAGCAATACAAATAATGTGGCAATAAATAAGGCAAAACGACCATTTTGTCCATAGTAGCCCAGTCCCAACGCAACTCTGGCAATAATGGCATAAATAAAAGCCGAAATAAAACTAGCAATTGCCATCCGTGTATTATCATCACTCATGACCAATTCGGTGGCACGCGGTGTAGCACCATTGGAGGCGGAGGAAAAAGCCGACACCATAATGGATAAAGAAAAGGTACTGACCGCCAACATACTGGAAGCAATCACATCCAATAAGCTCTGCAGGGTATCTAAATCAATGTCTGGCAAAAAGCTTGGTGGCACAAATACATTGACCCAAGCCGCGGCAGCGGCAATCAACAACGCCAACAAGGCACCGGCCGTTGGCATTAACCATAACTGATTGCCAGGTTTACGCAAATTAACTATCAATCGGTAAAACATAGCGATAACATAAAATAAAGCTTGGGCTAATAAGCGGGCACGCTGCGCCTAGTCATTAGCCCAAAACAACTACTCCACGTGCTCTTCCGCTTGCTTCAGAGTCGCTTCTGCTACACAGCGCCAGTCATAACCAGAGGGTGCCTGGAAAATACGCAATCCGAAGACATGAGCAACAGCAAAAATATGATCGAAAATATCGCTTTGAATCGTTTCATACTCGCCCCAGGCGGTGGTATTGGTAAAGCAGTAGACCTCCAACGGCACCCCTTCAGCGGTGGCTGCCATCTGTCGCACCATAATCGTCATATGCTGATGAATCCTCGGGTGCTGCTTTAAATAAGCCACAATATAAGCCCTAAAGGTGCCGATATTGGTTAAATGGCGCTGATCCAAAAAGCGTGCCATCCCCTCTGCAGCAAGCTCCTTATTGTGCTCGGAAATTTCTTTACTTTTAGCAACTAAGTACTGCGCTAAGCGACGACTGCCGCTCATTTTTTGCAACTCCTCAGCATCGATAAAACGAATGCTATTAATATCAATACACACTTGACGCTTAATACGGCGACCACCCGACTCCTGCATGCCGCGCCAGTTTTTAAAGGAATCAGAAATCAAAGCAGAGGTTGGAATGGTGGTGACCGTTTTATCAAAGTTTTGCACCTTTACCGTGGTTAAACCGATTTCCACCACATCCCCATCCGCATTGTACTTGGGCATTTCAAGCCAGTCCCCTACTCTGAGCATGTTATTAGCTGATAACTGAATACCTGCCACAAAACCCATAATCGGACTCTGGAACACCAACATCAACACCGCCGTCATCGCACCGAAACCACTGATCACAATGCCCGGCGATTGCCCCATCAGCACGGAAATAATCAAAATAATGGTGATGACCGCAATCACTAATTTAAACGTTTGTTGAAAACCCTGTACTGGTAAGGCGTCCAACTTATGATTACGTCTTGCCATGCGCCCTAGTACATCAACAAAGGAGGCAATGGAAAGGGCCGAAAAGATCAGTATCAACACACGTGCGACCATCATAATCAACCGTAGAAAATCATCCTGTGACTCAAGCAACAACTCGCTGAGCGCACGGAAGACCATAATCACGGTGGTTAAATACACATAATGCAGGGTTTTTGACTGCCCTAAAATCGGTAAAAAGGAGCCTTTGGTCTTCTGTAAAAAACGACGAAAAATACGATCGACCAAGGTCTTAGCCGTAAAATAATAAACAACCGTGATGGTTAAAATACACAGAAGAAATACAATCTTGACGACTAGGGTGTTATCAGCTAGGCCAATACTCTCCAGCACTCCAAGAATACTATCTCTCATAAAAAGCTCCCTTGTTAATAACAATTCATGCAAACAATTAAAGCTCCGTACAGATAGGAGCTTTAATTAATAGATGAAAAAAATTGCTTTATTCAGTCACCGGTTGACGCATCGTCACAAACTCTTCAGCTGCCGTCGGATGGATACCGATGGTGCTATCGAAAACTGCTTTGGTTGCACCAGCCTTTATTGCGACAGCAAAACCTTGTGTAATTTCGCCGGCATCATCGCCCACCATATGCAATCCCACGACCCTATCACTGGCTTTATCCACCACGAGCTTCATCATGGTCCGGGCACTGCTGCCGCTAAGCGTATGCTTAAGTGGCCGGAAATCGGTGCGATAAATCACCACCTCATCAAATTGCTCACGCGCTTCTTCTTCGGTCAAGCCTACAGTCCCAATATTAGGATGCGTAAAAACAGCCGTTGGAATATTATCATAACTCAGCTTACGCTCACCCTTGCCAAATAAATAATGCACCAGCACCATGGCCTCACCGGTAGCAACAGGTGTTAGCTGAACCCGATCGGTGACATCGCCTAAGGCAAAAATGGATGGGATATTACTGCGATAGTTTGCATCAACCTGAATCTCACCTCGTTGACCGAGTGCTACGCCCACCCTTTCTAGGCCTAAATCAGCGGTTCTAGGGACACGGCCAGTGGCATACATCACGGCATCCACCTCAAGCGTGTCGTTATTTTTGAGATGAACGAGATAATGATCCGCTTTTTTCTCAATCGAGGCGACATCGCTTTGAACCCGTAGATCAACACCTGCTTTACGCATTTCCTCGCTTATATGCTGACGAATATCACCGTCAAAACCTCGCAACACCTGCTCGCCACGGTAAAGCTGGGTAACCTGGGAGCCTAAGGCATTAAAAATGGAGGCAAATTCACACGCAATATAACCGCCACCCACGATTAAAAAGCGCTTAGGAAATACTGGTAAATCAAACACCTCATTGGAGGTAATCACATGCTCCTTACCTGGTATGTCGGGCACCATCGGCCAACCACCAGGCACAACTAAAATATACTTAGCGCTATACTGCTGCCCCTCAACCTCAACCGTATGCTCATCAAGCAACTTGGCCCAACCGCGAATCAGTTCAGCCCCTGAGTTTTTAATAAGATTATCGTAAATACCGTTTAAACGCGTGATTTCCTGAGCACGCTGACGCTTTAGCACCTCCCAATCCAAGCTAGTCTCACCCACTGACCAACCATAGCCGGCAGCTTCGCTAAAGGCCTCATTAAACTGGGCAGCATAACTATAGAGCTTTTTAGGAATACAACCGACGTTCACGCAGGTACCGCCTAAATCCTTAGACTCGGCAATCGCCACTTTTGCTCCGGCTTGAGCAGCAAAACGAGCAGCTCTCACGCCGCCACTACCTGCACCAATAACAAAAAGATCGTATTGATATTCCATAAAAACTCCCGATAAATTTAAACTTCAAAATAAATCATTAGGCAGCCGCCAATGAAACTACGACTTAGCACCTAAGTCATTTTCACCTGCTTCATAAATGACATTAGCACGACCCACCAATAAAGGATCGATTTTACCTACTGCCTTAATGTCTTTATTTGCGTAATCAAAGCGATGTAGTACGTAGCGCATCGCATTTAAACGTGCCCGTTTCTTACAATTGGATTTGACCACAGTCCACGGCGCATCACTGGTATCGGTATGGTAGAACATCGCCTCTTTAGCGGCAGTATAATCATCCCATTTATCAAGCGAAGCCAAGTCAACCGGTGATAGCTTCCACTGCTTCAGGGGATGCGTCTGACGTTGCTTAAAGCGACGCAATTGCTCATCACGACTCACCGAGAACCAGAATTTAATTAAGTGAATGCCACTCGACACCAAGTTTCGCTCAAATTCTGGCACTTGACGCATAAACTCCATGTACTGCGCATCGGTACAGAAACCCATCACCCGTTCCACCCCGGCGCGATTATACCAAGAGCGGTCAAATAGCACGATTTCACCCTTGGTCGGCAAGTGCTGTACATAGCGTTGGAAGTACCACTGACCTGACTCTGTCTCGGTAGGCTTTTGTAGAGCCACCACACGTGCAAAACGTGGGTTTAAATGCTCCATAAAGCGCTTAATGGTGCCCCCCTTACCGGCAGCATCACGACCTTCAAAAATAATTACCACACGCTCGCCAGTCTCTTGTACCCACGACTGCAACTTCAACAATTCAACTTGCAGATCGTACTTTTGGTACTCATAATTACGGCGTGACATCAGGTATTTGTAGGGATACACACCCTCAACATCATAATCGTCTGCTAATACACGATCATATTCGGCTGCTCGTGCTGCGGCCATGCGACGTCTTTCTGAGCGAATTGCGCGCACCAGATCACGACGCTCATCATCCGCCAGGCTATCTAAGAGATCACGAATAAACTCCTGCTGCTCATCAAAAGGCGCAGACAGCTTTTCGCCTAATAACTGTGAAATAATTTGCACCTGGCGATCATGCTTCGCATCAATGCGGTCCTCTACGAAGAGCTTACGCGTTTCGTCAAGGCTGTCACCGTATAAGGTATCACCCTCAATGCTTTCAATTAACTTGCCAAGACGCTCAACGCTATTTTCCAACTCCTCCTTGCGCGCTTCGAGAATTTCCTTAATATCATCGGTGTCAGTGATGCTTTGTGGCGTAGCTGTATCAAGCTTGCTTGGCTCGATGACTTTGGCTTGCTTTGCTGGTCTTGTCGCTGGTGCTTTTCTGCTTGGCGCCTTAGTGGCAGGGGAAGCTTTTTTAGCCGTGGTGCGACGGGTTTTAGCTGCGGTGGAGGTCTTTTTAGCTGCCGTTGTGCCAGTCTTAGCTGCTACCCCAGTTTTTTTAGTGGCCGCTGAGGTGGTTTTGACCGCTTTAGCCACTTTTTTGACCGCTTTAGTCGCTTTTTTGGCAGTCGCTTTCTTAGCGCTACTCGCCTTTTTACCTACGCTAGTCGTGCCTTTGGGGGCAGCGGCTACGCTAGGGTCTGGGATTGTACTATTGTCTGTTGTGTTTTGAGCCATCGCTAAACCTACCTTTTTATTTTATATGCTTAAGAAAAACTGTATATTTAGATTATACTAGGCTCTAAAAAGCGATGAATTAAATCAAATTAATATCATGGATATTTTCACGATATGACACAACGTACCTTATCAATTGCTGGCGTTGATCCCTCTGGCGGCGCTGGTGTTTTAGCCGACATTAAAGCCATGAGCGCCCTCGGCACCTATGCTTGCGGGGTGGTTGCCGCACTGACTGCACAAAGCACCCAGGGCGTGACCGGGGTGATGCCAGTACCGCCCGAGTTTATTCGTTTGCAGCTCAAAACCCTTTTTAACGATGTTCAAATCGACGCCATTAAATTGGGCATGCTTGGTGAAAGTCCAGTGATCGAAGCGGTTGCCGAAGAGCTAATCGCCTATGAGGGACATCGTCATTGCATCTTGGATCCCGTGATGGTGGCTAAGGGTGGCGATCAATTGCTACCGCATTCCTCAGTACCCACCTTGATTGAGGCGTTGATCCCGCAAACCACGATGATTACGCCTAACCTACCGGAAGCGGCGATCTTAACCTCACAGTCCACCCCTGAGACCAAGAAGCAAATGTATCAACTAGCGGAAAAGCTGCATCAGCTGTTCAAGCAAACTGATGAACGTTGGGTACTACTTAAAGGGGGTCATTTACCGCACAATGAACTGGTCGATTTACTATTTAACGGCGATCAAATGATCGAACTACCTAATCAGCGCATTAACACCAAAAACACCCATGGCACAGGTTGTACATATTCGGCCGCCATTTGCGCCCTCGCCACCCGCGACGATGATATTGTTCGAGCCACCAAAGACGCCAAAGCCTATTTAATCAAAGCCATTGAGCGTGCCGATGAGATGGAGGTAGGTTCAGGTCATGGCCCCCTACATCATTTCCATCAATGGTGGTAAATCCCTAGTTTTAATTTAGTTTAAGCGTTAAAATTAAGCAATTTCAGAATTTATTGATGTTCCCACGCAACGTTTGATAATTGAGAGTCGGGTATGAATAAACCTATTAATTCCCTAGAGCTTAGCCGCTACAACATGGTTGAGCAACAAATTCGCCCTTGGGGTATTCTTGACGATAAGGTCTTGGACGCCTTATTAGCGCTAGATCGCACTCGCTTTATGGATCCTAAGTATCATAATATTGCCTTTGCCGATCTAGAGGTACCGATTGAGGTAGACGGCAGCAAAACCGGCGAATCCATGCTCTGCCCTAAGATGGAGGCACTGTTTGCTCAGGAATTACAGCTTCAGCCTGAAGACTCTGTACTAGAAATTGGTACCGGTAGTGGTTTCCAAGCCGCCTTACTAAGCCGTCTCTGTCGACAGGTGCACAGTGTAGAGATTGATTCTCGCATTGCGGCCCAAGCTCAGAAAAACTTAAGACAAGCTGGCATCACCAATGTACAGGTAGAGGTTGGTGATGGCCGTGCCGGCTGGGGTAATAACGAGTTTAATGCCATTTTAGTGACTGGCTCGGTACCCACTGTGGCGGATTCATTAAAGTATCAACTAGCGATTGGCGGTCGTTTGATTATTACCGTTGGTCAAGCCCCATTAATGGAAGTGCATCGTATTGTGCGCACGGATGCCGCCAATTTTGAATCCGAGGTGCTATTAGAAAGCTATATCAAACCACTGCGTGGCGCCGTAGCCTCAAACTTTAAGTTCTAACTTTGGGGCGCCCGAGTCAGAACGCACACATTAACCGGTATCTTGATACCGGTTTTTTATTGTCTGATTTTTTTGACCAAGGCCGTGGTTGAGCGCTCGTAGACAAAAGGAATCGCCACTGCCCTGCCGCCCCAACTCTCAACCAACGTCGTTTCAGGCAACAAATGCATTTGATAATCACCGCCCTTAACAATCACATCAGGCCTTAAACGTTCAATCAGCTGATAAGGCGTATCCTCACTAAAGTGAGTTACTGCGCTCACGCTTGACAGCGCCGCTAGCAAGGCCTGCCTATCTTCGCAACAATTTAAAGGACGCTCCTCACCCTTAGCCAGGCGCTTCACCGAGTCGTCCGTATTAACCGCCACAATCAAGCTAGCACCTAACTGTGCTGCCTGGTCCAAATAACTGACATGACCGCGGTGCAAAATATCAAAGACCCCATTGGTAAAGATTAAAGGTCGCTTTAGCCTACCCTCGTCCAAGGCCTTTAAACACTCGTCCACAGTTAATATCTTATGTTCGAAGCGGATGTTCATAACTATCTCCAGTAAATCACAGCTAACACGGCAATGACTAATTGAGATATTGCCATCACATATAAAAGGAAACGATTATTTTTTTGGGATCGTCGCAGTGCCTTTAGCTCCGCGGCGATTTTAGGTAAATTGCCCTGCTCACTCAAGGCCGTATGCACTAAGCGCGGCACCTCTGGTAATAACTGAGCCCAATGCACCGATTCCTTTTTAAGCTTTTGCAATACACCTTGAGGTCCTACACGCTGATACATCCAGCGCTCCAAAAAAGGCTTGGCAGTTTGCCATAAATCCAGATCGGGATCGAGCTGTCGACCCATGCCCTCTACATTTAATAGGGTTTTTTGTAGCAGCACCAATTGCGGCTGAATTTCCACATTAAAGCGCTTAGAAGTTTGGAATAAACGCATTAATACCGCACCTAAAGAAATTTCCGATAATGGCAAATCAAAATAGGGCTCGCACACTGCGCGCACTGCCGCCTCTAACTCCTCCTCGCGCGTCTCCGGTGGTACCCAAGCCGATTCAATATGTAATTGAGCCACGCGCCGATAATCACGCTGGAAGAAAGCCAAAAAGTTTTGTGCCAAGTAGTTTTTGTCAAACTCGGACAAGGTACCCACAATCCCGAAATCCAAGGCCGCATAACGACCCCTAGCATCAATATCTTGGGTCACGAGGATATTACCCGGGTGCATATCAGCATGGAAAAAACCATCATCAAAGACCTGAGTAAAGAAAATCTCTACCCCCTCGCGTGCGAGCTTTTTAATATCCACACCCTGGGCTTGAAGCTGTGCCATCTGATTAATGGGTATGCCCTCAATCCACTCCATGGTAAACACCTGGCTTGAGGTCAGTGGCCAATAAACCTCGGGCACCTTAAGCAGTTTTTCACGTCCTTCGAGTTCAAAATTACGGCGTAACTGACTGCAATTTGAGGCTTCAATCTGCAGATCTAATTCATCATGTAAATACTTATCGAATTCAGCCACCACCTCTTTAGGACGTAAGCGACGCCCATCAGGTAATAACCAATGCACCACCGCTGCGGCTGAACGCATTAAAGCCAAATCGCTTTCAATGGTTTTAATAATGCCGGGGCGCAAAATCTTCACCGCCACTTGTTTTGCATCATGGGTTTCGGCACGATGCACCTGGGCCACTGAAGCCGAGGCAATAGGTTCACGCTCAAAGCGAGCAAATAACTGCGCAATTGGCTTACGCAGTGACTTCTCAACAATTGCCACCGCCTCTTCAGAGGAAAAGGGCGGCACCCTGTCCTGTAAGGCGACTAATTCCTCAGCAATGTCCAATGGCACAATATCGGGACGGGTGGAGAGTACCTGACCAAACTTTACATAAATTGGCCCCAAACTTTCTAAAGCAAGACGTAGTCGCACGCCACGCGGCTCTTTGTACTTAGACTTTCTGCCAAAAAAACTGATGATGCGTCGTAACAAAGGTCGTTGAGGAATGGCATCGATCAACAATTCCTCCAAACCATATTTGTACATGACAAAGAGAATAATAAAGGCTCTGAATCTAAACATGCTGAACTCCGCTATTGACCCTTAGCCAAAGTACTTTCTAAGGCACCTAAACGCTGTTCTAAGGCCTCAATCTCACGATTCAGATCATTAAACTGAACGCTTGCCACTAAAATTTCTTGATCATAGCTAAGACTGTCGGCGCCGACTCTCAATAGAGTCTTCACACCCGCTTGCCCCCGCTCCAACAGCAGGCGTTCGGTTCTAAGTAAATGCGACGTTAATACGGGTCCGATCAAATTAGCTAGATACGACGCTCGATCCCAACGCAAATCACGCGCCAAATCGGAAACTAAATTTGCCAAACCCGCCTCACCCTCAATGTATACATAAGACATCAAGCGCTTAATATCCGGCGTGCTACCAGGCTTAGCACGACTTAATTCTTGTAGCAAAGCACTCATATCCTCTGCCTTCACGGTGACGATAACATTTGGCACCGCCTCCTTTTCGCTCAAAGCCACTAAGCCATGCGCATTGATACTTAAAACCAAGGAAGACAGCGGCAATTGAAATTTGACTGTCTTGCCGAGGTACTGCCGCATACGCTCTTGCGCCCAAGGTTCTTGCTGCAGCAAGGAATTAAATAAACGAACCAAGATCAACTTTGGCTGAAACAGGGAGGACAGCATACAAATCCCGATTAAATTAAAAAAGATAGTTTAGCTTATCGAGCCGATAAAATGGTAAAGGCTTCTTTAAAAAAGAAGCCTTTATACCTAAAACAAGTCACGCTGAAAAGCGCTGGCACTAAGACGCATAGCCCCCAGGGATTTGTTGAATCCCGGCAACTAACCAGCCACTATCCGCTGTCTTGTAGAGATTCCAAACCTCCTCAAAGCGGAAAGCCTCTTGGCCCGGCTCCTCACGCAACATACCGGAGAAGCGCACACTCGCTAAATGACCGCCGGCCACCTGCTCCATGCCGAGTAATTCAGCGTTAAGCAATACCACTTCGGTAGGGTGTGCCGCTTGCTCGGCCTGCTCACGGATTTGTGGGCTCAACTCTGTCAGCAAATCTTCTGTCAAGAACTCCTTTAATTGCTCCACATCGCCCCGATCCCATAAGCCCTGGATACGCACAAACTGCTCCTTGGCCACCTTAAGGAAGGTCATGGTATCAAAACCTGCAGGCACAAACCACGAAGGATCGACTGGTTGTGCACTCTCCATCGACTCAGCGACTGGCTGCGCTGCTGCGGACGGCTGCGCTTCCGGCGCACGATTAAACACACCTGGAGCGCGCGGCGGTTGTTGCGTATAGTCATGTGTCTCACGTTGGCTATAAAAATCCTGTGCTGCACCTTGCTGTGCACCAAAGGCACCCTGAGTGGCAGGTTTAGCCTGATTGCCACGTAAGCGACGTACCACAAACATCACCGCAAAAATCACCAGAGCAATTAAAATCGCGCTTGATAAAAACTCTAACAAGGCACCGCTCAGACCTAAGCTAGATAATAAGGCGGCGATACCCAAACCGGCGGCAATACCAGCAATGGGTCCCAAAAAGCGGGACATACCGGAACGCTGAGCCTGGGCTCCAGCAGCTGCCGCACCGCTACGATTAGGCGTGACTTGATTAGCATTTGGGGCGCTTTGTTGTTGATTAGCACGAGGCGCCTGCGCCGGTGTGCGATTCTTCATAACATTAGAGGATTGGCGACCGAAACTACTACCGCCACCCATACGACGTGCCTCTGCTTCGTCCATCGTAACGCCAAGCATGGTCAGCGTAGAAATCACGATGGTAAAAGCGGCTACTAAGCGAGAAAATGATTTGCGCATAACATAAAGCCTTTTAAAAAATCTTTAAAAAAATGATCCTGCAGGTACTTAGACCGACAATTATCACTAAAGTTTTAAACCCTCATGCAAGGCTACCACACCTGCTGTCAGGTTGTTGTAATTTACGCGATCAAAACCGACATTTCTCATCAGCTCAGCGAGCGTCTCCTGATCTGGATGCATGCGAATCGACTCGGCTAAATAAGTGTAGCTGTCAGCATCACTGGCCACGTACTTACCTAATACGGGTAAAACATTAAAAGAGTACAAATCATAGATCGGCGCCAAAGGCTTGTAAACCTTGGAAAACTCTAATACTAACAAACGGCCACCCGGCTTTAAGACGCGGTACATTTCTGCTAAGGCTTGATCCTTGTGCGTCATATTACGTAGGCCAAAGGCCACGGTCACCAGATCAAAATAATTATCCTCAAAAGGCAAATGCTCGGCATCACAGACGACGGAGGGCACTAAAAAGCCCTGATCCAACAGGCGATCACGACCGACCGCCAACATGGAGCTATTAATATCCGTATGCCACACCTCCCCGCTGGTACCTACCCGCTTGGCGAACGCGATGGCTAAATCGCCCGTACCGCTGGCAATATCTAACACCTTCATGCCCTCACGTAGACGGGCTTTGCCGATGGTGAACTTCTTCCACAGGCGATGCAAACCACCTGACATCAAATCATTCATCAGATCGTACTTGGCTGCCACTGAATGGAAAACTTCAGCCACGCGGCCAGCCTTTTCATCCTCTCGCACCGTACTGTATCCGAAATGCGTTTGGGCCGGTGCCTGGCCTTCGGTGACGCTCTGCTCGTGGCCTAAAACCTCCTCGCTCACTGACGGCTGAGAGGTATTTTTAGGCGCTTGCGGTTGTGTATCCATGGTATTCTTTCCGTAATGTCACAAACATGTCATATTCTATCGTTATGATCGGCAAAGCTGCTATATCAATACAAATAGCACCGCTAGCACGAATCAAAACCTATTAACTTTAACATTTTACTTCATTATGGCAAGCACTATTCTCGTAGTTGAAGACGAACCGGCAATTCAGGAATTAATTGCCGTCAATTTAACTTTTGCTGGTCACAAGGTATTACGTGCCGATGATGCCGAGCAAGCAAAGTTACTGATCGATGCTGAACTGCCCGATTTAATCTTACTTGATTGGATGCTGCCTGGTCTGTCAGGCTTACAAATGGCGCGCCAACTGCGCAACACAGAACGCACCAAGGAAGTGCCGATTATTATGCTGACCGCTAAAGGTGAGGAAAGCGACAAGGTTGAGGGTTTAGAAAGCGGTGCCGACGACTATATTACCAAGCCTTTTTCACCTAAGGAATTGATGGCCCGTATTAAGGCGGTATTACGCCGCCGTGCGCCGCAATTGACCGACGATGAAATTGAGATCAACGGTCTACACTTAGATCCGGTATCTCACCGTGTCAAGGGCAATGGCAAGGAAATCGCTTTAGGTCCTACCGAATTCCGCCTACTGCACTTCTTTATGACCCATCCAGAGCGGGTTTATAGCCGCAACCAATTATTAGATCAGGTGTGGGGCGACCATGTTTTCTTGGAAGAGCGTACCGTTGATGTGCATATTCGTCGCCTACGCAAAGCCTTAAACACCACCGCACATGATCAGATGATTGAAACTGTGCGTGGTAGTGGTTATCGCTTTACTACAAAAAGCAATTAGTATCAGCTAAACTACTAAATTCCTATCTTCTGATTGAAATTTAGCGCTGGAGTATTGATGCGATTCAAATCACGGCTTATCTTTTTTGCCCTTCTCACGGTTTTTTTTGTTTTATTACAAGTGCAATTTGAGATAAGCTGGGCGATATTTCTTTATGCGCTCTGTATTTTTATCTACTTATTGCTAGATTTTAAGAAGTACAAACAAGCCGCTAACTGGGCTCAGACTCCATCTGAGCCACCGCCGCCGCATGTGGGATTATATGAGGACATCATTCATCCCATCTATCGACATTTACGTCAACAAAGTCGCTATATAGAAAATCTAGAGCATACCAGTAACACCATCCTCTCCGCCGCTCAAGCACTACCCTATGCTGCGATTACCCTAACGCCCGACTACCATATTGAGTGGGCAAATACCTTAGCGATGAGGATTTTGGGCATTAATCCCACCAAAGATGTGGGTTTTAATATTTTTAATCTCGTGCGTTTCCCCGAGTTTTATGACTATGCAAAAGGCGGCGAGTGGAATAAAGCGTTGATTTTAGAGTCGCATCAGAATAATAAAGATATTATTTTGCGTTTTGAATTGACGCGTCACTCTAGTCGCGGCTTTTTACTGCTGTGCCAAGATATTACTCACCTGGAAAGACTACGCACGGCGCAACAAGATTTTGTGGCCAATGTGTCGCATGAGTTACGCACCCCTTTAACCGTACTGATCGGCTTTTTAGAAACGATTAATGACTTACCACCACATGCTCTGAGTGAGGAGCAACTTGCGCATTACGGCACCTTAATGCGTGAACAAGCCCATCGGATGCAAGCTATTGTGGCCGATTTACTGACCCTCTCTACCTTAGAGTCCAGCCAACTAAGCGGCGGCGAAAGCATCAAGTTAAGCTCCTTAATTAATGTTGCCTCAACCCAAGCTGAAACGCTGTCCAATGGTCAGCATGAGTTTACATACGCGATTGATCCTGAACTCAATGTTTTCGGTAACCAAACCGAACTACTGTCAGCCATTACCAATTTAATGACCAATGCAGTGCGCTATACACCGGCTGGTGGCAGCATTCAGGTACGCTGGGGACTCAAAGCTAACGGGGATGCTGTGTTTAGCGTCAAGGATACTGGCTTAGGGGTTGCGCCGCAGGATATTCCTCGCTTAACCGAGCGCTTTTACCGCGTGGATAAAAGCCGCTCCCGCGCTTCTGGCGGCACCGGTCTGGGTCTAGCCATCACCAAGCATATTGTGCTTCGCCATAACGCTCAACTCAAAATTGAAAGTGCCCTGCACAAAGGCAGTACCTTTAGTATTATTTTCCCTAAAGATGTGATAACCTGAGATGTTATTCCTATATACACTTTAGCTAATTAGCACCTCAGATCATGGCTGTAGACAACTATCTTAAACGCATTTTGACTTCTAAAGTCTATGACGTTGCTTTTGAAACTCCCCTCGAAAGGGCCAACATCCTCTCTGCCCGTATGCACAATACGATTTTACTAAAGCGCGAGGATATGCAATCGGTGTTCAGCTTTAAGATACGTGGTGCCTACAATAAAATGGCCAATCTTCCCGAGGAGGCTTTAAAGCGCGGTGTGATTGCCGCCTCAGCCGGTAACCATGCCCAAGGCGTGGCCTACTCTGCCAACAAGCTTGGCTGTAGAGCCGTGATTGTAATGCCGGTGTCGACCCCTGAGGTCAAGGTGAATGCGGTTAAGCGCTTTGGTGGTGAGGTCGTGTTACATGGTGACAGCTATTCTGATGCCTACGCTCACTCGGTCAAGCTGCAGGAGCAAGAGGGCCTAACCTTTGTCCACCCCTTTGACGATCCCGATGTGATTGCCGGTCAAGGTACCGTGGCGATGGAAATTTTACAGCAACACCCTAATCATATTGATGCGGTTTTCGTACCCATTGGTGGGGGTGGTTTAATTGCCGGTGTGGCCGCTTATATCAAAGCGCTCAAGCCTCAAACCAAGGTCATCGGCGTACAGACTGAGGATTCCTGTGCCATGGTAAAAAGTGTGCAGCGCAATCGCCGGGTTAACTTACCAGAGGTCGGTCTTTTTTCTGACGGTACGGCGGTAAAGCAGGTAGGCGCCGAGACCTTCCGCCTGACCAAACTGCATGTGGATGATTTTATTACCGTGACCACGGATGAGGTGTGTGCAGCGATTAAGGATGTGTTCCAAGATACGCGTAATGTCTTAGAGCCCTCCGGCGCACTATCACTGGCTGGCACGAAAAAATATATTCAACAGCATCAGCTACGGGATTGTACCTTTGTAGCAATTAATAGCGGCGCTAATATGAACTTCGACCGCTTGCGCTTTGTGGCTGAACGTGCCGATGTGGGTGAGGCGACAGAAGCGCTGTTAGCCGTGACGATTCCTGAAGAAAGGGGTAGTTTCAGACGCCTTTGTGAGGCGGTAGGTAATCGTCCTGTGACGGAGTTTAACTATCGCATTTCACATGCAGATATTGCACATATTTTCTTAGGGGTCGCCATTCATAACGCGAGTGAAGCGGATGAGCTCCATCAGGAAATTAAAAAAGCCGGCTTTGAAGTGCATGACCTCAGCAAAAACAGCCTAGCCAAAACGCATCTGCGCTATATGGTAGGAGGCCACTCACCCTTTGCGGTTAATGAGCAACTGTTTAGATTTGAGTTTCCGGAAAAGCCTGGTGCCTTGAAAAACTTCTTAGGGCAAATGAATCCGGATTGGAATATCAGCTTATTCCACTACCGCAATAATGGCGGCGACTCTGGCCAGGTTTTGGTCGGCATTCAAGTACCGGAAAAAGATAATCCGCAATTAAAAAGCTTTTTAGCCAATATCGGCTATCCCTATGTGGATGAGACGGATAATCCGGGCTATAAATGGTTCCTCGGTAGCCACTAGTCTAGTTGCGTTGCAGCCCAGGCGTGTCATGGGCTGCCATCATACTGTACGTTAAGCACTAAAACTGACACACCGCAAATACGTTAAGCCCCTCTTCCTCAATCAACTTAGAGCCACCGAGCTCGGGCAAATCAATAATACACACTGCCTCCACCACATTGGCCCCCAAGCGCTGTAGCAAACGGCTCGCTGCCAACATCGTACCGCCGGTAGCAATTAAATCATCCACCAATAAAACGCGCTGCCCTGGACGCACGGCGTCAGTATGAATTTCTACGGAGGAGGTACCGTACTCTAGCTCATAATCCTCGCACAAGGTATCAAAGGGCAATTTACCCTTTTTGCGCACTGGCACAAAGCCAACGTTTAGCTCATAAGCCAGCACACTACCGACAATAAAGCCACGCGCATCTACCCCAGCCACCAAATCGATACGAGTACGCATATAGCGATACACGAAAATATCAATGAGCGAACGAAAACAGACGGGGTCCTGCAAAACAGGGGTAATATCCCTAAAGGTAACGCCCTTTTCAGGCCAGTCGGGAATATTACGAATCGTGTTAAGAACACGTTGGCGGGGGTCAGTGATACTCATCTCTGTTGCAGCTCTTAAACAATGAAAACACAGCGTTTCATTATAACGATTAAACAATTAAAGCACTGCATTAGTCTGCCGCCTAACGTATAATTTTGCATATGGACAACAAAAAAAGCTTTGACCCCGCAGTGATTCTAGCGACTGGCCAGCAAACCGTGTTTGCCGAAGCCGAGGCGCTGACTCAGCTTGGACAGCGCTTGGGTGATGACTTTGTTGCCGCAGCACAATTAATCCTCGCTTGTCAGGGGCGTGTGGTGGTGATGGGGATTGGTAAGTCTGGCCATATCGGTCGCAAAATCGCCGCCACCCTTGCGTCTACCGGTACACCCGCATTTTTTGTCCATTCCGCAGAGGCCCTGCATGGCGATCTGGGCATGGTGACTGGTAGTGATATTGTGTTGGCCATCTCTTATTCAGGACAAAGCATTGAGCTCTCCACTAGCTTACCCGTGGTCAAGCGCTTAGGCACTAAAATTATTGCCATCTCTGGTGACCGTCAGTCGGATTTAGCCAAGCTGGCCGATGTTTATTTAGACGGTGCCATTGAGCGTGAGGCTTGTCCTTTAAATCTTGCCCCGACTAATAGCACCACCGTCGCCCTGGCGCTAGGTGATGCCTTGGCGATTGCGTGTTTACAAGCTAGAGAGTTTGGGGCAGCGGATTTTGCCTTATCGCACCCAGGCGGAGCCCTTGGTAGACGTTTACTCACGCATGTGCAGGATGTGATGCGCAGCGGCGAGGATTTGCCGATCATCACGCCCGAGTACCTGCTGCCCGAGGCCTTGGCGGTAATGAGCGCCAAGCATCTTGGCATGACGATTATTATCGATAATCAGCGCAAGCCCATCGGCATTTTTACGGATGGTGACTTACGCCGTTTAATTTCCCGTGAGGGTGATATACGCAATTTAACAATCCAGGATGTGATGAGCCATCATCCTAAAACCATTCATTTTAAGGCCCTAGCGGTTGATGCGGCCTCATTGATGGAACAAAACAAATTAAGCCAAATCATTGTGATTGACGATGATGGCGCTTTAGTGGGCGCACTTAATATGCATGATTTAATGAGCGCCAAAGTCATTTAATCCATCACTCACGATAAAGATAGTCTTATGAAAAAACCTCATATCCCCCACCCGGTCGAATCCTTAGTTCTTTCTAAAATACCCGCTGCGGTCAAAGAGCGCGCCAGTCTGATCGAATTAGTGATTTTTGATGTGGATGGCGTACTAACCGATGGTGGCTTGTACTATACAGCCAATGGTGAAAGTCAAAAGCGCTTTCATGCGCTAGACGGGCACGGCCTTAAAATGCTTAAGCAAAGCGGCATTGAGGTCGCACTCATGACGGGTCGCCAAAGTGAAATCACCACCCGCCGCAGCGCCGAATTGGGTATCACGCATTTACTACAAAATGTCCGCAACAAGGCTGATGCCTTAGTTGAGCTCAGCAAGACCCTAGCTATCGAGCTAGAACGGGTGGCCTTTATCGGTGATGATGTGATTGATCTCCCCGCCATGCGTCGCGTCGGACTCGCCTTATCAGTCCCAAATGCGCCCGTCTATGTACAGCAAGCTGCCGATTGGGTGAGTCAATTAGCCGGTGGTCATGGTGCTGCGCGCGAGCATTGCGATATGATTCTAGCGAGTCAGGGTCTACTCGGACCGCTTCTCAGCCATGAGCAGCCAATGATCGGTGAAGTCATTCAATAAACGCTACTGCAGGACCCCGTATGAAAGATCGTCTACCGGCCATCATCGCCTGCTTTATCCTGTTGGGACTGGTTGCTATCACATGGTGGGCAGCGGATTATGCCGACCGTGCCTTTCCAGTAGAGACTCAGGTTGCCGAGAGTCGTGAGCCGGATGCTTGGTCTGGTAGCTTTACCATGCTCCAGGCCGATGCCGATGCTTTGCCGGTCACCCGCTTGGACGGTTCAGAAATGCGACATTATCCGCATAACGGCGCCTACGAGATTAGTAAGCCTCAGCTTATCAGTCAGCGGCCCGATTCACCACGCGTTATTGCCTCTTCTAACACTGCTTGGGCTTATAATAATGTATCGCTCATCCATATGCTGGGCAAAGGGCATGTACATCGTTTTCCTACCGCTGACAGCAAGGCATTAGACATCACCAGCGAAAAGCTCATCGTTCACCCGGATGAGGATATCATTGAAACCGATGAACCGGCGATCGTGATTCAGGGTGATTCTCGCTTAGTAGGTGAGGGAATGAAATACAATAATAACACCAGAAAACTGGAGGTATATGCCAATAGCGGCGTACGTATTGCGCCTAAGGATATGCCTAACTCTAACAGCAACTCAAATTAAAGAGGCCTATGAACACTTTCTCCGCCTTAGCACTTAGCCTTAGCGTCTTACTCAGTTCCTATGCCTACGCTCAAACAGAGCAGGCGCAAGAGCCCGAGACCCTGGTGTTGTCTGATACCTTAAATTATGATGATCTCTCTAAAACCACCCAATTCAGTGGTAATGTGATCCTCACCCGCGGTCTCTTTAGACTTAGCTCCGACCAGCTAAATATTGTCGAAGATGCCGAGGGCTTTAGACACGGCAAAGCCACCATGACTTCTTCTAAACTTGTGGAACTACTGGAAGAGGATTTAGAAAACTACGAGCTAATTCGAGCGATCGGCTCACGCGCTGAGTATAACGGCAAGACTGAGGTAGTCACCATGATTGGGCAGGCTGTTGTCACCCGCTATGTATGCGGTCAACCGGTGGATACGGTACGGGGCGAACGGGTGGTTTATGATAGCAAAAATAAAACCTATGCCGCTCAAGGCGGTCCCCAAAGCCCCGAACCTGGTCGCGTGCGCTCACTGGTACAGCCTCGTAGTAAGGCTGATCGTGCAGTCGAAGCATGTCGTAGCAAGTACCAGGGCAAACCCATGCCCTCCAGCATTCAAACTCCCGATATCTAAAAAGCACTATGCCTGAGACAGAAATACTGAGCAAGCAAAACACAGCCAGTAGTAAAGCCTTCAATCTACTGCAAGTCACCGGCTTACGTAAGGTCTATGGTAAGCGAGCGGTGGTACAAGATGTTTCAATGACCGTACGCAGCGGTGAGGTGGTGGGTTTACTTGGACCTAACGGCGCTGGTAAAACCACCAGCTTTTATATGATTGTTGGCCTGATTCCAGCTGATTTTGGTCGCATTGAGGTAGACGGTAAAGAAATCACCGCCTATCCCATTCATCAACGCGCTAAACTAGGTTTATCCTATTTACCCCAGGATGCCTCGGTTTTTAGACGTTTAACGGTTGAACAAAATATTCAGGCAGTGTTAGAGTTGCAGTATGATAAGACTACGGCTAAGCGCTTTACTCGAGCACAGATTAAGGAAAAATTAGAGCAGCTGCTGGATGAGTTACAGATTCAACATATACGCAGCAATACAGCTATGTCGCTGTCCGGGGGCGAACGTCGTCGAGTAGAAATTGCTCGCGCCCTTGCTACGCAACCACGCTTTATCCTGCTGGACGAGCCCTTTGCCGGCGTCGATCCCATTGCCGTGATTGAGATTCAGCGCATTATCCGCTTCTTAAAAGAGCGTCAAATCGGCGTTTTAATCACCGACCATAATGTACGAGAAACCTTAGGCATTTGTGACCGCGCCTATATCATTAGTGAGGGTAAGGTGCTAACAAGCGGCACCCCGAGCGAGGTCATTCAGAACCCAGATGTGCGTAAGGTCTATCTGGGTGAGCACTTTAAAATGTAAGCACCGACATGATAAAAGCCCACTGATTCCTGATGGAAAAAGTGGGCTTTTTTGCTTTTGCTATGGTGCTTGCAGCGCTCGAGTTAATGGCTACTTAAAGCGCTCGCAGCTATCGACCTTTAAACCAGATAATTTACTTTAAAAATAAACTATTCATGCGTTTCACAAAAGCGGCAGGATCAGCGATCTGCGCCCCCTCTGATAACATGGCCTGATCTAACAACACACTAGCCCAATCGGCAAAATCCTCATCGCTAGCGGCTTCAATACGCTTAATCAAGGCATGCTCTGGGTTAATTTCCAAAGTCGGTTTGACATTAGGCACCTCTTGACCAGCCGCTTTTAACATACTGACCAAGTGCGGGCTTAATTCATGCTGACCAACAACCACGCAAGCCGGTGAATCGACTAGGCGCCAAGACACTTTAACCTCTTTAATTTGTTCACCAAGGGCCTGCTCCAGTCTTTCAACTAAAGGCTTGAATTCTTCACTCACCGCCTCTTGACGTTTTTTCTCATCCTCATCGGCAAGCGCATCTAAATCCAAAGCACCTTTGGAAACCGAGACTAGCTTTTTGCCCTCAAACTCCGTCCAGAAAGAGACCATCCATTCATCAACCCGCTCAGACATGAGCAAGACCTCAATGCCTTTTTTACGGAAAATCTCTAAATGAGGACTACTCTTAGCGGCCGCAAAACTATCGGCAGTCACATAATAAATGGCATCCTGCCCCTCTTTCATACGTGACACATAATCCGCCAAGCTAACCTCTTGGGCATCCGAATTATCGTGCGTTGAAGCAAAGCGCAATAACTTCGCAATGCGCTCCTGATTACCACGATCCTCACCAATACCCTCTTTTAGCACTTGACCAAACTCACTCCAAAAAGCTTTATAATCCTCTGGGCGATTTTCTGCTAAATCCTCTAGTAAAGACAAGACGCTACGCGTCGAACCATCACGAATGGCTTTGACATCACGACTTTCTTGCAGAATTTCACGAGAGACGTTTAAGGGCAAGTCGGAGGAATCAATCACCCCACGCACAAAACGTAAGTACATCGGCAATAACTGCTCTGCGTCATCCATAATAAAGACACGCTTCACGTACAACTTCACGCCATGTTTAGCATCACGATCCCAAAGATCAAAAGACACTCGCTTAGGAATATAGAGTAGCTGTGTGTACTCATTACGACCCTCAACACGGCGGTGGGTCCAGGCTAAGGGATCCTCAAAGTCATGGCTAATATGCTTATAAAATTCCGCATATTGCTCATCACTGATCTCATTACGATTACGCGTCCACAGCGCACTCGCTTGGTTAATGGTTTCCCATTCGCCAGGCTTGGTGGTTTCGCCCGTTTCCTGATCGTAATTTTCCTGCTCCATTTGTACGGCAATGGAAATATGATCAGAATAGCGCTGCATAATGCTGCGTAGCTTCCAACTATTTAAAAACTCTTCAGCATCTTCTTTTAAGAATAAAATAATATCCGTACCACGACTGTCTTTACTAATGGGCTTGATACTAAATTCACCCTCGCCCCGTGACTGCCACTCGACCGCCTCATCCGCAGCCAAACCGGCACGGCGGGTACGTACTACCACCTCATCGGCCACAATAAAGGAAGAATAAAAACCTACCCCGAATTGACCGATCAATTGCGTATCTTTTTGCTGGTCACCGGTGAGTTTAGAAAAGAACTCCTTGGTGCCTGAACGAGCAATAGTACCGAGGTTATTAATCACCTCTTCCTCGCTCATACCAATCCCATTATCACTAATGGTGATGGTTTTTAGCTCCGGATCGAAACTGACGCGAATGCGCAGATCACTATCATCTGCCAGTAATTGTGGATTAGCAATGGCCTCAAAACGCAATTTATCACAAGCATCAGAGGCATTAGATACCAACTCTCTTAAAAAAATCTCTTTATTGGAATAGAGGGAATGAATCATCAACTGCAAAAGCTGTTTGACCTCGGTCTGAAAACCCATGGTACGTGCTTCAGCGCCTTGATTCTGACTTTGATTTGTCTGATCTACCATTATTTTAAATCCTATTATTCTTAACCATAAAGTCTATGGTGTTATTAGCTGAGGACTGAATCGACAATTTCAAGAGCAAAAGGCACTACAAAGCCCTATGTTTTACAAGCAGTGATTGAAAAAGTTTAATCCTAAATCAAGTTAGCACCACCTAATATAGCTTTAGTTAATATAGATAAATAGCACACAACGCTTTGCTGGCTATTTTTTAAGCGCTAATAGACGTTAATACAGAAAAGGGCTTATTCATGCCAAGGTAAACGCAATGAATAAGCTCTCCGACGATTAAATTGAGGCCCCTGCCTAAGCCTTATTATAGGCCTTATCTAAGGCCATACCACGTTTCCAAAAGGCCTGATACTCCGAATCTGGCATCAAACTACCACCGGTGGCCCAGACAATATGATTAGCTTGGTGCATGTACTCCTGAAGACCATGCTGTTGCAGATACTGCTGCCCCTCTGCGGTATCGAAGATTGCTTGCGGCCCACTCAGCGAGGCAGCAGCCGAGGGCTCTATTTGAATCCCCTCCTGCACTTTTAGCAGATACAGATTGCGCAGTAAATTATCCTCACCAATCACCACCACACCCGATAAACGTGGACGCATTTCCTTAACCGCTAATTGGGATGCCACTGGTACGGCTAAGCCATCCGCCTCCGTTTGATTCTGTTGTCCAACATCATAAATACTGATGCCTGGCTGATCAAGGTGCTGTAACTGCACCGCAAAGCAAGAAGAGTCCTCAGGCTCCACAAAAAACACATGCACATGGTCGCCGAACTCCTCCTTTAGGCCATAGGCAATACCACCTGGTGCGCCCCCAACACCACAAGGAATATACACAAACAGCGGGTGCTCTGCATTCACTGTGAGCTGTAGTTGCTCCAATTGTGCCTTTAAGCGGCGACCGGCAACGGCATAACCGCAAAATAAAGAAATCGAATGCTCATCATCCACGAAATGATTAAAGGCATCTGCTAGCGCCTCCGTTCGCCCGACCTCCACCGCTTGGCTGTAGTCGCCAGCATGCTCAATGACTTGCGCCCCTCGCTCACGAAGACGCTGCTTTTTCCACTCCTTGGCTTCAGTTGACATATGGACAGTAGCTTGCATCCCCAATGCAGCCGCCATAATCCCCACACTCATGCCAAGGTTGCCGGTGGAGCCTACCGTCACCTGATACTTAGCCAAAACCTCTAGGGCGCGTTCGGACAACAAATCGATAACGGAGTTATTTGGCATCAAACAGTACTTCTCACTTAATTCATCAACAATCTCCAAGACCTCATGAATACCACCGCGCGCCTTCACCGAACCGGCCACCGCCAAGGCATGGTCGCCCTTTAGCCAAAAGCGTCCACCCTTGGAGGCATAGGCGCTATAGTGAGTCAAGGGCAACAGCTCTGACTCAATGATACCCTGCGATTTTTCCAATTCTGGAAATAAATAAGCCAACAATGGCGCAAAGCGCTCCAAACGCTCAGCCGCACTCTGCACCATGGTGCTAGTGATATTATTGGTTGGATAATGAGCGCTTACGCTCTGCAACTCATTATTCAGCACAAGATTAATACTCATGCGCAAATCGCTCATGAAATTACCTCTAAAGATAGATACCATTAATTAACAATAACCAGCTGTTATGATACGTCAGCCCAAGGGCTCTAAAAAGCAGTATTTATACTAGCGAAGATGATGGAAGATTGAAAAGCGTGAAGAGTCGGCAGCTAACCATAGCTGCCTAAGCCATTGATAGCTTAGAGGGATTTGTGGTGCCCGGGGCCGGACTTGAACCGGCACGCCTTGCGGCGGGGGATTTTGAGTCCCCTGCGTCTACCAATTTCACCACCCGGGCATTTGACTGAAAACACTAGAACGTGTTCTCGTAGGGAAGTAGAAAATTATATTCCTTTTTTATAAATATATCTACTCATCTTTTAAGAAAAAGACAAAATTCTGCGCCTTCCAAACAATTCGTCTACATATTGCTACCAAAAGTATTGATTTAATCGCCCTCTCACACCATATAATAGCCTGTCACTTGAGAATTGCTGCACGCACCTCATGACTTCGTTTAGAACTCTTTTTTCAAATCAAGGATACGCTAGGATGCCCACCCACGTCACTCCCATTGATGCGCTGGCCAAAGCCTTAGCCAGTCAACTTCACCCAAAAATGCTGATGGCGGTACTGATGCCATTTGGCGTGACCGTGCTTAGCTTAGTTTTATTATTAATTGTTGCCTGGAACCCTTTGGATAACTGGTTTATCGCCAGTGCCAACAAATGGAGTTGGTTTAGCAGCTTTACCTCGCTCTGGGGCATGAGTACCTTGAGCGACTGGCTAAGTGCTTTAATTGCCTTTATTGCCTTGTCAGCCATTAGCTTAGTGATTGGCTTAGCCGTTGCTGCAGTTGCTGTGACGCCGCTAGCAGTCAGTTTACTCGCAAAGACGCATTATCAAGACCTGGAAAAGCGCGGTAAATTTATCGATTCACGCAGTATCTTTAATGCGATCAAAGTCGGTGTGATCTTTGTGGTGGGTTGGTTAGTCACCCTACCACTGTGGCTAATCCCCTTTGCATCCATTGTATTAAGTGTTTTTTGGACCGCTTATGCCTTTTCCCAAATTGCCAAAGTCGATGCCATCACCGAGCACGCCTCACCCGCCGAGCGCACATTTATTCTAAAAAAATATCATAAAGGCTTTTGGATTATCGGCTTGGTTTGCGGTTTACTCTGCCTCATTCCCTTTATGGGTTTAGTGATGCCAGTCTATGCAATTTTGGCCTGTACCCACTACGGTTTGAGTGCGCTCAGAGAATTACGCCAAGGTGCGATTGATATTGACAGCCACTTTAGCGCAGATGCCTCAGCGCGTATTACTAGCAATAAAAATAAGGCTTAACTAGCCCTGAGTGCCCTGCCAAGTCGGTGCGTCGACACGAATATCAAAGATTTCCAAAAGTCGCGCATTGGTGTGAGCTACCATTTCCTCAATGGAGCTAGGATGATGATAAAAGGCAGGCAGTGGTGGATAAATAATGCCGCCCATCTCGGTGACTGCCGTCATATTACGTAAATGGGCTAGATTAAAGGGCGTTTCACGTACCACCAAGACCAGCTTACGACGCTCCTTAAGATGCACATCGGCGGTACGGGTAATCAGATTATCCGATAAGCCAATGGCACACGAGGCCAAGGTATGCATGGTACAAGGTAAAATCAGCATACCATCAGTCTTAAAACCACCGCTGGCAAGGGTTGCACCAATATCTTTGAAGTGATAGCAATGATCTGCCATGGCATAGAGCTCATGACGATCCATGCCCATTTCATACTTTAAATTCACAACACCAGAGGAAGACACCACTAAGTGCGTTTCTACCTCTGGTATTTGCTGGAGCGTCTGCAGCATACGCACCGCATAAATCGCGCCCGTTGCTCCAGTCACCCCAATGACTAATCGCTTTTTCATGAAAACTAGTCGGCAGTCGCACCTGAGGCGTCAAGTAGCTCTTTAAGCTCACCACTGCTTTGCATCTCTTCCATAATATCGGAACCACCAATGAACTCACCCTTAACATAAAGTTGAGGAATGGTCGGCCAGTTAGAGTAGACCTTGATCTCTTCACGCACTTCCTGATCATCAAGCACGTTAACCGTCACTAATTTGCGCACACCCAAATCGCGTAAAATGCTGACCGCCTTGGCCGAGAAACCGCACTGAGGGAACTGAGCAGATCCCTTCATAAACAAGACCACCGGGTGTTCTTTAACAGTTTCATCAATAAAGGTACGAACATCTGTACTCATCATACTTCCTTAATTAAAATTCGTTACTAATCGCTTGCACACTGTGCAATAACTGCCTGGATACTAAGCGTCTATTTTAGCTTAATTCGGGTCTTAACAACACGATACACCCGAACTTTATAGGGCTTGACCTAGGTTTAAGCGGCGGACTCCCAGAGCCCACCGCTAATTCTTTCGATACCCGCCAAATCTTGCAGGCTTTGCACCAGCTTAAAGCCTTGTTGAGTTAGTAACGACTCCACCGACGCCGCCTGCTCCCAACCATGCTCTAGCCAAAGTGCGGTTGGTAGCGCTTGATTTGGCGCCGAGCTTTTTAAAAACCGCGGCGCCTCAGCCACTAAACGCCGGATCAAACGCAAACCATCGGCATTGTCAGTTAAGGCCATTAGCGGCTCAAAACGCACATCACCCTGCTGCAAATGGGGATCGTCACGATCAATATAAGGCGGATTTGAGACGATTAAATCAAAGCCATTGTCTGAGGCGTTGAATGCCTCAAACAAATCACTTTGTAGCAGCTCAATGTCTACCTGAAGCGTACGTGCATTGTCCCGGGCTATGGCCAAGGCCTCCGCACTCAGATCCAGTGCCCATACCTCAGCCTCTGGAAAATAATGCTTAATACTAATCGCAATAATGCCGCTGCCAGTACCAATATCCAAGACGCGTGGACGCTTTAGACCCTGAACCTTTAATGCCTCTAAAAAGGCGATGGCCTGTTCCACCAACAGCTCCGTTTCTGGGCGCGGTATCAGCACTGCGGGTGTGACTTTAAAACTTAAGCTCATAAACTCGCGCTGAGCAATTAGATAGGCTAAGGGCTCACCTTCCAAACGACGCTCAAACAGCGCCTGCAACTGCGCTTTGTGCTCAGTACTCAGTATTTCATCATCATGACTGATAAACCAAGCGCGCGGCTTATCCAACACAAACTCCAACAGCATTCTGCGCTCTAACAATGGCAACTGCGGGAGCGCCAAGACATCTCTAATACGATGACAATCCTGTAGACTCTTAGTCATGACTTAAAGCAGCCAACAATTCTGCTTGTCGCTCTGCCATTAAAGCACCGGTGAGCTCATCTAAAGAGCCGTCCATAATTTGCTGTAATTTATATAGGGTCAAGTTAATACGGTGATCTGTCACGCGCCCTTGCGGGTAATTATAGGTACGTATACGCTCAGAGCGATCACCGCTACCGACTAAGCTTTTACGTTCAGCTGCCTCAGCCGCCTCTCTTTCCTGGCGTTGAATATCATTAATACGCGCCGCCAATACACTCATGGCTTGAGCCTTATTTTTGTGTTGGGAACGGTCATCCTGACATTCTGCAACAATACCGGTAGGGATATGGGTAATACGCACGGCCGAGTCGGTTTTATTGACGTGCTGACCACCTGCACCACTGGCACGGAAGGTATCAATACGCAAATCCGCTGGATTGAGCACCACTTCGGCTAATTCATCCGCTTCTGGCAGAATGGCGACAGTACACGCCGAAGTATGCACACGTCCCTGCGACTCCGTTTCGGGCACACGCTGCACACGGTGCGCACCGGACTCATACTTCAAGCGACCATAAGCACCCTCACCATCAATTCTAGCGATCACCTCACGGTAACCACCTAATTCAGAAGGCGCCTCAGAAATCAACTCGACACGCCAGCCCTTTTCCTCCGCATAACGTGTATACATTCTTAATAAATCGCCAGAAAAAAGCGCACTCTCATCACCGCCAGTACCCGCACGAATTTCCAAAAACACGCTGCGACTGTCATCCGGATCTTTAGGCAACAGCTCAAGCTGTAACTCGTCTTCAAGCGCTGTCAATTTCTCTTTTAGTAAATGATATTCCTCCTCACCCATTTCTTTGAGCTCGGGATCTTTCATCATTTCTTGCGCCGCTGATAAATCCGCTTCGGCACCTTCATATTCATTAAAAAGCTGCACCACGGGATCGATTTCCGCACGCTCGCGTGAGAGCTTACGAAAATTATCCATATCATTCACAGCTTCAGGCTCAGATAACATCGCATCTAACTCGATTAAACGGTGAGACAATTGCTCTAAGCGAGATCGCATTGAGTCTTTCATAATTAAAATTCTATCTAGGAAGAAGGTTGAAATATAGGGTAAAAACACTCGCCTACGCAATATCGGCGAGCAAAGCAGATAACAAGGAGCCTAGCTAATGCTGCTCTGAATCAAAGGGAAATAACTGCGGCACGATATTTAGTAGCTCTTGACGCTGCACACCCTCGGAACGGTTAAGCTGCGACATCGGCGCATGCAGATACTTCTGCGTGAGATTGCGCGCTAAGTACTCAAGCACCGCTTCGGGATCCTCACCTCTAGCCAACAGTCGACGCGCCTTTGCCAGCTCCGCTTGACGTAAGCTCTCAGCATGATGATTTAAGTCCTGAATCACCGGCACCACCAGACGGCGTGACTCCATCCATTGCATAAAATTCAAGACGCGGGCATCAATAATGGCCTCGGCCTGCCCAACTGCACGCTGACGCGAATCCTGACCCATTTGTACGTAGCGGCCTAAGTCATCAACCGTGTATAAGTAAATATTATCCAGCTGAGCGACCTCCGGCTCCACATCACGTGGCACCGCTAAATCAACCATCACAACCGGCTTAGAACGACGCTTGCGACTAAGCTTTTGTACCATACCCAAGCCTAAAATAGGTAGGGTGGAGGCGGTACAGGTCACGACCACATCAAATTTATGTAACTGCTCTGGCAACTCAGACAACTTCATGGTGCCACCATTAAAACGGGAGGCTAGTAGCTGTCCACGCTCAGGCGTACGGTTAGCCACGGTGATGGAGCGAGGATTAGCACCAGAAAAATGTGCGGCACAAAGCTCAATCATCTCACCGGCACCGATAAACAGCACATCGCTATTTTTGAGATCTCCAAAAACCCGCTCTGATAAGCGCACCGCCGCTGCCGCAAATGAAATCGACTGCGCCCCGATGGCGGTATTGGTACGCACTTCCTTAGCGACCGAAAAGGTCCGTTGAAACAACTGATGGAGGGTAGAGCCAAGGGTACCTGCCTCATCTGCTGTACGTACTGCAGTTTTTAATTGACCGAGAATTTGCGCCTCGCCCAAAACCATCGAGTCCAAGCCACTGGCCACACGAAAAGCGTGACGCACCGCCTTATCCTGATCCAATTGATAAATATAGGGTCTTAACTCATCGTCTTTTAATGAGTTAAACTCAGCCAACCATGCTGGAATATCAGCCGCAATCGATTGATCGGCCGCACAGTAAATCTCGGTGCGATTACAGGTTGAGAGAATAGCCGCTTCTTTGACCGAATTACCAAAAATCGAACGCAAACCATGTAAGGCCGGTAATACAACATCACCAGCCATCGACACTCGCTCCCGAATATCAACCGGGGCAGAGTGATGGTTAACGCCAAATGTTAAAACATCGGTGGACATATCGACTCAAAACTAGGTAATAAAAACTAAGACGCACGCCAGACTGCACCGGTTAAGCCCTTAATTCGCAAAGAAAAAACTATCGACAATTCTTATTTATAAGGCTATATTATATGCCCCTTAGCTATTTTTCACAAACTGAAATGATTGATTGCGACTTTCTATTTGCAATCTTGGCAACGCATGGTAAAAACTCAGCCGCAACTCAAACAGGCGCTGTCAAAAAACAACAACTCAGCAGGCTTTAGATCATTAATTGAGTATTTTTAATCAATTTTCAATAAAGTCTTCACATTTACCCAATCTTTGTATATAATAACTTTTTTGTTGGCCAGGTAGCTCAGTCGGTAGAGCAGAGGATTGAAAATCCTTGTGTCGGCGGTTCGATTCCGCCCCAGGCCACCAGAGATTCTTTAAACTCGCTAGCTTTAAGGGTTAGCGAGTTTTTTATTGCCATAATGCTACAATCGCCCCCTACAGTGGCACACAGCTCAAATACCAGCATAACTCACGCTCACTTTCATCAAGCGCTTTTCCTCGCTACTGCAGTTCACGCCACTACTGTGCTAAGCTGAATCATAACACCTACCTACACACACCACCTAAGCCAAGGCCGTCACAAGCCCAGCAACTATCACCTATGAAAGCTTTAGAACTCCTGCTACCACCACCCCTTATCGCCTTTTTAAGCGCACTACTTATGTACTTTGTGGCCAAACCGTTACCCATTATTCATATCACTTGGCAAGCAAAGTTAATCATTAGCACTTTACTGATGCTGCTTGCTTTAACTATCGGTCTAAGTGCCATTATCGCTTTTGTTCGTCACAAAACCACAGCCAATCCAAAACGCCCGAGTGCGAGCACTAAATTGGTTATGACAGGTATTTATCGTTATAGTCGTAATCCCATGTATCTAGCCATATTATGTTTACTTTTAGCGTGGGCCGTGTATTTACAAAGCCTATTTGCAAGCATCGGGATTATCTTCTACTTGCTCTATATAACGCGATTTCAGATTATGCCCGAAGAGCGTGTGTTAGGAAGCAAATTTAAGGCTGAGTTTAGCGCCTATAAACAGCAGGTACGGCGTTGGTTATAACCCCTTGAATTAGTTCCAAACCACCCCATCTCTAAAAAAGGAGCCCCAACATCGCCTGCTTGATAGCAAGAAGCTGCCTAGTGCAGTATGATTGAGTATTCAAGCACTCTCAACACATTCCAAAGCGTATTTATATGTCCAAATTCACCAAGCTCGTCCAATCAACCGTAGCGCGAAGTCGTCAATCAACGCCGCTAGATAAAGAAAAGCTCTCCATTGAGGAATTACAGCTACTTAGAATCCGCGACGAATGCTATGAAATGGTTAATACCAGCTCATTCTTTTCAGGTGCGGTGGCGGCGGTACCGATCCCCGGCATGGATATCGCCACAGACGTCAGTATTTTGATGAAGCTACTGCCCAAAATTAATAAGAAATTCGGTTTATCCGCTGAGCAAGTAGAAGCCTTAGACCCGCAATTAAAGCAAATAACCTTAATTGCCATTACCAAAATCGGCACCAGCTTAATCGGCAAATACATTACGCGCGAAGCGGTGGTTAAATCCGTGACTACCGCTGGTGCTAAAATTGCCGCTACCAGCACAGCCAAAACCGGCTTTAAATTTGTGCCCTTTTTAGGCCCTGTCCTATCTGGTGGCATTAGTTATGCAGCGATGCGGATTGTTGGCCGAGCCCATGTCAATGATTGTTATCAAGTCGCCCTTGAAGTGCTGCAGCAAAAACAAAAGCTCGCTAACTTAGACACGACGAAGTAACTCATCAAACATAAGAAAAGCGCCGTTTCTCACATGAGAATGGCGCTTTTTAAGTTGACTTAAGCTGCTATATGCTACATTGTCGGACAAAAGGTCTCGGCCACTTGCAAGAACACACTCTCCTCGCTGTTGTTGCCTAGCTTCCAACCACCCTTAACCATTTGGGGCACATCAACAATACGCTCACCCAGGGCATCGGCTTCTGGGTAATAGCCAGCATCCTTAAAGCTCACATGCTGCTTGGCACAATCAATCATCACTTCACCCTTGACCGACTTGAAACCACCGTTTTGCGGTTCTTTAAAGTTTAATAAACCACTAAAAAACACATGATTATCCTCAACCCGAATGCTTTGTAAAGGCAAAATCAATTGCTGTGAGCTGGCTCGATACTCAGCCTGTTTACTCAATTGATAATCGGGCATCAAATTACCCTGGGCATCTAGATAAACGGCCAGGCCCTCAGCAAACTGCATCCGCAACTTAGCGCCTTTTGCACCTTTATAACCATTAAAAGTTAGCACACGTGTCGTTTCATCCCAGCTTAAGGAACCTTTATTGACTGAGACCTTGTGAGGTGATTCCAGTTCAGCCTCACGCATTAAATAGGTACCATCAGTGTTAAAAATAAGATCCACCTCAATACCAGCGCAATGACCGCAGGGAATCACGCCATTCCATCGTCCATCCCAATCCACGACGTGTGGGGTAGGATCAGCATTTGCTTGAGCTTCAGTGCTTGCATCGGCAACCGCCTCTTTGACACTCATCTCTTCAGCTTGCGGCTGAGCTTCTTTGGTCGCTTGAGCGCAGGCTGAGGATAAGGCAGCCACCACACCCACTAAAGCAAATGCTAACTTTTTCATAAAGAACTTCCTAGGAAACGGATTAATATGTTAAGAACTAATTACTGCGCTCTTTTTAACATATAATCAGCGCGTGCGTTACCTTCGGCGTCAATATATAGTAATTGACCATCTTTTAATAACAAGTGACGGCTTTCATTATCAGCAGTTGTTAAGGTAAGCACACCGTTAGTTGCGGTATAACTCGCCGTACCACTGGTACTAAATTCACCATCAGCCGACTCTCGATAGCTCTCGTTCATAGTAAAGGTACCGTCAGCATTAAGCGTTAGCTTAACATCAATGCCAGGGCAAGATGCACAAGGTACGGTACCAACCCATAGACCCTGAGCTTCTTGAGCCAAAGGTGCTGCCGCTTGGTTTGGTGCTTGATTTGGCGTTTGGTTTGGCGCAACTTCAGTCACGGTCACTTTCTCATCAATACGCGCCTCACCCTCTGCAACTGGGGTCGCAGTCACCACACTCTCCGTGATACGGATTTCGGCATTACTGTTTAAACTATCGGTGGCCGCAACATCCGCAGCCGTTTGAGCATAAGCACTAGTCGCTAAGGCCACGGAAGTACCTAAAATAAATGCTAATTTCTTCATCTTCTTACTCCTTAAATAAGTTGAAAATAAGCGAATAAAAAATCGTTTAATCTTTAACAAGATGCCTCTCATCTTAGCCTGTTACAAAGTCAAAGATCATTAAATTTCGTTTTAAAAAGTAAGTAAATATCCTTTAAATCGATACAATTTCAGCCACATCATTGACTAAGCAATTGTTTTAAAAGGCTTAATTATGCAGCTTTCAGTAGCTTACAAAAATCTGAATGGATGGTAGAATAAAATCCTTTTAGCAAAAAAATCAAACCGCTTTTAAACGGTCTTATCATCTTATGACGCAACATACTCAACGCTTTATTGCAAAAATTCTTAATAGCCCACAAGCGGCCGGCGTAATTCTGATCCTGGCCTCAATTATCGGCGTCGTCTTTGCTAACTCCGCTCTGGCCAATGGCTATTTTGCTTTCTTAGAAGCCAAATTCCTCAATCTATCCATACTGCATTGGATTAATGATGCCTTGATGGCTATCTTCTTTTTACTGGTTGGGTTAGAGGTTAAACGAGAACTTTTAATAGGCGACTTAGGTACCCGTCAAAAGCGCATTCTTCCTTTTGCAGCCGCCTTTGCTGGGGTTACGCTACCGGCGCTGATTTATCTCTATTTTAATTGGAACGAACCGCTAACCGCCCCCGGTTGGGCTTCACCTGCCGCCACCGACATTGCCTTTGCACTCGGTATCTTGGCCTTGGTGGGTAGTCGCGTCCCCATCTCATTAAAAATCTTTTTAATGGCCTTGGCCGTGATTGATGATTTAATTGTGATCGTCATTATCGGCCTATTCTATACCCAACAATTACAAATCATTTATTTATTCATTGCGCTAGTGGTTATCGTAATGCTGGCGATCTTGAATCTTAAAAACCACCAGCGTAGCCTACCCTATTTAGTATTAGGCTTATTACTCTGGTGGTTAATTCTTAATTCAGGTATTCACGCTACCCTAGCCGGAGTTATCTTGGCCTTTACCATTCCCGTGACGGAGCCAGATAAGGCACACTCACAGCATGATGCCGAGCCCTTGTTATTACGCTGGGAACATGCCTTATCTAACTGGGTCTCCTTTTTAATTATTCCCATTTTCGGCTTTGCTAATGCCGGCGTCTCCTTCGGCGCCTTCTCTTATGAACAGCTATTTCATCCGGTGGTCTTAGGTATTACACTGGGACTCTTTGTAGGTAAGCAACTCGGTATCTTTGCGACAGTTTTTTTGATGATCAAAAGCGGCTTTGCGCCTAAACCACATGGCGCTACTTGGTTACAGCTTTATGGTGTGTCAACGCTTTGCGGTATTGGCTTTACCATGAGTCTATTTATTGGCATGCTTGCCTTTGTTGAGGCTGAGCACCAAGACCTCGCCAAAATCGGCGTCTTTATCGGCTCAATTCTCTCGGCTGTGATAGGATTTTGTATTTTAAGATTCGCACCAACTAAGTCCTAAGTGGAACGATAAACATCAAAAGCCGCCATGGCGGCTTTTGACTTAAGATTTAAGGGCTTAACGAGCTCGGTCTTCAGGCCAGAAATGTGCTAATTCATTCGGAATATCACGTGAGCCGAAAATCATCTGCCCTACTCGGATATCGGTCGCCCCCTCCTCGATGGCAATTTCAAAGTCCCCCGACATACCCATCGACAAACGACGTACCGTGGGATGCTTTGACTGTGCCTGGTCACGCAACTGCCTTAGGGTACGGAAGCATTGGCGCACTTCCTCCTCATTTTTACTATTCATAGCCAAAGTCATTAAACCAACCACCCGCAAATGGCTAAAGGCTGCGCACTCATCAATAAAATCCAAGGTCTCTGCCACCGGCAGACCATACTTACTCTGCTCCAAGCTTGTATTAACCTGCACATAAACTGGCAGCACCCGCCCTGCTTCTGCCATAAAGCGATTGACCCGTGCAGCGAGGCGTAAAGAATCCAAGGCATGAAACTCACTCACATAATCGGCTAGAAAACGTGCCTTATTACTTTGTAAATGACCGATTAAAATCAACTCCAAATCTGCATACGCACCATCCTGCTTAAGTGCCTCGTACTTATCAACCAACTCCTGCACCTTGTTTTCGCCTACTTGCTTATAACCATTCGCATAAGCCACCTCAATGGCTGTTGGCGCAAACTCCTTGGTCACAGGAATCACGCGCAGCTCGTCCGGGCTACGACCAACGCGCTCGCAGGCTGCCGCAATACGCTGGGCTAATAATTCGAAATTTTCTTTGATTTTCTCAGGGGCAAACAGCGCCATATCAGTCAATGACCTCCTTATTTATTTAATAAATACTCCGGCAGAATCTGCTCCGGGGTCAAGCGTGGGCGATCGGCTGGGAGCTCACGCAAGGGTTGCACGCGCACCAAACTTGCTTTGCTGCGTCTGGCTAAGCGCTGATACTTGTGTGTACCTAAGATTTTGTGCCGCAAGTCCTCGTCACTTAATTGCTTAATGATTTTGGCAGGGGCACCTGCCACTAGACTGTACTCAGGAATCATCATGCCCTTTTTCACAAAGGCCATGGCGCCAATGATGCTATTTGCGCCAACCGAGACCTCATCCATCACCACCGCATTCATACCGACTAAGACATTACGTCCGATCACGCAACCATGCAGTACTGCACCGTGCCCAATATGACCATCCTCCTCAACAATGGTGTCTTGACGCCCGTCCCCATGAACTACGCAGGTGTCCTGGATATTTGAACCCTCTTTCATCACGATACGACCGAAATCACCACGTAAACTCGCCATCGGCCCCACATACACCCCAGGACCAATAATCACATCACCAATAATCACTGCCGTCGGGTGGACAAAGGCACTTTCATGAATGACCGGAACAATCCCATCAATCGCATAAATATGATCCATCACTTCCTCCTCTATATTTAACAAATATCATAGCTTAAAACGCCACCTAATCTTTCTAATTACTAAATCATCACTTGAGAAAAGCCATAGCTCCGGCGCCATGCTATCTGCTACACTTAGCGTTATTTAAAACAACTAGTGGGAGACTGTAGATGAGTGATAGTAAGTATTTAACGGCCGCAGAGACGGCACTCAAAGAAGCCGCCATACAAACGCTCTTTGAGCAAACCGCAGCCTACCTGCGAGAAGGCGTCACTCGGCAAAGCCTCACTCAAGTGATGCACGCCTTGATTGAGCTGGCTTCACATCAACATTGGTGGAGTCTAGCTCAGTATGAAGTACCCGATGACGAAAGCCTGCAAAACCGCTACTTAATTCACCAAGCATCGGATGATGGCTTTACCCTCTATCTTAATGTGATGAAACCGGGCAAAAAAATCGTTCCCCACGATCACACCACGTGGGCCTGTATTGCTGGCGTAGTTGGCACCGAGACGAATTTTGTCTATGAGCGTCTTGATGACGGCGCGGTCCCAGGTAAAGCCACCTTAGCGCTAAGTGAGACCGTGTTAGTTGGACCGGGTAGCGGAATTGCTTTATTAGCCGATGATATTCATGCCGTTAAGATTGAGGATACGGTGATTCGCCATCTGCACTTTTACGGTCGTCCCTTGGAGCAACTGAGCGCTCGCAAAGCCTTTAATCTCGACGATAATACTTACACTAGTAAAGACCTTGGTGTCACCTCACGTTAATCTAGCAAGATGAAAAAAATAAGTGCTTCAAGTTTAAAAAAACTACTCCGCTCCGGTCAGGAAATAGCATTGCTGGATGTGCGTGAACATGGTCAATATGGGGCCTGTCATTTATTCTTTGCAGTTTCTATTCCCTACAGTCTATTAGAATATCGGGTAAGGGAATTAGTCCCCAATCTACATACCCCGATTGTCTTCTATACCAATGCGCAACAACACCAACTCATGCAGCAAGTCAGTGAGCGCTTAAAGAGCCTAGCTTATGACAATGTGGCTGTCTTAGAGGGTGGCATTGAGGCTTGGCAAGAGGCTGGCTACAACACCTTTGCTGGGGTTAATTTGCCCAGCAAAACCTTTGGTGAATTAGCAGAACTGAAGTACCGCACACCTCACCTAAGCGCTCAGCAACTGCATGCCCTGATGAATGATCCGAGTGCCAAGCTATTAATGCTCGATGGACGACCGCTGGCAGAGTACCAAAAAATGAATATTCCTGGTGCCATCTGTTGCCCTAACGGTGAATTGGCTTTGCGGGCGACACAAATGGTGGCCGATGAAAGTACCACCATCGTGATTAATTGCGCCGGTAGAACACGCAGCATTATTGGCGCTCAAAGCCTGATTAACTTTGGCATTAAGAATCCCGTTTATGCCCTAGAAAATGGCACCCAAGGCTGGTATTTAGAAGATTTTAAGCTGGAACACGGCGCAACTCGGCAGTATCCTGAAGCCATTGATAGCTCCCTCCAAAGCGCTTTGCAAGTCAAAGGGCAGGCACTACAACAGCGCTTCGAACTGCCAACCATCACGCTTGAAGATTTGATAAATTTACTGGCATCAGAGCAAGGCACGACCTATGTATGCGATATTCGCACCCAAGAGGAGTTTAAGCGTGCTGCTTGGTCAAGCATCGTTCGTCACACACCTGGCGGTCAGTTAATCCAAGCCACGGATGAGTTTATCGGGGTCAGAAATGCCAACCTCGTCTTAATTGATACCGACGGTATTCGTGCCCCTGTCGTTGCTTCATGGTTAAAGCAACTCGGTTGGTCAGTCTATTTGCTGCCGCTCAGCGAGGGCACTAAGGACTTGAGCAAACGACTCCCCGAACGGCCTAGCGTTGAACTTGTTTTAAGACACAGCACTGAGATAGCAGCCGAGGCTCTAGAGGATTTTATCCAGCAACACGCCGATTTGCTAATTGCCGACACACGCAACAGCATGGATTTCAAAAAGCAGCATTTAAACAACGCCATCTGGCTCAATCGTAGCCATTTGCTGCATCAACATGAACTGCTACAACCCCTATTCAATGCGCCTAAATCCCAAGCCATTCTCTTAATGGGTGACAATCAGGCTAAAAATAGACTGTTAGCGGCCGATCTGGCGCATTTAGGCTTTAAGCATATCTATTTAGTCCAGATTGAGCCAAAGTTTTTTGCTAATACTAATCATGCACTGAGCCAAGACGACGCGCTACTGAGTGAAGCGGATTGCATCGACTATTTGTTTTTCTTGCATGATAGACATCAGTACAATAAGGCCGCCGCAAGGCAATACCTTAAATGGGAAACCGACCTTATATCTAAAACTGATGAAGATGAAAAGGCCGTCTTTAACTTTAGCTACGCAAAACCTCATAGCAATTAAAGGAGTCGACTGTGTCTACCAACAGCCCCTGGTCCGTGTTTCTTATTTTCTTACGCCTAGGGCTAACCTCCTTTGGTGGTCCGGTTGCTCATCTAGGTTATTTTCGTGATGAACTGATCGTCAGAAGACGCTGGATGACAGAGCAACAATACGCTGACTTAATTGCTTTATGTCATTTTTTACCCGGCCCCTCCAGCAGTCAAGTGGGTATGGGCTTGGGTATTTCGCAAGCCGGCTATGCCGGTGCCTTTGCTGCCTGGCTGGGCTTTACCATGCCCTCGGCGCTGTTGCTTATACTGATTGCTTACGCCATCAATAGCGAGAGCGCTCTGCTCCCGCCCTCAGTCTTACATGGTTTAGCCATTGTGACCGTGGCTGTCATTAGCCAAGCGGTGTGGGGCATGGGGCGTAGTCTCTGCCCAGACAAATCGCGTTTTACCCTAATGATCGCCGCCACCTGCTATTTACTGCTATTTCCATCGACTTGGGGTCAGATCCTGGTCATGCTATTAGCAGCCCTCATTGGCGTAGTGTGCTTTAAGCCAGAAACGCAAAGGCAAGATGCCGAGCTCAAAAGTCCAATGTCAAAACGTCACGGACTCCTGTTTTTAAGCCTCTTTTTCATACTTTTATTACTACTGCCACTGGCCGCAAAACTATTCCCCAACCAGGCGCTGATACTGTTTGACGCCTTTTATCGCGCCGGCTCCTTGGTCTTTGGCGGAGGCCACGTGATGTTGCCTTTATTACAGGCAGAAACCGTACCTTCCGGTCTAGTCAGCGCAGAGGCCTTTATGGCAGGGTATGGTGCAACACAAGCCGTGCCAGGTCCTTTATTTACCTTTGCCGCCTTTTTAGGGGCTTCAATGCATACAGCTTACGGTCCCTTTATCACCGGGATGCTTTGCTTATTAGCCATTTTCTTACCCTCCTTTTTATTAGTGTTGGGCGCCTTGCCTTTTTGGGAGAGTTTACGGCGCTTAGGCCCTATTCGTGCCGCCTTAATGGGCGTCAATGCGGCGGTAGTCGGTCTGTTATTGGCGGCGCTTTATCGTCATGCTTGGCTAGATGCGATCGACTCCAGTCAAGATTTTGCACTTGCTTTAATTGCGCTCTGTGCGCTTATGATTTGGCAACTACCGCCTTGGTTGGTAGTGATTGGCGGTAGTCTCATTGCCTGGTTGCTCTATTAACAATTAAAGCGTCTCTACTTCGTTGTTTTCACCAAAGCACAGGCCGCTTGCTCACCCAATTCACAGGCCTTAAGAAAATAGCCCTGCGCTGTTGCCGCATCAGCGACTGTGCCTAAGCCCTGTTGATACATTTGCCCAAGGCGATAATTAGCGCCGGCATGATCTTGGGCCGCTGCCTCAGCATACAGCGTCAACGCAGCCGCATCATCACGTGGCAGCTTAAGCCCTTCAAAATACAGCGTCGCTAAGTGATACTGTGCTTCTACAAAACCCAGCGAAGCCGCATTTTTATACCAGCGCAAGGCGTTTTGCAGATTCACTGCAACACCCAGTCCCTGGTCATAAATGGTCGCCAGATTATAAATCGCCCGCGGATAACCACGCGCTGCCGCCGCACGAATCAACTCGCGGCCCTTGGCATAATCCTGCTGCACACCCCGCCCCTGCATATACAGCATACCTAAGCCATTTTGGGCAATGGGATCCTCACGCTCAGCAGCATGACCATACCATTGAAAGGCTTTTTCATAATTGATGGTGATGCCACGCCCCTCTTCATACATTTGCGCTAAAAAGGTCTGCGCCTCGGTTAAACCAGCCTCTGCCGATAATTTAAACCAACGAAAAGCCTCTGCTTGATTAATGGCGGTACCTAAACCATTTTGATAAATCACGCCCAATAATCCTTGCGCCTCCGCATCACCTGCCGCAGCAGCCTGCAATAGCCACTTATGGGCTTCACTATAATTACGCTCGGACGCATTGCCATTAAGTAAACGCGCCCCCAATTGCCTTTGCGCAACCACTTCGCCAGACTCGGCACGCTCATATAAAGCATCACTACCTTTTGAACCAGAACTAAAGGAGATAAAATAAAAAGCGGCAACGCAGACAAAAATTAAGATAAAAAATCGCATAGTAATCGCTTATCTGATGGAGCTACCATTCTAACAAATGCCGCAAGTCTCGCATGAGATGACTAGAGGCGATTTACTTTGTCGCCTCAATCGGCTTAACACCGATTTGCAGTAATGCCTCAGGCGTGATTTTTAGGCTAAGGCCGCGACGACCGCCATTAATAAATAGGCTGTCCATCTCAAAAATACTACGTTCAGCATAAATCGGAAGCTTCGCCTTAATCCCAAAGGGTGAGGTGCCGCCAAACTCATAGCCGGTCCATTTGTGAGCCAACTCATAGGAGGCTGGCACAATGTTTTTAACACCGAATAGCTTTCTTAAGGTTTTAGTATCAATGGTTTGATCACCGTGTTGTAAGACCATGTAGCCCTTATGCTTCTCATCGCTCAGCACAATACTTTTAATCACCTGATGCGTGGGCACCCCCAAAAACGATGCCATAAACTCTGCCGTACCTTCAATCTCGCCCTGACACTCAAATACCTCATAAGGTATTTTTTGACGATCTAAAAATAAGGTTGCGGGTGTTTTGATGGTGTTTTTCTTAGCGTGTTTCATGGTGATGCTCAGCCTTTGTCTTAACAGCCGGATAATCAGCAAACCAGCTGGAAGAGTATATGGTCAGATGACGATTGGTATGTAAGTCATCACTATAGCCTAAAATAGTGCTTTATTGCCTATATGCTAATACCATCTTAAGGTGAAGAGTAAATAATCGCATCGCCGCTATGATACTAAGACTGGTGATTATGCGAAAAAGAACTGAAGCTTACAACACTAGGCCACAAAACGGTCTTTTGCGCAGCGATATGCAGCCACTTCCACCTATTCTATACAAAATCCTGAAAATGTCTATCCGTAATTTGCCATCTTGTTTTTAACTGGCAGCATGCTAGAGTAGAAGTTCATGACGATATATTAAGAGAGGTTCCTATGAGTTCTGCTAATTTATCTATTAACGCTCATCGTTTGGAAGTAACTCCTGCTATCAGAGAGTATGTGCTTAAGCGCTTAGACCGTGTCTTACGTCACACCGAGGGTGCGACGGCTGCGATTGTTAATCTCTCGGTGGAGCCGCTTAAGCATTGCGCTGATATTACGGTACGAGTACCCGGCAAAGAGCTGTTTTGCGAATCCGTTGCCGATGATTTATACGCTGCGATTGATGCCTTGGCAGACAAGGCCGACCGTATGGTGCTAAAGCACAAGGGTAAGCAGCATGACCGCTCACATTCAGCTCGCCGCGCGGCTGTCTAAGGGTCTACAGTCTTAAGATATTAGGTAGCATGGCCGATTAAACCACCTATTTAATCGGCTTTCTTGAATTATATTTGCCACTAGCATATCATCAACTTTAAAGTATTTACCTGGCTTGATGCTAGTTTTTGATTCTTAACATGATTTTTGGTTATGATAGAAGCCTCTCATTGAGGAAATTAACTCACCTATGAACCATTTTGCTAATATTTTAAGCGTCAACAACATCCTTTTGGATATCAATGTCACTAGCAAAAAGCGTGCTTTTGAACAGGCAGCGCTACTCTTTGAAAACACTCAAGGCATCCCTCGTGCCACCGTCTTTGATAGTCTTTTTTCCAGAGAAAGACTCGGTTCGACGGCACTAGGTCATGGTGTGGCCGTGCCCCACGGGCGCATCCCTAATTTGACCAAGCCAGCGGCTGCTTTTATGCGCCTGAGCAACCCAATCCCTTTTGATGCACCGGACAATCAAAATGTTGGCATCATGGTGATTTTGCTCGTGCCTGAAAACGCCACCCAAGAGCATTTGGAAATTTTAGCCTCACTTGCCAAAACGCTTTCTAACGCAGAGACGAGAGAGCAGTTACTCAGTTTGGATGAGCCTGAGGCCATCTACGATTTATTCACTCAGCAATAGGTACTCGACAGCGTTATGGTTACTATCCGGGATCTGATCAACGAGCATAAAGACAGCTTAAAATTATCTTGGATAGCCAACGAGGAGCATGGCGACAGAGCCATCACTGATGAAGCACTCTCCTCCGCCGACCTAGTGGGTCATTTAAACATGGTTCATCCCGACCGCATTCAAGTGTTTGGGATCGAAGAGGTGACTTTTTATAATCGCCTACCAAAGCCTACTCAAAATCGCTTACTTAAAGAGCTGAAAACACATGATGTGCCCTGCATTATTATTGCCGAGGGGCTTGAGGTACCCACCTCCTTACATCGTTTTTGTAGCAAACAAGGGGTCCCACTCTTAAGCAGTCCAGCCGAAGCCGCCTACTTAATTGAGGTGATACGGATTTATCTAAGTCGTTATTTTGCACCCAAAACGACCGTTCATGGTGTTTTTATGGACGTGCTGGGCTTAGGTGTATTAATTACCGGTGAATCTGGACTGGGTAAAAGTGAACTTGCCCTGGAGCTTATATCACGCGGACATGGCTTAGTGGCTGATGATATCGTCGAATTTACACGTCCTTCACCACATGTGATCGAGGGTCGCTGCAACCCCCTCTTACAAAATCTCTTAGAAGTGCGTGGTATCGGTCTGCTGGATATTAAAACCATCTTCGGTGAAACCTCCGTTCGGCGCAAGATGAATTTAAAGTTGATTGTGCATTTAGTGAAGTCGCACGGTGAAGATTTCGAGCGCTTACCATTCCAAGATCAAAGCGAAGACATTTTAGGCGTACCCACACTGCGTGTTAAACTGGCCGTACTGGCCGGACGTAACTTAGCGGTATTGGTTGAAGCCGCTGTGCGTAACACCATTTTAAAACTGCGAGGCATTGATACCCTAGCCGAATTTATGAAGCGCCAATCCTTAGCCATACAGGAAAGCTCAAACAATGAATGACGAGATAACTCCCTTAGTTGTTATCACCGGTATCTCAGGTTCAGGCAAAAGTGTTGCCTTAAATCAATTAGAGGATCTGGGCTACTACTGTGTCGATAATTTACCCATCCAATTACTGCATGATTTTGTGGCAACCACGCGTGAAGCCGAGATTAAAAAGGTCGCCGTCGCCATTGACATCAGAACACCGGGGGATATTGGGGACTTACCAAATATTATCACCGCCCTACGGAGTCAGGGCACGCCGATACTTACTATTTTTCTAGAAGCAAATGATCAGACGATTCTACAGCGCTATTCCGAATCGCGGCGGCGTCATCCCTTAACTGAGCGACTCAGCCTTGCCGGTCACGCAGCACCTTCTTTGGAGGAATGCGTGCGCTACGAAAGAAAGTATTTAGCACCGCTTAAGTTGCAAGAACACAACATTGACACTTCAAACTTAAAGCCTGCGCAACTTCGTGCATGGATAAAGGAGCTCGTCGGGATCGATACGAGCAATATCCTCTTAACCTTTGAGTCATTCGCCTTTAAGATTGGCGTACCAACTAGTGCTGATTTAGTTTTTGATGTAAGATGTCTACCTAATCCTTATTACGACCGTGAACTGCGTCCCTTGACTGGTCGTGATGAGCCCGTAGCATTATGGTTAGCACAATTTGATATTGTGCACGAATTAATTAGCGATATTGCCAATTACATTCAGAAGTGGCTACCCTATTATCAACAAGACACACGCAGTTATCTCACCGTAGCCATTGGATGTACTGGCGGTCAGCATCGCTCGGTTTATGTAGTAGAGCAACTGGCTAAATTATTCTCCGACCATAAGCCGCTACGCGTCAGGCATCGAGCCCAGACGCCCAACCAGTAAGCATATGAGTATTAAAAAGTCATTATTAACGGTGTTAAGTGCCGGCGGTTTAATCCTCGCAGCTAATTCTGCCTCCGCCGCCCTGCAGCAAAACACCTCAATAACTGAGATCGTCGATGGCTCAAGCAGCGCCAAGACTGAGTCTTTCCGTATCACTGTGCATGGTATTTTCCCAGAGAGCGAGTACGAGCGCCTCTTTAATGGCTCCTTGGAAAATGCACCCACCTATAGTGAAGAGAGCCTAAAAGAGGCTGTTAATCCGCTAGCGGAGGATAAAGCGACCACTGATTTAGACACAGCGCCAGCTCTACGCGCTAAAAGCCAAAAGGGTTTAGCAACTGAGCACTTACGTGCCAAGCGTGGTAAATCCTACGTTGTTAAGGGTCGACGCTATACACCTTTTGCCTCTATCTCTGAATTTACCGAGACAGGTGAAGCCTCATGGTATGGTCCTGGCTTCCATGGTCGCAAAACGGCTAATGGCGAGCTTTATAATCAGCACAGCTTAACTGCTGCACACAAGGAGCTACCGCTAAATAGCGTCGTTCGTGTGACGCATGAGGTCACCGGTAAAAGCGTTGTTGTACGCATTAATGATCGCGGTCCTTTTCATGACAACCGCATCATTGACGTATCCTACGCTGCTGCCAAAGCACTTGGCATGGTTCAAAAAGGCAAGGCCCAAGTAAAAATCGAGCTTTTACCTAAGGGTAAACCGACGCTCTAAGACCTAGCGCTGATGGTAGGTAAAATCGTTTAAGCCAACAAGGCAATATGGATAGGCAGCTGTCATTTTTACAGCTGCTTATTTGTCTTTTAGCGCTAGCGCTGCTTGGTAGGCTTCGTCTCTGGCTACACCCATGGTTTTGTGCAGGATTTTTGCGCTGTCACGCACAGAGATCCCGTGGGCTAACAACTCCTTTAATAAAGGTTCATAGTCCTGCTTAGCTTGTGCCTGTGTCGCCGCTTCAAGCACCAACACAAATTCGCCCTTTTCTCGTTGAGGATCCTCGCTTAGCCAATTAACAAGCTCAACTATCGGTAACACCGCAATTTCTTCAAAGCGCTTGGTTAATTCACGCCCCACCATAATTCGCCGCGTCGGTTCCTCAGCCGCAAGAGCTACTAAGGCTTTAAAACAATCTTTAAGACGATGCGGTGCTTCATACATGATCACGGCCATTGGCTGAGCTAACCAATATTGAAGCCAGGCCTGGCGTGCGCCTTTTTTGCTCGGGACAAAACCTGCAAAAGCAAAGGCAGGCTGCTCATCACTACTAAATCCACTGGCCATCAATGCAGTAATCACCGCAGAAGGTCCAGGTATAGCACACACGCGATAACCTGCCGCATGCACCTTAGCCACAATTTTACCGCCCGGATCGCTCACCGCTGGGGCCCCGGCATCAGACACCAGCGCCACCCGTTGACCCGCAGCCAACCGTTCAATCAGCTTATCAGCCACACCCGCCTCATTATGCTGATGCGCGGCAATTAAAGGCTTATGAATGGAGTAAGCATTTAATAAGACTTGGGTCGCACGGGTATCTTCACAGGCAATCACATCCGCCAATTGCAAAGCGTAAAGCGCACGTTGCGAAATATCGCTTAAATTACCAATGGGGGTTGCGACCACATACAACGTGGCGCTAGGCCAATGCTGAGTCTGCACACGTGACTGTATGGATGCGTTAGTCAATTCCTGCGCCACCGTATCGGCTGTGGATGGATAAACTTGCCCGTCTTTTGTCATTTTTTGCTTTCCCCTATCTAAGATGAAGATTTTAACCGCTAGTTCTGCTAAAGGGGTCGTTTATGGAGCAGGCTAAGACTAAAATCAATATCCACGAGAGCACAATTAAGAATCACATGCAGCACCAGCCCGCAGAGCAAGCGCTAGTGTTTAAACTGGCGGCCGCAGCGCCTTTAAAAAGGTCCTATGGTAACTATGGGCGCCATCGCACCAAGGCAAAAAGACGCCAACAAAAGCACAAGCAGCTAAGCACACAAAGCAAGCTCTCAGCTACACAAGCGCAGGGACAACGGTATGAAGCCTTAGCGATTGATTTTTTAAAAGCCCAAGGCCTGTTGCTACTGGCTAAAAACCTACGTTGCAAGGTGGGTGAGATTGACTGCCTGATGCTGGACGCTCAAACGCTAGTCTTTGTCGAGATTAGACAACGCAGCTATGCCTACTATGGTGGGGCGGCAGCCAGCATTAATCAACAAAAGCAACTACGCATCAAGCTCGCCGCAAATTACTTTTTACCCCAAATCTGTCATCGTCTAGGTCTAAAGCAAATGCCTTACTGCCGCTTTGATAGTGTGACTTTTGATGGTAAAAAGCAGGATATGCAATGGTTGAAAAATGCCTTCTCATAAAATGACCGTACAACGTCAGATCGACCTGAGTCTCATTCAACTTTAGGCTATGATAGTAGTCTACGTTTTGAATCCATCACGAGAACCTTTGAAATGAGCATCTTAAATCGTATTGAGCAACACTTCCAGGATCATGCAGCCCTGATCCAAAAAAGTCTAGACGCGCTTGCTGAGCCTTTACAACAAGGGATTGATTTATTATTTAATACCATTAGCAATAATGGCAAGGTGCTCGCTTGTGGCAATGGCGGCTCAGCAGCCGATGCACAGCATTTTATTGCCGAATTAGTGGGTCGCTTTGAGCGTGAGCGCTTTCCTTTAGCTGGGGTAGCACTTAATACGGACACCTCAATTATGACCGCCGTGGGTAATGACTACGGTTTCGATCAGGTGTTTGAACGCCAAGTGCGTGCTTTGGCACAACCCGCCGACTTATTGGTGGCAATTTCCACTAGCGGCAACTCCACCAATGTCATTCGTGCGATTGATGCGGCCAAGGAGTATGATATTCCAATCATTGCCTTAACCGGTCGCAATGGTGGAACTATCGGGCAGATGTTAACATCTAATGATGTTCATCTTTGTGTACCTCACGAGCGCACGATGCGAATTCAGGAAGTGCATATTTTACTATTACACATTTTATGTGATGGTCTAGATGCGGCCATACTTGGAGACTAGTCGATGCTATCTACTTCTTTTGCACCTAGCAATAAAACCAAATTCTCACTGCTCAAGTCTCGCCAATTCCTCATGGTAGGTATCGTTGCCGCCAGCACGCTGTTATCAGCTTGCGTGCCATTGATGGTGGGGGGCTTAGCCACTGGCGTAGCAACCGTGGTCAGTGACCGTCGTCCGCCGAGCATGCAGGCCAATGACAAGAAAATCAGTCTCTATGCTGAACAAAAAGCTGGCGGCGCAGTGCCTGCCAATACCTCCCGTATTAATGCCATGACCTTCAATCAACGTGTCTTATTGACTGGTGAGGTGGCTAGCGAAGAGCATAAACGCGTGGCCGAGCAAGAGGTTCGGGAAATTGATGACGTTAATGAGGTGGTAAATCAGCTCCGCATCGGTCCAGTCGCTGATTTTTCAACCCGCAGTAATGACACCTGGATTAGCACCAAGGTTAAGACCGATTTATTAGCAACCTCTGGTGTGCCTAGCGGTACCATCCTGACCACCACCTCTCAAGGCGTGGTTTATTTGATGGGACAAGTCACTGCACAAGAAGCTGACGCCGCCGCCAACGCCGCTGCCGGTATTGCTGGGGTAAAGGGCGTGGTCAAGGTATTTGATATTGCTTCAAGCACTGACAAGGTATCTTCTACGCCACCAAAAACCAACCCTAGCAATGCCAATACAAACAGCAACCCTGCTACCAGTGGCGGTACACAAACCTTTCCTTTAACTAATTAAGATGATTTGAAATTCAACAGGGTCTGATTAGATGAAGAAAAATTTTGTTCTCCTTATCGTTGTTGCCGTCATCGCTATTCTAGGTGCAGTGGTTTATAACACGGTTTTTAGTAGCAAGACCGTCCCCGAAGTCACGCTTCACAGTATTGACGGGCGTCAATTCACAACCCATGATTTGCAGGGCAAGGTGACCATGTATAAATTTTGGGCCACCGACTGTGTGACCTGCATGCGTCAAATGCCTGATACGGTAGCACATTATGCTAAGTACAAGGATCAAGGCTATGAGACGGTTGCAGTCGCCATGAAGCACGACAGCGTTGCGGCCATTAATCGCTTAGTACAAGAACGCGGGTATGAGTTCACCATTGTGCATGACGCGGATGGTTCTATTGCCAAGGCCTTTGGTGATGTGCGCTTTACCCCAGTGGCTTTTTTAGTTGATCGCAAAGGCAAAGTGATTAAAAGCTTTATCGGCAACTACGATAAAAACCAATTTATTGAAGCGCTCGAAAAAGCCCTTGCACACAGCTGATAAACCCTTTACACAACCCCTTTTATAAGAGCTAACCATGACTGAGACAGCTATCACGCCTGCCATTAAAGCGGAGATTATCTCCGAAGCCATGCCCTATATTCGTCGTTTTCATGGCAAAACCATCGTTATTAAGTTCGGCGGCAATGCCATGGTGGACGAGCATTTACAAAAAACCTTTGCGCATGATGTGGCTCTACTAAAATTAATCGGCTTAAACCCGATCGTGGTTCATGGTGGCGGCCCCCAAATTGACCAAGCCCTTAAGCGTTTAGGCAAGGAGGGTACTTTCCTCCAAGGAATGCGCGTCACCGATGCCGAAACCATGGAAGTGGTTGAGTGGGTATTAGGGGGTCAGGTGCAGCAGGATATTGTAATGATGATCAATCAGGCGGGCGGTAAGGCCGTCGGTTTGACGGGTAAGGATGGCGGGCTGATTAAGGCCAGAAAAAAGCTAATGGACAATGCCGAGAATCCAGACCAACCATTGGATATCGGTTATGTAGGGGAGATTCAATCCATTGATCCAGCGGTGATTAAGGCCTTACAAAACGATCAGTTTATTCCTGTGATTAGCCCTATCGGCTTTAATGAGGAGGATAATGCGGTCTACAACATTAATGCCGACTTAGTAGCCGGTCGTTTGGCGCAAGTATTGATGGCTGAAAAGCTAGTGCTATTAACCAATATCCCCGGTGTGCTCGACAAGGATAAAAATCTCTTACGCCGTCTTAATACCAAGAGCATCAATGACTTAGCAGAAGACGGTACGATTTCTGGTGGTATGCTACCGAAACTGGCCGGTGCGCTTGAAGCAGCGAATGCTGGGGTCAATTCGGTCCACATTATTGATGGTCGTGTACCGCACAGCTTATTGCTCGAAATTCTGACCAATGACGGTGTAGGCACCATGATCACGGTCTAAGCAAGCAACGGACCGCATGCTTCGGACTCGTTTTATTCATCCCTTGAGGGCCAAAAGCCATCGCTATCGCGCGCAGACATCACCCGCTGCGCGCGTCTGGTTTTTTGACCTAGATAACACCATCCATGACGCTTCCCATGCCATTTTTGAGCAGATTAGCCTCGGTATGGTGAAGGCAGTGATGCAGCATTTGCACATTGATGCCGTTGCCGCCAAGCAGCTTTGTGAACGATATTGGCAACGCTATGGTGCCACCATGATTGGTATGCATAAGCACCATCAATTGGATCCCGAGCAGTTTTTACTAGATTCACATAACTTTGAAGTGGCGCAATACATGCGCTTTGAGCATCATTTAGCCACCCTGCTAGATGCGGTGCCCGGCACGAAGTATGTTTTAACCAATGCACCTGTACATTATGCCGTGCAAGTGTTAGAGGGCTTGAATATCATCCAATGCTTTGCTGGTATCTGTGCGATTAATCATATGCGGGTGCTAGGTGAATACAAGCCGAAGCCCTCGCCCGCACTATTACGACAACTACAAGCCAGTTTAGACCTAAAGCCGCAGCAATGTGTGTTGGTTGAGGATACGCTCAGCAACCTCAAATCCGCCAAAAAAGAGGGATGGCAAACTGTTTATATTTACCACCCCGGCACGCCCTTTGGTCCTCAACACATTATTCGACCGAGCTATGTCGATCTGCGTGTGCGCTCTCTAGCTGCGCTCCTAAGGCACCCCTTTGCACATCATTAAAAAAGCTACTCTGCCTTAGCCTGCATGGTTTGGCGCATACGCTCTGCATCGGCAAAACCGTTAATCCGTTTGCCATTATCAAAAAAGATCGCTGGTGTCCCTGCGACATTTGAATGCTGCATCAGGGCTAGTACCTCGTTAATCGGTAGCTCACATCTGTCCTGCTTTTTAGGACTGATATTTTTAGCCATCCAATCTTTCCAGGTTTGTACCGGATCCTTGGCACATAAGATATTTTCTGTCTTAGTAAATGAGTCAGGGCTTAAGATTGGCGTCACAAAGGTATAGACTGTCACATCCATTTGCTCAAACTCTGCTTGTAGCCTTTTACACCAAGGGCAATTCGGATCTTCAAAGGTCACTAAACGGTTTTTACCATCACCATAAACCATTTTAAGTGCTTTATCTAGCGGCAAGCTGTCAATATCAACACGATTCATCTCCTCTAACGCCAATTCAGTGAGGTTAGTATTCTTCTCCAAATCGTAAAGCTGGCCGCCGAAAATCACAAACTGCCTAGCTGCATCGGTATACACCACCGAACCCTGCACACGCACCTCGTAAAGATTATCAAAGGGCGTTTTTCTAACCTCGGTGACAGGCTGCTGAAGACGCTTTGTAAGACCCTCCTTAATCGACTCCTCAACACTTGTTGCCATAACAGTCTGTGAGGCTAGTAGCGCAAAAGCTGCCACACCACAATAGCTAATTTGCTTCAACATTGACCTAACTTGATTTAACACCATAATTCCTTTCCAATGACTGATTCACTCTATGATTACGATCTAAAAGCCTTAGTTCCCAGCAGCTGCGCGCACAAAGTACTTTTTCAATGGCGCAATCCTATCCACCAGTGATAAGCCGGTATTGCGCAACATCGCAAGTGCTGGTGAATTAAGGGCAAAGAGACGATATAAGCCATCCGTTGCAAAGCGCATATTAAAAATCGCCTCGGCTCGTTGATGCTTATAACGCTGCAATAAACGCATATCGTTTAAATCACGCATGGACTCACGCTCAATTAATACCTTACATAGCGTCTCCACGTCCCCTAAACCCAGATTTAAGCCCTGACCTGCCAAGGGGTGAACCCGGTGAGCGGCATCCCCCACGAGTGCCACGCCAGGACCCACCATAGCCGAACTCTCTAAGGTCAATGGAAAGCCATACATGGGACTACGTAATTGAATCTCACCTAAACGCTGACCTGCGATGGCCTGTAAGGCTGGCGGTAGACGTTGCGCCAGCTCCTCAGCTGACATCGCCAAATACTTATCAGCAATCGCCTGACGGGCCGACCACACCATCGACACCTGATGGCCATCAGCGGTATCCGGCAAGGGCAAAAAGGCCAACACACCACTGCCATCAAACCACTGAATGGCGGTATTAAGATGTGGTTTTTCTACGTTCAATTGCGCCACTAAACCGATATCGCCATAGGCTTTGAACTCATGTCGGATGGCGCAAATCTCACGCACGGTGGAACGAGCGCCATCTGCCCCTATCAGTAGCTTAGTCTGCAACAACTGACCGGATGCACAACGCACCTCGCCCTGCCATTGCTCATAGCCCTGAATCCTATCCTCTATCCAAGGCACACCGTAAACCTTAAGCGCATTAAACAGGGCCTGTTCAATTTCACCTGACTCAACAATATAAGCCAACTCGCTCATTTGTGACTGCTGTGCGTCCAACACAATCACCCCGTCCAGGTCACCGTGAACCTCCATCTGACGCACTGGATTGCGACGCTCAGCCGGCATCATCTGCCACACGCCCAGGCTTTCAAGAAACTGCTGGCTGGCAAGTGATATCGCGTAAATCCGCGGGTGATACTGCTCACCCAAACTATGCTTAGGCTGTACTTTAGGGGCTAAAATAGCGACCTTAAATTGATTTTTTGCTAATTGCAAAGCGGCTGCCATACCAGCAATGCCGGCACCACAGACCACCACATCGTAACTCATGCTCTGACTCCCGCTCATCTTGCGTTAGGCTCCCCCATGCCAACCGGCCATAAGACCCACACCTGCGTATCCTGCTTCATACGGCCGGCCTGCTCACCTGCCGCATCACCACTACCCCAGAAAAAATCCACCCGAGCAGCGCCCTTAATCGCACTACCGGTATCCTGCGCAAACACGACTTTTTCTAAAGGCGCATTAGATGCTGGATAGGTGGTGGCTAAATACAACGGGCTACCCAATGGCACATAGTCTGGGTCCACCGCAACGGTTCTTTGTGCCACCAAGGGAATGCCATAAGCGCCTTTTGGTCCGGCGATGCTGTCTTGAATCGCCTCTTCTCTGAAAAAGACCATGGCTTCGTTAACATTTAGCATTTCATCAACCCGATGCGGGTTTTGCTGCGCCCAGGCTTTGATATTTTGCATGGAAGTCTGAGCCAGCGGTAATTCGCCTTGGTCGGCTAACCAACGACCAATGGAGGTATAAGGACGACCATTATGATCAGCGTAGGCTAAGCGAATTGAACGACCATTATCCAATTGCACGCGACCAGATCCCTGAACCTGCAGAAAAAAGGCCTCCACCGGATCGTTTAACCAAGCAATCACTGGTGGTTTATCAGCACGAGCGGCAATTTGTGCTCGGCTATCATAAGGCACGACCTTATTGCCCTCCACCTTGCCGCGTACACGCTTACCAGCCAACTCAGGATAGACGCCAGCTAAATCAATAGTTAATAAATCCTTAGGCACTGCGTACATTGGCCATTGATTTTGACCGCCACGTGATTTGGAGCCATGTACGATGGGCTCATAATAACCAGTCGCCATGCCACGCCCAACGAGAGCCCAAGGCTGCAAATGCTGTTCTAAGAAAAACTTCATCGCACCAAGCTCAGGCGTTTCACCATGTTCACGGCTAAACTCTGCCACATCACGACAGAATGGCTGCCAATCCTGGGGTGTTGCCCGCGCTGGAATCGTCAACGAGCCTGACACTGGACGCATCAGACCGCGACAGTTATTAATCAGCGTAATCCACAGATGCTCGCCATTATCCTCGGACCAGCCGGGTAACTCATGCCATTGTGCCGGTCGATACTGCCCCTGCAAGGCCCGCGGTGCCGTTTGCGCAAAACTTGACAATGCGGGCACCTGTAAAGGCGCATGCATATCAAACGCCACCGACTCCACCTCAGCCGAATAATCTGAAGAAGTACTACAAGACAACAGAGCTAGACCAACGAGCCCGGCGATAAGCGATAGAGATAACTTCTTCATATAAAAAACCTTTAAATCAACTCTATTAAGAATGAAATGAATATAATATATTTAGTCTTATGTCTTATATAAGACTTTATTCTGCTTATATAAGATTTATTTTTGCCAATTGCTTAAAATCAATCAGGTATTAGTGTAAGATTTTCATCATAACATTATGATGCACTAGGCTAAATACGCCTATCAAATCTTTGGAAATATTATTAAACCTCTGAGGATATCAAATGACCCAATCTGCTTTCAAAAAAACGCTAGCAGGTCGTTCGCTGCATTACTACGATGCGCGTGCCGCCGTTGAAGCGATTCGCCCCGGTGCTTATGATAAGCTGCCCTACTCTTCACGTGTATTAGCTGAGAACTTAGTTCGTAAAGCTGACGGTCAAACAGACCAAGAGACCTTAAACACCTGGTTAACTCAGTTAACTGACAGAAAGCGTGAGGTGGACTTCCCATGGTTCCCTGCACGTGTGGTCTGTCATGATATTTTAGGTCAAACGGCTCTCGTCGACTTAGCTGGTCTACGTGACGCCATTGCCGACAAGGGTGGTGACCCCGCCAAAATCAATCCAGTCGTACCAACCCAGCTGATTGTCGATCACTCCCTAGCGGTAGAGTACGGCGGCTACGATCCTGACGCTTTCGAGAAAAACCGCGCCATTGAGGATCGTCGCAACGATGACCGTTTCCACTTTATTAATTGGAGCAAAACCGCCTTTGAAAACGTCGATGTGATTCCACCGGGCAATGGTATTCTCCACCAGATTAACTTAGAGCATATGTCACCGGTGATTGAAGTGCGCGATGGCGTTGCTTTCCCGGACACCTTAGTCGGCACTGACAGTCACACCCCGATGGTGGATGCACTTGGTGTGATCGCTATCGGTGTTGGTGGTCTTGAGGCCGAAACGGTGATGCTCGGACGTGCCTCCTGGATGCGCTTACCGGATATTGTCGGTGTCAAACTAAGTGGCAAACCGGGTGTAGGCATTACCGCCACTGATATTGTCTTAGCCTTAACTAAGTTCCTCCGTGATGCTAAAGTGGTTTCTGCCTATCTAGAGTTCTTCGGTGAGGGTACTGCCAACCTCAGCCTCGGTGATCGTGCCACCATTGCTAATATGGCGCCTGAATACGGTGCGACGGCAGCAATGTTCTATATCGATGACAAAACTATCGACTACTTAAAGCTAACCGGTCGCGAGCCAGAGCAAGTCGAGCTTGTTGAGCAATACGCTAAAACCACCGGCCTTTGGGCTGATGCGCTAAAGACCGCTGAGTACGAACGTGTTCTTGAATTTGATTTATCTACGGTTGAGCGTACCTTAGCCGGTCCGTCGAACCCACACAATTTATTACCTGTGAGTGAGTTGGGGAATCGTGGTCTGCTAGGTGACTACGAGAGCAAAGACGGCAAAATGCCAGATGGCGCCGTGATTATTGCAGCCATTACCAGTTGCACCAATACGAATAACCCCCGTAACGTCATTGCCGCCGCCCTCTTAGCACGCAATGCCAACCGTTTGGGTCTGTTACGCAAGCCGTGGGTTAAAAGCTCATTTGCCCCTGGCTCTAAAGCCGTTGCGCTGTATCTTGAAGAAGCAGGGCTGATGCCTGAGTTAGAAAAGCTCGGTTTTGGTGTGGTTGCCTTTGCCTGTACCACGTGTAACGGTATGTCCGGCGCCTTAGATCCTAAGATCCAAGAGGAAATTATCGAGCGTGATCTATACTCGGTTGCCGTGCTTTCTGGTAACCGTAACTTTGACGGTCGAATTCACCCTTATGCTAAACAAGCTTTTCTCGCCTCACCACCTTTAGTAGTCGCCTATGCGATTGCGGGTAGCATCCGTTGTGATATTGAAAAGGATCCACTCGGCTTTGACCAGGACGGCAATCCGATCACGCTTAAGGATATTTGGCCAAGCGACGAAGAAATCGACGCCATCCAAAAGCAAGCGGTGAAACCTGAGCAATATCGTAAGGTGTATATCCCTATGTTTGCCAAGGACGAGACCACGCAAAAAGCGGATAGCCCACTTTATAACTGGCGTCCTATGTCTACTTATATCCGTCGCCCTCCTTATTGGGAAGGCGCCTTAGCGGGTGAGCGTAGTCTCAAAGGCATGGTGCCTTTAGCGGTCTTGGGTGATAACATCACCACTGACCACTTATCACCATCCAATGCCATCCTACCTAGTAGTGCTGCTGGTGAGTACCTCGCCAAGATGGGTCTACCTGAGGAGGACTTTAACTCCTATGCTACGCACCGTGGCGATCACTTAACAGCCCAACGCGCCACCTTTGCTAACCCTAAATTGTTTAACGAAATGGTTCGCAATGAAGACGGCTCTGTTAAGCAGGGTTCACTCGCTCGCATTGAGCCCGAGGGCAAAGTCACTCGCATGTGGGAAGCCATTGAAACCTATATGGCGCGCGAGCAGCCGCTGATTATTATCGCTGGCGCCGACTACGGTCAGGGTTCGTCGCGTGACTGGGCTGCCAAAGGCGTACGCTTAGCCGGTGTGCAGGCCATCGTCGCTGAAGGCTTTGAGCGCATTCACCGCACCAACCTAGTCGGTATGGGTGTGTTACCACTACAGTTCAAAGAGGGTGTTAACCGTAACACGCTAGAAATTGATGGTACTGAGACCTACGACGTGATTGGCACACCTGCCCCAGGTTGTGATCTAACGCTACGCCTACACCGCCGTAATGGCGAAACGGTGGATGTACCAGTGACTTGCCGCTTAGACACGGCCGAAGAAGTGAGTATCTACCAAGCTGGCGGCGTATTACAGCGCTTTGCACAAGACTTCCTTGAGGCTGCAGACGCCTAATATAGACTCACTAGTTGCGCTTTAATAGGCATTGAGCTCGGGTTCCGATCCGGGCTCAACTTTTTATAAACTAGATGTATTCCTCAGCCTGGTGCGTATTGAGCGCAACTTAACGGGCTTTTCTAAAGGTCAAATTAATACGATGTGCACCCAACACGGGATGCTCCGCTTCCTTAAGTGGCATCACACCATGGTAACGCAATCTATCCACACCACCCCAGATCACTACATCACCATGAAATAAGGCATGCTTATCCACTTTATCGCTGCGCTCATGCCCTCCGAAAAGAAACACAGCCGGTAGGCCCAAAGACACGGAAACAATGGGCTGATTAAAATCGCGCTCATTTTTATCCTGATGCAATGACATTTTACTGCCTGGTCGATAGCGATTAATTAAACAGGCATTCGCAGCAAACCCCGCATAACCCACCGTCGCTGCAGCATCGTACGCCAACTTAAGAAATAACGCTGGCATACTAGGCCAAGGCTTAGCACTTAGGGGATCGAGCTGCACATAACGATAGCCTTGCTCATCACTTAACCAACCCCACTCCCCACAATTCGTCATTTCCACCGACATACGATGACCACCTGCGGTCTGCATCTGCCGAAAAGCTGCGACTTCAGTAATACGCTCTAACCTTGCGATGATCGGTGCCACCTTAGGCAAGGCAAAGCCACGCAGAATAAAGCTAGCGGCACCAATTTGCTCGCAGCTGTCTGAAGCACCATGCCTAAAAAATTCATCCTCATCAAACAAAAAGCCTTGCTGTGCCAATGCTACTTATCCTTTACCTTCAATGATCTTGTGCGTTTATCCTATGGCTGCCCAAAGGGTACTCACGCGATAAAAACGTGCCGAACAAAAAGCGCCATCAGTCCTAAGACTAACAGCGCTTTTGAAGATACTGCTAAAAATTTAAAAAAGCGTGATCAACGCATAATAACGTGACTAGCTAATCAATTAAGCCAATTCATTTTGAATTTTACGTTGTTCCAGCATTTGCATCAACGCCTCTACGCTTGCTGCATGCTCGGAAGCTTGCTCTGCTTCCTGCTTTAGATCCTTAAGAGATTCATCGTGAGTCATTGGTGCAAATTCTTCACGGAGACGAGTTAATAATTTCATAGTATGCTCCTAATGTTTTAATAATTATTACTATTAGCTTTGTCGCTCTACCGAGCTCATTTGATACAGTCCAAACATGAATTAAGTATGATGTCAGACGATATAGTAACGAGATAATATGACAATAGCATGAAAGCTTCATGCCAAATAATCATGGACTTAGCGTGCTTTATTGTGATGATTTATCAGCTGCTAGGCAGAGCATTCAGAATGAATTACGTAATTAGACTAAGCAAGCGCACTTAAGCTCCAAAGAGTAATTAAAACCAGTATTAACCCCTAATCAGCAGCTAAAGTCTTTATTCTTTTATTAAAAAATGTTTTAATGCCACTAACGAACAGGGGTGCTGCAGTTGCGGCTGAGAAATACCCTTTGAACTTGACCCGGTTAGTACCGGCGTAGGGAGTTTGTAGTAAGCACATATTGTGTTTACGTTTCTCTTGTGCTGAGATAGTAGGTTATGCTCACTATCCGCTCCACGCAAATTCATACCTCTGTTCACCTTTTACCACAACGGAGGCATTATGAATCAACGCGCATCATTAAACAGCACCCAAGCATTGAGCGACTTAAGCGAGGAAATCAGCTTACAGTTTGCCTATCCAAATTCTACTAAACACTATATTCAAGGCAGTCGTGATGATATTCGGGTACCTTTGCGCTTAATTGAACAGGATCCCACGATTACTGCGGCAGGCGAAGAGCTTAACCCACCCATCCCCGTGTATGATACTTCCGGTCCTTATGGCGATAGCGCCCAAGGCATTGACCTTAAAGAGGGCCTACCCAGTATTCGTGAGCGCTGGATTGAGGAAAGAGGAGACACCGAAAAGCTGCCTGGCTTAAGCAGTCAATTCGGTAACGAGCGCTTAGCTGACCCTAAGACAGCGCATCTACGCTTTAATGTGATCACTCAACCCAGACGCGCCAAAAACGGCAAAAACGTCACGCAAATGCACTATGCTCGCCAAGGGATTATCACCCCTGAAATGGAGTTTGTAGCCTTACGTGAACAATTGATGTTGGATAAATTAATGTCTGATCCCGCTTATAGCAAGCTCTTAAGACAGCATGAGGGATTTGATTACGGCGCCAATTTACCTAAGCGACCAGAAGATATTACGCCGGAGTTTGTTCGCAGTGAAGTCGCTGCCGGTCGCGCCATTATTCCGGCCAATATCAACCACCCAGAATTAGAGCCAATGATTATCGGTCGTAATTTCCGCGTCAAAATCAACGGCAACTTGGGCAATTCCGCTGTCACCTCCTCACTCACCGAAGAAGTCGAAAAAATGGTTTGGTCACTGCGCTGGGGTGCAGATACCATTATGGATCTCTCCACTGGCGCCCATATTCATGAAACGCGTGAATGGATTATTCGTAATGCCCCGGTACCTATCGGCACCGTACCTATTTACCAAGCCTTGGAAAAAGTCGGTGGCATTGCCGAAGACCTAACATGGGATTTATTCCGTGACACCTTAATTGAGCAAGCCGAACAAGGCGTTGATTACTTTACCATTCATGCCGGGGTGCTGCTGCGCTATGTACCGATGACAGCGGATCGCGTCACTGGTATTGTGTCTCGTGGTGGCTCGATTATGGCGAAATGGTGTTTGGCACATCACCAAGAAAACTTCTTGTATACACATTTTGATGAGATCTGTGAAATCATGAAGGCCTACGACGTATCCTTCAGCTTAGGTGATGGCTTGCGTCCGGGTAGTATTGCCGATGCCAATGACCAAGCACAATTCAGTGAGCTTTATACCTTGGGTGAGCTGACTGCCAAAGCCTGGGAGCATGATGTACAGGTCATGATCGAGGGTCCAGGCCACGTACCAATGCAACGTATTCAGGCTAATGTCACCGAGGAGCTCAAGCATTGCTATGAGGCGCCATTCTATACCTTAGGGCCACTGGTAACAGATATTGCGCCCGGCTATGATCATATCACCTCTGGTATCGGTGCGACCAATATTGGTTGGTACGGTACTGCCATGCTGTGCTATGTAACACCTAAAGAGCATTTGGGTTTACCTGATAAAGAGGATGTACGTACCGGCATTATTACCTATAAAATTGCCGCCCATGCGGCCGACCTAGCCAAGGGCTGGCCAGGCGCTCAATTGCGTGATAACGCGCTCTCCAAAGCACGTTTTGAGTTCCGCTGGCGGGATCAGTTCCGTTTAAGTCTGGATCCAGAACGCGCTGAGTCCTATCATGACCAAACATTGCCAGCGGAAGGGGCTAAGATCGCGCATTTCTGCTCCATGTGTGGACCGAAGTTCTGCTCGATGAAGATTACTCAGGAGGTACGCGACTACGCTAAAGCGCAAGAGGGTATGCAAGAAAAATCCATTGAGTTTATTAAGCAGGGCAGTAAGATCTATAGCTAATCACTCGTTTTAATGTCACTATTAACGCCGTGCGAGCTCAATGCTTGTGCGGCGTTTTTTCTATGCTTAAAAGCGATGAATCGTCATATTAGATTCATTATTCAGTGGTAGTATAAATAAAATAAGCAGATATTTTTTACCAAAGAAATCACACACATTAGGTTTATATTATGAGTCAATCTCTATCAGAAAACGCGCGTCGTCTTTACGCTGAAATCATGGATAGCTTTGATGAAGAGCTAGAAATGGAAATTGACGATGAACGTTATCAGGCATTACTGACTGAAGCGGGTCAAACCGTTCACGATGAAGGCATGGATCGTCGTCTATATTTCCGTGAATTGCTCCGCTTACAAGGTGAGTTGGTTAAGTTGCAGGACTGGGTAGTAGAGAAAAAACTCAAAGTGGTGGTGATTTTTGAAGGACGTGATGCCGCCGGCAAGGGTGGTGCCATTAAGCGCATTACTCAGCGTCTAAACCCACGTGTCTGTCGTGTTGCCGCCCTACCCGCACCCAATGATCGCGAACGCACCCAATGGTATTTCCAACGCTACGTATCCCATTTACCTGCTGGTGGCGAAATCGTGCTATTTGACCGCAGCTGGTATAACCGTGCCGGGGTCGAGCGCGTGATGGGCTTCTGTACCGATGAGGAATACGAGGCCTTTTTCCGTGACGTGGGCGAGTTTGAAAAAATGCTGATCCGTAGCGGCATCATCTTAATTAAGTATTGGTTCTCAATTTCCGATGAGGAGCAGCACCGTCGCTTTATGATGCGCATGATCGATCCCTTAAAGCAGTGGAAGCTATCGCCTATGGACCTAGAGTCTCGCCGTCGTTGGGAGGACTATACCAAGGCTAAAGAAATTATGATGGCACGTTCACATATTCCTGAGGCCCCTTGGTGGGTCGTTGAGGGTGATGACAAAAAACGGGCTCGTTTAAACTGCATCTCGCATCTATTGTCGCAAATCCCGTATGCGGATATTGAGCATGATGAAGTAGAGCTGCCCGAGCGCATCCATCATCCTGACTACAAGCGCTTACCCACACCTGACGAGATGCTGGTGCCAGCGATTTACTAAGCTATCGTAACTCGGCCGTGAGTTAACTTAGTGTCTCACGGCCTTTTTATCAACGCTTAAAGACTACTATCACCACAAGGATCGGCTAGGCTAATCACGCTATTTGCCGGCACACTACGGGTCAACCAGACATTACCCCCAATCACCGAGCCTTTGCCAATCACGATACGACCTAAAATCGTCGCCCCCGCATAAATCACCACATCATCCTCAACAATTGGGTGACGATCGAGTCCTTTATGCAAATTACCATGCTCATCGCTAGGGAAGCTCTTGGCACCTAAAGTCACTGCCTGATAAATCCGGACATTATTGCCGATAATAGCGGTTTCACCAATCACTACACCGGTACCGTGGTCAATAAAACAACCAGGGCCGATGGTTGCTCCAGGGTGAATATCAATGCCCGTGTGACTATGAGCCAATTCAGAGATAACCCGAGCGATGATTTTGACATCCAATTTGTATAGCTCATGCGCAATTCGGTGTGACACCATGGCATGCACACCAGGGTAGCAAAGTAACACCTCATCCACACTCGTGGCTGCCGGATCCCCCCGAAAAGCGGCGCGCACATCCTGATCCAATAAACCACGAATCTCGGGCAGCGTGGCCGCAAAACGCCGTACAATCTCTACCGCCTGCTCACGGATTTGCTCATGGTCCACGCCATTCTGCTGAAACTTTTGTAAAAACTCTAGACGCACCTGTGTCAGTAGTAAATTCAAGGCTTTACCGAGGGTATAACCCACGTAAAAATCCTCACTCTCCTGCACTAAGTCTTCAGGTCCTAGACGCATCGGAAATAAGGCGCCCGTTAGCGAATGCATCGCTTGCGCAATAACTTCGGGTGAAGGCAAGTGTCGGCCGCCCTTTTCCTCTAAACGATTTTGCTCTGTGCGCCATGCTTGGCGCTGCTCTTTGAGACCGCAGACTACATCATCGATCATAAAATCATGCGGAAAATCATTCATTGAGTCACACTTAAAAAATGGCATAAAAATCCCTCAGTAAAACGATGCCAATGCTGATTAGCGGCTGGCTTGTAGCAGTCGCGGATTTTCCCAACCGCCGCCTAAGGCACGAATTAATTCGACTTGGTTTAATAAACGGCTGGCACGTAGGTTTAATTGACGTATTTCGGCATTATAAGTACTGTTTTGTACCTGGGCAACACTTAGGTAATCGACTAAGCCGGCTTGATATTGATTCATCACAATGCTTAATGATTGACGCGATGCGGCTAGGGCACGCTGCTGCGCCTCCTGCTCACGCTCAAGATTAACCGCTGCGGTTAAGGCATTTTCCACTTCACGCATCGCCTCTAACACCGCTTGTCGGTAAGCTGCCACCTCGCTTTGATACGCTGCTTTGGCTGAATCGACAGCGGCCTGACGCGCACCGCCATCCAAAATACTTAAGACCAATTGCGGTCCGAGTGACCATACGTTGAGCGGCGAACGAATCCAGTCCGAGAAATGTGTTGCCTGGTAGCTGCCGTTAGCGGATAAATTTAAGCGCGGCAACCATGCCGATTGCGCCACCCCAATCTTGGCGTTGGCAGCTGCAACTCGGCGTTCAGCGGCTGCCACATCAGGTCGCGCCCGTAACAGCTCAGCTGGAATACCTACCGGCACCGAAATCATCTCGGGTAAATAATCCACCCTTTCAGCGATATGGAAACTGGAAGGCATTTGCCCCACCAACACAGCAATCATATTTTCATAGTGACGACGGTTGGTTTCGACAGCGATGGCATCAGAGCGTGCATTTTCTAATTGTGCCTCTGCCTGCACCACATCTGCATAAGCAACCACGCCCTGCTCATAACGATTACGGGTAATCGTTAAAGATTGCTCATAAGCTTGAATAATCTTACGCAGTAACTCACGCTCTAAATCGGTGCGACGTAGCTGGAAGTAGCTCTCCAGTAGCTGCACTTGCATGCTTAAACGAGCATCAGCTAAGGCAATCTCGGCCTCCTCTTCGGAAGCGGTGCTTGATTCTACCGAGCGCCTAATACTACCCCAAAGATCGGCTTCCCAGGACAAATTCGCCCCTAAGGAAAAGCGATTATTCGGGTCTTGCTCCGAACCACCGGCCCGCGTCACTGACGTCGTACTACCGACATTGGGGAACCAATCAGCCGTCGCGCTACGACGTTGAGCAATGGCTGCTTGATAGCGAGCCAACGCTTGCGCAATGCTCTGATTCTCCTGATTCAGCAATAGCATTAATTGATTTAATTCCGCATCCTTAAACAGCGTCCACCAATCACCGCGAATCCAAGCTTGGGTCGCTTTAAGTTCAATCCATTGTGCACTATTGACCGGTGCACCTTTGAAGGCGGATGCGGTAACGACTGCCGGCACCTCATAATCCGGTCCCACCGCACAGCCACTGACCGCACTCAGTGCGACCAGAGCTAGGATTAATCGCTTTAATCTCATGATTTACTCTCAATAACTTGCTGCCGCCTTGATAATTTACGCTTAAGCCAGTTAGCTAAATCATCTAGGTATAAATACACCACCGGGGTACTATAAAGGGTCAAAATTTGGCTCACCACTAAACCACCAATAATGGTTATACCGAGCGGCTGGCGCATTTCCACCCCGGCACCGGTGGCCAAAACTAAAGGCAAAGCGCCAAACAGTGCAGCAAAGGTGGTCATCAGAATCGGTCTAAAACGTACTAAGCAAGCCTCATAAATCACCTGCTCGGAACTGAGATTATCCTCTCTCTGTCGCTGCAAAGCAAAATCGATCATAATAATGGCATTTTTCTTCACAATACCGATCAATAAGAAAAGACCAATCAGAGCAATAATCGTAAACTCCATATTCACCATATTCAGTGCCAATAAGGCACCAAAACCAGCGGACGGTAAGGTGGATAAAATGGTCAAAGGATGAATATAGCTTTCATATAACATCCCAAGCAGCAAATAAAGTAATACAATCACTGCTAACAACATGATGGGTTGCTGTCGTTGCATTTTTTCAAAATCGGCAGCGGTGCCAGCAAACCCTGCTTGCACCAAGCGTGTAGGTAAATTGATTCGGATAAGCGCATCGTTAATCGCTGCGCGCGCCTGCTCCAAGCTCACTCCCTCAGCCAAAGCGAAACTTATCGAATCCGCTAACATCCCGTCCGACTGGTTCACGCGCAATGGCGCATTTGCCATGCTTAGGGTAGTAAAAGCGCTAATTGGGATCGCTCGCCCATCATTGCTCATCACCATCAAATCATCAAGCACAGTGGCATCTCGGGCATAGCGAGCATTTGCCCCCATCACCACATTATATTGATTCAGCTCTTCATAAATCACCGACACTTGACGTGAGGCATAGAGATTAGTTAAGGTGCTCGCCACCAGACGCATATCCACGCCGAGTCGCTGCGCCTTTTCCCGATCAATGTGCAACTCCAAACGGCTACCTTTATCCTCAGAGCCCTCAGACACATCGACCAACTCGGGTAATTCAAAAAAGGCTGCACGTACCTTAGCGGTCCATTCTCTAAGTGTAGGCAAATCACCTGCTTTTAATAAAAACTGATAATCACCGCTATCCTGACCACCCAAACCGCCACCACCCGGTATATCCTGTACGGCAAATAAGGACATGCTCGAACCAGGTATATGCGACAGTTTAGTGCGTAATTGATTAATGACTTCTTGAGCCGTTAACTCACGCTCTTCAAAAGGCACCAATTGAATCGTCATAAAACTGCTGGAACTGCCGCCACGACCACCGGCAAAACCACTCACCGTAGCGACATTCGGATCCGCCAAAATAATCCGTCGATACTCATCAAATTTAGGCTTCATCGTTTCAAAGGAGGTGCCCTCATCGACTCTGAACATGCCGCGAATCATACCGGTATCTTGCTGAGGAAAAAAGCCTTTGGGTACCGTCATAAATAGGTGCACATTTAAAATCACCACCAACACCAAGCTAAAAAATGTCACCGCACGCCAGCGTAGACTCCAAGCCAAGCTCCACCGATAAAAGCGAAATAGCAACTCATAAGGCTGCTCCAACATGCGCAGTAATCGCCTTGGCTTCTTTGCGGGTGCTGTGGCATGATGCAGCTCCTGGTCCGGACGTAACCAAAGCGCACATAACATGGGCACCAGCGTGAGCGAGACCACGAGTGAAACCAAGACAGCCACCGTCAGCGTCATCGCGAACTCATAAAAGAGTAGACCGACCATCTCATGAATCAGCAACAGGGGTAGAAATACGATCACCAGCGACAGGCTCATCGTCACCACAGTAAAAGCGACCTCCTTAGCGCCAGTTAATGCAGCCTCATAAGGCGCCAAGCCCTTTTCCATATGGCGCACAATATTTTCTACCACCACAATTGAGTCGTCCACCACAAAACCAGTGGCCACAATCAAAGCCATTAAGGAGATCGTATTGAGGGAAAAGCCCAAAAAATACATCACGATAAAAGAACCGAATAAGGAAATCGGCACCGATACCGCCGGAATCATCGTTATTCTGAGTTTTCTTAAAAAAACCAACACCACCAGTGCCACCAAGATCACCGCCAGCACCAAGGTCTTCTCAGCCTCATACAAGGTGGCACGAATACTAGAGGAGCGGTCTTGCGATACATTTAAATCCACTTGCGCTGGCATTAAGGCATTCAGCGCTGGCAATTGCTGCTTTATTGCATCAACGGTTTGAATAATATTGGCCGACTCTTCACGTCGAATAATCAGGTTAATGGCAGGTTGATGATCTAAAAAACCAAAGTTATACTCATTTTCGACAGAATCATAAACATGCGCCACATCCTTTAGGCGCACCGCCTGACCCTCGCGCCAGCGAATAATTAAATCTTGATAGTCTGCGGCTTTATGTAAAATACCATTAGCACTAATAAGCCAACGTAAATTTTTGTTTTCGATAAAGCCGCGCGGCTGAATTTGATTGGATTCGCTGATGGCTCGACTGACCTCATCCAGGGTGATGCCATAGCTAGTCAACTGCATCGGGTTTAAATCTACCCGTACCGCCGGCATGGAACTCCCACCAACACTGACCTCACCGACCCCCTCTACCTGCGCTACTTTTTGTGCAATTACCGTGGTCGCCAAATCATAGAGCTCACCCAAATTATGCGTCTCTGAAGTCAGTGTCAACACCATAATCGGACTAGAAGCAGGATTCATCTTACGATAGGTGGGTGGTGTACGCATATTGCTGGGTAGCAGATGTTGCGCTTTATTAATGGCAGCCTGCACCTCTCTTGCTGCATCGTTCACATCCTTACGCAACTCAAAGAGAATAATAATCTGTGTACTGCCCTCCTGACTGGTGGCGCTTAACACATCCACCCCGGCAATCGATCCTAAGGCACGCTGCAATGGCGTGGCCACGCTACTCGCCATGGTTTCTGGACTAGCGCCAGGCAAGCTCGCACGCACAAAAATCGCCGGCACCGAGAGATTGGGCAATGGCGCGACTGGTAAAGCCAGATAACTGACGATACCGCAAATCGCCACACTAATGGCTAATAATAAGGTGGCAACCGGTCGTTTAATAAACAGCGCTGATAAGTTCATACTCAGCCCTCGTTAGCGACAGTAGACTCAGGCCTCGCCTGTTGCTCATCATGCGTTCTGCCGCTAAGCAAACGGTCAAAATATAAGTACACGACCGGTGTCGTAAAGAGGGTCAACACTTGACTTAATAACAAGCCACCCACCATGGCTAAACCTAATGGTTGACGCAATTCCGCCCCCACACCGCTTGACAGCATCAGTGGAATGGCTGCAAACAAAGCCGCCAAGGTTGTCATTAAAATCGGTCTGAAGCGTAATAAGGCGGCCTGACGTACTGCTGCATAGGGTGATAAACCCTGTTCACGCTCAGCCGACAAGGCAAAATCCACCACCATAATGCCGTTTTTCTTAACCAAACCAATCAGCAAAATCACGCCGATAATGCCCACCATATCCAAATCCATACCGGCAACATTTAAGGCAATTAAGGCGCCAATCGTGGCTGAGGGTAGCGTCGATAAAATCGTAATGGGGTGAATATAGCTTTCATACAGCACCCCCAAAACAATATACATGGTAAAAACCGCCGCCAACAATAACCACAGATTATTTTTTTGAGCACTGACATAAGCCTCGGTGGTACCTTGTAAACGCATCTCAACCACCTCGGGCATAGCTATTTGCTGCGGTAGCGCTTGAATTTGTGGCAACACATCCGACAACGAATAATGCGCTTGTAAATTAAAAGAAATTAAGCTGGCATTAAACTGGTCAATCCGCTGCACTTCCAACGGGGTGTATGCCATTTCAACTTGGGCAATATCTGTCAGCCGAACTAAGCCATTAGTACCCTGAATAAACACATCGGCCAGCGACTGCGGATCCTGCGCAAAACTCGGCTCCACTTCCAACACCACGCGATATTGCGCTGCTTGGGTAAAGACCGTTGAAATCAAGCGCTGACCGAAGGCATTGTATAAGGCCTCATCCACCTGTGCCATCCGAACACCATAGTGAGCGGCGGCATCGCGATCTACCACCACTTTGGCTTCTAAGCCACGCATTTGGTAATTTTCAACCACATCTTGTAAACCCTCAATCTCACTAAGTGCCGACACAAAACTCGGCACCCACGCTCTCAGCTGCTCACTATCAATGGAGGAAAGGCTAAGCTGATATTGACTACGGGCCAGTTGTGTATCAATCGAAAGATCCTGATTAAGCTGCAAATACACCTTAATGCCTTCATAGTCTGCGGCTATCTGTTGCAACCTGTCCATGACTACGTGAGCACTATCGCGACCAGCATGAGATGTCAGCTCGATCTGTATACGGCCCGTATTCAAACTGACATTATTGCCGTCTACGCCGATAAAGGAGGTCACTGAAGCCACATCCTTATCTTGACTAAAAGCCTCTGCAATCGCCGTTTGTAATTCAGCCATTCGCTCAAAAGACACGGACTGATCGGCTTCCGTCATCACGACCATCAGACCAGTATCCTGCTGCGGGAAAAAGCCTTTGGGAATCCATACATACAGCGCCACCGTCATCACTAAGGTCGCGACAAACACCAATAGGGTCACTAACTGATGAGCTAAGACCTTATCCAGTAAATTAGCATAAGCCGCCATCAACCGATCAATTTGCTTAGCCAAGAAACGGCTTACAAAGCCCTCCTTAGGTGCATGCACAACTTCTGTGGAGTGATCACTAGCACCCGCCTCAACCATCGCCTTTTTAGCTGCGGGTTTCAGCATATAAGCACACATCATCGGTGTCAGCGTAAGCGACAGCACCAGTGAAATTAATATCGCCACTGACAGGGTGACCGCAAACTCTCTAAATAAGCGACCAATCACATCGCCCATAAAGAGCAGAGGAATAAGTACCGCAATTAATGAAAAGGTCAAGGCAATCAAGGTGAAACTAATTTCCTTAGCGCCCTTATAAGCGGCATTAAGCGGGGTTTCACCTTCCTCAATATGGCGCGCAATATTTTCAATCATCACAATGGCATCGTCCACCACAAAACCGGATGCGATGGTCAGCGCCATTAAAGTGAGGTTATTGAGGCTATAGCCTAAAAAGAACATGATCGCAAAGGTACCGATAATGGATAGCGGCACCACCACCGATGGGATAAAGGTTGCGCTTAAGGTACGTAAAAACACAAAGGTCACTAACACCACCAACAGTACGGCAAGCAGTAACTCTGTCTGTACATTGTTGATGGATTGACGGATGGATTCTGTACGGTCAGCCACCGCTTCTATCTGCACCGATTCCGGCATCGCTGCACGCAGTGAGGGTAATAGCTGTAACACCTCATCCACCACACTAATGACATTTGCATTAGGTTGGCGCTGAACATTAAGAAGAATCGCTTGCTTATCATCTAACCACGCAGCCTGACGTATATCCTCTGCATCCATCACCACCTTGGCTACCTGCTTTAAACGTAAAGGCGCATCATTAACATAGCTAATGATAAGATCTTCATACTCTTCCGGCGTATAGAGCTGACTATTGGTGTGAATGGTGGTTGAGCGACGTGGTCCGTTTAAGTTACCAGAGGGTTGATTAATATTCGCTGACGCAATTGCCGTACGCACATCACTTAAGGCTAAACCATTAGCCGCTAAAGCGACTGGATTAACCTGCACTCTAAAGGCCGGTTTTTGACCACCAGCAATACTGATCATTCCCACACCCGAAATTTGCGCAATCGTCTGCATAATTCGAGTTTCTACCAAATCCCGTACCTCATACAACGGTAAAGCATCGGAACTAATGGCTAAGGTAATGACTGGCGCATCCGCAGGATTCACCTTGTTATATACCGGCGGCATGGGCAAATCCTGCGGCAACAGATTCGAGGCCGCATTGATCGCCGCCTGCACTTCCTGCTCGGCCACCGCAATCGGTAGCGTCAAACTGAACTTGAGATTAATCACTGACGCGCCGGCCGCACTGGAGGAACTGATTTGCTGCAGACCCGCCATTTGCCCTAATTGACGCTCAAGCGGTGAGGTCACCAAGGCCTCCATGGTGGCAGGACTGGCCCCAGGATACAAGGTAGTCACCTGAATCGTCGGGTAGTCCACATCTGGTAATGCAGACACTGAGAGCCGTTGATAGGAAAAAATCCCCGTCAACAGCACCGCAATCATTAATAAGGTTGTCGCAATCGGACGACTGATAAAAATCGCTGATATACTCAATCGATTATCTCTACTTTAGATCCTGCACGTAAGCGATCTACGCCCTCAATCACGACGCGATCACCCTCTACCAAGCCTTCAAGTACTTGGGTATAAACACCTTCAACAATGCCACTTTGAATTTCCTGCCGCTGCACTGTCATATCCTCATTAATCAAGAACACAAAAGCCCCTTGGCGTCCGTGCTGAATGGCATCGGTTAACACACTGAGGCTATTGTCATAGCGCTGCGCATACAGCCACACATTCACAAATTGATTTGGAAATAAAGCATAATCCGCATTATCGAAGCGTGCCTTGACTTTTACCGTACCAGTGGCGGCGTCGATCTGATTATCCATCGACAGCAACGCACCCTGCTCAATAAATTGAGAAAAATTACGGTCATAGAGCTGCACCTCAAGCGGCTGTCCCTGATAAAACTTGGCTGCTACCTGCGGCACATATCGCTCTGAAATGGCAAACTCCACATCCATCGGTTGCGTTTGAGTAATTGTCACTAAGCCCTCGGTGGCGTTAGCCTGCACCAGATTTCCAATATCCACTTGTCGTAAACCCAGGCGCCCACTAATCGGCGCTTTCACCGTGGTGTACTCAAGCTCAATCTCAGCCTGATCGATTTGCGCCTGTAAACTGGCACGACTGGCTCTTAATTGCTTAACTTGGGCTGCTTGCGTATCCACCTGTTGACGGGCAATGGAGTTTTGCTTAAACAGGGTTTGATAGCGTCGTAAATCTGCCTCAGCATTGGCTAATTGTGCTTCATTTTGCTGATGCTGGGCACGTGTTTGCTGTAACTTTGCCTCAAATGGCCTGGGATCAATGGCAAACAACGCATCGCCTGCCTTGACCAGCGCCCCTTCTTCGAAAAACACCTGAGTTAATGGTCCGCTGACCTGACTGCGCACCACCACGGTTTCGGACGGCAAAGCGGTGCCAATCCCTCGAATCACATTATTCATGGTGCGCACTTCGGCAGCGACTGCCCTAACCTTTACCGTGCCAGCCCCAGGACCTCCTCTAACATTACCAACTGGACCCATCGCTGAAGGAGAAGGCGTAGAAGCTGTGTTATTGTCAGCCTGCTTATGGAAAAATAAAGCATATACCACAAACACGATCACGCCTAGCAACAGGAGCAGAACGAGCTGTTTGATAATACGCACTTTACCCGACTCCCTTTTGTTAAACGGCGCATCAGGCTCAGCTTGTACTTGCACTTGCTTCGGTGGCTGATTGTGCTGTACCGTCTCAGGTGGTTTTGTCACTCAAAAATCCTATCAAAAACAAAAAATTAAAAATTACAAAATGCGATTTTCAGGCTGATGGGTTTTGTCACCAGTTGCGGCTCAAGTCGCTCATTTAATTGGTATAAACGCACAAAGGTCACGTGCTTATTTGCGCTAATTTCTGGATAAATGCCACCGGATGCCGGCACCCAGACGCGTATTAACTGATACGGCTGCCCCCGCAAAGCGCGTTCAAAAACACCGCTAGGCGGTGTGGTCACATACTCTGGCTCGCGCGACGCACGAATAAAGTGTAGGAGACTATTGACCGCCTCGCTGAGTGGATTAAATGAAGCCACCCACTCATCCACCACCGCTTGGCGCTGCGCATGATCGCCCAACATCCAACCATGATACGCTGGGAATTCAGTGCTGGATAAGCCACCCGGCACCACATAACGGTTTTTGATTTTAGCAAGCCACTCGCAGTCACGCGCCGCTCGACCAATCTTGCCTGCGTCATGCAATTCTCGACTGACCCGATTTAAATCCACCAAGGCCGATTCGATCGCCACCAAATTAATATCAGGATAGCTGCGATAGGACTGTAAGGTCAGTTTTTGCTTATCCAACTCTTGCAATAAGGTATTACGCGCGTCGCCCCGCTCACATACCTCCATAATGTCGAACAACGCACCCAATAAGGCCTCATCGTTTTCAGGGCTACTCGCAAAATGCTTATGAAAAAAGGATAAGCGCTGAAAAAGAAACTCTAAACGCAAAAATGAGCGTATCTTCTCGCTGAATGGATACTCATATAAAATCACGACAATCCCTTATGTAATCGGTCCTTTTCGCTTAAGGCCAACCAGAGCTCGTGCTTTTCCTGCACTTGTTGACGTAGCCGAGGTAAGTCTACGCCGGCACCATTATCAATCACATCATCGGCATGCTGCAGTCTAAGCTGCCGTGGTGCTTGGCTGGCAATAATCCGCTTAATTTCATCTAAACTAAGTTGATCTCTTAATTGTACACGTGATATTTGCGTTGCTTCATCACAATCAATCACACAGATACGTTTAAACTGAGGACGATAGCGTGCGACTGACTCAATCAATAAGGGTATATCATAAACCACATAGGGGCTATCGGCCTGCGCTGCTTGTAAGCCCATCTGCTCCTGTACAATGGGATGCACAATGGCCTCTAAGCGCTGACGTGCCTCGGGGTCCTTAAACACCAAGTTGCGCATTAAGGCACGATTTAAGGCGCCATGCTGATCCAGCATCGCTGCGCCAAAGGCCGCCACAATGGCCTCAATGGCCGCACCACCAGCTGCCGTAGCAGCACGTGAAATGGCATCCGCATCAATCACTGCAATCCCATAGCCCCGTAATTGCTTAGTGACGGTTGATTTACCCGAACCAATACCCCCGGTAAGACCTACCTTATACTGAGCCATCTCTACCCCCTCAATCAGCTATATAAGCTACCCCACCACCATACAAAGTAAGCGGCTAACGACAAATAAGGACCAAATGCGATAGTTTCTACGCGCCTTTTAAACAGCAGTGTCTGAAAAAAAATCGCAACTAAGGCAATAACGCAGGCTAAGGCCACTAAATACAAGCAGACCATCATCTCAAACCAACACGCCAAGGCGGCCATAAATTTAATGTCACCCGCACCTAAGCTGCTACCGCAACGACGCTTAGCAAAGCTGCTACTGACTACCTGAACGATCTTAGCACAGCCGACGCAGAGCAAAACCATGAGTAAGCGCCATAAGATAATACCATCTGCGACTACATAGCTATAAGTCAAACCGAGTAAGGCAAAGAGCAACAAAATCACATCTGGCAAGATACGCAGCTTGAGATCCAACCACGCAAGACTAAGTAAAATAGCACTGAAAAACAAATAAAAGAAAGGCCACTGGGTCGCACTCAGTAGCGGCACGGTGCTCGCTAAAAATAGCAAAGGCACCCAATACACCGCATAACGCTTTTTATAAGGTCGCACCACCTGCCAATAAGGATCGCCCCGATAGCGCCGATAACAACTGAGTACATAATGCGGTAAAAGCCAATACAGCAAGCCAGCCATCAGAACACTAGCGATCACGAGCAGCAACATATGATTCTCCTTAAAGGAAAAAGCATAGTGCAAGCGCTGACCTTTTCACGCATACAGGATTTCTTTATCCACCTAACACGCCCATTACGCACAAAAAAAGCGAGTCGATCCTAAGAACACTCGCTCTAAACAGCTTGCTAAACCGCAGAAAAAAGACCATTAGGAATTAAAAACAATCACTGATGCCGGGCTCAAGCCCAGTGCCTCACCTCGTTGATAGCGTGCCTGTTGCTGAATTTGTTGGGGCACAAAAACATCTACCGCTTGTGCCTGCGCCTCATCTACCACATGCAGTCTGACCAAGGCGCCCAGATCTTGTACCTCTTCTAAACGACCTTGAAGCATCATGTCATCAGACACACCAGGTCGACTTAAGCGCCACTGGTGAGGACGCACATACGCTTTTGCTGGACCAGCTTGCACCCCTTGTTGTTGCTCCGCTGTCAATGGAGTCGTGAAGTCATTAAAACGCCATGCACCGTCCTCAATCACGCCCTCAAACACACTGGCCTCACCCAAAAACTCCGTCACAAACGCTGTTTGCGGCTGGTGATAGAGTGCGGAACCGCTACCCTCTTGCTCAATCACCCCGTGATTCATCAAGACAATATTATCGGAAATTTCCAAAGCCTCTTCCTGATCGTGGGTAACCAAAATACTCGTCACACCCAACTCATGATGCACCCGCCGTAGCCACTGACGTAATTCCTTACGTACCTTGGCATCCAAGGCGCCGAAGGGCTCATCCAACAGTAATAACTTAGGCTGTACGGCTAATGAGCGGGCTAAGGCAATGCGCTGTCTTTGACCACCAGAAAGCTGTGCGGGAAAGGCGTGTGCCAAATGCGGCAACTGCACCAAGTCTAACAGCTGCATCACACGCTCGCGAATTTCCTTTTTTGAAGGACGTTGACTGCGTGGTAAGACGCTAAGCCCAAAAGCCACATTATCAAAGACATTCATATGGCGAAACAAAGCATAATGCTGGAACATAAAACCGATATGGCGCTCTTGCACTGATTTATTTGTCACATCCTGGCCATCCAATAAGACCTGCCCACTATCGGCAAACTCTAAACCGGCAATAATTCGTAGCAGCGTCGTTTTACCACAACCCGACGGTCCCAATAAGGATACCAACTGACCGGTTTCCACCTGTAAATTAATATTTTTTAACGCGTGAAACGCACCAAAGCTTTTATTCAGATCTTTAATTTCGATACTCATACAGTCACCTTGTTTAATCCTAAATCAGGGGCTTTTTTTGTGCTGCGCTCTGCGCTTATTTTGTTAGTTGTGCAATCATCTCTTGCCACGATATCTGACTCGGCGCTTAGCACCACTTCGGCATCACGCCGCGCCGCTGCTGCTTGCTTATATTTACGCTGCTCCCACCAATTCAAAAGATGCTGCAAGAGCAGCGTGACAATCGCCAAAAATGCCAATAAACTAGCGGCGGCAAAGGCACCCACCGGATTGTAATCGTTATAAAGCACTTCAATATGTAAGGGTAAGGTATTGGTCAAGCCCCGAATATGGCCCGAGACCACCGAGACTGCACCGAACTCACCCATGGCCCTGGCATTGCTTAGGATGATGCCGTACAACAAGGCCCAACGAATATTCGGTAAAGTCACACGCCAAAACATTTGCCATGACGATGCGCCCAACACCAAGGCAGCCTGCTCTTCACTCGAGCCCTGACTTTGCATCAGCGGAATCAACTCCCGTGCGATAAAGGGGAAGGTCACAAACAAGGTCGCTATCACAATGCCCGGCACCGCAAAAATCACTTGAAAGCCAATGGACTCCAACCAACTACCCAAAACGCTGTAGCTACCGAACAGTAGAATAAACATCAAACCAGCAACCACGGGTGATACGGAAAATGGCAAATCCAAAAGCGTGGTCAGCCATTGCTTACCGCGGAAATCAAAGCGCGTCAACAACCATGCCATGGCCACCCCAAAAACCACATTAATCGGCACCACAATCGCTGCCGTCAACAGGGTTAATTTAATGGCCGCCATCGCATCCGGCTCGGTTAAGGAGGCAATATACAGCGCCCAGCCTTGACGAAAAGCCTCTACAAACACTGAAATCAGCGGAATCACTAACATCACGCCTAAAAAACTAAGCGCCAGTGCAATTAACAGCACTTTTAAAAAACGAGGTTCATCGATGGGTTTTTTATAACTTGTCTGCATCACTACAATCCCTAAGCTCTGGCCTCAAGGCGACGGCTGAGACGCCATTGCGTCGCATTAATAATAAATAAAATCACAAAAGCGATAATCAGCATAAACAAGGCCACGGCTGAAGCCCCTTGAATATCAAACATTTCTAATTTTGCAGTAATAATCACCGGCAAAATTTCCGATACCATAGGGATATTGCCGGCGATAAAAATAACCGAACCATATTCACCTGTGGCGCGCGCAAACATCATGCCACTACCCATTAATAAAGCGGGTGTGAGCTCCGGCAGAATAACGCGCCTAAAGGTAGTCCAACGATTCGCCCCCAAACTCGCTGCTGCCTCTTCCAGTTCGGGCTGTAGTTCTTCTAACACAGGCTGCACCGCACGCACAATAAAAGGCAAGCTCACAACCACCAAGGCCAAGAAAATACCAGCAGGGCTAAAGGCAATTTTTTGACTAAAGAACTGTCCCAACCAACCGTTAGGCGAGTACAAGGTGGCGAGCGCAATACCAGTCACCGCCGTAGGCAAGGCAAAAGGTAAGTCCACCAAAGCATTCATGATTGCTTTACCAGGAAACTCATAACGCACCAAGACCCAAGCCACTAAGGTACCGAAAAATACATTCGTGAGGGTGGCATAAAAGGATAAGCGCAAGCTCAAAAAGACCGCCGCTAACACACGCTCATCAGCAATGGTATTCACAAAAGCGGACCAGCCCATCCCGGCTGTCACCGTAATTAGAGCCGCAAAAGGCAACACTACTAACAAGGACAGGCAAAACACACTGATACCCAGACTCAAACCAAAGCCTGGCAATATCGATTTTTGTTTAAGTAAAAATTGCATCGTTCCGAATGTTATTGCATATATTCATAGCGAATGCGTTTAGCCCTTAAGCGAGAAGCGCTAAACGCATGGCAACTGATTCAATCTGAGTTAGGTATCGGCGCTGGCTTAGCGCTTATTCACTTCATCAAACACGCCACCGTCTGCAAAGTAGTTTTTCATAATGTCAGGCCAAGCTCCGAAAGTTTCTGTGGCACGGAAAGTATCTACTGCAGGAAAGCGTTCAGCGTACTTTTTAAGCACGGTCTCATCGCTTGGGCGCAGGTACAGCGAAGCCGCTAATTCTTGCGCTGGCTCACTCCATAAGTAGTCCAAATACTCCTTAGCCACCGCTTGGGAACCCTTACGTTCAGCGACAGTATCGACAATAGCCACTGGGTTTTCAGCCTTAATCGAGTACTTAGGATAAATCACTTCAAACTGATCCTTACCGAACTCATTGGCTGCCATATACGCTTCATTTTCAAAGGTTAATAGCACATCACCAATGCCACGCTGGATAAAGGTTGTGGTCGCCGCACGACCGCCATTTTCTAGAATAGATACATTTTTCAAAATACCACGGGCTAATTCCTTGGCCTTTTCCTGATCGCCATTATGCTCTTTTAACGCAGCACCATAAAAGGCTAAGAAGGCATAACGTCCGTTACCCGTGATCTTAGGATTCGCAATCACAATATCTACGCCGTCTTTGCTCAAATCGTCCCAGTCCTGAATCTGTTTAGGATTGCCTTTGCGCACCAAAATCACCGTCAAACTGGTAAAGGGCACTGCGTTATCAGGAAACTCCTGCTCCCAATCTGCCTTAATCAAGCCTTTATCCACCAACAGTTGAATATCTGAGCTCTGATTCATGGTCACCACATCAGCTAATAAACCATTTGCCACGCTTAAGGCCTGCTTAGAAGAAGCGGCATGTGACTGCTGAATTTGGAATTTCTTACCGTCATGCTTAGCGGCATAGTCCTCCAAAAATAATGGATTGAATTCCTTATAAAAATCACGCATCACATCATACGATACGTTTAAAAAGCTCCCACGAGCGTCCTGCGCTTGTGCTACACCGAAGCTCGCAGAGGCAGCCACCGTAGCAATTAGGGTAGACTGAAGTAATGAAGAGAAAAAGCGTTTAGATAATTTCATAATGTTCCAAGTCGATAAGTTAAAGTCTTTGTCCTTAATAAGACGACGTATGAAAAACTATACCCCTTTCTCTTTATAATTAAAAATGATAGTTTTTAATATTAATATTACTTTTAGTTATATAGAAAAAGTATGTAGTGCGATTAACACAGCTAATAAAGCCATTGCGCACGATCAAAAACGCCCTGTATCACTAACAATACAGGGCGCCATTAGCTCTATAATTCAAACTTAAACTACACCGGCCTCACTCGCTTGTGCGTCAGCATGATAGGAAGAACGCACCATAGCTCCCACCGCAGCATGGGTGAAACCCATTTTGTATGCTTCCGCCTCCAGCCAAGCAAATTCATCAGGGTGCATATAGCGCTCCACTGGTAAATGATGCTCGGAAGGGGCCAGATACTGACCAATTGTGATCATATCCACATCATGTGCGCGCATATCACGCATCACGTCCAAAATCTCTTCGTCCGTTTCACCTAAGCCAACCATAATGCCTGACTTCGTCGGAATACCGGGATAGAGGCGTTTAAAGTCCTGCAATAGTTTGAGCGAGTGCGCATAATCGGCGCCCGGGCGTGCCTGCTTATAAAGACGCGGCACGGTCTCCAAGTTATGGTTCATCACATCTGGTAGGCCATCCGCAAAAATGCTCAAGGCCTTGTCCAGGCGACCACGAAAATCAGGCACTAACACTTCAACCTGCGTACGCGGTGAACGACTACGCACCTCATTAATACAGTTAACAAAATGCTGCGCCCCGCCGTCACGCAAATCATCACGGTCGACCGAGGTAATCACCACATAGCTTAAACGCATTAAGGCGATAGACTCGGCCAGATTTGCTGGCTCCTGCTCATCTAAGGGATCAGGGCGACCATGACCGACATCACAGAATGGACAACGACGTGTACACTTATCCCCCATAATCATAAAGGTAGCCGTACCCATACCAAAGCACTCGCCAATATTAGGACAAGAAGCCTCTTCGCACACCGTCACCATATTATTCTCACGTAGAATTTTTTTAATATGATTAAACTGAGAATTCGCTGGTGCCGCTTTTACACGGATCCATGACGGCTTCTTAAGCGGTTCCCGTTGCACCACCTTGACTGGAATGCGAGATACCTTATCAAAGGCTTTTTGCTTCTTACTCGCATCATAAGCCTCGTCTTTTGCAATAGTTTTTAACTGACTGTCCACTCTATTTCCTCTATTTCAGAACGATCCGCTGCGCCCTGTCCGCTCAACTTGAGTTTGCTCACTAAAATGTGCTGCAATTCAGCCACCACTTTATCAGAAACCGCCTGTACCGTCGCCTTTATCCCTAAGCTTTTCATGTCGATTGTACGTAAGCCCTCATAACCACAGGGATTAATGCCAAGAAAGGGATCCAAATCCATCGCAACATTAATGGCTAAACCGTGATAGGTACAACCATTGCTAATTTTAACGCCCAGCGCAGCAATCTTGGCTAAGTCATCAGCAGCGGCCCCTGCCATCGGCACATACACGCCCGGCGCTTTTTCCTTGCGGCAGGCATTAGTAATACCAAAATGCGCTAGGGTAGCAATAATCGCATCCTCCAAACATGCCACATATTCTTTAGCATACATTTGATAGCGACTCAGCTGTAATAAGGGATATACCACCACCTGTCCAGGTCCGTGATAGGTTACCTGACCACCACGATTACAACGTACAATAGGAATTTGCTTTGCGTTTAAAATATGCTCTGGCTTAGCGGCTTGCCCTAAGGTATAAACCGGCTCATGTTCGACTTGCCAGATCTCATCAGCGGTATCAGCAGCACGGGCGGCGGTAAATTGCTGCATTGCCTGCCAAATGGGCTCATACGCTGAGAGACCTTCGAATTGCTTAATTTTTATCATCTTTGTGATTAAACTGCCTCGCGAGCTCAAATGCCATTATTTAAAGTACCGCCTTGACCAATTCGTGACCATGCAAGGCACGATAAATATTATCCAACTGCTCTCGCGATTCCACATACACCGTTACCGTCAAGCCCACATAATTCCCCTTGCTACTCTCACGAATCTCAATCGTCTCGTGATCAAAGCTGGGGTCATGCGCCAGAATAAGTGGCACTAGCATATCGATGATCTCTGGATGGTTAACACTCATGACTTTAATTGGAAAGTCACAAGGGTATTCGATTAACGAGTCTTCTTTTGAAATTTCTGTCATCATCTTCTCTCACAACTAAAGGGCTGCCAACACCTGGTTATACGCCTGTTTTAATTGCTTATAGATGGGACCAACTGCGCCATTTGCAATAGGCTCACCGTCTAGCTCCACAATCGGCAGAATCTCCTTGGTGGCGGAAGACAAAAAGAGCTCATCAGCCGCTACTACTTCGGCTTTGCTAATGGCACGCAGCTCAAAGGGAATGCCTTCGGCACGGCACAATTCCTCGATTAAACCGTAGCGAATACCCTCTAACACGAGATTATCCTTTTGAGGGCCCAACACCTTGCCGTTTTTAACGACCCAGACATTTGAGGAAGAGGCTTCAGATAAATTACCGTCACGGAATTGAATCACATCATCCACCCCGCGATCCACGGCGTATTGCTTAGAAAGTACGTTGCCCAACAATGACACGGACTTAATATCGCAATGCAACCAACGCATATCCACCATGCTAACGGTGCGCAACCCCTGATTAATCTCCTGAGCCTTAGGGGCCAAACGCGGCGCACTCATCAAAAAGATGGTTGGCTTCACTGGCGGATTAGGAAAAGGATGATCACGTTTTGCCACGCCGCGCGTGACTTGTAGATACACCAAGGAATTTTCCCAAGGCGCGCGTTCTGCCATTAAAGTCATCAAATGCTGCCAATCCTCAGCCGTATTTGAGGTATACAAGGCGATTTTATCCAAGCTGCGCATCAAACGAGCAACGTGCTGCTCCAGCCTAAAGGGCTTACGCCGATACACCGGCACCACTTCATAAATGCCGTCACCAAAAATAAAGCCTCTATCAAGCACCGAAATTTTGGCCTCACTTAAGGGCACAAAATCGCCATTTAAATACACATCAACGTCTTCTGTCACGCCGGGAATTAATGCTTCTATCATTTGCTTACTCTATTTAAAAGGCTCTCCTAAAAAGAGCTCATCAATTTATCCCAAAGACGACCAAAGAAACTGGCTTGCTCCACCGGCTCAATCACAACTAAAGGATCCTGCTTAAGAATATGACCATCTAACACAAACTGCACCATACCGACTTGTTGACCTGCAGCTAACGGCGCCACCAACTTGCCGCTAAGCTGAGTCATGGACTGCACCTGATTCTCACGACCGCGCGGCACAGTGACGGCCACTTTATTTTTAGCGCCTAATTTAACCGTTTTGCTCTTAGCCTCCCAGACCCGCGGCTGAATCACTTCTGCACCGGCAGCGGCCACCTCACGTACCACAAAATTTGCATAACCCCAATCTAATAGCGCCTGGTTTGCACGTTCACGCGCAGCCTGGCTAGGCGCACCGATCACCACCGCTAGCAATCGACGACCATCACGCACCGCCGTAGTAATCAAGCTATAGCCGGCTGAGCTAGTATGACCGGTTTTTAAACCATCCACCCCCAGATTTCTACGCAATAAGCCGTTACGGTTATGCTGTCTGATATTGTTGTAGGTATATTCCAACTGACTGAAGTAGTGATAATAATCGGGGTGATCGAGGATAATGTGCTGCGCTAATACCGACATATCACGAGCGGTGGTAAAGGTACGCTCAGATGGCAAACCGGTGGGATCGCCATAGCTGGTATTAGGCATACCAAAATCTCGCGCCCGCTGATTCATCTGATCAACAAAGACATTAAGCGTACCGCCCACCGTTTGCGCCAACAAAATACTGGCATCATTACCCGATTGCACGACCATACCTTGGACTAAGTCACTGATTTTAACCGGGGTATTGACCTCAATAAACATCCGAGAGCCCTCGGCTGCACGCGCTTCAGGCGTCACTATCACCGTTTGATCCAAAGCGATACGACGCTTGTCTAAGGCATCAAACACCAAACTAGCGGTCATCAACTTAGTTAAAGAGGCTGGCTCCACCCGCATATCCGGATCTTTTTCGGCTAGAATCTGCCCCGTATCCACATCCATCAATAACCAGCTTTTAGCATCAATTTCCGGCTGTGCAATATTTGAAAAGCTCACTACTGTCGGCGTTTCCGGCGTAGTCGGCACAATAGATGACACATGCGCCGGCGCTGCGCTTTCCTGTGACACCGGCTGCAACAGCATCTGTCCATCACCAGATTCAGTTTTAGCACCGGAGAATAGTTTGTAGCTGCCGACACCTACTAAAAGCAGTAGCAGTAAAATCAGTAATTTTTTTAACATCGTTGTCACTCTATATCGCAGAATAATAAATGATCGCTATTGTAAAACTATAACAGCTCAAGGCCTTTAAGGTAGAGCGCTAATTGCTTACGAAGTTCAATTAAGGCGCCATGGAAAAAATGCCCAACCCCGGGTAATACCGTCACCGCCTGCTTTTTTTCAGCAAGCCAAGTAAAGGCATCTGCCAATGGAATCACCTCATCGGCTTCCCCATGAATGACAAAGGTATTTTCCGGCAAATCAACCTCTCGATAACTGAAGCGCCATACGCCTACCCCCGCAAGCACTAAGGCGGCGGGCATTGTTAAAGCAGCAGGGGCGGCAGCCGTGGCTACTAAGTCTTCAATTTCCTGATGCAATTGTGCAGCCACTGCGGAACCGAATGAGAAACCACCAAGCACCCATGGCAATTCAGCAAATTGGGGATGTTCAGCTAAAAACTGCTGCACCACCGCCAACATATCCTGTGTCTCACCGCGGGCCTCATCAAAACTTCCCTCGGACTTACCTACACCTCTAAAATTAGGGCGCAGCACCACATAGCCATGACTAACTAATAAGCGCGACATGGTAGTAATCACCTTGTTATCGCGCGTCCCATCAAATAAAGGATGTGGGTGCAATATCATGGCCCAGGCTTTGGGCTCGGTCCTCGGGTAATCAATGGCGACATCCAAAGCGCCTACTTCACCCTGATATAACTTAATCTCTTGCGACACAGTCTAAATCCTTTAACATCAACATAAGGTGCGGCTCTCAAACTGCCTAGGGCAACGCCTCAATACTAATATCGCGCGGCTTATATTCCACCACACGTGCAGAGCCGGAGCTGATTTTCAACTCACTCGGTTTAAAGCCCAACCAACCTGCACCCAAGGCATAAACTAAGAGATTGGCTAGGAGAAGTATGATAAAAAGAGTTCGCATCGTGCTTTTTACGCTATGGTCTTTGATGGCTAAATCCTAGCTACTTTGAGCATGCTCCAACCAAGGCATGATCCCTAGCTCAGTGACTACTGCGCCAAATAGTACTGCGCATAAAGTAATAAACCAGCCAACGCAGGGTCCTCAAAGGGCAATAGCTCTATTGTATCAAATCCGTGCAATTGAGCTTGCTCTGACAGCAACCTGGATAATTCAGGCAGCACGTAGTCTGCTGCACCACCCGCATAAAACACCACCGGCGCTTGCTGACAATGCTTAAGCACATGGAGCCATTGGCGTAACACCGCCCCCACTTGTGCTGCTGTGATGCCACTCAGTAAAGCCTCTGCGGTAGAACTTGGAAAAGCCGGCGGATAACTGGACGTGGTCCATTGAATGGCTGGTAATTGCGCCGTACCGCTCACTAAACTATCACTCATTAACTGCAGCCCAGGCAAAATCAAACCGCCCAGAAACTGATCCTGAAACACCGTATCTATTGTTGTGGCTGTACCGAAACTAATTAACATCGCCGGTCGCTTTTGAGCGGCTTCATGTACACTCAGCCCCAACATGGCTAACCAGCGATCGGAACCCAGTTGCTGATACTCAGCATAGGCATTACGTAAGTGCAATAGCTGTGGCTCGGAAGCGAGCCAATGTAGCTCATAAGCTTGCTCACCACAATACGCATCTAATTGCTCTCTAATCCGGGCTGCGCTCAGCGGACCACTGACATTCACCCCTATCACGAGGCTAGGCTTAGTAGCAAATTGCTTAAGCTTTGCAGCTAAACCCTCAATTTCCGCATGCGTCACAATAAACTTCACTGGCGCTGCTGGCACCTCATCTGTCCCTGCGGCGCTAAGTCGTTCATAGTAAGCAAATTTAATCCGCGTATTACCCGCATCAATCAGCAAGACCGCAGCACTGCCCTTAGCCATTATCCGCCACCATGGGATCAATTGCCCGAATGGAAATATCGCCGTAAATCACCTGCTTTACTCCCTCATCAGTCCGTACTAATAAGCAGGCATTTTTGTCCACTCCCTCTGCCTGACCGCTAAACATCAGCTCCTGGCCATTCAGCACATCCACCGTCTGCTGCTTTAAAGCATCCACCACCGCATGACGCGCCACAAACGGCTCAAAGCCCGTTTTTTGATACTGTAAAATCGCCTGATACCAAGCATTGGCAAGCAAAGCCACCATACTACTGACATTTGCCGCCGCTTTAGACTCCCGCTCCGCTAATGATGACAACACCGACGTCCAATCCGCCACCGGTCGCTGCAAGGACTCACTCAAGGCTTTGGCATGTGACAGATTGAGCCCCATACCAATCACCACCACATGATGATGCGCTGAGAAACGCCCCACCGCAGGCCTCACCGCCTCAACCAATAAACCTGAAAGCTTGGCCCCGTCAAACAAAATATCATTGGGCCATTTCATACTTAGACGATGCTCATGCGCTGCACCAACTAATTGACGTAGCTGCTCACACACCACAATGCCGCATAGCGGCGCCAACATCGGCAACTGTGTGGCTGGCATATCCACATCAAAGGCACAGGAAAACATTAAGGTGGTCTTATCCAGATCCTTCCACGTACGGCCGCCACGCCCCTTGCCCTGCGTCTGATGATAGGCCCCCAAAAGCACTGGGCGTACTTGCGCCGACTCGGGCTCAACTTGACGCGCCCGATTAATTAACTGGCTATTGGTAGAATCCACCTGCTCCAGCCATTGCACCTCAGCAAAACCAGGTAATTCCGCTTTAATTTTAGCGGCTAGTTGCGCTGCAGGGGGTAAAGTAATTAAAGGCATAAACTATTTTTCATGACAGATTTAATACAACTCACAGCATAGTCTACTGCAAAAAAGGCTGCAAATACTGCATTGTGCGCTCAGTTGCCCCACGATGTTGCACCAGCCACTGCTCTGCCGCTTGACCCATCGCCTGTGCTTGTGCCGGTTCAGCTAATAATTGCTGCGCCATGGCAATGGCCTCTAAGGCTGACTCACAGCGCCGCGTCGCCCCCGCCGCAATGGCATCGGCCACAGCCTGTTTAAAATTAGCCGTATGTGGCCCCACCAGCACTGGCAACGCCAAGGCACTAGGCTCGATATTATTTTGTCCGCCAAAATCCGCAAAGCTACCACCCACAATCACCACATCAGCCAGCCCATAGTAAAAAAACATCTCACCTAGGCTATCACCTAATAATACATGGCAATGGCTAAGTGCCTGCGGTGAAGGCTGTGATGAGCGGCGACAGTAACTTAAGCCAGAGGCCTCCAATACTTGCGCCACTTCCTCAAAGCGCTCTGGGTGACGCGGCACCAACACATACAGCGGTGTCGGGGCTGAAGCCAATGACTGTGGCAATGCGGCGGTTTTTATGCTGTCTAAAAACATCCACTCCTCGCCCTCCCGTGTACTGGCAATCACCACCACGGGACGCTGTAATTGCTGCTTAAATTGCCTTGCCTGCTGTACTACGGACGTGGGCACCTTCACATCGAACTTTAAATTACCAGCCAACTGCACCCCTGCTAAACCATAGTCCTGCAGCCGCTGTTGATCCTCCGAGCTTTGCGCCAAAATCAAGGCCAATGAAGTAAAGGCTTCCTTTAACACGCTGCCGAGACGACGGGCCTGCTTTAATGAAGCATCAGAAAAACGTGCACTCACCAGCACCATCGGAATCTGCTGTGCCTTCGCTTCAGCGAGTAAATTAGGCCAGATTTCTCGTTCGATGAGAATGCCACAGCGCGGTTGCCAATAATCCAAAAAGCCCTTCACTGCCCTCGGCAAATCATAGGGAATCCAAGCTTGACGCAACTGCCCTGAACGGATATAGGCCTCGAAGAAGCTCGCCCCCATCGCTCGCCCCGTTGCCGTCATATGCGTTAATAAAACCGGTAACCCCTGATCCAATAAGGCTTGAACCAAGGGTTGTGCTGCCCGCGTTTCACCTAAACTGACCGCATGCACCCAAACCGCTCGCTTAAAATCTAAAGCCACCGCTACCTCATCGTCTGCAGCCGCAACGGCTGAGCTTTGTAAAGCAGGCTCTACTCCCTCATAGCGTCCAAAGCGCTCCGGCGCTCGTATCTCCCACACACCGCCAGCACGCTTAGCTTTACGCGCCAGCAGTGCCAGCATAATGGGCGCTACGACTTTAAGCAAGCAGGTATAGCAAAAGCGATTCATCAGGACTCCGCCGGCTCCACGAGCAGCTCATCCGCGGCACTCTCTTCTGAGGCACCGAGCGCTTGCTTTAACTTTAACAGCACCACCTCACGACTTGGCGGCACACCTCGGTCGCCCAAGCTTGCCGTCATACCTGCACCCGTTAAGGGCGTACGCACCGGCGTAGAAGCACAATAAATACCAATCGTCGGTCGACCTAAGGCTGCCGACAAATGGGTCAGCCCGCTATCTAAGCCGATCATCAGACGGGCAGCCGCTAATTGATGGGCCACTTCCTTTAACGGTAACGCAGTTAACAGCGTCACCTTAGGATAGTGTTTAACCAATTCGGCAGCGCGTGCGGCCTCTTTGTCATTGCCTGCGAGCACACGCAATTCCAAACCATGCTCAACCAATAAATCCAAAGCCGCATGCCAATCCTCCTCCGGCCACAGCTTATCATCGCGACTGGCGGATGGCATCACTACTGCATAATTCTGAATCTCCACGCCCTCGGTAAACGCTTGCAAACCAAAGTCTGGCGCTCCCTCATATTGATAACCCAAAGCCAAAGCCGCTAACTCACGTTGCCGAGTGACGGCGGGTTGCCAAAAGTCCACCCGATGACGCTGATGATAAAACAACGAAGCTAAACGCTCTCGCGCCGACTTCCAATCCAAACCATGACGCTCGCCAATGGCTTGACGCACCACCCACACCGACTTCATTAAACCTTGCATATCCAAGACCATATCGTAGTGCGTTTGGCGCAACTTTTTTCTAAAGGCGGCCCGTTCACGTCTCGTCTCACGACTCCACCAATGCTTACGCCAACGTCGATGGGAAATTGGAATAACCTGATGTACCGCTGGATGCCAGGCCGGAATGTCGGCAAAGCTTTCCTCTACCACCCAATCAATCATCACCTCTGGACAGTGCTTGGCGATATCGGAAATCGCCGGCAACACGAAGATCAAATCGCCTAAAGAGGATGAGCGCACGATCAATATTTTTTTTGTCATAGCTTCTTTCTACGTTAATAACCTAAGCTTAGCGCTTAGCGGCAAATGGTCTGAGATCTTCGTCCAAGGCTTGCCTTTGAGTACCTCAGTGGTGTCAATTTCAAAGCCGCGCTGATACATACGGTCCAAACGCAACCAAGGAAAGGAGGCAGGATAGGTGCGCGGATTATAGTAACGCCTTTCAATAAAAAAGGCCTCCGTCAAGCGCATAAAACTATCCGTCTTCATATAACTGGCCAAACGCTCCAGGCGCCCTTTAAGCTCTGGGTTTTGCCAAATCAGTGCCATTTCATTAAAGCCCTTTTGGAAATTCAATTTAACCGCAGGGAACTCCATATCGACGCGCTTAGCCTCATCTTCAAACACCTCTTGCAAGTGCAGCACGGACATTAACTGACTGCTAAGCTGCTGCGTCCAGTCATTAAAATCACCAGCAATAATTACCGGCTCATCATCCCTCACCAGACGATTAATCCGCTGAGCAATCGCCTCCACCTGCCGTCGACGACTTTGTTTGAAAAGGCCTAAATGCACCACAAAACAATGCACAATACGCTGTTGCACCTGTACCTGCACATGTAGGACCCCGCGCTGCTCTAAACGATGATCGGAAATATCCTGATTATCCTGAAAAACAATTGGATAACGACTTAAAAAGGCATTACCATGGTCCGTGTTGCGGCGAATCGCATTACGCCCATATACCACATGCATACCCAAAGCTTCCGCTAAACGCTCTGGTTGATTATGTAGCGCATCCTCCAGATCGTTGCGTCCCTGCACTTCCTGTAAAAATATCAAATCGGCATTTTCTCGCTGCAGAGCGCCTTTTAACTGAGCAAATGATTGGCGTATACCTAAGGGCGCCTTACCCTTGTGAATGTTATAAGTTAAAACTTTTAATTGAACCATGGCTTAAGATGCTACTTCGTATTCAATGTCATTGCCTTTATACTAAAGCTTAAAAAAGACAATTTTAAGAATCAGCTCAAAGAAAAAATTAATCCCAGCCCCAATCACTGGTTGAATCACACCAGTTAACAACAGCGCCAATAAGATCCAAATCCCATAAGGTTCAATACGTGCCAACAGATTTTCTGTTTTTAAAGGCACAATATTCATCAACACTCGACCACCATCCAGCGGCGGTATTGGCAATAAATTCAAGACCATCAAAATCAGATTAATGGAAATACCCGCACGCGAGACCTCCCATAAAAAGCCCTGCGTTTCACCCATTGAAAACAAAATGCGCAACAGCAACGCCCACAGCAATGCCATTAAAAAATTTGCTGCGGGACCAGCCAAGACCACCCAAATCATATGACGCCGTGGCTCTCTTAGCTGCCCCTGATTTACCGGCACCGGCTTGGCCCAACCAAAGAGCATACCGCCCAAAAATAAGGTCAATAGCGGAAAAATCACGGTACCAAAAGGGTCAATATGACGCGCTGGATTTAAGCTTACACGGCCCAACACATAAGCCGTATTATCGCCAAAGCGTTTTGCCACATAGCCATGGGCCGCCTCATGTAAAGTAATGGCAAAGATCACCGGAATGGCATACACCGTGACCAGTTTGAGTGTTGATTGAATATCCATAAGCACTAGTTCGCAAAGGTATTACAAGCTTCAATACTGCCCGTCTTAAAACCACGTGTAAACCAACTCACACGCTGCTCTGAAGAACCGTGTGTAAAGGCATCAGGCACCACATAGCCCTGCGTATTACGCTGAATCCGGTCATCACCGACTGCCGCAGCGGCATTCATCGCATCACGAATATCTTTCTCGTCAATCGTATCACCCTGCTTAGCCAACTCATGTGCCCAGATACCGGCAAAACAATCCGCCTGCAACTCCGTCAATACAGAGATTTGATTGGCCTGTCGTTGATTGCTGCGTTGTTGCGCCCGTTGGGTCTGCTCTAAAACACCCAAAATCTGTTGTACATGGTGACCGACCTCATGCGCAATCACATAGCCTTGGGCAAACTCACCGCGTACTCCCATGCGCTTACCCGTCTCGCGGAAAAACTCCAAGTCCAAATACACCGTCTGATCCGAAGGGCAATAAAAAGGCCCCATCGCCCCTTGACCCAAGCCACAGGCGGTACGAGTAGCACCACTATATAAAACCAAACGCGGTTCTTTATAACGACCATATTGATGCTGCCTAAACTGCTCAGCCCAAATATCCTCAGTTGTCGCTAGCACCTTAGACACAAAAACACCCTCGGCATCTGTTAACTCACCAGTACTGCCACGATGTGAAACCGTACTTTGATCAACCTCCAAGGCACTCATCCCGCCAAGCAGCTGTAAGGGGTTTACGCCAAAAGCCAACCAAGCGACTAGCGCAATCACAATCGTGCCAAGGCTGAGCTTACCCCCACGAAAAATGGGTATCCCACCACCCATACCACCGGCGCCGCGTTGACCGCGACGATCCTCTACATTGCGACTCTGTCTTCTACCGCCAAGCCTCATAATAAACCCCTTAATACCTAAAAAACCTGCAAATTAATGCATGTGCCAACCATTTGTCACCACAATAGACTGTCCCGTCAAGGCATGACTTGGGAAAGTAGCCAAAAACAACGCCGCATCACTGACATCATCAAGCGTCGTAAACTCACCATTCACCGTATTCTTAAGCATCACGTTTTTAACCACTTCCTCCTCGCTAATACCCAATTCCTGTGCTTGCTCGGGGATTTGCTTTTCAACCAGCGGTGTGAGCACAAAACCTGGACAAATCACATGGGAACGAACATTATGCGCTGCACCCTCTTTGGCCAATACCCGATTTAAACCGAGTAACCCATGCTTTGCCGTGACATAAGGCGCTTTTAACACTGAGGCTTCATGCGAGTGTGCCGAGCCCATATAAATCACGGTGCCGCCGCGATTATCCTTGTACATATGCTTGAGCACTGCCTTTGTCGTTAAAAATGCACCATCCAAATGGATCGCTAGCATTTTCTTCCACTGAGAAAACTCAAACTTATCAATGGATTCAATGATTTGAATACCCGCATTTGAAATCAAGACATCAATCGCACCAAAGGCCTGCACTAAGGCCTCAACCCCCTTATTCACCTCGTCTTCACTAGTCACATCCATCGCAATTGCCAAGGCACGACCACCGGCTGCCTCAATTTCCTCAACAACTTGTTGTGCAGCAGCCAAATTTAAATCAGCCACACCGACCGCCGCACCCGCTGCCGCAAACTTAAGGGCTAGATTACGACCCAAACCACTACCAGAACCCGTAATTAACGCGACTTGCCCCGCTAAAGAATAGCTTGCCTTAACCATCTATCATCCTCCATCTCTCGCTTGTAAGAAAAAAATAATTGTAGAATAAAATATTCCTCACTATCTTAGTACTGTTAACCGTTATTATCAAACCTTAAGATGCGACAATAACGTAAATCTTTATTCAGCTTTTAACCTTAACCAACAAATAACTACTACGATGAAAAAAATCTGCTTTGTTACCGGTGCTACCGCCGGTTTTGGTAAGGCGATCAGTCAGCAGTTGATCACACAAGGTCATACTGTCATTGCCTGCGGGCGTCGTGCCGATCGCCTTGAAGCCCTACGGGCGGAACTCGGTAGTAATTTACACCCACTTGTCTTTGATATTCAATCCAAAGAGGCAGTCATTGAAGCGATTAATCAACTGCCATCGGCGCTTAAAGTGATTGATGTGTTAATTAACAATGCCGGCATGGCCAAGGGACTAGCCAAGGCACAAGCGGCCGACTTAGACGATTGGGAGCAAATGATTAGCACCAATATCAACGGCCTACTCTATGTCACGCATCAAATCCTGCCAGGCATGGTGGAGCGTAATCGTGGTCTGATTATTAATATGGGTTCAACCGCAGGTACTTGGCCCTACGAGGGTGCTAATATCTACGGCGCTAGCAAAGCCTTTATACGCCAATTCAGCCTTAATTTACGCACCGACTTAGCTGGTACCGCCGTGCGCGTGACAAATCTTGAACCTGGTCTCTGCGGTGGCACTGAGTTTTCTCATGTGCGCTTTGATGGCGACGAGGCAAAGATCAAGGCCCTTTACGATAAGGTTGATTTTGTGACCCCAGAGGATATTGCCAATATCGTTTCCTGGCTCATCGCCCAACCCGAGCACTTAAATATCAACACCATGGAGCTGATGCCAGTGGCGCAAAGCTATGGCGGCCTCAAGGTGACTCGCAAAGCCTAAAATAAAACAAAACCGCTAATTCTGACACGATAGAATTAGCGGTTTGACTTAGCGCAGTGAGAATAACTTACTGCTGCTCAGCTTTTTTGCGTAAACGAATATGTAATTCACGTAGCTGCTTTTCATCAACCTCAGACGGCGCATTGGTCAATAAGCACTGAGCACGCTGAGTCTTAGGGAAGGCAATGACATCACGAATTGACGGTGCATTAGCCATGATTGTCACTAGACGATCCAGACCAAAGGCTAAACCACCATGCGGTGGCGCACCATAACGTAAGGCCTCAACCAAGAAGCCAAATTTCGCTTGAATCTCTTCATCGCTCAGTTTAAGTGCTTTGAAGATTTTCTTTTGTACATCTGAGCGATGAATACGCACTGAGCCGCCGCCGATTTCCCAGCCATTTAAGACCATATCATAGGCCTTGGCAAAGGCTTTTGAAGGGTCGGACTCAAGAAAATCTTCGTGACCATCTTTGGGACTGGTAAAGGGATGGTGTGCAGCCACGTAGCGCTGATCCTCTTCATCGTATTCAAACATTGGGAAGTCAACCACCCATAAAGGCTTCCAGCCAGCGTCAAATAAGCCATGCTCCTTGGCAAAATCGCTATGACCTAATTTCACGCGCAAGGCACCAATGGCATCATTCACCACCTTGGCCTTATCCGCTCCGAAAAATAAAATATCACCGTCTGTCGCACCGGTGCGCTTTAAGATCTCAGTTAAGGCCGCATCGTGGATATTTTTAACAATCGGCGATTGTAAGCCCTCGCGACCCTCAGCAACACTATTTACCTTAATCCACGCCAGACCCTTGGCGCCGTAAATAGAAACATACTGCGTATAGTCATCAATTTCCTTACGAGATAGTGCTGCACCACCCGGTACTCTGAGCGCTACCACTCGACCACCGTCAGTATTGGCAGGACCGCTAAACACCTTAAACTCAACGTCTTTCATCACCTCAGTTAACTCGGTGAATTCAAGCTTCACGCGCAAGTCAGGCTTATCCGAACCATAACGCTGCATGGCCTCCGTCCAAGGCATGGTTGGGAAAGGATTCGGCAGCTCAACGGCCAGCACCTCCTTGAAGATATGACGGAGCATTGATTCAAAGATCTCGCGAATTTCCTCCTCATCAAGGAAAGAAACCTCGCAGTCTATCTGAGTAAATTCAGGCTGCCGGTCGGCACGTAAGTCCTCATCTCTAAAGCACTTCGTGATTTGATAATAACGGTCATAACCGGCCACCATCAATAACTGCTTAAATAACTGCGGTGACTGTGGCAAAGCGAAGAACTCACCCGGATTAACCCGTGACGGCACTAAATAGTCACGTGCGCCCTCAGGCGTGCTCTTAGTAAGCATCGGTGTTTCAATATCAATAAAGCCCAGAGCATCCAGAAACTTACGCGCCTCCATGGAAACCCGGTAGCGTAACATCAGATTTTTCTGCATCACCTCACGGCGCAAATCAATCACGCGGTGAGTCAAACGAATCGTCTCGGATAAATTATCATCGTCCAACTGGAACGGCGGGGTAATCGATGGATTTAAAATCTCAATCGCCTCACACACTACCTCGACCTCGCCCGATTTAAGATCCGGATTAACCGTACCCTCAGGGCGGCGACGTACAACACCGGTTACCTTTAAGCAGAACTCATTACGAATACCCTCAGCGATACTAAAGGTGTCTTTATTTTCAGGGTTACATACCACCTGCGCTAAACCCTCGCGGTCACGCAAATCAATAAAGATAACGCCGCCGTGGTCACGTCGACGATGAACCCAACCGAATAAAGTAACTGTTTGATCTAATTGATCTAGTCCAACCTGACCTGTATAGCAGGTGCGTTTCATATTTGCTCCGAAATCGCTTAAATGCGTTTTATTAGTAGAATAACTAAATGATAAATAAAGGGTGTCTGATTAACTCTCAGACGAGCCGCCTGATTTAGGCTTAGCGCTATCACGGAAATCAGTCACGTACCAACCAGTGCCCTTTAGCTCAAAACCAGCCGCAGTGACCTGCTTCACCATAGTCTCCTGATCACAGGCATCACAATGCGTTAAAGGAGGATCGGACATCTTTTGCAGCAACTCTTTTTCTGCACCACAACGTTCGCAACGATAGACATAAATAGGCACAACAAACTCTCTAACAGCAATCGCTAAAAAAGGAAATAAAGGGCTATATTTTAGCCCTTTTTCCTCCTTAAGGTAGCGCTTTAAGCGCAAGATTTATAATAAGACAAACAGCAAGGAAGCAACCAAGGTCGGACCTAATGCAGCTAATAATAAATACTGTGCCGCAATGGCCTGATCAGGGAAACTTCTTCTTAAGAGAGAGAAACCGGCCGGGTTAGGTGCGTTAGCAATCACGGTTAAACCACCACCACTGACCGCACCAGCCACAAGCATATAACGCCACTCGGGACTGGTACCCTCAACCAAAGAACCTAAATAAGTTAAGGCTGCGTTATCAGTAATTGCAGTCAAGGCCGTTGAACCCACAAATAACACCAACGGCTCTAAACCAGCCAATAAACTCTGCAACCACCACTGCTGCATACCACCTAAAATCAAAAGACCAGCCAAGAAGAAGCCGACCATCAAGCCCTCCTTAATCAGCAAGGGGTTTTGATAGCGATTATAGGCCGTACAATAACCAATAAAGAGCATCAGCATACCCATAAAGATATGCGGATGATGGGAGAAAAATACCACCCCAAGCAAGAACAGACAATGCACTAAAATCACACTGGCAGGCACCACCTCGGCTCGTTCAGCCACCCCGCCTCGCTCAATACGTGTTTCTTTAGTGATAGGAATACGCGCCGTGCGAATAATTTCACGACGACAAATAAAGGTGATGGCGATCGCATTAATAAAGACAGCGATTACTGCCTTCCAACCAAAAGTTGTCAACATGAACAAGCTGTCCCAGCCGAAAGTGTTAGCCACAATTAATACCGGTGGCGCCGCAAACGCAGTCAACACACCACCGATGGAAATATTGACAAAGAGCACACCCAGGGCCAAATACTTATACTTTACACTCTGTGCTCGACTGAAATAACCCTCTTTGAGCATCAACGCTGCTAAAGTCATAGCCGCAGGTTCGGTGATAATTGAGCCAGCTAAAGGCACTAAACTCAAGGTAATAAAGAACTGCGCCACCTCAGTCTGCACCGGCAGCACTCGCGCCAAATAGCGCACAATACGCTGCACCAGATCCAAAATAGGACGGCTTGCCGCAATCACCATAATGGCAAATACAAAGAGCGGCTCGGTAAAATTACGACCATCCATATAATGCACAGCAGACTCAATACCGCCAGTGGCCGCCATAATCACCAAAAAGATGGTCGCCCACAGCCCGAACACGCCCTCAACCTCGGATAACAAGTGCCAAAGCCCCTGGTGAGGACCTGGTCTATGGGCAATTTTGGCGAAAATAGGTACGGTAAATGTATGAATAATTGCAAGACCGAATAAGACGGTTGCTAATAACTCAATTGAGGTTGGCATGCTTTAAGCTCCAAAAATAAATCTCATCTAAAATTTATCAAATGTAATTTTAAATTTCAACGCAAGCGTTCGATTTTAAACCAGTTTGGAAAAATAAGCAGCCATCGTTAGCACTAAGACAGTTCTAAGCGCATAATTTAAAAAACATGACGCGGTTGAAACGGTGCAGTAGCCACCAAATGACTCAACTCCTCAGCAATCTCATAGTCCACGATTGCTGTGCCATTAATCGTAAAGGCACCAATTCGCTCACCCGCACTAGTCGGCTTGGTATCCGTAGTCGCAGCCAAGTTATAACCTTTGAAAAAGAAATAGGGAATCACCTCCTCCAAGCTTTGTAAATAAAGACCATCGCCATTACGCTCACGCCGCCCCTTAGGGGTCACCACAAAACCAAAACTACCCGTCTCTTTAAAGCACTTTTTAAAGGGATATAGTCTAGCACCCGTGTGATGAATTAGCACTAAACGCTTATCAATAGACTCCTTTCTGCTTGCTATCATGCCTACTATCCTAAATCGAAATTATCAAATCAATACAAAGACTTATATTGCACTCAACTCATCATATACTTAAGACTGAGCGCTGTATATCAGGGTGGTTATTTTTGTCCTACTGATGAATACATATGTAGTTTTGTGTATTGTCCCTGCAACAGGTTCTGAGCACAATAAAACGTGGCTGCTAGCCTTTCCAAGCAGTTAACTGCTGACTACAATCATTATTAGGGAGATACACCATGAAAAAAGGCTATATGGTTATTGGCGCCTACGGTCAAGTCCAATTAAAAGAAGAACTGCTGAGCCATTTGCAACTAAAACCCGGTCAGATCATTAACTATAAGCAATTGCCGGGCAATAAACTCTTACTTGAGGGTATCCCCCTTGAGGAGAGCGGCGGCCATCACCTGTCAGGTTATGATGAATATTACGAATTAGCTGAGGATACTGGTGAAGCAAGCACAGACCATTACCTTAATACCATGCAATACAGCCTTGGTACGAGCATGCGATTACATTAGTGCTTTAGCGCTTGCACATAATCACTAAGTAGCTCAGCACTGATCTCGCCCACATGCGTAGCCACTAGCCTATTCTGATTAAAAAAAAGCGTCACAGGCGTGCCTAGTGTCTGATAGTAACTTGCTATCGCTTGGGTGGGATCTAATAGAACCGAAGCCTGTAGTTGTAAATCGTGCCTTGCTAAATAGTCCCTCACCACCACCTCAGTTTCACCTTGGTTAATTAAGTAAAACTGCAGCTCCGGATAATCTGCAATCGCCTGCTGCAGCATCGGCATCTCACGATGGCAGGGCGCACACCATGTTGCCCATAGATTAAGCACCACCTTATCATCAGCATGCGCTGCGAGATTAACAGCTTCATCCTGTAGGTTAACTAGCTGAATATCCGCTAACTGTGTGGAAGCCGCTTTAGGCGTCAGGCTAAAGGCGAGATAAATAGCAGAGCCTGCTACCAGTAAAGCAGCAGCAGCGATTGCCCGATAACGCCAAGCACTTAAAAAGAAGAGACTCAGTACTGCCGCAACGATAGCCCAATGACTATCAAAACCACCTTGCCAAATATAAAAAAAGCGTAAAGGATTTTGCTGATAACTATCCCAATGCCTTAATACAAAGCCAGCTCTAGCTGCTAAAAAGGCAGCCACCAGAGCAATGCCAACCCAGGTATCAAATTGTGGGTCTATCCAACGCTTTAGTAGCGATCCAATGAGCATTAATACTAGCACACCGATAAGCGTCGCAAAAACCATCGGTGGCAACAAAAAAGGGCCTATCACCATATGACTGCTAAGGAAACTGTGTTAGTACAAACTATAGTGTAGCGATTACTAAGCTAGCATATGGTTTTGTAGGCCACTGCTAGATTATTGTCTAGAATTCAAGCTGCAAAACCGAAAAAGTTTTCATCATCACGAAACCAGCCCGTTATGCTCCAGCGTGTTTTGCTGCTAGGCAATACCTCATGCTCAAAGAGATCACTACGGAATATCACGATGCGTCCGGCGATAGGTAAAACACGAAACAGCACTTGTTGCGGATTAAAAGGATCATAGATCAGCAATTCACCACCGTCTTCCGCCGTCCAATCCGGATTTAAATAAATGACTATGGTTATTTTTCTAAAGGTAGTGTTATGATGCTGGTCAATATGACGTTTATAGCCCGTACCTGAAGCATAGCGCGCATAGTGTAATTCAACTTGCTTTAAACCCATAAAAAAATACTGATTAAATGCCTGTTGCAATAACTCAGTCAATGCAAATATTTCCTGTGAGGCTTGATAGCTATCATGTGCATCTAACCAAAGAATGGAATCACCGCGAATATCCGCAGCCAAGGCAAGTTGTTGCTTACGTCCAACACGAGCATCGTGAAACTGACCCAGTTGCCAGCGTTGATGACCCTCTATTAATAATGATTGCACCAAGGCTGGAGATAATAACTCATCACTGATAAAACAACCCTCAGTTTCTAGAGCAGTTAAAATGGCATCAAAAGTTGGCATGCTAAAACCCTGTGACTACGCTGTCGAGTCAAATCATAATCGCCATAAAGCTAACTAGATCGAGTGACAACAATTAAAAACGGAGAATAATTTTATAGCGACAGGATATGTTTTGTATAGTTTTATTTTTGGAGGCAATAGCTAATCGCGTCAACGTTAGCGATGTGTCTAGAAACGTCCCTAAGTACTCTTAGTTGGCGCGCAGCAAAAACCCCTGAGAGCGTTAGCTTTCAGGGGTTTGATGTAAATTGCCTGACGATGACCTACTTTCACAGGAGCGAATCCAACTATCATCGGCGCTAAGGCGTTTCACTGTCCTGTTCGGGATGGGAAGGAGTGGGTCCACCTTGCTATGGTCGTCAAGCGAAGCTTGTACTGCTGTTTAGCAATTAGGAAGAAGCACAAT
>NZ_AQVB01000004.1 GCF_000372065.1 Oligella urethralis DSM 7531
ATCCCGATTCTTTCTACGGCCACAGCTCATATTTGAGCTTGTTGATAACGGAATCTAGTTTCTGTCGGGATGTTTCGTCCAGTGAGTCAAACCCACGGTCGTAAGCCCAATAAATTGCAGCTACTTCTTCTGCTGTTACTTCTATTGTTACCTCAGCGTCTCTTGCAACATGTGAGTAGTCAGGTTTGTCAAACATGAACTGCTGATCTCCATAAAAAAACCGCCTAGTTGGCGGTTTAAATTTTTTATTTTGTCTATCTATCTATGTCTTTCTCAATGTCAATTAGCATTGGTATTTGTTCAATAATTTTAGGAATTGATTGTTGGATCGTTTCCCAAACGATTTCCATATTCATTTCAAAATAACCATGTGCTATTCGATTTCTCATCCCTCTCATGGCTGTCCATCTTAAATGTTCAGTATTTTGAGTGAATTCAGGGTGTAAACTCAAAAGCTTGTTGGCATTTTCTCCAATAATCAAAAGATTTAGGATCACAGCTTGTGAGGTCTTTGTGTCTTTTATAAACTCATCTAAATCTAGATCTTTCGTATAAGAGTCAATGTAGTTAGCTGCTTGAAGAATTTCTTCTAAATACACATTAAGATCTTTTTGTTTTCTCATAAAGGGATGGCCTCTTTTAATACAACTTCCACAAAGTGCTTAGAAATGTCCTTTGATGTTAAAAGATCGACTTTAACGCCTAAAAGTGTTTGCAGCTCATCCTGAAAACCACCAAGATCTAAAAGTGTAGTGCCTTTGTGAGCGTCAATTAAAAAATCAATATCACTGTCTTCATTATCAGTTCCTTTGGCAACCGAACCAAAGACTCTAAGATTATCAAGAGTTTTGTATTTATCTAATATTGAATAGATTTCATGGCGCTTTAGCTGGATAAGTTCAGATGGTCTCATAATTGCCTCCATGCTTTAATCAATACTCTTATTTTATCAAAGATAGTAAAGAGTACTTACCAAAGCAGACTGGATCACTTATAGTGTCCAGTCTCTTTTCTGCCGCCTGTTCCAGCCTGTCATCTTGATTACTGACGTTTCGCTAGTCGTTCCCTCGTTATCCTGTATTCTATCTATATAGAGCAGGGAGGCCTAGCCATTTCGTCACGTGATTATCCTTTGATACTGTCTCTGCGACAATACCATTGTCCACCATCACACAAGAGTATTTCGGTGGGGTGGTTGCGTAGCCACCACGTCGGAGCGGACTCTTAATTCTTTGGTCGCCGGTTCAAGTCCGGCTGGGGGGACCAGTCACCTATATTTGATGATATGTGATCAAATTTAATTAAACCCAATTTTCTTCCTAAGCCTTTGCTTTGTAAGGGTTTAATGTCAAATAGTATATTCAATATAATTGTTCTAAATACACTTACAGCGAGCTATTTTTGTAGGTATTTTTAGCTATCAATACCTACTTCAACGCTGTATTCATGCTTAACTTTTCCCCAAAAAATCAAATTAAGACCCGAGCAGGTTTTTACTGGGTTAATACAGTTAATTGCAAGGGGGCTTTTGGAGTGCTTCAAAGCGAAAAATTTTTGATAAGCCTATGTCTTGGGACTTTAGCAGTCCAATTGCTCAGGGTTAATATTAAGCGCTTTTGCTATTTTCGCTCTGGCTGACAACGTAGGGGTTGTGGAGTTCTCAAGCTGGGAGTAAGCAGACTGAGAGATGCCTATATTTTCAGCCGCTTGAGCTTGAGTAACACCTAAGTATTCTCGCCAGGCTTTTGCCGGTGAGTAGCCCTTATCAAATATGAGGTCGACAACTTGACTAGGTACACCATGCTCAAGATTTATTTTGGGCTGCTGTATAAGCTTGGGCTGCTGTATAAGCTGCAAGTAGTCTTCATAAGGAAGGACGACATACTCAGGCTCTCCTTGCTTATTACGGATAATTTGTTAGTTAATATGTGCGTTCATCGCGTTTTCACCTCTTCAATAGACACGATACTGATAACGGTATCGTAGTTAATGTTATCTATGCCGGCACTCATCAATTTGGTGGTACTATTTGGTCAAAGAAGCGTAAAAAAGAAATGATCGGACAGCTAGTGTGACATAGGGGACATCATGGAGGTATTTTCAATACAGATATGCTTAAAAATAATTTCAGATTAGATATTCTTTTTTTGGTAGTTTCAATGGTGTGTGTGCAGTCATATCAACAATTTTAATGAAGCCATCACCCTTGATATAATGGAGAACATATTCTGATGTAAGGTAGCCGTGTTTGCCGCTCTTATATTCAGGAATGCCGATATGATAATGCCATAGGTTGTAGTTCTGAGCATACTGAACCTTACACGACCAGTTGGGGTCATCCTTAGGTACAGCATCAGGCATTTTATTTCTTCCCGGAAGTCCAGAAAATCCGTAATTAGCTACATGCCTAGCAAAGTCTCCGATTTTTTGGATGTCTTTTTCTGGGAAATTTTGCATTTCCTTTAAGAAAATCTCACCGAAGTAGACAGCGATCGACATCTTTAAATGCTCTTAACCCAATCAATAAAGGACTCTTGATCAATATCACTGGGCATTTTTACAAAATTACCTTCGACTCTAGTTCTCATCCTTTCAATATCAAAATTGAAGCTGTGTTGTGAAACTTTATTGAAGAAAAATTCTTTGATGTAATCATTGTCCATAATGCCACCTTTAGGTGTATTCAAAAAAGGGGCCTCTTCATGGGTCATATCACGTAGTTTCCACGCTTCATATTGGCCGTATTCACGCCTGACGAGATGAAGAATGCATAATTCATCGTCATTATATTTGTTGATTTCTAAATGAGAAGGGGGTAATGGGCTACGACCATGAGCTTTGTATTGATGATAAATTGATTCTACTACTGGACCGTGATTCCAACATGATATCTCTTCATCAAAAAGCTTGCAGTCAAGCAAGGCTAGTGTATACCCTTGTCCGTAATATAATAGTTTTTGTAATTTGAGGTTGGTGACTACTGATTCCCCATCTTCTTCATCAATAGGGGAAAGGAAGAAATCAGCCACATCTTTAGCGTTTAGCATGACATTTCCTTTGTTAAACCGTGTAGCATTCGCCAGATATTTTTCAATTGTAATACTAAATCAAATGACTGGACAACTCGCTTGATAAATACCACAATGGGGGGTGTTTCTAATGGTTGTATCACTTTTCTAAACTCCTCAGAGTTTACGATGTTCAGAAATGCACTTCTTCAGTTAAAGAAAAAAACATTGACAGGCACAAGTACTCAAGTTTATGGTGTGGCTGTCGTCACAGGATACTCAAAAAGTGATGTGTTCGATATAGTTTTTATTTTGATTCATGCAGAGGTATCACTAATATTTCTATTGCTGATTTATTGTTTTGTGAAAATATTTTTTGGTGGATATCTGCATAAAGAGTGACTTCTGGTAACCATTCTCTAAATTCTTAAATCATGAGATCGTTGATGACTCCCATTAAGGATGCTGGCGTAATGCTAGATGCCCACCATGTTTTTTTTGGCTTTGTTGAGCGGTGATGAAGTTGTTGAATTGAAAACACGCAGCCTAGCCCAATTATAACAATCAGATACTACAGAGCTCTTAGGGAAAATAAAGGTTTAAGTCCCACAGTTCACCGTCCAAGCTGTCCTGACGAGACTTTTTTGGGCTAAGGATAAAACCCAAGCACCGTATTTTCCTCTCCCTCAATGATATAAGCTTTTTTAAAATAGCCAGGTAAATGCTAGCTCTTGCCAAAAACAAGGTCATTTTCTTCTTTGTACCCTAAAGACAGGAGATATTTCTCAAACTCCATGACGTCTTTCCTGCCAAGATATGCGATTTCAATATTTTCTGAACTTGGACTCTGAGGATAATAAGAAATCATTGCGTGGGCAGTTAACCCTGGTGCATTTTTAATTATGTCTGGGGTGAACATCTCATGAGGGATTCGATTCAATCGCGTGTAATGTTGGGAGTTAAATGAAAATACGTATGGGCCATACAAAATCGTCCACCGAGTGGCAATCACAATACAACAAAACAATACGACCCACTTAAACCATTTAAGGATTTTGTTTAATGCAATCAGACTCTTATCTTAATTCATTTGGAAAATCCCTCACACTAAACGCATGCTATGCTATAGCAATATCTTACACCCTCATAGAAAAGTTAACCGTCAATGACTGGTTTGAGAGGGCTACCAATCTCGGTGCTTGCGTCTAGCTTTGTTATATTTTTTATTGTTTTTTTCAATCTGCTTCAGGGCCTTTTTTCTAGCTTTTTCACGTTCTTTGTGGTGTTTCTTATCATATTTTTTTGAATGGACTGGATGATTGTGACGCTCCCAATGACCATAACCTTTGTTATGTACACAAGCACTTAATAGTAAAACAGAAAGACTGGCAACCAGAATAATCGCTCTCATGATTCGCCTCCATGCGTGTTAGATCCTAGGGTAATCATAGTGATTTTAGATATTAACGTCTGTTAACTTTGTAAGCAAAGCTTATGTTTGTAGCCTTGATTTTTAGTCCTTGAGCTATGATAACGATTGGTTTTTTAATTTAACTTTCAACTAACAAAAGAGATCGTTAATGCTCACTTGGCAACAATGGAAAGAAATTAATCGCAATAAGATCCAACATATTGTCGGTTATGAAGAGCGTTTTGTTGACGAAATTTTAAGTCACATCCCAGAAATTACCCCCGCTGATGTATTTGCCCAATACCATTTTAAAGATAATCAAGAAGGTAATCGTTATATCGACTTTATGATTAAAAACGATGCCAAGGGGTATCGACTGCCGATAGAGCTTGATGGTTATGACAAAATTAATAATAAGGGTTACGCTAGATTCAATGATTTTCTTGAGCGCCAAAATGACTTAATCCAGCTTTTTGGCATGGTGCTACGTTATACCAATAAAAAGGCGTTCGCAGAACAAGAAAAAGTAATTTCTGAGATCCGACGAGCCTTAACTACTCAAGCTGAACATCTAATTACTGAGCAGTCTAAGCAGGCACAGGTGAGTTTGTTAATTGCAGAGTATGAGGAAAAGCTCGCTGCGTTTGAAAATGAGCTACAAGAACGCCCGCTGACTAAAACCACGCTTTCTGAAAATAAACTAATTGAAGCTAAAGAAGAGTTGGCACGTTTCAAATCTGAGCATAACCAGGAATTAAAGCGCTTGCAGACTGAAATTAGCAGTATGAAAGAGACTCAGCTGCAACAATTAGATTCAGTTAAAAAGGAAGTGAAAAAGCAGTTTAAACTGTTAGTTGGTGCTGTAGTAGTGGCCTCATTGGCTGTGGTGCTGTTGGTGTTTTTTAATAGTCGAGGTGGTATTGGCGCATCCTCTACACCAGTTGAAAGGCTTAAGCAAAGCACATTAGCAGGCGATGCGCCGACAGCATCATCAACACCAAAGCAAGGTCCGTTGAAAGCAAGTCAAGCGCGTTTTCATGTGGGTGAGAATCAGACTGTTTGTGGCAAGCTTGTGCATATACACGAGTTTGCTCATGGGCTTTATTTGAATCTGGATAAAGCATATCCTCATGCCCCTTTAACCATTGTGGTTTGGGATAAAAATCCATCGCTACTGCAAAAGGCACGTTCATTTGCGGGTAAGACCATCTGTGTCTGGGGTGAGATTCGTCAGTTTAATGGTCAAATACAAATTAATTTAAATTCGGAGAAACAGCTTCAGTAATTGACTAATTAACAGAAAATATGAAGCATCTAGCAACATCTCGTGCGTTCAAGATTATATTTCCCTTAGGTAAATAATTTAATTTTTACAGTAGTTCTTGCTACATCGACTCATTAGGTCCTTCCATTCTAAATCAATTATGTTTGCTCATGATTAACTACCACGTTGGTGGTTTTTTCATTTGTAGACTTGCCAGTTTCGCGTAGCAATACCCGTCTAGCGATGAAATCTACTGTTGGCTGAAAAAAGCTTTATCCAAACTCGTTTATAAATGTAATTAATTATTGCAAATAATAATGATTCTTGATATCATTTCAATAAAATACATGTATTTTATATATTCTTTTGTTGTTAATTTGAGAGGAAGGGTAATGGGTTTGCAGCGTTATTCTCAAACGAGTCCTAATTATGTTGTTAAGTCTATTTGTAGCTCAGTTTATTCAGCTCTATGGATGATGAGTTTGGGTGCAGCGAGTGCTGTTTGTTTTGCGCAGTCGGCGACATCACAGGAAAATATTGCTTCAAATGAACCGGTCGCATTGCCATCGCTAGATTTGGAGATTCAATCAATACGCGGCTTGTCGGTACCTATAACGCCTGCTACGATGGAGCAAAGTTATGGCTCGACCAAAGGAGGGGCCAATGTGATCACACCTAGTAGTACAGGTAGTCAAGCAACACTTAGAGAGGTTATGGGCACTCAACCAGGCATAACCATGTTGGATTTCTTTGGCGGTAATGATCACCCGGTTATTTCTATCCGTGGTTCGGGAATACAAAGTCAACCGTTGGCACGAGGAATCACCGTGTTGGTAGATGGTTTGCCGTTAAACGATGCGGATGGCTCCTTTCACACGGGTTTACTGGAGCCTCGCAATAGCAGCAAGATTGGTGTGCGTCGTGGAGCGAATGCCTTAAATCCTTTTGCGCAAAACTTAGGTGGTGAGATAGATTTTTTAAGTCATACAGGGGCCACTGAGAGGGGTAGCTTAAATACTCAATATGGTAGTCATAACACGGTAGCTAATCGTTTGGCGATTGGTCGTGCTTTTGATAGATGGGATTTTCATGTGGCTTATTCTGATCAGCGTACTGATGGCTTCCGTGAACACAGTAAACAGCGTCGTCAGGCCTTTAGAGCTAATCTCGGTGTTTATGATAGTGGTTGGGAAAACCGTACTTGGCTTGCATATACTAATCAGCATTTCGAAATCCCAGGACCGATTAGTCGCAATATGGTGTTTGATGATGACCAATATGACAAGACCACCGATAATTTACCTTTAAGACCATTACAGACGAACCCTAGACGTCATACTGAGGGTTTGCGTTTATCAAATTTGACTACTTTACAACTAGATCGTTGGACTCATAGCATTGGTGTATATCTTCAAAGAACGGATGACTACTTTAGGACACCGGCTCAAGTCTGGGAAATGGATAGTAACACGCTTGGCTTGCAGTACATGGTTGATGCGCAATTTAAGCAGCTTTCACTTGGTGGTGGCCTAAGCTATGCTCATACCAGTGGTGATTTTTCCGTGTATGGCAATGTGAATCAGCCCTTACCGCCGCTTCGACTGATGCATCCTCAGGATTATGATATCAAGGCTAATTATTTTTCTGCTCAGTTGCGTGGCGCTTGGGAGTTTGTACCTCATTGGAAGCTGAGTACTCAGCTACAATTTGTGCACACGGGACGTGATGTGAATGGTATGCGTAGTGGGTTAAATGGCATGCAGTCACATAATGATAGTTGGAGCTGGGTCTCGCCTAAAATTGCCTTATCATGGGAGCCTAATGACGCAACGTTAGTCTTTGCTAATGTTAGTGCAAGTCGTGAGGCACCGACATTGAGAGACATGGTGCAGTTCGCTGGTCCTGCTGGTGCGCCAGTTTTAGGTCCTAATGGTCGGCCTATGTTTAGACGTGGTTTGACTTATGTGCGTGAGCTTGAACCACAGCGTAACCTAAGTTATGAGATTGGTACACGAGGTTTATTTAGTCAGCAATATGGGTGGGATATTACGCTTTATCATGCTGATATTGAGAAAGAGCTAATTGCTTATTCGCCCGATGGTGCTAATACCTTTACCTATAACTATGAGGGTGATACCCGCCACCGTGGTGTGGAATTAGGTTTAAGTGCCAAGTGGGATTTAGGGACATCAGGTAATTTGGCAGGGCGAGTCGCTTATACTTACAATAATTTCGAGTTTCGAGATGGAATGTACTCTGGTAATGATATTGGTGGCTTACCTCGTCATTACTTGAGTGCTAATTTGGATTATCGTTATCGTGAGTTTGAAGTAGGTGTCAATGTTCGTGGTTCCTTGGGCTCGACCTATGCGGATCATGCTAATACTCAGAAAATGGGTAGTTATGCAATCTTAGGTGCTCACTTTAGTTACGATTTTGCCAAAGACTCTAATTTTTATGTGCAAGTGGATAATATCACTGATAGGCGTTATATCTCGTGGACTTTGACGCCAGCCATGGCATCAGCCCAAAACGCTAATAATCAAGCAATGTATTTCCCGGGTAATGGTCGTACCATCACCGCAGGTTTGAATTTTAGATTCTAAGAAATTAATTATCCTAACGCTCACCCCTTATCGTTGATTGGGGGTGAGTTTTTATTAGGACTTAATTGCGAGGACTTGGTTGAGTCGCTTCAGTTTGTATAAAAATTCGTAGAAATACTGGGATATACATGATAAAGGCGATGATGATCAAGGCACTAGGAATGGCTAAGCTAAAAAGGGCATAGTCCCAACCAAAGCTTAGGCTCATTGAACGCAATAGAGCGGCCGCTAAAATCGCTGCTAAGCCCCATTGACTAGTCCAGGGAAATGGTAGTCCGCGACCGCTATGAATCAGTCCAGCAATGTTAAATACCTGCAGCGCCATAAAAATAAAGCCTCCGATGAGTATTAAATGCAGTGCTTGCTTTGGATTGCCCCAAGATAGGATGCCGCTTAGTCCCATCCAGCTATAACCAAGGCCAATACAGAGTAGCGTCAAATAATGCCAACGGACAAAGGAGGCATGCCATAGAATGCAGTGATGCCAATCACGAAGACGAGCAATCATGGAAAGACCAGACGCCAATGCTAACCAACTAGAAAAAACAGGGTCATTAAAGAAGAGTAAACTGAATACGTATAAGTACATGCAAATAATATTCAGGTTTCTATAGTAGGGATTTTGTATGTAACTTAGTTTATCTGCCTTAGGACCAGCTTGTTTTAAAGAGTGAGAGCCCATGGCCATGCCGATACGAAAAATGATCAGGGAGACCCCAATGATATAAGCGTGAGCTAGCGCAATAATAAAAGTCCATTGACCGCTAAGTCCATAAGCAGTAGTTAAGGCAGTAATCAGCGATAACATCAAACAGACACTAATTTGTCGCCTATTGCGATCCTGAAAGGTGGCATAGATAGTAAAAGCGGTGAGTATGAACCAAAACAGGCTCATTATTTGTGCGCTGCGTTGCAAATCGACGAAACTTAATACGATGTTACTGAGCCAGAGCAACAGGGTGAAGGCAGATAAGCGACGTAATGAGTGGGTAAAATGAGTCCACTCGGGGACCGCAGTGAAAATAAATCCTGCAAAGGCGGCAGCACCAAAAATATTTAAATACCCGTATGCATGGTAGCTCAAGGGATTGATGTGAGTTGTTAAAGTAGGTCCGCCTAAAAAGGCACTTAGGCCGACGGTAAGCCATAAAGAAGCAATGAAAATGATGCTTAATGAGGCCAACAAAAAGTAGAGACGGAAAGGGTTACTAAAAAAATCATGAATGATTTCAGTTAGTGATTTTTTTCTAGTCATGGTAGGGCTGCCAAAAAGGTTGAGCTAGATAATGTTGCACGAAACGCTCATTGCGTTTTGATCTTGGCTGATCAAGTTCAATCATGGTCTGATTGCGCGCAGGCTTGTGGGGTAAAATATAGATTTTGTCAGCTAACTGTAGCGCCTCAAAACGGTCATGGGTGACCATCACGATACTCATACTATTGCTAATATATTCCTGAAGCCAAGTGTAGAGCTGTAGTTTTAACTCATAGTCCAATGCGCTAAACGGTTCATCTAAGAGTAGCAAATCAGGTTCGCAAAGTAGAGCCCTGACCAGAGCTGCTCTTTGTCGCATCCCACCCGAGAGTTCGTCGGGGTATTTATCGTAGTCTTCGGCATGCAGATGAAGTTTGGTCAATAAGCGTTGTGCTTCTTGATGGGTGGCGGCAGACTTAGGATTAGGGTGAGTTAATAAAATATTGTCCCAGAGACTGCGCCATGGCAATAGTCGGTGCTCTTGAAATAGATAGCGCAAACGAAGAAAAGTACTGTCGATTCGACCACGATCGGGGCTAATTAAACCTGCAATGAGTCTTAAAATAGTGGTTTTGCCACAGCCAGAAGGTCCATACAAACAAACAACCTCACCCGCATTTAGCTCGAGATTGAAGTCCTCGACAATGGATTCACCCATTAGATTTTTATGGAGTTGATGTAGTTGCAAACTAGCCACGACCTTGATCCCATGGTAAGAATATGATTTTTAAGGGCTCGACTAATAAGTACTCCACGAGATAAATAATGAGTAGCAAAATAACTATATAGGCCATCACGACTTCGGTTTCCAGCATTGTGCGAGCAAGACCAATTTGTGCACCTATACCATCAGGTGAGCCAAGTAACTCAGCCATAATGGCGATTTTAAGTCCCATCGCAAAGGCGATATTGAATGCGGGTAATAAATGTGTGAGCAAGTGCGGCCAGTAGAGGTGATATAGGCGTTTATCAAAGCGGACTTTATAGACACTCATTAGCTCTTCGAGATTGCGGTCAATTGACAGCATACCCTGCAAGGCAGAGGCGAACATTAATGGAGTGACAGCGATATAGGTGGTAAAGATGGTACTGCTATCACCCACGTTAAACCAGAAAATGGCTAATACTACCCAGATAATGGGTGGTATGCCCAAGAGCATACTGATAAGGGGGCGACAGAAAAGCGCCATGGTTTTGGAGACACCAGTCAGCAATCCTAAAACCACGCCAGAAGCAACAGCGGCACTAATAGCAATGCTCGCTCGAAAGAGTGTTTGAGGTATTTCTGCTAGCTCATAATGTTGCAGTAGTGAAATACTGCGTTCAAATACTGCGATGGGTCCTGGCAGCACAAGAGTGCCTAAGGTGACCGAACCCCAATGCCAAAAGGCACAGACAACAGCGATGACCGCCAGTGCGGTCCATACTCCCCAACAGTATGAGAGGAGTTGGACACGACGCGATTGACGGATGGGACGACCGACATATAAAAGCATAATTAGAGCTTCAGAATAAAATTCTCTTTAGGCATGCTGTTGCCGAGAATTTGCGGATTTAAGTTATAGAGAGTGTTGAAAAAAAGCATTAAATCTTCACGAATCTCTGCCGCCGCCGCAACGGTTAAATTAGCGTGAGGAATTGCAGCCTTAATCGCTGGCGATGGTATGTCTAGAAGTTTGTTACCGATTTTTGAGGCTTCCGCCGAGTTTGTCAGCGTCCATTGTAAAGATGATTGCAATTCAGTTTGAAGATGCTGTAAAAACTCCTGGTTTTGCTCATAAAATGCATGTGTAACTAGTAATCCTGCCTGGGGTAAACCTTGGGATTTTCCATCGTGGAGATTGCGCCATATTTCTCGTAGATTAAGAACACGTGCAGCTGACTTGCTTTTGCCTTTCATCATTGCGACTGAGGTTAAGGGCTCATTTAAAAGGGCAAATTCGGCACGATCATTGAGCCAATAAGTCAAGGCTTCTGCTGGGGTAGCTGTATAGTTGATTGCGATTTTTTTAAAATCTACGCCTTGTAACTTACAAAGCGCTTGTAGAACTAAATCAGGCATGTCATTGCGAAGCGGTACAGCAATAGAGCGACCCTCTAAGTCTTTAAGGCTGGATATGCTGTCTGCAGAACCAATGATATCAACCAGACCCCATGTCATGATGTTGACTAGTTTGACATCAAGTCCCCGGTTGCTTAGGTTGACGGCAACATAACTCGGCACGATACTTGCCTGAATGCTGCCGTTAGCTAAGCCAGCCCTTAGTACATCGGGAGTGCGCCATGTCTCTACATTAAATGTTTGTTGCATAGCTGATAGACCTTGTTGCTGTCGATGTCTTGCTACTCCAAGGAGTAGGGATGGCAAAGCACCTGGTCCATAGATGGTAATAGGTGAAGGTGTGTCAGCCCACGCAAAAGGAAATTGACTGCCAAACGCTGCAGCTCCAGCGAATTGAATAAATTGTCGTCGATTCATCAAAGGAATGCCTCCAGAGAATGTGTTGCGTATAAACATCTATATCATATACATTTTATCATAAATAATAATGATAATGAGAATTATTAATAATTACTTAATAGATGATTCTGATTCGATATAAACAAACGAAGGGCAGCTAACTTTCGGCGCCATTTTAGGCTTAGTAACAAATACTATTATTGCTACCCATTCTTAGTAAGCCGCCCATCACTACACCATGAATGCGGATAGGTGGGAGGGCCTCACGAGTTCGGATATCGTGACGATAAACCATGGGTAGCCCTTCATCCAGCGTGTAAAATAGTGTTTTACTGTCCCCAGTGACCCACATATCCACGACTTCCCAGGGTGATGGTACATAGGTGGAGTCTTCAGGGTCATCATAGGATTGAAAGACAATCCCTTTATCACCACCTAAAATCCAGGTGTTTTCAAGCCAGCCACTGCGGAAAATTTTTGGAGAAAAGTTGCGATGATGTTTTTCTTGTAAATAGTAATGCTCAGGTTCATCTCCTTTATCTAAATCAAACATCACCACATGTGCAGAGGAGTCTGAAAAAAGGATGCGACGCGAGTAAAAATCAATATAGGGTACAACCTGGGGTCTATAGGTGGAACCAGCGGTGTGCATGGGTCCCGTAGAGAGGATTTTGCCATCTTTAGGGAAATAGAGTAAGCCACGTGAGCCATCTTTGGCTGTTAGTGCTACCATAAAGTCTTCAGGACTAGCAATTCCGTCATCTAGGCCTGAGCCTGATGGGATGTGAGCCGATAAGTCGATGGTTTCCCATGGTTTATCGTGAGGATCCAGATAGGAATGACGATACATTACTGGTTTTTCTTCATCAAGAATCCAGTAACTTTGGCTATAAGAACTGAAGAGTAAGTTGTAGTAGGCATAAATATGCGTATTACGATGCTCAGAATCGAAGCGTTCTGGATAAATATGAAGTTCGCCTGTTTCGTAGTTCAGCATACCGACCTGATCTCGTAGAGCGATGGCTACTAGCTTGGATTGTGGTACGAAAAAGGCTTGATAAAGTGGTGAGGGTAGTTCTATGTCTTTGCGAGTCCGTGTTTCTAATTCATATAGAACCAGACGAGAAGCTTCATAGTCACCGACCACCATCATGGAGTCGTCGCGAGCCATTTCAAAGGTGCGGGGGCGTATGCCAAAGTTTAATAGTGCTAACCTCTCGCCGGTATTAACATCATAAACAGTGATGAAATAGGAACTGGAGTCGGCAATAAATAGATAGCGAGTGGGGTGATAAAGTGAATCGCCAACCCCTAGCTTGGTTAATTCAGAGGCGCCAGGTTTAAGTAGTTGGGCAGCAGCGGTTCCTGTTGCACCAAGACCGACTCCAAGACTAGCTAACCATTGAATAAATAATCGACGATTCATTGATTTTCTCCAGTAGACGCCATTAAAAAGCGCATGCATGCTTTATTGCCAAGCTAAATCAGCTTATATTCTAATGAGTAGCTTTTTTTACAGCGTGTTCCTTCATGACCTCATTCAGTGATTTGACTATGGCCTCGCAACTAACACTTTTTCCATTGCTAAGCTTAAACGTCATGGTATGAGTTTCACCAATTTGTGGGGTCTTGTCCTCTGGGATACTCATGATCATCACGTGGTCTCCGCCTTTACGGAAGAAGCGTTGACCCTCTGTGAGACTTTTGTCTTGTAATGGGCCCATTGTCATCACATTGTCGACCATGCTCATTTCGTGAAGCTCAACGTGATCGGTGATGCTAGGGAGGAGAGCCTCAAGAATCTCTACCGTCTCACCTTGATGTTCAAAGGTGGCAAATCCGCCAGTCATGGCGCGGCCAGGTAAAACTTCCTGAATAACACAATCACTCACGGTGGTCGTGCTTGTATCTGTTGCCGCTAAGGCTGCGGTGCCAAAAAAACCAATGGCGAATAAACTACTGGCTAATATGGAATATCTCATCTCTGTTCCTTTATAACTGTTGTTGCACGCATTGTGCGTAGTTGTCTAATGAAGCAGTATCAGTAATAATGCCGCTTTTTATACCCACAATGCTGTCATTAACAAATAAAGCATTGAAGGGTAAGCCCATACCCCCTAGTTGTCGTAATAAATTAAAGTTTTCGATTTGATATTTGGGTAGATGGCTAAAGCCCTGTTCTTCAAAGAAGCTGTTGATTTTCTCAATACTATCACCCACATTAATGGTAATAATATCTAATTCGTTTTGTAATGCAGCCCATTTCTCTAGTAGTGGGAGTTCTTGACGGCAGGGAGCACACCAGAGTGCCCATAAGTTAAGTAATTGCGTGTTAGCTTCTGGCTCAACGCTTAAATTCAACTCACTGAGTTTACTGCTTTGTTCAGTGGCGGTAAAGCCTTCGGGTAAATCACAGGTACTAACGGCGCTGTTTGTGATAGCTATTGATGTTGATGTGATATCTTTTGTGGCGGTGGAGGATGCTTTGCTAAGGTGTTGATCTAGCACTTTGACTAAGTCATCACCACCGATTTGGTAATCAAAAACATCCAGTATTTCACGTTCAGGTGTGATTAGATAAATCATAGCACTGTGATAAACGGTGTAACTCATGCCGGGCTCAGGATTATCAATGCGTTGACCATTAAGGCGATAACCAAAGGTTGCCCCTAATTGTTTGGCAACATCTTCTATATCTTTCATTTCCCCGCTTAGTCCGACAATACGCTCATCAAAATATTGAGTGTAGGCATTAAGGCGGTTAATTTCATCATTGACAGGATCAATAGTCAAAAATAGGGGTTGCAACATATCAGCATGCTGGAGTCGCTTCATGGCGTAGCCATACTCGTATAAAGTGGTAGGGCATATATCAGGACAAGAGCTATAGCCTATGGAGAGTAATAAATACTTTCCAGGGTAGCTTTCATGGGTGACCGGACCATGTTGGTCAAATAAATTAAAGGTGAGGGTTTCTGCTTTGGCTATGATGTGAGAAAAGGAGAAAAAGGTCAAAACCGAAAGCAATAAAAGTTTTAGTAAACCTAAGGGGCTTCGCTTGTGTCGGTGTATAGACTTCATGGTTTTCTCCTTTTTAGAACTGCGCAGTCTAAAACTAGATAGACTCGCTGACGGTTCCGTACTCGGAGGCAGCCAGCGAGCTAATATAGAAGGGATTTACTTCTGTGCTGCAATATCATCCCACTTTTTGTGAGCACCTTCTTTAAAGAGGTGAGGGGCAGTGATTTGTTTCATATACTTGTTGTTCCACTCACCATCAACCTTGATTTCCAGGGCCGCTCCCAAGTTAACTGATTCAATTAAGTTGTGATTCAGGTAAACATAGACACCGGGTTGCTTGAAGGTGTACATAGCAGCACCTGCAGAACCGGCAGCAATAGACCAAGTCTCAAGACCAGTCATCGGCGTTTCGTGGAGATTACCCCTTTCCCAAACATATTCACCGTGACCACCAATTAAGTGCGGATAGGTGAAGCGGTTAGCCTGAGAGTGGATTAGCATAATCGTTTCACCCACGTTAGCAGTTAAGGCATTGTCGCCAGTGTAAGCACCTTTACGGTCACCAAAGGTGATATGCGAAGGGATTAAGCTATTCATGGCTAAACGGTCATCAGGGTAGGATTCACCAGCTGTTGCATAGCGCTTGTACTCACCGTTTTCATCTTTAGGAATATAGAAATCCTGTTCACCAATATAGAAAGCTTTGTCGTATTTTAGCTGGTTACCATCTTTATCACGTAAACCCTTTTCTGGAATGACCATGATGGCACCGTTCATACCGTGGGTAACGTGCCAAGGGATCATAGCACCACCAGGCGCACAGTGATAAATGTGTACCCCTGGCTTGTCAGCCTTAAATCGTAAAGTTACCTCTTGACCTGGCGCCACAAAGGTTAGATCACCGCCACCCAAAGCACCAGTCGCAGCGTGGAAGTCGATATTGTGAACTAATTCGTTTTTAGATAAGTTAATCAGTTTTAGCTCAACATAGTCGCCTTCATGTACCACAATCATAGGACCTGGTACCGAGCCATGGAAAGTAAAGGCCCACATGAAGACACCAGGCTCAACCTCAATTTCTCGTTCATCAATGTACATTTCAATCTCGACAATGCGCGGGCTGTCGGGACGCTCTAAACTATGCTCAGGTAGGAAAGGAGGTTTGACAAGCTCTTGGGTGACACGTGGTAGCTTGTCAACTTCCGGAGCATCAATTACTTCATAGCCTGGCAAGCCACCTTTGTTAACGGGTGCTGAGGCGTCTTGTGCCATGACCCAAGGGCTAAAGCTCATGGTGCTAGCTAATGCGATTAATAAAAGTTTTTTCTTCATATTCCTATCCTTAAAAAGATAAGTTGTAGGGGAGTACTACTATTTTTCATCTCATATAGAGGTGCATTAAAAAACTGACTAGTTATTTGTATTTTATATGAAATACGCATCCCATTAATATGTATCTAATATGTATCTTTATGTTAATAATCTTACGCTATGAACCTGCTGTAAACAATGTGTAATGATTTGAAAAATTGATCTAGATCAAGCTATTTGGTGTTGTTTTATGGAAATTTTTTGTGTCCAATAAATTCATAATCTATGGTGCTATGTTTTGTTTAGCAAAAAAAACGAAGAGGGTTAACAATAGCGATATGAAAGTCGATTTCAAACTGATTGGGCTTGAGTAAAGTTCAGTTTTTTAACTCAGGATGCACGATAACCATCCCTTAAATTGAACCAAGAGCGATATAGATGGACTTGTTGACGATGCGCTGATTCTCCCTAACCTTCAGCACAATGCAATCCAGGTAGACGATAGGGTAGATGGCGCCCAGCGGGCGATTCTGCCATTCGGTTAACTCATCAATCACCTTATCCGTGACATGGCTGATTAGGGTGGCGGAGACGTCCACATCGTAGCATTCCTGCAAGGTATCGGCAATCGCACGGGTCGTCATGCCCTTGGCGTACAAGGCGATAATTTGCTCATCCAAGACGCCGGTGCGTGTCTGGTTCTTCTTGATGATTTGTGGCTCAAAGGTGCCGTTACGGTCTCTAGGAATGTCCAGCTCAACCTTGGATTGATTGGTCTTAAGCGTCTTCTTGCTGTAACCGTTGCGGCTATGGCCGTCCGTTTTAGTGTTTTAGTGCTAATTGCTTGATTAACGATTGAATGATGTCGTCTTGAGTCATGTAACTTCCCATGTGAAATACTCACATGAAGGATATCGGATTAAAGGAAGTTACATAAAATTATTTACAGGCTCTAATTTGTTAATGCCAATTGAGCGATATAACCAGAACGACTTTTGCCAGCTTCTTTTGCTTTGGCATCAATCCTAGCCAGTATGCGTTTAGGCAATGTGATATTAACTCTTTCGATATGATCATCAAATAAGTCTGGATTAATCTCCACGATAGCCCATATCCAGTCTTTATAATCAGGATCATCCTTATATTTATCAATAGAACTAGCTTTCGGAACTACTTCACCATTATCCAAGGCTTCCTCAATCCACAACTCTATTGCCTCTTTGGCATTTTCAATTGCCTCATTCACACCTTCATCAGCGGCCGAAAAACACCCTGGCAAATCAGGAACCACTACGCCCCAAGCCGTGTGCTCATCACCGGGTTCAATAACAATAGGATATTTCATTCTTTAACTCCTTTTATTTCAGACCTGCCTGTTTAAGCAATTTATTAACGATGCCTTTACCCAAATCTTTTTTAGGGTGCGGAACGCTAATATGGCCAGGCAATGTTGGGTGACGGAAAACATGATGCGAGCCCCGTACATTCCTAAGCTGCCAGCCATTTGCCTCAAGGTGTTTGATAAGGTCTTTGCTATTCATGGTGTGTATTATACACATAAAATAAATTCAATACAAATAAGGTTTAGCCTTATGTGTCTTTTCTAAGCGCCGCCTTGGAACTTAAAATGGCAGCAGTTTCATCTTTTAAAAGAAGAAATATCACCCACAAAAAATTAGCAACAGTGTCAAGCGATACCCCCTCTAAATTAATACAGCTCAACTGTAGAAGTTTCCTTACCATTAATTTATAGTTAGGCGTTTTACGATGAGAAAACGCAAGAGTGAAGAACAGTTCAGAGAGGCTCTAGCGGCATAAAGTGAGCAGAAAGTGCTTGGTCATTAAAGCCTTTTCTTAAACGACTCTGCCACTAGGTAAATTTGCGTCAGTTTATTGATTTAATAAGCTTTATCCTTATAAACGTAGTATAATTCTCTTTTGCGCCAGGAGAGATTCATGCGTTTACTTCAAAAAGCGTTGACCTTTGATGATGTATTATTGGTTCCAGCGTATTCAAATGTGTTACCCCGTGACACGTCTTTAAAAACTCAACTCACTCGTAATATTAGCTTAAACATTCCCTTAGTTTCCGCGGCCATGGATACCGTGACCGAAGCTCGTCTAGCCATTGCCATGGCACAAGAGGGTGGTATCGGTATTATTCATAAAAATATGTCGGCCGATGCGCAGGCAATTGAGGTGGCTCGTGTTAAGCGTCATGAGTTTGGTATTGTGGTTAATCCATACACTCTCACGCCTGATATGACGGTGCGTGATGCGATTGCTTTACAAAAGGAACACGGTATTTCCGGCTTACCCGTGGTTGAGGGTAAAAAGGTAGTCGGCATCGTGACGAATCGCGATACTCGATTTGAGGATCGTCTAGACGCTAAAATCAGTGAGGTGATGACACCTCAGGATCGTTTAGTGACGATGCTTGAGGGCGGTACGCTTGAAGAAGCGCAAGCCTTGATGCATAAGCATCGTTTAGAGCGAGTTTTGATTGTTAACGAGGCCTTTGAATTACGCGGTCTTGCGACGGTCAAAGATATTTATAAAAGCACTGAAAATCCTAATGCTTGTAAGGATGAGCTCGGACAGCTTCGAGTTGGTGCGGCGGTTGGTGTTGGTGAGGGCACTGAGGAGCGTATCGAGAAGTTAGTCGCTGCCGGTGTGGATGTGATTATTATCGATACTGCACATGGTCATTCCCAAGGTGTTATCGAACGTGTCCGGTGGGTTAAGGAAAATTATCCGCAAGTCGAGGTTATCGGTGGTAATATCGCCACCGGCGAAGCGGCTTTAGCCTTAGTTGAAGCGGGAGCTGATGGGGTTAAGGTTGGTATCGGTCCAGGCTCGATTTGTACCACTCGTGTTATTGCCGGTGTGGGTGTGCCTCAGATTACGGCCATTTCGAATGTTGCTAAAGCACTTGAGGGTACCGGTGTGCCTTTAATTGCCGATGGCGGTATTCGCTACTCTGGTGATGTGGCTAAGGCCCTTGCGGCTGGTGCTTCAACCTGCATGATGGGTGGTATGTTTGCCGGTACTGAAGAGGCACCGGGTGAGGTAATTCTATTCCAAGGTCGTAGCTATAAGTCATACCGTGGTATGGGTAGTTTAGGGGCAATGGAAAAAGGCTCGGCTGATCGCTATTTCCAAGACCCAGCCAATAACGCTGATAAATTGGTACCAGAGGGTATTGAAGGGCGCGTACCTTATAAGGGTAGCGTGTTAGCCATTATCTACCAGTTAATCGGTGGTATTCGTGCATCCATGGGTTATTGTGGTTGCGCAACCATTGAGGATATGCACACTAAATCTCAGTTTGTCGAAATCACCGCCGCGGGTGTGCGTGAGTCACATGTGCACGATGTACAAATTGTGAAAGAAGCGCCTAACTATCGTGCTGACTAATCTTGTCCTTTTGTGGAAATAATCATGATGCATCAAAAGATTTTAATTCTTGATTTTGGCTCACCTCTCACTCAATTGATTGCGCGCCGTGTTCGTAAGGCGGGTGTGCTTAGTGAGGTTTTTCCCGCAGATGTGGATGAGAGCTTCTTGCGTGAACAAATCAATCAGCAGGGTGTCAAGGGGATTATTTTATCCGGCGCTAACCCTGACGATGTGACGACTGCGCAGGGAGTGACTCTATCGCCATTCGTATTTTTAGCAGATGTACCTGTACTCTCTATTGGTCACGGTATGCACGTGATGGCAAAGCAACTGGGCGGTGAAGTGGCTGCCGTTGAAGAGCAGCGCTTCAGTCAGGTGCGTGTTAACACGAAGGGTAATAGTCCTTTATTTGCCACCTTATCTGACGGTCGTTCGGCTGAAGGCTTAAATCAGTTAGATGTTTGGATGAGTGAAGGTACTCAGCTTACTGAGTTACCTGCCGGCTTTACGGTGATTGCAACAGCTAAAAACTGCCAAATAGCCGCTATCGCAGATGAGCTGCGTGGCTTTTATGGGTTACAGTTCCATCCGGAAGTTAGCAATACCAAGCAGGGTGAGGCTTTACTACGTCGCTTTGTGCTTGATATTTGCGAATGTGATGGTGATTGGACAATGGCCTCTTATGCCGAGGAAATGATCGATCGTATCCGTGAAGAGGTAGGTGACGAGCAGGTCCTGTTAGCCCTATCAGGCGGGGTGGATTCTTCAGTGGCGGCGGTTTTAATTCATCGCGCTATCGGTTCTCAACTGACATGCGTGTTTGTAGACCACGGGATGTTGCGCCTCTTCGAAGCGAAGCAGGTGATGGATGTGATGCGTGAGCACTTGGGCTTAAATATCATTCATATTAATGCGGTTGAGCGCTTTATGAATGAGCTCCAAGGGGTAACTGATCCAGAGCAGAAGCGTAAGATTATCGGTCGTGAGTTCGTCGAAATCTTCCAAGAAGAAGCGGCGAAAATGCCCAATGCTAAATGGCTTGCTCAAGGCACGATTTATCCTGATGTGATTGAATCGCTTGCCGGTAAGCACGGTGTTGCGGTGAAGTCTCACCATAATGTCGGCGGCTTGCCAGACACTTTAAGTATGAAGCTTTTAGAGCCACTACGTGAGTTGTTCAAAGATGAGGTTCGTGAGCTTGGTGTTGCCTTAGGTCTACCTGAGAAAATGGTTTATCGCCATCCATTCCCAGGTCCTGGTTTGGGCGTACGTATCCTAGGCGAAGTGAATCAGGATTATGCGGATATTTTACGTCGTGCTGATGCAATTTTTGTTGAGGAACTGCGGAACGCAATTGACGCTGAAACGGGTAAAAATTGGTACGATCTGACCTCGCAGGCCTTTGCCGTATTCCTACCAGTGAAATCGGTGGGGGTGAGTGAGGGTATTCGAGTGTATGACTATGTGGTGGCATTGCGTGCAATTCAAACCAATGACTTTATGAATGCACGTTGGGCACCTTTACCATATGAGTTGCTTGCATATATCTCAGACCGCATTATTAATGAGGTGCGTGGTATTAGTCGAGTGGTTTATGATATCTCAGGTAAACCACCAGCAACGATTGAATGGGAATAGTTACTCGCTCAAGTCAAACTCCTTAGTATGACTCGCAACGATTCAAAGTGCTTCACGCTTTGATCGAAGTAATTGACGGTAAATCAAAAACGGATGTGATGTTTTTGTTTTACCGTCTTTTTTATGATGTTAAGGCATACAGCAACACGTCCTCATCACTTTAATTCATGGCGACCACTTCCAACCACCAAACTAATGCCACGAGTGTGCTCAGTAGTACCGGTGGGGTGATGATAAGGCCGATTTTCATGTATTGGCCCCAGCTGATACGATAGCCTTTTTGCGCTAATATATGTAGCCACAGTAGGGTAGCTAAACTGCCAATCGGTGTGAATTTAGGTCCTAAATCATTGCCGATGATATTGGCATAAATCATTAACTCCTTGGTGCTTGCAGCGATATTTGCCTGTTCGATTGCTAAAGCGCCGACGAGGGTAGAGGGGAGGTTATTGACAATTGAGGCAAAGATGGCACTCAGAAAACCCGTGCCGATGGTGGCAATAAAGTCACCTTGGCCTGCGAGCCATTGCAAAGCCATTGCCCCATAGTTGCCTAGCCCCGCATTACTTAGCCCGTACACCACTAAATACATGGCGAGTGAGAACCACACGATTTGCCATGGCGCATATTTTAAGACCTGACCGAGGGGAATGGCCGCATCCTGGCCACGGTTCCAGCAGCGACCAGCAATGATAATTAATAATAGGGCGGCGCTACCTGTGACGAGAGAAATGGGCACATTAAGGGGGCCGGTAATAAAATAGGCAAGTAATAGCAAGGTCAAAATAGGAAAGCTCGCTTTAAAAAGCAAGGGATCGCGAATTGCTGAACTGGGTACGTCCAGCGTTGCCACATCATAGCGTTTGGGGATATCCTTTCTAAAAACAATCCACAGCACGCCTAAGGTAGCGGCTAAGGAAGCAAGATTGACTGGCACCATGACTATTGCGTATTGAGCAAAGCTGAGACCGAAGAAATTGGCGCTGACAATATTGACTAGATTGGAAATCACGAGTGGTAGGCTCGTGCTATCCGCCACAAAACCCGTGGCGATAATAAAAGCAAAGGCGGCCTTAGGGGAAAATTTCATTTGCAGCAAAATAGCGATCACAATGGGTGTGAGTAGTAGCACCGCACCGTCATTAGCGAAAAATGCAGTCACCACCGCACCAAGCAAAATTATCAATGGAAATAGTTGATGTCCACGACCATTACCCCAACGTGCTATATATAAGGCAGCCCAGGCAAAAAAGCCAGCTGCGTCTAAGATAAGGGAAATAATTATCAGTGCGACGAAGGTTAGGGTTGCATCCCACACAATTTGCCACACCACAGCCACATCAGACCATTCAACCACGCCTAGCATAAGTGCAAGTATCGCACCCCCGCCGGCACTCCAGCCGATGCTCAAGCCTTTAGGTTGCCAGATAACAAGACTCAGGGTGAGGATAAAAATCAGTAGCGCAAGCATAACAAAAGCGGTGGGTAGTAGATAAAATAAGTGCGTAGCCTTAATTAATTCAGCTTAAGGCTGGCTTCCTGTCCCGGCTGCCTGCTCGCCTTAGTCACTTCCTGTTGTAATCGTGACTTGGCCTCAGCCAATAAGCGAATGACTTTAATGTGTTGCCACAGGGCTTTAGCTTCAGGATAATGGGTTGACATCATGGCGAGCCATTGTTTATAGCGTCCGAGTAGGCGTGATTCGGTGGTCTTCGGACCATAGAGTAGCGCTCGGCCATCTAGAAAGCGTAGCTGCATCTGCACCAAATCAAACCAGCTAAATAGGTGACTGTCCGAATCTTGACGTATGCAATGTGTGATGTCGGGCGTGGTGACGGCAGCACGACCAATCATTAAATCCTTGCAACTCGATTCGGATTGACATTGCTTGGCATCGGCATTATTCCAAATTTCACCATTGGCAATTACATTAATTTTAAGTGCCTCACGGATAGGACGTACCTGGTCCCAAAAAGCAGGGGGTTTGTAGCCTTCAGCCTTAGTTCTTGCATGCACGGTAAGCCAGGCAGCGCCAGCATCCTCAATGGCATGGGCATTGTCCAAGGTAAAATTACGATCCATATAACCCAGACGCATTTTGGCGGAGACTGGCACCTCAGCTGGAACGGCCTCACGCACGGCTTTTACCAGTTGATAAATGGTTTCAGGCTCATCTAAGAGCACTGAGCCGCCACGATGTCGATTAACGGTTTTGGCGGGGCAGCCAAAATTCATATCAATGGCGGGCGCACCTAATTCGACCGCTCGATAGGCATTGGCAGCTAGCATATCTGGATTATTGCCCAAGAGCTGTACGTGTACGGGGGTGCCAGCCGCTGTTTTGCCGCCATTTGCCAATTCCGGGCAAGACAGATAAAACGTGCTTTTAGGTAATAAGCTGTCGGTGATGCGTATAAACTCTGTCACGCACCAGTCAAAAGCGCCTGTCGCACTGAGTAAATCACGCATTAATGGATCGGTTAAGCCCTCCATCGGGGCAAGAACAAGTTTCACCATTGAGGAAAAATCAAAACCCTTATGTTTGAAGCTGTTAGTATAGCTAAGTTAATAGCCAATCATTGTTTTTCAAAACAAAGCGACACAAATAGTAGGAGTAAGGATTATGCCACTACAAGCCGGTATTTATCGTCATTATAAGGGGCAGTTGTATCAGGTTTTTCGCGTAGTAAAGCACAGTGAAACAGAAGAGGACTTAGTCTATTACCAATGCTTATATGGTGACTATTCCTATTGGGTGCGACCATTGGCGATGTTTACTGAGGAAGTACGTGATACCGAGGGGCGCAGGGTACCTCGTTTTGCATTAATTAAAGCGCTCTAAGCATTGCTAGTTGTGGAACTTAAGTGCTCACAAGGCAAAACGCGGAGCCCCTCTATCCCTTAACAGTTAATTACTGAGTAGCAGGGAGTGACAAGACCTGCAGCCCGAAACAATGGTTTGACTTTAAAACAACCAGGTGTTTGGCTGATTAATGACTTTATTATCCACAAACAACACCATGCCTTTCACGATACGAATCACGTACCATACGGCGGTTAAGAAGGCAAGCAGGATACCGATAAAAATGAAGCTTAAGATAAAACTGATAAAGCTATATAAAATAAAGATCCAAAAGGTACGGATTAAGTAGGTGATGTGACTTTCATAGCGTGTGTTCTGATATTCATCACGCTTGAGGTAAGCCATCACCACACCAGCTAAGGTGACAAGACCGCCAGTTAAAATGCCGACGGCAAAGATAATATAAGTGATCAGCAAATAGTTTTTTTGCTTTTCAGTGACTTGCTTGTAATTAGTTAATTCGTGTGTAAAGTCTTGCATTGTTGATTTTCAGTAAAAAGCGCAAATGCTCTTATCCACATTTGCGCAACAAGTCTGTTTATTTTTTCATCATGTCAAAGAATTCGGCATTATTTTTGGTTTCTTTGATTTTGCCTAAAATAAACTCCATGGCCTCAACCTCATCCATATCGTGGATGAATTTACGCAGAATCCATACTTTTTGTAAGTCTTCTGGCTTCATTAATAGCTCTTCGCGACGGGTGCCGGATTTGTTTAAATTAATGGCCGGGTAAAGACGTCGCTCCGCTAAGCGGCGTTCTAGATGTACCTCGCAGTTACCGGTACCCTTAAACTCCTCATAAATCACGTCATCCATGCGACTACCGGTTTCAATCAGGGCGGTGCCGATAATGGTTAAAGAGCCACCTTCTTCGACATTACGCGCGGCACCGAAAAAGCGTTTAGGACGGTGTAGGGCATTTGCATCCATACCGCCGGTAAGTACCTTGCCGGAGGCAGGAATCACCGTGTTATAAGCACGTGCTAAGCGTGTAATGGAGTCTAAAAGAATAATCACATCCTTTTTTAGTTCGACTAGACGCTTAGCCTTTTCAATCACCATTTCTGCTACTTGTACGTGACGTGTGGCAGGCTCATCAAAGGTGGAAGCCACCACTTCACCGCGCACCGTTCTTTGCATTTCAGTGACTTCCTCTGGACGCTCATCCACTAACAAGACGATTAAGGTAGCATCAGGGTAGTTGGTGGTAATCGAATGTGCAATATGCTGCATCATCACGGTTTTACCAGATTTTGGTGGGGCTACAATGAGCGCTCGCTGGCCCTTGCCGAGTGGCGCAAAAATATCCAAAATACGGCCCGTGTTGTTTTCTTCACTGCGAATATCACGCTCTAAAATCAGTGGCTCATCAGGATGCAGGGGCGTCAAGTTTTCAAACATCATGCGATGCTTAACACGCTCCGGTGCAACACCGTTTACCTTTTCTACCTTGACCAGGGCAAAGTAACGCTCATTGTCCTTGGGCACGCGCACCTCACCCTCAACGGAGTCACCGGTGTGAAGATTAAAACGGCGAATTTGTGAGGGTGAAATATAAATATCGTCTGTATTGGCTAGGTAGGAAGTCTCTGGAGAGCGTAAAAAGCCGAAACCGTCTGGCAAAATCTCTAACACGCCATCTCCGAAGATTTGCTCACCAGCTTTAGCGCGCTTTTTCATAATTGCAAACATGAGTTCTTGCTTGCGAAAACGGTTAGCATTATCAATATCTAATTGTTGAGCCAGTTCCAGTAACTCGGTGACGTGTAAAGACTTTAGTTCGTTTAAATGCATTGTTTTGATATGTTAATGAGTTAATTCAATTGGCAGCCGAGTGAATTCGGCTGCGCGCAGTGTAATAAGGTCAAAAAATAAAGGATTAGAGGGCCTGCTCAATCAAACTGGCAAGTTGTTGCTTATTGGCAGCACCAACCTGTGTTGCCAGCTCCTGACCGGCTTTAAAGGTTTTTAAGGTAGGAATACTACGGATGCCGAAACGGGCGGCGACCTGCGGGTGCTCCTGTACGTCAACCTTGACGATGCGCACTTGCTCGGCATAATCCTGCGCTAGCTCATCTAATACCGGCGCAATTTGTCGGCAAGGACCGCACCAAGGAGCCCAGAAATCAACTAATACAGGTACTACGGATTCTAAGACATCAGCATCAAAGCTTGCGTCTGTGGCATGAATGATATTGCTCATAATTTATACTCTTTAATCTATGTTGACAGCACACGTCACGTTATGCAGCTGAGGCACTAGCGACGAAGCCGTCATGCTATATATAGCAAATCCTGTCCACCTAAAGAAGACAAGGGAGTGTCTACAAATGGGAATCTAATTTGGTCTGCGAAATGATTGAGACCATAGAATAATGCTTATTACAATCTGAAGACTCACGCGAGGTGAGAAAAGCATTTATTATTTAATGTGGTTAGAATAACATTAAAATCTGCACAATGTTGCTGAATGGGTGCAGATGCCCCACAAATTTCTCATATAGACTATAAAATGTCTTATTTTTACACTTTCAATCAATTCATCAGTTAAGCGGTATGTCCCAACAACAAAGCTACGAAGAAAGCTCGATTCAGATACTTAAAGGCTTGGAACCAGTGCGCGAGCGCCCGGGCATGTACACCCGTACAGAATCACCGTTGCATATTATCCAAGAGGTTATCGATAATGCGGCGGATGAGGCCTTGGCAGGCGTTTGCCAGCATATTACCGTCACCTTGCATCAGGATCAGAGTGTGAGCGTCGAGGATGATGGTCGCGGCATTCCCGTGGGCTGGCACAAAGAAGAAAATGCACCGGTGGTGGAAATTGTGTTTACTCGGCTCCATGCGGGCGGTAAATTCAATAAGGATAGTAATTCAGCCTATGCTTTCTCAGGTGGCTTGCATGGCGTGGGCGTATCAGTGACGAATGCGCTGTCCAAACGTTTGGAGGTGGTGGTCACCCGTGGCGGTGAGCAGCACCAATTGGTTTTTGCCGACGGCGGTCATGTGGCTGAGCCTTTAAAAGTGATTGGCAAAGCACCCGCGCGTAAATCGGGCACCTTCGTGCGTGTGTGGCCTGATGCTAAGTATTTTGATAGCCCGACGATTCCAGTGGCCGATTTGCAACGTTTATTACGTAGTAAGGCGGTGTTATTACCGGGCGTTTCGATTACCCTGGTCAATGAGAAAAATGGTCAAAGCCTTAATTGGTGCTATAGCGACGGTTTACGTGGTTATCTTGAAGAGGAATTGGCTGGGGATGAGTTATTGATCCCGATGTTTGAGGGTAAGCAGTTTGCCGCTGCGGATGATGAAAGTTTTGCCGAGGGCGAGGGTTGTGAGTGGCTTGTGGCTTGGACCATTGAGGGTGCTGTAGCGCGCGAGTCTTATGTTAATCTTATTCCTACCCTAAGCGGTGGTACCCATGAGGCGGGTCTGCGTGAGGGCTTATTTAATGCACTGAAGACCTTTATTGAGCTACACAATTTATTACCCAAGGGTGTGCGTTTATTAGCAGAGGATTTATTTGCGCGAGCGAGTTTTGTGTTATCGGTGCGCATGCTGGATCCGCAGTTTCAGGGCCAAACCAAGGAGCGTCTAAATAGTCGTGACGCCGTGCGTTTAGTTAGTAATTACGTCAAAAGTGCCTTTGAATTATGGTTGAATAGCAACGTCGACTGGGGGCGTTCACTGGCAGAAATGGTGATTCGTCAGGCGCAGGCACGTGCTCGTTCAGCCAAAAAGGTGGAAAAGCGTAAGAGCTCTGGCGTTGCGGTGCTACCCGGTAAATTAACCGATTGTGAGTCCGATGATCCAACTCGCACGGAGGTGTTTTTAGTGGAAGGGGATTCCGCTGGTGGTTCTGCTAAAATGGGTCGCGATAAAGAGTTTCAGGCGATTTTGCCATTGCGTGGTAAGGTACTAAATGCGTGGGAAGTGGATCGAGATCGCTTATTTGCGAATAAAGAGATTCATGATATTTCGGTGGCGATTGGTGTCGATCCGCATGGCCCCAAGGAATCGGTTGATTTATCGGGTTTACGTTATCGTCGTATTTGCATTTTGTCGGATGCGGATGTGGACGGTTCTCATATTCAAGTGCTGTTGTTGACCTTATTCTATCGTCATTTTCCTAAACTGGTGGAAAATGGCTTTGTTTACGTGGCGCAGCCGCCTTTATTCCGTGTTGATGCACCGGCACAAGCAAAGCGTCCAGCGCGTAAAATTTATTGTTTAGATGAACGTGAATTAGACTCAACGGTGGATAAATTAATCAATCTTGAGGGTTATAAAGAGGCAAGTCTTAGCATCAGTCGCTTTAAAGGTCTGGGTGAAATGAGTCCGGAGCAGCTTTGGGAAACCACGATGAATCCAGATACACGCCGTTTACTGCCAGTAAATTATGGCGAATTTAGCCCTGAAGACACCATGAAAATGTTTGATATGTTGATGTCTCGCGGTGAGGCGCAGCAGCGTCGCGCTTGGTTAGAGGAAAAGGGCAATCTTGCCGACCTTGATATTTAAACTGAATTAAAGTATTCAATGACAGAGCAAAACAATTTATTTGATGTGCCCGAAGAAGAGGGCGTGACGCTTGGTTTATATGCTGAAAAAGCTTATTTAGACTATGCGGTTTCAGTGGTCAAAGGGCGTGCTTTACCAGATGTGAGTGATGGTCAAAAGCCGGTACAGAGACGTATTCTGTATGCCATGAATGCGATGGGGCTTAAGAATCATGCCAAGCCGGTCAAATCTGCCCGTGTGGTTGGTGATGTACTGGGTAAGTATCACCCGCACGGTGATCAGGCAGCTTATGATGCCATGGTACGGATGGCACAAAGTTTTACCCTGCGTTATCCACTGGTTGATGGACAGGGTAATTTTGGTTCCCGTGACGGTGATGGTGCGGCCGCTATGCGTTATACCGAGGCACGGCTCACGCCAATGGCTGAGCTGCTGTTAGAGGAGTTAGGCGAGGGCACGGTCGATTTTATTCCTAACTATGATGGCAGCGAAAAGGAGCCCGTACTGTTGCCAGCACGCTTACCGATGATGCTCTTAAATGGTGCCTCTGGTATTGCGGTGGGGATGGCGACGGAGATTCCTTCGCATAATTTACGTGAAATCGCAGCTGCTTGTGTGGCCTTATTGAAAAAGCCCAACATGGTAATTGAGGAGTTACTGAGCTTTGTGCCCGGGCCTGATTTTGCAAATGGTGCGCAAATTATTACCGCTGCTGAGGAAATTGCCGAGATCTATAAAAGTGGTCGTGGTTCGATTAAAGTACGTGCCCGTTGGGAGTTTGAGGAGTTGGCTCGTGGTCAATGGCAGTTAGTGGTTACAGAGCTGCCGCCTAATACCAGCGCTCAAAAAATTCTTGAAGAGATTGAGGAGATCTCTAATCCGCGCGTGCGCACGGGTCGTAAGGCACTGACCTCGGAGCAGCAACAGGCTCGCTCTGCTATGTTGTCGTTATTAGATTCGGTGCGTGATGAATCGGGTAAGGACGCAGCGGTACGTCTTGTGTTTGAGCCTAAAACGTCCAAGGTCAGTCGTGAGGACTTTGTTAATCAGCTATTAGCTAAAACCAGTATGGAGGGTAATGCTAGCATTAACCTAGTCTGTATTGGGATTGATGGGCGGCCACGTCAACGCAATTTATTGGAAATTTTAACGGAATGGTTGCAATTCCGTACCACCACTGTAACGCGTCGAACCCAATATCGTTTGGACAAAGTCAGCGATCGTATCCATGTGTTGGAAGGTCGTATGGTGGTTTATCTTAATGTGGATGAGGTTATTGCCACCATTCGTGAGTCCGATGAACCACGACCTGCCTTGATGAATCGTTTTAATCTGAGTGAGCGTCAGGCCGAAGATATTTTAGAAATGCGCCTGCGTCAATTAGCCCGTTTGGAAGGCTTTAAAATTGAGCAGGAATTAGAGGAAAAACGCAAAGAACAAGCGGAATTACAGCATCTCTTAGCAAATCCGGCAGCCATGCGCAAAATGATGATTAAGGAAATTGAAGCGGATGCCAAGAAATACGGCGATGAACGTCGTACCATCATTCAAGAAGCCGAAAAAGCCGTTTTGGAGATTAAGGTGGCTGATGAGCCAGTGACGGTCGTTATTTCGCAAAAGGGCTGGATTCGTTCACGTCAACATCATGGACACGATCCGCAGCAATTTAATTTTAAAGCCGGTGATAAGCTCTACGATACCTTTGAAGTACGTACCGTGGATCAGCTGATTGCGCTTTCTAATGTGGGCCGAGCTTATACGGTTGAGGTAGCGGATTTGCCGTCGGCACGTGGTGACGGGCAACCGATCACCGCCATGGTAGATAGTGAGTCTAATACGAAAATTAACCATTTTATTGCAGCAGATAAGGCGCAACAGCTATTGTTGGTGCAAGAGCATGGGGTCGGTTTTATAACAACGATAGAGGATATGGTGAGTCGTCAAAAAGCGGGTAAGCAGTTTGTGACGCTTGAAACGCCACTATTAAAGCCCTTGTTCGTTAAGCCAGACGATCGCTATCTCGCCTTATTGAGTAAAAAAGGTCGTTTTTTAATCATTGCTTTGTCGGAAGTAAAAAAATTAGCAGGCGGTGGTTTAGGGACAATCTTAATCGGTCTCGACGATGATGATAAGCTAAGTCAGATCGTAGCCTTTGGTGAAAATGGCTTAGCCGTGAGCGGCACTTATCGTCGTAAAGCAAGTACAGACGTTTTAAGTTTAAATGAGCTGGAAGTATATATAGCTAAGCGTGCACGCAAGGGTCGTGCCTTAGATGTGAGGCTTAAGGATATTAGCTTAAGTCGTGCGCCTGAGGGTGGCACGAATGAAGCAAGCGAATAAGTACAGCTTGCCTAATCAGACAAAAGGAATGTCATGTCATATAAAGTGGAAGTGATGCCGAGTGGGCATCAGTTTACGGTAAAAGAAGGTCAAATTATTTTAGATGCCGCCTTAGATGCGGGTGTGATTTTACCTTATAGCTGTCGTAGCGGTTCGTGTATCAGTTGTAAGGGTAAGGTAGTGGCAGGTGATTATGACCCGGGTATTGGAACCGAGCAGATGATGTCGCCTGATGAAATGGCTGAGGGCTATACTCTGTTTTGTCAGACGACGGCACAATCCGATTTAGTGATAGAAAGTCTAGAGGTGCGCTTAGAAACCGATATCATTACTCGTAAAATGCCCGCGCGTGTGCTTAAAATGGACAGGCTCAATGATGATGTGATGTTGGTACAGTTGCAAATGCCTTCAACTGAGCCTTTTCGTTATTATGCCGGTCAGTATTTAGATTTTATCTTTAAAGATAATGTGCGCCGTTCCTATTCGATTGCGGTGGCACCCGAAGAGGGTAAAGTGCTGGAGCTGCATATACGTCATATGCCAGGTGGTATGTTTACGGATCGTCTGTTTGGGGTGGGCGAGCGACCGATTAAAGAGCGTGAGATTCTGCGGATTGAGGGACCTTTGGGCACCTTCTTTTTGCGTGAGAACTCGGATAAGCCAATGATTTTTGTGGCTAGTGGTACCGGTTTTTCTCCAATCAAGGCGCTCATGGAGGATATTATCGCCAAAGACATCCAACGACCTATTACCTTTTATTGGGGTGGTCGTCGACCTAAGGACTTGTATATGAATGCTTTGGTCGAGCAATGGGCTGCGGATTTGCCGTTTTTTAATTATATTCCGGTGGTATCGGATGCCTTGCCAGAGGATCAGTGGCAGGGTCGTACTGGTTTTGTACATCAAGCCGTCTTAGATGATGTTGAGGATTTATCTGGCTATCAGGTGTATGCCTGTGGGGCGCCGATTGTGGTTGAAAGCGCACGTAAAAGCTTCATCAATGAAAAGGGACTACCTGAAACGGAGTTCTTTGCCGATGCCTTTACTTCGGCTAAAGACGGGGCTTAAGGCCTCTCTATGTCAGGATAGTTGTCACCCTCTAAATTTAAATCAAGAGAGCGGTAAGGATACTATTTATGAGTCGTTATTCACTAGAGCGTAAGAACGCAGTGATTAATAAATTTCATAGTGACAACACATTGAGTCTTAGCGAACTAGCTAGGCAAGAAAGCATTCCTACCTCAACCCTTTAAAATTGGCTGAAACAAGTCAATTTAGTAGGTAATGCCATGTCAAAAAAACGCAATTCGGATAACTGGTCTGCTGAGACCAAACTGGCGACTGTGATAGAAACCGCCTCGCTTTCGGAGATTGAGTTGAGTGCTTATTGCCGAGAAAAAGGTCTTTACCCTGAGCAACTTAAGCGATGGAAGTCGGAGTGTCTACAGTCGTTTGACCAAAGCAAAGCGCAAGCTCAAGCGCTTCGTAAAGAGCTTCAAGCCACACGTCAAGAAAACAAGACATTGCAACGTGAGATTAGACGTAAGGAGAAGGCGTTAGCGGAGGCAGCAGCATTGTTGATGTTGCGAAAAAAGCTCAATGCGCTTTGGGAGGAAAACGAGGACGAATGACCTCACTCTCAGAGCGCCAACATGTGGTCAGCTTGATTCAAGCCGCTCACCGCCAAGGAGCACGTCTAGCCAGGGCGTGCGAGGAAGCCGGTCTTGCGCTGCGTAGTTATCGTCGTTGGGTAAAGGATGGCGTTGTTCAAGCCGATAAACGCCCGACAGCCGTTCGGCCTAAGCCAGCAAACAGTTTGAGTCAGGAGGAACGAGAGCTGATTCTGACGGTCTGCAATCGTGCAGAATACGCCAACTTGCCACCCTGTCAAATCGTGGCTGATCTACTTGACAAAGGTGCTTATATCGCTTCTGAAGCAACCTTTTACCGCACGCTTCGGTAAGCAAACCAGCTGCATCACCGAGGTCGCAGCCGTGCGCCTAAACCGAGCCATCAACCGACAACGCATCATGCGACCGGTCCACGTCAAGTGTGGTGTTGGGATATCACATACTGCCCGTCACGTGTACGGGGTCAATTTTATTATCTTTACCTCGTTGAAGACATCTATCGCCGTAAAATCGTGGGCTATGAGGTGCATGAAACAGAAGACTCAGCGCTTGCGGCAGCACTCTTACAGCGTTGTGTCTTGAGCGAGGGCTGCCTGCATCAGCCCTTGGTGTTGCACTCTGATAATGGTGCACCAATGAAGGCTCAAACCTTACGCATTCAGCTAGAGGAACTGAGCATAAAGGCTTCCTACAGTCGCCCACGCGTCAGTAATGACAATCCCTTCGTAGAGTCACTCTTTAGGGTCATGAAATACTGTCCTCAATGGCCATCATCAGGCTTTGCTTCCTTAGATGACACCAGAGCGTGGGTCTTACGCTTTGTGCAATGGTACAACACTGTGCATCGTCACAGTCAGCTTAATTACGTGACACCACAGCAACGCCATGAGGGCAAAGACCGTGAAATACTAGCAAAGCGGCACAAAGTGCTAGCGAATGCCAAAAGAGATAATCCAATGCGCTGGGGTTCACGTGCAGTAAGAAACTGCACCCCTTTAGGTGTCGTCACGTTAAATCCGGAGAATGATATTAAAGTAAAAAAAGCAGCTTAAAATTTATGTATGAGTGACAACTATCTTGACAAATACCGAGGCTAAAAGAGACTGCTGTACTGTTTAACAAGTGATAGGGGCGTGAGACTAATCCGCCCCTTTTTGATTGTCTTGTGAGTACCGCTAGCCCAGTGGAACAAGCACTTCCTAAAATCAGTATTAATCATTCTTTATTAGGACAAAAATGTCCTAAGGCAACGCAGCGCTCCCATCTTCTTGCACACTGTTAGTAACTGCTTTTGAAGGAGATGATGTGGCGCTTGCTGTTTTGAATAGTTGCGCACCCATTGGGATGACTTCCACCTTGGTGCGTACAGAGGTTCATATAGGCCCCGGCCTACCTAGTTTTTTAGTCGTCGGTCAGGTGAGTACTGGGGTTAAAGAAAGTCGAGATCGCGTGCGTACCGCCATTCTTAGCTCTGGTTTTGAGTTTCCGCTCGGTCGTATTACAGTTAATTTATCACCCGCCGATTTACCTAAAGACTCTGGCCGCTTTGATTTAGCGATTGCGTTGGGGGTTTTAATGGCTACTGGACAATTACGCCTTTCGCGTGAGCAGCATCAGCGTCTGCCACATTTATACTTTGTCGGTGAATTGTCATTAACGGGCGCTTTGACTGCTATCCAATCACCATTAATTTTGGCTTTGTCCATCTATAAAAGTGATCCTGAAGCGGTCTTGATTATGCCTAAAAGCGATGCGGCGATGGCGTCCTTGGTCGAGGGCTTAAGCGTGATAGGTGCAGATAGTCTGGGCGAGGTGGTGGCGTACTTGGCAGGGAAGCGAGAGCTGACACCATACACTGCCGATAGACTTGATGCGGTGGTGGGCGTTGCGAGTGATGCTGCTGCTATGATGCTAGAACCAGGGCTATGTTTATCTGATGTGCGCGGTCAAGCGCAGGCGTGTTATTTGTTGGAACTAGCAGCAAGTGGTGGGCATAGTCTTTTATTTAGTGGACCTTCTGGTGTGGGTAAGACGATGTTGGCACAGCGCTTACCAACGATTTTGCCAGATTTAACTAATCTACAGCGGCTAGAGCGTATCGCCATTCAAAGTGTGTCAGCGAATGGCATTGTGGATAGGGGCTATAGACCATCATTTAGGGCACCGCATCACTCCATTTCCGATCCAGCCCTGTTAGGGGGTGGTGTGCATGCCTATCCAGGCGAGTTGAGTTTAGCGCATCACGGGGTGTTATTTTTAGATGAGTTGGCCGAGTTTAAGCGTAGTACTTTAGAGGCCTTGCGAGTGCCGCTGGAATCGGGTGAGATCAGTGTTGCACGAGCACATTATCAGCAGCGTTATCCGGCGAAGTTTCAATTCGTTGCAGCGACTAATCCTTGTGCTTGCGGTTATTTAGACCACCCGGAGATTGATTGTACTTGTACGCATCGTGCGATTAATCAGTATCAAGCGCGTGTTTCTGGCCCTTTATTGGAGCGCATTGATATTCACTATAAATTACCGCTGCTCAGTGGCAGTTACTTAGAAGCTGAGCCGGCCGAGACTTCAGTGCTGGTGCGGGAACGAGTCAGTTTGTGTAGAGCACATCAATTACAACGTCAAGGCGTACTTAATGTGGATTTAAATACACTGCAGCTGACTGAGTTTTGTCGCTTACGGCCTAAGGATCAGAGCTATTTAGAAATTACAGCGCAGCAAAAGGCGTGGTCGGCCCGTATTGTGCAGTCGGTACTTAAGCTTGCACGTAGCGCCGCTGATATGCGAGGCGCAGAGCTAATTGAAAGGGAGGATGTAGCGCTAGCGATTGCTTGCAGACAGCCTTTTTCAAAAAAGGAAGAGGCGAGGCTCTATTGGTATGAAGCGAGAAAAGGCACGGCTATCCATCATTGATTTAGGTGCTAGAATAGCATTTTAAATGTTAATTTATACTGTGTAGGACTCCATCATGCGCCCATTAGACGGTATTAAAGTGTTAGAGTTGGGGCAGTTAATTGCCGGACCTTTTACCACCAAAATTCTTGCCGAATTTGGTGCTGAAGTGATCAAAATCGAGCCGCCATTGAGCGGTGATCCGCTGAGAAAGTGGCGTTTATTACATGAGGGTACCTCCGTTTGGTGGGCCTCTCAATCGCGTAATAAGAAATCCGTCACGGTGAATTTACGCTCCCCAGAGGGGCAGGCAATTATTCGACGACTAGTTAAAGAGGTTGATATTCTCGTGGAGAACTTCCGCCCCGGTGCCCTAGAAAGTTGGGGCTTGGATGAAGACACGCTAAAAAGTATTAATCCAGCCCTAATTATGGTTCGGATTTCCGGTTATGGACAGACAGGGCCTTATCGGGATAGACCCGGCTTCGGTGTGGTAGGCGAAGCGATGGCGGGGTTTAGGCATCTAAGTGGGGAGCCGGGTAGACCGCCGGTACGTGTGGGTATTTCGATTGGCGATTCTTTAGCTGCCTTGCATGCGGTGATTGGTGCCTTGATGGCCTTACGTCATCGTGAGGTACAACAGGGCGGTGGTCAGGTGGTTGATGTGGCCTTATATGAATCTGTGTTCAATATGATGGAGAGTCTGGTCGCCGAATACGCACATTTTGGTGAGGTACGACAGCCTGCTGGTAGTAGTTTGCCAGGCATTACACCAAGCAATGCCTATTTATGTGCCGATGGCAAATACGCCTTAATCGCCGGCAATGGTGATAGTATTTTTAAGCGTTTGATGTTGTTGATAGGACGACCGGACATGGCAGAGGATCCGGCTTTTGCGCATAATGACGGTCGTGTTGCTGAAGCGGAATACATTGATGGCGTTATCGCTCAATGGGCGGCTCAGCATAGTTTGGATGAGGTCTTGCAGGCATTGCATGAGCACAGAGTGCCGGCGGGTAGAGTATATGATGTGGCAGATATTTTTAAGGATCCGCATTATCAAGCGCGTGAGATGCTCATTCAAGGAGAGTTAGAGGATGGTACAGCGGTGACCTTACCGGGTATCCTACCCAAACTGAGTAAAACTCCCGGCGGCGTCGAGCGTAAGGCGCCTACATTAGGGCAGGACACGAATGAGGTTTTGCTTAGCTTGGGTTTTGATCAAGCAACACTTCATCAGCTTCGAGAGCAGGGTGTGATCTAGCAAGGGTGTTGTGCTTCAATACGATGGTTGCCTAATACAGCTTGCTAGGCACAGTGTCTGGCGTTACAGCTAGACCCTAAGCTACTCCAATTGGATCCGGTTTTTATCAATAATTTGTTTATAGCGTTGACTATCCTTTGCGATCAGCTGAGCCATTGCCGCAGCGCTACTGGCTTTGGGGATAAAGCCGGCTTGCGTGAATTTTTGCTGCACTTGATCGTCTTTTAGAATAGCAGCAATTTCCTCCGTCATTCTTTCGATAATGGCATCAGGGGTGTGCTTAGGACTGATCAGAGCGACCCATGAGGAAAGATCAAAGTGTTGATAACCAAGCTCTGTCATCAAGGGGATGCTAGGCTCATCAGGCCATTTGCTCTTAGCCGACAGCGCTAGCACCTTTAGCCGACCCGCTTTTACATAAGGCATTGGCACTAAAATCGGGTCAAATACCATATCGACTCTACCGGCTAATAAATCGCTAATAATCGGTGCGCTGCCACGATAGGGAATATGTGTCATCTCGAGTTGATTAATATTGGCAAAATGCAAGGCAATCATATGGGCACTGGAGCCGGTGCCACTTGAGGCAAAGTTTAAATGATGCTTTTTGCCATAATCAACAAGCTCAGCCACATTATCGACTGGCAGCGCCTTAGAAACAAATAAAAACATAGGCAGCTCGGCCAGTTGCGTTACTGGCGCAAAGGACTCCTCATTGTAGGGGAGTTGATACAAATGAGGGTTGACCGCATGCGCAGCAATCACCGTGGCAAAATGATAGCCATCTGCCGGCGAGCGAGCTAATTGCGCTGTACCGATGGTGGCGTTGGCGCCCGGACGATTATCAATGATAATGCGTTGACCAAGTCGTTTGGAGAGCTCATTCATCACTATACGAGTGACCGTATCGGTTGCACCGCCAGGTGTATAGGGTACAATCACGGTAATTGGTTTTTGATGAGGCCAGTTAGTATCAGTTGCAATGCTTTGCTTGATGCTTGCACTATGCTCACTCGCATAAGCGCCACCTAGCATCAGGCTTAAGAGGCAAACACAAGATGTGCGTAAAAGCTGTTTGATCATGTATTATCACCGGACAGTCAAAAGCATCATGATAAATTTCAATTGCTAAGGTCTCAAGGCATAAAAACCACAATATTTATGCAAATTCAACGAAGATAGGCGAAATTAAGCCATTGCCTGATTAATGCTTATAAGATATGGCAAGTTTGCTAGACAGCTCAGTTGCTTGATGATATGATATTAGGCTTGTTGAATTATCTATTTATCGCAATTTCTTTGCGGATTTTTGGTATTCACAACACGCTTCATCGAGTTTGGGCTCGTTTGCGCCAGTCCTAACTGCATAGTCTTAAGAGATTTCAGTTATTCCTAGCCTAGTCATAAGGTAGTGATACTTTATGTGAGCCCTTATTTTATGGAGCTTATAACTCGTTATTATTAGGTCAAAAAAGTGCTGCACCTCATTGTAGCCACCTAGTTTTAGCAATCAATTTAGAGTGTTATTATGCCTAAAATTAAAACCAAAAAAAGTGCTTCTAAGCGCTTTCGCGTACGTCCGGGTGGTACCGTTAAGCGTGGTTTTGCCTTTAAAAGCCATATCTTAACTAAGAAAACCACAAAAAATAAACGTCAATTACGTGGCACTACTGAGGTTCATCAGTCTGATGTACCTTCAATCAAAGCCATGATGCCTTACGCATAATTAGGAGAAGAAGATGCCTCGTGTAAAAGGTGGTGTGACTGCCCGTGCTCGTCATAAAAAAGTATTAGCTGAAGCTAAAGGTTTCCGCGGTCGTCGCGGTAATGTTTTCCGTGTTGCTAAGCAAGCGGTAATGAAAGCGGGTCAATACGCTTATCGTGACCGTCGCAACAAAAAACGCACTTTCCGTTCACTTTGGATTGCTCGTATTAACGCAGCGGTTCGTGAGCACGGTGTGACCTATAGCGCCTTTATCGCTGGTTTACGTAAAGCCTCCATCGACTTAGACCGTAAGGTATTAGCCGATATGGCGGTAAATGACAAAGCTGGCTTTAAAGTAGTGGTTGAACAGGCTAAAGCAGCCCTTGCCGCTTAAGTTAGACTGTTAAGCACGTAGATACAGTGTAGCAATTCTGTATTCATATCAAGGCGGGGTTCTATTTTAGGATCCCGCCTATTTTTTTATCAATGGTTTGGACAATGACTGAATCCTTAGACGACTTAATTAAACAAGCAGAAGAAAAATTTGCAGCAGCGCCTGATGTGGCCAGTCTGGAAAATGAAAAAGCTAAATTTTTAGGTAAAAACGGTGCCGTTACCAGCTTACTTAAGGGACTCGCCAGCTTGCCTGTTGAGGAGAAAAAAGCAGTCGGCCAGCGCATTAACCAAATCAAACGAGAGATTGAGGCTTTGCTGACTGCGCGTCGCGAACGTTTTGCCGAGGAGCAATTGGCGCAGCGTCTGGCAGCTGAAAAAATTGATGTGACCTTACCCGGCCGTGGTTTAAATCGCGGTGGATTGCATCCAGTAATACAGTCGACTTTAAGGATTGAGGGTATTTTCCGTTCCATTGGTTTTGATGTGGCTGATGGTCCTGAGATTGAGACAGACTGGTATAACTTTACCTCCTTAAATAATCCGCTAAATCACCCCGCACGCTCCATGCAGGATACCTTTTATATCGACCATCAAGATGAAGCGGGTTTGCCCTTGATGTTACGTACCCATACCAGTCCGATGCAGGTGCGCTATGCGCGTCAGCATAAACCACCGATTAAGGTGATTGCGCCTGGCCGTACTTATCGTGTGGATAGTGATGCGACCCATAGCCCGATGTTCCACCAGGTGGAGGGCTTGTGGCTCGATGAAAATATTTCTTTTGCCGAACTAAAAGGCGTTTATACCAAGTTTTTACAAGCATTTTTTGAGACGGACGATATTCAGTTGCGTTTCCGTTCATCTTTCTTTCCCTTTACCGAACCTTCCGCCGAGATCGATATGATGTTTAATAGCGGACCGATGAAAGGGCAGTGGTTGGAAATTTCCGGGGCGGGTCAGGTGCACCCGAACGTAGTACGCAATTTTGGCTTAGATCCAGAAAAATACATGGGTTTTGCCTTTGGTTCCGGTATTGAACGTCTCACCATGTTGCGTTATGGCGTTAATGATTTACGTTTATTCTACGAAGGTGATTTGCGTTTCTTAGAGCAATTTAATCGCTAGTTGATTTAGGTTTAAACGAAGTATTCATTTCCTATCCCATTCGTTTTTTGTAAAGAATTTACTATGTTTATTTCAGAATCTTGGTTAAGAAGTTTAATCAATCCGGACTTATCTACGGAGGACATTTGTCATCGCTTGACAATGTCAGGTCTTGAGGTTGAAGGCGTTGAAACCCTAGCGCCGGCCTTTGAAGGGGTGGTGGTGGCTGAGGTTAAAGCGATCGCAGCGCACCCAAATGCCGATAAATTGCGTATTTGTCAGGTCGATGATGGTTCCGGTGAGTTGATACAGGTCGTTTGTGGTGCGCCCAATGCCGCAGCGGGTATTAAGGTACCCATGGCGCGTGTTGGTGCAGTCTTGCCTGGTGATTTTAAGATTAAAAAGGGCAAGTTACGCGGTGAGTTATCACTCGGTATGCTGTGTTCAGCACGTGAATTAGGTATTAGTGACGAGCATGCCGGTTTGATGATTCTGGACGATAGCATGGAGGTCGGTACCGATATTCGACAAGCGCTAAATTTAGACGATAAAGTGATTGAGTTTAAATTAACACCAAACCGCGCTGATTGTTTATCCGTATATGGTGTGGCGCGTGAGGTGCAAGCCTTAACCGGTGCTAAGTTGCAAAAGCTGGATTTCACACCAGTGGAGGTGAGCTTAGACGAGTCCATGCCAGTGCGCGTGGAGGCACCGGATTTATGCGGTCGCTTTGCTGGTCGTATTATTCGTGGTGTGAATGCCAAGGCTGAGACCCCAGATTATATTAAACAACGCATTATCGCAGCGGGTATGCGTCCAGTATCAGCTTTGGTGGATATTTCCAACTATGTGATGTTGCAACTGGGTCGACCAACGCACGTGTTTGATATTAAAAACATCGATACCGCTAAGGGCTTAAGTGTACGTTGGGCTCGTGCTGGTGAAAAGTTAAAGCTACTCGTGGGTGAAGAGGTTGAGCTAAGCGAGGATACTGGTGTTATTTGTTATGAGGATAGGCCAGAGAGCATAGCTGGTGTGATGGGTGGTGATGCGACTGCGGTGGATTTGGAGACGCAGGATATTTATCTAGAAGCTGCGTTCTGGTTTCCGGATGCCATTGCGGGTCTAACCCGTAAGTATAAAATTTCATCCGAAGCGGCTTATCGCTATGAGCGTGGTGTCGACTTTTTAAATATTGTTGAGCATATTGAGTATATTAGCCGTTTAATTCTTGAGATTTGTGGCGGTCGTGCCGGCCCGGTGCAGGACCAGATCATCAATTTACCTGAACGTAAGGCAGTCTCAATGCGCTTAGACCGATGTAATAAGGTTTTGGGCGTTGAGGTTTCGCTAGAAGAAGTCAAGCAAATCTTCACTAATCTGGAGTTTGATTTTGAAGTTGATGCGGAGCAGGTCTTTACGGTCAAGGCACCTTCTTATCGTTTTGATATCGCCATTGAAGAGGATTTAATTGAAGAGGTGGCGCGGGTGTATGGCTTTGAACGTATCCCAGCCCGTGAACCAATTGCACAAGCCAGTATTTTCCCATTCCCTGAGGTACGTCGTTCAGAGCATGTTTTCCGTCATTTGATGGCGGCTATGGACTATCAGGAAGTAGTGAATTATAGCTTTGTGGATGAAAGTTGGGAGCGTAATTATCAAAATAACGATAAGCCCATCCGTCTTTTAAATCCGATTTTTGCGCAGTATGCGGTGATGCGTACAAGCTTAATTGGCGGCTTATTAAAAACCATCTCACACAATGCAAAATACCGTCAGAATCGTGTGCGTATTTTTGAGTTAGGTCGAGTGTTTTTTGATGCACCTCAGGTTGAGGCCAGTGAAACGACGGTCAAAGGCATTCATCAACCGTTGTACTTTGCGGCAGCCAGTTGGGGCTTAGCATTGCCCGAGCAGTGGGGTGAGCAATCACGGCAAGTGGATTTTTTCGATTTGAAAAATGATCTAGTAAACTTGTTGGGTTCACAGGCCAAGGACTTGCGCTTTGTGGCCGAAGCACATCCGGCCTTACACCCGGGTCGTAGTGCGACGATTTTTTATCGTGATCAAAAAATTGGTATCATCGGCGAACTGCATCCACAATGGTTAGCTGAGTTGGATCTGCCGACGGCACCTGTGGTGTTTGAAATTGACATTGCACCACTGATGGCACATGACTTAGCAGCGTATAAGGAAATTTCCAAGCAACCGGTGGTGATCCGTGACTTAGCAGTTTGGGCTCCTGCTGATATTGCTTACCAACAAGTAATGGATGCCTTAGCACCCATACAGGCTGAGGGTATTCTTCGGGATGTTACATTATTTGATGTTTGGAAGTATCCTAAATCTGAACAGAACGAACGCAGTTTAGCCATGCGCTTTATGCTGCAAGATGCCAAAGCCACGCTGGAAGATGCTCAGGTGGAGCAGTTAATGAACAAAATTCTTAATACCCTCGTTGAAAAACTGGGTCTTAGATTACGATAGTTCGGGGAGAATAATAGATGACTACATCAGTAAAGCCTTCGTTAACTAAGGCCGATTTAACTGAATTACTATATGATCGCGTCGGTGTTAATAAACGTGAGGCAAAAGATATTGTTGATGGTTTTTTTGCGCAAATCAGCGATGTATTAATCGAGGGTAAAGCGGTGAGAATTTCCGGTTTCGGTAATTTCCAATTAAGAGATAAAGCCGCGCGTCCAGGTCGTAATCCCAAGACCGGTGATTTGATTCCGATTTCTGCTCGTCGAGTGGTGACATTTCATGCCAGTCAGAAGTTAAAAGAGCTGGTTGAGGATTGTGCCGATTAGATATTATTGGCCTTTTGTAGCATTAAGGCGGGCTGTTGCTAATCTGCAATGAACCGTCTTAATCTTTTTAGAGACCGAGATTGCCGTATTAGAGGTGCACGATAATAGTCGGTTTTGTGCTACACTTTGATAAGTCAAAACAATTACAAACGCCTACCCTCAGTGGTTTAGGCTAAAGATGCGATGGAACAAACCGAAATTCAAGAAACTGTCACAGTAGAGTTACCACCCATCCCTGCTAAACGCTATTTCACCATTGGTGAAGTGGCTGAGCTTTGCCAGGTAAAGCCGCATGTGCTGCGTTATTGGGAGCAGGAGTTTACCCAGCTTAATCCGGTCAAACGCCGAGGTAATCGTCGTTATTACCAGCATCATGAGGTATTATTGATTCGGCGAATTCGTACCCTGCTATATGATGAGGGCTTTACGATTGCCGGCGCACGTAATCGCTTGGGTAATCCACGCCAGCAGGAGGAAGCAGATGCTGCGGTGCGTATTCCAGCCAATGATCTGCAAACCATCCGTGCGGAGTTGGAAGGGATCATTCAGGACTTAAATAAGCTGATTTAGATTTTTGCTATTGATCGATAGGGCGTTTGATGATTGGATCAAACGCCCTAAGTATTTGTTAAGCGTCATATTTCTGCCATAAAACCGTCATTCTGTTGTCATATGGATATGTAATGATTAACACGATTGTTGGTAAATCATTAAAAGGATCGATAGTATGAAATTAAAATTATTCGCTGCCGCTGCGTTATGTTCAGTATCTGTTATGGCTCATGCGGCTGATATGCCTAAAGCATGTGAGGATTACTTTAATGCGGTAGAAGACTTTGCAAAAAAACATCCTCAAATGGCTGATAGCTACAAACAAATGGTTGAGAGCACGAAGCAACAATTAAATACGGTGGCTGATAAATCCATGTTAGCCCCAGGTTGTGAGCAGGCTTTAGAAACCTTTAAGCAATCAACCGTTGGCATGTAAGTCATTGCTTAATTGATTGCTAATAAAATAGCAGCTGTATGGTTGAAATACAGCTGCTATTTTTTTACTGCTTAAAAAGGGAGTTTAGCTAGCGAGTTTAGCCATTTGCTCTTTAACTTGCACTAATTGCTCGCCAAATTTAACTACACGCTCTTTCTCCTGTTCTACCACAGCGATAGGGGCTTTGCTAACGAAGTTTTGGTTATTTAGCTTCGCTTGTGCCTTGGCAATTTCACCCTCTAAGCGTTGTAGCTCCTTAGTTAAGCGAGCCAATTCAGCTTCTTTATCAATTTCTACCTTAAGCATTAATTGGCTTTGTCCCAAGCTTTGTACTGGGAAGCCGAGATCAGGCAACTCGTCCACAATCTGCACCTCACTTAGCTTGGCCAATGCTCGTAAATAAGGGGCATAGCTAGTTAGCTTGTCTGCATCGCCGACGGCCAGTAGCGGTACGCGCTCAGCAGGGGAGAGCTGCATTTCGCCACGTAATACACGAATTGCCTCAATATGTGCTTGCAGATCCTCAGCCATGGCAATGGCGTTCTCATCAATTAAGCTGTCATTGGCTTGAGGATACGGTCTGATACTAATGGAGGTTTTTTGCGATTTTGTCATGACGCCGGCGGCTAGTGCCACTTTTTGCCACAATTCCTCGGTGATAAAAGGAATCACCGGGTGAGCGATGCGCAATAAGGACTCTAACACATTAATTAGGGTACGACGTGTGCCACGCTGCAACGCTTCATTTTGATTTTGTAGCTGTACCTTGGCCATCTCCAAGTACCAATCGCAATAGACATCCCATACAAAATGGTAAATGGCGTTGGCGAGGATATCGAAGCGGTAGTCGGCAAAGGCTTTAGCAACGACCTTTTTGAATTTGTGTAGTTCACTAATAATCCAGCGATCGACAAAACTTAATTCGAATTCGGATTTGTCAAGGCTATGACCCTCCACATTCATCAACACAAAGCGAGTCGCATTCCACAACTTATTGCAGAAGTTGCGATAACCCCCGCAGCGGTTCAAGTCAAAGTTCATATTGCGGCCCGGCGTGGCGTAAGCAGCCATGGTAAAGCGTAGTGCATCAGCACCATAAGGCTCAATACCGGTAGGGAAATTGGCGCGCGTGGTTTTCTCAATTTGTGCCGCTTGCTGAGGATTCATTAGACCCTCAGTGCGCTTTTTGATTAGCGTTTCTAAGTCCACGCCGTCAATAATATCGACTGGATCCAGGGTATTGCCCTTGGATTTTGACATTTTCTGACCCTGGGCATCTAAAATCAGACCATGAATGTAGACCTGCTTAAACGGGATCTGACCGGTTAAGTGCTTGCTCATCATAATCATCCGAGCAACCCAGAAGAAGATAATATCAAAACCCGTGACCAGCACATTGGATGGCATGTAGCGATTGTAATCAGGTGTTTTCTCCGGCCAGCCCATGGTAGTAAAGGGTACCAAAGCAGAGGAGAACCAGGTATCTAGCACATCCTCATCACGAGTGAGCGGGCCCTCAACACCAGCTTTTTTGGCTTGTTTTAGCGCTTCACTCTCGGTGCGAGCAACAAATACCTGTCCGTCTTCGCTGTACCACGCAGGGATCTGATGACCCCACCAGAGTTGACGCGAAATGCACCAATCCTGAATATTATTTAGCCATTGGTTATAGGTGTTGACCCAATTCTCAGGGTGGAACTTAATCTCACCACTACTCACCGCCTCTAAAGCCACTTCGGTAATGCTTTTGCCGGGGTGATAGGTGTCCTCGGGAGCGGGTTTGGACATAGCCACAAACCATTGATCGGTTAGCATTGGTTCAAGTACTGTTTTAGTACGATCGCCACGCGGCACCATTAATTTATGAGGTTTAATTTCTGCTAATAAATCTAGTTCTTTTAACGCCTCTAAAATCGCTTGACGAGCCTCAAAACGATCCATGCCCTGGTACTGTGCTGGGGCATTTTCGTTAATTTTAGCGTCTAGCGTGAGGATATCAATCAACTCCAGATGATGGCGCTGACCAACCGCATAGTCATTAAAATCGTGCGCGGGTGTGACTTTGACGACTCCGGTACCGAAGTCCTTGTCGACATAGTCATCGGCAATAATCGGAATCACGCGATTACTAATCGGTAAAATCACTTCCTTGCCGATTAAGTGCTGATAGCGCTCATCCTCAGGATGTACCATGACGGCTGCGTCACCAAGCATCGTTTCAGGGCGGGTTGTCGCAACCACGACATGGCTTAAGCCATTCACCGGCTCCACCAGCGGATAGCGAATATGCCAGAGCAGACCACTTTCCTCGGTGTTTTCAACCTCTAGGTCAGATACCGCTGTACCTAGTACGGGGTCCCAGTTAACTAAGCGCTTGCCACGATAAATCAAACCCTGTTCATATAGGCGCACAAAGGTCTCAATCACACCCTTACTCATGCGCTCGTCCATGGTGAAGTACTCACGACTCCAATCAGCTGAGGAGCCTAAGCGACGGAACTGCGACATCATGGTGTTGCCGGACTTTTCCTTCCAGTCCCAGACGCAATCGATAAACTTCTTGCGTCCTAAGTCATGGCGAGAGATTTTTTGTGCATCTAATTGGCGTTCAACAACAATTTGAGTCGCAATGCCGGCATGGTCGGTACCGGGCACAAAGACCGTGTCACAACCGAGCATCCGGTGGTAACGGATTAAACTATCCATCACCGTTTGGTTAAAAGCGTGCCCCATATGTAGGGTACCGGTGACGTTTGGTGGTGGGAATTGAATGGTATATGGCTTACCACTTTCGGGTGAGGTGGTTTGGGTAAACTGTCCCGCTTTAAAAATACCTAATTCATTCCACCGATCATACCAGGAAGATTCGATGTTTTTAGGCTCAAAACTTTTGGCAAGTTCATCGCTCAGAGGGGTTTGATTCATTTGATTACCGTCGTTAAATACTGGATTAATTCAAGTGTTATAAAATCATGCTTTTTCTTTTTAATGCTCTATTTTAAGGTGTAAGAGCAACTGTTTGCATGTTAAAATGAGTGATTCTGTAAAACAGCTCAAAAATACGCATAAATTAGTCATTAAGTAGCGAATAGTAATTTATCGAGTCGTGCCAATCCGTGCTTGATAAACAATTACTTATGGGCTTAATTGCTACGTTTATTAGCACATTATGGCATTAAGTGTAGCTTTCTTGAGCTTAAATGCTAGTTGAGCTTTTTATCTGTTTTTTACTATTAAACTTTTATTTGGGAGCAAACCATGGCGGTTGAACGTACCTTATCTATTATCAAACCTGATGCTGTCGCTAAAAATGTGATTGGTGAGATTATTTCTCGCTTTGAAAAAGCTGGTCTTAAAGTGGTTGAAGCAAAAATGGTGCAGTTATCTCGCGCTGATGCAGAGGGTTTCTACGCAGTGCACAAAGAGCGTCCTTTCTTTAATGACTTAGTTGAGTTCATGATTTCTGGTCCAGTGTTTGTGCAGGTCTTAGAGGGTGAAAATGCGATTGCTAAAAACCGTGAATTGATGGGTGCGACCAACCCTAAAGAAGCAGCGCCAGGCACTATTCGTGCTGATTTCGCTGAGAGTATTGATGCTAACGCAGTACATGGTTCAGACGCCCCTGAAACGGCTGCCGTTGAAATTGAGTACTTCTTCGCTAAGTAATACAATTTCTATTTCAATGACTGAAAAGCAAAACTTATTAGGCTTAGATTTAGACGCCCTGAGCGCCGAACTACAGGCGGCAGGGCATAAGCCTTTTCGTGCTAAGCAGTTGCTGCGCTGGGTCCATCAGCGCGGCGAAGCCGATTTTGCATGTATGAGCGATTTGGCCAAGGACTTTCGTGCTGAGCTACAAAATCGCTACACCGTAACCACGCTTACGCCTATCGTGGATAAAATTTCTAGCGATGGCACGCGCAAGTGGTTGTTCGATGTGGGTGATAATAATGCCATCGAATCCGTTTTTATTCCTGAGGATGATCGCGGTACTTTGTGCATTTCAAGTCAAGCTGGCTGTACTGTGGCATGTCCTTTTTGCTCAACCGGTTATCAGGGTTTTAACCGCAATCTCACCACGGCTGAGATAATTGCTCAGCTTTGGTATGCGCGAGCTGAATTACTCAAGAATCAATCCGCTGCACGCACCGATGGGCAATTGCCTGTTGAGCCATTACGCGTCATTTCCAATGTCGTGATGATGGGTATGGGTGAGCCCTTACTTAACTATCGCGAGTTATTGCCCGCCTTAAAATTAATGGTTGAGGATAATGCTTACGGCCTATCTCGTCGTCGGGTGACGGTTTCCACCTCTGGCGTGGTGCCGATGATGGATCGTTTGGCTGAGGATTGTCCCGTGGCTTTGGCTGTTTCATTGCATGCGCCAAATGACGATTTGCGCGACCGTTTGGTCCCTTTAAATAAAAAGTATCCTTTACGTGAGCTGCTTGCTGCTTGTAACCGTTATTTAGCACATGCGCCCCGTGATTTCATAACATTTGAATATATTATGCTTGATGGGGTAAATGACTCCGATCAGCATGCAGATGAATTAATTGCAATCGCTAAAGAGGTGCGTTGCAAATTAAATCTGATCCCATTTAATCCTTTCCCGCAATCTGGTTTAAAGCGCTCTTCCAATAATCGAGTGCGAGCTTTTGCCGAGCGTCTACAAGCGGCTGGTGTGATCACAACGACGCGTAAGACACGTGGTGATGATATTGATGCTGCCTGTGGTCAATTAGCGGGTGATGTTAAGGATCGCTCCAGAATTACTCAAAAGCGCCGTGGTGACGAGGTGATTCCCGTTGCCGATGGGGTTATTCCAATATACGAGGTACAAAAGTGAACCCTCAAGATCAAATGCCTGATTTAAGCAAAGAATCTGCGCCACAGCCCGAATTAGCGGATTCCTTAGGCGGTTTATTGCATGCCAGCCGTCTTCGTAAGAATTTAAGCTTAGAGGATGTGGCTAATGTGACTAAATATAGTAAGCGTCAATTACAAGCACTTGAAGATAAAAACTGGGATTTGTTACCTCAGGGTTTTGCTTTACGCGCCTTGGTGCGTAAGTACGCCCAGGCTTTAGACGTTGATCCTGCGTTAGCGCTTGAAATGTTGACTCGTGAGACGGGTAATAAGCCCGCTGTTGCTAAGGCCTCCAAGTCAAATTTAGTCAGTAGTCTGGATTATCGTATGTCGCCTACGCCGACCGGAGCATCTAAAGGGGGTGGTTTTTCCATTTTTACCATCATTTTCTTGTTGTTATTAGTGATTGTGATCGCGCTGGGTGTGGCGCTTTGGCAGGGCGCGATTAGCTTTGATGACCTCAATTTGGGCTTTGTCAAAGACTGGTTTGAGGCTGTTTAAACACGATGATAAAAACAAATCTTGAGTTGAGTGATAAACCATTTGCTGTTGGTCCACTAAGACGGCACCATACACACCAAGTCAACATTCAATGGCAGGACCGGATTGTTGCTGTTGGTGGCTCAGCCCCGGTGGTCGTGCAGTCCATGACCAATACTGACACGGCGGATGCGATTGCGACAGCAATTCAGGTAAAGGAATTGGCCTTAGCAGGCTCTGAATTAGTGCGTATTACGGTAAATACACCGGATGCGGCTAAAGAAGTGCCAGCCATTCGTGAGCAGCTTGATAAGATGGGCGTTAATGTACCCTTGGTGGGGGACTTTCACTATAACGGTCATAAGTTGTTAAGTGATTATCCCGAATGTGCTCAAGCTCTTTCAAAATACCGTATTAATCCCGGCAATATGGGTGGTGGCAAGCGTCGCGATGATAATTTCGCCAAAATGATTGAGGTCGCCCTCAAAAATAATAAGCCAGTACGCATTGGGGTGAACTGGGGTAGCCTGGATCAGGACTTGATGGCCAAGATGATGGATGAAAATAATCATCGTGCCAAACCTTGGGAGGCGCAGGCCGTTATGCGTGAAGCGCTGGTTGTATCGGCCATTAGCAATGCTATGCGCGCTGAGGAATTGGGTTTGGCCGCAGATAAAATTATCTTATCTTGCAAGGTCAGTCATGTGCAGGATTTAATTGCCGTTTACCGTAATCTCGCTACTCGCTGTCATTATGCTTTGCATTTAGGTTTAACTGAGGCAGGAATGGGCTCTAAAGGCATCGTCGCATCGACGGCTGCCTTAGCAGTACTGATGCAAGAGGGGATTGGTGATACCATTCGTATTTCATTAACACCTGAGCCGGGCGGTAATCGTGCTAATGAAGTGATTGTGGCACAGGAAATGCTTCAATCCATGGGACTGCGTGCCTTTACACCGATGGTGGTTGCTTGTCCTGGCTGCGGTCGTACCAGCAGTACGTTTTTCCAAGAGTTGGCGGACAGCATTCAGCAGTTTTTAAGAAAAAGTATGCCTGAATGGAGTCAACGCTATCCCGGTGTTGAAAATATGAATGTGGCGGTGATGGGATGTGTGGTAAATGGCCCTGGAGAAAGTCGCCATGCAGATATCGGTATTAGTCTACCGGGCACTGGTGAAGTGCCTGCGGCGCCAGTATTTATTGACGGCGAGCGTCGCATGACGCTAAAGGGTGAGGGTATCGCTGAAGAGTTTCAACAGATTGTCGAAGCATATGTTGAGCAGCGTTATGGTCAAAAGTCTTAATTAAAACTATTTACAAATCGTTCTTATGTCAAAAACCTTTAATAAAGTTCATGCCATTCGCGGCATGAATGATATTTTGCCCAATGAAAGTTATAAGTGGGAGCAACTAGAAAATATCATCAAATCCTTACTCGCACAATATGGATATCAAAATATCCGTACCCCCATTCTTGAGCAAACCCGTTTATTTGCACGAGGTATTGGTGAGGTGACCGATATTGTAGAAAAGGAAATGTACACCTTCACCATGAAAAAAGACGCTGATAAAGTCGACCCTGAGGATATGTTGACGATGCGTCCGGAATTTACTGCTGGCGTGGTGCGAGCCGCTATTGAGCATAATCTGTTATATGAGCGTCCGCTGCGGGCTTATGCCATGGGGCAGGTTTTTAGACATGAGCGCCCACAAAAGGGTCGTTATCGTCAATTCCACCAATTGTCAGTCGAAGCGATGGGCTTCGATGGACCGGATATGGATGTGGAAATCATCCTATTATTAGCCCGTTTATGGCGTAAATTAAAATTAACTAATATACGTTTAGAGCTTAATTGTTTAGGTCAAAGTGCTGAGCGTGCGCAGCACCGTGAGGCATTGATTGCCTATTTGGAAAAGCATGTGGCTATTTTAGACGAAGATGCTAAGCGTCGTATGTATAGTAATCCCTTGCGTGTGCTTGATACTAAAAATCCCGCCATGCAAGAGATGGCTAATAATGCACCTAAATTATTTGATTATTTGGGGGCAGAGTCTAAAGCGCATTTTGAGGCGGTATGTGAACGTCTGCAGCAAGCAGGTATTGATTATGTTATTAATCCACGCTTAGTGCGAGGTCTAGATTACTACAACCTCACAGTTTTTGAGTGGGTGACTGATGCCTTGGGTGCCCAGGGTACTGTGTGTGGTGGTGGTCGCTATGATGGTTTATTTGAGCTCTTAGGCGGTAAAGCGACCCCTTGTGTAGGCTTTGGTTTGGGCTTAGAACGTTTATTAGAGTTAGCTGATGAGCAGGGTGTATTTGAGAGTCCGCAAGAAACAGAAATTTATTTTGTGCATCAGGGCGAAAAGGCTTCACAGGTAGCTGCCTTATTGGCTGAAAAATGTCGTGATGCGGGTTGGAAGGTGATGGTTCACGCCGGTTCAAGTGGCTTTAAATCACAATTTAAACGTGCTGACCTCAGCGGTGCTCGTTGGGCGGTCGTGATCGGCGAGGAAGAATTAGCGCAGAATAAAGTAGCACTTAAGCCGTTACGTGCAACAGAAAATGGTACTATTGAACATCAGTTTGAGGTGCCTCAAGCCGATTTAGTTCAGGTGTTAGCAGAAAGGAAGTAGTAAAGCATGGCTTTTGATTTAGAAGAACAGGAAAAAATTGACCGGCTTAAGGCATGGTGGGAGCGTTGGGGTAATCTACTCAGTGGTCTGATACTTGTTATCTTATTGGCTATTTTAGGTTGGTATGGTTGGAACTGGTACCAAAGCTATCAAACACGTAATGCGCTGGCCTATTATGATATTGTAAATAGCACCTATAAAGCCAAAGATGAGGCCAGTTTACGTCGTTTGCAAGAGGCTAATCAAATCTTACAAGATAAGTACAGTGCCAATGTCTATGCCGGTCGTGCGGCCTTGTTGGCTGCACGTGCTTATGCTGATAAGGGTGATGATGCTCAGGCTGAGGCCGAGTTACAGCGTGTGTTAGATGCTGCTAATAAGCATCCAGAATTACAAGGTGCGGCCAAGTTGCAATTAGCGACCTTGTACACGAATCAAGAAAAGTATGATTCAGCTTTCAGTCTATTAACGCAGGATGTCAGTGGTTACGAGGCATTGTTTGCTGATAAACGCGGTGATATCTATTTTGCTCAAGGTGAGCTCAAGAGTGCGCTTGAGCAATGGTCTCAAGCAATACAAACTGCCGGCGTAAGCGCTGAATTCATTCAGACAGTACAGTTCAAGCTTAATGTATTAGGAGGGGTAAATGAGCAACCTCAAAGCTAAATTCAAATCAACTCGTTTATTTGCTGTGGCTGCACTGAGTGCCATGAGTTTAAGTGCTTGCGGCTTATTTTCATCCGAAAGTCGTTTTGACCCGGTGGAGTTAACGAGTTATGAGCAAACTGCACAGGGTCATCTGGTGTGGTCCCAAGCGATTGGTTCTGCGGGTGATCATGGTTTTGCTCCTATCGTGTTGGGTGATGAGGTCTTTGCAGCAACGCCAAACGGTCAAGTTGCGCGTCTAGCCCTAGCAAATGGCGCTGTTCGCTGGAATACAAATATAGGCACGCAGTTAGCGGCGGGCGTGGGTACCGATGGTCAAGTCGTTGTCGTCACCACGCGTGATGGTCGTGTTATTGCTTTGGATGCAGCCAGCGGTTCGCAGTTATGGGAAAGTAAGACCTCAACTATAAGCTCAACACCACCCGTGGTTGCCGCTAATATGATCGTTGTGCGTAATGATGATTATCGTGTCCAAGGGTTTGATCGCCAAAGCGGTGAATTGCAGTGGTCATACATGCGTACCAATGCACTGCTATCACTAAAGACTGATACCCGCATGATTGTGGTGGACAACTTAGTGATTGTGCCGGTGCCAGTAGGACGTATTGTGGCACTTAATTTAGCGGATGGTCGACCGCTATGGGATATTAAAATTAGTTCAGCGATCGGTGCGACCGATTTAGATTCGGTCATTGATGTTGTTGGTTTGCCGGTACGAGTGTCTGATGCGGTATGCGCTAACAGCTATCAAGGGGCGATTTTATGTTATCAAGGCGGTAGTGCTCAAGTGGCCCCTCAACTAAAATGGACTCGTCCTTTTTCTAGTTCGGTTGGTTTAGGCGCCTATCAAAATCGCCTATTTGCCTCTGGTATGCACGGTGAAGTGACTGCCTTAGACGGTGCGAGCGGCGAGATTATTTGGCAGGATAATGAATTGCGGAATCGCGGTTTAACTAATCCGGTTTATTTTAACAATAAAGTTTTTGTTGGTGATTACCAGGGCTATGTGCACTTCTACGAGCCTAATACAGGTCAGTTACAGGGCCGTATTTCGGTAGGCGATAGTCGCGCTATTCAATCACCGTTGACTGCCACTCCCTATGGTGTGCTTGTACAAACGGGTGGTGGTCGTTTAGTTATGCTAGGTGCGCAGTGAGGTCAACATTTAAACCTGTAGTGGCTATTGTTGGTCGTCCCAACGTTGGTAAATCCACTTTATTTAATCGTCTGACACGCTCACGCGATGCGATTGTAGCCGACTTCCCCGGTCTGACGCGCGACCGTCACTATGGTGAAGGGCGGATAGGTGATTCACCGTATTTGGTGATTGACACGGGCGGTTTTGAGCCTGAAACGAAAAGCGGTATTCTGGTCGAAATGGCCAGACAAACCGAGCAAGCCATCATCGAGTCTGATGTGGTTATCTTTTTAGTAGATGCTCGTGCTGGTATTAACAGTCATGACCATGATATTGCAGTTAAAATTCGCCGTATTGGTAGACCGGTGATTCTTGCTGTGAATAAGGCTGAGGGTATGCAAGCGGGGCAGGCTGCAGCGGAATTCTATGAGTTAGGTTTAGGTGAGCCCTATCAAATTTCCTCGGCCCATGGTGATGGTGTTAAGCAGCTGATTGATTTGGCACTCGACAAGGCACATGAAACTTATGCTAAGCACGAGGATTTAATTAGTCTTGATGCGGAAGAGTCCTCTATGGATGAGCTGTACGATCCGGAGGCAGAGCTTAGCGAAGAGGCCATTGCTGCCTTAGAACAAGAGGCAGATGCGCTTGACGTTGATGAGCTGCTGCCACATGAGGCTGAGGCAGCCGAATCTGCAACGGCGGCTTTTAACGATCATCGTATTAAATTAGCCATTGTCGGGCGTCCTAATGTCGGTAAATCCACGTTAATTAATACCTTGCTGGGTGAAGAGCGCGTGATTGCCTATGATTTACCTGGTACTACGCGTGATGCCATTGAGATTGAATTTAATCATGGTGATCGTAAATATACCCTCATTGATACAGCTGGTTTGCGCAAGCGTGGACGCGTATTTGAGAGCATTGAAAAGTTCTCTGTAATTAAAACATTGCAAGCCATTGAGGCTTCGAATGTAGTCGTTTTAGTGTTGGATGCACAGACTGAAATATCTGAGCAGGATGCGCATATTGCCGGTTTTGTTATGGAAAGCGGTCGCGCCTTGGTCGTCGCAATTAATAAATGGGACGGCTTGGACGACTATAACAAAGAGTGGATTGAGCGTGAGTTTAATCGTAAATTACGCTTTTTAAGCTTTGCCAAGATGCATAAAATCTCTGCCCTTAAGGGACGCGGTATCGGTGCTTTATTGCGTTCAGTAAATGAAGCCCATGCAGCCGCTTTTCTTAAGCTTTCTACGCCTAAATTAACCCGCATCTTGCGTGAGGCGGTCGAGCAACAAGCGCCACCCCGCAAGGGGATTTTCCGCCCTAAATTGCGTTATGCCCATCAGGGTGGTCAAAATCCGCCATTGATTGTGATTCATGGTAATCAGTTGGAAGCGGTGCCAGATTCCTATCGTCGTTATTTGGAAACGCGTTTTCGTAAGGCGTTTAAATTGGACGGCACACCGTTGAGGATTCATTTTAAATCCTCCCGTAATCCCTATATTTAAATTATAAAATAGCCTGTGAGCTCAAGGGTTTAGGCCATTTTAGTTGAATTCTATCCTGTTCATAAAGTCACGATTGAGTTAAGCATGAGTAAGTTTTGGAGCCCCTTTGTTGAGTCATTACAGCCCTATGTGCCAGGCGAGCAGCCTAAAGAGGGAGAGTTTATTAAGTTAAATAGTAATGAATCGCCGTTTCCTGCGGCGCCGGCGGTGGTGGCTGCGATTAAAGCAGCTGCGGACGGTGCATTGCAGCTATATCCACCGGCTGAGTCGGAAGAATTGCGCCAGGTAGTAGCCGATTACTACGGGATTGAAGCAGCGCAGGTATTTGTTGGAAATGGCTCCGATGAGGCTTTAGGACATGCCTTTAACGCGTTATTTCGTCATCCAGGTAAAAAACTGGTATTTCCGGATCTCTCCTATAGTTTCTACCCAGTATATGCTGGTTTATATGAGATTGATTTTGCGACGATGCCAGTGACTGAGGATTATCGTATCAATATTGATGATTACTGTGCCTTAGATCCAGCAGAGGTTTCCAGTATTATTTTTCCAAATCCTAATGCACCGACCAGTGTGGCGCTGGGGCTAGATGAGATTGAGCGTCTCCTAAAAGCGCAGCCCAATATCCTGGTGGCAGTGGATGAGGCTTATGTGGACTTTGGTGCCGAGACGGCGATCCGCTTGATTAGGGATTATGCCAATTTGATAGTTTTTCAAACCCTATCTAAATCACGTTCCTTAGCGGGTTTAAGAGTGGGTTTTGCCTTTGCCCAGGCGGATTTGATTCAAGCCTTAAACCGTGTCAAAAATAGCTTTAATTCCTATCCTATCGATCGTTTAGCACAAGCTGGGGCGATTGCTGCATTTCAAGCGGATGATTATTTTCAAGAAACTCGTCAAAAAATCATCCAGTGGCGTGATGAACTCAGTGCGGATTTAAAGGCCTTAGGTTTTGAGGTGCTGCCTTCATCGGCCAATTTCCTCTTTGTCACTCATCCTGCACATGATGCAGAGGCATTGGCGCTCGCTTTACGGGAAAGAAAAATTTTAGTGCGTCACTTTAAAACAGAGCGTTGCGCCCCATATCTGAGAATTACAATCGGTCTTAAGGAAGCGTGTGATGCTTTAGTTAAGGCCTTAAATGATTATTTTAGTGCTACCGACACTAAATAAGCCTTTAAAAAGTGTTAAAGTAATAGCTTCCATTACATAATTACAATTTTAATCATATAAATACTAACGGAGTCTCAAGCATGAGCAATAAAGGACAATCATTACAAGATCCTTTCCTAAACACACTACGTAAAGAGCATATCCCCGTATCAATTTATTTAGTTAATGGTATTAAGCTACAAGGTCAAATCGAGTCTTTTGACCAGTATGTGGTGTTATTAAAAAATACCGTGACCCAAATGGTCTATAAGCACGCCATTTCAACAGTGGTTCCTGCCCGTGCCGTTAATTTACAGGGCGAAGGGGAGCCGGAGGCTGAAGCTTAAGCTACGCCTAGCATATACAGAGAGCACTTGGTATGACGACGATTACCAAGTTTTTGTAGCCGTAATAAGCCCGCTTTTTACGCGGGCTTTTATTGTTAATAGCCTGGTATATTAGTTGATTTCTATTACTTACTATCTTGAGGGAGATTCCCATACACGCACCCACAATGCAAGCATTTATTGTTGACGTTAATCTTTATGGCGATCTTGATTTCCAAGCCCATCACGAGGAGTTAATCATGTTGGCCAAAGGTGCAGGAGCAACGGTTGTCGGCACCCTAGTGGCTAATCGAGAGCGTCCGGACCCTGCCTTTTTTATTGGTAAGGGCAAGGTTGAGGAAGCGGTGGCATTGGTCAAGGCGGCTGGTGCAGAGATTGTGATTTTTGGTCAACCCTTATCACCAGCACAGCAACGCAACTTGCAAGAGGAGTTTAATTGCCGTGTGGTCGACCGAGTGGCACTGATTTTGGATATTTTTGCCCTTAGAGCGCAAAGCCATGAGGGTAAGATTCAGGTAGAGCTTGCGCAATTACAGTACATGCGTACCAGATTAAGTATGATTTGGTCAAAGTTTGAACAGCAGCAGGGCGGTATCGGTACCCGTGGTCCCGGTGAGACTCAGCTAGAATTGGACCGACGTATTATTGGTGGACGCATTAAGGCCTTGGGCGAACGTCTTAAAAAGGTGCGTAAGCAGCGTGAGAATCAACGTCGTCAACGTATGCGTAGTGGTACCTTTATGGTGTCTTTGGTGGGCTATACCAATACCGGTAAGTCCACTTTATTTAATGCCATGACGCGGGCTGATGCGTATGCCGCCGATCAGCTCTTTGCTACGCTGGATACCACCACCCGGCGTGTTTGGATAGAAGGGGCGGGTCAGATAACTTTATCAGACACGGTGGGTTTTATTCGTGAATTGCCGACGACCTTAATTGAGGCCTTTAAGGCCACGCTTGAGGAGAGTTTATATGCGGATGTATTACTGCATGTGATTGATAGTAGTAGCCCTCAAAAAGAGGAGCAGATTTTTGAAGTAAATAAAGTTCTACAAGAGATTGGTGCGCAACACATCCCCACCATTCTTGTTTACAATAAGATTGATTTGACTGAGCAGGAGCCGAGATTGGAGTTAGATGAGTCCGGCCGCGTTAGTCGTGTCTTTTTAAGCGCCGCCGAGCGCAGTGGTTTAGAGTTTCTTAGAGAGGCTATCGTTCTAACTAAACAGCAATTAGAGAAAACTATTGATGCTAAGTAAGATTTTTAATTTAAATGATCCGGGTTGGGGCAAAAAGCCTCAAAGCGATGAGGATTCACGTGAGCCTAAGCGACCACAAGAGGGTCCTAATAGTCCACCCGATTTAGACCAGGTTTGGTCTGATGTAGAACAAAAGTTTAAATCACTCTTTGGTGGTGGTAATCGCGGCGGTTCCCCCCAGGGTCCACGACCGGCAGGCGGTCGTTCTGGCAAACCCTTATCACCGAATTTCTTCCGTAAAGGCATTGTATTTGCTTTAATTGTCGGTCTGTTATTGTGGTTGGCTAGTGGCTTTTTTATTATTCGTGAGGGTCAAGTTGGCGTTATAACCCAGTTCGGTGAGTATAAACGTACGGTGATGCCTGGTTTTCAATGGCATATCCCACAACCAATCGAAAGTGTGGAGCATGTTGATATTGCTAATGTCCGTGCCTTTTCTATTGGTTACCGTGAAAACTCTCGCAACAAGGTTTTACCTGAAGCTTTGATGCTGACCGAGGATGAGAATATCGTCGATGTGCAATTTGATGTACAGTACCGCATCAAGGCGGGTGTGGCCGATGTGGAAAATGGGGATGTTAATACCCGTGCCTTAAGTCCTGCGGCGAGTTACTTATTTGCCACCGCTGACCCTGATGAATCGGTACGACAAGCGGCTGAAACCGCTATGCGCGAGGTGGTGGGTAAGGAATCAATGAATAATATTCTTTACGAAAGTCGTACTCAAGCGGCGCAAGATGTGATGCGTTTAATGCAGGTGATTTTAGACCGGTACAATACGGGGATTGAGGTGATCACCGTGGCGATTCAAAACGTACAGCCGCCGGAGCAAGTGCAGGCCGCTTTTGAAGATGCGATTAAGGCAGGTCAGGATAACGAGCGCCAGAAAAACGAGGGTCAGGCCTATGCTAGTCGCGTCATCCCAGAGGCTCACGGTCGTGCTTCTCGCTTATTACAAAGTGCTGAGGGTTATCGTGCCAAGGTGGTGGGTGAGGCCATCGGTGAAGCCGAGCGCTTTAAGCAAATCGCGTCTGAGTATGCGGCAGCACCTGAGGTGACACGCGAACGTATGTATATCAGCACCATGGGCGAAATCTATTCTAATGCCTCTAAGGTGATGCTTGATACGGCTGAACAGCAAAATAATCCTCTGATGTTCATGCCTTTGGACAGCATTTTAAATCGCAAACCTGCTGCTACCACTCGTACTGTGCCAGCGCCGCAGCAAGCGTCTGCGAGTGATGCCTCGTCCTTTGAGCATGGCAGTGCCAATGAATCGCACAGCACCGCTAGCAGTGCCTCTACTGAGGCCGAGTATCGTAGCCGTAATTTAAGTCGTGATCGCGAAGCGTCGGCGCGCCGTTAATTAAGAGGAAGTTAGTTATGAAAAGACCTGTTTTTTGGGCAATATTACTAGGGCTTGCATTTATCATCATTTCCTCTAGTGTGTTTACGGTCAATGAGCGTAATTTCGCCTTGGTGTTTAAACTAGGTGAATGGCAGCGCACGGAGACAGAGCCGGGCCTAAAATTCAAAATGCCGGCCCCATTTGCCAATGTGGTATTCTTGGATAAGCGTATTCAGTCAATTGAATCCAGAGATGCTGAGCGCATTCAAACGTCTGAGAAAAAGAACTTAATTATTGACTCCTACGTTAAGTGGCGTATTTCTGATCCTCGTCTTTACTACATTTCTTTTGGTAACTCTACCCAAGCTGCGCAGGATCGTTTGGCCGCACAAATCCGTGATGCGCTTAACGCAGCGGTTAACGTACGAACTGTGAGAGCGGTGATTTCCTTTGATCGTGATGTGGTGATGCAGGAAATTTTGGCAAATATTTCTACTCGTGCGGCTCCGCTAGGTATCGAGGTGGTTGATGTGCGCTTAAAACGGATTGAGTTCTCAGCCGAGGTTTCTGATTCAGTCTATTCTCGTATGCAGGCTGAGCGTAAGCAGGAGGCGAATAGTCTTCGCGCCAGCGGGGCAGCAGAAAGTGAGCGTATTCGTGCGGAGGCGGATCGTCAAGTAGCCGAAATTATTGCTCAAGCGCAAGCCGAAGCCGAAGCGGTACGTGGTGCTGGCGATGCCGCAGCAACCAAAATTTATGCCGAAGCGTATTCGCAGCAGCCTGAGTTTTTTAGCTTTTTTAATAGCTTAAATGCTTATCGTTCATCTTTTGCTAATAAAGAAGATACGATCGTGGTCTCGCCGGATTCCAGCTTCTTTAAATACTTCGGTAATCCAGTTGGCGAGTAGATGGAGTAATGATGCGAGCTAGTAACTGGTTATTACCGGAATTTATTTCAGATATTCTACCGGCAGAGGCGCGTAGACTTGAGGAATTGCGTCGTCAGCTACTTGATCTGTATCGATGCAGTGGCTTTGAATTGGTGGCACCACCTTTAGTGGAGTTTACCGAGTCCCTTTTTGCTGGACAACGCAATGACTTACCACTTAAAACCGCTATACTAGTAGATCAATTGAGTGGTCGCACCATTGGTATTCGTCCCGATATTACCCCACAGGTGACGCGTATCGACGCACATTTACTTAATCGTCAGGGTGTAACGCGTCTCTGTTATTGTGGTGTGGCTTTTCATACTAAGCCCAACGATCTCATCGGGGACCGAGAATTGGTACAAATCGGTGCCGAGATATTTGGCTACGCAGGTATAGAAGCGGACTTACAGATTATCGGTTTGGCGCATCAAACCTTAAAAGTGGCCGGTATTCATAATGCGACCTTGGATTTAAATCATCCTGGCATTATGCGAGCGCTGGTAGCCTCCCATCCCGCTTTAGAGTCTGAGGCTGATAAGTTGAACGCCTTTGTGCGTGAAAAAGCCATCACTAGTTTGCGGGTCTTTTTAAATCAATTAGACGAGGTGCCTGAGGGCATCAAAAAGGCACTCTTGGCATTACCCAATCTTTATGGTGGTAAAGAGGTGCTCGAGCAAGCGCGTCAATGCTTGCCTAAGTTAGCCGAGATTGATAGCGCACTCAATGATCTTGAGCAGATTGCACAGCGTTATCCAATGCTCAGCATCGATTTAGCCGATATTAGTGGCTATGATTATCACACGGGTATTAGCTTTGCTTTATATGCCGAGGGTTGGCATAATGCCTTAGTGCGTGGTGGTCGTTATGATAAGGTGGCTACGGCATTCGGCAGAGAACGTCCTGCGACCGGTTTTAGTTTAAATTTGCGTAGTTTGGTCCAAGGATTAGCCAGCGCAGAACCTGCTGAAGCGATTAAAACGCTTTGGACTGACGATGCGGCTCAGCTCGCCATCATCCAGCAGCTGCGCCAAGCGGGGCAGATTGTGGTACAGCTTTTTCCTAACACTGAGCAAACCATTGAGGAGTATGTCTTTACGCAAGAATTGGTCTTAGATAATGATCAATGGCAGTTAAAAAGCATTAATAATTAAATTACTGCCGAATATGCAATTTTTGCGATAGACTAGCATAGTTGCGGTTTTTTTTTTATCTAAAATATGAGCAAGAACGTTGTAGTGATAGGTACCCAATGGGGTGACGAAGGCAAGGGTAAGATTGTTGACTGGTTAGCAGAATCGGTGCATGGTGTGGTGCGCTTCCAAGGGGGTCATAATGCCGGTCATACCTTATGGATTAACGGCGTTAAGACGGTATTACGTTTGATTCCATCAGGTATTATGCATCCGCATACGGTCTGTTATATCGGTAATGGCGTGGTTTTATCTCCCGAGGCATTATTTTCGGAGATTAAGGAGCTTGAGAGTGCCGGTATTGATGTGCGCTCTCGCTTAAAGATTTCTGAAGCTTGCCCCTTGATCTTGCCTTATCATGTTGCCGTGGATAAGGCGCGTGAGGCTCAAAGCGGTGCCGATAAAATTGGCACCACGGGTCGCGGTATTGGTCCGGCCTATGAGGATAAAGTTGCGCGTCGTGCTTTGCGTGTGCAAGACTTGTTTATGCCAGAGGTATTCGAGAAGAAATTACGGGCGGCGGTGGATTATCATAATTCCATTTTAGAGCATCAATTACAGGTTGAGCCTATCTCATTTGCCGAGGTTAAGGCACTCTGTGAGGAGCTGGCTGAGGTGCTTGAGCCAATGGTGGCAGACGTATCGTATCTACTTTATGAGGCCAAAAAGGCGGGTAAGCGCCTATTATTTGAGGGTGCTCAGGGTGCTTTACTAGATATTGATCATGGTACTTATCCTTTTGTAACCAGTAGTAATTGCATTGCTGGTCAAGCCTCGGCAGGGGCTGGTGTGGGTCCGCAAGAGTTGCACTACGTGTTAGGTATTACGAAAGCGTATTGTACTCGCGTGGGTTCGGGGCCTTTCCCTTCGGAGTTGTTTTGTGATATCGGTAGGCATTTAGCCAAACAGGGTAATGAGTTTGGTGCGGTGACTGGCCGACCTCGTCGCTGTGGTTGGTTTGATGCCGCCGCGCTTAAGCGTTCAGTGATTATTAATGGCATTAATGGTCTCTGTGTTACCAAGCTTGATGTGCTGGATGGCTTAGAGGAAGTCGGTCTTTGCGTTGGTTATGAAATCGACGGCAAGCGTTTAGATGTGTTGCCTTATGGTGCTCACAAGGTAGCCGAGGCACAGCCCATTATCGAAATGATGCCAGGCTGGTCTGAAAGTACTGCGGGTATTAAGCGCTATGAAGATTTGCCTGAAAATGCACGTAAACTGGTAGCACGCATTGGTGAGTTATGTGATGTACCGGTAGCGATGATCTCTACTGGTCCTGAACGTTCAGAAACGATTATGTTAGATAATCCTTTCGGTTTATAATTAGCGTTTTTTACGGATATTCTTAAGAGACAAGAGGGGTCACGTATGGGCATGCCACCAAGCACGGATAGAGACCTTTGGGTTAGTTGGAGTGATTATCACCGATTAATTGAACAACTAGCGCTGAAGGTGTATGAGTCAAAGTATCGCTTCGATGCCATTATTTGTTTAGCTCGCGGCGGTGTTAGGGTAGGTGATGTGTTATCCCGTATTTTTGATGTGCCCCTGGGTATTCTGGCGACAAGTAGTTATCGTGAGGCCGCGGGCACAGTGCAAGGTCATTTAGATATTGCTCAGTTTATTACTATCACACGTGGTAGTTTAGAGGGGCGTATTCTCTTGGTCGATGATATGGTGGATACGGGCTTTACTTTTCAAAAGGTCTATGAGCATTTGCTAAAGGAATTTCCGAGTATTGAGGAGATGCGTTCAGCCGTCCTATGGCTCAAGGGTCACGCTACTGTACAGCCAGATTATTACTGTGAGTATTTACCTACCAACCCTTGGATACACCAGCCGTTTGAGGATTATGATAGTTTACGCCCACATCAGTTAGAATCTTGGATCCGCAAGGGTACAAGTTCCGCAGATAGCTAGTTCTGTCGCTTAATCGCTCAAAACCCCTTTATTTTCTGCTTTTTAGGCGGATAAGTACTAGATTTACTTGCTTTTTCTATGGTTTTAAGCTATAGTAGAGGGCTATTATTTTAGTTTCATTTATTAAACCTTTTTAGTTGATTGTCTATGCCACAAGTACGTATTAAAGATAATGAGCCGTTTGAAGTTGCTTTACGCCGCTTTAAGCGCACAATTGAGAAAACTGGTCTTTTAACTGAGTTGCGCGCTCGCGAATTCTACGAAAAGCCTACCGCTGAGCGTAAGCGTAAAAAAGCAGCTGCCGTTAAGCGCCACTACAAGCGCATCCGCAGCCAGCAATTGCCTCCACGTATGTACTAATTGATGTACTAAACGAGTAATTATCGTTATATTATTCTGAGTTGATTCCTGAAGACTTTATACAGGAGCTACTTGCACGAGTTGATATTGTTGATGTTGTCGGCAAGTATGTTCAACTAAAAAAAGGCGGCCAAAATCTCCAGGGACTTTGCCCCTTTCATCAAGAAAAAACACCTTCATTTACCGTGAGCCCTACGAAGCAGTTTTATCACTGCTTTGGTTGTGGTGCTCACGGTACTGCTATTCGTTTTGTCATGGATCATGTGGGCCTGAGTTTCCCCGATGCCGTACGGCATTTGGCGGACTCGGTCGGTATGGTGGTGCCTCAACCGAATTATAGCCCTGAGGCGCGAGCTCGTTTTAAAGCACGTAAAACACGCTATGACCTATTGCATGAGGCCTTAGATAAGGCACAAAACTTTTATCATCATCAATTAAGTCAATATCGTCCTGCGCAGGATTATCTGATGCAGCGCGGCTTAACGCCTGAAGTTGCTCAGCGCTTTGGATTAGGTTGGAGCGGCAGCGAGCGTCAGAATCTGCGACATGTTTTTGAAGACTATGCTGATGAGCTCTTAATTGACGCAGGTATTGTTATTCAAAACGAGCAAGGCTTGCGTTATGATCGCTTTCGTGAGCGCATTACCTTTCCAATCTACAATCAACGGGGTCGTATCATCGGTTTCGGAGGTCGTGTCATTGGCAAAGGGCAACCTAAATACCTTAACTCGCCTGAGACTGAGCTATTCCATAAGGGTAGCGAGCTCTACGGTTTATGGGAAAACCGACAAGGTATTCGTAAAGCTGCCACCGTGCTAGTGGTGGAGGGCTATATGGATGTGGTGTCCTTGGCTCGCTATGGTATTGACTATGCGGTGGCCACGCTTGGCACCGCAACCACGGCCGATCATATTAATAAATTAGTCAAAGCAACGAATCGCATTGTTTTTTGCTTTGACGGCGATGCTGCCGGGCAACGAGCGGCATGGCGTGCCTTAACGACTTCTTTGCCTTTATTGCGCGATGATATTGCTTTACGTTTTTTGTTTTTACCGAAAGAGCATGATCCCGACTCCTTTGTGCAAGCCTATGGCTTAAAGAAGTTTGAAGAAAAGGTGAGTGAGGCTCAGCCTTTGTCAGCCTTTCTTTTAGAGACACTGGCAGCGGATTACAATCTAAATGAGGCAGAGGGCAGGGCGGCTTGTCTTAATGCAGCGATTAGTTTAGTGGATCAAATACCGACTTCCACGATTCGCACCCAAATTGAAAATGAATTGGCACGCTTAGTGCGTTTTACTGCCGATGAGTTTAGCGTGGTCTTACAGCGTTATCAAGCGGGTAAAAATAGTACAACTAGTGCGCACTCAATGGCATCATCTAGCGCTAGTGAGCCGCTGCCCGAGCGTGTTGCGCCGACTGCGCCGTTGTCGGAGCATGCTACTCAAACAAGGAAGACTAGCAGCTATCGTGCCACCCCCACTTACCAACGTGCTCGACCCAAAGCTGATGCTATCCGTCAGCCGATGCCTTTAGCGCGCCAGCTATTGAGCCTATTAGCGAATCATCCGAGCCTTTTGGATAAGATCGGGGAGCGACAGCTTGAAATTTTGCGTCAACATCCCCATATGGAAGTTGTCGTTGAGTTTATCAGCTTTGCTTTTCGTAGTGGGGCACGTCATATTGGTTCTCTGATACAGCAAGCAGAACATGGAAGCCCGCTTCATCAGCTCTTACTCTCATTAGGCAAAGATAGCTCAAGCATTGAGGCACTCCCAAATCCTGAGGCGGAGTGGAACGATGCACTTAAAAAGCTTGAACTGGATATTTTACAAGCTGAGATAAATACATTAATAAGCTCAGGGATGGAAACAGAAAGTGAACGGCGGCGTTATATGGCGGTGCTAGCGCGTTTTAATTTTCTAAAGTCTTAAGCAGTTCATGCTACAATATTTAGTTATTTTACCGCCGAAACTTATGTTGACAGGGTACTTATTAAATGGTTAATAAAACTAGCACTACAAAAAAAGTGGCTGCCAAAAAAGCAGCATCAAAAGCATCCGAGTCTATTGATGAGACTATCAAAACTACGACAGCGTCAACTGAGGATGTAAGCGGCGCCGTTGCAAAAAAAGCGGCAAAAAAAACTACCGCTAAAAAAGCAGCAGCTAAAAAAGCAACGGCCAAAAAAGCCACTGCAAAGAAAGCGGCAGCAAAAAAGGTTGCCGCCAAAAAAGCGGTTGCTAAGAAAGCACTAGCAAATAAAGCGGCTGCTAAAACCGTCCCTGAAATTAAAGCGGCTCCAGCTACCAGTGATGATTTCGATGATGATTTCGATGGTGAATTATCGGATGATTTCGATGCCGATGGTGATTACGATGAGTATGATGATGCCGATGAAATCGTTGACGTAGATGAGGACTTAGACGAGGTTGCGGCGACATCTACTAAGAGCCGTGCTGCCAAGGCAGGACGTAAGAGTCGTTCCGGCCGTGGCGCTGGCGGCAGTTCACGTAATGCCTCTCCTGAAATGTTGGAGGAGCGTCGTAGCCGCCTTAGACAGTTGATTAAGCTTGGTAAGGATCGGGGTTACCTGACCTTTAGTGATATTAATGACACCATGTCAGACGATCTGGTAGATACCGATGCGATGGATAGCATTATCGGCACCTTCGACGAGATGGGGATTAAGGTCTACGACCAAGCGCCTAGTGCTGAGGATTTATTACTGAGCGATGCCAATCCTATCAGCGATGATGACGATGTTGAGGATGAGGCTGAGGTTGCATTAACTACGGTAGATTCAGATTTCGGTCGTACTACGGATCCGGTGCGCATGTACATGCGTGAAATGGGTCAAATTAATCTCTTAGATCGTGAGGGCGAGATTGAAATCGCTAAGCGTATCGAAGATGGTTTAAAACACATGGTGATGGCCATTGCAACCTTCCCTGCAACCATTGAAGAAATTCTCAATAGCATCACCAAGGTACGTGAGGGTGAAGCTGCCATTGATGACTTTGTTGATGGCTTAATTAATGAAGAGGGTGAGGATTACGCAGGTTCTGGTGTCACCGCCGAGGGTGAAGAGGCGCAAACCGGTGCGATGAGCTCTAAGCAAATCGAAAATCTTGAGCTTCAAACCTTAGAAAAGTTCGATATTATTGAGCAATGCTATAAAAAAATGCAGGCCGAGGTTGATGCCGGCAATATTCGCTCCAAAGTATATTTGGAGGAGCAGGCTAAAATGCTTGATGAGTTGGTCGGTATACGCTTTACCGCAAAAATGACGGAGTCCTTATGTGACTTGCTACGTCATAAAATGGAGAGTGTGCGGGCCTTAGAGCGTTCGATTTTAGCTACGGTAGTGGACCGTGTGAAGATGCCACGTTCTGATTTTATCTCTACTTTCCATGGTAATGAGACGAATCTTGATTGGGTCCATCAGGTACTTGCTAAAAAGCCACCCTACGCAGAGGTTTTAGAACGTGCCATTCCTGATATTCAAGATGATCAGAAAAAGATTCTCGAGATCGAAGACGAGATGATGATGTCAGTGCAAGAGCTAAAAGAGATCAATCGTCGTATGGTTAATGGTGAGAATAAAGCCAAAAAGGCCAAGAGCGAGATGATTCAGGCAAACTTGCGTCTGGTGATTTCGATTGCTAAAAAGTACACGAACCGTGGCTTGCAATTCCTGGATCTGATCCAAGAGGGTAATATCGGTTTGATGAAAGCGGTTGATAAGTTTGAGTATCGTCGCGGTTATAAGTTCTCAACCTATGCTACTTGGTGGATTCGTCAAGCGATCACTCGTTCCATTGCGGATCAGGCGCGGACAATTCGGATTCCGGTGCATATGATTGAGACAATCAATAAGATGAACCGTATTACACGTCAAATTCTCCAAGAAACTGGTGCGGAACCTGATCCAGCAACAATTGCCCAGAAAATGGATATTACCGAGGATAGAGTTCGCAAGATTCTTAAAATTGCCAAAGAACCTATTTCTATGGAAACACCAATAGGTGATGACGATGATTCACATTTAGGTGATTTTATTGAAGACACAACCACCATGTCGCCGGAGGAGGCCTCTACTTATAAATCCATGCAGGAGGTATTTGATGAGGTTCTGAACTCCTTAACTGAACGCGAGGGTAAGGTACTCCGTATGCGCTTTGGTATTGGTCTAAGCTCTGATCAAACACTAGAAGAGGTGGGTAAGCAGTTTGATGTAACACGTGAACGTATTCGTCAGATTGAGGCAAAGGCCTTGCGTAAATTGCGCCATCCAAGTCGTGCAGATAAGTTAAAAAGCTTCCTAGATAGCGACAACTCTAACTAGTGATTTTTTGTTATTCATCTGATCTTAAAGCCGAGAGTGAGCCCCCTCATGACTCGGCTTTTTTACTGTATCTATGTATTACCGAGCACAACATGCAAAATGAAAATGAGATTGTGATGTCAATCAAGGGCATCAGTAAATCCTACGATAATGGCTTTACCGCATTAAAAGAAGTGAATTTAGATATCCATCGGGGCGAAATTCTAGCCCTTTTAGGTCCGAACGGTGCAGGTAAAACCACGCTTATCGGTATTATCACTGGCTTGGTCAAGGCGAGTTCGGGTGCGGTGGTAATGAATGGATTAAATACCATGCAACATCAGCGCCAATTACGTCAAAAAATTGGATTAGTGCCCCAGGAACTGCTGACAGAGTCTTTTGAAACCGTGTTAAACACGGTGCGTTTTAGTCGAGGTTTATTTGGCTTAGCGCCTAATCCCGCATTTGAGGAACAGTTGCTGAAGGATTTATCGTTGTGGGACAAGCGTCACAATAAAATTCTCAGCCTCTCGGGTGGTATGAAGCGTCGCGTGTTAATTGCTAAGGCTTTAATTCATGAGCCGGAGGTTTTATTTTTGGATGAACCAACGGCTGGCGTCGATGTGGAGTTACGCCATGATTTATGGCGTATGATACGTCGTCTTTCCCAAGACGAGGCATTAACTGTGATTTTGACCACGCATTATATTGAAGAGGCCGAAGATATGGCGGACCGAATTGCGGTGATTAATGCGGGTGAAATTATGCTGGTCGAAGAAAAGGAGAGGCTGATGCAACAGTTTGGGAAAAAAACACTGCGCATCAAGCTAAAAGAGCCACTTACCGAGTTGCCCAAAGCGTTGCAGGAGGCTGCCTTGGAATTGGTGGATAATGGACAAAGCCTGCTGTATACCTATCATCAAGATGGTGACGTGGCTAATCAAGACGGTGCTAGTTTATCAGAGCTACTCAGCTTATTATCGGCCAATGATATAGAAATTCTGGATTTGATCTCGCAGAAAAGCAGTTTAGAAGAGATTTTTGTTTCTTTGCTGGAGAATCAAGAGGGCGCAGCGAAAGCGCTTAAGGAGTAGGGATGAATTTTTTTGCAATTAAAGCGATTTATCGTTTTGAAATGGCGCGTGCTTTACGTACTTTTTGGCAAAGTATTTTTTCACCGGTGATAACGACTTCATTATACTTTATCGTTTTTGGTGCAGCGATGGGCTCTAGAATCGGTGATATCTCAGATGTCAGCTATGGCGCTTTTATTGTACCGGGCTTATTAATGATGTCTTTGCTAGGCCAAAGTGTCAGCAATGCCTCTTTTGGGATTTATATGCCGCGTTGGAATGGGGCGATTTATGAGGTATTATCAGCACCGATTAATGCAATGGAAATTATGCTCGGCTATGTCGGCGCTGCAGCCACAAAAAGTATTATTTTGGCTATTTTGATTTTAGTCACTGCTCGTCTTTTTGTGGATTATAGTATTCAGCACCCAGTCTGGATGGTGATCTTTTTACTACTGACAGTGATTAGCTTTAGTATGTTCGGATTTATCATCGGTCTCTGGGCGGATAGTTTTGAGAAGCTCCAAGTCATTCCTTTAATGGTATTGACACCCTTAACTTTCTTAGGCGGCGCCTTTTATTCAATTGACATGCTCCCTGGTAATTGGAAAACGATTGCCTTATTCAATCCGGTGGTTTATTTAATTAGTGGTTTCCGTTGGAGCTTCTATGGGGTATCTGATGTTAATCATATCTTGAGTTTTGGGATTATTCTCGCTGTATTATGTGCGTGTAGCGTATTAATCGCTATTATTTTCAAAACCGGGTATAGACTAAGACCGTAGTCATGGTAGGCGGTGGTCAATGAGTTTATCATCAGTCACCGTAAAACCACCCACTTCAAGGGGTGGATATAAGGCGACAAAGTTGCTACAATCAATCAGCTATTAAATCAAACCATCTACAAAAAACAGCTAAGACAAGTATAAATTGCGAGTACGCAGTGTTTTGGCTGGTAGATGGTATTCCACACACACTCTCAAACTAGCTCGTGTCAACAGACAATCTTAACGGTAGGGTTAGTTTGAAATAAGAATCTTAGATGCAAGGTGTGAATTGCAAGGCGGTAGCCACCTCTAAGATTTGCGGTCGGGCTTGACCGTCTAGTTGTAGGAATCCCCTCACTTTAGGGAGGGGAGGAAGTCAAAGTAATGAGCGATATTGGATTTTTCTGATATCGCTTTTTTGTTAAAAATACGTTTTCTTGTGCTTGTCTCATGAAAAAAATCGGGGTGATTTTTTTACAATTGATCGTTTTTTTCTTGGCTGTGCTGATACATATGTTTTTTTGGCTTAGGTATGAAGCATACTTTCCCGTTTATCCGGAGTGGTTTATTCATTTGTTGCTCAGAATTTGCCAAATAACTCAAAAATATTGCGGTCAAGAGACGCTTTACGACTTGTATTTCTTGAGCGGTTCCATTATTAATGTCAGCGTACTTGCGCTAAGTATCTATTTGATTTATCGTTTTTTAAAATCAAAAAAAAAGCCGATAGCAGTACTTAGTCTGTCTATCGGCTTTGCGTTTTAGTCAAAATGACAAGCTACTTATTATCTTCCACTTTACGTAGATGTGGGAAGAAGAGTACATCACGGATGCTGGCGCTATCGCTTAAAAGCATAATTAAGCGGTCAATCCCGATACCACAACCACCGGTGGGTGCCATACCATATTCTAAGGCACGAATATAATCAGCATCGTAGAACATGGCTTCTTCATCACCCGCATCTTTTGCTTCAACCTGTGCTAGGAAGCGTTGTGCTTGATCTTCAGGGTCGTTTAACTCCGAGAAACCATTGGCGATTTCACGACCTGTAATAAAGAGCTCAAAACGCTCAGTAATGTCAGGATTATCATCCGAAGCACGTGATAGTGGGGATACCTCAGCCGGGTAGTCAATGATAAAGGTAGGGTGCCATAGTTTACTCTCTGCCGTTTCTTCAAAAAGCGCCAACTGTAAAGCACCTAAGCCAGCACGACTTAATACCGGGCCATCCACTTCTGAGCCTAAGAACTTTCTTAATTCATTGCGTACAAAGTCGACGTCTTGTAATTGGGTTTCAGTGTATTCTGGCGCATGCTTTAAAATGGCTTGGATAATAGTTAGCCGCTCAAATGGCTTGGATAAATCCAGTGCTTGACCTTGATAGCTTAGTTCTTGCGTGCCTAGGGTGCGTTGCGCGACCTCGCGAATCACAAATTCGGTAAAATCCATCACCCAGCGATAATCACGGTAAGCAGCATAGAACTCCATCATGGTAAATTCCGGATTATGGCGCGGGCTGACCCCCTCATTACGGAAGTTACGATTAAGTTCAAACACACGTTCAAAGCCACCCACGATCAGACGCTTTAAATAAAGCTCTGGTGCAATGCGTAAGTACATATCCATGTCTAAGGCATTGTGGTGGGTAATAAAGGGTTTGGCCGCAGCGCCCCCAGGAATCGGGTGTAGCATTGGCGTTTCCACTTCCATAAAGTGATGCTCCGCCATGATCTGACGTAGGTTATTGAGCGCTTTACTGCGGGTGCGGAAAGTCTGACGTGTTTGCTCGTTCATAATCAGATCGACATAGCGCTGACGATAACGAATTTCTTGATCGGACAAACCGTGGAATTTATCTGGTAGTGGGCGCAAGGACTTTGAAATCAGACGCAAGCGATTAGCATGAATGGATAATTCACCGCGATTAGTTTTAAACACACGTCCTTCAACCGCTAAAATATCACCAATATCCATGTGCTTAAAGGCCTCGTAGGCCTCCTCGCCAATGGCTTTTTTATCTAAGTAAATCTGGATGCGACCGCTACTATCTTGGAGGGTTGCAAAGCTCGCTTTACCCATAACGCGCTTTAGCATCATACGGCCGGCAACCTTAGCTGGATTAGCTTGGGGGTCAAGCACTTCTTTTTCTAAATCATCATATTTAGCGTGTAAATTAGCAGCATGGTCTGCGGGTACGAAATCATTAGGGTAGGCTTGTCCCTGCTGACGTAACTCGGCTAACTTTTGACGACGTTCGGCAATTAAACGGTTCTCATCAAGTTGGCCTTCAGCAGTGGCTGTGCTATTTTCTTGTTCTGACATATTTAAATTCCTTGTTTTAAGCTGGCCTCAATAAAGGGGTCTAAATCCCCATCCAGCACCTTTTGTGTATTTGAAACTTCAACTCCAGTGCGCAAGTCCTTGATGCGACTTTGATCCAGTACGTAAGAACGAATCTGATTACCCCAACCCACATCACTTTTAGCATCTTCGACAGCTTGTAGTTCACTTTGACGCTTACGCATTTCATACTCATAAAGCTTAGAGCGCAACATGGACATGGCTTCGGCTTTATTACGATGTTGAGAACGGTCGTTTTGGCACTGCACCACAATACCTGTAGGGTTGTGCGTAATACGCACAGCTGAGTCGGTACGGTTCACGTGCTGGCCACCAGCCCCGCTGGCACGAAAGGTGTCGATACGTAAGTCGGCAGGGTTAATTTCAACTTCAATTGAGTCGTCAATTTCCGGATAAACATAAATGCTGGCAAAAGATGTATGTCTGCCCTGAGCCGAATCAAAAGGGCTTTTACGTACCAAACGATGAACCCCGGTTTCAGTTCTTAAAAAACCGTAAGCATAGTCACCCTCAATTTTGAGTGTGGCGGATTTAATACCGGCCACGTCACCATCGGACTCTTCGAGTACCTCGGCTTTAAAATCCTTATGCTCACAATAGCGCAAATACTGTCTTAATAGCATCGATGCCCAATCCTGGGCTTCGGTACCGCCGGCACCGGCCTGAATGTCTAAAAAACAGTTTAAGGGATCAGCGGGATTAGAGAACATCCTTCTGAACTCAAAATCTTCAATGATTTTGGCGTAGCCAGCCACGCTTTTTTCAAGGGCAGCAAAGGCTTCCTCATCATTTTCATCAATAATCAAATCAAGTAACTCTTGGCTATCCTGCAAATTGACTTTAAGCTTGTCTAGTACTAACACAACATCATCTAGGCTCTTTTTCTCCTTGCTGATAGCTTGAGCTTTTTCTGGCTCATTCCAAAGTTCGGGATTTTCAAGCTCTAAATTAACCACTTGTAAGCGTTGCCACTTACCCTCGTAGTCAAAGATACCCCCGTAAACCGGCTTCTCGTTCGATTAAATCATCAATTTCAGCAGCCAAACTATTTTGCTTTTCGGCTTCCATGGATTATTCCTTTAAGTGTAAAATATATTATCTCTTCTAAACCCTATATTTTACAGGGTTTAGCAGCTTTTTGGGCAAAGTAGAAACGTTTAAATGCTAAGGACTTGGTGGGTTAGAGATGTTTCTATAAGCGCCACCTACTGTACCTACCATCTCATCAATTGCGCCGCGAGGATTTGGGTGAGCGCAAGCAAGGAGCGTACTTAGCAGTCCTAGCAGTAATGCTTTAGTCAAGGTATTCATATCCATTTGAATCAAGATCGATAGGCACAAAAACTAATCACTGAACCGCTGTGTAAGCTTCTGCATGTTGTATCAGCAATTGTACATTGACTTGCCCATTCCATTCATTTGCTTTCAGCTCATAAACCACACGTGCCATCTCTGGTAGTAGTTCTGTATGATTAAACCAAATGGCGTCATATAGCACCTGATCTTTTTCCAGTCGTAGCTTTAAATGCTTATCTTTGAGGATGCGTTGGGAACGCACGATAAATACATCATTAAAGCAGGGCGGCGGAAAACCGGCACCCCATACTTGTTGATCTAGTAAAGTGGCCACTCGGCTGCTCGCATGTTCAGTAGCAAGCGGACCATCGGTTTCAATCACAGAGGCAAAGCTGCTTTTACCGCTCATCGTGATAATGGCTTCGTGTAAGGCGAGCTTAAAAGCCTCAAAGTCTTCTTGGCGAATACTTAAACCGGCTGCCATGGCATGACCACCAAATTTTAAAATCATCTCAGGATGACGTTTAGAAACCAAATCTAATACATCTCTTAGGTGTATCTCTGGAATAGAGCGTCCAGAGCCACGCAGCTCACCATTATCGGCTGGTGCAAAGGCGATTACCGGGCGCCAAAACTTTTCTTTAAGGCGTGAGGCAACGATGCCAACCACACCCTGATGCCAATCCTCCTTATAAACAGCAATGGAGGCTAAGGGGGTAGCATTTTGCTCCTCTTCTTGGGCTAATGATTCCAAGGCCTGCTCATTCATTTCCTGTTCGATATGGCGACGCTCTTGGTTGATTTTATCGAGTGCCTGAGCTAGTTGCATCGCTTCTGCTTCATCTTCGGTGATTAAGCAACGAATACCAATGCTCATATCGGCTAGACGTCCAGCGGCATTAATTCGAGGACCGATTCTAAAGCCTAAATCACTGGCACTGGCTTGATGATAACTGGTACCAGATACCTCAAACAGGGCTCGTATGCCGGGGCGCATCAGTCCTCTGCGCATGCGTTCAAGACCTTGGCTTACTAGAATACGATTATTTGCATCTAGCTTGACCACGTCAGCCACTGTACCGAGTGCCACTAAATCCGCTAAGCTGTCTAAACGGGGCTGATTAGTTGCATCAAAATGACCACGCTGCTTTAATTCGGCCCGCAACGCCATGAGTAAGTAGTACATCACCCCCACGCCGGCCAGGTTTTTTGATGGAAAATGGCAATCCGCTTGGTTAGGATTAACAATGGCTAAGGCAGCGGGCAATTCATCCCCGGGTAGGTGGTGATCCGTCACAATCACATCAATGCCTTGTGCTTGGGCATAATTCACTCCATCGACACTGGCAATGCCATTGTCCACGGTAATAATCATGTCAGGTAGCTCATCGTAACGTGCCAAAATCAGATCAATGACTTCACGTGATAGACCATAACCCGTCTCAAAGCGATTGGGTACCATGAAGTCGACAGTAGCGCCCATAGCTTTAAGCCCACAGATTGCTACTGCGCAGGCAGTGGCACCGTCACAATCGTAATCAGCGACAATCAAGAGGCGCTTATTTTGTTCAATGGCATCAGCAATCAACTGTGCCGCTTTTTGGTTTTGGCTCAGTTGCTGGGGATGGATTAATTGATTCCAACGGTAGTCGGTTTGGCTTGCGGATTGTACACCGCGCGCTGCATATAAACGGGCGAGTAGGGGGTGTAGGCCGCTCGCCTCAAGTGCTTGACTATGTGCTGTTGAGCTTTGACGCTCTTTAATTATGACTGATGCCACCATGATTTCCAATGATTTGATTGTTTAAAGGTATTGACTGTGCGTTGCCAGAGGCTCAATGGTTGAAGCTTGATTAACTGATCGTAGCCGGCCAATAAAAACCGGCTGCTTTTGGGAACCGCAGTAACGGGTCCTCGATAAATAATTGCCGCGTGGCTATCCGCTTCATCCTGCCCTGGTTTTAAACTATTAAATGGGTTATCAGCCTTGGCCTTGGCTGCGGCACGGGCGTGATGGTATTGGGCACTTTGGACCGTGTTAATATCCGCTTCAAGTTGCGGCAACAGATCAAGCCATTGGCCCCAATTCTCATTGCGATAGGCTTGCTCTAAGGTAGTAATCACGGCATAGGGAGATAAGGGAGTCGCCTGAATTTGCTTAGGATGTACACCGCCGTATAGCCACGGGCTGTTAATTTCTTTCAGTCCTTGAGCCTTGCGCTGCTGATTGACCTCATGCTCATGCCAAAGCATTTGCACTTCGTTTAGCAATTGGCGTAAGGACTGATTTTTGTCGTCTTTAGGCCAATAATCGTGTAATTCTTTATACGATAATAGATTTGGTGTGGCAATACTGCCGGCAAAGGATTGGGGCAGGGAAATGACCCAATGATCGGCATGAATTGCAATTAATTTAATTTTTTTCTCAGCAAATAGATATTTGACCGCTTCAAATAATGCTAAGCTTTGCTCTTTAGTTATCTGTAGCTCATGACTTGGGAACAAGCGTGTACTTTGGAAGTCTATGTGTATATTACAGAGGGCTAGCGTGTAAATGCCGTGATAGTCATCAATGCGTTGCGTCTGATAATCCAAACTTGGCAACGCATCCGCATAGCGTTGACCGGCAATGGGGTTAAAATCCTGCTGTTGCACCTGATAGTATTCCGCTGGGGTGCAGCCAATCAGATCACTATCAAGTTGATAGCGAGTCGGCTGATGCTGCTGTAAGCGCTTAATAAAGGCCGAGTCTTGAGGGATTTCTTTGATAAGCGCAGTTGCGATGCGCTTTGGTGGTAGTGCACCGGTAATAATAATTTCCATCATATAATTGTAATAGTTAACGCAGTAGAAAGGTTTAAAGTGTTCAAAACACCATATGAATTATGGATCGGTAGTCGTTATGCCGGTTTAACTCGTTCGCGCGGGCGCGGTAAGCGTCGTGACGGCTTTGTGTCATTTGTGGCCGGTAGTTCCATGGCCGGTATTGCTTTGGGTGTGGCCGCGCTCATCGTCGTGATGTCGGTGATGAATGGCTTCCAAGTGCAAGTCCGAGATCGTATGTTATCAGTTATTCCCCATATACAGGTCTTTCAAGCAGATGTGGATGCGGTGACAGGCTTAGAAAAATGGCAAGAAATTGCTGCTATTGCACAGCAAAACCCCCATGTTATCGGTGCCTCGGCCTTTGTTTCGTCGAGCGGTATGCTGAGCCGAGGCGATACCTTACGTGGGGTAGAAATCCGCGGTATTGATCCGCTCAATGAGCATCAGGTCTCTGATTTGCCTAAGCAAATGATTGCCGGTGAGTTGTCAAGCTTAGAAAAAGGCTCTTTTAATATTGTGCTCGGTCGTTATTTGGCTAATATGTTGGGTGCTTATGTGGGGGACACGGTGCTGTTAATGTCGCCTCAAGGCTCAATTAACCCATCGGGTTTTGCCCCTAGAATGCGCCAATTTACCGTATCCGGCATTTTCTCATCGGATCATTATGAGTACGACTCCTCCATGGCCTTTATCAGCGTGGATGATGCAGCGATTTTATTTAGGGACAAGGGCTTAGCCGGCGCCCGTTTGCGCATTAAGGATATGCTCCAGGCACAAACGGTGGCCGATGAGCTGTTAGTTTCTATGCCGGCTGGTTTGGTCGTCAGAGATTGGACGCAGGATAATCGCACTTGGTTTGCAGCGGTTAAAACTGAGAAGCGTATGATGTTTTTGATTTTAACCTTAATTGTGGCGGTGGCTGCCTTTAATTTACTGTCATCTTTAGTGATGGCGGTTAAAGATAAGCAGTCGGATATTGCGATTTTACGTACTTTGGGTGTGAGTCCTTTTTCTATCGCAAAAATCTTTTTGGTGCAGGGGTCTTTAATCGGTATTATCGGCACCTTCTTAGGTGTCGTGTTGGGTTGCTTGATTGCCTATCATATTGATGTGATTATTCCGGCGATTGAAGGGCTGTTCGGTGTGCAATTTTTGGATCCGAGCATTTACTTTATTACCCAATTACCGTCTGAGCCGGTGCCTCATGATATTTTAGTGGTGGCTGTGGTGTCTTTGGTACTGTCGTTATTGGCTACACTGTACCCAAGTATTCGAGCTTCACGTTTACAACCAGCGGAGGTGCTACGTCATGATTAATTCCGCAGCTAATCAAGCCGTGATTATCGCCAAGGATGTGACCAAGGTCTACCATGATGGTAGGGAAGAGTTGCAAATACTTAGTGGTGTTAATATCTCAGTGGCTTTGGGCGAGATGCTAGCCATTGTTGGCGCATCTGGTTCAGGTAAAAGTACCTTATTGCATATTCTTGGCTTATTGGATAAACCAAGCTCTGGTGAGGTATTGATTGACGGCCAAAGTAGTCATAATTTATCGGAGCATGAGCGTAGTCTTATCCGCAATCGTAAATTAGGCTTTGTCTATCAGTTCCATCATTTATTGCCCGAGTTCTCAGCCTTGGATAATGTCGCCATGCCCTTAATCGTACGCCGGATGCAGCGCTCAGAAGCACGCGAGCAGGCGGCTGTGGTGCTTGAAAAGGTGGGCCTAGCAGAGCGTATATTGCATAACCCAGGTCAATTATCTGGTGGTGAAAGGCAGCGTGTTGCCCTAGCACGTGCTTTAGTGACGCAGCCTTTATGTTTATTGGCAGATGAACCCACTGGCAATCTTGACAGTCGCACAGCGGCCAATATGTTTGATTTGTTGGTGCAGATTCGCCAAGATTTTAATACTGCTTTTATTATTGTGACCCACGATCAAAAATTAGCTGATTTAGCCGACCGTCAACTCCTGATGGAGCGTGGGGTGCTATCAGCCGCTAGATAAGAGTTATATTAAATTCTGATGCCTATGTTGATCGATAGCCACTGCCATTTAGATGATGCTTTGTTTGACTCTGACCGTGAGGATGTGATTCAAGCTGCACAGTCTGCTGGTGTCAAAGCTATTATTATCCCAGCAGTGATGCGGGCAAATTTTGCTGTGGTACGACAAGTGGCGCAGCAATTCGAGGGTGGTTTTTATACCTTGGGTATTCACCCGATGTGTGTGCAGCAAAGTGATGAGGAGGATTTAGACTTTTTGGCAGATGCGGTAAAGGAATCCATGTCAGATCCACGTTTTGTTGGTATCGGTGAGATAGGACTGGATTTTTTTATCAAGGACATTGCTGAGGGTGAGCCGCGTCAAAAGCAAGAATATTTTTATAATGAACAATTAAAGTTAGCTCGACGTTATGATTTGCCCGTGATACTGCATGTGCGCCGTTCACAGGATATCATTTTGAAGTATTTGCGTCGTTATGATGATTTACGAGGCATTGCGCATGCCTTTAACGGGAGTGAGCAGCAAGCTAATCAGCTGATTGAATTAGGTTATTTACTTGGCATTGGTGGCGCCATGACTTTTGAACGTGCCAAACAAATACGCGCTCACGCCACACGTTATGATTTGAGTCATTATGCCCTGGAGACCGATTCTCCGGATATTGCGCCTGCGTGGTTGGGGTCGCACACAGCCCGTAATACACCTGCTCAGGTCAAGGGGATTGCCGAAGCCTTTGCTGTGCTTAGAGGGCAGAGTTTAGCAGAGATACATCAACAAACAGGGGAAAATGTCTTAAACACTTTCCCCAAAATCAAAGCGCTATTGATTTAACACAAGTGCTGGATTAGTACATGTGTAAACCGCCGTTGATAGCGATATTGGCACCGGTCATAAAGCCTGCACTTTCAGAGCAGATATAGGCGACTAATTCACCGATCTCCTCAGGCTTACCTAAACGACGCATCGGGATTTGTGGGATGATTTGCTCATTCACAATCTCTTGAGGCATTTGAGCGACCATCTCAGTCATGATATAACCTGGTGATACCGTGTTAACGGTAATGCCTTTAGCCGCAAACTCTAAGGCTAAGGTTTTGCTAAAGCCATACATACCGGATTTAGCAGAAGAGTAGTTAGCTTGACCAAACTGACCCTTGCTACCATTGACCGAAGAAATGGTCACAATACGACCCCACTTGGATTCAAGCATATCATCAATGACTTGCTTAGTAACGTTAAATACTGAGTCTAAGTTAGTACGTAATACGGCTTCCCAGTCTTCATAAGACATTTTGCGGAATGAACGATCCTTGGTGATACCGGCGTTATTAACCAAGATATCAATTTTGAAACCATCCGCATGAATTTTTTCAACCATTTGCTGACAAGATTCAAAATCGGCAACGTCAACAGCATAGGCTTTAAAATCATAGCCGTCTTCTTTTTGCTTGGCGAGCCACTCAGTGGGATTGTCGGATACATAGTAAGCAACTAGTACTTGATGACCGCGATCGGCAAGTGAACGAGCAATAGCAGTACCTAAACCGCCAATACCACCGGTAACCAAAGCTGTTCTTTTTGTTTCACTAGTCAAAACACTTCTCCTAAAAAGGTTAATAAATAACGTGTTAATACTTATCTAAATAATAACAAGTTATTATGAAAATAATGTTGCAACGCAACAAAAGAGTTCGAAATTTATGCTTCGTCAAAGGATAAACAGGGGAGAAATTCGCCGCTTTTTGGGTTTCTATAGTACAACATACCGGAGGCGATACCAAAGTAGGCCCCGTGTAGAAATAAATCACCGCTTTCTACACGCTCCTTAACCGTTGGGAAGGTCATTAGATTATTAAGACTATGCTCAACCACACCTAATTCAATTTGACGAATCCAAGAAGCCTCATCTTCTTCAGCTTCGGGACGTGGGCCAATTTTATCCACCACACCTTTGATTTGCGACATCCATTTACCGATAAAATCACTTTTTGAAAGCGGGGCGATTTTATTCGCATAGGCGCGCACACCGCCACAGTTAGCGTGACCTAAAACCACAATATGACGTACACGCAGTGCATTAGTTGCGTATTCGACTGCCGCGGAGGTGCCATGTTGGGTGTCGGCATTAGAGTGACCGCTCTCGACTGAGGGCACTAAATTAGCAATATTACGAATGACAAAGAGTTCACCCGGTCCAGCGCCGAAAATAATCTCCGGTGCTACGCGTGAGTCACCACAGCTGATGACCATAATTTCAGGGACCTGTCCCTGTTCACCAAGTTGCTTATAGAGATGGCGCTCCTTTTCCATGCGCCCGTTAAGGAAGTCGTTATAACCGTTAATTAATCGTTGGGGAAACATAGTTAAAAAGATTAAGTTAATACCCTTATATTTTACACTGCAGCACACATTTCTCTTTAAAAAAGCCGCTTTGAATGGACAAATTTAGCCGCTGGTGAACTATGTAATTGCTGTTGCAGTAGCCTAAGCTTATGGATGACAGGGTTTGGAAAGATGGTAATTTGGTTTTTAATGATCTTGTCGGCGCTCAGTGGTTTTGTGGTAGTGCAGCAATTACCAAGTTTGGTGGCACTTACTAACTTATTGTGGGCCTTTGGCCTTTGTTTAGTGAGTGGCTTGTATATTACTTTTTTTAGTACTTGGCGTGCTGAATTACGGCAGCCCTTAGTGTTGCTTATGAGCTGTTTGTTGCTGTTTTTAATGAGTTTTACTTATGCCACGTGGCGTGCAGAAACTAGACTAGCTGATGCACTGGCGCCCCAGCATGATAATCAAGTATCTAAATTGGTAGTAGAAGTCAGTGATCTAGTGAACTACGGTGATAGCTATTTACAGTTTGCGGCGCGCGTTCTGAGCTCTAGGCCAGCAAGCGGGATTCCTAAGCAGGTGTATTTGCGTTGGTCCTTTGGCGCTTTTAGTGGACCTTATCAGCAAAGACCACCACTGCAAGAGCCCATGCCTGAAATTAAACCGGGTGAGATCTGGGAATTTGCGGTGTTATTAAGAAAACCTTATGCGGCCTTTAATCCAGGGCAAGGGGATATGCTGAGTTATCGCTTTGCGAATAATCAGCGTGCGATTGGTACGATTAAGGGGCAAGGCAAACGTCTGGCTGAGCAAGGGGATTGGCGTTGGTCTATAGAAGTAGCGCGCTGGCGTCATGAGTTACGTAAGACAATGAATCGTTACTTAGCTGATAAGCGCTATGGCGCCGTTATGATCGCTTTGGTGATGGGTGATCAAGCAGCGATTTCGCAAGAGGATTGGCGCCTATTTAATCGGGCTGGATTAACCCATTTGGTTTCAATCAGCGGCACCCATATTACGATGCTTAGTTCCTTAGCCGCTTTGCTCAGCCTAATGTTGTTACGCCGTTGCTCCTTGGCTACAAAACTGTTGGCTGAGCGTGTGGCAGCACAGCGTTTAGCGGCTATCGTTGCTCTCTTTGTTGCTTTTTTATACTGTCAAGTAGCGGGCTGGGGTGTGCCAGCACAGCGTAGCTTTTTTATGCTGTTGATTTTTTTTGTAAATTGGCTATTTGCTTTGCAATGGTCTATTCAAATGGTGCTTAGCCTAGCGGCCTTATTCATATTAGTACTTGATCCGTGGGCATTGATGAGTGTTGGCTTTTGGCTTTCCTTTGCGGCTATGTTGCTGCTAGTTACTCTTCTCAAAGAAGTGGCTAAAGGGCAGAATCTCAAGCAACGATTACAGTTCGCTATACGCTCATGGCTGCGGGCGCAGCTTGCGGTGTTTGTCGGCTTAACTCCCTTATTAGCTTTGCTGTTTAATCAAATTTCATTGATTTCACCGATAGCCAATGCCTACGCCATTTTTATCATTGGTACTGTAATCACGCCCGCAAGTTTACTGCTAGCCTTTACCTCACAATTTGATGCCTTAGCCTTTATTAACCAAGCGCTTGCTGATGCCGTGCATTTTTTATTGTACTTAACGCTGACACTCAGTGCCAAACTGGCGGCCTGGCCTTATGCCTTATTGGATGTGTCAATGCTTTCAAAAGCAGCTGTGGTGTTTGCCTCGATGGCGTTCTTGCTGTTACTTAAGGTAGGTTTATCTAAATGGACTGTGCTTGCGATGTTGTCCTTTGTGCCGATTGTTAGTGGCAGCGGTAGTACTAAGGAGCTTTTAAAGGCAGGTGAATGGCAAGCCCATGTGTTGGATATCGGTCAGGGTAGTGCAGTTTTAATCAGTACCGAAAATAAGCATTGGTTATTTGATTTAGGACCTCGTACCTCCTATGAGCATGAGGCTTCTAATCGCATTACGATACCGGTCTTAAGAGCTTTGGGTATTAAACATCTGGATTATGTTGTGGTCTCGCATAGTGACCTGGATCATGTGGGTGGTTTTTCTGAATTGATTAGTCAAGTGTCAGTCGGGCATGTGTTTGCCTCTTTTCGAGTGGATCAGTGGCTTAATCAGGAGGAACAGGTATTTGCTAAGGACTATAGTCCATTAAATTCCGCACTTAGGGCAGAGGCTTGTTATGCTGGGCAGCAGTTCGAGCACGATGGGGTGCGTTTTAGCTTTATTTGGCCAGAGCCCCTGGATATCTTACCGCTTAGCGCAAAAAGTGCCAATGCAGAGAGCTGTGTGTTATTAGTTGAGGGGCGCTACCATAAGTTGTTGCTTACTGGTGATATTGATAGCAGCGTGGAAAATAAACTGCTGGTGGCACAGCGTTTGCCACCGGTGGATGTGATGGTGGTTGCTCATCATGGTTCAAAAACCTCTTCCTCTAAGGCTTTTGTAGAGCATAGCCAAGCGACGATAGCGATTGCTCAAGCGGGGCATTATAACCGCTATCATCACCCTGATCCGCAAGTGGTCCGTCAATGGCAGCAAGCAGGGAGTCTTTTTTACAGCACCATTGATAGCGGCGCCATCCGGGTGCAGTCACGTGCCTTGGGTCTATTGCATCAAGCAGAAAAAGAGCAACGAAAGCGTTATTGGCATTAAAGGACTATAATAGAACAAGCTTAAGTTGTTAGATCAACGCTAAAATTTATAGGATAGCTCATTGAACAATAATCATTTTATGCCAGTGGATTTGCATTGCCACTCTACCATTTCAGATGGTGTTTTAGCACCTGCCGCAGTAGCTGAGCGTGCCTACCATAATGGTGTACGTTTGTGGAGTCTCACTGATCATGATGAAGTAGCAGGTCAAGCAGAAGCACAACAAGCGGCCCAGGCCTTAGGCATGGATTATGTCACGGGGATCGAGATTTCAGTGACGTGGCAGGATCGTACCTTACATATGGTGGGCTTAGCCTTTGATCCTGAAAATCAGACCCTAAATGAGGGTTTAGCGGCGATTCGTGAGGATCGTAATAGTCGCTCATTTAAAATTGCTGAAAAATTCGATGCCTTAGGTATTCCAAACACCTACCAAGGTGCTTTAGCCTTGGCTGACAACCCAGACTTAATCAGCCGTTCTCATTTTGCCCGTTATTTAGTACAGGCAGGGCATTGTAAAAGCATGCAGGAGGTGTTTGATCGTTATCTGAGTGATGATGGGCCAGCCAATGTACGAACAGCCTGGGCCTCATTACCCGAAGCCGTGTCTTGGGTGAAGGCGGCTGGTGGGGTTGCGGTGATTGCGCACCCGGGACGTTATAAGTATAGTCGCAGTCAGTTTGTAGAGTTATGGCGTACTTTTAAGGCCTTAGGCGGAGAGGGTGTTGAGGTTGTTACCGGCTCACACACACCAGATCAGTATTATCAATATGCTGATGTTTGCAGACAATACGGCTTTTTTGCTTCTGCCGGATCGGATTTCCATGGGCCTAAGGAGGGGCGTTTAGATTTAGGTCATTTACCGCCCTTACCAAGTGGCTTAACACCCATTTGGCATCATCTGGGGTACCGCCAGTATTAATTTGGATTGAATAATGAGTAAGGCGTTTGTAAAAGAAGATAGCGAGCTTGAGGATGACTTAATGACTGCGGATGCATCAATTCCGCAGGGCGTTAAAAACTATATCACGCGTGAGGGCTACAATAAAATGCGTGAGGAATTAGCGGATTTGCTCAATAATGAGCGTCCCGCTGTGGTCAATACCGTTTCTTGGGCCGCCTCAAATGGCGACCGTTCGGAAAATGGTGACTATATCTATGGTAAAAAGCGCTTGCGTGAAATCGATCGACGCATCCGTTTTCTAACTAAACGCATTGAAAGTATTGAAGTTGTGGATACGCATCTACAAACAAATCGTGATCAAGTGTTTTTTGGTGCCACGGTCGACTATATCAACCAAGACGATGAGGCTTTCAAGGTGACCATTGTCGGGATAGATGAAGCAGAGCCATTAGCCGGAAAAATCAGTTGGATATCACCGGTTGCACGTGCCTTAATGAAAGCAAAAGAGGGGGATGTGGTGTTTGTTAAAACCCCTAATGGCATGCAAGAACTGGAAATCCTTGAGGTTAGCTACCCAGAACACTAAGGTTTTGCGCTATGTGCATTGATTCTTGATGATAGATAGTTGATAATGATTCTCAATATTGTATTATTTCATCATACTTAAGTTATATTGAGGAGTGTCAATGACTAAGTTAGCAAAAGTACTGTTCGTGTCTTTTTTGTTTAGTCTACCCACTCGCTTATCGGCGTTTGAATTAAAGCACAGTGAGGGTATCGTAAAGCTTGCCGCACCCCCTCAAATCATCGTGAGTTATGATTTGGCGGTACTTGACAGTTTACATTATCTGCAAATACCAGTGGCTGGTATGCCCGATGTGCGTCAGCGTGAGCCATTTCAAAAATATGGGGAAATGCCTAGCGTTGGTAGCTTGTTTGAGCCTGATTATGATGCTTTGAATAGTCTTAAGCCTGATTTGATTTTTGCCAGTCGCCGCACTCAGGATAAGTTAAGCAAGCTGAATCAAGTCGCACCGGCTGCCTATTTGTCAACGGCGCCAGGGCAGTTTTTAAGTGATTTTAAATCGCATCATTTACATCTAGCGAAAGCTTTTTCAAAAGAAGCGGAGGTAGAGCCTAAGTTGGCAGCAATTGAGGAGGATTTAACTAAGCTACATCAACTCAATCAGGGGCGGACTGCAGCCTTATTAATGGTCTTTAATGATAGAAAAATCATCAGTCAAGGAGCCGGCGATGTGATGGCTTATGCCTTTGAGGTACTAGGACTTAGCGTCGTGCCGACTGCTAAGCCTGAGCCAGCTGCTCAAGCCAAAGCTCACCAAGCTCATTCACCAAAGAAGCGTAAGCAAGGGGCAGCTGATAATGCTTACCGACGTCATCAGCAACAACTACAAGCCATCGCCGAGGCAAATCCTGATTGGTTGCTTGTGATGGATCGCCAACAAATGCGTACTGGAAAACTGCAAGCGGATGCCATCATTCAAGCGCATCCTGTGTTAGGCAATATGGATGCGGTAGTGCATAAGCGGGTACTTTATCTTGACCCGGCTAGGTGGTATTTGATGCGAGGTGGTCTTGATAACTTGCACCAACTTATCACTACGACCAGTCAAGCGATGCAAGGAGACTAAAGCGCATTATTTTAATGACGAGCCGCCATTCTTCTTTATTAATCCGCTTTTCATCTTAAAATGATGGGTTAATTATTTACTCAATTCATGGATATAGATTGAATGTTAGATTTTATTCGTAAACATCAGAAGTGGATGTTGGTGTTCATCATTATTCTTGTGGTACCGTCTTTTGTTTTTTTAGGCGTTGCAAACTATCAAGGCATGCTAAGTAATGATGCAACACTTGCCCAAGTAAAAGAGCAAAAAATTAGCCGCGAGCTATTTAATATGGAATGGCGCGATCGTCTAAATCAGCTTAGAATCCAAGGTGGCAATCAGTTCGATATCAGTCAGGTAGATGTTCCGCAAAATCGTCGCGCCTTTTTAGATCAAATGATTAATGCACGTGTGCTGCATGAGCAAGTGCTGGCTAAGCATTACTCAGCGACTGACGATATGGTGCGCCAAGCCATTGCTGCAGATCCTCAGTTCCATGATGAGGGTCGTTTTAGTGTACAAAAATACAGTGATTTTTTACAACGCCTCGGTATTGATGCCAATATGTACCAAAATAGCGTGCGTTATAGTTTGGCCTTGGAGCAGGTGACTGAGCCTGTTACTGCTGCATTATCGGTGCCCGTAGCGGTGGAAAAGGCAGTACTCGCATCTTTATTACAAGAGCGCTCGGTACGTTTAAGACTGTTTGAGGCCTCAACATATTTTGCAGAAAATGAGCCGACAGAAGCTGAAGCAAAAAGCTGGTATGAGCACAATAAAGAGTCGCTCAAAGTTCCTGCCTCAGTGGATGCACAGTATATTATTCTGAATGAAGCGGCGGCGGTCAAGGCGGTACCTCAACCGACGGAGACCGAATTAGAGCAGTATTATGAGTCTAATAAAGCACGCTACGCATCACCGGAGCGTCGTTCCATTAATCATATTCAGTTAAATCTACCTGCCGCAGCAACACCTGAACAAGTGGCTGAGGTTGAGCAAAAAGCGACAGAGCTCAAGCAACAATTAGATGCTGAGCCAGCAAAATTTGCTGAGTTAGCGAAGCAATACTCTGATGATGCTGGTTCGAAGCAATCGGGCGGTCGTTTGGGTATGCTCGCCAAGGGAGATATTCCGGAGTTAGATGAGTTGGCCTTTAACCCCGCAGAAACCGGTATTTATGGTCCGTTGCGTATTGATAATGCCTTGCATATTATTCAGCTTGATAGCATTGAAGCCGCAGTGACAAAACCCTTTGCTGATGTACGCGATGACTTAATTCATGAAGTCCGCTTACAAGTGGCTTCCGACCGCTTTGCTGAGTTATCGAGTGAGTTAGTGTTATTGGCTAATGATGCGCATCAAAGTTTAGAAGATATTTCTACACGTTTAGAATTGCCCATTCATACGGTAAAAGGGGTAGGCCAAGCAGGCATGGTGGCTGGTGCTGAGCAAACTGAGGACACAGCTATTTTTACTAAGTACCCGCAACTGCGTGAGACCTTATTTAGTCATGCCTTATTAGAGGAAGGCGCAACCTCCGGGGTAGTGGAATTATCACCCACCGAATTGGTGGTGCTTAAAGTAAGTGAGCACACGCCAGCTTATGTACCCGAATTTGATAAGGTTAAAAATGAGGTGGTGACGGCGGTTAAAACGGAGAAAAGTCTGGCTCAAGCAAAGGCCTCTGCAGAGGAAGCAATGGCTAAGCTAAGCTCTGGACAAAGCACCTCATTAACAGATTTTGATGAGCCCATCACGGTTAGCCGCTTAATGGGCAATTTACCACAAAGTTTATTAGATGCGATTATGTCGGCGCCGGTAGATAATTTACCGTCTTATACCACCTTCTGGATCCCTCAGGGCTATGTGGTGGCTAGAATTGAGTCGGTACAAGAAAGCCAAGCAGCTGACGATGGCTTGAAAGCACAGATTGAACAGTTATTGTTGATTGGTCAACAAACGGAGCTGCAAAGACAGATGCTATATACGCTTAGAAATAATATGAAGGTCAAAGTATTTGACGAAAGTGAGCGTGTCATCAACGATGTGGGCATGGAATGATGCTGATGCCTGTGCATAGCTAATAAAAAGGGGTTGTGACGCTTTGTGTTACAACCCCTTTTTAGTGACTGCCTGTGGGCCAATATTAGTTTTTAATGCGAGTGATTCGATGGACTGCGCGAATGGTACGTAGCTTACGAATCACTTTGGCTAAGTGGTCGCGATCCTCGACTTGAATGGTGGCATGAACCTTAGAAATATTCATACCACCGTCCTTGGTGGTGATATTAATAATATTTGAATCCGCCTCGGCAATTTTAATCATTAATGCACCTAAGGCACCTTTTTCATTGTCCAAAGTGATTTCTAAGCGCGTCGATAAATGCTTAGAGGGATCCTCATCCCAGGCTACCTTAACCCAACGCTCAGGTTCTTTTTCTTTGGATCGTAAAGCGGTAGGACAGTCATTGGTATGTACGACAATACCGTAACCAGGTCGTAATACAGCCATGATCTGATCGCCGGGGATCGGCATACAACAAGGCGCTAATTGAACTGCTTGTCCTTCTTTGCCTTGGATTAAAATGGTGGAACGATAGGCGGTTGACATTTCATCTAGCACGGCGGCCGTGGTCGCCAACAGTGGATTGTCGATCAAGAAACGCCGTGCTACCACCTGTGCTAGGCGTGTGCCCAGACCAATATCTAAAAATACTTCATCAATACTCTTGGCACCGGCATTAATTGCCAAGCGATACCAAATCGGGTCTTCATCTTCAGGAACGCGAATGCCTAATTCAGCCATCGCTTGATGTAACAGCTTTTCGCCGAAGCGCATGGAGTCATTAGAATTTGATTTACGTAAAAAATTACGGATTTCTGCGCGTGCTCGTCCAGTACGTACAAACTCCATCCATGAGGTTTTAGGGGTGGCGTCCTCAGCCGTGATGATATTTACCGTTTGGCCGCTGTGCAATGGTGTATTGATGGCAACTGCTTCACCATCAATCTCGGCAGAAACAACGTGATTACCCACATCGGTGTGAATAGCATAAGCAAAGTCAACTGGCGTGGCACCGCGCGGTAATGAAATAATCTTGCCGCGTGGTGTGAGCACAAATACCGCATCGGGGAAAAGATCTACCTTAACATAATCCAAGAACTCCGCTGAGTCATGCGTTTGTTGTTGGATATCGAGTAGCGACTGTAACCATTGATGCGTTTGCTGCTGAATATCGTTAAGATTGGCTCCCTTGGATTTATAGATCCAATGCGACACCAAGCCTTTTTCAGCCATATTATGCATATCACGGGTACGGATTTGAAATTCAACGGCATTACCATGTGGACCGATTAGGGTTGTATGCAATGACTGGTAGCCGTTAATTTTAGGGATCGCAATATAGTCTTTAAACTTTCCCGGCACCGGGCGATAGAGCTGGTGTAATACACCGAGTGCTAAATAACACTCCGGCAGAGTATTAACAATCACTCTAAAACCATGCAAATCCAGGACTTCCGCAAAACTTTTCTTTTGCTCGACCATTTTGCGATGCACGCTGTAGAGTGACTTTTCACGACCATTGACCTCTGCCTCAATGCCTTGGGCTGTTAAGCTAGAGACCACGGTATCGAGGATTTTAGTTAACACCTCACGGCGATTACCCTTGGCGGCCATCATCGCTTTTTCAAGCACTTGATAGCGGAAAGGGTGGGCCGCAGCCAGACAAAGATTGTGGAATTCACGTACTAAGGTATTGAGACCAAGACGATCAGCAATAGGGGCATAAATTTCTAGGGTTTCACGTGCCACACGGCGCCCCTTTTCAGGTGTCACGCCGCCTAGAGTGCGCATATTGTGCAATCTATCCGCTAGCTTGACCAAAATAACACGTACATCCTTAGCCATGGCCAGGAGCATTTTTCTAAAACTCTCAGCCTGTTGTTCGGCCTTTGATGTAAAGCGGATTTTATCTAATTTGGTGAGGCCGTCAACGAGTTCAGCAACGTCGCTATTAAAGGCCTCAGCAATTTCCTGTTTGGTGACGTCTTGATCTTCAATGGTGTCGTGCAATAATGCTGCCACCAAAGCATTAATATCTAGCTTCCACTCAGCGCAGATCTCGCACACAGCTACCGGGTGCGTAATATAGGGAAGACCGCTATCACGCATTTGTCCTAGATGTGCTTTATCTGCAAAATGATAGGCACGGACAACGGTATCGATATCTTCATCGGATAGATAAAGACTGATTTTTTGTAAAAGATTATCAAGAATCCCAGCCTTTGCGGGATCCTTGTCCTGTGACTTAGCTTTAGCGTAGCTATTTAATAATAAGTAGTTTTGTACCGCAACTTGAAGGTTTTTTGCTTTAGGCACAGCCTTGTCCTCACGTGATGCTGAACCACGTCTAAAACGACTTAAGAAATCGCTTGCGCCTTTTTTACTCATAAGCTTGTATTATTCCAATTCATTACGCACAGTACAAATGCCACCACTTTAAGTATAAAGCATTAAAGCGGCACTTTGCGAAGCATTTCTAAACCAGTTTTACCTGCTGCAATTTCGCGCAAAGCAATCACGGTAGGTTTGTCACGGTTGACATCGACACGCGGTTCATGACCTTGTGCAATTTCACGGGCACGGTAGGTTGCTACTAGGGTTAAATCAAAGCGGTTATTAATTTTTTCTAAACTATCTTCAACGGTGATACGAGCCATATGTTAATAATTCTCATGAAAATGGGTTAAAAACTGAAGCCATTCATTAAAGATGGCTTCAATATACTGATAAAAAAGCTGGTGAAGGCTATTTATTGAGCTAAAATTCCATAACTTTGGAAGAGCTCACTATGCTTTTTTGCTTGACTGGCAAAACGCAGACGAGCAACCGCAACAATTTGTTGCAATTGCTGTAGCGCCACACTAAAGTCATCATTAATAATAACATATTCACATTTATCAGCTTGCGCTATTTCTTTGCTCGCTGCAAGGACACGACGCTCGATCACTGCCTGACTATCTTGGCCACGCTTATTTAAGCGTTCATTTAAAATTTCAATCGACGGTGGCAGGATAAAAATATCAATCACTTGTGGAAATTGCTCACGTACTTGAGCAGCACCTTGCCAGTCGATTTCCAATAAAATATCTTGTCCCTTGTCGATACGCTCCTGGACATAGGCTTTAGGGGTGCCATAGTAGTTGTCGTGCACTTTGGCCCACTCCAGCAGTTCATTATTATCTCTTAGCGTTTCAAATTCCTCGACCGAGAGAAATTTATAATGCACATTATCCTGTTCGCCGGGACGCGGCGCACGGGTAGTGCAGGAGATAGATAAGCCGATATTGCTGTCTTCCTTTAAGAGTGCACTGATCAAGCTGGATTTACCAGCACCACTGGGTGCCACAACCATAAAGACATTGCCTGGGAAATTTTTCATGGATGCTACTTTGATAATTCAATAATTCAATTAATATATTACAAATTGTACATAATTTAGATCGTTTATCGGAGTTTTAGGTGCAAAGTTGGCAAGAGTTAATTGAACATGAGCAGTCGCAAGCTTATTTTAAAAATTTATGTTTATACCTTGAGCAGGAACGTGCCGCAGGGCAGGTGATTTATCCACCGTCTGCAGAGATATTTAATGCCTTTAAATTAACTCCTTTGGAACAAGTTAAGGTGGTGATTTTAGGTCAAGATCCCTATCATGGTCCGCAACAAGCCCATGGATTGGCATTTTCAGTAAATCCAGGCATAGCCATACCACCATCGTTAAAAAATATTTATAAAGAGTTAGCAAATGATATTGCAGGCTTTACCACGCCGAGACACGGGGACTTACGCAGTTGGGCCAAGCAGGGGGTATTTTTACTTAATACGGTCTTAACCGTGCGTCATGCGGCTGCGCATTCGCATGCCGAGATTGGCTGGGAGCGCTTTACGGATGAAGTGATTGCCACCTTAAATAAGCAAAAAACTGCTTTAGTCTTTTTATTATGGGGCTCGCATGCCCAGAAAAAAGGTCGCTTTATCGATAAGCAAAAGCATTTGGTACTGACTGCCCCACATCCTTCACCTTTGTCTGCTTATCGGGGATTTTTCGGCTGTGGGCATTTTTCAAAGGCGAATAACTATTTAATTAAGCACGGTGTGGCGCCTATTCATTGGCAGCTTTAAGGAGCTCGGCCACTGCCTGTCAAGCACATTGCGTATGGATATCCATAGTTAGTTCTGTTGATTGTTGTTTGATCTGCTCTGTAGGAAACTGAAATACCAACACACATTTCAGGAGTAGAAAATGACAATATCCAAGCATCATCCCATGACAGGCGGTGCCGCTGCATTGCCTGCGCAAGGCAAAGCAACAGTGGCAGCTCGGGGTCGCAGCTTGTGGCGACAAAGTGGTCAAGCCATGACCGAATACATTATCATTGTGGCCTTAGTGGCGGTGGCTGCCATTGCTACCTATCAGCTGTTTGGTCAAGTGGTTCGTTCACAAACTGCTGCCATGGCCAAAGAACTGGCTGGTGAGGACGGTACTGCGCAATCACAGATGGCACAGTCAGCAGCCCAGTCGGCCGAGCAGCAGACGGCCTCAAAATCTTTAAAATCCTTTACTGGCAACGCGGACGCCGCTGGTGGCTAGTCATTGTTAAGTGGGTGTTGACGATGAAAGGCTTTAAGGCGCTCGCTTTGTCTTGTCCGCTTAGCTATATGCGCATGTTTAAAACACAACAGGCATTGAACCAGCAAAGCGGACAGGCATTGATACTCGGTTTAGCCATGTTACTGGTATTGGTCGTGCTTTTGATGAGCTTATTTCAACAAAGTCGACTAGTGAATGCTAAGGCTAAACAAATTCATACCGTAGAAGCGGCGGCTTATTCTGGTGCCTTAATCCAAGCGCGTGCTTTAAATATGCAGGGCTATATCAATTTGGCTCAAGTTGGTCATCAAATCGCGATGGCGCATTTAGTGACCTTAGGCTCTTGGGCCAAGTTTGCAGCCACTGAAAATCGTCAATACCTCACTGCTAATCCACCTTCTTATCTGATTGGTATGATGTTTGGCATTTCTCATCAAAATGCTTATGCGGCCTCACGTCGTGCAAGTTCAATTATTTCTTTTGCAGAACGTCACAATGAGTTAGAGCAGCGCTACGCCAAACACGATGAGATTGTGAATCAGGTGCTATTGGAAGTCGCTTACGCAATTCGAAAGCATCAAACAACGACGCGTGATGCGGCGATACATGCAGTAATTGAAGCCAATTATCCGGGTTATCAAGTGGCTATCACAGACGCTGCCCTCAGTTCAGCTACTGTTGATATGTCAAAGCAAGTACGTTGGCAGCTGACGGAGCAAGATAATCAGCATTTCACTACGGTTTATAAGCCAAGCGGTAATTATCGCTCCTTGATCACTCAGGTTGCAAAAGTATATAAATTTTTAGATCCGCGTCAGGATTTAACAAGAAATAACTGGCCTGTGAGTAAACGTTGTCCGCATTTACGCCATGAATTAAGACGTCAAGGCACTACCATTTTGAATCAGCATGGTAATTGGCAAGCTACCGATACGCAATCTTTCCATGCTTTACGCTCTAACCGTTGGATTGGCTGCTATTACCGTGAATATCCGATGGCTTGGGGTTGGGTTTCGGGGGCATTGAATACTATCCCAGAAGGTATGGAGTATAGCGAAAATCCGCCGGATGATTTTGCGAATCAAGACTTTTGGCGCTGGGTCAAAGAGGCGACACAGTGGGATTTATTAGGCGGCGTACAAAATCCTTTGGCTAACTCCCGCGCTATCAAGCAGCGCGTGCAATGGGGTGGTGGCGGTTTAGTGCCTTATGTGGATATCAATTCTGAGGCTAAGGATACATTAAGCTTTCAATTGCATTTAAGTGGGCCTGAAGTGGACGGTCAATTGATGACGGTGAGTGCCCAGGCTGAGAGTTTTTTTGAGCGTTTTAAGGCACGTACTGACGCTAAGCATGAAAAAGCCAATCTATGGCATCCCTATTGGTTAGCACGTTTAACTGAGACCGCTGAATCCTCCTCAGAAGCAGCTGCCAGTGCTAGCAAATTAGCAAATTTTAAGGAGTAGCTATGGCTAGTTATTTATTGACATCATGGCGCCATTCAAGTTTAGCAGCGCAAAGTGGTCAATCCATTGTGGAAAGCTTGGTTTTGTTGTTAGTGCTGATAGTCTTTTTTAGCGCCATCCCATGGTTTGGGCGTATTAGTGATATTGCACTACAACAGATGAATGCTAGCCGCTATGCCGCATTTCAATTAACGCGGCATGAAGAGGGTATTGATGAAGCCGATTTAAAGCACCGTTTCTTTTTATCAAAAGAACATCAGTGGCGCGATCGTGCGCATAACAAAATCATCCAGCACGATAGGATTCACGTTCAATTGGATCGCTCAAAAAAACTAGCCGCCGCAATGCAGCCGGGTGCAGATGAAATCTATGCAACAAGGCTGCGGCAAGAGTGGCAGGTTGAGGATAAGGGAGTGGCAGCGGTGCATGTGACTACCCGTCCTCACTACACCCAAGTTGACGATCGGAGTCATGTAGCGATGAGTCCAGGACTGTCATTTTTTGATCAGCAACTGCTTAATATTCAACGACATACTGCCATATTGACTGGTGCGGCGCATAGTGCCACCGATATGAATGCGCATCGCCGAACCGCAGAAAGTAATTTGGCGTGGGGTGAAGCAAGCCAAGCTTCTTATGAAAGTGGTCGTAAGGTGGCGGAGATAGCTGCGCCTATTGATGCCGCATGGAAGCGTCCTGCACCAGTTTTTGATTGGCTATCTCCTTGGGCAGGGGCATTACCCGGTCATCATTTAGAGCATGTAACAGATGGGAGTAAGTGATGCGGCTGACTTTAAATGATTGCAGAGCGCTGTTGGTCTTGCTATTGATGATGGCGAGCACACTTGGCAGGGCTTCAGAGATTGAACGAGGGGCGACCATGGTGGCGCATGAAGTAAGTCAACGCCTATCGCTGGAGCTTAGGGAAAAGGTTTTTCAAGGGCAGGTATTTTCTCAAGCACTGAGTGCCTGGCAAGTGAGTTCGGAGACTGATTTTTCTAATTTGCTGAGGCGCTTAGCTAAGCAAAGCGTTTTTCAGCAATATCACAGCATTGGCAATGTCATCATCTTAAGCGGTGAGTTGGGCAAGTATTCGCTCTTGTTGCAGCTTGAACGCATCAATTTCGACGCTTATCAGGGCCTATTAAGTGTGATGCCGGCGACTCCGTTTGCATTTCATACGAGTTCATCGGCACCGCTCTATACGCACTTAGTCAATGAGTTTAAGGAGCTTAGTCCTCAACGCTTAGCTTGGTTGCCATCATCGTCGTTGCTATTAATGAATATCCAAAGCGATAATCAGCGCTCGCAACAGATTTACTTTGATGCGATGGATATTGCATCGTTCCAGCAGCAGCTTGAGAACAATTTAATCTTAGCTGGTTGGGAGCGGAGTAACAGCACAGAGTTTGGGCTCAGTTTGTGGTCTAAGCAAGGACGTCAAGTACGTCTGTATTACAGTGCTCAGGCCGAAGGTACCGCACTGTATGTATTAAGTGATGACTTATCAAAGGATAGTTATGAAATTACAGATCAATAAAAAAGCGACGGTTGTGATTTCTTTGGCCATTTTTGCCGGCTTGTTAGCTGCTTGGTCAGCACAAAAGTACATTAATGAAAAGGTGGAAATGCTGGAAGCGCAAGCACGTGTCGAGACCGTGCAACGTGTCGTAGCAGCCTACGATTTACCTGAGGGTACAAGAATTGATTCACACCATGTAGCGGTGCGTGATATTCCCAAGGAATGGGTTGCCGGTGGCAGTATTTTGCCCGAGGAATTTATTCATATTCAGGGGCAGGTGGTGACAGCTTCGCTAAAGCGTGGTGATCAGCTTTTATGGGCAAATACGGCGCATGTTAAAAGCAAGCCTTTTTCTGACAAAATCAGCCCTGGACGTCGTGCCGTCACCATCCCAGTGGACACCATCAACTCGGTCTCAGGTATGTTGGTGCCTGGCGATTTAATTGATCTTTATGTCTCCTTTGAATATCGACGCAAGCAAATTACCGCCCCCTTATTACAGGGTGTATTGGTAATGGCTACGGGTCAACAAAGTCGTCCGGGTGTGGAGCCAGGTGATGTTAATTCAAGGTATTCCACGGTAACTCTGGATACGGCACCGGAGGAGGCGGCAAAGTTGGTAGCGGCTAGGCAAGCCGGCACCATTACGGCCTTATTACGTAATCCGACAGACGATAAAGCCGCTCAAAAAGGGGTGAGAGGTGATTTAGCCAATATGCTCGGTATTGCGACACCACCACCACCGATTAAGCGTAAACCACAGGTGATTTATGGTGATCAAAATAATAAGAAACTGCCTAATTTAGCCATTAATCCAGAGGTTGAAACGACCACCAAGGACGATCGCGGTGTCTTTGAATTACCAGCTCAGGAGGATTTGGTTAGCGCTTGGATTAACTCATTACCTAAGACCCAAATTAGTGAGGAGCTTAGCTTAAATGGCCCGCTAACTGAGGAACATGAAATGGTATTAGGCGATTAACGGTCTAGCACTTGAAATGCTTTACAAAAAGAGGAGATGTCTAATGAGTCAGTTTAAATCACATGCAAAAGAGGGATATATGCTTAAGTCCTTAAATACTATTTGTTTTTATGTTCTGACGATTTTGCTACTGCTATTCCCTGCGATTGCTATGGCGCAGCAGAAAATTAATTTAACCGTAGGGCAAATTCATGTTTTGCCATCTGAAAATATAGCGCGGGTAGCGGTAGGTGATGGAAATGTGCTAAATGCCGTAACCGATGATGATAAGGAGGTGGTACTCTTTGCCAGAGCAGCGGGAGATACCAGCTTACAGTTATGGGATGTGGATGGCAACTCCAAAAATTATCATATCACGGTAGGCTCGGCCGTGCAGAATCGCTTACAGCATGAGATTCGCAATATGTTGAATCGCATTCAAAATGTTAAAGCGACTGTACTCGGTGAAAAAGTCATCGTGGAGGGCGAAAGATTAAGTGATGCCGATAGAGAACGAGTGCAGTTATTAGCTAAGCATTACCCACAAATAATTGATATGACCAGTCAGATAGGGTGGGATCAAATGGTGTTATTGGATGTGCAGATTCTCGAAATTCCTAGAAGTTTTTTGCAAGAGCTTGGCGTCAGTTGGCAGAGCAATACGGTGGGAGGTTTTAATGCCGGTGTGGTTTGGGATAGTGTTGGTCGTAATTTATTAACGCGACCTGGTGAACAAGCGCTAGATGCCGTCTTAGCCCAAAGTCACCCCCTTGGCTATTTCGGCGTGAATGCTTTACTGAGCTCCAGTCTTAAGGCCATGACGAATGAAGGTAAGGCCGTGATGCTAGCGCAGCCTCAGTTAATGGCTCGTAGCGGTGCGACCGCTGAGTTTTTAGCTGGCGGTGAGGTGCCATATGCCATCGCAGACGGTAACGGTAATACCCAAACCGTGTTTAAGCCTTACGGCGTCAGCCTACAAATCACACCACGGATTGAGAAAAACGGTATTGTACGCTCGAGTATTAATGTGGAAGTAAGCTCCATTGATGGTTCTATGGCTTTGCAGGGCGGACCAGCGCTGAAAATTCGTCGTACTAACACGGAATTTAATGTGCGTTCGGGTGAAACCTTAGTGCTGTCCGGATTTATTTCTCGGGATCAAATGCAGAACATGGATAAGGTGCCGGGGATGGGTGATGTGCCAATCTTAAGTGCTTTATTCCGTTCTAAAAAGTTTCAAAACCAGGAAACTGAATTAGCTATTTTTGTGCGCCCGGTCGTTGTCTCCTCAGATAATGAAGATATGCAAAGACGGATTATGCGTTCACAGGCTATTGTCGATAGTAGCTTTGAACAACAACCCTTAATTAATGTAGCGATTCGCCAAGAGGCGGGTCCTAAAGCTTCGCAGATGCCAGTATCTAGTCAAGCGAAGGTGCAGAGCAGTCGTGTTGATGTGGCTAAAACCTTTGCTGCGCATCATTTTTATAGTCGCGAGCTACCGGCATTCACCGTGCCTAAAAAGTCCAAATTAATCCTTCGCTCGCTTAATTTTAAAAAACTAAAAAAAGGAAAGGCCTCATGAATCGACTATGCTTAAACTTACAATTTGAAGATGGTAGATGCGAAGAAAAGTGGTTTGACTTACCCCTTGATATCGGCAGGCATAGTCAGGGATTAGTGCTTAAAAGTTGGCGCGTGGCAAGAGAGCATGCCAAAATCGAAGCTAAGGACGGTGAGCTTTATCTACAGGATCTGGGCTCCTTGGGTGGTACGCTATTAAACTCGCAGCGTATTCATCATCTTCATCCCTTAAAGCTCAATGATCAAATCGTCATCGGTCCTTGCTTAATACGCATTGTAGCGATTGATAGTGGTCAGGAACCGGGGCACACAGACAAGGACGCCTCTGATCCTCAGAAAAACCGTGTGCAAACCACAGCAAGGCCTTTGTCTAAAGCAGACTCCGCTACTATTATGCCTCAGGCTGCACCACCCTCCGAGCGGACGAGCGGTATTGTGCAAGCGCCTGATGCTTGGACCTTGATTGCGCAACGAAATCAATTGCATAAGCTTTTGCTTGAAGCCCTCGATCTGAAGCGTAATAACATCACGGCAATGGATGATGCGCTATTACGTGAGGAAGCAGCTAAATTGCTAAACAAAATTATTCAAGCCGATAAACAGTTTAGTGAATTAAGCTATGCTCAAGAGCTATCGCAGATGGTCATTGATGAAGCAGTAGGCTTAGGTCCCTTAGAGCCATTATTACAGGATCCAAGCATTACCGAGATTATGGTAAATCGCTTTGATGAGATTTACATCGAACGCAATGGCAAGCTTGAAGCCCATCCCATGAGTTTTAGCAGTAATCAGTCGGTGATATCCATCATTGATCGCATTGTCTCACCCATCGGTCGACGGATTGATGAAAGTTCGCCGATGGTGGACGCACGCTTAAAAGATGGTTCCCGAGTCAATGCAGTGATCCCACCCATTGCCATCAAGGGGCCCAGTATCACCATCCGTAAATTTCCCCTCAGACGTCCCGCCATGGCAGATCTAGTGGCCTTGGAGTCGTTGGATAACTATATGCGTGAATTCTTGGATCTATGCGTGAAGCATCGAATGAATATGATTATATCTGGTGGTACCGGCTCGGGTAAAACCACCTTATTAAATGTGCTGTCAAATTGTATTCCTGAGGATGAGCGTATTGTGACCATTGAGGATGCGGCGGAGTTGCGTCTGAATCATCGTCATCTCATTAGCCTTGAATCACGCCCAGCAAATACTGAGGGTAGAGGGCAAGTTAGTATACGTGACTTAGTAAAAAATGCCTTGCGGATGCGACCGGATCGTATTGTGGTGGGAGAATGCCGTGGTGGCGAGGCTTTTGACATGCTTGGGGCCATGAACACGGGTCACGAAGGCTCTTTAACCACCTTACATGCGAATTCACCACGTGATGCCATTGCTCGCTTAGAAGTCATGATCTTAATGGCTGGCATGGATATACCGCTTAGTGCGATCCGTGAGCATATTGCCTCCAGTATTGATTTTATTGTACAGCAAACACGATTAAGTAATGGTCGCCGCGTGGTGTCTTCCATTGTTGAGGTGTGTGGTTTAGAAAGCGGAATTATAAAAATTCAAGAGATATTTAAATTTCAAAAGGGGGCGAGCAGTGGTTTTTATGGGCTTGGTATTATCCCGGAGCAATTTGAGCGTCTAAAGGAGCAGGGCTTGGCCTTGGATATCGAGCAGTTTAATCAAGTGACCTTGTCAACGACGCAGTCTGCGCATAGTTTGCATTGATAGTGGAGTCACCATGGTTTTGCTTAGTCTCTTTTGTGCTGCTATCTCCATTACACTAATTTGTTGGTTGCTCTTAAAGGGCTTTAATCAAGCAGCTAATCGTTATGAGCATCAGCTCAAAGAACAAATGCGGGTGCAGCTAAGTGATGCGTTTATTTTCTTTGACCCGGTGCAGCTTTGGAGTCTTTCGGTAGCTGCAACGGTTGGTGTGTTTTTTGTGTCATGGCTACTGTTTCAGTTGTGGTGGCTGTCGCTGTTATTCGCATCGCTCGTCTTTTTTATGCCTAAGTTATTGTTGTATTTGCTAAAGAAACGACGTTTACATACTTTTGATAAACAGTTACCTGACTTTTTAATGGCCTTATCCGGTGCCTTAAGAGCGGGTTCTGGAGTGCAAACCGCTATTCAATCGCTGGCTGAGGATGTGCCTTCACCCTTGGCCCAAGAGCTTTCACTGGTGCTTAGAGAGCAGCGATTAGGGGTGCCTTTTGAGCAATGTTTACAGCACCTCGCACTACGTATGCCTTCGGAAGCGTGTGAGTTATTTGTTTCCTCGCTACGCATCAGTGCTCAAACGGGTGGTAATTTATCCGAGGCGATTGAAAGAATTGCCTCTACCTTGCGTTCGCGCTTACAAATTCAGGCAAGAATTAAGGCCTTAACCTCACAAGGTAAAATGCAGGCGGTGATCATGTGCTTATTACCCATTGGCTTGATGTTTGTGTTGCATCATCTGGATCCTGAGGCCATGAGTCAATTATGGCAAAGCTATATGGGCTGGGCTGTGTTAGCAATTATCTTCTTTCTAGAGGCTTTAGGCATTTGGATGATTAGCAAAATCGTTGCCATTGATGTGTAGGAGTGTTTATGTCGCCCTTATTCATTTATTTAAGCTTGTCCGCTACTGCGCTCTGCTTAGGGCTGATGGTGTATTGGCTCTCAATGCCTGGCATTAAAGAGGATGTTGAAAAACCCCAGCAACTTGAAATTCATCGTGCTTGGGGACCAGTGTGGCCATGGATTACTTTATTCGCCAATTTAGCTAAGCCCTTTATGTCATGGCGTTATCGGCTGGCTGTGGAAAAAGCGATTATCAGGGCGGGGCGCTTGGATTCACTGGCGCCAGAGCATGTGTTAGGCATGCAAATCGGATCGGCAATGTTTGGTGCTGTAGTCGCTTATTTTCTTGCTGTAAGCCTGGACTTTTCTCAGCTAATCGCGGTGATATTGTCCTTTTGTAATGCATTATTATTTTTTTATTTGCCACGTTATCACTTAGTGCAGCAAGGCAAGCTACGGCAAAAGCAAATCCTTAAGCAGTTTCCCTTCTTTTTAGACATGATTACGCTTTCGGTTGAGGGTGGTTTAAATTTTCACGGAGCCTTGAGCCAAACCCATCACTTATTACCTAAAGGACCTTTGAAAATGGAGATAAACCATGTGCTCAGTGATATCAGGGCCGGACTTTCAAGAAACGATGCCTTAAAAGCCTTGGCACAGCGTACTGATTTAGAGGAGTTAAATCATTTGGTTTCATCCATTGCGCAAAGTCAGAGGCTCGGGGTTAGTTTAGGACCTATTCTAAGGGCGCAATCTGAACAGCGACGTAGCGAACGCTTTATGCGTGCTGAAAAGCTTGCCTTGGAAGCGCCTGTCAAAATGCTTTTTCCTTTGGTGACATGTATTTTTCCTTGCACCTTTTTAGTGATTGCCTTTCCGATTGGACTAAAACTGATGGAGGCAGCATGGTAGCTAGCGACAGACAGCAAACAATCACTTACTGCTTAAGTCCTTTGGCCAAAATAAAAGGCTTATTAACTAAAACTAGTCTGCCGGCAGGGGAGTATTATGTTTTTCCGTCGTGTCAAGCGATTCATACCTTTGGTATGCGTTTTGCTATTGACGTGATTTTTTGCAATAAAGAGGGATTAATCCTAAAGTATTGTCGACAAGTCGTTCCTAATCGTATAGTCTTTTGCAGAGATGCTTTTTTTGCGATTGAGTTGTGTGCAAATGAATTTTTAAATCAAGAGCAGCTTAAAATCATTGTAAGCACATGTTTAAAACTTGATAAATCGTATCCACAGCGTATTCGGTGGATTTAATTAGCTACACGATTTTTATAAACTAGATGGAGGGGGTATGAGTTACAAAGTACCTGTCGATGATATTAATTTTAATCTTAAAGTGATGGGTTTATTGGAGCAGATCCAAGCCTTGTCGGCTTACGAAGAGATTAGCGATGATTTGGTTGATGCCATTATCGAAGAAAATTCACGTTTAGTTGAGGAAGAAATTGCGCCATTAAATGTGGTCGGTGATCAGGATCTTCCAAGCTGTGAGCAGGGTGAAGTGAGCTTATCCAAAGGCTTTAAAGAGGCCTTAGCCTTATTCGCCGAGGGTGGATGGCAATCGTTGGCGCATGGGCCTGAGTTCGGTGGTCAAGGTTTTCCAAAGCTCATTTCTACCGTTTTATTTGAAAATCTAAACGCGGCTAATATGGCGTTTGCCTTATGCCCAATTTTGACTGATGGTTGTATTGAGGCAATCAACCAAGCCGGCACCGAAGAGCAGAAGCAATTATATATTCCACCGATGGTGGAGGGGCGTTGGACGGGAACGATGAACTTAACTGAACCTCAAGCGGGTTCTGACCTAGCGCTTTTGAAAAGCAGAGCAGTACGCCAGGACGACGGCAGTTATCGCATCAGTGGTCAAAAAATCTTTATTACTTGGGGTGAGCACAATGCCTCAGAAAATATTATTCACCTTGTCTTAGCGCGCACGCCGGACGCTCCCGCCGGGGTTAAGGGGATTTCTTTATTTGTGGTTCCTAAGTTCCTGGTCAATGAAGATGGTAGCTTAGGCAAACGCAATGATGTGGTGTGTGCCTCACTTGAGCACAAACTAGGTATTCATGGTAGCCCTACCGCCGTGATGGTTTTCGGTGACAACCAGGGTGAGGTAGGCGAGGGCGCAATTGGCTACCTCATTGGCGAAGAAAATGACGGTCTACGCCATATGTTTGTGATGATGAACGAAGCTCGCTTTGCTATCGGTTTACAAGGTACTGCAATCTCTGAACGGGCTTTACAAATGGCTTGGGCTTATGCTCAAGAACGTTTGCAGGGGAATGCGGTTGAGGGCGGTCATCGTGATACCGTTGCGATTAATCAGCATCCCGATGTACGTCGTATGTTGATGACCATTAAAAGCCTAACCGAAGGTAGTCGCGCCACTGCCCTGTATGCAGCGAGCTGTGCGGACCTGGCTAAGCATCATGAAGATAGCGAGCAACGAGCGCATTATCAAGCGATTTATGAATATTTAGTGCCAATTGTTAAGGGCTTTGCGACAGAAATGGCGCAAGAGGCTACCTCATTGGCTCTGCAAGTCCATGGCGGTATGGGTTATATCGAGGAAACCGGTGTGGCACAGCTGTACCGTGATGCGCGCATTCTGCCAATTTATGAAGGTACGACCGCCATTCAGGCAAATGACATCATTGGTCGTAAGACCATGCGTGACGAGGGCGCTGTGGCTAAATACTTTGTGGCAGAGATATTGGATACGGCTTCGCGTTTGGCAGCTCACCAGCATGCAGACTTGAAGTTCATCGGCAAAGCGCTACAAGCTGCCGCAGAATCCTATGCTAAGGTGGTTGATAGCATTTTGAGCTTGGGTGCTGAAAGTGCTATGAGGCAGGTGTTTACAGCCAGCGTATCTTATTTAATGTTGGCAGGTTATATGCATACAGGTTGGCAATTAGCCCGCCAAGCGCTCGTTGCCGCTGAGCTGGATAATGGCAATAATAAAATAGCAACAGCCTTATTTTACGCTGCACAAATTTTGCCACGTGTGGATGCATTAGCACATGCTGTATTTGACAGTGAGCAATGTGTAAGAAGCTTTGAGGGTATTGATTTTGATGCTTAATCACTCAAAGCATAGCTGCTGATCTATCAACGGGGACCTTTGTGTCCCCGTTGGCTATTTATGGCGCTAACTTGTGGACATCAAGACGATTAGCTAAACGACTTGTTGCAATAATACCGCAAGCCGCACGCAGGATAAAAATAAGCTTGCTAAAATTACTGTATAAGTGTACAGTACTAGATATCGATACAGTGGTTTTGTTCGATTATCAGGTTTAGGGTCCTGATAGGTTTGCTCAGTTGTTTATGTGCAAAGTTTAGACTGAGCAAACCACCACAGATAGACCCATTGGCAATGCCTGTTAGCAATCCTATAAGTCAATCAGGTTTAGGAGTCAGTTATGTCTAATAAAGCGCCGATTCGTAGTATTTATAGTGTAAACAAAAACGATACACAGTTACAAGCTTCACGGCATGATGCTGTGCAGGATGTTTTATCCATGCATCCAAGCTTTACCCACCAGTATAGTCACAACTATGTGACGCTTTACAAGCGCCGTCCGAGCTCATTTTTATCTAAGCTCAAATCAATTGATATGGCTAGAGTAGGTGATGTCTTAGGGGTAGTATTATGGGCGGTATCCATACCCTTTGTCTTCAGCCTAGCTGCTGTTGCGGTCGTTTAAGCTAGTAGGACTCCGACCATTCAATTACTATTACTTTATGTGCGTTCAGCGCCATGGTAATCGTGATGAAGATTAGCTATGCCTTATGCCGCCAAAGCTTAAATTGAAGTGGACAGGGCATCTTGAGGGGCTTGGGTGAGCAAAATTTCTAGCACATAATAATGCTATAAAACAGAAAGCCCCACATTATCAAAGCATTATAGGGTTTGTGAAATTCTTTATATGATCCCATCTAGGTATTGGTATGTGGGACTTGGTGCGTAAATTATTCTGAGCCTGTAAGTCCATGTTTCGGCAAAGAGCCTGTAAAAAGTCTTGAATATCCAATATTATCTTTCTAAATCGTCGTTATCTTTACTCAATCTGTATTGAATAGCGTGATTGCTTTAAGTCAAAACTGGCGATTAAATATAATGCGCTTTCACGTTCAGTCAGTTTTGCTTGATCTCTTATGTTCTCTTTGTTCTTAAGAATTTCTGTATCAGGGTAGAAATATGAATGCTTATCTTGCGGCGAATATTTACTCATTTTAATCAAAGTTATTAACTAGCTTAACAGCTTCTTCTGATGTGATTTTCTTCTCCACTAGCTTATTTAAAACCTCAAGCGTTCTTTCAGTTGGTACTATACCTTCTAAGGCTAATGAGCCTATAGCTTGATCTAATATTTTTTTTCTTTCTTCAATAGAATCTGTGTATACTGCTTGATTGCCCACTTTAAACTCCGTAATTGAAAATAATATTATAACTAGTCCCTTACTGCTTTTTAAACATCATATTGACAAAGAAAAGATGTAATGATCCAGCATAATTTTCATAACCTTTCAATATCTTAAATGTTTAGTGTTTTCGTTCATAGATTAAGTTCATTAGGGATGTCGCTGTATCTGGATAATGTCGCTCATTTATTAAATCAATTTTAATTGAAGGAAATAACTCTTCAATGTCATTTTGAAGGCCACCTAAAGTAAATAAGCATGTTCCGACAGGATAGGTAATCATAATATCTAAATCACTGTCTTCCGTATCTTCACCTCGTGATACAGATCCAAATACTCTTGCCTTTTCTATTTCTGGATATTTAGCAAAGAGCTCCAGCAATTTGCTGTAGTTTTGTTTTAAAAGTTCGGATGGTTTCACAACAAAACAAAAAACCCCATAAAATCAATGTCTTATGGGGCTTATGCAGTTCTATACAATCCTATGCAATATAGGCAATGGTAGGCGGTACCGGAGTCGAACCAGCGACCTCTACGATGTCAACGTAGCGCTCTAACCAACTGAGCTAACCGCCTATATTTGATAAGAAAATGATTATAGGGCGTACTTTTAATTTTGTCAAACTCACCAGCCGTTTTATTCAATATTTAAGGCCTGTTCACGTAATTGTTCTACATAGAGTTTCATCTCAATGACGGCGTTAGTATTGTCCAAGGATGCTGATTTGGATCCTATGGTGTTGATTTCCCTATTCATTTCCTGAAACAGGAAATCTAAACGTTTACCCAGGCTTTGCTTGTTTTTAGTGTTGTTTTTTGGAAGCGGTTTAGTCACTTCTTCTGGGTGAGGTTCAGCTGCGCTTGGGCCATCGTGTTTATTACTTAATAAAGAGCTTAATTCACTGGTATGTGATTTTAAGCGTGTGATTTCCTCGGCAATATCCACACGCATACCAAAGAGGGCGCTTTCTTGGGCGATGCGCATAGATAGCTCTTCACCCGATATTTGCTCAAAGCCATTAGGGACAACGGCTTGTAGGGCTTCTGTCAGACGTTGTTGGATTTTTTCTTTTTGTGCCTGGATTAAATCGTCTTGGCGCAGTTCAAGTTGAGTAACTAGGGCTAGAATCGCTTCGGCGTAGCCTAACATAGTATCAGCTAATCTAGCGCCTTCTCTTAAACGCATAGCCTTGAACTCCTTAATCGCTAAATGCACCGTGTCTAAACAACGCTCATAAATTAACTGCCAGCGTTGTGCTTCTTCATTTTGCTCAGCTTCCGAGCTTTGTGCTAAGGCTTGTGCTGTTTTGGCTAATTGCACAATCTCCGTAAAGCCTGGCGTCGGCATATCTGGAAAGTACTGCCGTACTTTTTTAATTTCTGTTAAGACCTGCGTCATGGCCTCCGCACTAAATTCAGTTTGCTCCTCAAAAAGCGCAGGTTTGAAGCTGATCTTTAATTCGGCTTTGCCACGCTGTAAATGTTGTGCAAGTACTTCTCGGAGCTGCTCTTCAAGTGCTTTAAAATCTTCAGGCATGCGTAAGCTCAAGTCCAAATAACGGTTATTCACGCAACGCAACTCCACTGAAAGTGTGCCGTATTCAAACTCTGTTTTGACATTACTAAAAGCAGTCATGCTGGAAATCATTTTAAGTCCCTTAAAAGTGCGGTGCCAATGGTATAAAACTCACGATAAAGCCTTATAATATGGCATATCTGAATATTTGTAAAAATTTATCGAGGAAATTATGCCTAACACACCCTTTAGTATTGATATTCAACGGCCTTCCGGACGTGAAATTTCTGCCATGCGTCAGGTTAAAATTACTCGCAATTTTACGCCTTATGCTGAGGGTTCGGTACTGATTGAAGTAGGGCAGACAATCGTACTATGTAATGCCAGTGTGCTGGATAAGGTACCACCTTTTTTAAAAGGCAAAAATCAAGGTTGGGTGACTGCCGAGTATGGTATGTTGCCGCGTTCAACCCATAGCCGTTCTGAGCGAGAGGCGGCACGTGGTAAGCAGAGTGGTCGTACTCAAGAAATTCAGCGTTTAATCGGTCGCAGTCTACGTGCGGTGACAAATCTCTCTAAGCTCGGTGAACGTACGATTCATTTGGACTGTGATGTGATTCAAGCCGATGGTGGCACCCGTTGCGCTTCAATTACTGGTGCTTGGATTGCTTTGGCAGATGCTGTATCGAAGCTGCTGAGGGAAAAGCAAATTGATGAAAACCCCTTAAATGACCGTGTTGCTGCGGTTTCTGTAGGTATGTGGCAAGGGCACCCCATTCTGGATCTCAATTATGAAGAGGACGCTTCATGTGATGCTGATATGAATGTGGTGATGACAGGCAGTGGTCACTACGTGGAGATTCAGGGCACGGCTGAGGGACAGGTTTTTTCTAAAACTGAATTAGATGCCTTATTGAGCCTAGCAGGTAAGGGCATTGCCCAACTATTGCGCGTGCAGCAAAACGCTTGGCCCCAACTATAACCGATTAATCAGCAGCTTATGTCTTTACTTACTACCCTTGATGAGATTGTTTTAGCTTCAAATAATCAGGGCAAACTCAAGGAGTTTGTCGCTTTATTTAATCAGTATGGGATTAGCATCAGAGCGCAGGGCGAGTTTCATGTCGCCGAGTGTGACGAGCCTTTTCATACATTTTTGGAAAATGCCCTAGCCAAGGCGCGTCACGCTAGTAAAGAGACGGGTTTAGCAGCGATTGCCGATGATTCAGGTATCGTTGTGCCAGCGCTTAAAGGCTTTCCTGGTGTGATGTCAGCACGCTATGCGACCTTATTCGGCGAGCCCAAGTCAGATGCTAATAATAACGCCTGTTTAATCCGTCAATTACAAGCACATAGCGACAAATCAGCGGCCTATTTAGCGGTGCTAGTCTTTGTTCGACACGCTGACGATCCGGCGCCTTTAGTGGCGCAGTCCTGGTGGCATGGCGTGATTGTAGAGGAACCGCGTGGAGCCAATGGCTTTGGTTATGACCCGCATTTTTATTTGCCTGACTATGGCCTGACGGCTGCCGAGATGGAGCCTACACTTAAAAATAGTTTAAGCCATCGAGCCGCTGCTTTAAAAAAATTAATTGCAGAAATGGATGAAGCGCAGCAGTGAAGACCATTCCAATTCACCGCTCCACCACCGTAGCTAAGGTAGCCTCTCAGCCAGGGGATTCATTAGGTGGCGTACGATCACAGTTTGTAGAGACATTGCCACCTTTGTCGCTCTATGTGCATGTGCCATGGTGTGTGCAAAAGTGTCCTTATTGTGATTTTAATTCACATGCCTTACAGGGTGGTATTCCAGAAGCGCATTATTTACAGGCCTTGGAAGCGGATTTAATACATCATTTGCCGCATATTTGGGGACGCACCATACACACCGTCTTTATTGGTGGTGGTACCCCAAGCCTCCTTTCTGCAAAAGCCATGGACCATTTGCTAAGTATGTTAAGAAATCTCTTAGGCATTGGTCCCGCGATTGAAATTACGATGGAGGCTAATCCCGGTACGGTCGAAGCGACTAAATTTAAGGAGTTTGCCGCAGCCGGCATTAATCGCTTATCACTAGGTATTCAAAGTTTTAATAACGAGCATTTGCATACGCTGGGACGTATTCATAGTTCTGAAGAGGCTATGACTGCGATTGAGATTGCACAGCGCTATTTTCCACGGATTAATCTGGATCTGATGTTTGCCTTACCTGCTCAGAGCTTGTCAGATCATGAACGCGATTTACAGCAAGCCTTAGCTTTTGGTACTGAACATTTATCACTCTATAATCTAACCCTCGAAGCAAATACGGTATTTGCTAAATATCCTCCTCCTAATCTGCCAGAGGAGGATTTGGTGGACGAGATGCTAGAGCAAAATATTGCCTTAACTTCAGCACAGGGCTTTGAGCATTATGAAGTATCTGCCTACGCCAAGGCAGGTGCCTATGCACGGCACAATGTGAATTATTGGCAGTTTGGTGATTATGTTGGTATCGGCCCCGGCGCCCACGGCAAAATCAGTTTCCCTGACCGTATTGTGCGGACGATGAATCAACGCTCACCACAAAACTGGATGGACAATGCAATTAAAGCAGATGGCTCGCATCAGGTGGAATGGCGTGAATTGCAAGCAGAAGACATTCCTTTTGAGTTTATGCTCAATGCCTTACGCCTAAGAGAAGGGGTGCCAGTAGGCTTATTTGAGGAACATACCGGTCTCTCGTCTTTACTGATGAAAAAGCCCTTGCAGCGTGCCATCGATAAGCAATTACTTGAAGACTCCGCTTTGGTATATAAAGCGACTGACTTAGGCTGGCGTTTTTTAAATGATTTGCAGGCGATATTTTTGGACTAAGTCGCATTAAAATTTGTTTACATTAATATTCAGCAAATTGTAAAAAATCCCACACAAAACCGTTCATAATATAGTGTTAGCTATTAAATTTGTTGTTTCAGGAGAATTTCATGACAACCCCCACCCAGGTGCTTGAGCTTATTGGTCAACACGAAGTTAAATTTGTGGACTTACGCTATACCGACACCGTAGGAAAAGAGCATCATATGAGCATTCCGGCCAGACATTTAGACGAGGACTATTTCGAGTCGGGCTACGCCTTTGATGGCTCCTCTATACCCGGGTGGAAGGGGGTGGAGGCCTCCGATATGCTGTTAGTGCCGGATGCTAGCACGGCGCGTTTAGATCCTTTCCGCGAAGAAACCACCTTAATCATGAGCTGTGATGTGTTGGACCCGGTCGATCTTAAAGGTTATGAGCGTGCGCCTAGATCCGTTGCTAGACGTGCTGAAGCCTATTTAAAATCCACCGGTATTGGTGATGCGGCCTTTTTTGGGCCAGAGCCTGAGTTTTTTGTTTTTGACGGTATCACCTGGAATGCAGAGCCACAGCATTGCAGTTTTAAGGTGACTACCGATCAGGGTCCCTGGGTTAGCAATGATGAGATGAATGGCCGTAATAACGGCTTTAGACCACGACATTTAGGTGGTTATGCGCCAGTACCACCGACCGATGCCTTTGCAGATTTTAGGGCTGAGGCTTGTTTACTATTAGAGCAACAGGGCGTGCCAGTAGAAATTCATCACCCAGAGGTGGCGACCGCCCAATTAGAAATTGGTACTCGTTTTTCTACCTTGGTTGAGCGTGCGGATTGGAATCAGATTTTAAAATATACTGTCCATAGTTTGGCTCAAATCTACGGCAAGACAGCTACCTTTATGCCTAAGCCGCTTTTTGGAACCAATGGTTCTGGCATGCACGTGCATCAGTCTATTTGGAAGGATGGTCAGAATATCTTCTCGGGTAATGGCTATGCCGGTTTGTCGGATACGGCATTGTTTTATATTGGTGGCGTGATTAAGCATGCACGTGCTTTAAATGCGATCACCAATCCGGGCACTAATTCGTATAAGCGTTTGGTGCCGCATTTTGAAGCACCCGTGAAGTTAGCTTATTCTGCGCGTAACCGCTCGGCTTCCATTCGTATCCCGTATGTAAGTAGCCCTAATGGACGACGTATTGAGGTGCGTTTCCCAGATCCGCTGGCAAATCCATATTTATGTTTTGCCGCTTTATTAATGGCGGGTTTAGACGGCATTCAAAATAGAATTCATCCTGGTGATCCAGCCGATAAAAACCTCTATGATTTACCCCCAGAAGAGGATGTCAAGGTGCCAACCGTGGCTTCTTCTTTGGAGCAGGCCTTAGAGGCTTTGGATGGCGATCGTGATTTCTTGTTGGCTGGTGGCGTCTTTACCGACGATCTGATTGATGCCTATATCGAGTTGAAGATGAAAGAGGTGGATAGATTACGTGTCACGCCGCATCCCATTGAGTTTGAAATGTATTATTAATTTCAATTAAGCCATTGTAAAGGACGAGTTTTGAATCAAGGCTCGTCTTTTTAAGTATTTGTACAGTATAGTAGTACTGGTACTAGTATATCGATTTGTCTTGTTACGCCTTTAAATAGTTGGGACAATTGTTTAAGAAGGTTTTTTAGCATTTGGAGATAAGCATGGCTAAAACATTGTACGACAAGTTATGGGATGAGCACGTAGTGCACCAACAGGAAGACGGTACCTGTATTTTGTATATTGACCGTCATTTATTGCATGAGGTTACCAGTCCGCAGGCGTTTGAGGGCTTGAAAATGGCTGGCCGTCAGCCATGGCGCATTAGCGCCAATTTGGCGGTAGAGGATCATAATGTGCCCACTGTGAATCGTGAACAGGGGATAGCGGATCCGATTTCCAAGCTACAAGTCGATACCTTGCAAAAAAACTGCACCGAGTACAAAATCGTTCGTTACGGTATGGATGATATTCGCCAAGGGATTGTGCATGTGACTGGTCCAGAGCAGGGCGCAACCTTACCCGGTATGACGGTAGTTTGTGGCGACTCTCATACCAGTACCCATGGAGCCTTTGGCGCCTTGGCTTTTGGTATCGGTACCTCCGAGGTTGAGCATGTATTAGCGACGCAGACCTTATTAAAGAAAAAAGATAAAAACATGCTGATTAAGGTCGAGGGTAAACTACCTTTTGGCTGTAGTGCCAAAGATCTCGTGCTACATGTGATTGGTGTGATTGGTACTGCCGGTGGCACTGGTTATGCGATCGAATTCGGTGGCAGTGCTATTCGTGATTTATCGGTTGAGGGCCGTATGACCGTCTGTAATATGGCGATTGAGGCGGGTGCTCGTTCCGGTATGGTCGCAGTGGATGATAAAACCATTGAGTACTTTAAGGGACGCCCTTATGCGCCTAATGCAGAGCAATGGGAGCAGGCGGTCGCTTATTGGAAGACCTTGGTGTCTGACGAGGGTGCGCATTTTGATAAAGTCATTGAAATTGATGCCGCCGATATTCGGCCTCAGGTGACCTGGGGTACTTCACCGGAGATGGTCTTAAGTATTGAAGACAAGGTGCCTAATCCAGCTTCTGAAAGTGATGCGGTTAAGCGCTCAGGTATTGAACGTGCTTTATCCTATATGGGCTTACAGGCCGATATGCCGATAAATGAGATTAGGATTGATAAAGTCTTCATTGGCTCCTGTACTAACTCTCGTATTGAGGATTTGCGTGAGGCTGCTGCGATTGCCAAGGGCAGAAAGGTCGCCGCTAATGTAACTCAAGCGCTAGTGGTCCCCGGTTCAGGCCTAGTCAAACAACAGGCTGAGGCGGAGGGGCTGGATAAAATTTTCTTAGAGGCTGGTTTTGAATGGCGAGAGCCGGGTTGTTCTATGTGTCTAGCGATGAATGCTGACCGTTTAGAGCCGGGTGAGCGCTGCGCCTCGACCTCTAATCGTAACTTTGAAGGACGTCAGGGCATGGGCGGACGTACCCATTTAGTTAGTCCGGCGATGGCTGCCGCAGCTGCGGTTAGTGGCCATTTTGTTGATGTTCGTCAATTAGGAGAGTAAGCATGGACGCATTTACTATTCATCAGGGCTTAGTTGCTCCCTTAGATCGTGCTAATGTTGATACGGATTTGATTATCCCCAAGCAATTTTTAAAATCCATTAAACGCACGGGTTTTGGTCCTAATTTATTTGACGAATTGCGCTATTTAGATCATGGTGAGCCGGGTATGGACAATACGAAGCGTCCTTTAAATCCGGATTTTGTGTTAAATCAAGATCGTTATCAAGGAGCATCAATTTTATTAGCTCGGGAGAACTTTGGTTGCGGTTCTAGTCGTGAGCATGCACCTTGGGCTTTGATGCAATATGGTTTTAAAGCCATTATTGCCCCATCTTATGCGGATATTTTCTTTAATAACAGTTTTAAGAATGGCTTATTACCGATTATTTTAAGTGAAGCTGAGGTGGACAAACTGTTTACAGAGGTTGAGGCTAATCCTGGCTACGAGCTTCGGATTGACTTGGAGCAGCAGGAGGTTACTGCTCCTTCAGGCGATAGCTATCGCTTTGACATTGATAGTTTCAGAAAGTATTGCTTACTGAACGGCCTTGACGATATTGGTCTAACATTGCGTGAAGCGGATAAAATTAAAGCCTATGAGGCCAAGCGCTTAGCTGAAAAGCCATGGCTTGCCAACGTTGTGGCTTAATTTAAGACGACAATTATCAATCCACAGACCTTAAGGCATTTAAGGTCTGATTTTATAAAAAGATATCGATTATGACTTTTAAAGTAGCAGTTTTACCCGGTGACGGTATTGGTCCTGAAATTATGGCGCAGGCATTGCGTGTATTAAAAGCCTTAGATTTGGATCTGAGTTTTGAAGAGGCACCCGTGGGCGGTGCCGCTTATGAGAGTGACGGTCATCCTTTACCAGAGCGTACCTTGGAGTTAGCAAAAAATGCGGATGCGATTTTGTTTGGCGCTGTGGGTGATTGGAAGTATGACTCCTTGCCGCGTCACTTACGTCCTGAACAGGCAATTCTTGGCTTACGTAAGGCCTTAGGACTTTTTGCTAATTTGCGCCCGGCCATTTTATACCCTGAATTAGCAAACGCTTCTTCTCTAAAGCCGGAGGTGGTAGCAGGCTTAGACTTACTCATTGTACGTGAATTAACAGGTGATATTTATTTCGGTACGCCACGAGGTGTGCGTAAGGTAAAAGATGGTCCATTCCAAGGTGAGGACGAGGGTTTTGATACCATGCGTTATGCTGATAGCGAGGTCCGTCGCATTGCCAAAATTGCTTTTGAAGCGGCTAAAAAGCGTCGCGGTAAGTTACTCAGTGTCGATAAGGCCAATGTACTCGAAACCTCACAATTTTGGCGCAATATTATGATTGATGAGAGTCGTCATTATCCCGAGGTGGAGTTAAATCATATGTACGTGGATAATGCGGCGATGCAACTCGTGCGTGCACCTAAGGAATTGGATGTGGTTGTGACCGGTAATTTATTTGGCGATATTTTATCGGATGAAGCGGCGATGTTGACTGGCTCTATCGGTATGCTGCCTTCAGCCTCATTAAATGAAAAAAATCAGGGGCTTTATGAGCCAAGTCATGGCTCTGCACCAGATATTGCTGGCCAGGATATTGCTAACCCCTTGGCGCAAATACTCTCTGCTGCTATGATGTTACGCTACAGCTTTGATCTGGAAGCACCAGCACAGCGCATTGAGGCTGCAGTGCGTCAGGTGTTGGCTGAGGGTTATCGCACGGCCGATATTTATGAAGCAGGTACTAACAAGGTCGGCACCAAAGCCATGGGTGATGCGGTATTAGCTGCGCTGTAGGGCTAAGCATTGTCAGTACAATTTAATCGTGACAATTAAAGCCGATTATCTACTCAGCTAGGGTGATAATGATATTATTTCAGATTAAGTATTTTTATAAGTGAGCAAATCTATGTCAAAAGCAGTTGGTCTTGTCGGTTGGCGAGGCATGGTGGGTTCGGTTCTCATGCAGCGCATGCGCGATGAGGGTGATTTTAAATTGATCGAACCGGTATTTTTCTCTACTAGCAATGTTGGTGGTGCCGCTCCCGAATGGGCTGAAGGCGCAGCGCCTTTACAGGACGCCTATGATATCGACACGCTTAAGAAATTACCCATCATTGTAACTGCTCAAGGTGGCGATTACACCAATGAGGTGTATCCTAAGCTACGCGCAGCGGGCTGGGATGGCATTTGGATTGATGCGGCCAGCGCCTTACGTATGCACGATGACGCCGTCATTGTACTTGATCCAATCAACCGTGATTTAATTGATGCTTCTCTAAGCAAGGGGGTGCGTGATTTTATCGGTGGTAACTGCACTGTTAGCTGTATGTTAATGGGTGTTGGCGGTTTATTTAAAGCCGGTCTGGTTGAGTGGATGAGTAGTATGACTTATCAGGCTGCGTCTGGTGGTGGTGCGCAGCATATGCGTGAGCTGTTGACGCAATTTGGCATTATCGGCAACTCAGTTCAATCATTATTAGATGATCCTGCCTCGGCCATTTTAGACATTGATCGTCAGGTATTAGCTACGCAACGTGATGAGAGCCTACCACAGAGTAACTTTGGGGTACCTTTAGGCGGTAGTTTAATTCCTTGGATCGATACTCAGTTGGACAATGGTCAATCACGTGAAGAGTGGAAGGCGCAGGCTGAGACCAATAAGGTGTTAGGCCGCAGCGGTGATGAGATGATTCCGATCGACGGTTTATGCGTGCGTATCGGTGCCATGCGTTGTCATAGTCAGGCCCTAACCTTCAAGCTGAAAAAGGATGTGCCTTTAGACGAGATCAACGATATCATCAGTAGCAGTAGTGATTGGGCCAAATTAATTCCGAATGAGCGCGAAGTGACGATGCGCGAATTAACACCGATTGCGGTAACGGGTACTTTAAATATCCCGGTGGGTCGTGTACGCAAGCTTAATATGGGTCCGGAGTATATCAGTGCCTTTACCATTGGCGATCAGTTACTTTGGGGTGCAGCAGAGCCTTTACGCCGTATGTTACGAATTGCCTTGGGTGAGCTGTAAATCCTAGCTGATTCAGTATTTGATTGTCTGAGCCTTTAGAAAGATGAAATTATTGCTTTTTATCAATGACCATATCGCCATAAGTTTAGTGATACTTGTTGTCTTGATCGCATTATTCGTTTTTCTAGCTCAGAAAATATCAACGAGTAGCCGGAGCAATTGCGCAGAAGCTCAGAGTGACAAGTTCGGCGCAGTGCCAAAGCCACGTGCTGCCTCCGAGCTTGATCAAAGTCCAGCCGCTAAAGCGTTTAGGGCCAAGCTTAAAGAAATCAATCTCGATTTGGATAGCGATTGATGGCTAAGCATCGTATAGCTTTAGGTATTTCCTATCAAGGGCAGGCCTACTCGGGTTGGCAAATTCAAAGTGAACGAGCTACCGTGCAGGGGGCGGTGGAGGCAGCCCTCAGTCAATTTATTACCACACCCACGCAGGTTATTTGCGCCGGTCGTACCGATACCGGCGTGCATGCAATTAATCAAGTAGTGCATTTGGATACGGATGCTAGCCGTAGTGATAATTCCTGGGTACGTGGGGTTAATGCGTTTTTACCCCCGGATATACGTATCAAATGGGCGACCGAGGTGGCGGCGGATTTTCATGCTCGCTTTGATGCCAAAGTCCGTACCTATATCTATATTTTGCGCAATCACCCGGTTGCTTCGGCGCTCCTCAATGGCTTAGTGGGGTGGTTTCATTTGCCCTTAGACTTAAAGCAAATGCAGGCAGCGGCTACTTATCTAGTGGGTACGCATGATTTCAGTAGTTTTCGTTCTTCAGAGTGTCAGGCGCATTCGCCGATCCGTACCATTTATGATTTAAGTCTTCGCCAACAGGGTAATTTATTTATCTTTACAGTTCGTGGTGACGGGTTTTTACATCATATGGTGCGAAATATTGTTGGTTCTCTCGTCTATGTCGGTAAGGGAAAATATCAACCCGAGTATATGGCTGAAATTCTGGCGCATCGCGCACGTAAATACGCTGCGCCCACCTTTATGGCGGATGGTTTGTATTTAGCCCATATTGCCTATCCAAACCATTCGGGCATTAATCACTTAATGCCCGAATTAACACTCGCTGAAAGTCTGAACTACTTACTGAATGCGTAGTTTGCTTAGTTGCTCTTATCCATACGATCCGCACGCGCCGATGGGTTAGGGTGTGAGGCGAAGATGCTGGAGTTATTGCCACCTAGGGCGGCCAATTTACGTAGCGCAGACACAGCCGGCTCCTTGCCTTTGCCATGCGCTTTTAAGACTTTAAGTCCGTAGGCGTCAGCTTCGTACTCATGGGCTTGAGAGTATTGCGCATTGATTAGCTGATGACTTAATTGACCGATGGCGCCACTTGATAGGGCAGCGACTGGCGAACCACTGGAAGCAACCGCTTGTAGTGCTGCTGAGCTCAGTAATTGGGTGCGAGCTTGCTGCTTAGAGTGACCATGCACCACATGCCCGACCTCATGCCCAATGACATAAAGCAATTCATCATCCGTCATTTTATCCATCAGACCACTATAGATGCGAATACCGCCATTTGGCAGGGCAAAGGCATTAATTTCAGGGGTCACATAGACCTTATAATTTAACTGATGACCGCTATCGCTTTTAAGATTACGTGTGATGCGATTTAAGCGCTTAGTATAGGGGCTGGAGGCAGAAGCCACCTTGTTTTCACCGTCCAGTTTTTGTTGGGTACGCACTCCTAAAGCTCGGATTTCACCATCGTCAATCGAAGCTGCGCTAGCCAAGGTACCAGCGGCACCAATCATACCGGCTATATCCATTCCCTGGCAGGCTGTTAAGCTAAGACTAATGGCGGCGGCTGCTAGTAGCTTTTTAGTCATGATTGTATTTCCTCAGTCAATTGAATTCAGATTAATAGCGCTTTCACTAAACTAAGCGCTTTGATATATTTGCTTGTAACTAATATACATGGCACAGTAAAGGCTCATTAGTAGTGATATTAAAATTAGTTGCAGTATAAATGCAAGAAAAGCGCCGACAGCGCCGAATGACATTGCAACAAAAATTAAATTCCATATCACATAGCCACCAAGCAAAACGGGTAGGCCTAACATGACAAAGGCGCCTAAATTACGCATCACGCCGATCACAGAAAAGACAATAGATTTTACAACTTCAGTGCCATTCCATAAAATTAATGAAGGGACAAACCAGTAGACTAGGGTGATCAGTAGCGAATAAACGATCATCACCACGATAGCAAAGACATTTATCGAGCTGGCGATAGCAGCATACGACTCCTCGGTAATCTCGGCTGCGGTGAGCGCATCGATGAGATGCGACATCTCACTTTCTTTAATCAAAGCGGGGGTGAAAAACATATTTAGGATGATAAAGATCACCCCATAAATAAAACCAGCCACTAGCAACGACTTCAGGATGTTACCCTGCTTAAAAACATCAACTAGCTCATTTAGACTAAAGCGCTTTCCTGCGTTGATATGATGGCAACATAACAAAATAAAAGCGACATATAGCGGCTGCACCAAGGCCACACTAAATAAACCAAAAAGCCCTAGTAGCTGGATGCTAAAGATCGTATTTAAATGCCAGATAAAGGCAAGTAAAAGAAAAAACGCAGGGCGCTTTTTGAAAATAGCAAAGCCCTTGAGAAACCAGTCGAAACCGGCGCTTGCTGGAAGTCTTAATGCTTGCATTAACAGTCCTTAACGGGTGGGTAAAGGCGGGATTTCGCCATCGGTACGAGCTTTAAGGATGCGCTCAAAGTGTGTAGGATCGTGTGGCTTTAAGCTTTGCGCTGGGCGTGGCAGATAGAAATCATAGAGTCTAGAAGTCCAAAATCTCAGTGCTGCGGCTCGTAGTGCAACTGGCCACAAGGCTCGCTCTGCATCGGTAAAGGACCGACCCTGGTGATAGCTATTAAGCCAAGCCTCCACTAACTCAGGTATGAATTCACCACTTTCGCGCTCAATACACCAGTCATTAACCGCAACGGCGACATCAAATAACCAGCGATCGACCCCAGCAAAATAAAAATCAATCACACCGCCTAAACTGGGGTGCTCATAGGTGCCGTCAAATAAGACATTATCGCGGAATAGATCACAATGACAGGGACCCCCGGGCATTTGACGCCATGCGTAATCAGCTTGTATCTCAATCTGTTCGGCTAATGATTTTTCATATAAATCCTGTTGTGCAGGGCTAAGAAATTCTTTGATTTTTGGATAAGTCTCTTGCCACCAACTTAAGCCACGTAAATTAGGCTGGTTTAAGGGTAGGTCATAGGCGGCAATATGCTGTCTAGCCTGAGCACGGGCCACGATTTCACAATGCCTAGCGCTGGGATGCGCTTCCCAACCACCGTTGAGACGCACCACAATACACATCGGCTTACCCTCAAACAAGCCCCAAATGGTACCGTCACGCCGCTTTTGTGGCATCGGTACCGCCTGCTTTTTGAGCCCAAGACCATACATCAAATCCAAGTAGAAGGGGATTTGCTCCTGTGTCAGTACTTCAAAAATGGTCAGTACATACTCGCCCTGAGTGGTGCTCAAAAAGTAATTGGTATTTTCAATGCCGGCCGTGATGCCTTGCATTGACACAAACTCACCTAAATCATAATCTTGTAAAATCTTCTGAGCAGCTTCAGGAGATACGGGAGTAAAAACAGCCATAGAGTTAATTTAATCTTATAAAATGGAAAATGCTTAGTAAAATAATGACTTTAGGGTGATTTTACCAGTCTAGGCTGCGAAATCCTAATCAAGGCCAGCCTCGCACCCTAGATTTATTGTTTATTTTACTCACAATTAGCAAGCGCAATGATAAAGCGACGTTTAAATTATCTTCGTCGACGCCTAAGTAGTCGTCCTGTCTTTCACAGCCAAGCCATCTTATTGTTTTGGGCCTTATTGATGGGGGTGATCGGCGCTTTGGCGACCTTATTGTTTTTTCAAGGGGTTAAGCTCTTACAGTGGTTGATGGTGGGTAGGAGTGGCAGCATTAGTGATATCGTCAGTCAATACAGTACCTGGCAGACCTTGCTTTATCCAAGCCTTGCAGGTTTAGTTGGTGGCTTGTTGTTAACTTGGTCGGCTCGGATTAAGACTGACACCAACTCCGACTACATGGAGGCGGTTGCGCTTGGCGATGGTCGTCTTTCAATTAAGCAAGGCGTTTTGCGTATTCTGTCCTCCCTGACCGTGATCACCTCTGGCTTTTCCATCGGTCGTGAGGGACCGATGATTCATATGGGCTCCATGATTTCCTCGGCCATTGGTCGTTTTTTCTTTATGGATGCCAAGCAATTACGCTTAATTGTTGCATGCGGCGCAGCCGGTGCTGTGTCTGCCGCCTACCATACGCCCATTGCTGGGGCCTTATTTGTGGCAGAGATTGTGGTCGGTAGCATGTCCATGGTGATCGTTGCGCCTTTACTATTAGCTGCCATGACGGCCCATCTGACAACACGTTATTTCGGTAGTCATTATTTAGCCTATGAGGTGAATTTAGAGATTTCCTTAAGCGCTGAACTATTAATTGCTGCTGTGCTGGTCGGTTTATTAGGTGGGATCTTATCGCCACTTTTTTTAAAAACCTTGGACTGGGCTAAAAAGGGTTTCAAGTTTATCCCCTTACCATTGCCACTTCGCATGAGTTTAGCCGGTTTAGTGGTCGGTGTCTTTTTACTCTACGATCCTCGTCTAGCGGGTAATGGTGATTCGATTGTTTCTACCTTAATTCATGGAGCCGATTGGAACTGGCAGTTATTAGCCATGTTTTTATTCTTAAAAGTGGCGGCGACCTTAGTTTCCGTCGGCTCTGGTGCGGTCGGCGGGGTGATTACACCAATTATGTTTATCGGTGCAGCTGTCGCCTTGTTAAGCCTTAACACGGCGATGCTTGTCTTTCCCGAATTGCATTATTACAGTCCGGTTTTTGTGATTCTCGGTATGGGGGCATTTTTATCCGCTGCTTCCAGTGCGCCTTTAATGGCCATTATTATGATGGTGGAGATGTCTTATAACCAATCCTTAGTGGTGCCGGTGGTTTTTGCATGCGTTAGCGCTGCTTTTCTAGCACGTCGCATCAAAGGATTAGTGATGTTTAACGTCACCACGAACCGCGAAGAGGATATCCGCTTACGTCATCGCTTGAGTAATGTCCGCATTGAGCAACTGATTAACAAAAAGCCTGAAAATGTGATTCATGCCGATACGCTGGTGGGTGAAGCCATTGATTTATTTACTGAACTCAGTGTGCGTTATCTTTATGTGATTAATGATAAAAATGAATTTTTAGGTGTTCTGGCGCATAAAGACATTACCCGTAGCCTCTTAGGTGCCTTAAATCTAGAGGAGCCTATCCCTGCGCATTTAATCTCACGCACCTATTTGGAGCCTTTACATTTGCGAATGACCTTAGATGAAGTGCAGGACGCCTTCGTCACTTATAATGGTGAGCGTTTACCGGTATTGGATTTTGCCGATCCGCCGCATTTGATGGGTGTGGTTTATAAATCCGAAGTGCTACGTCGCTATAGTGAGATTAAAAAATCCATTGATAAAAGTAGTGAAGTCAAAATGAACCCCTTTATACGTGCCTAGTATTTGATGAGTAATTGTATTTTAAACACTGTCGCTCAGCAGTCCTTGTATGAGTCGGCCGCTAAGCCTTGGCGCTTATCCATCGCACCGATGTTGGATGTGAGCGATAGGCATGCACGTTTTTTCTATCGTTTATTAGCGCCTAAGGCCTTACTTTATACTGAGATGGTGACTACCGGCGCCTTAGTTTATGGCGATGTGGCCAGACATTTGCAGTTTAATCAAGAAGAGCATCCGGTGGCCTTGCAATTAGGTGGCAGTGAGCGCAAGGATTTAGTGCATTCTGCAAAGCTCGGTGCGGCATGGGGTTATGATGAAATTAATTTGAATTGTGGCTGTCCCTCGGAGCGGGTACAAAAGGGTGCCTTTGGTGCTTGTTTGATGGCAGAGAGTGAGTTAGTGGCGGACTGTCTCAAGGCCATGCAGGATGCAGTCAGCATACCGGTGACAGTAAAGCACCGCTTGGGCCTGGATTACAGTGAGGATTATGGCTTTGTACGTGATTTCGTCGGCACCTTAATCCAAAAAAGCGCAACTCGCGTATTTATTGTGCATGCACGTAATGCCGTGTTAAAGGGATTATCACCCAAGGATAATCGTGATATCCCACCTTTACGCTATCAATGGGTGGCTCAGCTAAAGCAGGATTTTCCCGAGGCCCGCTTTATTTTAAATGGTGGTCTGAGTGAAGTGGCACAGATGTTTGAGCAAGCACAACGCTTTGAGGGCATTATGGTCGGGCGTGCAGCGTGGCATGAACCTTATCGCATTGGCGAAATCAGTCGCTTGCTATGGCCGGATATCGACCATCCTGATACCGATAGCCTGATTCAAAGCATGTATGACTATGCCGTGAGGCAGCATGCTGCAGGGGTGCCACTACGATTTGTGTTCAAGCCCATACTTGGTCTATTTAATGGTCAAAAAGGGGCTAAATTATGGCGTCGAACCTTATCAGATGCGAGTCTGCTTAAAAAAGCGGATCCAAATTTGTTGTTAAAGACTTACGCTGAGTTCAAAAAACACAGCAGTTTTTTTGCTCAAACTTAAACTAATTAGTTGATAGTGCAGCTCAAAAGGCGTAGCCACCTGTGCTTAGCACTCCTTAAATTGTATTCGCAAAAAGTCAAGCATTTAGGCTGTTAAAATTTAAATTCTTTAGCACTTAATTTCACTTGATTTTGCTGTGCTTTTATCATCTAATACTACATATTGTTTTTGAAAAACATATTTTCACTATATATAGGTTTTTTGGCTTTGCTTGGCACAGATGCGAAGTAAGTCCAAAAGGCCCATTTTTAAGGGTTGGCTCATGAATAAATCTCTTTTGGTGACCAAGCGAGACGGTCGTCAGGAAGCGCTTGATCTCGATAAAATCCACCGTGTCTTAGATTGGGCTGCCGAGGGCTTGGATAATGTCTCAGTTTCTCAGGTAGAGTTACGTTCGCAAATTCAGTTTTATGATGGCATTAAAACTGAGCATATTCACGAAACCATTATTAAAGCTGCCGCTGATTTAATCTCTGAAGAAGCACCAGATTATCAGTTTTTAGCTGCTCGTTTAGCCATTTTTCACTTACGCAAAAAGGCCTATGGTCAGTTTGAGCCACCGCGACTGTATGAGCATGTACAACGGCTGGTTGCGGATAAGCGTTATGATGCGCACTTGCTAGAGGACTATAGTGAGGAGGAATTCGATGAGATGGATTCCTTTTTAGTGCATGGGCGTGACTTAAGCTTTGCTTATGCGGCAGTGAATCAGTTACAGGGTAAGTATTTAGTACAAAATCGCGTGACTGGCGAAATCTTCGAAAGTCCACAGTTTTTGTATGTGCTAGTGGCTGCTTGCTTATTTTCAAAATACCCTAAAAGCACGCGGCTACAGTATGTTAAAGACTTCTATGATGCCATTTCTACCTTTAAAATTTCTTTGCCGACGCCCATTATGGCTGGGGTGCGTACACCCACACGTCAATTCAGTTCATGCGTCTTAATTGAATGTGACGATAGTCTGGACTCAATTAATGCCACCAGTGCCGCCATCGTACGCTATGTGTCTCAGCGTGCCGGTATTGGTATTAATGCCGGACGTATACGTGCGGTGGGTAGTGCGATTCGTGGTGGTGAAGCCCAGCATACCGGTTGTATCCCGTTTTATAAGCACTTCCAAACAGCGGTTAAATGTTGTTCTCAGGGCGGGGTGCGTGGTGGTGCGGCGACCTTATTCTACCCAATGTGGCATTTAGAGGTTGAGTCCTTATTAGTACTTAAAAATAACCGTGGGGTTGAGGAAAACCGCGTGCGCCATATGGATTACGGTGTACAGATTAACCGTTTACTCTATCAACGTCTGATTAAAGGTGGCAATATCACCTTATTCTCACCCTCGGATGTACCAGGCTTATATGATGCCTTCTTTGCCGATCAGGATGAGTTTGAACGCTTATATGTACAGTACGAACAGGATGAGTCAATTCGTAAGCGTTCGGTTAAAGCTGCCGACTTATTCTCCCTAATGATGCAAGAGCGGGCTGGTACGGGTCGTATTTATATTCAAAACGTTGACCATTGTAATACGCATAGCCCATTTAATCCGCAGGTGGCACCGGTGCGTCAATCGAATTTATGCTTAGAGATTGCGTTACCGACCAAGCCTTTAGATGATATTAATGATGAAAAGGGCGAGATTGCGTTATGTACGCTATCTGCCTTTAACTTGGGTGCGCTTGAGTCTCTAGATGAATTAGAGCATTTAGCGGATTTGATTGTACGTGCCTTAGATGCTTTACTAGACTATCAAGACTATCCAATTAAAGCGGCGAAAATTGCCACCATGAATCGTCGTACTCTGGGTGTCGGCGTGATTAACTTTGCATATTATTTAGCTAAGAACGGCGCTCGCTACTCCGACGGCAGTGGTAATGCCTTAACTCATCGTACCTTTGAAGCCATTCAGTACTATTTGTTAAAGGCATCAATGAATTTATCTAAGGAATTTGGTCCTTGCTTAGCCTTTAATGAAACAAGCTATGCCGAAGGCATTTTGCCTATTGATACTTACAAAAAGGATATTGACGCATTCTGCCTAGAGCCTTTACATTTGGATTGGGAATCTTTGCGTGAAGAGATTAAAACTCACGGTTTGCGTAACTCAACCTTAACGGCCTTGATGCCTTCAGAAACCTCAAGTCAGATTTCTAATGCCACTAACGGGATTGAACCACCGCGCGGACTGATCACGATTAAGGCTTCCAAAGACGGTGTGTTTCGTCAAGTGGTACCGGAATATCGTCGCTTAAAGCATCAATACGAAACCTTATGGCAAATGCCATCCAATGATGGCTACCTACGTTTAGTCGGTATTATGCAGAAGTTTGTCGATCAAGCCATTTCTGCTAACACTAACTATGACCCGTCACGTTTTGCTGGTGGTCGTGTGCCCATGAGTGAATTATTAAAGGATTTACTCAATGCGTATAAATACGGTCTCAAAACCTTGTACTACCATAACACGCGCGACGGCGCACAAGATGATCAAGGTGATTTAGTCACGATGAGCGGTGCTGAAGACGAGGATTGCGCAAGCGGTGCGTGCAAAATTTAATCTGCTTCATTCATAGACGGCACTTAAACTGACTGCTTTTAGCTAAGGCTTCTTTAAGTGCCTCCACTAGTTTTTTATTCGAGTTTTTATGCTATATAGTACCTTTAATGAAACCCCCAATAATGCGCTTTTAGAACCGATGTTTTTCGGTCAGAGTGTGAATGTGGCGCGCTACGATCAGCAAAAATTTGAGGTGTTTGAAAAGCTCATTGAAAAGCAATTATCTTTCTTCTGGCGTCCGGAAGAAGTCGACGTCTCACAGGATAGAATTGATTATGCAAATTTGCCTGAGCATGAAAAGCATATATTTATTTCTAATTTAAAGTATCAGACCTTACTCGACTCCATTCAAGGGCGTAGTCCAAATGTGGCCTTCTTGCCGATTGTGTCGCTACCGGAGTTAGAGACGTGGATTGAGACGTGGTCATTCTCAGAAACCATTCACTCTCGCTCTTATACTCATATTATTCGTAATATCATCAATGATCCCTCCGTGGTATTTGATGGTATTGTCAGCAATGAGCATATTTTAGAGCGTGCGCGTGATATCTCGAAATACTATGATGATTTAATCCGCACCGTGTCCTTATATCAACTCTTTGGTGAGGGTACGCATACGCTAAATGGCAAGCAGGAGACCATCAGTCTTAGAGAGCTTAAGAAAAAGCTTTATCTCTGCCTCATGTCGGTCAACATTTTAGAAGCCATTCGTTTCTATGTGAGCTTTGCTTGCTCCTTTGCCTTTGCCGAAAGAAAACTGATGGAGGGAAATGCTAAGATCATTAAATTAATCGCACGTGATGAGGCCCTGCATCTGGTGAGCACCCAGCATATGCTGAACTTAATGCGGAGTGGTCAAGACGATCCGGAAATGGTCGATATTGCTAAAGAACTTGAGCAGGAATGCTTTCAAATGTTCAAAGACTCGGCCGAACAGGAAAAGGAATGGGCTGCTTATTTATTTAAGGACGGCTCGATGATTGGTCTAAACCGCGATATTTTATGTAAGTACGTGGAGTACATTACCAATACACGCATGATGGCGGTGGGTCTTCAACCTGCCTTTGAAGGCGCTACCCAAAACCCCATTCCTTGGATTAATGCTTGGTTATCCTCGGATAATGTACAGGTAGCCCCACAAGAGGTAGAAATCAGTTCTTACCTTATCGGTCAAATTGATGCTGAAATTAACCCAGACGACTTATCAGGCTTTGAGTTATGAGTCGAGTCTATACATGGGACGGTAGCTTTGAGCTCTTAAGCGGTGAGACCTTGCTTGAGGGTCTAGAACGTCAAGGCTATGTGGTTGAGTATCAATGTCGAGCAGGTTACTGTGGCTCATGTCGTACTCCCTTAGTTGATGGTCAGGTGGAGTACCTCATTGAGCCCTTGGCCTACATCAATCCGGATGAGGTACTGCCTTGTTGCTGCCGCCCAGCACCGGAGGCGAGGGTGGATGTTGAGGTCTTAACAAATAACCGCAATCATAGCGATGAGGCGAACTCAGAGGCGTGGGATGAGTCGCTAGTTAAGCTCTTCTAAGCTAACAGCCCGGAACAATTGTGTTCCGGGCTGATGTTTTTAATAGATCGCACTGACGGGTACGTCTTGATTATCAATCGTCTTTTGTACCGCTGCGTAGATACGTTCATCACTCAGCACCTGTGCCATATTTTTATCGAATAAAAAGCAGTCAATTAAGGGTCTTAGCGACTGCTGATCGCTACAGACTAAGGCCCATATCCCTTCTTTGCTATCGGCGCCACGCATCACATAGCCTAAATCGGCTAAGGCCTCCAGTACATTGTGAATATTCAAATAGTTACTTGGAATCATCGCCATCAATTGGGATTCACTAAGTCCGGGTTGCTGTTGTCGGGTATCATTCAGGGCACGGATGACTTTGATAGCAAGCAGTAGCCGGGCACCAGAATGACTATCCTTAGCAATCACACCGCGACGGATTTGCGGCATTAAAGAAACAATATAGGCGCCCAACAATAATACCAGCCAAGACATATAAACCCAGATCAAGAAGATTGGCAAAATAGCAAAAGCACCATAAATCAGGGTATAGGTCGGGAAATAGCTAAGGTAAAGGGTAAAGCCGTTGCGCATTATTTCAAAGATAATGGCGGCAAAAAAACCACCCACCATCGCATCGCGGAATTTAATACGACGATTGGGCACCACCAAATAAAATAAGCTCATCAAAAAGCCAGAGAAGACAACGGGCACAATAAAGCTAATTAAGCTTTTCAAAAAGGAAAAGCCTGCCACCATCGTTTGTTGTAAAAACATGGCACTAGCCCACAAACTAAGCGCTAAGGCAAAAGGACCTACCGATAAAATCGCCCAAAATACTAAAATGCGCTGGAATAGTGGACGTGGCTTTTTAATTTGGAAAATCTGATTTAAGGCATCCTCAATGGTCATCATCAACAAAATGGATGTGACAAATAAAAATATGGTACCAATGGCTGTCAACCGGGTTGCCGCATCAGCAAAGCTATTTAGGTAGGATAGAACTTGATTAGAAATGCTCTCAGGAAATAGACTACGACTTAAAAACTCATCCAAATAAAACTTAAAGTCATTAAAAATTGGAAAAGCCGTAAATAAAGCCAGTACCACCGCTAATAAAGGCACGGCTGAGGTAATGGAGGTGTAAGAGAGACTGGCAGCTTTACTCGTTAAACCCTCATTGAGTAAGCGAGAAAGCGCAAGCAGCAATACGTCTTTATAAAAGCGCCAATCCCCACGAGAGTCGCGCTGATTGATAATAAAAATACTGTCATCGGAAAAGCTTTCTTCAGCCGCTGGTGGTTGGGGCGTATTCTTTTCCATCGCAGGTAAACTCATGGTTTCTTCTCTAGTAGGTGTGATTTAGTTGATGGCGGATCATTTATTTAAGCCGCTGCTCACGCAGCCTAAAAATATAGCATACAATAGGCTATCAGTATAACCGTCTTAGCTATATGAGCACGATACCCTTGAACCCACATTATCGATATATCGCCTTTATTGGCACGACCTTATTATTTATACTTTGTGTGCTTTGGGAGTGGATCCTAAGTCCAGTTGAGCCGGGCGGCACATTACTAGTGCTAAAGGCCTTACCTTTATTATTTCCATTGTATGGTTTATGGCGCGGTAGCTTATACACGATGCAGTGGACTTCTATGATGATTTTACTTTATCTGATGGAGGGAGTAGTACGCTGGATGAGTGATACCACGACACTGTCGCAGCAGCTAGCCTTAGTTGAAACCTTATTGGCGATGATCGTATTTTTTGCCACGATCATGTATGTACGACCAGCCAAGCGTGTGGCCAAACAGCGCAAAAGAGCGGGTCAATAGCAGTGCTTAGGATACATTTATGAAGTCACTAAAAGTTTCTAATTCCTTTGCCGATTTGTCACCCGAGTTCTATACCCGGCTTAAGATGCAGGGTCTGCAACATGAGGTGCAGCTAGTGCATGTCAACCCCTGGGTGGCAAGCCGTTTAGGCATTGATGAGACAATTTGGCAGAGCCAGGAGTTTCTTGAAGTCATGTCGGGTCAGCGTGATTTACCTGGCGGTGTTACGCTAGCGGCGGTTTATAGCGGCCACCAATTTGGCGTCTGGGCAGGTCAGTTAGGCGATGGTCGAGCACATTTACTGGGAGCCTTAGCAAGCGCATCGGGTGGTCCGCCCTTAGAGATTCAATTAAAAGGCGCTGGTTTAACACCCTATTCACGCATGGGCGATGGGCGAGCCGTCTTACGTTCCAGTATTCGTGAGTATTTAGCCAGCGCTGCGATGGATGGTTTAAACATACCCACCACCTTGGCCTTATCCATTACTCATTCGCAGGATCGGGTGCGCCGTGAGGGTATTGAGACAGCGGCTATTGTCTCACGGGTCGCTCCTAGCTTTATACGTTTTGGCTCATTCCAGCATTGGTACGCTAATCAACGTCCGGATTTGTTGCAGGAGCTGCTAGACTATGTGTGCACTCACTTTTTTGTTGATGAATTACAAGCGAGCTACGCCAATCCAAAGGATAAGATCTTAGATTTTCTGGATCTAGTCACCCAAAAAACCGCCCATTTGATGGCGCATTGGCAAAGCGTGGGTTTTGTGCATGGGGTAATGAACACGGATAATATGTCCATCTTAGGGCTGACCATTGATTATGGTCCCTATGGCTTTATGGAGAATTTTTATCCAAATTGGGTCATTAATCATAGTGATCAGGGAGGGCGCTACGCCTTTGCCCAACAGGTCAATATCGCATTATGGAATCTGCATCAACTGGCTATTTCATTTTCTATTTTGGGCCTGTCAGAAGCTGATTTAAGAGAGGTGTTAGCAGGCTATGAATCGTATTTCTATGATAAATACTTTGAAATACATGCTCAAAAACTCGGTCTAAAGCAAATTACTAAGGCTGATGAAGATCTTTTTAATGATTTTTGGCGCTTAATGGCAAGCCAGGCCAGTGATTTTACCCTCAGTTTTAGACGCTTGGCTACCATTGATAGTGATGAAGCTGCTTGGCTTGCGCTATTTCCCCAAGCGGCAGAGGCAAAGGCATGGTTACAGCGCTATAGGGTGCGATTAAAGCTAGATAATCTTAGCATTGAAGCGCGTCAAGCCATGATGAATCGCATTAATCCACTCTATACCCTAAGAACCTATATGGCTCAAGAAGTGATTGATGAGGTGCAAAATGGCTCCTTTGAACTGATTGATTTTATGATTCGGATTTTACAAAATCCCTACATTGTGCATACAGGGGCAGAGCGTTATGCGGAGCCAACGCCTATTGAAAAACAAAATAGCTTCCTGAGTTGTTCATCTTAATAGGTAGCGATCTTCAGTATAATCAATTATTCAAGTTAATTTTTGCATAGGAAGTTACATGGCTGGTAACACACTTGGTCGTTTTTTTGCAGTTACTAATTTTGGAGAATCACATGGTCCGGCCATTGGTTGTGTGATTGATGGTTGCCCGCCGGGTGTCGCACTGAACGAAGCGGATATTCAGCATGACTTAGACCGTCGACGCCCCGGTACTTCACGGCATGTGACACAACGCCAAGAGCCCGATAGGGTAGAGATACTCTCTGGTGTTTATGAGGGTAAAACCACAGGTACCCCCATTGCTTTACTGATCCGTAATCAGGATCAACGCAGCAAGGACTATGCCAATATCACGGATCGTTTCCGACCAGGCCATGCTGATTATAGTTATTGGCATAAATACGGTATTCGCGATCCCCGTGGGGGTGGTCGTTCTTCGGCTCGTTTAACAGCGCCTACCGTAGCAGCCGGTGCCATCGCTAAAAAGTGCTTGGCGCTACGCTATGGCACACAGGTACGTGCTTATATGAGTCAATTAGGTCCGATCCAAATTCCTTTCCAAAGTTGGGACGAAGTGGCTAACAACCCATTTTTTGCGCCGAATGCCGAGATTATTCCTGAATTGGAAAGTTTTATGGATCAGTTACGACGCGATGGTGATTCTATCGGCGCCCGCATTGAGGTGGTAGCTTCTGGAGTACCTGCGGGTTTGGGTGAGCCCATTTATGATCGTTTAGATGCCGATATAGCCCATGCCATGATGGGGCTCAATGCCGTTAAGGCAGTCGCAATTGGTGCTGGTTTTGATAGTGTGAGTCAACGTGGTTCTGAACACGGTGATGAAATCACACCAACGGGTTTTTTATCAAATCATGCCGGCGGTATTTTAGGCGGTATTTCAAGTGGTCAGGATATTACGGTATCGCTTGCAATTAAGCCTACCTCTAGCATTCGTATCGAGCGTCGCTCGGTGACAACTGCCAATGAGCCTATTCAAGTTCAGACCTTGGGTCGACATGATCCCTGTGTCGGTATCAGAGCCGCACCGATTGCAGAGGCATTACTCGCTATTATTTTAATGGATCATAGTTTGCGTCAAGCAGCTTATCAAGAATATAAAGGCCTTGAATAGCAAATTCTGATATCATTTTGCTAATAAAAACTAATTATCTATAGCGTATGTCTATTTATAATGACTGCGCTTATTTTTAACACAGCTATAGGAACTCCTATGAGTAAAGAAGTCGTATTTACGGATAAAGCCCCAGCCGCACTCGGTCCATACTCGCAAGCAGTTAGCAGCAGTGCAAATTCTATCGTCTTTATTTCTGGCCAGTTAGGTCTAAATCCGGAAACGGGTGAATTAGTGTCAGCACAGTTTGAAGAGCAGGTAAGACAGGCCATGAGCAATTTAAGCGCTGTGATTGAAGCGGCGGGTGCTAGCATGGAGGATATTCTACGTGTTGGTCTTTATCTAACTGACCTAAATAATTTCGGTATTGCCAATAGTGTGATGCAGGAGTTATTTCCCGAGCCATATCCTGCGCGCTCTACCATTGAAGTGTCCGCTTTACCCAAGGGGGCGCAATTCGAAATTGACGCTGTGCTAGCGCTCAACAAGTAGTTGCCACCGAGCACATAGAGGTGCTTGCTACGCTAACATGCGTTTTACTAAGTGCCTTTATTCAGCATAGGAAAGCACCTCAGCATGACCCCCAGTAACAAGTCCCGCCTAAGCGCCACCGAGCAAAAACTGCACAAGCTCGGCTTGGTGGAGCCGATGGACTTTGTTTTGCACATGCCTTTACGCTATGAGGATCATAGTCGTATTCATAAGATAGCAGAATTAACCCCTGGGATGCATGCGCAGCTTGAGGGTACCATCAGCTCAGTACGGGTAGTGCACCATGGACGCCGCCAATTAACGGCGCTGTTTAAGGATCAAAGCGGTAGCATCCAACTGCGTTGGTTGCATTTTTACCCCAGCCAAAAAGCTGCCCTTGAAAAAAAAGGACTTCTTCGCATTCGTGGCGAGGTGCGCGGCAGCTATCAATGGGGCTTAGAAATGGTGCATCCTAAATTATTAAAAGCAGGGGAGAGCTTAAAAAACAATTTAGTCCCTATTTATCCTACGACCGAGGGTCTTAGCCAAGAGGTACTTAGCGCAGCTATCCATAAGCACTTAAAAAGTTGCGTCTTGGAAGACACTTTGTCAGCTGACATCCGTGAGCGTTTTGATTTAATGGAAATTAATCAGGCCTTGCAGTTGTTACATGAACCCCCTTTAGGGACAGCGATTGAATCGTTGCAGCTACGCTATCACCCAGCCTGGGAGCGTTTAAAATTTGATGAAATGCTGGCCCAACAAATCGCCATGTATTTAGCGCGTCAGCGGCGTAGTGCCTTGAAGGCACATGCACTTTCAAGCCTCAAAGGTCCTTTATATCAGCAGGTGCTAGCGCGTTTTTCTTATTCATTAACCGCTGCCCAAGAGCGCGTCTTGGCTGAGATTGAAAACGATCTGAGTCGAGCCTTTCCTATGCATCGCCTTATTCAGGGGGATGTGGGCAGTGGTAAAACCATTGTGGCGGCCTTAGCGTCGACTTTTGCCTTGGAGCAGGGGCTGCAAGTTGCCTTAATGGCACCGACCGAGCTATTAGCAGAGCAACACTTTCGCAAAATCCAAGCATGGTTTGAGGCTACGGGGGTAGCCGTTGTATGGCTTAGTGGCAGTATGAAAGCAAAGGATAAGCGTGAAGCCTATGGATCCATTGCCAATGGCACAGCGCAGTTCATTGTTGGCACCCAAGCCTTAATTCAAAAGGATGTTAACTTTCATCAATTGGCTTTAGTGATAGTGGACGAACAGCATCGCTTTGGTGTAGGTCAGCGTTTAAGCCTTAGCGAAAAGGGCTTAATCAATGAAGCTCACCCTCAAGCAGACAGCGCTACAGTACCGAGACCGGGGACTGTAGATGCCGAGTCCATCATCTATCCGCACCAATTAAATATGAGTGCTACGCCGATTCCTCGTAGCTTGGCGATGACCTTTTTATCTGACCTTGATGTCTCTGTGATTGATGAATTACCACCTGGGCGACAGCCGGTAGAAACTAAGCTACTGGATAATAAACGACGGGATGAGTTAATCACCTTGATAGCAAATGCCTGTCATGAAGCTAAGCAGGTATATTGGGTTTGCCCGTTGGTGGAAGAAAGTGAAGCTTTACAATTGCAGACAGCGGAAGAAACCTATGCGCGTTTAGCTGCTGAATTAGTAGGTATTCGGGTGGGCTTAGTGCACGGTCGCCTAAAAAGCGAAGAGAAAAATCGTATTATGCAGGATTTTCAACAGCATAACATCGATGTATTGGTAGCGACCACCGTGATTGAAGTTGGGGTGGATGTGCCTAATGCCAATATTATGGTGATTGAGCATGCCGAGCGTTTTGGTTTGGCTCAATTGCACCAGCTACGAGGTCGGGTCGGACGAGGTCAGGACAAGGCCATTTGTTTATTACTTTATCAGCAACCCTTATCGGAAACAGCCAAGCTTCGCCTTAAAGCCATGTATGAAACAAATGATGGGTTTGAAATTGCTCGACGCGATTTAGAACAGCGTGGCCCAGGAGAGTTTTTAGGTTTGAAGCAATCGGGCACTAGCCTAACTCGTTTTATTAATATCGACGAGGATGTAGCGATTGTAGAAGCGACTAAAGCCTTCGCCGTGGAGCTGGTACAACAGGATTTGCCCACAGCGCTAGCACATCAGCAACGCTGGGTGGGTATGAGTGCGGATTATTTACGCTCTTAACAGCGCTTCAGGCGCTTGAGTCTATAGGTTGAAAATGTATGACGTTAACAGAATTACGATATATTGTGGCCGTTGCGCGCGAGCGTCATTTCGGACGTGCGGCAGAAACGTGCTATGTGAGTCAGCCCACCTTATCGGTGGCCATTAAAAAATTGGAAGATGAATTAGGCGTGCTGATTTTTGAACGCGGTGGCACTGAAGTCGGCATCACGGCGATTGGTATGCAAATTATTAATCAAGCGCGCAAGGTGTTAGAGGCCAGTTCCGAAATTAAAGAAATTGCTCGCCAAGGTCATGATCCCTTAACCGGTCCGCTCAAGGTGGGTGTAATTCATACCGTAGGGCCTTATTTATTGCCGTATCTGATGCCCGTTCATATGCAGTTAAATCCTAATATGCCCTTGGTATTGCAAGAAAGTTTCACCGTGCGCTTAGTGGAAATGCTGCGTCAAGGGGAAATTGATTGTGCCATTATGGCCGCACCCGTACCTGACAGCGGTTTGGATTTTCTTAGTTTGTATGAGGAAAAATTTATTCTGGCCGTGCCTGCTAATCACCCGTGGGCCAATCTCAAGCGTATTCATATCGATGAGCTTAAGGACGAGACCATGTTATTACTGGGTAATGGTCATTGCTTTAGAGATCAAGTACTAGAGGCTTGTCCGGAGATGTCGCCTTTTTCCTCATCCATTGATGGTATGCAACGCTCCTTTGAAGGTTCCTCCCTGGAGACAATTCGCCATATGGTCGCATCTGGCCTTGGTATTACCCTCTTGCCAGAAAGCGCCATATGCTGTGATGAGTATGCAAAACGTCAGAATAGGATTAAGTATATCCCGATTGAAGAGCCTGCGCCCTCCAGAGAAATCGTCCTGGTTTGGCGTAAGAGCTATACCCGCCAAGCAGCGATTAGAGCCTTGACTGAAGCGGTTGAAAAAGCAAACTTACCGTTTGATATGCACGCAGCATCATAGTACGACAAGTTACAGATCCTCAGTATCTTGTCGTGCTTGTGTTAGCACATAAGAGCGCATCAAAAGTGTCCATGAAATAGGGGAGGTCATAAAAATAAAAATCACCACCAACATTTCATGGAAAAAGCGCCTGTCGCCAAGCACATAGGAAATGAGCATTGAGGCCACCATCAAAAACCAAAGACCCAAGCTATTACCGAGGGTAGGCGCATGAATACGCTTTCTGAAATACAATAGATTCACCAAGCCGATATTACCAATCAGGGTAATGATGCCACTTAATATGATCAGAATAGAGGCCGTAATTTCTATCCATAAAGGGATGTCATGTGTCATGGCTCAATCACCTCACCACGCAGTAAAAACTTAGCCATGGCAGCCGTGGTCACAAAACCTAATAGGGCAATTAACAGACCGATATCATAGTACCAAGGCGTTCTAAATAAAATACCCAAGGTAAACACCAAGAGCATGCAATTGGTGTAGGTGACATCAGCACTCAGCACACGATCCTGCGGCGTAGGACCCTTAATAGCACGATAGAGGGTCAGTACATTAGAAAGGCTATAGCAGGCAATGGCAAAATAGCAGGCAAAATTTAGTAGACCCATTATTCAAAAATCTCCATCAACAAAGGCTCATAACGTTGTTGAACCGTGTGGTGCCACTCTTCTTCAGACACCAAACCAAACACGTGTAAGCGTAGGATATAACCATTTTCAGTTAAACCACTCCAAACCGTGCCGGGTACATAATTAATAATACAAGCCAATAATGCGATGGCATGCGGATCTCTAAGGCTTAAAGGAATATTAACAAAACCGGCGACTGGTTGTTTATCTGGTCTGGCTTTGAGGGTTAAGCGCATCACGTAGAGATTTGACAGGTAAATATCCTTTAGCACGATAAAAAAGAGCTTAATCATGGCACCAATGCGGCGTGGATAGGCCCGATCAGGTCGCAGTCGTGTTGATAACAGAATCAAACTGAAGGAGAGCACAAACCCCAGCGTCAATTGACCCAAGGATAGGCTACCGGTTAGCATAATCCACGCCACAAAAAGCGCCATGGTCATCGGAATCCAGAAAAATAAACTGCGCATATTAATGGGCTCCTTGGAGTGCTTGTTGTTGCATCACGGCATGAATATACAAAAAGGGCTCATCCAATGATAAAGCGATATTATTCATTAACTCCATGACTGGATTGGCAAAAATACTGATTAAAACACAGCCACTTAAGAGTAAAACAATGGGTGCGGCTTCTCTAAAACTCAGCTTAGGTCGATTGACCCGTTCTGGCACCCAAAACGTCAACATGCCGGTACGCATATAGGAAATTAAGGCAGCCAGCCCCGACAAAATCAAAAAGCTCAATAATAACCACGTATGAATCGCAGAGATTTCATAGTTATTAAGCTTTAATACATTGGAAAGTAGGGCGATTTTACCGATAAATCCAGACAAAGGGGGGAGTCCAATAATGACCAAGGCCGCAATAATATAGGCAATCCCCAAAAAGGCAAAGGCACTCGGCACGGTAAAACCAATGACCTGTGCACTATAGTCACTGTCCTCCTCCTCATTTAAACCAAAGGCCTCCATACTGACGGAAAGTAAGGCACTTTCGTAATGATCGATGCGATTAATTAATTCCACCATTAAAAATAGGGCGCTCGAAGCAAGCACCGAACTAACAAGGTAGTACAGTGAGGGGCCGGTCATTGAGACGCCCGGCATGCCTAGGGCAGAAAGTAATACGCCAGAAGACAAAATCACACTGTAGCCAACTAAACGACCAATTTGCTTTTCGGCTAGCACCCCAAGCGCACCAAACGCTAAGGTCGCAATCCCGATATAAAACATCCACTCACCACCAAAGGCGGCGGGTGCACCGGAAGGCAGTAAGAGTGAACCGACGCGTAAGAGGGCATAAATACCGACCTTAGTCATCACCGCAAACATCGCAGCCACGGGTGCACTAGCGACGGCATAGGCATTAGCTAGCCAAAAGTTAAGCGGCCAAGCAGCAGCTTTAATTAAAAAAGCCACTCCTAAAATCGAACAGGCGGTTTCAAACAACAAGCGATCTTCGGCATCCAAAGCACCCGCTTTAGCCGCAATTTCTGCAAAATTAAGGGTGCCGGTAATCGAGTAAATCATTGAAATACCGATTAATAATAAGGAAGCTCCCACCATATTGATGGTGATATACAACATGCCGGAACTGACGCGTTGGGAGCCAGAGCCATGCAATAAAAGACCGTAGGATGCGGCTAAAAAGACCTCAAAAAACACAAATAGATTAAATAAATCACCGGTCAGAAAGGCGCCATTTAAACCCATCAAAATAAACTGTAACAGCGGATAGAAATGGATCCCGACACGGTTCCATAGTGCGGTCGAAAAGCTAAGCGAAGTTAAACCTAAAAAGGCTGTTAAGCAGAGCATTAACGCTGCTAATTGGTCGGCCACCAAGACAATACCGATGGGCGCTTGCCAATTACCTAATAAATAGACAGCGATATTATTAGTCCATTCAACCTCTAAAAAACTACTGGTATAGAGTAATAATTCAATCGCCACCGCTAATTGCGCCAGCACTGAAGCAAAGGAAATAAAGGTATTTAGCTTGCGCCTTTTCTCTTTGAGCAAAATCATTAGCCCCCCAGCAAAGAGGGGAATAATAATGGGCAGAATGGGTAAATGCATTAAAAAACTACTCATTCATCGCTCTCCGCACCATCAACATGGTCGGTATTAGTAAGACCGCGCTGCGCTAATAATAAAACTAGAAATAAAGCGGTGGTAGCAAAACCAATCACAATGGCAGTAAGGACGAGAGCCTGCGGAATGGGGTTGGCATAGTCTTCGGGATTCACTACCGCTGCACCGTGAATAATCGGAGGCATCCCCACATTTAATAAACCACCGCCAAAGATAAAAAGATTCACCGCATAACTCAGTATTAACAAGCCCATAATCACCTGAAAGGTTCTGGAACGCAGAATCAACCAAACACCGGAACCGGTCAGTATACCGATGGCTAAGGCAAAGACAATTTCCATAGTGTGAATTCCTTAAATTAATTTTTATTAATGGATTTTGCGAGCTTTTTAGCCGTAGGGCTTAAGCTTTGATCCAGTTGTAGATCGGCTTGAATATTTTTACGATAATAGCGTAATGATTGGTGTGCTAAGGCAACCAACATATAGGTCGTGGTACCTACGACCAGGGCAAATACACCTAAATCAAAGAGTAACACCGTAGAAAAATGTAATTTTCCATAAAAGGGCAGTACCGGCTCCCACACCATGGCCGATAGGAAAGGCAAACCATAGAGCATTGGCAAGACCCCAGCACCCCCGGCTAACAGTAAACCCACCGCTAACCAGTTTTGGGGACGAATGCGGGATTTAGACTCTACCCACAACATACCGCTAATAATAAATTGGGTAATCACACCGGTCGCAAAAATTAAGCCACCGACAAAGCCACCACCCGGTAAGTTATGACCACGGAAGAAAAAGTAAAAAGCAATCAAACTAGTGATGGGCATCAGTAAACGACCAATCACATTCGGTACCAGCATGGTACCTTTGGGCAGCTTACCATCCTCCTTAATCCGGCGTAAATCCGTTGTCAGCTCCTCACGCACGCTGTCCAGTGCATGCAACATTTCCTGAGGTGGTCTAAAGCGTCGTAACAGCGCATATACGGTTAACGCCACAATCCCTAATACCGTAATTTCGCCAAAGGTGTCAAAGCCACGGAAGTCGACTAAAGTCACATTGACCGCATTGGTACCATGCCCCTCAGGCACGGATTTGATTAAAATGATATCGCCAATATCATTGCGATTATTAGAGCGCATCATCAGGAAGTAGGCTAATAAACTCATGCCGATACCGGCCGTTAAGGCAATGATTAAATCGCGCCGGCGTCTTAAGGCCAGCACCGGATCCTCATCCAGCTCATTCGGCGTTTTCTTAGGTTCAGGCAACCAGCGCAAACCTAAAAGCAGTAACACGCAGGTAACCACTTCAACCACTAATTGGGTTAAGGCCAAATCCGGGGCCGATAGCCAGGCAAAGGTCACGACCACCACAATCCCAGTGGCACTTGAAAAAATAATGGCTCTAAAGCGATTATATTGGGCATGATAAGCAGTCAGAATAGCACCCATACAGCCAACGATCCACAAGGCAAAAAATAACCAATTAATATCGGCTAGATCGGGGCTGGGTATATCGTAACGCCCCATCAATGGTAAGGTGGCTACCACAATACTAATTAACACAACCAGTACTAGTTGAATCTGCATACGTTCCGAAGAAGCCCAGCGCACGGTGTAAAAGGCGAAAATATCCACATAATCCATGATCTTATCAAAGATACGACGCCCCTCGAATCGTTCGGTAAATGGCGTCACATCCGGATAGGCCAATAAGGATCGGTGCATAATCAGGGCCAGACAAATCCCCCCAACCATGGCCAATACACTCATTAATAAGGGAATATTAAAACCGTGCCATACGGCCAAATCGTACTCAACACCGTGATTAGGTCCCAACACCCCCGATACTGCCGTGCTTAAAAGCGGACCAATGGTATGCTGCGGTAATACACCCACTAACACACAGAGAAAAACCAAAATCGCACTAGGCACTAACATCCACTTATAAGGATCGTGCGGTTTTTTAGGGAGTGATTCAAAATGGGGCTCACCAAAAAACACGCTAACAATAAAGCGATAGGAATAGGCCACACTTAAAATACTGCCTATCACTGCCATAATGGGTAAGAAGTAGGGATTAGATAAAGAGGCTTCGGCAAACAAGGTTTCCGAGAAAAACATCTCTTTTGAAATAAAGCCATTTAGTAAGGGCACCCCGGCCATGGCGGCCGCTGCTACGGCTGCTAATAAAGCCGTCACCGGCATGGCTTTGCGGAGACCATTTAAAATCGTGATATCACGCGTACCCGTTTCATGATCCACAATCCCTGCTGCCATAAAGAGTGAGGCTTTAAAGGTCGCATGATTAAGCATATGGAAAATAGCCACCACCAAAGCAAGACGGCTATTCATCCCTAATAAGGTACAAATCAAACCTAAATGACTAATGGTCGAATAGGCCAAAATACCCTTCATATCCTTTTGGAAAAAGGCATTGTAGGCACCGATAACAAAGGATATAAGTCCAGCACCACTAATCAGATAAAACCATAAATCAGTACCTGAAAGCACCTCCCAAAAACGAGCTAAGGCAAACACCCCCACCTTAACCAGCGTAGCGGAATGCAAATAAGCCGACACCGGTGTCGGTGCCGCCATCGCATTAGGTAACCAGAAGTGAAAGGGAAATTGCGCACTTTTCGTTAAGCAACCAAGTGCAAAGCAAATCACAATCGCTGGATAATAGGCACTGTTACGTAATACATCACCGGAGCTTAAAATTGTTTCTAAATCATAGCTTCCGACCACGTAACCTATCATCAGTACAGCGGCTAATAGGGCAAAGCCACCACTTGCTGTCACAGTAAAGGAAATTCTTGCGCCTCGACGAGCATCGACCCGATGGAACCAATAGGCGATTAGCATAAAGGAAGCCATACTGGTCAGTTCCCAGAAAATCACCATTTGAATCACATTGCCAGATAGTACTAAGCCCAGCATAGCGCCCATAAAAATCATAAAAAAGGCATAAAAGCGTGGACGAGGATCGGCCGGGTCCATATAGTAGCGGGCATAGAGCGAAATTAATGCACCCATCGCCGAAACTAGCAAGGCAAAAACAAAAGAAAAGCCGTCCATGCGGAAAGTAAAGACTAAATCCAGGGCTGGGATCCAGTGATAACGCTCCACAATCACCGTGCCGTTCATGATGTCGGGGCTTTTTAAAAGGACTAAGCTTAAACAGAGGAGGGCAGTGATACCGGATAACCACGCCTCTCGGTTGCGTGTATCATCCGGCAATATTGCCGCAATTAAACTAGCTAAAAAGGGGAGTAAAACAATGCCGGCTAAGTACATAGGTCAACTGTCCTAGGATTTGGAATCTAAATCAACAGCTGAACCTTGGAAAAGAATGCTGCCGCTGGGTTTATTGGCACTTGAACCACCTTTAGGCTCAAGACTGATATAAAAACGTTGATTTGGCTGTAATTCATTGAGGCGAGACGCGTCAATTCGATTAACGCCAGAAGCATCTAAGAGCGCAATAGCACGCATGGTTTGACCATTATCAGTGCTACTCCATAACTGCAAATCAAAACCGGACTGCCCGATTTGCTGATAGCTAGGGGTAATCGATGCCTTGCCATTTGCCGTCACTTTAAGCACCCAAGCAACCGAAGGGGTGGCTGAACGATCCGTCAGTACGGCTACCCAACGTAGCGTATTACCAGAACTGGGCCATAACAAAACCGCTAAAGCAACTAACAATGAGGCTAGACCAAGCGCCTGCCAAAACTTAATGGAGCGCCAGAGGAAATGCAAACGTAGGGAAAGTGGCATTCTTTTACCCTCTTTAGCCAGCGCCTTAGCTTTGTCCGCAAGTTCCTGATCTAGCGGCTCACGCTCACCTTCATAGCTACTATCGTATTGCTTACGTTCCTGCTCTTTTTGTTGATGATGCAGTTGCTTAAGCTTATCATTTAAGGAGCGCCATAAACTAGGGTTCAGCGAGCAGGGCTGCAATTGGGCAATAAACTCGGTAAATAGCTCCTCCCACAGCAAGATAATACGCGTACTATCGACGTTTTTATTAAGAATGTCATAAACCCGGTTGAGATCACTATCACTCATGCCACCTAGCACATACTCTCCTAAGATGAGTCCCTCCTCATGCTGTGGCAAATGGGGAAAGGAGCGTGCCAGATGGTGTAAGCCGATGCTGATATCCTCTTTGATACGAGCCAAGGATATGCCCATACGGGTGGCGGCGACAGGCTGCGTGTCGGGACTTAAATATACCGTCAATAAGGAGCTCTGCTGCTCCTCAGTGAGTTGCTCAAAATAGAAATGCAGCGACTCCTCAGGCTTTATATGCGGGTGTAACTGCTGTTGGATCTCAGCCATGCCCAAGGGCTTAAAGGCGGGCTCTTTGGCAAGGGCTAAGGCATGACTTTGATAGTGCGTCTGGTAATACTCACGAATTTGAAAGCGTAAAATACTATAAATCCAACCTCGGGCAGAGCCAATCTCAGGTGCATAACTATCCGCATTTTCCCAAATGGTCAAAAAAGTTTTTAGTAATACCTGTTGAGCTGATTGCTCTTGTAGTAATGATTGACGGGCTAGCGCCATCATCGATTCAGCTTCTGAATCAAACAGCTGTTGCAGTGCATTTTTCTGCTTTTTTGCAATTGCTGTGAGTAATTTTTCAAGATATTGGGCGCTATTTTTGTCTGCTTTCATATGTTACGCTTAGTACTGAATCTTAAGAGCTAAACTTAATAAGCTGTTTGAACTAAAAATATTATAGTAGAGAGTCAACTCATATGCCTGAGATACGAAACTCATTTTTAAACAACTTTAAGCTGAATAATAAAATCGCTTTAGTTTCCGGTTCCTCCAGTGGCCTTGGTCTCGCAATGGCGATGGCCCTGGCGCGTAGTGGCGCCGAGGTAATTATCAACGGCCGTGATAAAGCAAAATTAATCACGCTGCAACAGCAGGCGGCAGAGCAGGGCATACAACTCCACTACTTATGCGCAGATCTTAGCGATTTCGACGCAATTGATAAGGCAATCCTAGAAATTAAAAGCAATTATGCTACCTGTGATATTTTAATCAATAATATAGGTGCGCGTATAAGAAAATCGCTTCAAGACTTTAAACGGGATGAAATTGTGTCCCTTGTGCAGCAAAATCTCACGGCCGCGATTTATTTATCACAGCAAGTGGCCGAGCTTATGATGGAGCAGCAGTGGGGGCGTATCATTAGCATTTCATCGATTGCGGGGCGTCTAGCTCGGGCCGGGGATTCTGTGTATCCCGTCACGAAAATGGGCTTGGAGGGTTTGGTGAGAAGTTTAGCCGTACAGTATGCTAGCCATAGTATTACCAGTAATGGTATTGCGCCCGGATTTTTTGAAACCGAGAGAAATCTGTCCATGATGCGCACGCCGGAGGAAAAGGCCTCTCATGTGCAGCGGGTACCATTGAAGCGTTGGGGTAAACCGGAGGAACTGGCAGGGGCGGCGGTGTTTTTTGCATCTGAAGCCGCTTCCTACATCAATGGTCAAATTCTAACCATTGACGGCGGCTTCAGCGCAAGTTTTTAGTACTAACTAAGATGGGGATTATAGCGATAAGTTGAGGCTTTTAATTAAAGGCTCCCAACGATTCTTTTCCTCCTCCATGTAGGCTTTAAACTCTTCGGGCGTCGATGGAGTAGGTTCCATATATTGTGCTCTCAATGTTTTAACCACTTCTTCTTGATTTAAAGCATCAACTAAGGCCTGTTGTAGTTTTTGCTTAATCGCTTGAGGCACTTTATTGGAAATAACAAAGCCTGACCATGCCGCACCAACAATATCAGCCACACCACTTTCCTTAATCGTTGGCACATCGGCCAAAGCCTCAATGCGCTCAGCACCAGTTTGTGCCAATAAGGTTAAACGACCGTCTTTTGCTAATGGCACGAGCGCAATGGGGGCTAAGGCAGTAAATTGGGTATCACCGGCGACCAAGGAGTTTAAGGCTTGTGGTGAGGAGTTGTAAGGAATCGCTTGCGCCTTAGCGCCTACGGTTTGTAAAAGCAGCTCTTGGCTTAAATGTGAACCTGAGCCGGTGCCAGGAATGGCAAAATTCATGCTATCTGGCTTCTGCTTAAGTTCCTCCACCAATTGCGCTAGGGTCTCAATACCACTCTCAGCCGTCACTGCAATCACATTAGGCTGAGTCACGGCCAAGGTCAACGGGTATAGATCCTTATTTGGATCGAAACTTAGGTTTTTGTAGAGAAATTGGTTATACACCAAGGGGCCGTTAATGCTAATACCAAAGGTATAGCCATCTGGCTTAGCCTTAGCAATTGCAGCGGTACCGATATTACCGCCAGCACCCGGTCGATTTTCAATAATAATGGGCTGATTAAGGCTTTTAGAGGCCTCATTTGCAACCACACGCGCAATTTGATCTGGGGTTGAGCCAGCACCAAATGGCACAATGAGTTTTAGCTCCTTATTGGGCCATTGCGCCTCGGCTTGAGTTTGGGCCATGGCAGTCCCCGTGCTAGCAACACCAACAGCCGTAGCAACTAGCGTAGCGCCAAAAAATTTAGTAAAAAAGGAGGTAAAAAGTTTGTTTTTCATACAATTTCCAGATTATCAATTAATTAATCAGTAGGGTAGCCTCATCTAAACCCAGCATAATACGATGATACTGATCTAAGAGCGCTGAGGTTTCAGGACTTGGGTAGGGGCTGTAGGGCGTATCAAGCAACCATTGCTTATAATGGGCATAGGGAATTTCTTGCATCAAGCGCTGATAGCGAGCATTACATGTCGTCATCGCATCTTCTTCGGCAGGGTGCTCTTGATAAAGCTGCACATACTGTACGGTCATACACATAATAATCGCTTTGTGTCGATCCTGATCGCTATAGCTGTCCTCACTGACTTCTGCTAATACAGATGAGTTCCAAGAAAGACTTAAACAAGAGAGGATTAGCGCCTTTAGGGCCTTGATTTTAAAGGTCTTATTCATCTTTATCGCCTAACCCAAGCATGATTTTGGAGATTTGTTCAAATACGCGTTGATCATTGTCCGAAAGATTATTATAAACATCACTTAAAACATACTTTTGCCTAAACGCACGTTCAAAGCTTTGATATAAATGTAGCTGATAACGTGCATAATCCTCATAATTGACCTTTTTAACAAAGTGGCTGAGCCGGAACTCGCACAGTTCCAAATTTTTAGCAATATTCTCTTTTTGGTGATTTTCATCCAACACCGGTGTCTGACCGGACATAATACCCTCCATACACATGGCGAGTAAATCATTTTTCACCGATTGTGGGTAGGGTTGCTGAGTACAAGCGGATAAAATCAGGGGACTGATGAGTAACGCTATGATTTTTAAGGGGTTAAATTGCATAAGAGTGTAAATCGCCTTGTCTATCGTAGCCATAGTTTAATATACTTAAGCTTGAGATGCAGCTAACCACAGCACACTTTATGTGCTTTATTTCTTTATATGCGCCACCACTTACATCATTTTATTCCTTTTAAAGCCTTCATCAGCATCGTTTTTACACTCGTCTGTAGTGTAGCCGCAGCGCAGTCTGGGGTGGCGACGGATGTGGACACGGATTTAGGTCCGCTACCACAGCTTGATAGTGATGTGGCGTTTAAAGGCGCTTGTCGTAGTGCAGCCTGTGGCGCCGCCTATCGCGAAGATATTCGTTTTGAAAGTATTATCAAAAAGCCGGTAGCAGGCGGGCGCATATCATCTCATTATGGTTGGCGTATGCATCCTATTGCCCAGACGCCACGCATGCATACTGGTATTGATTATGCCGTACCCATCGGCACTGAGGTAAAAGCAGCTGAGCATGGCAAGGTTGTTTTTGCCGGTTATCAGGGAGGCTATGGCAATTTACTAGTGATTAAGCATAATTCCACTTATCGTACGGTCTATGCCCATTTAGATAAATTCAAGGTCAATATCGGAGATTGGGTGAATCAGGGTGATATCGTCGCCTATACAGGTAATACCGGTTTATCTACCGGACCACATTTGCATTTTGAAATTCGCAAAAACGGTTTATCACTTAATCCATTAACGGGTGAAAGTGGCAGTGATCATTTATTGGTATTAAATAATGACAGTAGCCCTAAAATACAGGGTGGTCGTGTTAATCGACAGGCAAATGGTCGTGTTCGTACCATTCTTAAATAAGTTTCGGGGTAGTCGTATGAGTTTCAAACATGATAGCTAGTTCAGTGCATTTATCTTTATCACGTTATAAATATCGTACTTTACATAATATACATTATGCGAATTTTATATGGAGCTTATTCTTAGCCTAGGGCTTATTTGCTACAATAGTCAGAATGCATTTAAAGCAATTATTGCTATTGGAGATTTAAATGATTGATTTCTATTATTGGACGACACCAAATGGTCATAAAATCACCTTATTCTTAGAAGAAGCTGGTCTACCATATACGGTACATCCGATTAATATCGGCAAAGGTGATCAATTTGATCCAGATTTCTTAAAAATTGCACCGAATAATCGTATTCCAGCCATTGTGGATCAGGATCCTATTGGTGGCGGTGAGCCGCTGGCTATTTTTGAGTCGGGTGCTATTTTAGAGTATTTAGCCGATAAGACGGGTTTATTTTTAGCTAAATCAGGACCGAAACGCTACCAAGCTTTACAATGGCTATATTGGCAAATGGGTGGTTTTGGTCCAATGCTCGGTCAAAATCATCATTTTAATCAATACGCTGATGAGAAAATCCCCTATGCCATTAATCGCTATGTCAATGAATCACGTCGTTTATATGGTGTACTAAATAAGCAATTAGCAGGTAAAGACTTTATCATCGGTGATGATTACACCATTGCTGATATGGCTTGCTATCCTTGGGCACTGTATGCTGAGCGTCAAGATGTGGATTTAAATGACTACCCACATATTCAAGCATGGATTAAACGCATTGCCGAGCGTCCAGCGACGATTGCTGCCTATGCCTTAATTCCTCAATACAATCCAGATCAAGGCAAGCCCATGACGGATGAAGCGAAAAAGCATCTATACGGTAAAAAATAATAGTTTAAAAAGGAAGTATTGAGTTTATTATGCTACAGATTCATTATATGGCTAAGCTACGAGAGGAGCTCGATGTGAGCAATGAGCGCATCGATTGGGCTGGTGGTACGGTTGATGAGCTTTTAAACGTTTTACGTGGCCGCGGTGAGCCATGGCAATCCACCCTCTCCCCAGCCAATGTTTATAAAGTGGCAGTAAATCAAGAGATTGTGCATGATTTCCAAGCGCAGGTGGCGCCTGATGCCGAGGTAGCTATTTTACCGCCAGTAACTGGAGGCTAGTATGCATCGCATCAGCATTCAGGAGCAGGATTTTTGTCTGCAGCAGGAACTTCAAGCGCTTGAGTCCAGTGTATCCAATACGGGCGCCATGGTTAGCTTTACGGGCAAAGTACGTGGGCATGACCATGACAAAGCGCTGAGCCATTTATTTTTAGAATACTTTCCCGGAGTGACTGAAAAAGAGATAGAAAAAATCATTCTACAAGCTAAGGCACAATGGCCAATTCACTATGTGCGCGTGATCCATCGGGTCGGACGCATTGCAGTTAATGAAAATATTGTGTTAGTGTTGACGGCGAGTGAGCATCGAAAGGCCGCCTATCAGGCTAATGAATTTATTATGGACTATCTTAAAACCCATGCCCCCTTTTGGAAAAAGGAGCATTTTGTTGACGGCAGCTCGCACTGGGTTGAGATGAAGCAGTCGGATTTAGAGCATACCGCATGCTGGCAGGCTTAAGCACCCCGCTCCCCTCCTTGGCCGCAGTTATCTTAGCTGGCGGCTTAGGACGGCGGATGGGCTATCAACAAAAGGGCTTGTTGAGCTTAAATCAACGCCCTTTGATTGAGCATATGCTAGATAAAATAAGCCCTTATACAGAGCATATTATGATCAGCGCCAATGCGGCTCATGAGCAATATCAAGCCTTCGGTTACCCGGTGGTCGCCGACCTTGCGCCTTATCAGCAGCGCGGTCCCTTAGCAGGCATCTATAGTGGCATCACGCAGTTGGCAGAAGATATTGAGTTGATACAGATTTTGCCCTGTGATAGCCCATACTTACCAAATAATTTAGCGTGGCTTTTTTATCAATACTTAGAAAGTCATCCTGATAAAGATTTAGTCGTTGCGGCGACCGATGATAAAGTGCATCCTGTGATTATGCAATGCAGACGACGTATTTTGCAGCCACTTAAGACCTACTTAGATGATCCCGCGAAGCAAAACCGAGTGATGGGCTTTATTCGCAGCTGTGATTATGGCACTATCCAATTTAGCAATCATCAGCAATTTACAAATATTAATGAGCCCAGCCTATTAGCTGGCTACCAAGTATAAAGGATAAGCATGAGAGACTATTATGACGCCTTAAATGATCTACTAAGCAATGCCCTAAGCACGCAAGACATTGAGGAAGTGCCCTTAGAACAGGCCGTGGGTCGCATATTAGCCAAGGATCTATTAGTTCAGTATCCCGCACCGCAATTTGATAATAGCGCCATGGACGGCTATGCAGTAAATGATATGCAACGCTTAACATGGGAAGTGATTGGGACCATTGCTGCCGGCGATGAAAGTGCACAGTTCGACTTAAAGCCTGGGCAAGCCGTACGTATTTTGACTGGTGCAGGCATGCCTAAGCATTGTGACTCCGTGATTCAGCAGGAACTGGTGGAGCGCAACGGCGATCGTATCAGTATTAAAGAAGCCTTTGCCGCAGGAAAAAACATTCGCTATATGGGCGAGGAGCTACAACAAGGTGAGGTATTACTTGATGCAAATCGGGCTATCACGCCGGCGGCCATTGGCTTATTAGCAAGCCAGGGTTATGCTACAGTGCCCTGCTTTGCTAAACTGAAACTAACGGTATTTTCTACGGGCGATGAATTAACACCCTTGGGACAAGCCTTAGCCATCAATCAAATCTATGATTCTAATCGACCGATGTTATTAAGCTTTTTAAAGCGCTACCGTTTTTTAGAGATTAGCAGCGGTGGTGCCATTGAGGATAAACTGGAGACGCTTAAAACCCGTATCAGTGAGGCAGCGAGCACCCAAGATGTATTGATTTTTACCGGTGGCGCATCCGTTGGTGAAAAAGACTATTTAAAGCAAGCGCTTGAGGAATTAGGTGAAATTGAGCATTGGAAATTAGCAATTAAACCGGGTAAGCCATTTGGCTGGGGTAAGGTAGGGACTAATACCAAAGTGTTTTTACTACCCGGTAATCCGGTAGCGAGTTATGCCACTACCCTACTACTGGCGTTGCCTGCTATGAAGCGTATTGCTGGCGTCAGCATTGACAAAGCAAAGCCATTTAGCTTTAAGGCCAAAGCTGCATTTGATATCAGTCAAAATAAAAGTATCAGAAGGGATTTTAGACGAGGCCGCCTAGTTAATAATGAGGAAGGCCTTTGGGTGGAGTTATTAAGTACGCAAGACTCACATATGCTCTCCGGCATTTCCTATGGCGATGTCTTGGTTGAAATTCCCCCACAAGCGGATGTTAAGACTGCACAGCTACTCAATGTCTATCCACTCGCAGGGGCCTTGGACTAGCTTAGCTGAGGCAGAGCGTCACTCAGTGAACACATGCTCTGCCCCATGATAAATCACCTGACGTTGGGGTCGGGCAAAACCGATTAAGGTTAAACCGGCCTCTTTGGCTAAGTTAACAGCAAACTGGGTAGGTGCGGATACGGCGACCAAGCAGGAAATACCACTTAAGGCGGATTTTAAAACCATCTCATAGCTGGCTCGACTAGAAACTACCACAAACCCCTCTTCCCACGGAAGCTGATGCTTCATCGCATAACCGATCAATTTATCAAGGGCATTATGACGTCCCACATCCTCAAAACTCAGTTGAATCTCACCGCTTTGCGTAGCCCACGCTGCAGCATGTACGGAACCCGTAGATTCACGCAAAGGTTGCATCTCATCAAATTGGATTAAGGCCTTTTTAATCGCCTCGGCAGTCAGGTCGACATGATGGCTAATTTGGGCAATTTCAGGCTTTACCGCTGCTAAATTTTCAATCCCGCATAGGCCACAGCCCGTACGTCCTTGAAGATTACGGCGCCGATGCTTTAACTCGACAAAAGCGGCGGTGGCTATTTCCATATCCACAATGATGCCTTGCTCAGTTTCGTAGAGCTGTACATCATAAAGCTGTGAAGGACGTTTAATAATCCCCTCACTTAAGCTAAAGCCTAAGGCTAGCGCCTCCAGGTCGGCGGGTGTCGCCATCAAGACAATATGTGAGACCCCATTGTATACGAGTGATACTGGAGTCTCCTGAATAAGAACGTCTTGAGTGGGTGTGATAACACCATGCTCAAGACGCCAGACAGATGCTTTTGATAAAGGATTCATCAAGCAAAAATGAACTACACCGTGGTATTAGTGGTTTTGGCCTTTTCATCACGCTTGGCCATCACCTCACGATACCAACGGGGGTGATGCGTACGCGCCCAAGCCTGAGACACTACGCCTTCAACCATGGCGCGAATCGTGCCTCTAACCCAAATAGCGGCATACACGTGCACAATAATACCGGCAATTAATACTAAGGCAGCAGCAGCATGTAGCAACAGAGCGATACGCTTAACTGGGATTGGTACCACCTGACCAAAATAGGCATGCCACGCTAACAAACCAGTAATGAGCAAAACTAGCATACAGCTGCTCATTAACCAGAACATGGCCTTTTGACCAGCGTTGTACTTGCCAACATCACCCACAGCTCGACCGCGCAATACATCACCCACCGAGGTCAGCCACTTCACATCCTCTTTATTTAAAAAGTTATGGCTGAAGTAGCGGAAGAACATGATCATGAAACTAATAAACATGACCACGCCAATCCATGGGTGTAACATGCGAGCTAATTGGGGTGTACCAAAAATACCGGTAAGCCAGAAGAAAGCAGGATAGAAAAAGGCTAAACCTGAAATGGCCAGTAACACAAAGCAGCCGGCAGTAACCCAGTGATTAACACGCTCTACCTTGCGGTATCGCTGAATCACGGGTTCATTGATTTTAATATGCTGAGTCATGCTTATGCCTCCTCTTCGCTAGGTAGAACATCACCGTCCTTATTGATTACCTCAGCCCGATCCTCATCGGTGCGGCTAGGACCAATCGTAATGTAGTGCAACCAACCTAGAAAACCGGCTGCCGCAATACCAACGGTGGCTAATGGCTTTAAGATGCCCTTCCAGATTTGGACGCTTGAGCTGATCTTAGGATCAGTAGGTAAGCCACTATATAAATCTGGCCTATCAGCGTGATGTAGAACATACATCACATGCGTACCGCCTACTCCCTCAGGGTCATAAAGACCGGCATTTTTAAAGCCACGACGATTAAGATCCTGGATACGGTCCTCGGCAAATGTCTTCATCGCCTCTTTGGAACCGAAGCGAATGGCACCCGTAGGACAGGTCTTAACACAGGAGGGCTCCTGACCGACAGCAACACGATCAGAACATAAAGAGCACTTATAGGCCTTATTATCCTCTTTAGAAACGCGTGGAATATTGAAAGGACAACCGGCTACACAGTAACCACAACCAATACAGTTCTCCTGATGGAAATCCACGATACCGTTAGCGTATTGAATAATTGCGCCCGGCGAAGGACAGGCCTTTAAACAACCTGGGTCCGCACAGTGCATACAGCCATCCTTACGAATTAGCCACTCAAGCTTACCGAATTCCTCAGTTTCGCTATAGCGCATCACCGTCCAACTTTTTGGGGTGAGGTCAGCTGGGTTGTCATAGACACCGACGTTAGTGCCGACTTCATCGCGTAAATCATTCCACTCGGAACAGGCAACTTGACAGGCTTTACAGCCAATACAGGTAGTCGTGTCAATCAGCTTAGCAACTTCTACCACAGGCTTGCGAACTTGAGGTGGTGGCGTGACTGTCGACGTCGCTGAGCGACGCTTAATATCCAGTGATTGAAGCGCCATCACATATCTCCTAAAAAAAATTAAACACTTAGATAATTGCTGCTTAGCGAGCAGCAATTACATAAAGCTCGCGTATAACACGTATAACGCCTACATTATACTCCTTGTGGATAAAAATGTAAGCTAAGTGATACCCTAAAAAAAAGCTAATCAGCTCGTCGGACGTAATCACCCGATTTACCACCACTTTTTTTAAGTAACTGCAGCTGTTCAATGACCATGCCTTTATCAACCGCCTTTAACATATCGTAAACCGTGAGTAAACCGACACTCGCAGCGGTCAGCGCTTCCATCTCCACGCCTGTTTTACCAATGGTTTCTACCGTCACTTCAATGCTCGCTTTGCGGGCCTCGGGAAATAGCTGGAAATCTACATTAATATGGGTTAGGGCTAAGGGATGGCATAAAGGAATGAGCTGAGCTGTTTGCTTAGCAGCCTGAATTGCCGCAATACGGGCAATGCCTAAGACATCGCCCTTTTTACTTTGACCAGAGGCAAGTAAATCATAAGCCACCTGATTCATCACAATGGCGCCAGCGGCCACCGCTTGACGTTTGCTGCTGTCTTTGGTGCCGACATCGACCATATGTGCTTGACCGTCTTCATTAAAATGCGTAAGTTTTTTTGCTGACATAAATGCTATGCTCCTCTTAGTTTAGCTTCATTTTGACTTCCTCCCCTCCCTAAAGGGATGGGATTCCTGCTTCCAGACGGCCAAGACCGACCGCAAGAATGTTCCGACTGGCGTTGATATCTCGATCATGCCTTGTGCCACACTGCGCACACGTCCATTCTCTTATTCGCAAACCTGCTCTACCTTTCGGACTGCTGTCACGACTGCCACAGCACGAACACGTTTGGGTAGTGTATCGTTCTGATACGACTTCAAAACGGCAACCTGCGTGCTCGCATTTATAAGTCAATTGCCGTTTGATTTCAAACCAAGCAGCGTCATAGACGGACTTGGCTAGTNTTGATTTCTTACTGTTAAATTGATTACTCGCTACATCACCCACCACAATCAAAGCGTTCTCTTTCACTAGCTTAGTGGTGAATTGATGAATCATATGTTGTCGAGTGTTTTTTATCTTNGNATGAATCGCCTTAACTCGCTTTTTATTCCTTGCACGTTGTGCAATNGCTAAGGGCTTAGCCCACTNCTGTGTTTGTTTCNTTTCTAAGGTATCACCATTGGATGCCACCGCTGCCGAACTTAACCCTAAATCAATCCCGATTTTACCTGTACCACACGTTTTCTTAGGGAAGTCTTTTACTGTGANACACGCATACCAACGCCCACGGCTATCTTGCACAATCTCTAGTGTGTTGATGCTGTACAAGCTTAAGTTATAACTATCCCACAGATCAATCATGAGCTGATTGCCTTTGCCTAGGCTTAGCTGCAAGGTGCTTTTTAA
>NZ_AQVB01000005.1 GCF_000372065.1 Oligella urethralis DSM 7531
GCGTTGCATGCGGATATTATAATATGGCCTATGAGCGACGACAACGATATTAGGCATGGACGACACTGCGTTTTTAAGATACATGTCCATGTGGTCTTTGTANCGAAGTATCGCCGCAGCGTGTTCGATGGAGATGCTATCAACCGGCTGCTCACCATCTTCGCCAAGGTCTGCGCCGATTTCGAGGCTGAACTGATGGCGATGGTTGGCGAAGACGATCACGTGCATCTGCTGGTCGAGTACCCGCCCAAGGTCGCCATTTCCAACCTCGTGAACAGCCTCAAGGGTGTGTCCAGCCGCCTGCTGCGCAAGGAACGGCCCGACATCCAGAAACGCTACTGGAAGGGCGTACTGTGGTCGCCGTCTTACTTCGCTTCATCCTGTGGCGGTGCGCCGATTTCCATCGTGTGGCAGTACATCAAGCAGCAGCAGACACCCCACTGAAACTCAAGGACGGCTACGCCGTCTGCGCTATCCTTCCCCGCCCTGAACGGAGGGGCTTGTCGCGCACCCGGTCAAGTAAAAAAATCAAATACTCACGTATCAGACTGACACTGAGCTTAATATCTTTGATTTGCATCAAAAAACAAATAATTTGTTAAAATAATAACCTTGTTGATTCAACTAGTGATGACTAGTTATTTTCATAGGTAGTGGTATGAGCAAAACCATCATTCTTGATGATAAGTCGGTGCACTGTAGTCAGTGCATGAGTAATCATCTCTGTATGCCGGCCGGTTTAAATGCACAGGAGACGGAAAAACTAACAGAGCTGGTTAAGGAGCGTATCCGTATCCCCAAAAATCAAGTCTTATTTCAAGCCGGTGATTCTTTCAGCGCTATTTATAGTGTGCGCTCTGGCTCGCTCAAAACGCAATTAGAAAGTGAAAATGGTCACATACAGATCACCGGTTTTTCACTACCTGGTGAGTTGATTGGCTTTGATGGTATTGCCACCCAAACGCACTCCTCTACCGCTATGGCCATGGAGGACTCTGAGGTCTGTGTTATTCGTTTAGATGATTTAGATCGTTTAGCTCAATCCATCCCCGCGCTTAATTCACAGTTACGTCAACTGATGGGTAATGAAATTAACCGCTCTCACCATATGGCCTTGACCTTAGGCTCACTAAAATCCGATCAACGCGTTGCCGCCTTTATTTTAAATATGGTGGATCGCTTAGCTCGTTTAGGTTATTCATCCAGTGAATTTATTCTACGCATGACACGTGAGGAAATTGGGGTCTATTTAGGTTTGACCTTAGAGACAGTTAGTCGCTTGCTGTCGCGCTTTGCCCGTGAAGGCTTAATCACGGTGGAACAAAAAGAGATTAGAGTATTAGACCGTGCAGGCTTACAAGCCTTGATAAAGAAAGAGAATCACTGATATCAACAGTGAATTACACTTATTTAAAAAGACCATGACAGTATCAGGCTGCCATGGTCTTTTACTATGAAGTATTATTTTTCAAACTGTGAGCGCAAATGCTCAGGAATTGGACGATCGACTGGCGGCAGAAAGCGTGGTGCCTCAGCATCGGCACTACGATCAATCTTTAAACCCTGGCGGTTTTGCTTATTCACCAAAGGGATATCTCTATCCTGAGTAAAGGCTAAATAAATCGTAATAATACACGCCACAACAACAATCGCTGGTCCTGCCATCAGGAACCATGGCCAACGCTCCTTGTACCATGGTTTACTTACTTGAGGCTCAATCGCGCCTACTTGATTTAATCCTTTTGAAGACATAATAAAACCTCAATTATTCGGGTACAAAGAAACTGCTGGATTTATCGATTTTGAGCTCCTTGCCCTCATCAATACTACGCACATGGAAGTCCATATCATAGCGACCTACCGCACTACCCTCTACTGGAGCACGCACAATCAGTGGAATCCATTGGTTGGTACGAGGTGAAACAACGATCGTATTAGAGCCACTATTCTCAAGATTGACATCCAGTTGTGACAGGGCAGGAGAAACAGCATCGATCCTAAACTCACGGGTCTCGGAACTCATATTGACTAATAGAACGCGGTAAACGTTTTCATAGTAACCACCTGGCACCTCTCGACCTAATGAATTACGGTCACGCACCACATCAAAGCGCAACTCGTTACGTAGGGCTAAGGAGGTCACAATGCTAGTAATAAAAATAACTAACAAGGTCAAATACACTAAGGTACGTGGTTTAAATAAACGCTTACGCTCTTCCTTCTTAGTCAGTCCCATCTTGATGCTGTTTTCAGAGGTATAACGAATTAAGCCGCGGGGATAATTCATTTTATCCATCACATCATCACAGGCGTCAATACAGGCACCACAGCCAATACACATATACTGTAAGCCATTGCGAATATCAATACCGGTAGGACAGACCTGTACACAGAGCGTACAGTCAATACAGTCACCTAAACCTAAAGCCTCAAGATCCGCCTTTTTGGAGCGTTTACCGCGTGGCTCACCGCGCTTCTGATCATAGGTTACGATCATTGTGTCCGCATCTACCATCACACTCTGGAAGCGCGCATAAGGACACATATAACGACAGACGTTTTCGCGCAAGAAACCAGCGGCTAACCAACAGAAACCACCATAGAGGAAAATCCAGAACCACTCCCAAAAACCAAGATCTAGTTTTAATAAGTTCGGAAATAACTCACGAATCGGTGAGAAATACGCAACAAAGGTAAAGCCCGTCCAAAAACCAACTAGGACCCATAAAATATGCTTAGTCGCCTTGATTCTAAACTTGCGTGCGCTCATCGGTGCTTCATCTAAGCGCATACGCTGAACTCGATCACCCTCTACCCACTTCTCTATATACATAAAGATCTCCGTGTAGACGGTCTGCGGACAGGCGTAACCACAGAATAAACGGCCGGCAATCGCAGTAAAGAGAAACAGCCCATAGGCCGAAACGATCAAAATAATGGCCAGATAGAAGACATCTTGAGGCCATAGGACAAGACCAAATAAATAAAACTTACGCTCGACCAAATCAAATAACACGCTTTGGCGACCGTCCCAGTTGATCCAAGGTAAGCCGTAGAATAACACCTGGGTAAACCAGATTAAGGCAATACGCCAATTATTAAAACGCCCCTTTACTGAACGCATATAAATTTTTTGCGTCAAGTCAACGAACTCAACCTCATCACCGTCCAGATTAGAGGGGATATGACCAACCACCGCAGTCTTTGGCTTGTGCTGGGCCTTGGATTTAGCATTTGCTGCGTGCTGACTATGACTTTCTGCTGCTTGAGGCTGCCACTCAGGCACCGCTTGGGGCTGCTCTGATGGTTTTTGAGATTTATCTTCGCTCATAATTTACCACGTCAATTGATTTATATATATCTAGATATTATACAGCCCAATTATCCTTGCGAACAATTGGGCTGAAATACAGGTGAAGTTTAGTATATTAAAATACGAATAAAATTACTCGTTATTCGATAAACCCCAAACATAAGCAGTTAACACATCAATTTGCTCAGGTGTTAAGTAATGCTTTTGTGGTGGCATAATGTTAGTACGACCTTCCATAATCGTTTTAACGATGGTTTGGTGTGAAGAGCTACCTAACCAAATATCATCGGTTAAGTTAGGCGCACCTAGTAATGGATTGCCTGTAGCATCGACACCGTGACATGCCACACAAACCTTGTCATATTGCTGCTTACCCTTAGCAATGAGGGTAGCGTCAGCATTAAGACCAGAAAGTGAACGCACATAATGCGCAATGGCATTGGCATTATCCGTTTGCTCACCCGCAGTGGTACCCAAGGCCGCACCTAATGGCGCCATTAAGCCAACGCGACCGTCAGTGATCACACCATGAATGTATTCTGGTGTACCAGCACCTAACCAATCATTATCAGTCAAATTAGGGAAGTCAGTTGCACCTCTAGCGTCAGAGCCATGGCACTGAGCACAGGTATTGAGGAATAAACGCTCACCAATAATACGGGCCTCGGGATCCTTGGCTAGTTCCTCTACGCTCATATCCTTAAAGCGAGCATATACTGGTGCAATACTTTCGCGTAATTGCTCCTGACCCTGCTCTACCTCATGCGCCGCTTGCCAGTTTCTAAGGCCACTCCATGAACCTACCGCTGGGTAAAGTACCATAATGCCCACACCAATCACGGTTAGACCGAGATACATAATAATCCACCAACGAGGTAGCGGATGGTTCAACTCTCGAATACCGTCCCACTCGTGACCCGTATCTTCAGTTACAACCGTTTTTTGACCTAGCCAAGAACGTTGAGTCCATAAAAGCCAAAGTACAAAGACTACCCCCAAGATTGAGACGACTGCGACCCATAACGCCCAGCCACTATTAACAAAATCACTCATGATCCTTGTCCTTGCGCTCACTATCAGCGCTTAAATTTTTTTCGTCCTCTAGACTAAACGGCAGTAGGGCCGCTTCCTCGTTATCCTTACGGCGTTGCTTGGAAAAAGCCCACCACACAATACCGAGGAAAACAACAATTGCCAAAAAGGTCGCAATACCGTTAAGCGCACCCCACATAGTTTAGCTCCCTCTAATTACTTCGCTTCAGCTGTTGTATCACGTTGGCGCCATGCGTTCATATAGCCAACACCAAGACTCTGAAGAAAAGCCACCACGGCATCCTCTTCAGTCTTACCGACTAGGGCTGCTGGTGCCTTCTCGATTTCTTCTTCAGTGTACATAGGCTTACCGTCATGATGCTCACCTAGCCAGTTAAGCGCACGCATCCGGGCTTGTACATCAAAACCCTCGACACTCTTATGCTGCAACCAAGTATAAGCAGGCATATTAGACTCAGCAACCACATCACGTGGATTACGTAAATGCACGCGATGCCATTCGTCCGAGTAACGACCACCCACACGAGCCAAGTCTGGACCCATACGGCGAGAACCCCATAAGAAAGGATAGTCGTACACCGTCTCACCGGCTTCAGAGTATGGACCGTAACGCTGCACGTCAGAGTTTAACAGACGAATCTGCTGACTATGACAGCCCACACAGCCCTCTTTGATATAGATATCACGACCGATCAACTCAAGTGGTTGATGCGGCTTAACACCCGCTGAAGGCTGGGTAGTTGAGTGTTGATGGAACAATGGAACAATTTGCACAAGTCCTGAAACACCTACCGTGATAAGGGTCAACACCATCAACATCGGTAGATTTCTCTCAATCATCCCGTGAGAGAAAAATTTAACTTTTTTATCATCAGACATTTTTAAAACCCTTTATCTTCAAATTATGCATTTGCTTCAGCAGCCACAACAGGTGCCGGCTTACCATGAGATGGCGCAGGTACCGGTGGGTTAACACCAGTGCGACCGATAACCGTAGCTAAGGTATTGAACAGCATAATCACAATACCGGTTAAGAATAAACCACCACCGATTAGACGCATAATTAATAAGATTTTCTTCGAAGCGAGTGCCTGTACAAAGCTGTAAGTTAAGGTACCGTCAGCCTCAATAGAACGCCACATCAAGCCTTCCATCACACCGGCAATCCACATAGAGGCAATGTATAACACAATACCAATGGTAGCTAACCAGAAGTGTAATTCGACTAATGATTTTTTGTACATCTGATCACGACCCCATAAACGAGGAATCATGTAGTAGATAGAACCGAAAGAAATCATCGCAACCCAACCTAAAGCACCAGAGTGTACGTGTGCAACCGTCCACTCAGTATAGTGAGATAGGGAGTTAACCGTACGAATAGCCATCATTGAGCCTTCGAAGGTAGACATACCGTAGAAAGACAATGAAACCACTAGGAATTTCAAGATAGGATCGGTTCTAAGCTTATGCCATGCACCGGACAAGGTCATAATACCGTTAATCATACCGCCCCAAGATGGCGCTAATAAGATTAAGGAGAATAACATACCTAAACTTTGAGTCCAGTCAGGTAGTGAAGTGTATAGCAAATGGTGAGGACCTGCCCACATATAAGTAAAGATCAAGGCCCAGAAGTGAACAATGGATAAACGATAAGAATAAATCGGACGCTCGGCTTGTTTAGGCACGAAGTAGTACATCATACCCAAGAAACTGGTCGTTAAGAAAAAGCCTACTGCGTTATGACCATACCACCACTGTGCCATCGCATCCTGTACGCCAGCATAGTAGGAGTATGATTTGAATAAACTCCAAGGCACTTGCAGGTTATTAAAGATGTGCAACATGGCAATGGTAATAATATATGCACCATAGAACCAGTTTGCCACATAAATATGCTTAGTGCGACGCTTAGCAACAGTACCGAAGAATACGATTGCATAAGCCACCCAAACCAAGGTAATTAGGATATCAAGTACCCACTCGGTCTCAGCATACTCCTTGGATGAGGTGTAACCCATCGAAAAGGAAACCGCAGCAGCCGCCCAAATAATCATCCAGCCATAAAAAGTAAAGCTGGCTAACCACGGGGCAAACAGCGTGGTATGACAGGTACGTTGTACCACATAGTATGAGGTCGCAAATAATGCACTACCACCAAAACCGAAAATCACCAAGTTTGTATGAACTGGACGTAAACGCCCATATCCAAAAAACTCGTTAAAGCTCAGCTCCGGGAACACGAGCTGGCTAGCAATAAATACACCCATTGCCATGCCGAGCACACCCCAGATAACTGTCGCGATCGAGAACTGTCGGACTATCTTATAGTTAAAGGTTTCCGACCCAATCACATTTTGAGTACTCATAGTACCTACCCTCTTTGTAAACAAAAAACTTATTAATACTAGTAAAGCTTGATTGCGGAAGAAGCGCTTTATAGTATGGGTTAATAAGAAAGAAACTAAGCTAGTTGTAACAAAACCCAGTCCCAAGTTATAACATTTTACTACAAAAGCTAAGCATTATGTATTAACTAAAAACCTTGTTCTGATGTAAATCAAAGTTGAAGTGCAGATATTACCCTATTCTGTGGAATTTTTTATGATTATTCCGCTACTCAATGATTTTAAGAAAGCTTAGGGTGTGCGCTAGCAGGATGACATTGAACCATCAGCGATGACTTATTTTATGCTGATCGCCATTTAGATGACTCGTACTATCATCATCATAAAGAATGGAATCACCCTTTTCATCAATATCATCATATTGACCTTTAAATACCGCCCAATATAAAAAGAAACTGATAAAGCCAATAAATACAATCGTTAGGCTACCGAGAATTAAATAGATTTTCATACTGAATCGCTTCCAGCTAGCTTAAGTCCTAGCATACGTATTGATGGTTCTCATCATCTCTACTGCATTACTGCGTTTCTTGCTTCCAGCTCAGAGCGGAAGCGCTTATATAAGCGCCAGCCCATGAGACCAACCCACATGGAGGAGATAAACATAATAATGGCAGCTAACCACGGCGACACCAAACCAATCATTGCCAGTGGCGTCATCAACAGATGAAAAACAATGGAGACAGTTAAACAAAAACGTGCAGTGTGACGCGTTCTCTGCAAGATTGACTCAAGCAAGGTCTCATCAACTTGTGATGCGGCAGCGGCATTAATTAACACAGTACGGGCAGCGGCGTAGCAAGACGGCACCGACATAGCCATTGCACAGGGGCAACTCATCACAAACAGTGAAACCGTCACTGCTAGGGCATGAGCCGGATCAATATAAAAATACCACACTAAACCACTGACCACCGCCAGGGCTATCTGTATCATCACAAAGTAAAAGGCATAACGATCCGCATGCGCCATATCCTCATCACGACACTGCTTAATTCTGTCGAGCACATGGTGCTCACCAGCGATATATGATGACTGCACGGCAATATACTCTAAATAACGTGCCGTCAACAAAAAGGCAATAAACATTACGATAGAATCGTAATACACCTCACCCTGATGATAAATGGTGGTATGCACGCTAGGAAAAAAGGCCACTGCAATTCCCAACGCCACGGGTAAATTCATATTGACCATGCTATGGCGATGCGCAAACTCACTATCGGCGGCAAAGAGTCCCTTCCAGATGGGTACTGCACAATAAAAAAGTACCGGAATAGTCAGCAACAAGCCGATCCAATTTAATAATACCAGAGCAACCTCAAGCGACTCTTGAATATCCGTGCCCATGTACTGATGCTTGAAGTAGCCAGGCGCAGCAAACATCATCACCTGCATCATAATCAACCACGACAAGCCTAAACGCACCACCATGCGGCGACGCTCTAAACGCTCAGCCGCTGGCAGATCCTTTGGTATGGCAAAAATTGAAACCGCTTTCATTAGTCGTCGTCTAAAACCTAATTAAAAATACCATCGGACAGATAGCGGTCACCTCGATCACACACGATGAATACCACTGTACCACTGGTCAGGCGCTTAGCTGTGCGAATCGCTGCGACTAGCGCACCAGCAGAGGAAATACCACCAAAAATACCCTCGCGCGCTGCTAAATCCCGCGCCATTTGCTCAGCCTCGGCCTGCTCAATCGGTTCAAAAACATCAATCATCTCAGGCTTAAAGATCGCTGGCTGATACTCCGGCGCCCACTTACGGATACCAGGAATCGAAGCACCGGGCGCTGGTTGCGCACCGATTAATTGGATGGATGGATTTTGTTCCTTTAAATACTTGCCGGTGCCCATCATGGTACCGGTGGTACCCATGGCACTCACAAAGTGAGTAATTTGACCCTGCGTTTGCTGCCAAATTTCAGGACCGGTTGACGTATAGTGAGCTGAAGGATTATCAGGATTACTAAACTGATTGAGAATCAGCCCCTTGCCCTCGCTTTGCATCTGCTCAGCTAAGTCACGTGCATACTCCATACCACCTTTAGCCGCCTCAGTCAGGATTAATTCTGCACCATAAGCCTTCATTGAAGCCCTACGCTCAAGCGATAAATTATCCGGCATGATTAAAATCATCTTATAACCACGAATCGCGGCTGCCATGGCCAACGCAATGCCGGTATTACCACTGGTGGCCTCAATTAAGGTATCACCTGGTTTAATTTGACCCCTTGCCTCAGCCTCGGCGATCATCTTAAGTGCGGGGCGATCCTTAACCGAGCCGGCGGGATTATTACCCTCTAGCTTAGCTAATATCACGACCTGATCCGACACACCGAATTGCTGCGGCAAGCGCTGTAAACGAACTAAAGGGGTATTACCTACCACTTGGTCAATGGTGGGATAATGAACTGATTTTTCAGACATAGACTTAAGGCACCGAAATAGTTAACAAAAAGCAAGCGATATGCAATTACAAGTAATCATTTTAACACTTAAGCCAGCTTCTGCTGCTAAAGTTTACTATCAGCTAGCGCACGCCATGCCCATCGTCCTTAGCAGCGGCACACAAGCGACTACTTTGGCTTGACCCAATAAGGTTCTGCGCTGACGGATGAGGACCTACCTTGCACACGCTTTTTGACCGCCACCACTTCCTGTGCTACCTGCGATTTCAGGGTGGCGCTGGATAACAAGGATGGCTTTGGCTGCCCTGAGGTTTCCCCATGAGCAATAATCAACCCCGCTTCCACCAGCTTAGCGGCTCGCTTTTGACCTAAGCCCTTAACCCGCAGGGCAAAGTCCTCAAGCGACTCAAACGCACCAGCACGCTCCCTCTCCTCAATAATTCGCGTCGCTGTTTTTTCACCAATTCCCTTAATACTTTGTAATTCTGTCTTGGTCGCGGTATTGACATTCACCGTTTGGGCAAAGGCCACTGACGCGCCAATAAGAAAAACACTAATAAGCACTGCCAAAAAAGATAATCTGCTACACATAACAATCCCCATCATCAATTAAAAACACTTAATTAATTATGGGGAAAGCAAATAGTAAATGTGTTTAAGTGGCTATTTTTAGCCAGTCGACTAGCCGCCGCTTAGTGGTTTAGCTCTGTGCCAGCAAGTGCTTGACGTACTCGGCCACTCCCTCTTGTACCCGCTTAAAGCGATGTTGATAGGCACCCACTTGTCTAAGCTTATCAGTATTCGCTTGCGTAAAGCTTTGGTAACGCCCCTTTAGATCCTCGGGAAAATCAATGTATTGCAGAAGACCTTGAGCGATCTGCTCCTCCAAACTAAGCGGTGCCTCTCCGCGCGCTTGACGTACCGTATTAATCACCGTATGAGCAATATCATTAAAAGGTTGCGCTTGCCCAGTACCGCAATTAAAAATACCACTGATTTGCGGGTTTTGCATAAAATGCAGATTGACGTTGACTACGTCTTCTACATAAATAAAGTCACGCACTTGCTCACCAGGACCGTAACCATCATATTCACCAAATAAGCGCACCCGCCCTTCAGTCATAAACTGATTAAAATGATGAAAGGCAACCGAGGCCATGCGGCCTTTATGCTGCTCGTTAGGACCATAGACATTAAAGTAACGCAAACCAACAATCTGCGCCTTACGCTCAGCCAAACGACGGCGTACCACCTGATCGAAGAGGAATTTAGAATAGCCATATACATTTAATGGTCCCTCTGACGCTAACTCTTCAGTAAAGCGCTGTTTGGCCCCATAGGTAGCGGCTGATGAGGCATATATGAAGGGAATACCTCGCTGCTGACAATAATTTAATAACTCCAACGATACTTGGTAGTTATTATCCATCATATAGCGACCATCGCGCTCTGTGGTATCGGAGCAAGCCCCTTGGTGAAAGACAATAGAAATGGGGGGCAACTGATCAGCCAGCAGCTCCTGGCGGAAAAGATCCTTATCCTTATAATCGGCAATTTGATGATTGCGTAAATTCACAAATTTATCGCCTTGCAATAAATCATCAACCGCTAAAATATCATCCAAGCCCTGTTGATTTAAACCTTTTAGCAATTGACTACCAATAAAGCCAGCGGCTCCAGTTACAACTATCATAACAATTCCTCTGCACTAACAATCGATGTCCCTAACTTGCCCACCACGATACCGCCTGCCTTATTTGCCCACTTAATTGATTCAGACCAACGCATACCAGCCGCACGAGTCACGGCCATGGTAGCTAACACAGTATCGCCAGCACCGGACACATCAAAGACCTCTTTCGCTTCAGCATTCACATGATGCACGCCATCAGCCGCAAATAAGGTCATCCCCTTTTCAGAACGAGTAACCAGCAACGCCTCTAAGGCCAGTTTCTCGCGTAAGGCTTGTGCCTTTTGCACTAACCCCTCTTCATCTTTCCAGGTACCCACTGCTTGCGTCAATTCCAACTGATTTGGGGTTAATAGACTGGCATATCGATAAAGTGAGTAATCCGTCCCCTTAGGATCGACCAAAACCGGCACCTGATGCTGATTAGCAAGTGCGATCATACTTCTAATATCTCTTAAAACGCCCTTGGCATAGTCTGATAACACCAAAATATCATGTTCAGCAATCAAATCAACAAGATGCTGATAAACACTTCTTAAACTATGATCAGTAGGTGAATGCTCAAAATCAACCCGCAGCATTTGTTGCTTTCTGCCTAAAATTCGCATTTTTAAGGTGGTGTTGATATGCTGATCTAGGCTAAGCACTGCATTAATACCCATATCATCGCACAGACTTTGCAAACGCTCGCCACCCTCATCAACCCCAATAACTCCCAACAAGGTTGCTTGGCCACCCAAACTAACCACGTTACGTGCTACGTTAGCGGCACCGCCTAAGCGATCCTCCTTTTTGACCACACGAACAACTGGCACCGGCGCTTCTGGTGAGATGCGATCGACCTCACCAAACCAATATCGGTCTAGCATCATGTCGCCGATGACTAAAATTTTTTTATTTTTAATTTGAGCGATAGGATAAGGGCTCATACTACTTTCCCTCTAAGCGCTTGGTTGAATACGTTTCCCATTGATTACAACCAGGGCACTGCCAATAAAATGATTGAGCTTGAAAACCACAAACACGACATTCACGACGATCTAAACGCTGTGCATGTTGATGGATAATTTTATATAGAAAATCCACCTGTAATATCTCGGCTAAGGCACTGGACTCGCTGGCGGTGAAACCCGTTTCTGCTGCTGACGAGGCTTTGAGTTCGGACTCAAAAAATTTACTTAGACCAAGTAAGCTAGGATGCGCCGCTAAGGTTTTAGCAGCAAAACGACGAGCCACCTCATCATCACCTTGTAGACGATAGTGCTTAAGTAGTATCACAAATAGATCAAGCGAAAAATGTGCTTCAAAATGATGTGCTAATAACTCAAGCCCTCGCGCTAACTGATCCGTCTGTTGATAATTTTGTAATAACTTCTCAGCCACCAAGCTACTATAACTAGGTGCATCATTCAGTACACTCTCAAGCTGCAATCGTTGATTCTGAGTTTGTCCTTGTTGTGCAGCAATCTCTGCTCGCAGCATGGCTATACGCGCCATGGACGCTTCACTACGTTGTTCAAGCGAATCCACCTGCATCGCCTGTTCTGCTTGATCTAGATGCTTAATCGCCTCATTCAGATTAGCGGGTTGCGTGCGTAGTGCCTGCTCAACCAATTCACAATGATAATGAACCAGGGCTGGCACCGGCTCGTTTAATAGCGCTTTGAGTCTTTCAACCATTTCGATGGCTTTAGGCCAATCATGCACCGACTCATAAATACGAATCAGATGACGGATGGCGGAAACACTCAGGCTCTGACTATTCATCACCCGTTTAAAAGCCTCTTCGGAACGATCAAACATCCCGGCTTTAAAATAGTCCTGACCAATTTGATATAAAGCCTGCTCCTGATCCTTACGTGGTAAATCGGCACGATTCAAGAGACTCTGATGTACACGAATCGCCCGTTCAATCTCACCGCGACGACGGAATAAATTACCTAATGCAAAATGCAACTCGGTGGTTTCTGTATCAAGTTTAGCCACCTCGATAAAGGCATCAATCGCTTTATCGTGATCCTCATTTAATAAAAAATTCAGACCTTTAAAATACGAATCTGGCAACTGCCGCGTCTCCGAGAGCATTTGTTTGAAGTCTACTCTAGCGGCTATCCACCCCAATGCAAACACAATGGGAATTAAAATAAACCACCAAACCTCGAAATCTACACCTGCTTCCATGGTTTATGATTTGCTATTAGGCTGCAAGGCAATAAAAATATCAGGACCATTGGCGTTAGCTGCTTTTGCATGATCTTCTTGCACCTGTTCGCGGACTTTAGTGGCGGCCTGACGGTGCAAGCTAGCAATCTCATCTTTTAGCTTAGCCTGTTGATACTTACCCCGGAAGTAAGACGGCGCCATCAAGAAGTAAGCGAAGACTGAACCCGCTACAAAAGCAATGAGAAGCACGAGAATCAGTGGCACCCCCTTGGCGCGTAAATCCGCAAAGAAATTCACATCCACCAGATGGGTATTATTAAGCGCAAACAATAAAACAAGAACAAAGATGATTATGCGAATAATCCAAACCAAATACTTCATCGACTTCACTCCGGAAATTTATTTATCGTCTATTGTAATAGGAATTAGCAAAAAACTTAAGTAAATAGCGATTATTCTAGCCGAAATAAAAAAACCCGAAATCGGGATGGTTCCAGACTTCGGGTTTAGCGAAAAGATCGCAGTACAGCAAACGATAAATTAACCGATAGCTTCTAATTGACAGTTATCTTGATTGACTCCGGTGGCAGTCCCCGGCGTAGCTGATAACTCCTCTTGGAAGGTCGCATCAACTCGTTCGCGCAACTCCTTACCGGCTTTAAAGTGTGGCACCTTTTTGCCAGGCACCATCACTTTTTCACCTGATTTAGGGTTACGACCGACACGAGGGGCTCTCTGCGACAAGGAAAAACTTCCAAAGCCACGCACCTCAATACGCTTACCCTCAACCAAGGCATCAACCATGGCATCAAGAATGGTATTAACTGCGTAATCAATGTCGCGAGCCGGCAGCTGTGGAAAAGCAGCTGCCAAAGCCTCAATTAACTCAGATTTCGTCACTGTTACTCTTCGTCTTTAGCTTCATCAAGCTTAGCTTTAAGTAAAGCACCTAAGCTTGTGGTACCGGATTGAGCAGCTGAGCCTTTGATGCTCTCCAGTTGTTCAGCAGTTTCTGCATTATCACGTGCCTTAATAGACAACTGAATTGCGCGCTGCTTACGATCCACATTAAGAATCATTGCTTCGACTTCATCACCCTCTTTAAGTGCGGTTGTCGCATCCTCTACGCGACCGCTAGAGATTTCCGAAGCACGTAAGTAACCCTCAACATCTACTGATAAAGTAACGACTGCGCCTTTAGGCTCAACCGATTTAACCGTACCTTTAACAATGGCACCTTTATCATTAGTAGAGACGTAGTTATTGAACGGATCACCTTCTAACTGCTTAATACCTAAAGAAATACGCTCTTTATCGGTATCAATCGCAAGCACAACCGCCTCAACCTCGTCACCTTTTTTGTAGTTACGAACCGCTTCTTCGCCAGACTCGTTCCAAGAAAGATCAGATAAGTGAACTAAACCGTCGATATTACCAGGTAAACCGATGAATACGCCAAAGTCGGTAATTGACTTAATTGCGCCCTGAACCTTGTCGCCACGGTTAAAGTTAGCAGCGAAATCCTCCCACGGATTCGAGCGGCACTGCTTCATGCCAAGTGAGATACGACGACGATCTTCGTCAATATCCAACACCATCACTTCAACTTCTTCACCTAAGCTGACAACCTTACGAGGATCAACGTTTTTGTTAGTCCAATCCATTTCAGAGACGTGAACTAAGCCCTCGATACCAGACTCAACCTCAACAAAGGCACCATAGTCAGTTAAGTTAGTTACCTTACCGAATAAGCGTGTGCCTTTAGGGCAACGACGAGATAAGCCAATCCAAGGATCCTCACCCAATTGCTTAACGCCGAGTGAAACACGGTTTTTCTCGCGATCGAATTTAAGTACCTTAGCCTCGATTTCCTCACCAACGGATAGTACTTCAGACGGATGACGAACACGACGCCATGCCATATCCGTAATATGTAATAGACCGTCAATCGCACCCAAGTCAATGAAGGCACCGTACTCAGTAATATTTTTAACCGTACCTTTAACTACTGAACCCTCGTTGAGCGTTTCTAATAGCTTCTCGCGCTCTTCGCCCATGGTCACTTCAAGTACAGCACGACGAGATAGTACAACGTTATTACGCTTACGATCTAATTTGATTACTTTAAACTCGTAAGTCTTACCTTCGAAAATGCTGGTGTCTTTAACAGGACGTAAGTCAACTAAAGAACCTGGTAAGAAAGCACGGATACCGTTAGTCATCACAGTCAGACCGCCTTTAACGCGACCAGTGATAGTACCGTTAACTAACTCGCCTGATTCTAGTGCTTTTTCTAACTGTAACCATGCAGATAAACGCTTCGCACGGTCACGCGAAAGAATGGTTGAACCGTAGCCATTTTCGATAGAGTCGATAGCAACTGATACGAAATCACCTACCTCAACCTCTAACTCACCCTGATCGTTTAAGAACTCTTCGATAGGGATTAGGGCTTCAGACTTAAGACCGGCGTTAACAGTCACTAGGTTGCGGTCAATGGCCACAACTTCGGCTGAAATAACTTCACCGGATTTCATTTCTTGATCGTTAATGCTTTTCTCGAATAAATCGGCAAAGCTTTCGCCACCTAGGGCGTCTTGAAAGTTTAAGGATGTCATTAAATTAATAATCCAAAGGCAATCAATGCCTAATAAAAATACACGTCGATGCAAGCACCGACGGAGTTAACAAACTTTTGTGCAGAAAATACCAACTATCTACGCAAAAGACCAAAAATCGATTGCAACTAATTGCAGTGCACTAAAGCTACTCAGCCGGATCAATACGGTGATACCAATGCTTCAGTACAACGGCCACCGTCTCATCAATATCCAAATCCGACGAGTCTACCGTAATCGCATCGTCAGCTGGCCTAAGTGGCGCATACTCACGATTCATATCACGCTGATCGCGCGCTTCTAAATCTGCAATTAAACTACTAAGTTTAACTGAAAAACCCTTGTTCATCAACTGCTTATAGCGTCTTTCAGCTCTTTTTTGCACGTCCGCAACAAGGTATATTTTTAAATCCGCATCGGGAAACACTAAGGTCCCCATATCGCGACCATCAGCCACTAGACCTGGGGCACGGCGACAATTACGCTGGCTTTGCAATAAGGTCGCACGCAGCTTAGGATACACCGCTATTTTAGAAGCGATCGCACCCACTTGCTCACTACCGATGCTCTCGCTTACATTCTCATCGTGCAAAAACACACCCTCAGGTAAGAATTTAATTGATAATCCTGCGGCCACGGCAGACACTGCATCCTGGTCATCAAGGTCCACCTTTTTCTTCATACAGTCTAAAGCTGTTAAGCGATAAAGTGCACCAGAATCCAAGGCATACCAGCCCAACTCACGCGCCAATAATGTCGCCACGGTACCTTTACCAGAGGCGCTGGGGCCGTCAATCGTAATCACCGGGATATTGCTGATGGTATCCATTATTTCCTCATTCTTTGTATGATTGGTTGATTTTAACTTATTTCAAGAGTCGCTTATACTCTTGGAAGTAAGTGGGGAAGGTCTTATTCACGCAGGCTGGATCCATAATGCGCACCTTGGCATCTGCAAATATCGCTAGCGAAAAGCACATCGCCATACGGTGGTCATCATAGGTCTCAATCGCAGCGTCTTGCCAGTGCTGTGGCGGCGTGATTTTAAGATAATCAGGTCCTGATTCTACCGTCGCACCCATCTTCGCTAATTCGGCATGCATCGCCTCAATGCGATCGGTTTCCTTAACCCGCCAGGAAGCAATATTCCTCAAAACACAAGGACCATCTGCATAGAGTGCCAATACCGCCGCTGTCATCGCTGCATCAGGAATCAGGTTAAAGTCTTCATCAAAGGCCTTAACCCTAGGAAAGCCATCTCCCTGATTAGCGCTCACCTCCACATAATCCGCCCCATATCGCAACTCAGCACCAATTTTTGCCACAAAATCCGCAAATAAAATATCACCCTGTATGCTTTGCTGATTAATACCATAAATACGAATTGGGCCTGCACCCAGTAGACCTAAAGCCAGAAAATAGGAAGCTGATGAGGCATCACCTTCAACCCAAATTTCCCCCGGTGATTGATAAACTGCATCGGCAGCAATAATATAACGCTGCCAGTTCTGATTTTCCACCTTCACACCAAAACGTTGCATCAGATTTAGCGTAATACCGATATAAGGCTTAGAAATCAGCTCCCCTACCACCTCAATTTCAATGGCTTGATTAAGTTTTTTTGCCATGATGGGTGCGGCCATCAGCAATGCAGTTAAAAACTGTGAGGACACAGTGCCTGCCACCTTAATCACCGTATTTGCTTTCAAAGTAGGACTTTCGATTTGTAATGGCGGATAACCTGGATTTTGCAAATACTCGATATTTGCACCAATACCCTGCAGCGCTTCAACCAAGTCGCCGATTGGACGCTCATGCATTCTGGGAATACCATGTAAATGATAACTTCCACCACTCACCGCTAAGGCAGCTGTGAGCGGACGAATCGCCGTACCTGCATTTTGCATAAACAGATCGGCATTTTTAACTGGAAACTCAGCCACACCATGTACCTTAACCGAGTGATTGCCTAAATCCTCAATGCGTAGACCGAGCTTTTTTAAGGCTTCTAGCATAACCGTGGTATCGTCCGAATCCAATAGCCCATGCACGGTGGTACTACCTTTTGCTAAAGCCGCCAATAACAAAACCCGATTGGAGATACTTTTTGAACCAGGTAAATGAATCTCACCTGCAGCTTTTTTCACCGGCGCTAAATCCAAATAAGCCACTGACTGAACCACGGTCACCTCCGAAACTGTTTATTTTAAATTTAAATGAACAAATCTAGCACTATGATTTTAATTGCCAGTTTTTTCTCGCAGATGAGGCAGTATTAAACCATTCGTACATTTTATCCTGCTGCTCATTTTGCAGATAAACTTTTGCTTCATTTAGCTGCCGTATAAAATCATCAAGCTGCGCTAACATGGCTTCTTTATTAGCGAAGAAAATATCACTCCACATTTCTGGCGAACTGGCAGCAATGCGAGTAAAATCCCTAAAACCCGTTCCCGCCATGGCTAAAAATAACTCCCGATGCTCCGAGGCTAATAAACTGTTCATATAAGCCGCACTAATATAATGTGGAAAATGACTGGTAGCAGCAAAAATCCTATCGTGTATTTGTGCATCCATACAATACACGGTTGCCCCTAGTGCCTGCCAAGTAGCTGCTAACAAAGCAATATCTGCAAGGGCATTTTCTGCCAGAGGCGTAATAATCAGCTTGCGATCTTCGTACAAATCACCGCGCGCAGCAGCAACGCCCGATTGATGTGAGCCAGCAATGGGATGCAAGGGTACAAATTGCCCAATGCGCTCACCTAAAATAAGCCGTGCCTCCATCATCAAATCATATTTGGTGCTGCCACCATCGGTAATAATCGCCGTCTCTGATAAATGTGGTATTAATTGCTTAAACACCGAAGCAAAGGCTTTAACGGGGACAGCAATAAAAATAAGATCAGCCTCTGCTGCTAAGCACTCAACACTCACCACCTCATCAATTACCCCGAGCGCCTTAGCATTGAATAAACTGCTTTGCTGTCTACCAGCCGCTATCACGCGCTCACAAAGCCCTGCGCTTTTCATCGCCAAAGCGAAGGAGCCGCCAATTAAGCCGACACCAATAATACCAACTGTGTTAAAGGCCGGCGGCTTGGCTAAGTCCTCAATGCGCGCAATCCCATCATTAAAACTGACACGCACCGCCTCCGCCAGAGGTAGCGCCGACAGCAGTTTAGGCATTAAGCAAGTACCTCTTTTAAAGCGGCGATAAAGCGCTGATTTTCTTCTTCAGTACCGATTGAAACGCGTAAATGATTAGGTAAACCGTCACCTACGACAGGGCGCACGATCACACCCTTGGCTAATAAAGCCTCGGCAACCTTAGGCGCTTCATTCATTTCAAATAAAATAAAGTTTGTAAAGCTCGGCACATAGGCTATCCCCATACGCTCAAACTCAGCCGATAAATAGGCCTTGCCCGCTTTATTCATTTGATAACTTTGCGCTAAAAACTCCTCGTCTTCTAAGGCCACCATTGCCGCAATTTGAGCTAAGGTATTAACATTAAATGGCTGTCGCACACGATTCAGATAATCCGTGACTTCGCTCTGCGCAATCGCAAAACCAACCCGCAAGCCAGCTAAACCATAGGCTTTGGAAAAAGTGCGCAAAACGACTAGATTCGGATAGTGCTTTATCAACTCGGCACTATTAAAACGCAGCTCAGGATCAAGGTATTCATTATATGCTTCGTCTAGAACCACCAAGGTCTTATTACCACGACTCGCATAGACACGATCTAAGAAAGCGATAATGTCATCCCTAGGATGAAAGGTGCCGGTCGGATTATTCGGATTGGCAATATACACCAAGCGAGTATCCTCCTCAATCGCCTCATACATACGCTCTAAATCCAAACCCAAACCCTTTGTCGACACCGCCAAATGTCGGGCGCCACGAGCTTGGGTGCTGAGCTTATACACCACAAAGGCATGTTCCGAATAGACAGCTGAACTATGCTCATCCAAAAAAGCTAAAGAGATGATTTCCAACAAATCATTAGAACCATTACCGATGGTGAGATTTGCCATCTCAACACCGTAATGCTGTGCCAGTACAGCTTTTAAATCAAAGGCATTGGGGTCAGGATAACGACCTAATTCAGCCAATGAACTGGTGCTTAAATAATCAATTAAAGCTTGCTTAACCCGTGGCGAAAAACCTAAAGGATTTTCATTCGAGGCTAGCTTAACAATAGAAGCTGGCTCTAAGCCAAACTCACGCGCCAACTCAGAGCTTGGCTTACCGGCACGATATGGACTAATAGCACGGATATTAGCCGGCACTGAAAAGTCAGATGTTGCTGAAATCGGGGTCTTATTTAAGTTTAAATCGCTCATCGCTATCGCTTAAGATTATATTAATGTGGTCGGATCACTTTGTCGTGGATAGGAGCCAAGAATCTTCAGGAATGAAGACTGCGCCTCCAGATCACTTAGGGCAGCACGGATATTATCATCATCACGATGACCCAAAATATCGATGTAAAAATAATACTCCCATTGACCAGTACGGGCAGGACGCGACTCAAACCTACACATCGAGACGCCATGATTTAAAAAAGGCGCAATTAAGTCGTGCAAAGCTCCAACTCGGTTAGGTACGGCCACAATCAGGCTCGTTTGATCATTGCCACTGGCTTGATTAACGATATGACCTATCGCTAAAAATCGGGTTTTGTTATTGGCATCATCCTGGATATTTTCAGACACCATGCTTAAATCCCAAGCAAGTGCGGCATGCTTACCCGCAATGGCAGCCACGGTCGGATCCTCGGCGGCAATGCGCGCCGCCTCAGAATTACTGGCAGCTGGCTCCTTAGGCAAATTAGGGTAATTCACTGACAGCCATTGGTGACATTGAGCAAGCGTCTGCGGATGCGCCATAATGCGCTCCACGCCCTTCATTTCACCCGTTTTAGTCATCAAACAATGGCGAATGGGTATGGTACGCTCACCGTGCACCTTAAGCGTGGTGCTAAGCAATAAATCCTGCGTACGATTCACCGCTCCCTCGGTGGAGTTTTCTACCGGTACCATACCGACGTCGGCCTGCCCCGCCTCTACCGCTCGAAATACCTCATCAAAAGAAGGACATTCCAACATCTGCACGGCATGACCGTAAAACTCATAGGCGGCCTGCTCGGAAAATGAACCCTTAGGACCCAAATAGGCAATAGTCAGACCACGTTCTAGCCCGCGACAAGCCGAAATAATCTCGGTCCACACTGCCTCCACCGACGTATTAGGAAAGGTGCCGTAGAGATTATCCCCTTGCAAGGCACCGATCACCTGTGCCTCACGCTCAGGCTTTAGAATCGCATCATCGGCATTGTAAGCGTGCTTTACCTTACCTACCTCAATCGCGGTTTGAGCGCGTTGATTTAGCAAATCCAAAATTTGATGATCAATGGCATCAATTCTGTCACGCAAAGGCTTAAGTAACTGATTCAATTTGCTGCTCATGGCTTCCTATCCGTGCTGACGCTCAAAGTCTTGCATATAGTCGATAAGGGCCTCTACCCCCTCAATCGGCATGGCATTATAAATCGAAGCACGCATCCCACCCACCGACTTATGGCCCTTAAGATTTAATAAGCCGCGCTCCTTGGCACCTTTTAAAAACTGAGCATCCAAGGCTTCATTGGCAGTAACAAAAGGAACGTTCATAATCGAACGATGCGACGGCTGCACAAAATTGTGATAAAAGTCGGTACTGTCAATATAGTCATATAAACGCTTGGCTTTCGCCTTATTTTGTTGTTCTATGGCCGCTAAACCACCCTGAGCTAATAACCATTTAAAGACCAAGCCTGACATATAAATACTATAGGTCGGTGGCGTATTAAAGCGTGAGCGCGCCTCATCTAAATTTTTATAATTAAAGACATCAGGACAAATCGCTTCACATTGACCGATCAACTCACGTCGTATCACAATGATGGTGCTACCGGCTGGACCAGCATTTTTCTGCGCACCCGCATACAGCATATCGACGCCCTCAAGATTCCAAGCACGCGCCAGAAAATGGGATGAGGTATCCAAAATCAGTGGCACAGCCTCAGCACCGATAGCTGCCTTATCAGGGAGCTGGGCATACTCAACGCCACCGATCGTTTCATTACTACAATAATGCAGATAGGAGGCGTTGGGGTTTATTTGCCATTCACTAAAATCAGGCGCCCACTGCCAAGCTTGATACTGCACGCCGTCAATCTCACGTGCCTCGGCACTGCTAGCTGCGATGCGCATCTCACCATAGCCCTTGGCCTCTTTATAGGCTTTATTAGACCAAGAGCCAGTCAACACATAATCAGCCGTCCTACCCTCTTTTAAGGCAATCAGATTCATTGGCAAAATCGCGTTTTGTGCGCTTGCGCCACCCTGACTAAAAAACACCGCCCACTCGTCACCGACGCCTAGCAGCTTGCGTAAATCCGCTTCCGCCTCATCACAAATCTGTGTGAACTCAGCACCACGGTGACTCATTTCCATCACCGATTGACCACTACCGTGCCAATCCAACATTTCCTCAGCTGCCTGCTGTAAAACCTCCTTAGGCAACACAGAGGGACCCGCCGAAAAGTTCCAAAACTGCTTCATATCCACTACTCCTCAGCCGCTGAGTCATCAGGCTCGGGGCTTTGATCAACACGCTCACCAGTTGACTCCACAGATGCCTCATCAGCACTCTCGGACTCATCCAAATCACTTTCTACCACACGCTTAACACCGGTTAAGAAGTCACCCTCATCACAATTAATTAAGGTCACCCCTTGGGTAGCTCGACCCATTTCGCGGATTTGCTCTACCGTGGTACGAACCAAAACGCCAGCGGAGGTAATCAACATAATCTCATCCGCCTCTTCAACTAAGACTGCACCTACGACCTTACCATTACGCTCAGAGGTTTGAATGGCAATCACGCCCTTATTACCACGACGATGACGCGGATACTCGGTAATTGAGGTACGCTTACCGAAGCCGTTTTCAGTCGCAGTTAACACACTGCGACCCTCATCATCAGCCACTAATAAGGCAATCACCAATTGCTCATCGTCCAGATTCATACCGCGCACACCGCGCGCATTACGACCCATCGGACGGACATCGCTTTCATCAAAGCGCACTGCCTTACCATCGTCGGAAAACAGCATTACATCGTGCTTACCGTCAGTTAATTCAGCACCAATTAAGAAGTCACCCTCATCTAGATTAACGGCGATGATACCGCCGCGACGCGGATTAGAAAAATCAGTCAATGGTGTTTTTTTCACCGTACCCTTGGAGGTTGCCATAAACACATACTGGTCCTCAGTAAACTCCTTGACCGGCAAGACCACGTTAATGCGCTCGCCCTCGGCCAGTGGGAACAAATTAACAATAGGACGACCGCGCGAATTACGACCACCCTGTGGCACTGCGTAGACCTTGAGCCAATACATGCGACCATGATTAGAGAAACAGAGTAAGTAATCGTGTGTATTAGCAATAAACAAGCTGTCGATAACATCGTCTTCCTTCATCGATGTCGCTTGCTTACCACGACCGCCACGACGCTGAGAACGATACTCAGACAATGGCTGACTCTTAATGTAGCCCTCTTGCGATAAGGTCACCACCATATCCGTCGGCGTAATTAAATCCTCCATATCGATCTCATTGGCATTAAGCTCGATAGTGGAACGGCGCTCATCCTTAGTATTGGTGCTGAACTCCGTCTTAATCGCGGTCAACTCCTCAGCAATGATATTTGAAATACGCGCTGGCTTAGCAAGAATATCAATCAGATCGGCAATTAAACGCATCACCTCCTCATACTCGGAGACAATCTTTTCTTGCTCAAGACCGGTTAAGCGTTGCAGACGCATATTAAGAATTTCTTGGGCCTGCACCTCACTTAGACGATATAGCCCATTTGCCTGCAAACCAAACTCCGGCTCTAAGTCCTCTGGGCGATAGGCTGCCGCACCCCCCATCACACTACCCTCATCGGCCGCATCCAACATGGTGCGCACCAGTGAAGCATCCCACTCACGTGACATTAACTCTTCACGTGCCACTGGCGGCGTCGGCGCCGCACGAATAATACGAATAAACTCGTCAATATTGGCTAAGGCGACTGCCAAACCCTCTAACACATGACCACGTTCACGTGCCTTACGCAGTTGAAACACGGTACGCCGAGTGACCACCTCACGACGATGTCGTAAGAAGCACTCGACCAATTGCTTAAGATTCAACAAGCGAGGCTGACCCTCAACCAAGGCCACCAAGTTCATGCCAAAGGTATCCTGGAGCTGAGTCATTTTATAGAGGTTATTTAATACCACTTCAGGCATCTCACCGCGCTTTAGCTCAATCACTAAACGCATACCCTCTTTGTCCGACTCGTCACGTATATCAGAAATACCCTCAATACGCTTATCGTTGACGAGCTCGGCAATTTTTTCTTGTAGTGTTTTCTTATTGACCTGATAAGGAATTTCGTCCACCACAATGGCCTGGCGATTACCGCGATCAATCTCTTCAAAATGCGTTTTAGCACGCATCACCACACGACCCCGCCCTGTGCGATAGCCCTCAATCACGCCTTGAGTGCCATAGATAATACCGCCTGTTGGAAAATCAGGCGCCGGAATAATTTCGATCAACTCATCAACGCTACACTCTGGATTACGTAAGGCATACAAACAACCATCAACCACCTCGGATAAATTATGTGGCGGGATATTGGTGGCCATACCCACGGCAATACCCGAGCTGCCATTGACTAGTAAATTAGGTAGGCGTGTAGGCAACACCAGTGGCTCTAACTCAGAGCCATCATAGTTAGGTCCGAAATCGACGGTTTCCTGCTCAATATCAGCCAATAACTCGTGGGCAATCTTAGATAAGCGGACCTCGGTATAACGCATGGCGGCCGCACCATCACCATCAATCGAGCCGAAGTTACCCTGACCATCAACCAAGGTATAGCGTAGCGAGAAATCCTGCGCCATACGCACAATCGTATCGTATACGGCACTATCACCATGAGGGTGATATTTACCGATGACGTCACCGACAATACGGGCAGATTTTTTATGCGGACGGTTCCAGTCATTGTTTAGTACATCCATCGCATACAGTACACGACGGTGAACCGGCTTTAAGCCATCACGCGCATCAGGTAGCGCACGACCAACGATAACACTCATGGCGTAGTCTAAATAGCTACGACGCATTTCGTGCTCTAAAGAGATTTGAATCGTTTCCTTAGCAAAAGAATCCATATTTACTCGCTAACAGCTATAACGCTTTATTTTACAAATTTAACCCTTTATTCTAACATTTATCGACCAGCTAAAACTTAGGCGTGAACCCAGGAGCAAATTTATACAAAAACATCAAGTATCTTTTTTAAGATGCACTTGCTTATACATTTGTTTTTTTACAACATTCTAGTGCGCAATTGAGTCGAGAAAAATCAGCTTCTATCCATATCGCAGTTGCTTATAAACAACAATTACAACCAAAAAGCTGTATTTATCTATAAAATACAGATACTTACATGATTAACTTAAGCAAAAAAATAGGAAATCATTTAACATCTTAAACGGGCATCTTAGAAAATCTATTCAAAACACTTTGAATGATGTTTCATTGATTGCTATACTAAACCTGATTTCCATTCTGCGGCGGTTTCGCTGCGAGTAACTTTTTAGCTTTATTTAGCTCATCGAGGAGAAACATGAACAAAGCCTCTAAATTCGCATTAGCATTCGCCGTTGCAGCCTCTGCAACTACTGGCGTAGCATCTGCTCAAACAATTGATAACTGGGTAAACAACTACGGTATCGTTTGGATGAACGGTTCAGACGAGCACTGCTGGCGTAACAACTACTGGACTCCAGCAACTGCAGCTCAAGGTTGTGGCGCTCCAGAAGCTGCACCTGAGATGGTTGCTAACAAAGTAGCGTTTAACGCAGATACTTTCTTTGATTTCGACAAAGCTACTATCAAACCTGAGGGTCGTAATATTCTTGACCAAGTTGCTCAACAAGCACAGCAACTTTCTTTAGAGTCAATCATTGCGGTTGGTCACACCGACAGCGTTGGTTCTGAACAGTACAACCAGGGTTTATCTGAGCGTCGTGCAGCTGCTGTTAAAAACTACTTAGTTTCTCGCGGCATCCCTGCTGATTCAATCATCGCTTCCGGTCGTGGTGAGACTCAGCCTATCGCTGACAACTCTACTCGCGAAGGTCGCGCACGCAACCGCCGTGTTGAGATTGAAATCGTTGGTACACGCGCTCAGTAATTACTGCATAGCGTTTACTTCTGCTTTGATTAAGCAGAAGTACCACTGATATTGCAATAGGCTCCGTTTAGTAGCGGGGCCTTTTTTTATGATAAATTGATTTAATTCCCCTAGTAGAGAGCACAACGTACACCATGAGTGATCACCCAAAGCATATTAATGTTGACCCCTCTGAGATTGAAAAGTTCAGCGCTGTTGCCTCCAAGTGGTGGGATACCGAGGGTGAATTCGGTCCCCTCCATCAAATTAATCCCCTACGTAGTCAATGGATCATCGATCATGTCGGCAGTTTAGATGGCTTAGATGTTATTGATGTGGGTTGCGGCGGTGGCATTTTAGCGGAAAGCCTTGCTAAAGCCGGTGCCAATGTGACCGGTATCGATATGGCACAAAAGTCCCTAACCGTCGCCAGACTGCATAGCCTAGAAAGTCAACTCAGCATCGACTATAAAAAAATCCCTGCTGAGGAAATGGCGGCACAGTATCCCGAGCATTTTGATGTGGTTACGTGTATGGAGATGCTAGAGCATGTACCCGATCCGCATTCGATTATTCGCGCTTGTGCTCAAATGGTCAAGCCCGGTGGTTGGGTGTTTTTCTCTACCATTAATCGCAATGCCAAGTCCTTTTTACAATTAATTGTCGCGGCCGAATATATTTTGGGACTCGTCCCTAAGGGTACTCATAGTTATAAGCAACTGTTAAAGCCTAGTGAGCTGCGTCAAACCATTGAGCAATCTGGTTTATCTCTAAGATCGATCTGCGGTCTTAAATACAATATTTTTTCTAAACACTACACCTTAACGCAAGATGCCACGGTTAATTACTTTATGGCCGCTCAAAAATGATTGATACGGTTTTATTTGATTTAGACGGCACGCTTGTTGATAGTGCGCCTGGCTTAGCCTTAGCAGCAAACTTACAGCGTCAAAAATGCCAACTACCAGACTTGCCTTATGAGCGCTTACGCGTCGTCGCCTCACAAGGTACGCGTGGCTTATTAAAGGTTGCGCTGGAGCTAAATCAGGAGGACTTGGTTTATCCCTATTTCAGGGATAGGTTTTTAGAGGATTATCGTGATTGCATGCTTGATAATAGCCACCTTTTTCCACAAATCAGCGAGCTATTAGATACAATTGAGTCACGTCATTTACTTTGGGGCATTGTGACCAATAAAAGTGAGGCTCTCACACTACCACTATTGGACTATTTAAAACTAAGCGCTCGCAGCAGTGTAAATGTTTGCGGCGACACCACCCCTTATATTAAGCCTCATCCCGGGGGTTTAATTTATGCCACTGAAAAAATAGGTAAAACACCTAATCAATGTGTGTATATCGGTGATGATGAACGTGATATTATTGCCGGTAAAGAAGCTGGCATGAAAACGATTGCACTCAGTTACGGTTACAGCTTAGACAAACAGGGTGCAATAGCTACTCAAGCCGACGCAATTGCGCATCACCCGGCAGACATTGCCACTATCCTTTTTGGTGATGCTGATACAAAAGGTATGATTAATGCATAGTACAAGCCCTTACTCTCCCCTAGTTAAACTCTCCAAAGCGGGCGTGATTATTAGCACGCTCCTTTTGAGTGCCTGCACCGCCACGATGGACAGCAGCAGCCAAGGCGGCAAAGGTAGTTTTAGAGTTGAACCAGATGGTCGACCTGCTACTGGTAGCCCTGTGACATGGGTCGCCGGCAATTGGCAGGAACTCACCAAGACGATTAATACTGCTAATACGACGAATTTAGCGATTGAAGTCAATCAAGTGCACGATGGTAGTTTGCGTGTACTTATACCTGCGGCTGATGTTTTTGTGGGTAATACCGTCAGAATTAATCGTAAATCTCACGCATTTTTGAACAGAATCGTTGAGGTTATGAACGCCCGTCAAGAATTACGTGTGCGCATTGTCGGTCATACCGACAGCAGTGGTGACGATCTACAAAACCAGATCCTATCGCTCAATCGATCCAGCAGTGTCGCTAACTACATGATCAAAAAAGGCCTTAGAAGCTCTAGAATTGAGTTAGAGGGACGCGGTTCGGTTGACCCCTTGGTAAGTAATGATAGCCGCGAGAACCGTCTGATAAACCGGCGTATTGAGCTGTATCTATATCGCTTAAAGTAATTTACACAAGCACAAGCTGAGCAAATAAAAAAGGGGCCGAAGCCCCCTAATATAAGAAAAGGGGCCGAAGCCCCTTTAATCCGTTCTGTTGCCAAGTGGATCAAACTCCTAGCGACACCATATTAGGCGGCTAATGCGTAACTTTCGTCATTTGCATTTATAAGGTTTGCTAGATTTACGGTCTTCGCCTACCGGCTGCCAATCTCCCTATTTTTCCCTGTCGAAACCAATGACGCCCCCATCATAAGTACACCGCCGTGCGCAATGCACTTATGGTGGAGGCGGCGGGAATCGAACCCGCGTCCAGAAAACTGTCAGTCAATCAGATATACAGCTTAATTACTACTATAGCAAAATTGATTTAAGATAGCAAGATGCGCCGTGATGGACTAAATTTAGGTTATGATTAAGGGTTATCTATTGCTGCTCGGCATCCCTAATGACCGGGCTTTTTGCTTATTTCTGCTCCATCGTTATGAAAGCTGCATTTCTTATTTTATCTGCTATTAATCAAGTACCAGCTACCGCTTCAGCGGCACTAACACAGCTTCAACAATGCGTATTTAGCCTCAACCGCGATTATGAGGCATGTCCAATCGCAGTGATTGAATACGCTGAAGAGGCGCTCAATCCACAGCAAAAGCAAGCCTTGCTTGAACATACCGATCTGTTGGCTGAATTTAAAGCCAATCAAGTATTGCAGGATTTAAAAGCGAGCGGAGTAGATGCGCAAGCCTATCAAGCGCTATTAAAAATAGTCGCTCTTAATTGGTTTCTACAAAATGCACAGGGTGCTGGTTTATTTAATGAAGTAGATTATGTGGTAGTGATTGAAGATGGCGTTGCGCTCGATAAGAGCCTTATCCATTTATTAAATCAGTCGGCAGCAGTCAAAAACAAGTTCTTTTTCAAAAAAGCGGTGAGCAGCGCAAGCCCAAATGAAAAAGCTAAAAGCCTAATGCACTACCCCACTGAGCAATGGGCATACGCTGCCGAACTAACAGAAGGCGTGATTGACGATCTGATTGAGGCCTCAGAAAATGCCTATCATTTACTGCAAGCCAATGACAATCCTTCAGCGACGGACTTAGGGCAAGAGCTTTTTAAAGCAGTGGATCTATCGAAAGTACACTTTCTAATTTAAATATAAAGCGCTTATGAATTTAAACTCATAAGCGCTTTTTTAATCACCTCAATATAAATCGACCAAATCAGCGGCAATATTTGCCGCTTCGCGCGTCGGCGTATCGATACTTTCCTTGCGGCGCTTTTCGATTTCCAGCTCTTCCTTAAGATTACCCTCACCAAAGGATAGTCCATCATCCAAGCGGAAAACACCGACATCCGACTCACCTAAGCCCTTGCGACGCTCATTAAACTGCTGGCGCTGTTGCTCCATATCCTTACGCTCTTGTAGACGCTTCTCGTAATTTAAGGAGACCTCCTTGCGCTCAGATAACTTCACGCTGTAGTCTGTTTCATCCACATACAGCTGCCATGAACCGGATTCCTTAGCCCGTTGCTCATGTAACTTTCGCAGCTCTTTAATAATCGGCTGCATATCCTTAAATTGACGATGTTTAACTGGATTAATCTGGGTCCATGGCAAGGCATTAGGGTAACTCGACTCGCCAAACTCCTCATGATTAAACTGTGAAGGGAAATGAATATCTGGCTCAACCCCTTTGGCTTGCGTGGAAGCGCCATTTACTCGGAAGAACATTTGAATCGTCCATTTTAAAGCACCGATTTCAGGATTAGTGATCATTTGTTGCTTGATAAAATCAGACAAATTCGTCAGGGTCTGCACCGTGCCTTTACCCCAAGTATCATCACCGACCACAATACCACGTCCATAATCCTGTATCACGGCAGCAAAGATCTCCGAAGCAGAGGCAGAAACACGATTCACCATCACCACCACTGGTTTATCCCAAACCATGGCTTGACTGTTACTACGTACATGAGAAACACGATCGTTATTATCCTTGACCTGCACAATATGATTCATCGGCCCAACGAATAAACCGCTCAAATTCGCTGCTTCTGATAAGGAACCGCCGCCATTATTACGCAAATCCAGCACCACGGCTGAGACATCTTGCTGATTCAAGTCCTCTAGGATTTTTTTCACATCACGCGTCACGCTCTTATAGTCATCTTGACGATTGGAGCGCCCCTCAAAATCCTCGTAAAAGCTAGGAATCGTAATCACACCAACCTTACGCTGTTTACCTTCAACCTCAACCTCGAGTGTTTTAACGCGTGCCGCTTGATCCTCCATCATCACCCGATCACGCACAATGCGCACAATACGACTCTGCGCCTCTACCCCCTCATCTCCGGGCAAAATCTCCACCCGCACCACGGTACCACGCTCACCGCGCACCTTAGCGACAATATCATCAAGACGCCAATCAATCACATCCTCCATCGGCCCCTCTTCACCTTGACCAACCGCAACAATACGATCGCCTGGTTGAATCTGTCCCGATTTTGCTGCCGGCCCACCAGCAACGACTTCGCGAATTTGTGCATACTCATCACGCTTTTGTAGCACCGCTCCAATGCCCTCAACTGAAAGACTAAGTTGTACATTAAAGTTTTTAGCCGACGTAGGACTAAAATAACTGGTATGGGGGTCAGTGCTGTCAGCATAAGCATTTAAGAACATCTCAGCCACATCTTCGCTATTAGCCTGAAGGGTTAGCTTCTGATTATTGGTATAACGCTTACGCAAACGGTCGATAATCTCGGCATCCGTTTTATCGACCAGCTTTAAGCGTAAAAAGTCATTTTTTACACGTTGACGCCATAAATTATGCAGCTCATCCTTGCTTTTGGGCCAAGGCAGTTTCTTACGATCTAAAGAAAAAGACTCATCCTTAGTGAAATCGAACTGATGACCACTATCTAGTAAGGCAAATATATACTGATAATGCTCCTGCACACGCTCACGATAGAGCGTATAAATATCAAAAGCCATGCTTAACTCACCATCGGCAATCATGGCTGCGGTATTTAAACGCTGTGGACGGAAACGTTCAATATCTGATTGCAGCAAAAACATACGCTGAGGATCCAAGGCATCAAAATAAGCATCGAAAATACGCCCCGCCATCTCCTCATCTAGTGGCTGCTTATTGTATTCAAAGCCAGACAAAATACGGCTAGTAATCACAGAGGCCCGATAAAAATCCTCGCGCGTGGAAAGCTTGGGTAAGATCTCACTGTCTTGATACGTTGTGGGCGCTTGTTTAGACTCTCTGAGCGCAGCCATATAATGACTGCCAACTGAACCCACTTGAGCAACTGTTTGAGCCTGTGATTGATGCATCACCGAACTCTCACAAGCACTGACTACAAAGCAGGAAGAAAGCAGCAGTGCCAACAATCTAATGCGTGATTTAATCGTCATGAAATACAAAATCCTTAAAGCCTGACTAGACAATCTATCATTTTAGCGATCTTTCGCTAAGACTGCTAAAATGAAGAATAATTCCTTTAATTTTACGTGATGGTAAACAAAGCAATGGCCCTAACCCCCTTTTTTAAATCCAAGCTCAAGCTATACACCACGACTCTGCTATTAAGTGCCTTTAGCCACAGTGCCTTAGCCCAATCTGCAGCAAGCTTTCCGAGCTGTCTACAATCCCTGCAAGCAGAGGCTACTAGCGCCGGGGTGAGTCCAGCCACCTACCATGCTTTAACCCATCAATTACAGCCAGAGCTAAGTATTTTAGAAAAGCTCAACTATCAGCCTGAGTTTCGTCAGCCTATCTGGGACTATCTGGCGGCGCTCGTTGATGAGCAGCGTGTCGCTGAAGGTAAGGCGCTATTGCGACAGCATCATGATTTATTGCAGCGTGTACAGCAAGTGTACGGTGTAGATCCCGCCACAGTCGTTGCGGTTTGGGGTGTTGAAAGTAATTACGGGCAAAACTTCGGCAGTTACCAAATCATCCAAGCCCTCGGCACCTTAAGCTGCTACGGTCGACGTCAGGCTTTTTTCCGTAAGGAGTTTTACTCAGCACTTAGAATCGTCCAGTCCGGTGATATTAAGGCCGATGAGTTTAGGGGTTCATGGGCTGGTGCCTTTGGCCATACTCAATTTATGCCAACTACCTTTGAGCGCTTAGCGGTTGACTTCGACGGCGATGGTCGTCGTGATCTTATTAGCAATACGGCAGATGCCTTAGCTTCTACCGCTAACTACCTCAAGCGTAATGGCTGGCAAACAGGGCAAGTATGGGGCTTTGAGGTAAAGCTGCCGGCAGGCTTCAATACCAAGGGTGAAGGTAGAAAAACGAAGCGCAGCATTCAGACTTGGCAACAACGTGGGCTCAAGGGCGTATTAGGTCAATCGTTAAGCGAGCTAGCACCTGCTAGCCAACAGGCGGGATTACTTACGCCGGCAGGCCCACAAGGTCCAGCGTTTTTAGTATTTAAAAACTTTGATGTCATTTATAGCTACAATGCCGCAGAAAGCTACGCCTTAGCCATTGCACATTTAGCTGATCGTTTAGTTGACGGTCCAGGCTTTTTTACCCCTTGGCCTACGGATGATTTAGGTCTATCACGAGCCGAACGCGTACAACTACAAAAGCTGCTATTAGCCCGTGGCCATGCCATCGGTGAAGCGGATGGTCTTATCGGCGCCCGCTCCCGCGAGGCAATTAAAGCAGAAGAAAGTCGCCTCGGCTTGCCGGTGACTGGTCGAGCGGGTCAGAAAATTCTCAAACGCTTACAGCAATAAGCATTTTCTTAACGCTAAAAAATACAGCTCACATCAAATACATGATGTGAGCTGCATCACTCCTTTAGGTACAGAGGTCGAATCAATCACCGTCTAAAATACGACCCTCTAGCGCAATTGCATCATTGGCTGATGCCATCGGTACATTTAAAATACCATCGCTAACAGCACGATTAATATTGAGATTAGAAATCAGATTGTCTTTATAGGTAACCGTCAACGAGCGACCGATATTCTGAGAGGTAATACGCTGTAACTTCTGGCTGCCGTTGGGGTTAAAGAATAATCTCACATAAGGACGACCCTGATCATCCTGCTCAGCTAAGACATTTTTCAAATCACTGCGCAATAAGGTCTGACGAGGATCAACATAAATACGCTGATTATTGCGCTCAACCATCACATAACCATCAATCGGTGTTGCCGATGAAGCATAAATTACCAAAGAGGAGGTGGTGGTACGCTCCGTGCTACCCTGATAAGGTGGTGGTGGGGTCTTAGGAACATTCTCAATTGGTGTGCCTGTGCCCGTAGTGCGCTGTGTCTTACTAGAGGAGCCGAAGGTACCGTCCATAAAGTCATTAAACGTCTGACAGCCGGCTAATAGCGTTGAGCTAACAACCACGCCCAAAAGCAACTTTTTATTAATCTGCATTATTCCTATACTCTCAAAAGATATCAATTAGTTGTAGCTATTAAAGTTTCTATTTTACCGTAATGACAAGAAAATTAATTAAAAATCAACTTTTTACAGTCGATAGCCACTTTGATGAACCACCATCAGCTTGATAATTCACGCACAAAGCGTTTATAAAAACCGTTCATGTGCTTTTAAATAGCGCCATTGACCCTGTGGTAGATCTGCCAAGGTGACATTTCCCATACGTACCCGTTTCAAACCCACGACCGTCAAACCCACCGCCTGACACATGCGACGAATTTGACGCTTTTTACCCTCTTGTAGAATAAACTTTAACTGATCATCATTTTGCCAAGTGACTTCTGCTGGCTTTAATTGCTCACCGTCCAGTGATAGTCCGTAATTTAATAGGCGTAGACCATTATCCGTGAGATTACCCTCAACCCGTACTAAATACTCCTTTTCAACTTCCGAATCCTCAGCGATTAGCTGACGCGCGATGCGTCCGTCTTGGGTCAACACCAATAAGCCTTGGGAATCGATATCTAAACGCCCTGCTGGCGCTAAGCCTCTTAGGTGTTGTGGCTCAAATTGATGTTTATTCCGATCAAATTGGCGCTGGGGTGTAATTAAGGAGGTGGCAAGTTTATAATTGCCATCAGCCTGGTGTGACACATAGCCTACCGGCTTATTTAAAATGATGGTGACGCGCATATCTTGCTTTTGCTGAGCAAGTTTATTTAAACTAATCACTTGCTTAGCGGTGGCCTTGGCGCCAAGACCTACCACTTGACCATCTACCTTAACCCAACCTTTTTCAATATAATGATCAGCTTCACGTCGTGAACAGATACCTCGATCAGCTAAAAGTTTGGATACACGAATTTTTTCTACTGTTTTTTTCATAAGTATTAATAAATTATAATGATGACTGATACACACCTAGCACAAAATTCTTGGCGTAGCGAAGTCGAACCCTCATTCAGTGAGGTAGAAAAATACTGGTTAACACGTCCGGGCGCACTCACTAGCGGCTTACGCCAAGTAGGTGACTTTTCTATCGAGGTCCTAAATGAGTATATTGCCTATGTTAAAGAGGATGAAGCGTCTGAGCTAAACTTAAAACTAAATGACATCGTTTGGGTACGCGAAATCGTCATGAGCATCAATGCCCAGCAGGCTGTCTATGCTCGCAGTCTTACCAGCTTAGAAGCTTCAAAGACTATCTGGAAAGGCATCCGAGCACTTAATACGCGACCATTGGCAGATATTTTATACAATGATCCAGCGATTAGCCGCAGTCGTTTTGAAACAACTAAACTCACTCCCCCCCTCTCGCTCAGCCAATCCCTTAGGCACTACCTCAAGCTTCCTCAAGGTGCATTTCTTGCTAGACGTTCGACATTTTTCCAAAATGATATGGGGCTGATGGTTAATGAAGTCTTTTTGCCTGGTTTTTGGCAAGCGCTAGCAAAGCACGCAAAAACGCAGCAGATCAACTTCTAGTGCTCATCAAATAGCCAAGGCGTCTTGCTCGCCAGTGCGGATACGAATTACTTTTTCAACGTTGGTCACAAAAATCTTACCGTCGCCGATTTTGCCGGTACGTGCTGCCTTGATAATAGCCTCAATACACGCATCAACCTGATCCTTGGTCACCACCACATCAATTCTTACCTTGGGCAAAAAATCCACCACATACTCGGCACCGCGATACAGCTCGGTATGACCTCGCTGTCTACCAAAACCTCTGACCTCGGTGACGGTTAAACCGTTAACACCAATTTCAGATAACTCCTCACGCACCTCATCTAATTTAAAAGGCTTAATGATTGCGGTAATTTGTTTCATTAGTTATACCTTAAAATAAATTGTTCTTTTCAATAAGACTTTCGCTATTATCCTTCATTTAATCAAACTTTACAGCTACTCAGCTGCTCTTAACTGTTGTTTTTAGTATTTAAAGCCATGAGCAAGTGGATAGCGCCAATCCAGACCAAAAGCGCCCTCGCTGATGCGGGGACCTGGCGCTGTTTGACGTCTTTTATACTCATTAAACTTTAATAAACGGCTAATTCTCTGCACGGTGGTCTCATCAAAACCTGCTTGCACGATCGCTTCACTACTTTGCTTTAGCTCAATCAAGCGATACAAAATCTCATCTAGCACCTCGTAAGGCGGCAAACTATCTTGATCTACCTGCCCTTCGGCCAACTCCGCCGAGGGCGCACGACTGATTATGCCTGGCGGAATAATCTCTTGCTGCAGATTACGCCAATGCGCCAAGCGATAAACTAAAGTCTTAGGCACATCTTTAAGAATCGCAAAACCTCCCACGGTATCGCCGTAGAGGGTGCTGTAACCCGTGGCTGCTTCGGATTTATTACCACTACAAATCACCATGCCCCCGAGTTTATTGGATAAGGCCATTAAAATCACGCCGCGAATTCTGGCTTGTAGATTTTCCTCCGTGGTATCTGCCGGTAGGTCCCCGAATACAGGCGCTAAGCCCGCCATATAGGCATCAAACATGGGTTCAATACTGATTTGGTGATAGCGCACAGCTAAGCGATCAGCCATATCCTCTGCTAAGTCCAAGGATAATTGCGAAGTATATTTGGATGAGAGCATCACGGCAGTGATATTGTCTGCACCAATGGCATCATAAAGTACCGCTAGCACTAAGGCAGAATCCATCCCACCGGATAAACCTAAAGTCGCCTTAGACATGCCACTATCCCTTAAAAAATCACGGGTCGATAACACTAAGGCGCGCCAAATTTCAGCCTCCGTCGCTTCTGTGCTTTGATATAGAAGCGTCTCTGGTAGCGCCTGGGCATGTGACTCAGGGCTAAGCGCATGGGCCTGGATAAAAGACCAACGCTCGCGTTGATCCAGTTGAAAGATGGCCATTGCCTCTACAAAGTGGTCTAATTCAAGCTGCAATTCTTGCTCATGATTTAGTAAAAAGGCATGCCCCTCATAAATTAGCTCATCATGCCCACCCACCTGGTTGGTATAAAAGAGATTGACTGGCTGCTCAGCCAATTGATCGCTTAGACGCTTTTGATACTCACGGATACGACCCACATGATACGGTGTAGCATCTAGCAGCAAGATACTTTTAACGCCCTGCTCAGTCATGCGCTCAGTAAATCCAGTGCGCCAAATCTCATCACCAATGGCAGTGGCAAAATGATGCCCCTTAATATCCAAGCTTGGTGACGCTAAATCAATGCCCTCATCTAAATCAAAGGTATCCCCCAAGCGCTGATTACTTTTTGCCGATAATTGATGATGTGTCTGCTTAACTTCACCATTAAACAACACGGAAGCGCTATTAAATAACTGCCCTTCATGTGGACTTAAGTGGCCCACGACCACATATAAACCCTGACATTGAGCCAATTCTTGCGCTAAACGTTGGAGCGCCTGTTGTTGCTCAACTAAAAAAGCTTGGCGGCTAACCAGATCCTGTAAACCCACGCCACAAAGGGCTAAAGCCGGCAATAACAATAAATCCACCGACTGCGACTGCACTGCTTTGGCAATGGCAACAATTTTTTGAATATTTGCCTGAAAATCGGCAACAGCGAAACGGGCTTGGGCAACGGCAATTGTTAAAGGGCGCTCAGTCATAACATTTTCACAAATAAAATACGCTTTGCATCAGGCGGCGTACAAAGCCTTTATAATTAAAGATTAGATTAGCAAAATAATTCATTACATTGCGCCACCTGCTTTTTGCTAGGCGCTGTTCTATTTTACAGATATTTTCAATCAAATGACTGATTCTACTACCCCGGATAACAACACTCACAATCAATTTGACAATAAAGCCAAGGCTTGGTCAGCTCGTTTTAGCGAGCCGGTTTCTGAGCTAGTTAAGCGTTACACTGCATCAGTGGATTTTGATAAACGCCTGGCCCCTTTTGATATTCAAGGTTCGCTTGCGCATGCTGAGATGTTGGCCCATGTGGGCGTTATCAGCAAGGATGATTTAGCCCAGATTGAACAAGGCATGGCTACGATTCTTCAAGAGATCGAGGCGGGTGATTTTGATTGGTCGCTTGATCTTGAAGATGTGCACTTGAATATTGAAAAGCGTTTGGTGGAGCTTATCGGCGATGCTGGCAAGCGCCTACATACCGGTCGCTCACGTAATGACCAAGTAGCGACGGATATGCGCCTCTGGTTACGCGCTGAGATTGACCGCTTACTTGAATTACTCAAGCAGTTACGTCAAGCCTTAGCGCGCGTTGCCCTAGCGCAGCATGCGACGATAATGCCAGGCTTTACACATTTGCAAGTTGCGCAGCCAGTGACCTTCGGTCATCACTTGCTAGCCTATGCAGAGATGTTCCAACGTGATGCAGAGCGTTTAGCTGACTGCCGTCGCCGTGTTAATCGCTCTCCTCTGGGCGCTGCTGCTTTAGCCGGCACCTCCTATCCTATTGATCGTGAGCGTAGCGCTGAGCGTCTGGGTTTTGAGGCGGTCTGTCGTAATTCTTTAGATGCGGTGTCAGATAGGGACTTTGCCATTGAGTTCTGTGCCGCTGCCAGCTTAGTGATGACACATATCTCACGCTTTTCTGAGGAGTTAATTCTCTGGATGAGCCCACGTTTTGGCTTTATTAGACTCGCTGATCGCTTTTGTACTGGCAGCTCCATTATGCCGCAAAAGAAAAACCCTGATGTACCGGAACTAGCGCGCGGTAAAACTGGTCGTGTTAATGGTCATTTAATCGCCCTACTTACGCTGATGAAGTCTCAACCACTGGCTTATAACAAAGACAACCAAGAGGATAAAGAGGGTTTGTTCGATACCGCTGACACCTTACGGGATACCTTAACCATTTTTGTAGATATGGTAGACGGTATAACAGTTAATGCGGATAATATGCGGGATGCCGCACTGCAAGGCTTTTCAACAGCCACAGACTTAGCGGATTACCTAGTCAAAAAAGGCCTGCCTTTCCGTGATGCGCATGAGGCGGTTGCCTTAGCAGTACGCAAATGTGAAGAGCTTAGTTGTGATTTGGCCGAACTGGATTTAGCGCAACTTAAAGCTTTTGACAATCGCATTGAAGAGGATGTGTTTGAGGTCTTAACCCTTGAGGGCTCGGTTGCTGCTCGCAACCACCTTGGTGGCACCGCCCCCGAGCGTGTTAAAGCCGAGGCTGAGCGAATTTTGGCAGAAAAGTAGTTGATAGCCTGAAAAAAAGCTAAGGGTGTATATACATCCTTAGCTTTTTTGTTGAGCTCCTAGGCTGTTATCGTGTGTGCCTTTACTTTGTTAGCATGGATTGGACAGCGTGCCGGCAATTGTTGATAAACCACACATCACTCATCATCCTCAGGTGCACCGAGTGAATTAACTACCCGATAGACCACATCCGCAGTAAAGCCTCGGGAGGCCAGAAAACGCATCTGCTTGGCCCTTTCCTTGGCCTGCGCTTCAGGACTCTGCTGCTTGAATTGCTGCAACAGTGCCTCATCTACCTCGCTCTCTGGATCATAGGGATCTAATCCGTACTTCGCACCAAAGCGCTTTAACCAAAGCTCCCGAGCTCGTTGATACTCCGTATCTTTGAGATCGTCCCGAAGTTCGGCTAATGTGTCGCTATCAAGCTTGTGCTGCGATAGGGTTTGTAGAATTTTTTGATTACCCCAACGCTGCTCTCGGCTCTGCACAAAACTCTCTACAAAGCGCTCGTCAGACTGCCAGTTTTCCCGCTGTAGACGGGCCAGCACCGCATCTATCTCATCCAAATCGTCCGTATAGCGCTGCAACTTTTGCCGCAGCTCTGCTTCAGAATGCTCACGACGTGATAAAAACGCAATGGCTCGTGCTAATAAACTGAGCTGCGATTGCTTGGACTTAGCGGCTGAAGACTTAAGCAACAGCTCCTCGGAAAGGGAGCTGTAATCTCCGGGATCGTGACTATCGTGCGAACTCATCTAATTGACTCAGATTTCCTCAGGCGATTCGGCGTCTGCACCCTCAACCGGATCGGTCGACATGGCACGTTGGATAATGCCTAAGTCCTCGCGGATCTTATTCTCAATCTCCATTGCCATGGCAGGATTTTCTCGTAAATACTCACGCACATTGTCCTTACCCTGGCCGATACGGGTGCCTTCATAGCTATACCAGGCACCGGCTTTATCCACAATCCCTGCTTTCACTCCTAGGTCAATAATCTCACCCTCACGTGAAATGCCGGTACCGTACATAATATCAAACTCGGTTTGCTTAAACGGAGGGGCGACTTTATTTTTGACCACCTTAACACGAGTCTCATTACCAATGGTTTCGTCACCACGTTTAATTGAACCAATGCGGCGGATATCCAGACGTACCGAAGAATAGAACTTCAGTGCATTACCCCCAGTGGTGGTTTCAGGACTACCGAACATCACACCGATCTTCATACGAATCTGATTAATAAAGATCACCATGCAATTGGTGCGCTTGATGGAGGCAGTTAATTTGCGTAGCGCTTGACTCATCAAACGTGCCTGCAGACCGGGTAGATTATCACCCATATCACCCTCAATCTCAGCACGTGGCGTTAAAGCGGCAACCGAGTCAATCACGATCAAATCCACTGAACCAGAACGTACTAAGGCATCAGTAATCTCAAGCGCCTGCTCACCTGTATCTGGCTGAGAAATCAAGAGATCCTCAAGATTAATCCCTAAGCGAGCCGCATACTGCACGTCCAAGGCATGCTCAGCATCAATAAAAGCACACGTACCGCCGATCTTTTGCATCTCAGCAATCACCTGTAAGGTTAAGGTGGTCTTACCTGAAGACTCCGGACCATAGATCTCGATCACACGACCACGCGGCAGCCCGCCGACACCTAAAGCAATATCCAAGCCTAAGGAACCGGTAGACACAACCTGAATATCGTGCTGGACCTCATTATCACCGTAGCGCATCACGGATCCCTTACCAAATTGCTTTTCAATCTGGGATAAGGCTGCTGCCAAGGCTTTTGAACGCTCGTCATTAGCCACACTAGTTGCTTTTTTACTCATGCAATTTTCCTTAAAATTAAATTATGGTGCTGATGTAGCGGTACTTGCTCTGCTACGGTGCAATCATTATGCCATTAATTATACTGTATATTTGCACAGTATTGCTAATTTTATCTACCCCTTGTGTTTTTCTTACGACTTAGTATTAAGTGCTACACTTAGCTTTTTGGCAAAAATATGTGGTTCAAAAATCTCAAACTATTTCGTCTCAATCCTGACTGGACAATCTCTGCCCAAGACTTGGAGGAAAAGTTACAGGCACATGCCTTTGTCGAAGGTAGCCCGGGACCAGACACCAAACTCGGCTGGACTACTCCGCTGGCGGAAAGTGGCTTAGTGTATGAGCTGGGCCAGTATTATTTCCTTTGCTTACAAGCAGAAAAAAAACTACTACCGGCCAGTGTAATTAACCAATTTACCCGTGAAAAAGCACTCGAAGTTGAGGAGCAACAAGGTTATAAGCCAGGTCGTAAGCAAATGCGTGAGATTAAGGAGATGGTCACTGACACCCTCATTCCTAAGGCATTTAGCATTTTTAGGCAAACCCGTGTCTGCTTGGATTTGGAAAATCACTGGCTCTATATTGATGCAGGCACCGCAGCCAAGGCCGATGAGGTCATCTCCTTATTAGTCAAGGCCTTAGACCCCATGCCAATTCAGTCTTTTATGACCGAAGTCTCTCCTAGCACCGCGATGACAGAATGGATCTTTAGTGATGAGGCGCCGGCAAGCTTTAATTTGGAACCTCAGGTGGAGTTTAAATCAACCCAAGAGGATCGTGCGACGGTACGTTTTAGCAATGTGATTCCAGGCCAAGAGGAAGTAACTAAGCATATTGAGAGCGGTAAAATTGTCACTAAGCTTGGTTTAACTTGGCGCGATCGTATCAGTTTTGTACTGAATGACACCATGGAAATTAAGCGCATACAGGCGTTGGACATTCTAGATGAACAGCGCAACCCGAGTGGCGCCGATGAGATTGAACGCTATGAAGCGGATATGACCTTGATGTGCAAGGAATTTTCAGGCTTACTTGAGGATCTTAGCAGCGCCCTTGGTGGTGAGAAAAAGCAATCATAGGCGGTCCAAGTCATCACGGGCTAAGCCACTCCTCTAGGCAGTGTGCTAGCCCATGGATGATGGCACGGGCCAATCAATTAAGGTCCATTTCATCCCGTATTTAGCATCACCAAAATGTGACTTTTCTGCTTCAAAAAAGTCTTTTAATAAGGCGATTTGCTCCGCCTCCAACTGACCGTACTGCTGCTCCATTTGTTTTAAAAAAGCGGCTTCATCGGTGCAGCTTGCCAAACGACCGGCCGCTTGTACAAAGCTTAGGCTAGGGTCAATGCCCATTTCATAGAGCACATTAACAATATGAATATAATCAGGATAAGGCGCTTGCTGCTTATTTAAGCGCTCAGCGATGACTGGCTGATCAAAGCGACCACCCACCAAGTAGGAGTAGTAAATATGCTTTTTAGCGTAGCGGTGAAACTTAGCAAATAATGCCGCTACATCCGCATCTAAACCTGAACGTGAGGATATTAATATATCCACCTGAGGCACCTTGCCTTGCCAATCATCTTCTTTGGCTAAGTGGATGGTACTGATATTTTCAATCCCGGCAGCACGCGCATTAAGCTCCACATAATCTAACATCACACGGCTATAGTCTAGGCAATAGACATGCTCAACCAAGGGCGCCATTTGCATGGCTAAAACACCATTACCCGAACCCACATCTAGCACCGTAGCGATACCGTTAAAATCAATGCGGTCCATAAAGGCTTTGATATAGGGGGAGACCACCAGCCCTTTTTGCTGCATGGAATGCGCACGCTGATCCCAACGTGCTGGCGGCTGCTCTGCAAAGCCAATGTGCGCCATATAATCTTTATACCATTGGCTCATATCAAGGTCTGGTAAAATGCGACGTTGTGACATATGGCTCCTCCTTTTGCTCAAATCGGGCTAATCCTCGGCGAGTTGTGCATCCAACCAAGCCATCACTTCCTCTACCATAGGAAAGAGCTCAACTCCTAAGTCACCACTGTAACTGCGCCAAGCATCAGCATATTTTTGGTGTACAGCTGCTAGCACCGGCACCCCCTCACTGGCGGCGCGTGTCATTTCCGCAAGTAAGCCATTGCCCTCTGCCTCAGCAACCCCAAATTTATTAATCACTAAGACATCTACCCCTTGATCCAAAGCCTCACGAGGTACCTCACTGGACTCTGCTAACGCCACGCTATCAAGCCGACACCCACTAGCACCGGCACCTCGACTAACAAGTATCGTGTATTCACGATCGTCATTCACCGAGCAAATCACCTCACCAATATAGCCACCCGCAGCGTCTTTTTTATTTAATAAGCCACCCACCCTGAGCTGCCTTTGCTTCATTGCGGCAACCGCATTCCACATGGTCATCACCGCTTCGTTACCATCATCTTCAAAGACTATCACTGCTAAGGGTTTATTTTTCATCACCTACTCGCTGCCATTTATTTTAATCTTAAGGAAATATTAAAGAGCTGGGGCACTGCCTGTTGATTTTCAGCCTCTTGAGCTTGAATTGATTCAATATGCGTGCGGAATACTAAACGTATTTCATACAGCCCGGTGGCGGGAATGGTATAAGGCTCACCGCTAATCAAGGTATACACACTACTGCTGACATTACTAAATAGGAGCATCTCAAAGGTCTGACTTTCCTGAGCCGCCAACTCCGCTAGCAATTCCTGACCAGCCGTTGCATGCAGTCGAAAAATGGCATTACCCGCACCTTTAATGTAGCCTGTGTATTGAGCGCCATGTTGCAAATCATCGTCAATATCATGCGAGAAATTGGTCAGTGAACGTACCATAATCTCTTCCTGCTTTTGCTTGCTAATCACCTTGCCCTCTTCTATTTCTTGAGGCGCCGCAGGGATTTCCTCGGGTAAACTTTTGGTTGGCGGCATCAGACCCGCCAAAGCCACCAAGGCAAAAGTAACCGCAGCAACAATAACAATGATTTTTTTAGAAAGCGGAGTAATACGCATCGATCACATTGAATAAACTAAATTAAAAACTAATCATACCTGGATTAATAAGAAAACCCCAGTAGAGCCCTATGAGTTTAACAAAACTTCTTGCTTTAACCGTTGTAACTGATCACGCACCACCGCCGCCTGTTCAAACTCCAGGTTTTTGGCATGATCCAACATTTGTTTTTCTAAGCGCTTAAGCTCTCGACTGAGGGCCTTTTCGTCCTTAATAAAGCGCTTTATATCATCTTGTGAGAGCGCCATGCTAGGCTCCTCCAACGGTGTCATTACCCCGTCAATCATCTCCTTAACTGCTTTATGCACCCCAACTGGGGTAATACCATGCTCCTCATTAAAGGTGATTTGCTTAAGGCGACGTCGCTCGGTTTCATCAATCGCTCTAGCCATGGAGTCAGTGATGCGATCCGCATATAAAATCGCTTTACCGTTTAAGTTACGTGCGGCACGACCAATGGTCTGAATTAAGCTACGATCGGAGCGTAAAAAACCCTCCTTATCCGCATCCAAAATCGCCACCAACGATACCTCTGGAATATCTAAGCCCTCTCTTAGGAGGTTAATGCCCACTAGAATATCAAAGGTGCCCAAGCGCAAATCACGAATAATTTCAACCCGCTCCACCGTATCAATATCCGAATGCAAATAACGTACTTTCAGACCATTTTCCTCTAAATACTCGGTCAGATCCTCGGCCATACGTTTAGTTAAAGTCGTCACTAACACGCGTTCACCCACGGCAATACGCTCTTTCGCCTCACCCAGCAAATCATCCACCTGAGTCAGTGCAGAGCGCACTTCAACCACCGGATCCACTAAACCCGTCGGTCGTACCACCTGCTCCACCACCTGATCTGAATGCGCCAACTCATAGTCAGCCGGGGTAGCAGAAACAAACACGCTTTGGCGCATGCGTTGCTCAAATTCTTCAATTCTTAAGGGGCGATTATCTAAGGCGGAGGGTAAACGGAAACCGAATTGCACTAGCGTTTCCTTACGCGAACGGTCACCACGGTACATGCCGCGTAATTGTCCCATCATGACATGACTCTCATCAAAAAACATCAAGGCGTCTTGTGGTAAATAATCAATTAAGGTAGCCGGTGGCTCACCCGGGGCTGCGCCTGACAAGTGTCGCGAGTAGTTTTCAATGCCCTTACAAAAGCCCAACTCCTGCATCATTTCCAAGTCAAATAAGGTACGCTGTTCAATCCGCTGCGCCTCAACCAACATGCCTTGATCGTAGTAATACTGCTTGCGCTCCCGCAGCTCCTCTTTAATGGTTTCAATCGCCCGCAAAATAGTAGCCCGCGGCGTCACAAAATGGGAACTTGGATAAATCGTAAAGCGAGGAATCTCCTGACGCACTCGCCCAGTCAAGGGATCAAATAGCTCAATGCGCTCAATTTCATCATCAAACATACTTAAGCGCACTGCTAATTCAGCGTTTTCCGAAGGGAATATATCAATCACATCACCCCGTACTCGGAAGGTACCGCGGCTAAAGTCCATATCATTACGTTCATACTGCATGGCTACTAGCCGTGCCAATAGCTCGTTACGAGGGATTTCATCAGCCCGTCTAAGCAATAAAATCATCGCATGATAATCGCTTTGATTACCGATACCATAAATTGTCGACACCGTACCTACCACAATGGTGTCACGTCGCTCCAATAAACTTTTGGTCGCCGATAAGCGCATCTGCTCAATATGCTCATTTACCGAAGAGTCTTTTTCTATAAATAAATCACGCGCTGGCACATAGGCCTCTGGTTGATAATAATCATAGTAAGAGACGAAATACTCCACCGCATTGTGCGGGAAGAATTCACGCATTTCCGCATAAAGCTGTGCCGCCAAGGTTTTATTCGGGGCCAAAATCAACGCTGGCCTACCTAAGCGGGCAATCACATTGGCCATGGTATAGGTTTTACCCGAACCAGTGACCCCCAATAATGTTTGAAACATTAAGCCGTCATTAATCCCCTCAACCAGCGTATCAATCGCTCCTGGTTGGTCGCCGGCAGGTGGAAATGGTTGATAAAGTTGAAAGGGGCTATTAGGAAATTCTACAAATTTTGCTTGGCTCATTTGATATAATTATTTGCTGTGGATGCGCCCATTGGGCAATAAACCATTATCGCTTTTTTATTCTTTATTTTCAAAATCAGGTGTGTACATACGATGAGTAGTCTATACCAAAACGTGGCCATGGCTCCACGCGATCCTATCTTAGGTCTTAATGAGCAGTTTAACGCCGACCCCCGCCCGCAAAAGGTCAACCTGGGCATTGGGGTTTACAGTGACGACGCTGGTCGCCTGCCTTTACTCAAAGCCGTACGTACCGCTGAGCAATTACATTTTGAGGGGGCTTTGCCACGCGGCTATTTACCAATTGAGGGCTTGGCTGCTTATAACCTAGGTGCCCAAAAGCTTCTTTTAGGTGCAGACTCCTCCTTGATCGCTGAAGGTCGTGCAATCACTATTGAATCCATCGGTGGTACCGGTGCGCTTAAAATCGGGGCAGATTTTTTAAAAACGATCGTCCCGGATGCGACCGTTTATATCAGTGATCCAAGTTGGCAAAATCACCGCGCTATTTTTGAAAACGCCGGCTTTCAGGTGGCTACTTATCCCTATTATTCAGCTGCCACACACAGCTTGGACTTTGAGGCGATGAAGGCACATTTTGAAAGCTTGGCACCGCGCAGCATTCTGATTTTACATGCCTGCTGCCATAATCCAACCGGTGTGGATCCTAGCTTAGCCCAATGGCAGGAGCTCTTAGCGATTATCAAATCGCGTCAGCTTATCCCCTTTTTGGATATTGCTTATCAGGGTTTTGGTGCGGGACTTGAGGAAGATGCCCAAGTGGTACGTCTATTTGCTGAATCTGGCATTGAGATGTTAGTTAGCTCCTCATTTTCCAAGTCTTTTTCACTGTATGGTGAACGTGTCGGCGCATTAACCCTCACTACTGATTCTAAAGAGATTGCGACTAAGGTATTGAGTCAGATTAAGACCGTAATTCGTACCAACTATTCTAATCCACCAACGCATGGAGCAACGGTGGTCGCCAGTGTACTTAACTCACCCGAGCTATTCGCCCTATGGGAAGAGGAGCTGAGTGAGATGCGTTGCCGTATTCGTAGCATGCGCGAACAATTAGTTCAAAAGATCAAGGCGGCTGGCGTGAGCCAGGACTTTTCCTTTATTTTGGCGCAAAATGGCATGTTCTCCTACTCTGGTCTCACCAAGAGTCAAGTCGAACGCTTGCGTGAGGAATTCGGCATTTATGCCGTGGATTCGGGTCGTATTTGTGTCGCCGCATTAAACTCAAACAACATTGATTATGTCGCTAAGGCCATTGCAACTGTGCTTTAATCAGAGGCTGTGGTCTAAATAGTGCTTGCATTTATCTGCATTATGATAGAAAATGACTGTACAGATGTACAGTCATTTTCTATTTCGGAGTACCATGAGCATCAAACTCACTGCCCGACAGCAGGAAGTCTTTGACCTGATTCAAGCCAGCATTCGTCGCACTGGCTTTCCACCCACACGCGCCGAGATTGCTCAGAGCTTAGGCTTTCGCTCTGCTAATGCAGCCGAGGATCATCTTAAGGCCCTAGCTAAAAAAGGCGCGATTATTTTGACACCTGGCACCTCTCGTGGCATACGACTAAACCCCGACTTAGAAGCTACGACTCCCGCCACGGCAAGCGCTGCCGCAGCCGAATTAAGCGAGCGACTGACTACCCTACCCTTGATCGGTCGAGTTGCTGCGGGTAGCCCCATCTTGGCGCAAGCACATATTGAAAAGGAGATTCCTGTCGATCCTGCCATGTTTGAAGATAAGGCCGACTATCTGCTGCGTGTACGCGGTGAGTCGATGATTGATATAGGAATTTATGATGGCGACTTACTAGCGGTTAAAAAGAGCCAATCCGCACATAATGGCCAAATTATCGTGGCCCGGATTAATGACGATGTGACGGTTAAGCGCTTTCAAAAGGGTGCAAATCGCATCACGCTCATCGCCGAAAATCAGCATTTTGCGCCCATTATCGTCACTCCCCAAGATGAGTTTGCGATTGAGGGCTTAGCAGTAGGATTAATTAGAAGCCTAAACTAATTTTAATTTTTATAGCGGGTGAGCGCTCACCATATGCATCATAAACTACGCTCCCCGGTACAACTAGCCTATAGAGGCGCTTTAAAGCTTTTTAAACGCAAGGCATTCGTCAGCACGAAGACGCTTGACAAAGCCATTGCCCCAGCAGCAAACATAGGCGACAACAAGATCCCCTTAAACGGATAGAGAATACCGGCCGCCACGGGTATTAGCGCTGTATTATAGACAAAGGCCCAAAATAAGTTCTGATGGATATTTTTTATGGTCGCCTGCGAAAGAGCAAGGGCATTAGGCACGCCATTTAGGCTACCCGACATCAGCACCACATCCGCCGCTTCCATTGCCACATCCGTACCGGTACCGATGGCAATACCCACATCGGCTTCAGCTAGTGCTGGTGCATCATTAATCCCATCACCCACAAAGGCAACCGCACCATATTGCTTACGTAAAGCGTTAATCTGCTCCAGTTTATCCTGCGGCAACACCTCTGCCACCACCTCATCAATACCAAGACGCTTAGCGATGGCTTCCGCAGTTTGTTGCTTATCCCCAGTAATCATCACTACCTTAAGACCTAAGTCGTGCAAGGCCTGAACCGCTGCGGGGGTACTCTCCTTAATGGGATCGGAGACCGCAATAATGGCAGCCAATTTACCATCAATAGCTGCATACATCGGCGACTGAGCCTCATTCGCTAAACGCAAGGCAGTCGCTTCAAACTGACTAGGATCTAAGCCTAAAGAGCGCATGAAGCGATCTGCGCCGATCGCAACGCTGCGACCCTCGACCTGCGCTCTTACCCCCATCCCGCTAATGGCTTCAAACTGAGTTAGTGTAGGAAGGCTCAGCCCTTCAGCCTCAGCCGCTGCCACAATCGCATGCGCAATCGGATGCTCAGATTGCTGCTCTACTGCAGCGATTAAGGCTAATACCTCAGAGCGCTGAAAGCCCGCAGCAGTCTCGAGTGCCGTCATGGTTGGACGCCCCAGGGTTAAGGTACCTGTTTTGTCGACTGCCACTACCTTAGCATCTTTAAGGCTTTGTAAGGCATCGCCTTTGCGAAATAACACACCCAACTCGGCACCGCGCCCGGTACCCACCATAATTGAAGTCGGTGTCGCCAAGCCCATCGCACATGGGCAAGCAATAATCAATACCGCCACGGCATTGACAAGCGCATAGCTTAAGGCTGGTTGCGGTCCTAATACCAACCATAGTACAAAGGTGATAAAGGCTAATAAGATGACCGCTGGCACAAAGAAATAGGTGACGCGATTGACGACCGATTGAATTGGTAATTTAGCCGCTTGTGCCTGCTCTACCAAACTAATAATCTGCGACAAAACCGTCTTCTCTCCTACAGCACTTGCCTTAAAAGTAAAAGCACCCTGCTGATTAATGGTGCCGCCAATTAACTGACTACCCGGCACTTTTTCAACGGGAATCGGCTCACCGCTAATCATGGCCTCATCAACAAAGCTCTGCCCCTCCAGCAAGATACCGTCTACCGCAATTCGTTCACCGGGACGCACTTGTAACACATCATCTAACTGCACCTCTGCGAGCGCTATTTGCTGCCATTCGCCGTTACGTAGTACCCGGGCCTCCTTGGGCTGGAGCCCAACTAAACGCTGAATTGCTGCTGAGGTACGACCTTTGGCTTTAGCCTCTAAATAGCGACCGAATAAAATCAAGGTGACAATCACCGCTGCCGACTCATAATAGACATGGACTGAAGCCGCAGGCAACACAAAAGGGAAAAACGTGGCTACCACTGAAAAACCATAAGCCGCTAGCGTACCGATAGCAACCAAGGAATTCATATCTGGTCCCATACGCAATAAGGCAGGAATACCGATTTGATAAAAGCGGCGACCGGGAAAGCTTAATACCAAGCTGGTTAATAAAAATTGTAAATACCAGCTATTGTGCAAACCGATACGAGTTTCCACCCATTGCTGCATGGCGGGTATTAAATGCGCACCCATCTCCAAAATAAACACCGGTAGACTAAGCAGCAAGGCAACGATCAAATCCCTTTTTAAAAGCGCTTCTTCTCGATCTTTGCGTTGCGCTAACTGCTCCACCCATGAGCTGTCAACAGGCGAGCGTGCCTCGGACTCAGTCCCTGTCATCGAGGACTGGGGCAATACCGTTGCGCTAAAACCAGCTTTATGAATCACCGCCTTAATCGCATCAATCTCGGCAGGCGCAGTGGCATCCAAAACAATATCCGCTCGCTCAGTGGCTAAATTGACATTAATTGCTGCTACGCCCTCCATACGTCCCACTAGCCGCTCTATGCGGGCTACACACGAGGCACATGTCATACCCTCAATGGTCATGCTTAGATGCGTATTAGACATACTGATTTACTCCAAATAAATGCATTGTTCTGACACTACCCTTAAAACCAAGGCGCATTAGATTAGATACTATCGAAATCGTATATTTTAAGTCCTGATTGATATAGGCACTGCCGCTTATACGCTAAAGACCAGGACCGTTCCCCTATTATCATACGAAAAAACAACAGTTAATATTAAAAGCCATACTTTTTATAAAAAAACACTTCACAAATACAAATAGGCACCATATAATTATGAATTCAGCGCCCGTAGCTCAGTTGGATTAGAGTGCTTGGCTACGAACCAAGAGGTCGTGGGTTCAATTCCTGCCGGGCGCGCCAGATTTAAAGGGTCACTTCAAATGAAGTGGCCCTTTTTCATTATTGCACCAAGATAGTTTAGTTTAGGCTTAGCAATCCCCTCCTAGCCCTTTTCACATGCCTATATCCGTTTTTTCAGATAGCAAGGTCACTCTACCTAAGCGAATAATACGAAATACTATGGTTTTCCCTTAATTTAATAATCTAAGGGAAATTGCTATTTACATCGGTCGCTTTTTACGTTAATTTATTGCTATGCATCAATAAGTCTTATGTTTTATATAAGACTGCTTCTAACCTAGTATTATCAAGGCATTAAGTCTTGTATAAGACCAAAAATAAGCAAATTTACTAGGTTAGTACGCTACAACGCAACAAATTTTTTATTAATCAACAGGGAGAGTGTTATGACTCAAAACTATCAAGCTGAAGTTCAAAAGGCTCAAGCAGAAATTAATCAAGCCGGCTCTGGTTGGAACGCTATCAATGCGGATGCTGTTGCACGTATGCGTATTATGAACCGTTTCCAAAATGGTCTGGATATCGCACGTTACACTGCTGATATTATGCGTAAAGACATGGAAGAGTACGATGCTGATCCATCTAAATACACTCAGTCTTTGGGTTGTTGGCACGGTTTTATTGCTCAGCAAAAATTAATTTCTATCAAAAAGCACTTCAAAACCACGGATAAGAAGTATTTATACTTATCCGGCTGGATGGTAGCTGCTTTACGCTCTAAGTTCGGTCCACTTCCGGATCAGTCAATGCACGAGAAAACTTCTGTTGCTGACTTGATCGAGGAGCTTTACACCTTCTTACGTCAAGCCGATGCACGTGAATTAGACTTACTCTTCACGGCCTTAGATGCTGCTCGTGAAGCTGGCGATAAAGCAAAAGAAGCTGAAATCATCGACCAAATCGACAATTTTGAAACCCATGTTGTGCCGATTATTGCGGATATTGACGCTGGTTTTGGTAACGAAGAGGCGACTTACTTACTTGCTAAGAAAATGATTGAGGCCGGTGCATGTGCGATTCAGATCGAGAACCAAGTATCGGATGAGAAGCAATGTGGTCACCAAGACGGTAAAGTAACTGTGCCACACAACGATTTTTTATCCAAAATCAATGCCGTGCGCTACGCTTTCCTAGAGTTAGGTATTCCTAACGGCGTGATTGTGGCTCGTACCGACTCCTTAGGTGCTGGCTTAACTAAGCAAATCGCTATCACACATGAAGAAGGTGATTTAGGTGATCAGTACAATAGCTACTTAGACTGTGAGGAAATCTCTGCTGATCAATTAGCTAATGGCGATATTATCATCAAGCGTGAGGGTAAATTATTACGACCTAAGCGTTTAGCGAGCAATCTCTTCCAATTCCGTAAGGGCACTGGTGAGGACCGCGTCGTACTTGACTGCATCACCTCACTGCAAAACGGTGCTGATATGATCTGGATTGAGACTGAGAAGCCTCATGTAGGTCAGATTAAAGCGATGGTGGATCGTATTCGCGAGGTCGTGCCGAATGCGAAGCTAGTCTACAACAACAGCCCATCATTCAACTGGACACTTAACTTCCGTCAGCAGGTCTTCGACAAATGGCAGGAAGAAGGCAAAGACGTTTCTGCCTACAAACGTGATGCACTTATGAGCGCCGAGTATGATGGTACTGAGCTATGCGAAGAGGCTGATAAGCTAATTAGCAGCTTCCAAAAAGACGGTTCTGCTCAAGCTGGTATTTTCCACCACTTGATCACCCTACCAACGTACCACACCGCAGCCCTTTCAACCGATAACTTAGCCAAGGGCTACTTCTCGCCTGAAGAAGCGATGCTTGCCTATGTGAAAGGTGTTCAGCGTGAAGAAATTCGTCAGGGTATTGCTTGCGTTAAGCACCAAAATATGGCGGGCTCTGATATCGGTGATAACCACAAAGAGTTCTTCTCAGGTGATGCGGCACTTAAAGCCTCTGGTAAAGACAACACAATGAACCAATTCAACTTCTAAATCAAATTAGAAGCTTTATTATCGAATCGTTCTATGTCTTGAAATTGGCTTGCTACGGCAAGCCAATTTCGTTTAACACTTTTTCTGGATGATGTTATGACTCAGTACAAGAAAATAGAATCTTTACAAGTTGAAGAGACACTTTTCAATTTGATTAATAATGATATCTTAGCCAATCACCCCCACAAGTTGGACCGTGATGAGTTTTGGAAAAACTTTTCCGATCTGGTAAAAGCACTAGCACCAAAAAACAAGGCCTTACTTGAAAAGCGTGATGCCTTACAAGCAAAAATCGATCAATGGTATCAGCAGAATCCTGGCCCTATTCAAGATATGGAGGCTTACAAAGCCTTTTTAAAAGAAATTGGCTACTTAGTCGATGCACCGGCCGATTTTAAGATCAGCACAGAAAATGTTGACCGTGAAATCGCCGAACAAGCCGGTCCGCAACTCGTCGTACCCGCAACCAATGCCCGCTACTCCCTCAATGCAGCCAATGCACGCTGGGGCAGCCTGTACGATGCGCTTTACGGCACCGATGCCATTGATCAGGACGGTGAATTAGCGCCCACTGGCGAATATAATCCACAGCGCGGGGCTGAAGTCATCGCTTTCGGGCGTCGCTTCTTAGATGAGAGCATCCCGCTCGTTGAGGGTTCACACGCAGATGCCGTTGCTTACCGCATTGAAAATGGTGAGCTCAAAGTAAGACTAAACAATGACCATGAAACAACGCTAAAGCATAATGAGCTCTTCGTTGGTTTTAATGGCGATGCCGCGGCACCTAGCTCAATGGTTTTCTTACATAACGGCTTACATTTCGATATTCTAGTCGATAAAAATCACCCCATCGGCCAGCAAGATCCCGCCGGGATTAAGGATATTGTAATGGAAGCGGCACTATCCACCATTATTGACTTTGAAGATTCGGTAGCTGCTGTTGACGGTCCTGATAAAGCCTTAATTTATCGTAATTGGTTAGGCCTAATGACCGGTGAACTAAGCGAAGAAATTGCTAAAGACGGTAAAGTCTTTGTCCGTCGTTTAAACGAAGATCGCGAGTACTTAAGTGCGAGCGAGCAAAAGCCTTTTAAACTACCAGGCCGCTCCCTATTGTTCTGCCGCAATGTGGGTCATTTGATGTCTACCCCTGCCGTGTTGGACGAAGCAGGCAATATGATCCCTGAGGGCATTTTAGATGCCGTCGTCACCGCCATTATTGCGGGCTACGATCAGGCACGCGATAGCAATAAAAACAGCCGCAATGGCAGTGTGTATATAGTTAAGCCTAAAATGCACGGCCCTGAGGAAGTGGCTTTTGCCAATGAGCTTTTTGCTGCGGCTGAGCGTGTAGCTAAGCTGCCTAAAAACACCCTCAAAATGGGGATTATGGATGAGGAGCGTCGTACCTCGGTTAACCTTAAAGCATGTATTTACGAGGCAAAAGAGCGTTGCGTGTTTATTAATACCGGTTTCTTAGACCGCACCGGTGACGAAATTCACACCTCAATGCTCGCTGGCCCAATGATCCGCAAAGGTGATATGAAAGCAACGCCATGGATCAAAGCCTATGAAGCCAATAACGTGCAGGTTGGTTTAGCATGTGGTCTGCAGGGCAAAGCACAAATCGGTAAGGGCATGTGGGCCATGCCTGATCTTATGAAAGCCATGCTAGCACAGAAAATCGCCCACCCACAATCTGGCGCTACCACCGCTTGGGTACCCTCACCTACCGGTGCGACTATCCACAGCTTGCATTATCACCAAGTGAATGTATTCGATGTACAAGCCGAAAAAGCAAAAGACAAGACGGACTATCTGGACGATTTATTAACGATTCCGGTCGCTACGGATACCTCATGGTCTGATGCTGAAAAGCAAGAAGAGCTGGATAACAACTGCCAAGGTATTTTAGGCTATGTGGTACGCTGGGTAGATCAGGGTGTAGGTTGCTCAAAAGTCCCTGATATTCACAACGTCGGCTTGATGGAGGATCGTGCAACGCTACGCATCTCCAGTCAGCATATTTGCAACTGGTTAGCCCATGGCGTGGTCAGTGAAGCGGATGTGGACGCCGCACTTCGTCGCATGGCTAAAGTCGTTGACGAACAAAATGCTGGCGACCCTTTATACCGTCCAATGTCAGGCAATGAGCAAAGTTCCGCTGCCTTCAAAGCGGCGAGTGACCTAATCTTTAAAGGTAAAGAACAGCCTAACGGCTACACTGAGCCTTTACTGCATTACTGGCGCGCTGAAGTTAAAAAGGCTTAATCACAGCATCGTTTTAACTAAGCAAGTCAATTAGCTCAAGCCCATGTGCGCAACAATGCACATGGGCTTTTTGCTGTCTTTATATTCTCTATTGAAGCTCCCAATACACTTTTCCACCAGTATCCGTTATTAACCACAAAAGTTGTGGATAACTTTGTGTATTGCTTGATGAGTTCAAGCTATGTGATTGATTTATAAGCTTAAGTCACAATTGATTACATACTAAGCATGCGTGCCGCTTGAGGCCGGTCGACAAGGCCAATGCAAGCCAGAGGTAAAAACAAAAAACCTTGATTAATCAATAAGCTAGCTATTTTTTGGATAACATTAAGGTGTCTAGCTAGCGCGACTGTGATCGAAGCTACTAAAGTTTCAAATCACATATAAAGCGTCTAGCACGCCCTGATTTAATGAGCACAGATTAACCACAAAAGTTGTGGATAACTTTGTGTATTGCTTGATGACTTCAAGCTATGTGATTGATTTATAAGCTTAAGTCACACTTGATTACATACTAAGCATGCGTACCGCTTGAGGCCAGTCGACAAGGCCAATGCAAGCCAGAGGTAAAAACAAAAAATCGTGATTAATCAATAAGCTAGCTATTTTTTGGATAACATTAAGGTGTCTAGCTAGCGCGACTGTGGTCGAGGCTCCTAAGGTTTTAAACCACCTATAAAACGTCTAGCATGCCTTGATTTAATCACCATAGATTAACCACAAAAGTTGTGGATAAACTTTGTGTATTAACTGATGAATGCGCTCTATCCCATTGATCTAGCAGCTGATATTAGCTTTGATAAGATTTGAAGCAACACCGCGTAACTTGCTAGCGGTGAGCATAAGTGCTAGCGGTGAGCATAAGACATACGCCATGGGTGTGAACTAACTTACACTCACAAAGCACATTATTAACAGCAAAAAAAAGACCTGGCGAAAAATTCAGCACAGGTCTTTGAGACATCAATGGAGGCCGTACGATGACGACAATTTAACTCTCAGCAGAGTCGCCCTCTTCCTCTTGCGTCTCATACGATGTATTAATACTGTCTCTACTAGCGACTTTCAGTACGTTTTTATTACCAGTGTGACGCACATCCTCACCCTGAACCGTATAAATCACACGCTCAGCCATGTTTTTAGCATGGTCGCCAATACGCTCTAAGGAACGTGCCATAAACATTAAATCGATAGCGGAGCTGATGGTACGTGGATCCTCAATCATAAAGCTACTGGTTTCACGTAACACGCTGCGCCACTCTTTATTAATCTTTTTATCACGACGCACCACTTCAGCAGCGGCGATAGGATCGAAACGAGCAAATGCATCCAGTACATCATGCAAGTTTTTGACCACCAGACTACCCATATAACTTAGGTCAACAATGGGCTCAAAACGAGCTTGTTGCTCGATCAGGCGTCTGGCCGTACGCGCCATTTTCTCGGACTCATCCCCAGAACGCTCCAAGTCGGTTAACATTTTAGTGACCGATAAAAGCAAACGTAAGTCAATCGCTGCCGGTTGTTGACGTGCAATCACCTGAGTAATCAAGGAGTCAATCTCGACTTCCAAGTTGTTTACTTCAATTTCATACTCCATGACGCGCTCAACTAATGCCGTGTTACCGGAGCTAAGCGTTTCAACTGCGTCATTAATCATGGACTCAACCAAGCCGCCCATGCGTAGAAACTGAGAACGAATTTGCTCTAAAGACTCGCCGTAACGGGTACTTGTGTGCTGTTCAATCATCTGACACTCCATATTGAAAATTATTACATTGTAATAGTAGATTATGACAACTCAATGACATTAGGCCGTGATAACTTTGACGCCCTGCGGTGCTGCCATTAAAACAACGCTGGCCGGACGCAGTGCAAATAAACCGCAAGTCACCACTCCCGGGATTTGATTAATCTGCTGCTCTAGTGCAGCTGCATCGGCTAATTGAAAGCCAGCCACATCTAAAATAGGATGGCCATTATCCGTAATGAAGCCGCTACGTTCTACCACCTCGCTCGCCCCCAAGGCTTTAAGCTGATTAGTAACGGCGTGCTTTGCCATCTGAATCACTTCTAGGGGAATCTTAAAACGACCTAAATGCGTAACCCACTTAGAATCATCTACAATACAAACAAAACGCTCGGCCACTGAGGCAACGATTTTCTCACGCGTTAGGGCACCACCACCCCCCTTAATCATCTGCAATTTGGGATTCACCTCATCCGCACCGTCCACATACACCGACATCGAATCGATCTCATTTAACTCAAAGACCTGGATACCATGCGCTTGTAAACGTGCTGCCGTACGTTCTGAACTGGCCACGGTGCCCTTAAACTGATCCTTGTATGGTGCTAAGGCATCGATAAACTTGTCTGCGGTGGAACCGGTGCCCACACCAATCACGGCATCGGCCGTAAAAAACTCACGAATATAGGCTACGGCAGCCTCTGCTACTTGCTGCTTTAATTGATCCTGACTTAAACTCACGCCACGAACTCCTGATAAGAGGCTTCTGAAAAGCCTAATTTAAAACCACCCGGATAAATCAGTAAAGGCCGCTTCATCACGCTGGGATGGGCTTGGATTAAGGCAATGTGATCCGCCTCGCTATTCAACACTTTAGCGCTATCGTCTAATTGACGCCATGTCTGCGAGGCCTTATTAATCAGTTTATCCCAACCTAAGGCGGCTGCCCAGGTTGTTAATTGTTCAGCACTCGGCACCTGCTCGCGCACATCAATCATAAGCACCTCATGCCCCTGGGCTTCAAGCCACTTTTTTGCCTTAACACAGGTGCTACAACGCTTTAAACCAACTATTTGAAATGACATTCATATACCCTTTACTGTTTCATCGAATTGCTGCGACTCAGACTATCTCGCTCAAACAATACGCTATGATCGCTAGTTAAACAAGTAATTAGCGGCCTGAAACGGCCGCTAATTACATCAGTTTAACTGTCAGTCTTTTTAAACTGTAAACGATTACCAATGATCACGCAAACACCAACGATAAATATCATGATCGTCGCCAAGGCATTGACCTCGGGTTTAATGCCTAAGCGCACACGGGAAAACACCTCGACTGGCAAGGTAGTGTAGCCTGGTCCATTAAGGAAGGAAGCAATCACCACATCGTCCATCGATAAAGTAAAGGCCAGTAACCAAGCAGCCACCATCGCCGGTGCAATTAGGGGTAGCACAATGCTAAAAAATACCTTTAGCGGGGTCGCACCCAAATCCATCGCCGCTTCCTCAAGCGAACGATCCAGCTCCCGAATACGTGAGGCAACCACCACCGACACATAGGCAACACACAGCACCACATGACCAACCCAAATGGTAAACATGCCATTTTCTGCGGGGAAACCGATAATAGATCTGAGCTCAATAATCATCAATAAAATTGACACACCCAAGATCACCTCCGGAATCACCAACGGCGCATTTAACATACCGATAAAGAGTGGAAAACCTAAAAAAGGCCCTTTACGGACTAGGACATAAGCCGCCCAGGTACCCACAATCACCGCTGCTGTGGCTGAAAGTACAGCAATTTTGATGGATAACCAAGCCGCTTTTAAAAGATTCGTATCACTCATCAGGCTTTGATACCAACGCAAAGAAAAGCCGGTCCAAGTCGATTGCAGTGCAGAGTCATTAAAGGAAAAAACCACTAAGGACAGAATCGGTAAATATAAAAACCCGAAACCGACGATAAACACAAAGTATTTAAACAAGGTACTTAGTCTCATCAGTTTTGCTCCTTCAATTGCTTAGCCTGGTTAATCTGGAACAATACCAAAGGAATCAATAAAATCAATAGCATCACCACGGCAATGGCTGCTGCCATTGGCCAATTGGAGTTAGTAAAGTACTGATCCCACATCACTCGACCAATCATATAGGTATTGGTACCGCCTAATAACTCAGGAATCACATACTCACCTACTGAAGGAATAAAGACCAACATCGCACCCGCTATCACGCCAGAAATCGATAAAGGTAAGGTGATGGTAATAAATGCTTTAATCGGTCGCGCGCCCAGATCATAGGCCGCATCAATTAAACGCTGATCATGCTTTAATAGATTGGTATAGAGTGGCAAAATAAAAAAGGGTAAATAGGTATAAACCAAACCGATATACACAGCAATATCCGTACGATAAAGCTCAATCGGCGTATCAATAACGCCAAGCCAAATTAAAAAGTTATTGAGCAAACCCTCATTGCGCAGAATGCCGGCCCATGCATAGACCCGCAACAGTAAGGAGGTCCAAAATGGCAAAATCACGCCCAGCAGTAATAAGTTCCGTGTTTTGGGATTGGCTTGGGCAATAAAATAAGCCATGGGATAGCCAATCAAAATACAACATAAGGTGGTGATTGCTGCCATTTTAATGGAGCGTATATACGCCTCTACAAAAATCGTATCAGTAAATAGCGTGATATAGCTTTCTAAATACAGCGAAAAGCGCAAAACAGCGGATTTATATTCAAATAATTGCGAATATGGCGGCTGCCCAAAAATAGACTCCGCAAAGCTGATTTTTAAGACAATTAAAAAAGGTATCAATAATGTCAAAATCAGCCAGACAAACGGCGGCACAATACTTAAGCGCTCCCGCGTCGGCAACCAAGAAAATAAAGCAGCTAATCTCGTCATGATGCTAATACCGTCCCACTATCCGGCCCCCAGGTAATATACACCTCATCGTCAATGCTGGGTGCATCCTCTAAGGCCATACGCGCTGGCATACTGGCATCCACCACCTTACCAGAATCCAACTCAATTTGATAAAGCATATAGCTACCCATCCATGCTACGTGCGTCACCACACCATAGGCCACGTTAACCGAATCATCCGGTTCTTCTGTCAAGACACGAATTTGCTCAGGACGAATAGACACATAGACTTCCATCCCTAAAGGCTCATTGACCCCGTGGCTCACATAGAGCGGGCTTTCTAAATCATCGGATTCAATTAACACGTGATCCGGCTCATCCACCACAATTCGCCCTTTGAAAATATTGGTATTACCGATAAAGCTGGCAACAAAGCGCGAGTTAGGGAAGCTATACACATCCTTTGGTGTACCCTGCTGAATAATTTCACCGGCAGTCATCACGGCTAAGCGATTGGCCATGGTCATGGCCTCTTCCTGATCGTGGGTCACCATAATACACGTAACGCCCACTTGTTCAATAATTTTAGTCAGCTCAATCTGTGTTTTTTGACGGATTTGCTTATCTAAGGCCGACATCGGCTCATCTAATAACAGTAATTTAGGGCGCTTAACCAAGCTGCGCGCTAAGGCCACACGCTGTTGCTGACCACCGGAGAGTTGCGATGGTTTACGACGCGCCATCCCGGCCATTTGCACTAAATCCAAAGCCTCAAACACACGCTGATGAATTTCTTGCTTATCGACGCCCTCTTGCTTTAGTCCGAAGGCGACATTAGCCTCTACCGTCATATGTGGAAATAAGGCATAGGACTGAAACATCATATTTACCGGGCGCTTATAGGCCGGCACATTGGCAATATCAACACCGTCAAGAAAAATCTGACCAGAGGTGGGCTTTTCAAAACCGGCTAACATCCTCAATAAGGTGGACTTACCACAACCCGAGCTACCTAACAGTGCAAATATCTCATTGCGCTTAACAGTTAGATCCACCCCTTTAACTGCTACTACCTCACCATAAATCTTTTTTAAATTGACCAGTTTTAAAAACTCGTCATCAGTCGTTGCTGTCGTCGCTATGCGTCCATCAGTCATAGTAATCTCAATTCCTCTTGCTAAAATTGATTAATGGCCCGTCAATTAAGAAAGTCTTAATCCTACGGGCCATTGATAAAAGCAAAGCTTATCGCTTGTTTAACAACTAGCGTCCTGCTTTTAGCTCAGCCCATAAGCGGGTTTGTAAACGAAGAATATTCATCGGCTGAGGCTTAATCACAAAGAGTGTTTTAGCCTTTTCAGCGCTCGGGTATAACTCTTCATTTTCTGCTAGCTCAGGTAAAACATGTTCACGTGCGCTTTTATTCGCATTGGTAAAGAACATTTCATTGGTAATCGCCGCATGTACTTCGGGTGTTTCAATGTAGTTAATAAACTTCATTGCATTATCAAAGTTAGGGGCATCTTTAGGTACTGCCATGGTATCAAACCATACTGGCGCACCGTCATTAGGCGTAAAGTAAGCGACCTCAAAGTCACGCTTCGCTTCTTTGGCTCGGTCAGCAGCAATCATCACATCACCATTAAAACCATAGACAAAGCATAAGTCGCCAGAAGCTAACTCATCGATATAACCAGAGGAGCTGAACTGACGCACATAAGGACGAATCTTTTTCAAAACCTCTATCGCCTCACGGTAATCCGCCTCTTCAGAACTATTAGGATCCTTGCCTAAATAATGTAGAACGGCTGGGAAAACCTGTGCCGCCTCATCCAAAATAGACACACCACAACTGCGTAGCTTTTCTACCTTGGCAGGATCGAATAAATTAGACCAGTCGCGAAAATCGTAGTCCTCACCCATGATTTCTTTGACCTTGGTCACGTTATAGCCCAGACCATTGGTGCCATAACCCCAAGGGATTAAGTATTCATTGCCCGGATCGACTTGTGCCACCACGGCCATAATATCTGGATCCAAATGCTTCCAGTTAGGGATTTTGGATTTATCTAGCTTTTGTAGTAAACCGGCCTCAATCTGACGCGCTGCATAGTGAGTGGCTGGTACAACCACATCATAGCCAGACTTACCAGTTAATAACTTCGCTTGTAAAATATCATTGGTATCGTAGGTGTCGTAACGGACTTTGATGCCGGTTTCACGTTCAAAACCAGGAATTGTATCGGGTGCAGTATATTCAGCCCAGTTATAGACATTGACGACATTATCATCTTGTGCGGTAGCAGTGCCGGCAACAAGGGTGGAAAACATTAAAGCGAGACCAATTGACTTCAGTTTCATCTGAGCAAACCCCCTTATACAAAAAAACAAAAAACTAATGATATAGCTAATTTAGCTTAAAGGGCTAATTATTTTCAATTAATTGATAATATTTTGAAATTTGTTCCATAAATACAATACTTTGTTCCCCACAAAGCTTGATTAAGGAGCGCTCTAAGCGAGCTAAATTCTGTTGTCGTTGACGCGGAGTCACGGTGATTTTTTTGGCCTTATCAAAATCAATGATATAAGCTTGCATTGGCTCACTACCACATAAAATATTATGGGCATTTAAATCTGCATGCCATACGCCTAAATCGTGCATTTGATGAATGCTTTTTGCCGTTGCTGCGGCGTAGGCGGCTGCCGTCTCTTCACTCAGCTTCTGCTGCAGATAGTGCTGACAAATCTCAGCCAGGCTTTGGCTATCCGCAATTAAACTGGTAATTAACGCCATTTCACAAAATAAACCCTGGCGCTGATAACATGCACCTAAGGCTTTGGGCACAGCGAGCCCTGCCTGCTGCAAATAAGTCAGTATGCTGAACTCCTGAAAGGCCCGACTTTGTTCAGGACCGGTAAAAAAATACTTTGATTGATTAAATTTACCAATCAAACCACCACGCCGATACTGTCTTAACACCGCTGGACCTACTGCGGTCGGGACATACCAAGCCGCATTACGACCGCCACTACCCACCTTTACAGCCTCGCGCTGATAATGTGATGGCTGAAATATCGCTGGGCTAAAGCAAGCTTCTAAACTATGTCCACGACTGAGTATCGCAGCTTGCCACTCTGGATGAATTAACACTCCCCAATTCTTAGCTTGGACCGTTGCTGTGATTGCCATAGACCATTATCCTAAACATTTGAATTTGCTTTGCATTGTCAACGACTTCATCATTTTATCGCTGCAGGCACTTATTTAAATAGCAGTAATAAAAAGGTCAGCAACAACACCAGCACAAAGAGCCTTTTTAAAAAGACTTCCGATAAATGCATCGCTAATCGGATCGCCTGTCGCACCATCAATACCCCACCAATAGCGAGCGGAATTCCAATAGACCAATCGGTATTACCATGCCAAGCATAGGTAATAAGTGCCATGGTCACGCCTGGCAAGACCAACGTTAAACCAATACCTTGGGCGACTACCTGTCGATAACCGTAAATTAAGGTTAAGACAGGCACGGCGATTAAGGAACCACCCACACCGAAAAAGCCTCCTATCAAACCGGCAGCCAAGCCTAACACCAGAAAGCCCACCGTACCCATTGCTCTATGCGGTGGGCGTGGCTTAGTTAAATCGACATTCTTACGAGGTAAAGTTTGCCATAAATATAAGCAAGCTAATAATAAGAGCAAAAAAGCAAAGCAGCGTCTTAACAATACGGGATCGATGTGTTGAGCCCAAGTTGATGAAAGATTGGTAAAAACAATATTCACCAGAATCGCCAGGCTCACACCCTTAAAATCAATTTTATGATGCTTGTTATAACCGTACACTGCGAGCAAAACATTGCCCACAATCATCACCAGACCGGTGCCTTGAGCTAATTGCTGTGGCATATCAAAGACAATGGCTAACATTGGTATCGCCACAATACCACCGCCAATGCCGACTAAGGCACCTACAAAGCCAATGATCGCTCCGAGCGCCACAAACATGGCAAAATTTAAAACCAGTTCCAAAGCGCTACTCTCTTCTTAAATAGTCAAAAATATCAACAAGACGAGAAACTGGCCAAATAGTCAGTCCCGGCAGTGGCTGCTTCGGTGCATTATGCTTAGGGATCATGGCAATTTCAAAGCCTAATTTTGCGGCCTCTTTAAGGCGCTCCTGGCCACGGGTGGCGGGTCGAATTTCACCAGCTAAACCTACCTCACCAAAAGCAAAAAAGCCCTTGGGCAGTGGTTTATCACGCAAAGAAGAAATTAACGCCAAAATCACCGGCAAGTCGGAAGCGGTTTCACTGATACGGACCCCGCCCACGGCATTAATAAACACATCCTGATTAAAGGTGGGGATACCGCCATGCCGATGTAAGACCGCCAATAGCATAGCTAAACGTCCCCCATCCAAGCCTAGACTAAGACGTCGAGGATTAGGTACATGCGCAGTATCGGCCAAGGCCTGAATCTCCACCAATAAGGGACGTGTACCCTCTTGTGTCGCCATCACACACGAACCTGCAATATCACTAGAATGCTGGGATAAGAAAATCGCCGAGGGATTATTAATACCTCGTAAGCCCTTATCCGTCATGGCAAAAACGCCTAATTCATTGACCGCGCCAAAACGGTTTTTAAAAGCACGAATCAAGCGATGCGAAGAATGACTATCGCCCTCAAAATATAACACCGTGTCAACAATATGCTCCAGCACACGCGGTCCAGCCAGACTGCCATCCTTGGTCACATGACCAATCATCACTAAGGCTATATCGTTTTGCTTTGCTAAACGCGTTAGTTGCGCAGCACATTCACGCACCTGTGAGACTGAACCGGGGGCTGCGGTCAGTTCCGAAGAAAACATGGTCTGAATTGAGTCAATCACAACCACTTTAGGACTTACCTCGGCCACCGCGCGTTGAATTGCTTCCAGTTGAATTTCCGCTAATAACTGTACTGACTCGGTATTTAATTCCAAGCGCTTGGCACGTAAGGCGACCTGCTGATCCGATTCCTCACCTGTAACATACAATACATTTTGGCTAAAGGATAAACTAGTTAATACTTGAAGTAACAGAGTCGATTTACCGATCCCTGGATCGCCACCAATGAGCACCACCGAACCAGCCACTAAGCCACCACCCAAAACACGGTCAAACTCAGTCAAGCCGGTACTCATACGCGGCGTATCCTGCATCTGTACATCAGCCAAACGACGCACCGTGCTGCTAGCTGCCAAATGCTCAAAACGATTAGCCACAGCGGCTTTGCTAAGGGGCTGTTCACGCGTTTCCTCTAAGGTATTCCACTCTCGACAATGGGGACATTGCCCTTGCCATCTCAGCGTGGTACCACCACAGGATTGACAACTGTAGATTGTTCTTGCTTTTGCCATTGACTTACTAAATTATTTCCTTGGGTACGCGTAAATTTAAATGACAGAGCGTCTCATATGAACCCATCCGCGCACATTCCGTCACCCGATCAATGGTAGGACCACCCTCACCCCAAAGGGTGACCCAATCGCCAAGCTTAGCGCTTGGCACCGGATTTAAATTAATGCTCATCATATCCATCGACACCCGTCCAGCTAGGGTCGTTTCAATGCCATTTACCACGACTGGCGTTGAGGCATCAGCCCAGCGCGGATAACCGTCGGCATAACCACATGCCACAATCGCAATACGGGTAGGCTCCTGAGCGGTAAAACGACTACCATAACCCACCGTCTCGCCTGCACGCACCTGCTGAATGGCAATAATCTGTGCCTTTAAGGTCATGGCGGGTTTTAAATTAAAATCGATAGCAGCCTCATGTTCGGCATTGCCCATAGGTGAGGCACCATATAAACAAAGGCCCGGACGAATAATATTGCGATAGCCTTCTAATAATAAATCATCGGCATAGCGTAAGCTGGCAGCTGAATTACATACACTTAAGGACTCAATCCGGAACTGCCTTAACTGCGCCTGTTGTAGCGCCTGCCGCATACGTGCCCAAGCATCATCCACGGAGTCACGATCAAAGGCATCAGCATCGGCAAAATGCATCATCATGATGACCTCTGAGACTTTAGCCTGTGACTGCAGCTGCGCCAATTGTGTCAACACCGACGACAACAGCTCTGGTCTGAAACCCAAGCGATTCATACCGGTATTCACTTTAAGCATCACCTTGAGTGCGGCACCGGCAGGCAATGAGCGCAACTCATCTAACTGCTCCTGACAATGAATGGCGGTGATGCTGCGAGTATGTTGTAAAAGCTCCAAATCTGCTTTTTCAAAAAATCCCTCAAGTAAGACTAGCTCCTTGTGCCAGCCTAATTCTCGCAGCCTTGCTAACATCTCGGTTTCGATCACTGCGATGCCGTCGGCTGCGGCAAAGCCCTGCACCGCAGCTTCAATGCCATGACCATAGCCATTCGCCTTAGCGACGGCAAATGTTTTAGTGCGCTCAAAGCGTGCCGCACCCACCTGCTGCGCAATATGCTGCTGTACCGTGCGCAAATTATGCGCCATATTAGAAGTAGAAATGGTTGCTAAAATTGGACGAGGCAAGTCAACACCCTCAAGAAAGTCTTAAAAAATTTAAGCTTAACGCATCACAAATTAAGCATAGGCTTTATTGTACGCCTTTTAATTTTTAGTGCAGCAGTAATTCCCCTAAAAAGTCATTAGCTAAACGAGCGATTGCGCGCTAAAAAACGCTTATCTCGCCAAGTCTTGTTAAAATAGTCGCTGCTTGATTATTTATCTACACGCTTGCAATGACACCTCAAGAATATTGTGCCACTAAAACAAATCGTCCGGCCAGCAGCATTTATTATGCGCTGCTCACCACAACGGTGGAGCAACGCCCACATCTGATCGCCCTACTGGCCTTACATAAAGAGATTAATGAGGTACTGAGCGAGTGTAAGGAAGCCTCTGTGGCGCGAATTAAATTAGCGTGGTGGCATGCAGAGATAGAACGTGCTTTGGCGGGTCAAGCGAGTCACCCCATTAGCCATGCCCTATCAGCCGAAGGGGCACTGCTGGCACCATCGGGTTCTGATCAAAGTCGCTTACAGCAACACCATCAACTCCTATCAGCCATGATTAAAGCCACCGAGATGGATTTAGATCAGGGGCGCTACCTGGATTGGCCTAATCTAGAACAATATCTGCAACTAAATGCTGTCGCCTTAGCCAAATTACTTGCTTGGCAACTGCTTGGCAAGGACTACCAAGCAGCAAAACACGAGCAGCCAGTCACGTTAATCGCCAAAGGCATTGGCCTCAGCATGATCATTCGTGATGTGGGCCTACACAATATACAAGGTAGAATTTATATTCCCATGTCAGATCTGCGTCGCTTTAATGTGACCGCTCACCAAATTCAACAGCGACAGCCTGGGGATAATTTTAATGCCTTAATTGCCTTTGAAATTCAGCGTGCCAGGGATTTTTTTGAGGCCGCTAACCGTGAGCTTAAGCAACTGCCTAAAGCGGATGTGCGGCGCCTACGTCCCCTGATAACGTTGGCCACCATGCATAAGCAATTACTACAAAAAATTGCTAAAGAACCGAGCCTTATTTTTAATCATCGTCTAAGCCTAAGCCCACTACGTAAGGCGTGGATCGCTCAAAAGCACCACTTTAGCGCTAATACTATCTAAGCAGACAGCTAGCCTCTGCGCGGCCGTGACATACGAAATAAGGTATCCTCAGTGATTTCATAGTAATCGGCGGGTCCTCCGGCGCGCAGCACGCGACGCAAACGCTTGGCTTGAAATACACCCGCCTCATCAATCAGCTCATGCTCAATATGTACACGCACCACCTGAGCCATGACCACCCAAGTCGGCCGCAAAACCCCATCCAGATCCCGCAACTGCTCACAGGAGAGCACTTTACACTCCATGCTAATCGGGCTTTCCGCTACGCGCGGCGCCGCCACCACCTCACCAGTTAAGGGACTTAGCTTAGCAAAAGCAAACTCATCCACCGGTTCCTCAATACAACTTAGGTTCATTTGCTCAGCGAGTTCACGAGTCACTATATTCCATGTAAACTCGCCCGTTTCGTGTACATTGACAATGGTGTCTTTTTTTGAACCAACAGCTGAAAAAATCAAAACGGGTGGCTCATAACTAAACAAATTAAAAAAAGAAAAAGGGGCTAAATTTAAAATGCCGCTAGCACTACGCGTACCAACCCAGGCAATGGGTCGGGGACCCACTATTGCATTTAATGGATCATGGGCTAAACCATGGCCCTCGGCCGGTGTGTATGAGTGAAAACGCTGTGTCTTCATCAATGGATTCCCTCCCCCTCTGTGCCAACATCACGTTGATTTACTTTCTGCACGCCAATTAAAAAACTCGCTTAATCCGATAATCGCTAAAAAGAATAGCCAAAACAAATTCGGATAGTGCTCAGATAAACTTTTAAACTCCGGTGAAAGATGACGGATTAGCACCATATGATACAAAGCAAATAGCGCAAAACTCAACACTGCCGCAATGATGCGCTGCTTATAAAAGTAGCGGTAAGCAAATGCCGCAATTAAAGCCGGTGCAGCATACAGCATCGTCATGGTGATCATGCCAAAAACGGCAAAACCGAAACTGCCCATCAGGCTTAACTGCCCACCATCACCCGTTGCAAAACCATAAAAACGACTGAAGCTAAAGACAAAGCTTAGCAGTAACATCGCTTTAATCAGTTGCAAAAAATAAAATAAATAGCTTTGCTGCATTCGCCACCTCACATAAAACAAAGGGGTTTGCTAGCAAAGCTTACAGCAAACCCCCAATCCTAATCGCTCACACAATCACTACTTATCATCAGCTTGAATATGCGCTTGCAAATAAGCGCGTACCTGCGCTACATCATTATCCATCACGGTCAGATGCTGTGGCAACTCCATCAACTCGGACAAATGCTCAGGTAATGCCAGCTCCACCCCAATCGCTTCCTTAATCGTATCAGCAAATTTTAAGGGTAAGGCAGTTTCCAATACCAACATTGGCACGCCCTCATGCAGATTTTCCAGAGCAACCTTAACACCATCAGCCGTATGCGGATCAATGATAATGCCACTTTCTTCATACACCGCCTTAATCGTATTTAAGCGATCCTGATGATTGCTGGTGCCAGAGAGAAAACCGAACTCTGGCTCAAAACGATGCTTTTCCTCGGATAAATCAAAATAACCCTTATCAGCCAACTCATCCCATAGGGCTTTGACCTTGGCGCCATCCTGATGCATCAAGTCATACACAAAACGCTCGAAATTAGAAGCCTTGGAAATGTCCATCGAAGGGCTGGAGGTTTTATAAGTTTGCTCGGCACCACGTGGACGATAAATACCCGTACGGAAGAACTCCTCGAGTACATTATTTTCATTGGTCGCTAACACCAAACGCTTAATCGGCAAGCCCATTTGGCGGGCAATATGGCCTGCTAGAATATTACCAAAGTTACCCGTTGGTACCGTAATCGAAATACGCTGCGCACCGTCCTTGGTGGCTCTTAGCCAAGCCCAGAAGTAATACACCACTTGCGCCACAATGCGAGCAAAGTTAATCGAATTTACCGCACCGAGGTGATATTTTTCCTTGAAGGCTAGATCATTGGCCAAGGCCTTAACAATATCCTGACAGTCATCAAAAACCCCCTTAACCGAGAGATTATGAATATTCTGATCAGCCAGAGAAAACATCTGCGCCCGCTGAAAATCACTCATGCGCCCATAGGGTGAGAGCATAAAGACCTGCACCCCTTTTTTGCCACGTAAAGCGTACTCTGCTGCCGAACCCGTATCACCGGAAGTGGCACCAAGGATGTTTAAGCTCGTGTTGCGTTTAGCCAGCACATACTCAAAGATATTGCCAAGAAACTGCATGGCCATATCCTTAAACGCGAGCGTAGGTCCCTCTGACAAACCCACAAGGCTGATTTTGTCATTAATTTTTTTAAGGGGCACAATTTCTTCAGAGTTAAAATTAGCCGAGTTGTACGTCTTTTCACATAGTGCACGTATATCACTCTTAGGAATATCGCTAATAAATAGACTTAAAATCTCAGTGGCTAACTCTGCATAGCTAAGGCGCCGCCAAACTTCCAAGGTGGCGCTATCAATGCGTGGCAGAATCGAAGGCATACTAAGACCACCATCAGGCGCCAAGCCCTCTAATAAGATATCGCTAAACTCAGTCGGAGTTAAACCACCACGGGTTGAAACGTATTTCATTTCTCTAGTTGCTCCAAACGGATGCGGGTCACTTTAGAATGTACAAAAGGCAATTGCTCAATCAGGCCGATCGCTTTGTCAATATCGCCCTCTCGACTCTTATGCGTTAAGAAAATAATCGTGGCTTTGCCGTCATTTACCTGCTCTTGCACCATGGAGTCAATGGAAATATTATCCTCCGCTAAGACACGTGTAATCTCAGCCATCACACCCGCACGGTCATCGACTAAGAGACGTAAATAGTAGGAAGTCTCCACCTCATCAATGGATAAAATTGGATATTCCGCCAAGGCATCGGCTTGGAAAGCCAAATGAGGAACGCGATTTTCAGGATCCGTATGATGCATGCGCGTCACATCGACTAGGTCCGCCACCACCGCGGAAGCCGTCGGTTCAGAGCCTGCGCCAGGACCGTAGTAAAGCGTCTCGCCCACCGCATCACCACGCACTAAAACAGCGTTCATCGAACCTTCGACATTAGCAATTAACTCATTGCGCTTAACAAAGGCTGGATGCACTCGCAACTCAATCCCCTCTTTACGGTGCTTGGCCACAGCGAGCAACTTGATACGGTAGCCTAGATTCTGTGCATGTACAAAATCCTCTTGCGCTAAATGGCTAATTCCCTCAACATACACCTTATCGAATTGAATCTGGATACCAAAGGCAATCGCCGCCAGCAGCGCCAGTTTATGCGCAGCATCCACCCCCTCAATATCAAAGGTCGGATCGGCTTCGGCATAACCAAAGTCCTGTGCCTCCTGGAGGGCAGTCGCAAAATCTAAATTACGACGACGCATCTCCGACAGAATGAAGTTCGTGGTGCCATTAATAATGCCTGCAAGCCACTGTATGCGGTTAGCCGTCAAACCCTCACGAATGGATTTAATAATCGGAATACCACCCGCCACCGCCGCTTCAAAGGCTACCATCACACCCTTGGCGCTAGCTTTTTCAAAGATTTCATTGCCATGCAGTGCTAATAAGGCTTTATTGGCCGTAACCACATGCTTACCCTCGTCAATCGCCGCTAGAATCAGCTCACGTGCTAGGGTTGAACCACCAATTAATTCAACCACAATATCAATCTCAGGGTCACGCACCAAGGCCATCAAGTCATCATCTACCTGAACCTGACCTGGCACACCACTCACTTTAGAGGGATTGCGTGTGGCAATACGGACAATCTCAATGCGGCAACCGGCACGACGAGCAATCTCGTCGGCATTGCGGTTAAGCACTGTCCACGTGCCGCTACCAACGACGCCGAAACCTAGCAAACCTACCTTAATCGGTTTTAAATCATTCACTGAATGCACCATCCTTTTTAAACATATCTCTAATGCCTCTGACCGCTTGGCGAATACGCTGCTCATTTTCAATTAAGGCAAAGCGTACGTAGTTATCACCGTGCTCACCAAAACCGATACCCGGGGATACGGCCACCTTGGCTTCAGCTAATAGCTTTTTAGAAAACTCCAAGGAACCCAATGATTTATAGAAATCTGGGATCTCTGCCCAGATATACATGGATGCCTTAGGTATCTCAACCATCCAGCCAATCTCATGTAAGCCCTTGGCTAACACATCACGACGCTTTTGATAAATCGCCACCTGCTCGGCCACCGAATCCTGTGGGCCATCAAGTGCAGCAATCGCTGCCACCTGAATCGGCGTAAACATACCGTAGTCGTGATAGCTCTTGATGCGGGCTAGGGCATTAACCACCTCTTCATTACCCACCATAAAGCCTACACGCCAACCGGCCATATTATAACTTTTACTGAGGGTAAAAAACTCGACTGCCACCTCTTTTGCGCCTGCTACTTGCATAATAGAAGGCGCAACGTAGCCATCAAAATTCATATCGGCATAGGCTAAATCATGCACCACAATCATATTGTGCGTCTTGGCCAGCGCCACAATACGCTCAAAGAACTCCAGCTCCACGCACTGCGCCGTCGGATTACTAGGGAAGCCAATAATCAACATTTTAGGCTTAGGAATGCATTCACTTACTGCCTTTTCAATCTCGGCAAAAAAGTCACCGCCCGGAATCATCGGCACGGAGCGAACATTTGCCCCCGCAATCACCGCACCATAGATATGAATAGGATAACTAGGATTTGGTACTAAAACCGTATCGCCCTCGGCTAAGGTAGCCAACATCAAATGCGCCAAGCCCTCTTTGGAGCCGATGGTAACAATGGTTTCCGTCTCTGGGTTTAATTGCACTTGATAACGTCGCTCATACCAATCCGCAATGGATTTTCTCAGTCTTAAAATCCCCTTGGAGACGGAATAGCCATGCGTGTGTGGCTTTTGCGCTGACTCAATAAGCTTATCCACAATATGCTGTGGTGTCGGCCCATCCGGATTACCCATTGACAGATCGATAATATCCTCACCTCGCCGACGCGCCGCCATCTTAAGCTCGCCAGTGATATTAAATACATAAGGGGGTAAACGCTCGATACGCGGAAAAGATCTCATAGCTCCACCAGTGATCACTCATTTTAATAAAGTATTGACAAACTCTTTAATCTATCCTATCTGTGATAACTGAGCAATTCATTTGGCAAAAATATCAAATTTTCCGGCGCCAAGGTGTGGTATGGACGATTTAGATTCATTAACATGTCACAATTGAACTCTAAGATTGAAATAAAAAGGAGCCATAGTGGAACTTCAGCTGCAATCAAGAACCCCTGCTAATACCGTCACCGCCTATGGTGATGATTATATTGAAATTAATGAGCAGAAATTTCATCATGCTATTTTCTTCCGCCCTGAGGGCCCTATCAGTCAATGGCAGGTGACTAGCTTAAAGGATGTCACCACAGAAGCCTTGATTGAGGCCGCCGGCTTAATTAAAAAAGAGCAAGACCCCTTTGCTTTTTTAGATGACAATGGCAATCGCCCCCACTATGATAATGCGCCTGAACTCATCATCATCGGCACCGGTCAAAAGCAACGCTTTCTCTCGCCAGCGATTTTACAACCACTACTCGCCCAGGGAATCGGTGTTGAGTGCATGGATACCCGAGCCGCTGCACGCACCTACAATGTATTGATGAATGAAAATCGCATCGTGGTGGCAGCACTCTTATTAGATGGCTTAGATTAACCCTGCTTAAGCAAGCATTGCTATCTCAGCAGATAACTATGTAAGGAGATTAATACGATGAGCAACACCGTTGAACTCGATAAAAAGGTCAGCGACTTTAGTGCAGAAACCAATGAAGGCACGATTCATCTCAAGGACTTTGCCGGTAAGTACTTGGTGCTTTATTTTTACCCTAAAGACAATACACCAGGCTGCACCAATGAATCCAAAGATTTTCGTGATCATTACGACGCCTTTACAGCGCTTAATGCCGAGATCGTTGGCGTTTCTCGCGACTCGTTAAAATCGCACCAAAATTTTATTGATAAGCATAATTTGCCTTTTGAATTAATTGCGGACACTGAAGAAACGCTCTGCCAGCAATTTGATGTAATTAAAGAAAAAAATATGTTCGGCAAGATTGGACGCGGGATTGAACGCAGCACCTTCTTAATTAACCCTAAGGGCGTCTTAATTGCCGAATGGCGCAAGGTCAAAGTAGCTGGTCATGTGGCCGAGGTGCTACAAACCTTAAAAGCATCACAATAAGCTCGCGCTGAGTCCTGTGCCCTTTTATTATTAATTTTTTGGTAGATAAACTATGGCCCTTCCTAAACCACCCCTAAAACCTGCTACTCGTTTAGATATGAGTGATATTCCAACGCCCAAAGTTCGTCGTGCGACAAAAAAAGCAGCGAAGAAAGCGGCCCCTGTCGCCACAGAAACAACGGTCGATCAGGCTTTAATTAGGGAGGATCATAGCTCGATCACCAAAGCGGCCGAGATGGTTAAGGCCGATAGCGCCAGCAGTTCACACAAAAAAGCAAGTACGGAGGCAACAACGCCCGTCCCGACAAAAGTCGCCGTTAGAAAGGCCTCCCGCAGTGTCGCTCAAAAGCAAAGCAAAACAGCTACCAAGCAGAAAAGCGAGGGGCATAAGCTCTTTATTTTAGATACCAATGTGCTACTCCATGATCCGACCTGCTTATTCCGCTTTGAGGAACATGATATTTTCTTGCCGATGATGGCGCTAGAGGAGCTTGATCACAATAAAAAGGGCTTAACCGAGGTCGCCCGTAATGCCCGCCAAGTGAGCCGTACACTGGATTCCTTGGTTGCTGATCATGAAGATCTCAATCAAGGCATTCCACTCAATAGCCTTGGCAATAAGGAGGCCACTGGACAACTCTTTTTTGAAACGCAGAAGTTTGAGCAATTACATCAGCAAGAATTAGCCGCCGATAAGCCGGACAATATTATTCTGAATGTGGTGCAAAGTCTTAAACAAACTGAAACCCAACGTGAAGTGATTTTAGTTTCTAAAGACATCAATATGCGCCTCAAAGCCAAAGCACTGGGTCTGGCTTCCGAGGATTATCTAAACGATCATTCGCTTGAGGACTCAGACTTAGTCTATGACGGCGTATTACAACTACCAAATGATTTTTGGCAACGCCACGGCAAGGATATGGAGTCATGGATACAGGGCGGCACCACCTTTTATAAAATCAAAGGGCCGCTATGTGCTGAGTTTTTGGTCAATCAATTTGTGTATCTGGAGGGTGATTCACCGCTTTATGCGCAGGTTAAGGAAGTTACTGGCAAAACCGCAGTCCTTGCCACGGTGCGCGACTATACTCACAAGAAAAACAATGTGTGGGGCGTGACAGCACGTAATCGCGAACAAAACTTCGCACTTAATCTCTTAATGAGTCCAGAGGTAGACTTTGTCTCCCTACTCGGTCAAGCCGGAACCGGTAAAACACTATTGGCCTTGGCGGCAGGGCTCACGCAAGTGTTAGAAACCAAGCGCTACACCGAAATCATTATGACCCGCGTAACGGTACCAGTGGGTGAGGATATCGGCTTTTTACCCGGTACCGAAGAGGAAAAAATGCAACCCTGGATGGGTGCCTTAGAGGATAATCTCGAATTCTTGCATTCTGGCAATAATAGTGAGAATCTCCAGGAGTGGGATCGCAGTGCCAGCAAGGAACTTATCCACTCGCATATCAAGGTACGTTCATTAAACTTTATGCGCGGACGCACCTTTTTAAATAAATTCGTGATCATTGATGAGGCCCAAAACCTCACCCCTAAACAAATGAAAACCCTCATCACCCGGGCCGGTCCAGGTACCAAAATTATTTGTTTGGGTAATATCGCACAGATTGATACACCCTACCTCACGGAGGGTAGCTCAGGTCTCACCTATGTGGTGGATCGCTTTAAGCACTGGCCACACTCAGGCCATGTGACCTTACAAAAGGGTGAGCGTTCAAGACTGGCGGATTACGCTTCGGATGTACTGTAAAAGCGAATCTAAGGCGCTAAGAAAATGCTAAGCTATAGGATCCTAATTAATAAGCAAATCCTAGCGCCATGAATTTTAACTTTAAACGCTTAGTCCCTGATCAGTTCACCGTCTTATTGACCCTCTTTGTGATTATTGCGACTATCTTACCCGCTCATGGGCAGGGTGAGATAGCCGTTGATTGGCTTAGCAAACTCGCCATTGGACTACTGTTTTTCTTGCATGGTGCCCGTCTCTCACGGCAAGCAATTTATCAAGGCATCATGCATTGGCGCATCCATATCGTGATTTTCTGCATCACCTTTGTGGTCTTTCCACTGATTGGCATCGTCCTGCGACCGCTGCTCGAACCCTTAATGACACCCACCCTCTACTTGGGCTTCTTATACCTCTGCATGCTGCCTGGCACAGTGCAATCGGCCATTGCCTTTACCTCCATGGCGCGCGGTAACTTGGCTGCTGCCATTTGTAATGCCTCTGCTTCTAGTATTGTGGGCATTTTTGTGACGCCCATGTTAGTAGCCTTGATCTTGACGGATTTTAGCGATCAGGTACCGAGCATTCACTTCATGTCGGTCGTTAAAATCATTTTCCAATTATTTGTGCCCTTTGCTATAGGTCACTTTTTGAGACCCTATTTAGGTGAGTTTTTACTGAGAAATAAGCGCTTAGTTAAAGTAGTCGATCAGGGTTCAATCTTATTGGTGGTATATGCTGCTTTCTCACACGCAGTCAATGAGGGCTTATGGCATCAAACACCGATTTCAGCGCTGATTGCAGTGTTGCTTGTGAGTGCCTTGATCTTAGCCTTAAGTTTGGGCGCCAGTCACTTGATCGGCAAAAGCTTAGGGTTTAATTTAGCCGACCGTATTACCATCCTATTTTGCGGTTCTAAAAAGAGTCTTGCCAGTGGATTGCCCATGGCACAAATTATTTTTGCCGGGATGCCGATTGGCGCCATTGTTTTACCATTGATGATATTTCACCAACTACAGTTGATGGTGTGTGCCGTGATTGCAAACCGACTGGGTAAACGACCACTCAGCCCAGAGGAGCAAATGAACGAGGCATAAGCTGCTTTTTTAAGTAACAAGGGGCCTTAGCGCCCCTTAATCAGTTAATAACAAGTCACACCCTATGCACCGGTGGCGGCCTGTATTTCTTTTAAAATCCTTAAGGGGATGCAGGTTTCAAGACGTACTCGCAGCTGTGTAATGAGCGCAGGGTCAAGCGAATCCTCAATGCCCTGCAACACATCCAGGGTTGAGTCAGCTGCCAGGTTTTGAATGGCCAGGTGCGCAATCTGACTATGCTTAGCAGCTACCTCGGCATCGTTAGCCGCATGTAATAAATGTAGGGTTTGAGCCAGTGAAAGCGGTTGCTCAGGTAAGCGAATAAAGCGCGCACCAAAACTGATCAAACGACCAGCGACTGGCTGCTCAAGCTTGGCCAATTCTAACACCAAGGCGCCTAAGGTACCCACGCCCACAATGGCTGTTGCCGCAGGCTCAACGCCATATTGACGCTGCTGCTCAGCAATAAACCTCAACCACTCTGGCTGTATATGCTCTAACCAAGCACCTTCTTCGGCTTCAGATAGCCCAGGTGGCAAGGCATCAGCGTCACTCAAGCTAATACTTAATAACACAGCCGATGGAAAGCGTGCCGATAACACCTTTAACACCCCATCAGCCGCCGCAATATCCTCTGCTTGGGCTGAACGTGTCAAAACCATAAATAATTGCGCTACATCCGTCTGCGCCTTAGGTATGTAGCTCTTCTGAATAATAAATGCTGCCATTCGCTTAAACTCAATTCCTACGTGATTCTATTTTTCTAGCATAAGCGTAATATAATCTAAAGGCATTCAAACAAAATTCAACCAATGATTTAGGATAAATAATGTCTCTAAGCTTAAAAGATCAAATTTCCAGCGCCACTAAAGATGCGATGCGAGCCCGTGATAGCGCACGCCTAGGTACTTTACGTTTATTACAGGCAGCCATCAAGCAACGTGAGGTGGATGAACGTATTGAGTTGACTGACGACGATATTATCAGCATTATCGATAAGCAGATTAAGCAGCGTCGCGAATCCATTCAGGCCTATGAAAAAGCAGGTCGTACCGATACAGCGGCCGCCGAGCAGGCAGAAATTGATGTATTAAGTGAGTTTATGCCAGCTCAAGCAGATGCCGCAGAAATCAATGCCTTAATTGATGAGGTTTTAGCTCAGTTACAGGCTGAGGGTGTGAGCGGGGGTGCTGCCATGGGTAAAGCCATGGCTCTGATTAAACCGAAGCTTGCCGGACGTGCCGATATGTCTGAGGTTTCTAAAAACCTTCGCCAAAAGCTAAACCCATAAGCATTTAAAATAAACTCAGCTGAGATTCTACTGCTTCCCTGCTTAGGAATTGGCTCATGCCAATTCCTGCTAAGCGATAGCGTTGTGCTTTCTCTTCGGGGCTTAACTGCTCTAATAAATGCAAGGCTTGCTGCAAAATTTCATCCGCTTGATGCAACACATGGGAAAGCGTGATGGAGCGGGTCATCACTCTGAAATCAGCGGTTTTTAGGCGTAGGGTCACGCAATAGCCAAACTGCCCCTTACGTTGTGCGACTGCTGCTACTTTTTCTGCAATTGGCGCCAGCGCTTCGGCAATCTCCGCCACCTGTAAATCACGCATAAAGGTATTTTCTGCGGATATTTGTTTTGGTTCACGCTGAGCCTTCACTGGACGACGATCAATGCCTTTAGCGAGTTGATACAAGCGATAGCCATAACTACCAAAATGATGCACTAATTCACCCAAGCTAAAAGCGCTCATATCCTCCACCGTATAAATTTTAAGACGATGCATTTTTGCTAGGGTCACCCGTCCCACCCCAGGAATTTTCTGCACCGGTAAGGGCAATAGGAATTCCATCATCCTTTGCGGTGAAACCACCTTGATCCCGTTCGGCTTATTCCAATCGGAAGCAATTTTTGCAATAAATTTATTTGGGGCCACACCTGCTGAAGCAGTTAAACCCGTTGTTTCAAAAATATCACGACGAATCAACTGCGCTATCTCCGTGGCAATGGGGATATTCAACTTATTCTCAGTCACATCCAAATACGCTTCATCCAGTGAAATGGGCTCAATTAAATCCGTATGCTGCCTGAAAATCGCATGAATTTGCTGAGACACGGCACGATACTTTGAAAAATCAGGACTAATGTAAATCGCTTGTGGACAGAGCTGCTTTGCCCGCGCCACCGACATAGCAGAATGCACGCCATACTGTCTAACCTCATAAGAAGCCGCACACACCACCGAACGCGCGCCATCCCAAGCCACTATCACCGGCTGCCCCCGAAGCTCCGGTCTATCGCGCAACTCAACGGACACATAAAATGCATCCATATCAATATGAATAATTTTGCGCATTACGTACAATAGACCTCGACAGTGAAATGGATTAAAAAATACACTACAATAAATGATTAACTACGTTGGAGCACAGCATATGGATAAAATCAAAAAACTACTGTTTATTTTAACAGCTTCAAGCTTTTTAGCGGCGTGTGCCCAACATCCCGCTTCTTACCAAGGACCTGCTGCGCCTAAACCCCAAGATTTACCGCCACCGACCAATCTCATGACTGAGTAGTGACTAGAGCACAGCGACTAGATTATGCAAGACTATTTAAGCACAACATTCCATCGTCATATCAGTGCCCACCAGGGCGACACGCTTGAGGATATCGGCCTAGAGTTACGAGCCAATGTTGAGGGCAGCCAGCTCTTTTTATGCTTTGTGATCGCTGCTACTGATTATGAGCTGATCACTCAGATACTGCCGGAGGAGCGATTTGAAATGGGCTCTGTACATGTGGCTGAGCTACATGAACTAAACGATCCCGAGGATGAGATCAGCAGCATACTGGATAATGCAAATGACGGGGATACGCTGGTGTTTTTCTGCGCCTCTAGCGAGATACTCGCAGCGGCCTTAGCGGCACTCGCCTACAACGAAGAGTCATCAGCATTTTAATCCAAAGCCACCTGATTAGCTGTCGCTGAGGCAATTTTAGCAGCGACGAGTACATACTGCCTTAACGCGACCAGCCCTTATACTCCATAATGTAGTTATAGGATGAGATAATCTGCTGCGTTTTTTCCTTGGCCATCTCAACTAAGCCCTCAGGTAAGTTTTGACCAGCCAATTTATCTGGATGATATTGATTAATTAAGCGACGATACACACGCTTTAATTCATCCTGCTGCACATCTTCCGTCACCCCTAAGGTTGCCAAGGCCTCTGCCAATTTTGATTTGGTCGCACGCCCCCAACCTTGGTCCTGTGATGAGCGACCCTGTGATTGCCCATGATCGCCATAGCCTGTATGAGCACGCTCTTGACCAAAGGCTGCGCCTTGTTCAAACTGCCCAATAAAATCATCAAACAGCTCCGGACGCGCCCCGGTTAAAGGGAATAAATCTCGAATAATGCTTTTTTCCGAAGCGATGATACGCCCATCCAAAATCGCCGCACTCAAACAAATATCAAAAAACATACGTTGGAAGTTTGGAAAAGCAATAAACTGCTTTTTTACCTCCAGCACCAGATCCGAGACGGAAAAACTTGAGCCCTTACCCTGATTAAAATACTTTCTGGCCTCACTCCGCAAAGCCTCAGGTAAGCGCAATTGGTTCATCACCCGATTGGCTAAATCAATATCCCTTTCGTGTACTACCCCTTTTGCCTTAGCAATACGTCCTAAACACAAAAACAAAGCAGCCACATAAAATGAAATTGGCGTAAATACCTCGTTTGGGAAAATAGCTGAACGTATATGACCCCGACCAAAATCATAGGAGGTAGCGCCTCGTGTGGACTGCTTACCCCATGTATTTTCACCCCAAGAGCGAGCACCTGCTGTTGACTCAGAGGCTTGCATACGATTTTTTAAGTAGCGCCAACCATAAGCTGCGCCAATAGCGGCTATTAGGCCGATAAAAAAGCTGTCATAGTTACTAGAAAAATAGACAAAAATGAGAAAATAAATAATAAATCGCATGGCAGAGAAGCGGCTCCAAAAGAAGTATGGGCTCTATTTTACCTAACTTTGAAAATATTAAGCCGCTGCCATGCCTTTTTTTGAGGCTTTTTAAGTAATCCTGCTTGCTGCATTAACTCTTTTAAGTGTAAAACAGGATAATCTCTTTTGAGCTCCTCAATAAACACCGAGGCATTATCCTCATCATAAATTAAATAAACCTGCTCTCTTGCTCTGGTCAAAGCAACATAAAATAAGCGCCGTTCCTCTGCATAAGGAAAGTCCTCAGGCGGAGGCAAATGGTACTCAACTAATGCATCGCTCTGCTTTGTCGAAGGAAAACCAAACTCCCCCTGATTCATCGCTAATAACACCACGTAATCCGCTTCATTGCCCTTGACCCCGTGCACCGTGCCCTGCAACAACGCCAACTTGGGGAATTGCCGCGACCACGCTTGCATGGTCTTGGCGGCGGGTAAAAAATGATGAAAACGTGATAACAATAACACCGTGGAGCGCTCTTGGGCACCCCCAGTTAAACGCCCCGCCGCATCCCGTTGAATCAACTCAAAAATCGTTGCTAGCAAAGCCCCCTCAGTCAGTTCCTTGGTGCAACATAAGACCAAGGGCTGCTGATGCCCTGCTTGCCCATATAAGGCCTTACGACTTTGGAGCGGATTCTGTAGCACAAAACGGCTGGACTCTCGACTTAAACACTCACCAAAGCGAAAGGTCTGACTTAGCGCATAGCGTTGCACCTGACCGAAATAATGCTCAAAGTCGGTGGTAAAGCGTAAGTTTGAGCCAGCAAAGCGGTAAATTGCTTGCCAATCATCACCCACGCAAAATAAGCGCAGCGAGGGCTTTTGCTCACGCATGGCTTGAATTAACGCAGCCCGCTCAGCCGAAATATCTTGAAACTCGTCAATCATCACCTCACTCCAAGGTACCTTAAAAGCCCCTGAGCGCACATAATCGCTCGCCAAGATAATCATTCTTTCATAATCAATCGTGCCAGTGTCAGCTAAATGAGCTTGATAACGCTGCCATAAGGGTGCCAATAAGGCATTTAATAAATGCCCATCAGCTAATGGACTTTGACTCAAATCTGGCCAACTCTGCTGATGCTTAAACAAAGGCAACCAACGACAGAGCTGCGCCACTAAGTGCTCATAATGATAAGCTGAACGACCCAGTCGTAATGACTTAGCTCGTGGCCTGCGTTGGTGCCTGGCAGGCTTTTTAAGAAGACTCAGTAGCCTTAGGCAATGCGCATAAAAATCTGCTAAGGACTCATCCACGAACAATTCAATTAGGGTGCTGCCTTGGGCTGCATGAAGCGTACTCACCCGCTGGCGATGGGCTAGCTGCAATGCACTAAGCGCCTGCTCCGCCACCTCATAGACCTCAAGATAAATACCCTCATTGACTAAATAAAAGCTCGGCCGATAGCATTGATACTTGGTCCAGTGATGGGGACGGGCATACAGTGGCTGATAAAAATAGTCGATATTTAATTGATAAAGCACATTGGCGCATATCCACTCACCGCGATGACGTGTGTATTCATCATTCAGCGTACGCAATGACTGAGCGGCAAGATTATCAAGACTGGATAGATTAAGCCACTTGTAATATGCCTTTAAATACGCTGAGTCCCTTGCACATAGCTCAAAAAAACCTTGACGAATAAAGTGTGACATCGCATCTGCCTCGCTTAGCTCAGTTAAGCGTGGCATACGCCCTGTGACCCTGGCTACGATTTGCAAGCCTAAACTGTGAAAGGTACTCACATCGACTGCCTCACTCACGCTGGGAAGCAACTGCTCAATGCGCTCCGCCATCTCTTGTGCGGCTTTTTTAGCAAAGGCTAACATCAAGACCCTTGCCTCATTAAAATAGCCAATGCTATGCAAATAGCCTAAGCGAGCAATTAAGGTACGTGTCTTGCCAGTACCTGCACCAGCCAACACCAGCGTAGCAGCAGCCTCACTGGTCGCAGCTACATACTGCTCCTCGCTCAGCTCGTGGAGCAGCTCAAGATGCGCACTCTCGCCCTGCTGCGCAGCGCTATCGGTGGCTACACTTTCTGTCATAGCATCAACTACCGCTCTTTGCCTCAACATGAGGAGTTTAGCTTATGCGCAGAGTAATATGCGAAGGCTGGCTAATTTTAGCCAGCCACAAAAAAGCCTGTTGATCATATCAACAGGCTCCGTGTGGCTATGGCTGCGACTTAGTTGCTTAAGACCTATTTAACCTGTCTAGATAAGTCCTCTACCGGCGCACCCTGTTGCTGCATAGGCGTAACGGCAGGCTCAACCACTGCAGGCGCAGCTACACCGCTCGCAGGCTCCGTTTTTTGTCCAACAACCTGACCATCGGGATTAACCACGGTGGTCGTGCTTTGCGCAGTCGCCGTACCCGCAGGTACTTCACGCACATTTAAATTTTGTTGAGCTGCTTGCTCAGCCGTCACAGGAATTGTGGTTTCCGTAATACGTAGCGTAGGCTCAACATACATATCTTGAGATTTGGCCCAAGCAGAGCGATTATCAGGACCCTCATCCTGAGCCACAGCCTGAGCCACAGCAACACCACTTAACATCAAGGCAGATAAAACTGGGAGTAATACTTTCTTCATCAGATAGCTCCTTAAAAGGATAAGAAAAGATAACAACAATTTATTGTATAGTTTATCTTAGCAGTGATTCAGCAACAGATTAGCAAGCAAATGTAACCTCTTCTTGCGAGTGCCATCAGCCCAATGGTAAAAAGGCTTATTCGGCGCTTTCAGCGTGTATCACTAGGATTTGAGCTAAACTATTGATAAAATCCAATTGTTTAGAAAAGAAGAGGCTCGGAGTTTTACTTATGAAATTAAAAAAATTACTCTTAATCGCGGTCCCTGTCATATTATCAGCCTGCGCCAGCAAAATCGATTTGAGCGATAATAACTCTTATGGTCTTCAATGCTCAGATAATGCGACCTCAGCACCGGACTGGGCCACCTGCCAAAGCAATGCAAATCGTGTATGCTCCCCACTACAAGCGACCAATATTCAGCAGCACGCACCGACCGGTTCTGGCTCAGTGGGTGATGCCTACTACATTAGCTTTAAGTGTCAATAGTCTGAGTTTGTTCTTTTAAAGCATCAGATGATTAAGGCGGTGCTTGCTTCATCAGCACCGCCTTTAATCTGTTGCCACAGGGTATCCCGCGCCATCATTCGACTAACTTATCTGGCGCTTGGTTGACTGCTTAACCAATCAATGATCTGCGTCTGAATTTGCTGATTCGCATCAGCAAAGGCTTCAATCACCGCTTCATCCGATGCCGCCGCTAAAGCTGCACGCGCAGTAAAACTGCGGGTATTCGTCGGCTCGTTCGGGTTTTTAAGATTAGTCAGATTGACATCCAAGCTAATCACGACGGTCGCCGGTTGCACGCTATGGTCTACCTGAAAATCTTGCAAATCACTACGCAATGCATAATCCCCTGAGGGCGTATCATCATTAATCACCGCTCGATAAATACCTGCACTGCGAAGGGCGCGAATTAAACTATCTCTAAAGACAATAGGCCCTAAATCCTCCCAACGAATACCGTCCATCACAGCCATATGATGTTCAGGCGTCACCGCTACAATACGCGAGGTATCTAAGTAGTTACGGCTATAAGGAATGGCCACACGCAATACCTTATTAAGCGTTGTTGATGATTGAACTGCCTGCGCCCGTTGCGGCAATTGATACACCGTGAGCTTCGGACTTTTAGGAATAATTGAACAAGCCGAGACTAAGGTCGCCAAGGCACCTAACAACATGATTCGACCTATTGATTGTTTTACCATGGTTTGTACTCCTTAAGCTGTTCGCCCTCTAGAATAAAGCGACCCGGACTTTCTGAAAAATCTCTTAATAAATTATTAAAGGTACTCATACCACGCTTAAACTCATTTAGAGCCGGGCCGACCTGCTCTAAACCCTCTAAGCTATTGGATAGTTTGCCTTGTGAGTTAATCACTAACTTTTTAATATTTTCCGAGGCTTGCTTCACAGAATCAATGGCTGTGGTCATTGACTCCATCGCCTTAGCACCCTGTTCATTTAATAGATGATTTACACTTGAATTAAACTCTTTAAATAAAGCCACTGCTTCATTAGCATTAGCCATGAGCTCATCTGCCTCACGAATTGCTGATTGCAGCGAATCCCCTTCTGCGGCAAGCGAACCCGTAAAACTCTCCACATTCGCCAAAATACCTGCAAAGTGATTGATATTATCATCACTTAATAACTTCTTGAAGCGAATCAAGCTTTCACTTAAGCTAGAAGCTAAACCCTCACCACTGGAAAAGAGCTTAGACAGCGGTGATGGTGTCGCATAGAGAATCGGACGATCATCACGATCACCCTCTAACAGCATGCCCTCAGGGCTACCGCCGGACATTGAAATCACCGACTGACCCGTCACCCCCACGAGCGATAACATCACCACCACATCGGAGCGTACCTTAACGTCCTCGTTTAATTTGACATAGGCATTCACCAGATTAGGATTAGCCTGTAGCTCCAGTCGTTCTACCTCGCCGATTTTAAGACCGCTATATTCAACGGCACTGCCGTTAGACAGACCGCTCACACTTTCATTGAACTGGATAATAAAATACTGCCACTTCTGAGAAGTGGTGATTTTACCTAAGATAGAAACCGCAGTCACAATACCCACGGTAATCAGTACGGTGAAAAAACCGATTAAAATATGCCTTGCTTTTGGCTCCATAGCTTACCTTTAAAAAAACTATTCTTCTTGCTGATGAGATGAGTAGGCGGCACGACCACGCGGGCCGTTAAAGTACTCCTGAATCCACTCATTATCAACTTTTTTTACTTCTTCAATGGGTGCAGAAATTAACACTTTCTTGTCTGAGAGTACGGCAATCTTATCGCATGCCGTATACAAAGTATCCATATCATGTGTCACTAAAAAGATGGTTAAACCAAGCGCATCTCTAAGTGTCATGATCAATTCATCAAAATTAGCGGCACTAATAGGATCTAAACCGGCCGTCGGCTCATCTAAAAACAAGATGGCCGGATCCAAGGCTAATGAGCGAGCCAAAGCCGCTCGTTTAATCATACCGCCCGATAACTCCGAGGGGTAGCGATCGGCAGCTACCGCTGATAGACCCACTAAAAAAATCTTCATCAAGGCCAAATCCTCAGCCTCAGGGCGTGACATACCTAACTGCTCAATTAAGGGAAAGGCAATATTTTCCTTGACCGTTAAGGAGGAGTAAAGGGCGCCTTGTTGAAACAGTACACCCATCTGTCGATCAACGCTATCACGCTCTTTATCCGAGAGCTCACTTAAGGTTTTACCAAAGACCGTGACCTCACCGGCAGCCGGTGTGATTAGGCCGACAATGGAGCGCAGCAACACTGATTTACCCGTACCGGATCCTCCCACCACGCCAAGAATATCGCCCTTGTAAACGTCTAAATCCAAGTTATCGTGAACCACATGTGAACCAAATTGATTGCGTAAACCGCGCACCCTAATGACGATCTCGGGCTCATCATTAGACTGCTTAGGGTCTGGCTTGGGTACTTGAGACTGCTGCATCACTACCACCCCATTTCCATAAAGAACATCGCCATTAAGGCATCAATCAAGATCACCAGGAAAATACACTTAACCACGCTATTGGTTGTTTGTCGACCTAAGGACTCAGCACTACCCCTAACCTTAAAGCCCTCTAAACAACCGGTGGTGGCAATCACTAAGGCAAAGATAGGGGCTTTGGACATACCCACTAAAAAATGCCTTAAACCGACTTTATCAACCAAAATCTCAACAAATAAGGTGGGTGAAATACCGAGCATAAAGATGGATACTGTCATCCCGCCTAAAATACCTGCACCAATCGCAATAAAGGTCAATAAAGGCAGACTCACCAATAAGGCAGTTACTCTCGGCAATACCAACACATGAATAGGATTCACCCCACTGACTTTGAGCGCATCAATTTCCTCGTGTAAGCGCATCGAACCGATATGTGCAGTAAAGGCACTAGCGGTCCGTCCGGCCATTAAAATGGCAGTTAAGAGCACGCCAAATTCACGCATAAAGGCAAAGCCAACCAAATGTACGGTAAAAATCGTCGCCCCAAACTGCTCCAACACGGTGGCGCCCAAAAAAGCCACCACCGCACCAATCAAATAATTCAATAGAAAAATAATCGGTACCGCTTGATAGCCACTGGCATCAATATGAGCGATGACCGAGGTCAAACGCCACTTATGAGGCTGTAAAAAGTTAAGGCACATACCCTCTAGCACCATGCCAAAAAAAGCGAACCAACGTACCGCCTCGTTCTTAGCATCAAGGGTGCGTCGACCCATACGATCTAACCATAAAGCAATGGCACTGTGCTGTTTGAGTTCGGGCTGGTGCTCGCCTGCCTCAGTGATACTTTGCTGAACCACCGCTAATAAAGCGCGAAATGCCGGCGCAAGTGAAGCATCATCCAACGCGCTTTCGATACGCTCTGCGCCTAAATACTTCACCAGTAAATAGGCACCATTGGTATCCAAGTGCTGCAGCTCGGAAAAATCGATGGTCTCAGCGCCGTCCAAGGCCTGACTCAGCTCCGACTTTAACTGCTTTAGCTCGCCGAAATTTGCCAATACCCATTCACCAGTAATTGACAAATGCCCTTGAGCGGTTTGCTTAAAATATGAAGAAACTGTATCCAATCCCTTATCGCCTTAATAATTTAATAGCTCATTTTATATTAAAACCCGTGCATTAAAAATGCTTTAAGCGGCGCATTACAAAATAGATGCCTATGCAGTCAATTGAGCTAAAGGGATGGGCGATGACTAACAATACCTAGATAATCGATTGCAAGCAGACGACATGCTAAGTCTGTGCTACATAAAAAAGCACTTGGACAGCAAAACCACCCAAGTGCCTTGATACTACTATATGCTGCGTTTTAATTAATTACTTTGCTAAAGACTTAGAACCGTCAGCATGCCATTTAAACACATCGAACACGAACTCCGTTAAGTCACCCTGCTCGTTCCAGCTAATATCACCTAATACAGTAGATACCTTGTTGGCGTGTAACCAATCAGCGACTTTCTCAGGATCAGTGGATTTAGTTTCTTCGATACCCTTAAGAATAGCTTGGGTAGCCGCATAAGCAGTCAACTGGAAAGCGCCAGAAGGATTACGGTTTTTGGCTTTGAAAGCCTCAACAATCTCAGCGTTTTCAGGGCGAGCCGAGTAGTCTGCTGGTAAGGTTAAGAGCATACCCTCAACCGCATCACCGGCGATCGCATTTACGTCAGGGTTACCTACACCCTCAGGACCCATAAACGGTGCCTCAAAGCCAAGCTCTTTGGCCTGACGAAGTAATAAACCCATCTCAGGATGATAACCACCGAAATACACAAAATCAACGTCATTTGAACGCATACTGGTTAAGATTGCAGAGTAATCAGACTCACCGGCATTAATACCCTCAAACATCACCACATTAATGCCTGCATTTTTTGCTTCATCACGCACAGAAGCGGCAATACCCTGACCATAAGACTGCTTATCGTGCAATACCGCTAAACGCTGAGGCTTAGCAACATTGATGATGTATTCGGCCGCCGCAGGACCCTGTTGGTCATCACGACCGATGGAACGGAAAATAAAGTGGAAATTCTTGTCATCGGTAATCACTGGACCCGTACCGGATGGTGTAATTGTAACCACGCCCTGCTCATCTAAAATGCTCGCCGCAGCAACGGTGGCACCGGTACACACTGGACCAACCACAAAACCAATTTTTTGGTTGATGATGTTATTCGCTGCGATTGGACCTTGTTTAGGCTCACATGCGTCATCTACCCGCACGATTTCGAAAGTATTACCATTAATACCGCCAGCATCATTCACTGCCTCAATCGCAGTATTCATACCCTCAAGTACCATATCACCATATTGCGTCAAAGGACCAGTGATAGGACCTACAAAGCCGATTTTGACCACTTCAGCATGAGCGGAAGCGGCCAAACCGAATGATAAAGCGGTCGCTGCAAAAAGTGCTGATAAACGGAAAGGTTTCTTCATAATATGTCGTCCTCCAACAAAACTACTTAAGATCTAAACTATAGATTATTAAAATAACTTGTAGCATAACGACAAATTAGAAAAAATGCAGTCAGTAATTACCATTAAAGGCTACGCTTAATTCCCTGAGCCAGTCCACAGCGTCGTAAAGTCCTGATAGTTTGGACGCTCTTTTTGAGGAATCCCCATTTTGGGGGTACCAATCGCAATAAAGCCCATAAAGCGATAGTCCAAGGGATCAAAACCAATCGCTGTCTGAAAATCCTCGATATAGGTCGCAATACCCGTACTCCAAAAGGCGCCATAGCCTAGGAAATGACACGCATTAAGAATTTGTGTCATGGCCGCCCCTGTCGCCAATAATTGCTCCGTTTCGTCGATTTTCTCAATGACTTGATGATTAATTTGGGCCGCAACGGCAATGATCAAAGGCACATCAGCAAGCCAAGCTTTACTTGAAGCTAATTTCTCTTCAGTAAAAGGCATCGCTGAGGCTTGACGATGCTTAAAAGAAAGCTCTGCAAACTGCTGCACCACTTCCTCACCGCGAATCACTTTAAAACGCCACGGACGCAAGGCCCCATGATCAGGGGCCGTCATGGCGGCCTGCAGGATCGTCGCCAGTTCCTCGTCCGAAGGGCCCGGCGCCTGCACTAACTTCATCGAATTGCGCTTAAGTAGCAAATCAATGGCTGCTTTCTGATCGACCATCTTAATCTCCCTATCAAATTAAACACAGGCCGTGCTTCTAAGTAACGCCTTCATATCGCGCACGGCCTTTTCCCACCCATCAAAAATGGCTTGAGCAACAATGGCGTGACCAATATTTAATTCATTAAAACCACCCAAGGCAACGATATTCTGCACATTGCTATAGTGTAAGCCATGACCGGCATTTACCTTAAGACCCAAGCCCAGACCTGCTACCATTCCCAGACGTACACGCTCTAATTCCTTGGCAACGATCTCATCCTTAGCCGCCGCCTGCGCACTCTCGGCAGGAATTTCCGTGGCTTGTGAATAATTGCCGGTATGAATTTCAATCACAGTCGCACCAGTACGGGCCGCCGCTTCAATTTGGCGCTCCTCTGGATCGATAAAGAGTGACACACGAATACCGGCATCCTGTAGGCGTGCAACCGCATGCTTTACCTCATCAAAACGAGTCACCACATCCAAGCCACCCTCAGTGGTTAACTCCTCTGCTCGTTCAGGCACTAAGCACACATCATGCGGCCTTACGTCAAGCGCAATATCCAACATCTCATCGGTAATAGCACATTCTAAATTCATGCGCGTACGCAGTAATGGACGCATTTTATATAAATCCGCATCTTGAATATGACGACGGTCAAAGCGCAAATGCAGCGTAATGGCATCGGCGCCAGCCTCTTCGGCTAATAAGGCTGCTCGAATCGGATCGGGATAAGCGACATTGCGCTGTTGACGAAGTGTCGCAACGTGATCAATATTAACACCTAAATCCATGAAGACTCCACAATAGTTATAACCACTCAAAGGCTAAATCCAAACACATGCTTGGATTTAGCCAGTTATTTTAGACATTAAAAACGCACTTTTTTTAATGCGCCGGCTTTTACTCAGCCTCAGCCGTCGGCACTGCTAAGCTAGTAACCGTAGTAGCAGTCCAACCACCACCCAAGGCCTTATATAGCTCTAAACGATTCATCAATGAAGCCAAACCAAGCTGTAAAAAGTTCTGTTGCGTATTAAATAGCGTAATTTGCGCTTGTTGCACCTGTAAAAAGCTATCCACACCGGCTTGGTAGCGTTGCTCAGATAAATTCAGACTCTGATAAGCTGCCGCTTGCTGCTCTCGCAAGGCATCCAACTGCTCTTTATAAGTGGCTTCACCTGCTAGTGCATCAGAGACCTCACGAAAGGCGTTTTGAATGGCTTTTTCATAATTGAGAATGGCAATTTCTTTGCGCACCTCGGCTAAGTTTAAATTATTGCGTAATGCGCCAGCGGTGAAAATGGGTAAATTAATACTCGGATTAAATGACCAAGTCTCAGTTTGGCGATCAAACAGCCCACTTAGCTGCGGACTAATGGTGCCTAATAAACCGGTTAAGGAAATGCTAGGAAAAAACGCTGCCCGTGCTGCACCAATTTGAGCATTCGCTGCTTTTAGGTGATGCTCGGCGGCAATAATATCAGGACGTCTTATTAAGAGAGTGGAAGACACGCCTGCCGGAATCTCAGCAATTAAATTATCCGCAGCAAAAGGCACCGCTGCCGGTAGGCCAGCTGGCTGCGGCTGTCCAATCAAGAGATCGAGGGCATTTGACGCCACTTGCACCTGACGATTAGCAGCGGCTAGGGCAGCTTTGGCAGCTTGCAAGGTAGTGAGCGCCTGATTTCTTTCTAAACCAGAAGCCACCCCTGCCTTAAAGCGACGATTCACCAAATCATAACTCGCTTGATAGGCATCAATGGTACGACGCGCTAGATCCTGCTGACTTTGCGCAGTGCGCCAAGTAAAATAGGTAGAGGCAACTTGAGAAATCAGACTCAACTGCACATTTTTTCTCGCCTCATCAGTCGCTAAATACTGCTCAAAGGCCGACTCACTTAAACTACGCTTTCTACCCCAAAAATCCAGCTCAAAGGCGGTGATTCCCAAACCCGCGCTATAGCTACGACTAATACTATCCTGTCCAGGCATACGCATATCTGGGGGCAGACGCTGCGCGCTTTCTTGAGCGGTTGCACCAATGTGCGGCAGCAAGTCACTACGCTGAACACCATACAGCGCACGCGCCTCCTCAACCCGTTGAATCGCAATCAACATATCACGATTATTTGCCAGCGCCAATTCAATCAATGCCCGCAAACGAGGCTCACGGATGACTTCTTGCCAGCCCAGATCGGCACCACTAAGCATACCAGCCGGCAGCGCCGCCGAGGCGCCAGGATACGCTGATGGAACGGGTGCCTGCGGTTGCTCATACTTAGGATTCAATGAGCAAGCTGCCAACATCAGACTGACACTGAGTATTGATAATTTTTTCACAAACTATTCCTCACGCGTTTGATTCGTGTCATCACCAGGCTTAGCACCATCACTCTTTGAATGATTAGTATCGTCGGATCCGACACGATAAGGATCTAACTCAGGATAGGCCTCGGAGTAAATAAAATCTTTTTCCTCGCGACTCTGCATCTCGCTTTGCTGCTCAACCACTTGCGCACCTAAAAGCTTAGGTTTAGTTTTAAAGATCTTCAAGACCACCGAGAAGAAAATCGGTACCATGAAAATCGAGAACACAGTCGCAGCAATCATACCACCCACAACCCCAGTACCTAAGGTTCTTTGACCTGCAGCACCGGCACCTGTTGCGATCATTAATGGGGTCACACCTAAAATAAAGGCAAATGAGGTCATCAAAATCGGTCGCAAACGTAGACGAGCGGCACGCACTGTTGACTCAAATAACGGTTGACCCGTAGCCACGGCATCCTTAGCAAACTCAACAATTAGAATGGCGTTTTTCGTTGCTAAACCAATCACCGTCACTACCCCAACTTGGAAGTAAATATCATTGGACAGGTTAAAGAGATACGCAAACGCAACCGAGCCCAACAAACCTAAGGGCACAATCATCACCGCCGATAGTGGGATACTCCAACTCTCATAAAGCGCAGCCAGCACCAAGAATACCACGAACAGCGACAGTATCATCAAAATCGAGCCTTGGTTACCCGCCTCAATCTCTTGATACGATAAACCAGTCCATTCAAAACCGATATCGGCCGAAAGATTATCCCTAATCAGACGCTCCATCTCTGCCATGGCCTCACCATTCGCCACACCAGGCGCTGCGGAACCACTGATATTAACCGCAAAATAGCTGTTATAGCGTTGTACTAAGCTTTGTGCCAGGCTCCAGCGCACCTCAATAAAGTTGGATAATTCCACTAAATCACCTGTGGCATTACGCACTTTTAGACGTAATAAATCATCCGGTGAACGGCGATAAGGATTATCTGCCTGTACCCAAATATCCTGCATCCGACCCATATTTGGGAACTTACCTAAATAGGCACCACCGAGCGAAGAGGAGAGTACTTGCGCCAAATCCGGGAAGCTAACCCCATAAGTCATTGCTTTAGCGCGATCAATCTTAATCTCCAAGGATGGACCAGCACCTAGGCTAGCAATACGCACACTATTAAGTTTAGGGTTCTGTGAAGCCAAAGCAACTAATTGATCGGCCTGAGCGCGTAGCTCATTAACACCTAAGGTCCCACGGTCTTGTAAATACATATCAAAACCTGAGGCATTACCTAAAGAAGGAATCGGTGGCGGCATCACACTAAACATCGTGGCATCAGGCACCCCGAATAATAAGGCACCGGTGGCGCGACCAGCAATTTCCTGCGCTGTTGCGGTACGATCCTTAAAGTCCTTAAGCGGAGTAAAGATAATACCGGCATTAATCCCTGTACCATTAAAACTAAAACCACGAATGGATACCACGTGCTCCACCGCCTCTTCTTTTTCAAAAAATGCACGCGCCTGGTCAAGCACCGCTTCTGTACGCTCTGCCGTCGAACCCGAAGCTAACTCCACGTTCGTAATAACCACCCCTTGATCCTCATCCGGCATAAAGGAGCCTGGCATCCGCACAAAAAACCATAAGGCACCGATGGTTAAAGCCAGATAAATAAACATCATCCGACCACCACGTTTAACTAGCTTGGCAACCCACGAGGTATAACCCTCAGTCATGCGATCGAAATTACGGTTAAACCAACCAAAGAAACCGCGACGCTCATGCGCACCAACGGTAACCGGTTTCAGGAAAGTGGCGCAAAGTGCCGGCGTAAAGGTCAAGGCAAAAAAGCCTGAGAACGCAATAGACACCGCCATAGCCACAGCAAACTGGCGGTAAATCACACCCGAGGAGCCGCTCATAAAGGCCAATGGGAAGAACACGGTCACCAACACCAGCGTAATACCGACAATCGCTCCACCAATTTGTGGCATGGCTTTAATGGTGGCTTGGAGCGGCGGAATCCGCTCTTCCATCATGATCCGCTCCACGTTTTCCACTACCACAATGGCATCATCCACCAGAATACCAATGGAAAGTACCATTGCGAACATGGTCATGGTATTAACCGACATACCGACCATCCAGAGGATCGCGAGCGTACCCAATAAGGCAATAGGCACGACTAGCGCAGGAATCACGGTATAACGGACATTTTGTAAAAACAAAAACATCACAACAAATACCAACACCACCGCTTCAAGCAAGGTATGCACTACCTTCAGAATGGATTCCTTAACATAGGGCGCCGTATCATAAGGAATGGCATAGCTGATACCATCTGGGAAATACTGTGACAGTGACTCCATCTCTGCGCGCACCAATGCAGCAGTTTCCAAGGCATTGGCACCGGCCGCCAGATTGATGGCAAAGGTAGCAACTGGTCTACCGTCCAATTTACCATTAAAGCTATAGGAGCTTAAACCGACTTCAACCCGAGCCACGTCCTGAACTCTGACTAATGAGCCATCAGCATTGGCACGTAAAACTACGTTTTTAAATTCGTCGATATTCGTCAATTCACCATTAACTGAGGTAATGGCTGTTGTCATCAAGTCAGCATCAGTCGGTGGACCACCTAAAATACCTGCTGCGACGGGGATATTTTGTGAGCGCAAGGCGGCCGTTACATCCGTCATGGTTAAACCATAGCCACTCAACTTCTCAGGATCGACCCAGATACGCATTGCCCGCGGTGCGGAGAAAAGCTGAAAATTACCCACCCCATCCAAACGGGAAATACTGTTTTTAACGTTACGAGTGATGTAGTCAGCCACACTTGCCGCATCAATATCCGGATTATCCGAATACATTGATACAATCATCAAGAAACTGGTTAAGCCCTTAGAGTAGCGTACTCCCTGCTCCAACACGGCTTGCGGCAAGGAGGATTGAATATTAGAAACGCGGTTTTGTACGTCCACCTGCGCTAAATCCTGATCGGTCCCTGGCTCGAAGGTGACGACAATACTGGCACGACCACTCGCATCAGCGGTTGAAGAATAATACAGTAGCCCATCGGCACCATTGAGCTCATCTTCAATCAAACTGACCACCGAACGTGACACCTCCTCGGCAGAAGCGCCAGGATAGGTTGCACTAATGGTAATGGCGGGCGGTGCCACATCAGGATACTGCTCCACCGACATATTTGGGATCGCCAGCAAACCAGCAAAGGAGATAAGAATAGCCAGCACCCAGGCAAAAATCGGGCGATGAATAAAGAAATTAGACATTAATCAAGCTCCTACTGCGCTACTGCAGCCGCTTCAGTATCGGCACCCTGTTCAGACTGCTCGGCAGGGGCCTGACTTGCCGCTGTTTCAGCCGGTTGAGCCTGCTGCTCTTGTTGAGCTTGTTGGGCAGCGCCTTTAAGCTGTGGTCTTACCGTTTGACCAGTACGGATCTTAGTAAAGCCTTCCGTAATTACCTTATCACCGACCTTGACACCGCTTAATACTAGGGTACGCCCGCCAAACTCCTGACCTAATACCACTGGGCTGTCACGTACCACATTTTCCTCATCAACCAACATCACTTTACTACCGCCTTCAGAGGTACGCTGAATGGCTTGATTAGGGACAAAAATCGCATCATCTACCGAAGCCCGCGCTAAACGCACTTGCAAATACATCCCTGGTAAAAGGTAATGATCAGGGTTTGGAAAGGTGGCGCGCAACTGAACCTGACCCGTGCCGGGATTGACCTGCACGCCGGTAAATAAGAGCTGACCCTTGTTTGGATAGAGGCTGCCGTCATCCATCACCAACTCAACTTCAGCCACCCCGTCGCCTAGGGTTTTGAGCTTACCCTCACTTAGATCGCGACGTAATTGGCTCAGCTCATTAACGGTCTGATTAAAATCGACATACACCTTATCAAGCTGCTGTACGATAGCTAATGGACTGCCGCTGCTCTCACTGACCAATGCCCCTTCCGTCACCAATGCGGGGCCTACAATACCATCGATTGGTGATTCAACCTTGGTATAGCCGAGTTTAATTTCTGCATTATTTAAGGCTGCCTGAGCCTGCTCAACAGAAGCATTAGCCAGACCGGCTTTAGCCATCGCATCATCATATTCCTGGCGGCTAATGGCTGATGAGTTTACTAAACCGCGGTAACGCTTGGCTAAGGCATTCGCACTACGGGCCGTCGCTTGCGCCTGCTTTAAGCTCGCCGCTGCTTGATTATAAGCCGCCTGATAAGGTTTAGGATCGATCTTAAATAGCAGTTGCCCCGCACTCACGCGGCCACCCTGTTCAAACTCAATGGATTCAATATTACCGGTAACACGTGCCAAAATCTGCGCATCTTTCAGTGCATTGACTCGAGCCGGCAAGGTAGTATAAACCTTAGTAGATTCAGTTTTAGCCTCAACCACACTAACAGCCATGGGCGGCGGTGCTTGCTGCTCTGAAGCATCCTCTGAGCAGGCGCTCAACGTCAAAAATGCAGTGTAGCTTAATGCCACCATAAGGCCACGTGTGGCAGCTTGATTTATCTTCATGAATGACCTATTTACTTATCTATATGCTCTCAACTCGGCGCTAGCCAATAGCTCACCGAGTAGCAGTCTGGAAAGAATAATTAAACAATGAGATGGGGTGTATTCGGAGCGCCGAAGCTAATCATTGATTAGCTCCTAACAACCACGCACTCACCACAGTTACAACTATTTTATGAGAATTATGTGCTTCGACACCGAATTACTCATGTAAAAAAGCAAAAAAACATTATATCGCAAATCTAATTGCCTAGGCAATCATTTTTGTATTTTTTAAGCTTATCGAATATCATTCTCAACCATAAATAAAACAAAAGCCCTAAAGCACGCAATCACTTTAGGCCAATTGACATAAACGAACTTACTCGCTTAATCGAGTAACAAGGCATCGTCTTCGACCACCTCACCTCGCACCTTTTCAAACATTTCCAATAAGTCGCTCACATTCATTTGGGCGCGCTTTTCACCACTCACATCCAACACAACTTTACCCTGATGCAACATCACCGTACGATCACCATGCTCCAAGGCCTGCTTCATACTATGGGTTACCATCATCGTGGTTAGCCCCTGCTCTTCGACAATCTTCTCGGTCAAGCCCAGAATAAAAGCGGCCGTACGCGGATCGAGGGCAGCGGTATGCTCATCCAATAACAAAATCCGACTAGGCTGCAAGGTCGCCATTAATAAACTAATGGCCTGACGCTGTCCGCCAGACAATAAACCGATACGATCACTTAAACGATGCTCCAGTCCTAATCCTAAAATGGCCAAGCGCTCTTGGAAAAACTCACGCATTGCTGGCTTAATGGCCGCTCTTAAGCCCCGTTTTTGACCTCGGCTGTAGGCTAGCGCCAAATTCTCCTCAATCGTCAAATCCTCACAGGTACCCGCCATCGGATCCTGAAACACTCGTGCCACCTGCTTGGCCCGGTCCCATACGGGCAAACGAGTCACATCCTTTTGATTAACTAAGATTTGCCCTTTATCCACCCGCAGCTCACCAGCCACTGCATTTAATAAGGTACTTTTACCTGCACCATTTGAACCGATCACCGAGACAAATTCACCCTCGGCAATCGCAAGCGAGGCACCGCGTAAGGCTTTAGTTTCAATTGGCGTGTTTGGATTAAACGTAATATGAATATTTTTAATATCAAGCATCACGCACTCACTTTTTGAGCAATAGTTTTTTAAGTTTAGGCAAAATCAACGCAATGGTAACTAACAAGGCCGTCACTAAATTCAAGTCTTGCGCTTTTAAGCCGATGACATCACTATTTAGGGCAAAGGCGATAAAGAATCGATAAACAATCGCACCAAAAATCACCGATAGCAACACAAACAAAAAACGACGCGCGTGAATCACGCTCTGACCTAAAATAACCGCCGCTAAACCAATCACGATGGTACCGATACCCATTGAAATATCCGACCCACCCTGGGATTGTGCAAATAAGGCACCCGCCAACGCAACCATGGCATTAGACAACGCCATACCGCCGATAATGGAGCGGTCAGTTGCAACGCCCTGTGAACGCGCCATCCGCAAATTAGCACCCGTAGCCCGCATGGCCAAACCAGAACGAGTGGAGAAATATAGATTTAAGAATAACAAAACGCTAATTAAAATCAAGGTCAACAAAATAGGACGCCATAGATAATCACTGATTGCGGCTGGCACGGTGCTAGTAAACACAGTCTCATCAAAAATCAATGGAATATTCGGTCCACCCATAATGCGCAAATTAATCGAATAAAGTGCCGTCATCATCAAAATACTGGCGAGCAAATCCATAATGCCCAACTTGGTATTTAACCAACCGGTAATGGAACCGGCCACGGCACCCGCCAAGGCCGCACAAAGCGACACCATAAAAGGCTCATAGCCTTGACTAATCATCAAGGCAGCAACCGCACCACCCGTAGCAAAGGTACCATCAACCGTTAAATCAGGGAAACGCAGAATTCTGAACGAAATAAAAACGCCCAGAGCAACAAGGCTATAAATTAAACCTAGCTCTAAAGCGCCTAATGAAGCTAATAAGGACATGGCTAAAAAACCTAATCAGGCAATTCCGAAGTCATATAAAAATAAGCGCTAAGTAATCAATGACTGCCATCGAGACAATATTGATTCACTTAGCGCATAAATTATAACCAATTGTAAATTACTCGATCACTTTCTCAGCAGATTTTAGTAATTCATCACTCAACTTAACGCCGATTTGATCAGCCATTTTTTTATTTAAATGAATCGCAAGCTCATTTGAGGTTTCCCAACTGATATCACCTGGCTTTTCACCATTTAAGATACGCGCCACCATATGACCAGTTTGTACACCCAACTGCTTATAATTCAGACCTAAAGCTGCAATCGCACCGCGCGGTACGCTATCGGTATCCGATGCAATTAACGGTATTTTTGAATCTAAAGAAACCTTGGTCAAGGATTCATAAGTGGCTATCACGTTATTATCCGTGGTGGAGAAAATCAGATCTGCCTTGGATACTAAGCTACGCGCTGCTGAGCCAACATCTACCGTACGTGGGGCGGAAGCTTCAACCAAGCTCAGGCCATGCTGAGGCATCAATTCCTTTAAGCGATCAACCACAATTTTAGAGTTAACCTCACCAGGGTTATACACCATACCTACGCGTTTAGCCTCAGGCAGGGCCTTTTTGATCAACTCAATCGAAGACTCCAACGGTAATTCATCCGACATACCAGTCACATTGGTGCCGGAGGGTCCGCGCTCCTTAACCAACTGGGCCGCAATCGGATCCGTGATCGCACCGAACACGACTGGAATGCTCTTGGTAGCTGCCACTACCGCCTGCGCAGAAGGTGTGCCAATCGCCACAATCACGTCTGGGTTTTCACCTACGTATTGACGAGCAATTTGAGCCGCTGTGCCGGTATTACCCTGAGCAGTCTGGAACTTAACACGGAGATTATCGCCCTCTTTAAAGCCCTCAGCACCTAAGCCCTCGACCACACCGTCCTTAAACGCATCTAGGGCCGGATGCTCAACGATGGAGGTAATGGCAACGAACTTATCCTTGGCCATCACTGCTGTGGGTGCAGCTAATCCCAAACCTAAACTAAGACCTAATACCAGACCTAGGTGCTTTTTATTAAAACGACTCATTAATGCCTCTCCTTTTATGAGAATATTCAAGAAATACTAAATAATAATTTTATTATCGCGAATCACAAAATGATTTGCAGGCTCTTGTAACAAACTATCTAAAAACTCCGCACCCGGCAAACCGTAAATCAGCTGCATATGTTGTGCCCTCAGCGCTAGCTCCTCACGACGATAGACCCTGTTCGCCCCCTTAAAGGCTAGCACCACGCGATTACCATCCACCGTTTCGGGAAACATCATCACACGCCCATCAAAGGCAGCACGAATATTAGCCAAATTCTTAGGGAAACTTGGATGATGCCCAAAAAGATTAAAACTCGCAATCCCGTCTTTCCCTAAGATATTGGCGCAACCCTTATAAAACTTTTTGGAGCTACAAACTGGTCCCTCGGCTGTGTAATCATAGAGATCCACCATTAAAAAACGATATTGCCCCTGCACTGAGGTCTCATGCACCCACTTTTCTGCATTCGCCTCCACGATCTGACAGCGTTCATCTGTTGCCACGTGAAAATGGTCCTCCACACACATAATCACCAGTTCATTCCACTCCACCGCCAACACGGGTGAGTTCGTATGCTTTTGTAAAAAGCGAAAATGACTCCCCGCCCCCAAGCCCAACAAAGCAATCGCTGACTCACTATCGGCCGCTTCAAACAGCAGCCAAGCGCACATTTGCTGCGTATATAAAAACACCAATGAGTTCGGATCTGACAACGACATCGCCCCTTGCGCCCAAGGACTGTCAAAATGCAAATACAGCACATCACCTTGTTCAACCATCATGGGTACATCAAATTCAGGATCGGGAGCATGCTTAGTGCGCATTAATTACCCCTAAAAATCGATTAAAAATAACTCTATCTTAGTGAAGTTTGGGAGTAATTTGCGCTGTTATGACGACAAATAGCAAAATTGCTGCCTTGATTGTTAATATAGAGAGTCTTTGAATTTAAGTTAAAAAAACGATGATTGCCACTTGGAATGTCAATTCTTTAAAAATACGTCTACCCCAAGTTATTGACTGGTTAAAAGCAAACCCTATCGATATCTTGTGTTTACAGGAATTAAAACAGGATAATGAGTTCTTTGACTTAGCCGCTTTTGAGGAGATAGGCTATCAGGCCTGTTGGTCAGGTCAAAAAACCTATAACGGGGTAGCGATTATCAGTCGCCATAAAGGCCATGATGTTGTGCGCAACAACCCCTATTATGAAGATACTCAGCAACGCTTAATTGCTGCCACCTTTGATTCGGCGCAGGGTCCAATCCGTATTATCAATGTCTATTGCCCTAATGGTAGCGCCGTCGGTAGCGATAAATATGAGTATAAACTCGCTTGGTTTGAGCAACTGCACCGCTTCCTCGAGGAGGAAATGGCTAGCTATCAACAACTCCTCATTACCGGCGACTTTAATATTGCTCCCGAAGATCGGGATGTACACGATGGCTACAAAGGTGACATCTTAATTTCAGCACCAGAGCGTGCTGCCTTACAAAAGCTGATGGACTTAGGCCTGAATGATGCCTTTAGGCTATTTGAACAAGAGGAAAAAAGCTTTTCCTGGTGGGATTATCGCATGATGGGCTTTAGACGCAATGCCGGTCTACGTATTGATCATATTCTGATTAGCGATGCCCTCAAAGCGCTCTGCAAGGCCTGCTGGATTGACAAGGAGCCGCGTCGTTTAGAACGTCCCTCCGATCACGCCCCAGTGGTCGCAGATATTCAATGGCAGCTAATTAAATAGCTAGTTACCACGCTGAAGCCCTTAAGACTCAACGTAGCTGAGCTTAAGGGCGACATTGGGCATATTGGGCACCATAACGCTCACTTCTGTCTTGTACTATACGCGCCACTCGCAATAACCAGCCTTTATTTTTATAAGTGCCACGTCTATAACCGCCCCACCCCTCATGATAATTTAGATAAAGCGCATAAGGGTCCCATTTAGAAACGCCATTCAGTTGCTGGGCTTTATCAGCATACCAACCAATAAAGTCCAAGGCGTCGCTCATATTAGAGCGGCTAGCAAAGGCACTATTTTCACGCTTATAATCGCCCCACACCTCATCTTTAGCCTGTGGATAGCCATAAGCGGAACTAGCTCTAGTGCCGGGAATAATACCCAAAAACCACCGTCTAGGAGGTCGTGCATCATGCCTATAACCCGACTCCTGATACACAATCGCCATTAAAATTTGCGGTGGCACACGCCACTTTTGATGACTTTTGATAGCAGCACGATGCCAATCCGGCTTTTCATTAAAAATGGCACAGATATTTTCAGGTTGCGAGGGCGGTGTCTTATTCGTTGCACAGGCTGATAGCAGTAGACAGACACCCACCAACATCAGATACTTAAGTAATACATTATTACTTCTAAATTTAAAGCTTTGTTTTAACATACAGCAATCCCAATGACTAAAGTAGTAATGCGCAATCAAGCTAAGCGGCATCACTGGCTGAAATACAGCTCTGCGCAATCGCTATTTTCAGCATTTTTGTGATTAAATTCCAGCCATCACGCAATTGATGAATAGCATATATAATAAGCTATTCAACGCAAGCAATCCGAGGAGATTTGATGTCTACAGCTAAAGCCAATCTCAGCTTTTTTGTTTTGTTACTGATTCTGGTAACCATTGGCTTTATTGCCACTATTATGCCTTGGTTCGGCTCAATTTTTTGGGCAGTGATTTTTGCCGTTATTTTTTGGCCGCTGCACACCTGGATTCATCGCAAAATGCCACGATTCCGTAACTTAGCGGCATTAATCACGCTCATTTTATGGATTTTTTTGGCACTGATTCCCTTATTACTGATTACTGGCGCCTTGATAAGAGAGATTAATGTCTTCTACGAGTTGGTGCGCGACGGTAAATTTAACATCGTCACCTACTCTAATGCCATTCTTGAGCGTATGCCCTCATGGCTAGATAATGCCTTGGGTTATTTTGAAATCACCGATTTAGCTGATATCCAGACAAAAATACAGGCCTCACTTGCCAACATCAGCCGCACTGCAGCCAACCAAGCCGTCTCTGTTGGGCAGAACACGCTTTGGTTCTTTGCGGCCCTCGGTGTGATGCTGTATGCCATGTTCTTTTTCTTTAGAGATGGGCCAAAATTAGTTGATCGAATTAAATACACCATCCCTTTAACCAACGAATATCGCAATGCCTTATTTGAGCGCTTTACCACGGTAATTAAAGCCACGGTTAAGGGCAATATCTTGGTTGCCATAGTACAGGGGACCTTGGGTGGTATTATTTTTGCCTTTTTAGGGGTGCAGGGGGCGATTCTTTGGGGCGTTATCATGGCTTTCTTATCGCTCTTACCGGCGGTAGGCAGCGCCTTAATCTGGTTCCCGGTGGCTGTCTATTTTCTTGCCAGCGCTGCGATTTTTAAAGGGGTAGTGCTGTTACTCTTTGGCTTTTTTGTGATTGGCTTAACGGATAATGTACTCCGCCCTATCTTAGTAGGTAAGTCCACCAAACTACCAGACTGGTTGATTTTAATTTCTACCTTGGGCGGTTTAAGTGTGTTTGGGATTAATGGCTTTGTGATTGGCCCTCTTCTCACCGCTTTATTTATTGTGTCTTGGCAACTCTTTGCTGAGACCATGATTGAGCATGATGCTAATATGCTCAGGCTCAAGAAAACAGAGGCTTTAGAAAAGCTTAAAGGCCCTAAAGCCACTGGCAAATAGCTTCTTAGTGTCGCTTTTTTGCAGCAATTGTAGGGGCAAATTGCTTACAATAACAAAAGCGAGAAAAACACTTGACGTGGTAGCGTTTATCCCCTATAATTTAATGCTTAGTTAGTCGAATACGTGATGATATCTCAAATCACACTAACTACTCAACTAAGTGCGAGCGTGGCGGAATTGGTAGACGCACTGGATTTAGGTTCCAGCGCCGTGAGGTGTGAGAGTTCAAGTCTCTCCGCTCGCACCACAAAAAGCATGAATCATGCACCTCTTAAGAGATTGTGAGTAATTTAAAATTACAACGAGCAATCCAAAATTCTTTCATCATCAAGCTTTATACTTCAAGTATCGGCCAATTTCGGCATCTGTGAAACGACATTCTGAGTAGCTTTCTCTAACCTGTGCTTCGCTTTCAGCGAAAGTAACTGTTTTTTATCTTCTAGCATAATGACGGGCTTGATTAAAGTAGCTAATTAGCAGCTACAAATTAGGTTAAACCTAAAATGATCGGACAACGAGTGTGACATAGGGGCTACATAACTAATTATCACTCCATAACTAAAGCGCCAAGTCATTGGCCACCATTACACCCTGCTTTTCACTAATCACTCCATTCATTCGCCACTCAGGATTGATAGCTGTGATTTTGCATTGCAAAAATCAAACTTCCTTTCAGTCCTAGGCTCCGCTCTTTGATGCTAAAATAGCTTTTTTTCAAATGTACTAAATTCGACTAGGCGCCTTATCTGCAGAGGTATTTTTTACGATGAGCACCAAAAGCTATAAAGAACTTAAAACAATTCGTGACTTAATTCGCTATGCCGTATCATCTTTTAATCAAGCAGACTTAAGCTTCGGTCATGGTAATGACAATGCCTGGGATGAAGCGGTTTATTTGGTGCTAGAGCGCTTGAATTTACCACTGGATCAATTGGAGCCCTATATTGATGCGCGCATACTTGAAAGTGAAAAAAAATTAATATTAGACCTGATTCATCAGCGCGTCACCACCCGCATGCCCTTAGCGCATCTTACCGGTGTAGCTTGGCTGCAAGGACATCGCTTTTTAACCGATAAGCGCGTGATCGTCCCCCGTTCCCCGATTGCCGAGCTGATTGTACAAGATGAGTTAGCACCATGGGTAGAAGACGTTGAAAAGCCCATGAGCATGCTGGATATGTGCACCGGCTCAGCTTGTTTAGCCATCTTACTAGCACTGACTTTCCCTAATAGTACAGTCGATGCGGCTGATATTTCCGAATATGCGATTTTATTAGCGCAGCGCAACGTAAACATGTACAAACTCGAGGATCGAGTGCGTATTATTGAAAGTGATTTATTTAAATCACTCGATAGTAATCATAAGTACGATGTGATTATCTGCAACCCGCCCTATGTGACAACACAAAGCATGCGTAGATTACCGGATGAGTATCGACATGAGCCGGTATTGGCACTGCATGGGGGCGATGATGGCATGGATGTGGTGCGTAAATTCCTCAAGCAAGCCCCTAAATACTTAAATGAAGATGGCTTTGTGGTCTTAGAAATCGGCTTTAATATGGAGCATTTTTATCGTGCCTTCCCGCAGTTAGAGCCTATCTTTTTAGAAACTGAATTTGACCCAAGTATTATCTTAATGTTAACTAAAACTGAGTTACTCAAGTTAAGCGATAGTACTAAATAGTATTGATAACACTTACCTTATTCAAGCCTCGGCACCGACCGAGGCTTTTGCTTTTACACTCACAGTCTCTGATAAATAAAGCGCTTAAGCGGACACTTCAAAAGTTCAGACTACAGCAAATTTGACTAGCGGATTTTGGGCTGCTGCTTTGATGCTAAAATAAATACCCATCAATTCACTCGCATCTCAAACATCATAAAGGACTTTGCAAAGCAATGATCAAAGCCCAAGGCTTAACCCTTCGTCGTGGCACCAAACTGTTATTAGATGAGGCAGAATTCACTATCAACCCCGGTGAGCGCGTCGGTATTGTCGGTAAAAACGGTGCCGGCAAATCCACCCTGTTCGCCTTAATTCAAGGACATATCGAACAGGATGCAGGCACCTTAACGATCCCACAAGGCTGGGAAATTGCTGCTGTTAGTCAGGACGTGTACGGTCAGGAAAAAATTGCTAGAGACTTTGTCATTGATGGCGACAGCCGTTTACGCGCTTTACAAAAAGCACGAGCCGAGGTGTCAGAAGATGACGGTATGGCCATTGCCGAATTAGAAACCGCCTTAAGCGATGCTGGTCATTGGTCTGCTGAGTCGCGTGCAGAACAGCTGTTAGCAGGTTTAGGCTTTGCACCTGAGACATGGGATAAAGCCGTCAGTGAGTTTTCCGGAGGTTGGCAGGTCAGACTGTCGATTGCTCGTGCGTTGATGAAGCCCTCCGATTTACTACTCTTGGATGAGCCGACCAACCACTTGGACTTAGATGCCATGGCTTGGTTGGAGCAATGGCTTGCCGCCTATCAGGGCACGGTACTGCTAATCTCCCACGATACCGAGTTTTTAAATAATGTGGCGCGTGTTATTTTGCATTTTGAACAGCATAAATTGCAACGCTACCGCGGCAATTATGAGTCCTTTATTGAGCAGCAGGCTGAACGCATGGCTCAGCATGAGCAGGCGTATGAAAAGCAGCAAAAAGAGATTCAACATATGCAGTCTTTTATTGACCGCTTTAAAGCCAAGGCGACAAAGGCCAAACAAGCACAAAGCCGAGTAAAGGCTCTTAATCGCATGCAAAAGCTCGCACCGCTGCAACTAAGCTCAGGGATTAGTTTTAGCCTTCCACAGCCCGAACAAATGCCCGATCCGCTAATTATCATTGATAAAATAGACCTTGGATATGAGCCCACTCAGCCAATTTTAAAAAACGTCAGCATGATGATTAGAGCGGGAGCTCGTATTGGCATGCTAGGGGTCAACGGTGCAGGAAAATCTACTTTTATTAAATCGCTTGTGGGTGAATTAGAACCATTAAGTGGCACCATCAAGACTGCCAAAGGCGTTAATATCGCCTATTTTGCTCAGCAGCAACTGGACATGCTGGACCCACAAGCCACTCCCCTGTTGCATATGATTCGCATTGCTCCCAATGAACGCGAGCAAAGCTTACGCGACTACCTCGGTGGCTTTGGCTTTATTGGTGAGCAAGCCCTCGCTAAGGTCGAACCTTTTTCCGGTGGTGAAAAAGCTCGTTTAGCCCTTGCTCTTCTGGTTTGGAAAAAGCCCAACCTCCTACTACTCGATGAACCGAGCAACCACTTGGATGTTGATATGCGTGAAGCCTTAGCAAGGGCACTAACCCAATTTGAAGGCAGCATCCTACTTGTATCACATGATCGGCACTTACTCCGTAGCACCACTGATGAGTTGATGATCGTCGCCGATGGCAGCATCAGCGAGTTTGATGGCGACTTAGATGATTATCAGCAATGGCTTACGGACAAAAAGGCGACTGAACGCCAAGAATCAACCCTTGCCAAGCAACAAGATCGTTTAGCCACCACAGACGAGATTACACCTCTCGACCGCCGAGCCCGAAGACGCCAAGAAGCTGAAGAAAGACAACGTTTAGGTATTCTCAAAAAGCCGCTGATTCAGGAACTGAAGCAGATTGAAAGCAAACTGGAGAAAGCGTTAGAAAGACTTGAAGAACTGCAAAAGGCTATGAGTGATGAAAACTTCTATAGCGATGAGAATCGAGACAATCGCATAGCGCAATTAAGTGAGCATGGGCAATTGGAAGCGCAGAAAAACCAACTGGAAGAACGCTGGCTCGAACTCACTGAAGCAATCGAACAAATCGATAAAAGCTAACAAAAACACTTCATATTGCATAAAAACACCTTTAATAAAACACGCACTCAAGATGATTTGAAAATTTTTGTTTTACAAACCCAGTAAATATGGTATCGTTCATGTGAATAAAGTATTTAAGATTAAAGGTTAGCAAATCAATCTTTCATCCTTTTATTTTTAGCTGACAGCCGTTTTTCTAAAAAACGTTGTAAAAGCTGATAAATACTAACTAGTGAAAGTCATAATAGCCAAAGTGCTCAACGCTTGGTAAATTAACATGACTTATATTTTTGGAGGAAACCCTTATGTATAAAAAACTTCTACTTACAGCGACATTAGCCGTGTCTTCCATATTTGCCACAGCGCAAGCAGAAAACCCTAAGTTTTTAAGTATGTTAACCGGTGGTACAGGCGGCACCTATTATCCCTTAGGTGGTGCAATCGCTAAGATTATTAGCGACGAAACCGGCATCAAAACCGATGCTTTGTCTTCTAACGCTTCTGCGGATAACATCATTGCTGTAAATAACGGCGAAGCTGAAATCGCTTTCACACAGACTGACGTAGCAGCTTATGCGATTGATGGTGTAAATAACTTTGAAGGTAAGAAAGTCGAAGGCATCCAAGCTCTTGGCTCTCTTTACCCGGAAACCGTTCAAATCGTTACAACGGATAAGTCCGGCATTAAAACAGTCAATGACTTAAAAGGTAAAAAGGTCTCTGTGGGTGCGCCGGGTTCCGGTACCTATGTGAGTGCAGAGCAAATTCTTGAGGTTTACGGCCTAAACATGAATGATATCCGAGCACAGCACTTAGATTTCGGTGAGTCTGTGGGTGGTATTCAAGATGGCAATATTGATGCAGCCTTTATTACTGCAGGTACACCAACCGGTGCCGTTGAGCAATTAACAGCCACTGCAAAAGTCAATGTACTACCTATCGACGGCGAAGAAGCTAAGAAGCTTATCGATAAGTACCCTTTCTATGGTGTTAATACGATCAAACAAGGTACTTATGGTCTAGCCAACGACGTTAACACTGTTGCCGTGTTAGCGATGTTAGTAGTAAAAAAAGATCTTCCTGAAGATGCTGTCTACAACATCACTAAAGCAATTTATGAAAACGTAGATAAAATTTCACATGCTAAAGCAAAAGAAATTTCTTTAAACAAAGCATTAGATGGTGTTGGTTTCGACTTACATCCCGGTGCTAAAAAGTATTATGAAGAAAAAGGTTTAGAAGTTAAATAATAAAACATCTATTCCAATTAAAAAGTCGATAACATTAGTTATCGACTTTTTTAAATACTATGCAACAAATCGTTTTTAGAAAAAAACAAACTTTTATCGGGATAGTAATTATCCTACTTGTTATTTTTACTGCATTAGTAATAATAAGAGCATTATCTCACCAACTCGTCTTAGTTTTTTCAGACCGCAAGACACAAAAAATAGAAGCTCTTTTACCTATTGAACCGGGCAATCGATTCAGTATTATTTTTGTTCATTCGATACACCATAAAGATGTTGTTGAAATATACCGCGTCAATGAACAAAATGAGATTGAACAAACAGACATTATTTTTGAAGAGTTTGGCATAGGCATGCCGTCAAATGCACCACCCGGTGCGCTATTTGTCACTGAAAATGGCAAATACCACATCAAAAACCTAAACTTAATAATGCCTTCTATGATTATCCGAAACGGCAAAACAGTATCTAAGCATCGTCTTTTGTGGTTCGATAAAAATGACAAAGCGCACCAAGTATATTTTAATCAATACTTTAAACCCGGCGCTTGGTTAGAAATCAAGGTTAAAAACTTACCACGTTATTATTTATGGAAGGAGCCATTAATTCATGACTCAAAAGTATCCAAACAAACCCACTGATCCTGATAAGGCACGAGACGTTGACATTGCTGAAGAGAAAGAGTTAACCCCTGAAGAGCATGCAGCGTTATTAGAGAAGTTTGATGTCGAATCACGTACCCGCCACCTAACCGGAATCATGGCAAGTATTGTCTTTGTCGCGTTAATCAGCTTCTCATTATTCCAAATTTACACTGGCGTCTTTGGGCAGTTTACAGCATACATCCAACGTACAGTGCATTTAGGCTTTGCATTATCGCTCATTTTCTTCTTGTTCCCGGCCAAACGCGGGACAGCAAAAAATCACGTCCCTTGGTACGATTTAATTTTAATTTTACTGGCGATTTTGGTTTGTGGCTATTGGCCAATGTACTACGAGACACTCGTTCGACACGTCGGCACCATTACAGGCGCACAGCTTGTGATTGGTTCGCTGGCTATTTTGCTGACACTCGAAGCCACCCGCCGTGCCGTAGGACTGCCTATTGTCATTATTTCAGTTGCGTTCTTGTTATATGCCTACTTCGGTCAATCGATGCCCAGCATGTTTGCCCACCGTGGTCTAACAGAGCACCAATTGGTTAAAGCCATGTTCTTTACCACAGAAGGTATTTTAGGCACCCCGTTACAAGTATCCTCTACCTACATCTTCTTATTCTTACTCTTCGGATCATTTTTAGTGCAGACCGGGGTAGGAAATTACTTTAACGACTTAGCAGTGGCTATTGCAGGTAAGCGAGTTGGTGGACCAGCAAAAGTCGCCGTATTCTCGAGCGCCTTACAAGGTACTATATCAGGTAGTTCGGTCGCTAACGTAGTCACTACAGGTTCCTACACCATACCTATGATGAAAAAGCTTGGGTATAACAAAAACTTTGCAGGTGCAGTCGAGGCTGCAGCGTCTACCGGTGGACAAATTATGCCACCTATTATGGGGGCAGCTGCATTCCTGATGATCGAGTTTGCCGGCGTTCCCTATTGGGATATTGCTAAGGCAGCCACTATTCCGGCCATACTATATTTTTCAGGGATTTGGATCATGACCCACCTCGAGGCAAAACGTACCGGGTTACTTGGACTTCCTGACGATCAGATCCCTAAAATGAAGTTCGTTTTAAAACGCCTGCATTTACTTTTCCCGATCCTTATTATTGTCCTACTGCTTTTTAAAGGCTTTAGTATTGAAAGAACGGCATTGTTAGGGATTGTTTCGGCGATTGTTGTCTCTTTATTCCTCAAAGACACACGCATTACTCTTCCGAAAATCATTGAAGCACTCACCTCCGGAGCCCGTACAGCACTGGGTGTAGCGGCTGCGTGTGCGTGCGCGGGGATCATTGTCGGTGTCGTCACAAAAACAGGCTTGGGCTTAAAAATGGGTAATGGCTTGCTGGATATGGCCGGCGCACTGGCATCCGGCAATTTGCAGCTGCAAATTTTACTCACCCTAATGTTTACGATGGTGACGTCTTTAATTATCGGGATGGGTTCACCCACAACGGCTAACTATATCATTACATCAACCATTGCCTTACCTGCCGTTGTTGCCATTAATCATATATTGCCTGCTAACGAAGCAGTTCCTATTTTAGCGGCGCATATGTTTGTATTTTATTTCGGTATTGTCGCAGATATTACACCACCTGTGGCTTTGGCAGCATTCGCCTCGACAGGGGTTTCAGGCGGTGCTCCTATTCGCACAGCGGTTAACGCGACCAAACTGGCGATTGCGGCATTTATTATTCCGTACATGTTCGTCTTCCAACCACAGCTATTATTAATTGACACTAACTTTGTTGAAGTGATCATCATGTTAATAACAGCGATTACGGGAATGATTGCCATCGGTGCCGGATTAATCGGTTATTGGTTTTTTAAATTGAATCCAATCCTGCGACTTATTTCTTTGGTTACCGGTATTTGCTTAATGTATCCCGGTGGTAATACAGATATTATTGGCGCAATTATCTTTGTGATGCTGGTTGCTTATCAACTGGTACGCATCAAGGCTAATCCGGCACTTAAAAACAGTTAGAAATCATTTAATAACTTAGCTACGCTCTACATAAAATAACCCCCGGAAAATTAACTTTCCGGGGGTTATTTTATGCAGAAAAACGACCGCGTTAAGATCAGACTGAGACTTTTGCATAAAAACGGTTAAATAGCGCTTTTTTGTTCTACTTGGAAATTTTTTTGATTTTTTGATTTTTTAGGAAATTTTCGACAAATTTCACCCCGCTTTTATCGATAAATGCCTGTTTTTTAGACATTTATCTGCCTAATTCTGCCTTTTAGGCAAAATTAGGCGCAACTATCCTAAGCTTATTGGCAGCTTTTAAACAATTGATGCAAATCGCTTTCAAAAGCGACTGCGCATGCACCTTGACGAGACCAAAATAGCNTGCCCGCTTATGTTTGAATTTACGGTGCAGCGTGCCGAAACTTTGCTCAATCACATAGCGAGTCTTAGATAAACGCTTGTTGCGTTCTATCTGCTCACGTGTCAACACTGAACCGCGATGCGCCTTTTGCATAATGCCATCTTCTAAGCCGAGCGCTTGTAATCGCTTTCGGTTCTTTGCGCTGCTATAGCCCTTATCCNCTTCTACTCTCGTGCCCTGTTCCAAATCATTGACGAGCGGTTCAAGTTGATTAACCTCATGCACATTAGCGGGCGTGGTATTAAGCTTTTCAATATAGCCCTCACCATCCGAACGAGCATGTAGCTTAAAGCCTATATGGAAGTCAGCCCCCCTTTTTTGTCCAACGTGCATCCTTATCAGTGCTTGGTGCAGACTCATGATACTCACCGTCCTCAAGCTGCTCAATTGCCTTCATTTTCTTACGACCTGCCGTTTGAATAATCGTCGCATCAACCACTGCCGTTTCCGCCTTGGCTACTTTTAGACCCTTCTCGCTTAGCTGCCGATTGATAAGCACTAACAGCTTATCCAATAAACCCTCCTCAGCCAACCAATTACGGTAACGGCATAGGGTACTGTGATCGGGAACGTCCATATCATCAAAACCGCAAAAAATCGTAAAATCAATGCGAGTCACCAAACTATGCTCAAGCTCCGGATCGGAGAGGCTATGCCATTGACCCAATAGGACTGCCTTAAACATGGCGAGCACGGGATAACTCGGACGACCTTGTTGAGTCGTCAATCGACGCTGCTTTTGTGAATTGAGGTAGCNTTCAATCGGTCGCCAATCAATCACTTGATCTAACTTAAGTAACGGAAAACGATCAAGGTGTTTGGCAATACGGGCTTTGGCGGTTTGTTGAAAGAAACTACTCATGGGACTGAAGTAAGAAAGCAAGGAAATAAGCCATATTTTAGGAAGTTTGAGGGGTTATTGCAAAGGTCTCAGACTCTTAAACGAGCTTGCCCAAGTGCCAGCTCTGACATAAATCGCTGCATTTTAACCGGATCTTTGTGACCGGGTGAACTCTCCACGCCACTGCATAAATCCACAGCAAATGGTTGATACTTTTGGACAAAAGAGCGGATATTTTGGGGATGCAAACCACCGGCAATAATAATCTTATCTTTAGCCTGCTGCTCTCTGACTACATTTAATAAATCGGCATCAAAACTAATACCGGCACCACCATAACCCTGACTATAAGCATCAAAAATGAAAGCTTTTGCTTGTTGATATTGAGCCGTTACGTGGGCTATTTCTTCAGGCGTAGAAATACCGGGCGCCCCTACCCTTATGGCACGAAGATAAGGGTAATTAAACTGCTCACAAAATTCGGCACTTTCATCACCATGAAATTGCAGATAATCCGGTTTAATCTCTGTGATCACCCGCCGCACTTCATCCACCTCAGGATTAACCAATAGCACAACGCTACTTACCCACACCGGCACCTTGGCAACTAAAAGCTTTAATTGCTCAAAGCTTAATGCCCTTTTACTTTTGGGGTAAAGAATAAAGCCTAAGGCATCCACCCCCAGATCCACCGCCTGCTGTATATCATCAGGATGGGTCATGCCACAAAACTTTATTCTTGTGCGATAGGACATCTGCAGCCTCTATTTAAACTCGACAGCAAAAGGATCCTTGCTATCGGCTTGCTGATGCTCTTTTTCCAAAGAAGACTCAGCAGCACCGTCACCGCCGCTACTTGCGCCGCCTACACTACCGCTACCGAAAGAATCCACGGCATAAGGATCAGGGCCATAAGCATCACCGGAGGTAGCTGCGTCACCGGATAAACCGTTTGAACTATCAGACCCGGAAGCGCCACCGAAGCTATCATCTCCATAAGGGTCACTGCCAAACGGATCGCTGCCATAAGAATCACTGCCGTAACCACCACCGAAATCGGTACCCAGTTGAATGGTAGCAGGGTCGATTTTAGGACCTGTACCTTTATAGTGCATCACCAAACCCGGGAAGGATAGAACAACTGCCACCATACACAACTGAATGATGATGAATGGCACCGCACCCCAGTAAATCTGTGTGGTTTTAATTCCCTCGACCCGTTTTTTAGTGACCTTATCCACATAGGCTTCCTGTGGCGCCACAGAGCGCAAGAAGAATAAGGCAAAACCAAAGGGTGGATGCATAAAGGAGGTCTGCATATTAACCGCTAAAATCACCGCAAACCAGATTAAATCAATCCCCAAACTCTCCGCAACCGGTGCCAATAGAGGTACAACAATAAAGGCCAATTCAAAATAATCTAGGAAAAATGCGAGTAAAAAGATAAAAATACTAACTACAATCAGGAAGCCATACATGCCACCTGGCAAATCGGAGAACAGACTATTAACCCAATGCTGACCGCCAAAACCGGTAAAGGTTAAGGTAAAAATCGTGGAACCGACCAAAATAAAAATCACAAAACTGGTGAGCTTCGTGGTTGATTCCATTGCTTGCTTAAGTAGTGTTAAGTTTAAACGACCACGTGACCAAGCCAACACAATGGCACCCACGGCACCCATGGCGCCCCCTTCGGTGGGTGTGGCCACGCCAATAAAAATAGTACCTAGCACCAAGAATATCAACAATAAGGGCGGTACCATCACAAAAACCACCCGCGAAGTGATTTTTGATAGTAAGCCGGTACCTAACAGCTTATCAGCCAAGGCAAAGACAAACATCACCAAGCCCCACAACAAAAGGCTGACAACGATTTTTTCATCCATCGGTGTATTGGCACTGGCAAAAAATGCGGCATCAATCGCATAGGCGATCAGCCCGGCTAACAAGGTAGTGACTAATAAAGAGCGTAAGCCCGAGCGACCGTTATCCTCACGATACTTGCGTGCTTCTGCGGGTAAGGCGGGTGCCATTTTAGGGAAAAACAAAGACACCACTAACACAAATACTATATATATACCCACCAAGGTCAAGGCCGGCAGCATTGCACCGCGATAAATATCACCCACTGAACGACCTACTTGGTCCGCCAGAATAATCAATACCAAGGAGGGTGGAATAATCTGCGACAAAGTACCCGAAGCGGCAATCACCCCTGTGGCTAAGCGACGGTCATAGCCATAGCGCATCATAATCGGTAGTGAAATCAGACCCATGGAAATCACGGATGCCGCCACCACACCGGTGGTAGCGGCAAGCATGGTACCCACTAAAATCACCGCAATGGCCAAGCCACCACGTACCGGTCCAAAAATCTCACCAATCGTATCCAGTAGATCCTCAGCCATCCCCGAGCGCTCAAGTACTAAGCCCATCAAGGTAAAAAACGGCACTGCCAACAAGGTATCGTTTTGCACAATACCAAAGACACGATTGGGTAAAGCCTGTAAAAAGCTAAAGCTGAATTCACCAAAAACTATCCCCAAGACCGCATAAAAAATACCGTTCGCGGCAAGGGAAAAGGCAACTGGAAATCCTAACAACAATAAACCGATCAAGGTTAAAAACATGATCGGGGGCATATTAGCAAGAATAAATTCAATCATTTTCTACTTTCCTATGGCTGCTCGTTAGGATTTTGTTGTTTAAGTTCTTCTAGTAGCTCTTCATCACTACTCTTTGCCTTACGCAAGGGATTAGGCGCCATGCCCTTTAAAAAAGCAATACACTTAATCAAATGTGAAATCCCCGCCATAATCATCAATGAGAAGCCAACTGGAATTAGCAGTTTCACAGGCCAACGAATCAAACCACCAGTATTGGACGACATTTCACCGGTCACATAGGAATGCATAAAAAAAGACCAAGACAGGTAGACAATTAAGGCACAGGCCGGCAAAATAAAAAAGATCACGCCAATAATGTCAATAATGACCTGCGTTCGCTCCTTTAGGCGGGCATTTAAGACATCCACCCGCACATGCTCATTTTTCAAAAAGGTGTAGCCAGCAGCCAGTAAAAACACGGCTCCAAATAAATACCATTGGATTTCTAGCCAAGCATTGGAACTGCTATGAAAAACCTTACGATAAATGGCATTGCCGGCGCTCACAAGCGCCATTAATAAGGTTAGCCAAATAACTAACTGCCCAACTTTGCTGATAATAAAGTCAAAAAATCTGGAGAGTACGAGTAAAGAACGCATTGAGGTGACTCTTTGTATGAGATAGGAGATAAAGCACTAAAAATAATTGCTTAAAAAGTTTAACACAAATGATTAACGACAAATGGCCGAGATAAGGAGTCATCTCGGCCATTGCAGTCAATCTAATCACTTAAGCTGATACTCAGCCTAAGCCATTATAATTTTTCGGTTAATTCAGGAACGGCTTGGAATAAGTCAGCCACTAAACCGTAGTCTGCTACACCGAAAATCGGTGCTTCCGCATCCTTATTGATAGCGACGATGACTTTAGAGTCCTTCATACCGGCTAAGTGCTGAATCGCACCGGAAATACCCACAGCAATGTACAGCTGCGGAGCCACTACTTTACCCGTTTGACCTACCTGCAAGTCGTTAGGTGCGTAGCCAGCATCAACCGCCGCACGGGAAGCACCCACCGCAGCGCCTAATTTCTCAGCTAATTTCTCAATAATGGCAAAATTTTCCTGGCTGCCAACACCACGACCACCAGACACAATCACCTCAGCGGCGGTCAATTCAGGTCTGTCGCTAGCAACTACTTGACGACCCACAAACTTGGATAAACCGCTATCAGCAACCGCATCAATGGTAACGATCTCAGCAGCACCGCCCTCAGCAGCGACCGCATCAAATGCCGTGGTACGTACCGTCAGCACCTTTTTAGCGCCTTCAACTTGAACTGTTGCAATGGCATTACCCGCATAGATTGGACGCTGGAATGTATCAGCCGATTCGACCGCGATAATATCCGTGATTTGCGCTACGTCTAACTTAGCAGCCACACGTGGTGCCACGTTTTTACCATTAGCCGTTGCTGGGAAAAGAACATGGCTGTAGTCGTCAGCGACCACTGCCAATACCTGCTCTGCCACATTCTCAGCTAAAAAGTGCTCTAAGCTATCGCCATCAGCTAATAATACCTTGGATACACCAGCAACCTTGGCAGCGGCCTCAGCAACCGCTTGAGCGCCCTTACCGGCCACTAGAATATGTACATCACCGCCAAGCTTGGCAGCGGCTGCTACCGTATTTAGCGTAGCAGGCTTTAAAGAAGAATTATCGTGTTCAGCAATTACTAAATTCGTCATCTTAGATCACCTTTGCTTCATTTTTTAACTTATCAACTAAAGCATCAACATCAGGCACAGTAATACCGCCTTGGCGTGCAGGTGGCTCAGATACTTTTAAGGTCTTGATGCGGGGCGTAACGTCCACCCCTAAGTCATCAGGCGTCACCACATCAAGCTGCTTTTTCTTAGCCTTCATGATGTCAGGTAACTTAACATAGCGCGGCTCATTTAAGCGCAAGTCGGTCGTAATAATCGCCGGCAACGCTACTTCGATGGTTTCTAAACCGCCATCAACCTCACGCGTCACCGTGGCGCTGTCGGCTCCCAACTCAACCTTGGAGGCGAAAGTCGCCTGCGGTCGGTCTAGCAAGGCCGCCAGCATCTGACCTGTTTGGTTCGCATCATCATCAATCGCCTGCTTACCTAGGAGAATGACTTGAGCCTCTTCCTTTTGCACCAGTGCTTTAAGCAACTTGGCCACCGCTAAAGGCTGTAACTCGGCATCCGTTTGTACCAGGATACCGCGATCAGCACCCAGTGCCATCGCGGTACGAATCGTTTCCTGACACTTATCCACTCCGCAAGAAACCGCAATGACTTCCGTCACTTTACCCTGCTCTTTAAGGCGTACTGCCTCTTCCATGGCGATTTCATCGAATGGGTTCATCGACATTTTCACGTTGGCAATATCAACGTCTGTCTGATCAGCTTTAACACGTACTTTGACGTTATAGTCAACAACGCGTTTGACAGGTACCAAGACCTTCATCAACTTTCTCCTATGGCAATTTTGCTAATTGTATTTATATGCAATAAGTATTACATACTGTCAAAAATCATTTTACCTGCTTTAAGGCGTTAAATCTAATCAATTTCCGAAATGCAGCCTTAAGCAACGCTTAAGTAATTAGCTAACCTAACGTAAAGCGTGAGCTTTTTACAACGATTTAGCTGCTTTTGAGAAGATATTGATGATCATAAGCGAATTATGATTGTTTTTGTCAAGCTTTTTAACTATAGCGATCAGCAAAAACCGGCTAAAGCACGCACATGCTCAGTTGCGCTACGGGCCAAGGCGCTAAGATTATAGCCTCCCTCAAGAAAGCTAATGACACGACCCTGGCAATGCCTATCAGCCACCGCCATCAATTGCTTAGTCAACCAAATAAAATCGCGCTCCAGTAAACTCATCTGCCCCATATCATCATCGCGGTGCGCATCAAAACCAGCACAAATAATCACCAGTTCTGGTCTATACTCCTCCATAATCGGCAGCCACACTGAATTTACCGCAGCCTCTACCTCTTCCCGACCGCTATAGGCCTTGAGCGGGACATTATGCATATTGCTAGCGACGTCCTCAGTACCAGAGTAAGGGAAAAAAGGATGCTGAAAAAAACTGAACATCTTAATCGTGGGATCATTAGCGCAGATTTTCTCAGTGCCATTACCGTGATGCACATCAAAATCAATAATCGCTATACGCTCCAAACCGTATTTATGCACCGCATAACGCGCCGCAATGGCGGCATTATTAAAAAAACAAAAGCCGGTGCTCTGATTAGGCTCCGCATGGTGTCCGGGTGGCCGCACCGCACAGAAAGCATTTTTGGCACGTGCATTTAATAACTCATCAACCGCAAGAATACCCGAACCAGCTGCTCGCAATGCCGCCTTCCAAGTATGAGGGTTCAGACTAGTCTCCTCATTATCAATATTAAAATAGCCCTCAGCGGGAATATTAGACTTAATAAAGTTCATATACTCCGCATCATGACAGCGTAAAATATCCTTCTCAGTGGCTTGAGGCGCATCCATCGCTTTAAGACACCAAATTAAATCAGTGGCACACAGACGATCGTGAATCGCAGTCAAGCGCTTTGCCGATTCGGGATGCCAACTACGCATATCATGCAAGCTACAGTCCGGATGAGTAATATAAAGGGTGTCGTTCAAAACACTTCCTCACGCTCAGTGATACAAAAAATTTATCTTATCAACTACATCTTAATATAGAGGACATTAAAATAAATTTAAGTATTTACCCTAGCATTGATCCGAGAACAATTATGCTTAAATAATTGCTTTATGCAATAAACTCGCCTCATTATCTAAACTATACTCATTATGAAGCTTAGCAATCTACTCCTTACCCCTCTGACCGTCATAGTACTCAGCGCCTGCGCGGGCACCCCGGACACATCAGCACCTGCCAATCGACAGCCGCAACCCGACACGCATAAGGTGGCGACCAACACCGCTGCCTCCTCCAGCAGTGCTGTCAGTGCCGATTTTGAAAGTCGCCCTTTAAGTGCTAATCAGAATGAATTTATACAGGAAGTAGCTGAGCGTTATCAGATCCCGCAGCAGCATGTGAGCAATTTAGTTCATTCTGCACAGATTAATTCACAAACCCAGCGTCTGATGGCACCTAGTTCCAAAGCACGAGTCAAGCGCTCATGGACGACCTACCGCAACCGTGTGATGGACCCTATTCGGGTACGCGGTGGCCAAAGCTTTATGCAGAGAAATGCCAGCACCCTCCGTCAAGTGGAGCAACACTATGGCGTGCCTAAGGAAATTATTGGCAGTATTATTGGGGTAGAAACCGTTTACGGTAAGTATATGGGTGATTTCCGCTTATTGGATGCGCTGTATACCCTTGGTTTTTACCATCCCGATCCTAATCGCCCTGACCGTCACCAATCCTTCCGTAATCAATTGGCCGCCTTAATTAAGTTAGATCATCAAGGTAAATTAAGCGCACAAAACGAGCTGGGATCCTTTGCGGGTGCCACCGGTCTTCCACAGTTTATGCCGATTAGTATTATGCATTTTGCGGTCGATGGTGATGGTGACGGGCGCATTGATTTACGCCATAGTGAAGTGGATGCCATTCACTCGGTAGCTAATTTCCTAGTCAAGCATGGTTGGCAGCGCGGCATGCCGGTGTTTGCCCCCGCTAGTTTGCCCAGCAACCCAGCCGCCGTTGAAGGCAAGGGCTTAGAACCCACATTGACATGGCAAGAGTTGCAAGCACAGGGTTCCACTAGCAAGGTGGCTAATGCAACATGGCAAAATGGCCGCGTGTTAGGGGTGATTAATCTGATGGATGAGACGAGTGGCCGAAACGAATACCGCATTGCCACACAAAACTTCTTTGCCATTACCAAATACAATAACAGCTACTTTTATGCTGCCTCCGTGGCAGATTTTGCGGAAACGCTCAAATAGTCAATTAAAAACATGACCACACTAGATCCGAAGCTCGCATCCAGAAGCTCGGATCTAGGTACATGGATAAAATCGTCAGCAGTATAAAGATCACTGCAAAGCACAGAATAATCCGCAATCCCTTCATAAGCTATACGTCTCAAGCAGCCCCCTGCTGCCGTGCAATCGCCCGCTCCTGAATCGGCCAATTAGCCAAGGTGGCAAATACACTAAGCACAATGGCTAACGTCCACATCAGATCATAATTACCGAATCGATCATAAAAAATACCGCCTAGCCACACACCTAAAAAGGATCCCACTTGGTGACTAAAGAAGGCTAAACCACCCAGCATCGATAAGTGTCGCACCCCAAACATGATGGCAATTAAGGCGTTGGTCGGCGGTACGGTGGACAACCAGAGCAAGCCCAATGCCATTGAAAAAAGATAAACACTCACTGAGCTTAAAGGTGCAAGCAAGAAGATAGCAATGATCACGATCCTGAGCGCATAAATAGCCATCAACAAGTAACGCTTTTGAAATCGCTGCCCCAGCACCCCGACCAAATAACTACCGAAAATATTAAATAAGCCAATAAGGGCCAATGCAAAGCTCGCAACCTCAGGACCCAAGCCATTATCCTTAAGGTAGCCAGGCAGATGCACAGCGATAAACACCACCTGAAAACCGCACACAAAATAACCGGCAATTAATAACACATAGCTACGATAACTTAGTGCCTCCCACAACGCCTCCATCACACCCTGTTCAGCCACGACTGCGCCGTCATTCGTAGCCGGCAAGTAAATCACACGCTCGCGTAAAAAGCTCGCTAAGGGGATAATCAACAAGGACAGGCAAGCCAAAATCACTAAGGCGCCCTGCCAACCATTAAGACTGATTAAACTATTGGAAATCGGCAGCATCATAAACTGCCCAAAAGAACCCGTGGCAGCTGCTACGCCCATCGCCCAAGAACGCTTTGAAGCACTGATATGACGCCCAATAATGCCAAACACAATCACATAGGTGGTTGCCGCTTGAGCCATCCCGGAAATCACCCCAGCCGTTAAAATAAACATCAGCGGCGTGGTGCTGTAAGCCATCCCGAACAGCCCTAAGGCATAGCAAAGCGCTCCCCCAACCATCACCCTAAAGGCACCATAACGATCCGCTAACATGCCGGCAAAAATGCCAACTAAGCCCCAAACGAGATTCTGCACGGCCATAGCAAAGGAGAAGACCTCCCTATCCCAACCATGGGCCTGACTAATGGGCAATAACCACAGACCAAAACCATGGCGGATACCGACGGATAGGGTGACGATTAATCCGCCACAAAGCAATACGCGTCGAACTGAGAGCTTGTTTTGCACTGATAGTACCATCGCTTAGCTAGCTCCTCTGCAGCGGGAAACACTATTTTTTATCGGCATGCTTCAGGGCTGGCCAGGCCTTACTTAAATAGTAAAACATCGACCATAGGGTTAAAAAGGCCGCTAAGAAAATCAGCACCTCCCCCACCAGTACCAAATCAATGCCAAACACCGTCTGATAAACCATCAGACAAGGAATTGCCGCCATTTGCGCAGCGGTTTTAAACTTACCCAACTGATTGACCGCCACACTACCACGAGCACCAACGCTCGCCATCCACTCACGCAAAGCGGAAATGGTTAATTCGCGACCAATAATAATTAACGCAATATAGGACTCAACCCGCCCTAAGTCCAGCAAGACCAATAAAGCAGCACATACCATCAACTTATCTGCGACGGGGTCTAAAAAGGCCCCAAAGGCTGAAGTCTGACCCCAACGGCGCGCCAAATAACCGTCTAACCAATCGGTAATGGCCGCCACGACAAAGGCAGCCGCACCCAGCCAATCACGTAGGGTGATACTGAGACCCTCAATTGGCAGGTAATATAAGCCGATCACCACGGGAATCATGGCAATTCTCAGCCAAGTAAGAATAATAGGGATATTGATTGATTTCATAGCAGCTATCTTACCATTCAATTGCTTATTTTAAGCTGAAAACTTAACGCAAGGCATCGTAAATTCGTTGTGCCATTTGCTGAGAAATACCCTCAACCGATGCGAGATCATCCACACTCGCATTGACCACCCCGTTAAAACCGCCAAACCGGGCCAACAAACGCTGACGACGCTTAGGTCCCACGCCCTCAATCTCTTCTAAACGGGAAACATTGCGTGCTTTGGCGCGACGACTGCGCATACCGGTAATCGCAAAACGATGAGCTTCATCTCGAATCTGTGCAATTAATAATAAGGCTTTAGAGCTGAGACCCAATGCCACTGGCGGACGCTCATCGGCAAAAATCAAGGTTTCAAGACCCACTTTACGGTCCTCGCCTTTGGCCACACCGACAATGATTGAACAATCAATACCCAATTCCGTGAACACCTGGCGCGCCACTTCTACCTGCCCCTTGCCGCCATCAATTAAAACGAGTTGCGGCATGGACTCGGACTCATAACCGCGCGCATAACGACGCTGTAACACCTGACGCATCGCTGCGTAATCATCGCCCCCGGTAATGCCAGCAATGTTATAGCGACGATACAATGACGGCTGCATATCATGCTGTTGATACACCACACAGGAAGCCTGCGTAGCCTCGCCGTGACTATGGCTGATATCAAAACACTCAATGCGCAATTTCGCTAAGGCCTCAGGGTCCATATCAAGGCCTAGCAATTCAGCCAAGGCCTGTGTGCGTTCAAGCATTTGACCGGTTTCCGCCGCACGACGCTGGAGCGCTAGCTGAGCATTACGCTGTGCCTGTTCTAACCAGTTTTTACGCACTCCACTAGGTCGAGTAATGACTTGCGGACGCGCTCTACCCTCCGTTTTTAAAAGCAGCAACAGCTCCGGATCGGGTAAGGGATGCGAGCAAATCAGTAGCGGGGGCATTTGATGCTCTAGATAATGACTTGCCATAAAGGCGGCCAGAATCTCCTCGGCTGCGTCACCATTCACATGCGTGGGGAAAATCGGCTTATCCCCTAAATGACGCCCTGCCCTAATCATGGCAAGATTAAGACAGAAACTGCCCTCATACTGTTCCACCGCAATCACATCCACATCGAGCTGATCTGAGGATTCCATGGCCTGCTGCTGCATTAAGGTAGCTAATGAGTGCATTTGGTCACGAAACATGGCTGCCCGTTCAAAAGCTAAGTCATTGGAGGCCTTGAGCATTTTAGCCTCTAAATTATCAAGCACCTCATTAGACTCACCGTGTAATACCTTAACCGCATGCGCCACATCAGCCTGATACTCTGCTTTAGAAATCAAATCCACACAAGGACCCGAGCAGCGCTGAATTTGATAAAGCAAACAAGGGCGGGAACGATTACTATAAACACTATCCTCACAGGTGCGCAGTCGAAAAATTTTCTGCAATAGCTGCATGGTGTCACGCACTGCCAAGGCATTAGGATAGGGCCCGAAAAACTGCCCCGCCTTATTGGTGGAACCACGGTAATAAACCATGCGTGGTGCCTCATGCTCGGTAAACATCAAGTACGGATAGGATTTATCGTCCCTAAATAGAATATTGTACTTAGGCTGTAAGCGCTTGATTAAATTAACCTCTAAAATCAAGGCCTCAGCTTCCGAGTCGGTAATGGTAATATCCACATGATCGACCCGCGCCACCATATGCGCAATACGCGGACTTTGTAAATTCTTCTGAAAGTATTGCGAAACCCGTTTTTTTAAATCCTTGGCCTTGCCTACATACAATACCTCCCCGTCCGCCGCAACATGTCGGTATACACCGGGAAGATTGGGTAGGTCTCTTAAAAAGCTAGCTAGATCAAAAGTGGATGATTCAACACGCATGCTGTTCTGCAAAAAACTACGCTGAGCACTTAGTTAGTGTACGCTCAAGCAACTCCCTTGCGTTAAGGTAACGTGCCTCATTATGCAATTGTTGCCAATTCATAAAGGCTTCTTTGGGCATCAAATTTTGCAAACGCTGAAGCGACTCGGCCGTGTTCTCATGCTTTAAGCCTGCTAGCAGCTCATCCGCCAAATCCGGGCGATTACACACCAGCACCATATCGCAACCAGCAGCAAAGGCGGCCTCGGCACGATCTAATATCCCACCGACCACGGAAGCGCCCTCCATGGTCAAATCATCAGAAAACACCATGCCTTGGTAGCCCATACGCTCACGTAGGACTGTTTGAATCCAGAACCTTGAAAAACCTGCTGGCATCGCATCCACTTTTTTATAAATCACATGCGCAGGCATCACCGAAGGCAGCTTTAAATGGCCTAGTGCCACATAGGGTTGAACATCCTCTTGCCAAATTTCATCAAACTCACGTTCATCGACTGGGATGGCCACATGCGAATCCGCCTCGACAAAACCATGACCTGGAAAATGCTTACCACAGGCAGCCATACCGGCCTCAGCCAAGCCAGCGATTAAGGCCTCGGATAGTTTAGCCACAATCTCTGGCGCACGATGAAAAGCGCGATTGCCAATCACCTCGCTAGCACCATAATCCAAATCTAAAACAGGAGTAAAGGAAAAGTCCACCCCACAAGCACGTAATTCAGCCGCCAAAATATAGCCGACCTCGTGCGCCAACGCTAAGGCTGCGTCCGGATCCCTATCCCACAACGCACCCAATTCACGCATTGCCGGCAACGGTGTAAAGCCCTCACTACGGCAACGCTGTACCCGCCCGCCCTCATGGTCAATCGCAATCAGTAGCGGTTGCTCACGTACCTCATGAATCTGGCGACATAACTCACTTAACTGATTCGGATCCTGATAATTACGGGCAAATAGGATTACCGCACCGACAAGGGGATTTTTCAGCCGCTCAATCTCGTGGCGCTGCAAGCACAGGCCCTCCACATCCACCATCACTGGGCCTAAGTCTAAATTTGTATGATTATTATGTGTTGACATACTCTGCCTTTTAAAAAACTATACTTTACGCTCTACAATCACAAAGGCCATGGCCACATCGGATTCATCCGTCAACGACACATGAGCTTCACCGAAGCGCGCTTCATACCACTGCTTTAACTCACCGCTTAACACCACCATCGGCTTGCCACTTGGGGCGTTTAAGGTCTGCATGGCTGACCAACGCATCGGCGAACGTATCCCCAAACCCACTGCCTTAGAAAAGGCCTCCTTGGCAGCAAAGCGTGTTGCTAAAAAAGTCACGCCCCGCTGCCGATCGCGGGCATATCGTCGCTCGAACTTCTCACGCTCACCAGCACCCAAAATACGCTTCAAAAAACGCTCACCATGACGTTCAAACGCCTTTTGAATACGACTAATATAGATTAAATCCATACCAATACCGGCAATGGCTGACATCGCTGCACTTTGCTGGGAGTCAAGCAGTTTGGGATCAAACATGTGTTACACCTAGCTCGGTAATTTTAAAAAATTATCACGGTAATGCTTCAGCTCCTCAATGGACTCATAAATATCCGCCAACGCTTCGTGTCGCCCCTTTTTGACCACACCCCGATAAACCTCGGGATACCAACGTCGCGCCAATTCCTTGAGCGTACTAACATCCAGGGTACGATAATGAAAAAAGCGCTCGAACTCGGGCATATACTTAAACATAAAGCGGCGGTCTTGACTCACCGTATTACCACAAAGCGGTGAGGTGCCCTTATTAACATATTGACTTAAAAAGGCAATTAATTGCTGCTCTGCCTCAGCCTCGGTAATGGTTGAGGCTCTGACACGCTCCGTCAAACCCGTACGTGCATGGGTAGTCGTATTCCACTCATCCATCGCATTTAAAATCTCATCTGGCTGGTGAATGGCAAGTACCGGCCCCTCGGCCACTACGGTCAAATCTGACTCTGTCACCACCACCGCCACTTCTAACACTCGTTCAGTTTCTGGATCCAAGCCACTCATCTCCATATCTAACCAAACTAAACGAAGGTCTTTTGAGCTCATACATCTTCCTTGAATTTACTATAATGCTAGTATTGTCGCATAGAACGATTATTTATACTAAACGCCATGCAAGCACATCATTTTACATTTTTATTTATTAGCTTAATTATTCTGGATTTTGCCATTCACACCTGGTTAAATATCCGCCAAATCCGCGCTATCTCAAAACATGCCAGCGCCGTACCTGCAGAGTTTGCTGAGCAGATTAGCTTAAAAAGCCATCAACGCGCTGCACGCTACAGCTTGGAGCGCTTAAGACTCAGTCAACTTCAGTTATTTTATGATGTGGTGATACTGTTGGCGCTCACCATCTTAGGCGGTCTTCATTGGCTCTACCAGGCCTTTGGCTTAGCAGCGGAGCCAACGATTTTTAAATCCATTCTCTTTATTCTTTGTGTCCAGCTAATATTAAGCGTGTTAGGCTTGCCCTTTGCGATTTACAAAACCTTTAGACTTGAACAAAAATACGGTTTTAATCGCACTACGCCCGGCTTATTTATCAAAGACACCCTCATGAGCTCGGCCCTTTCGCTGGTATTGGGTAGTGCCATTTTATGGGCTATTTTATATCTGATGCAAAGCACCGAGCAATGGTGGTTTTGGGCCTGGTTAGTGGTGCTCGTCTTTATGGCAGTGATGATGTATATAGCGCCTACTTGGTTAATGCCTTTATTTAATAAATTCACGCCCTTAGATGAGGGCGAGGTAAAAGACAAAATCGAAAGCCTAGCCAATCGCTGTGATTTTCAGCTAAGCGGTCTTTTTGTGATGGACAGCTCCAAACGCAGCTCACACGGCAATGCCTTTTTCACGGGTTTCGGTAGCAATCGTCGTATTGTCTTTTTTGACACGCTCCTTAACAAATTGGGGGCAAATGAGATTGAAGCCATTATGGCACACGAGCTTGGGCATTTTAAGCATAAACATATTATTAAGCGCTTAGCCTGGATGGTGATCGGCAGCTTTATCTTTTTCGCACTACTTGGCTATGTTAGTGATAAAAGCTGGTTCTACGAGGGTTTGGGTGTGCCGTTAGGGGAGCAACAGCATGATCATGCCTTAAGCTTGGTACTTTTTGCCTTAGTCATACCAAGCTTCACGTTTTGGCTCACCCCACTCAATAGTCGCTTATCACGCCGTGATGAATTTGAAGCAGATGCCTTTGCCGCTCAACACAGCGATGCCAATGCACTCATTGCTGCCTTGGTTAAGCTCTACGACGATAATGCCAGTACCCTCACGCCGGATCCGATGTTTTCCGCCTATTATGATAGCCACCCACCGGCCATCATTCGGATTCAACACCTTAAGCGCCTGATGGGAGCAGCAGCATGATGCAAGGACGCATTATCTCTGCCCATGGTCGACATTATGTGGCGCGCGTTGAGGATCAATTATGGCATTGCTATACGCGCGGCAAACGTGCAGGGATTTGCGTCGGTGATTATGTCACCATATCAGCACAAGGTCAAAATGAAGCACGCATTGAAACAGTGCATGAGCGTAGGAATTTACTCTATCGTAGCGATGAAATGCGGAGCAAGCAATTTGCCGCTAATGTCGATGTGCTTTTATTTATCACCGCCGTGGAGCCCAGATTTTCTGAGGATTTGTTGGGGCGAGCCTTAACCGCCGCCTGGAATGAAACGCTTAAACCCTATATTATTTTAAATAAAATCGATATAGAAAGCGGTCTAGCGGAGGCCAGAACACGTCTCCAGCTATATCATCAGCTAGGCGTTGAGATCATTGAATGCACCATCACCGACAGCGAGGATTTAAGTGCTAAGCTACTACCACTGATTAAGGGGCAGACGGCACTTTTACTAGGACAAAGTGCGATGGGTAAATCCAGCATTTTAAATGTACTGGCACCTGAGGCCAAAGCCCATACACAAGCACATTCTCAAGCCTTAGGCACTGGTCGTCATACCACCACAAAAACCGAGCTTTACGATATTCATAATAACGGTGAGCTTGTTGCTTCCTTAATTGATTCACCTGGCTTTCAAAACTTCGGCTTACTCCATCTGAGCGATGAGCAGATTATCAAAGGCTTTCCGGAGTTTAATGAGGCGCTTAAGCAATGTCGCTTTTACAATTGCCGACATCTACAAGAACCTGGCTGTGGCGTCATTGCCGCCCTAGAGCAAGGGCAAATACAGCCCGAGCGCTATCAATTGTACCAACGGATTATTGCTGAAAATGAGGCAGCCAAAAGGTGGTAAACCCTAACTAGCGCGCTTGCTGCAGACGTTGATAGAGGTTACGTAGAATCGAAGCAGTTGCACCCCAGATAAAGTGATGCGCCCAGTTAACCCCATAATAATTAAAAGCCATACCGTCACGCTCTGCTGTGTAAAGACGATAGTTATTCGGATCAGTTAAATAACTCAGTGGCACCAAAAAAACCTCCTCCACTTCTCGCGCATCAATCACAAAGCGCGAGACCTCACTTAACCACCCCAAATAAGCGCTCATCGCAAAACCTGTACCGGTATAAAATATCGGCATCTCGCCAAACACCGAGATGCTAGAGCGCTCCACCCCAATCTCTTCTTCGGTCTCACGCAGGGCAGCATCCTCTAAGCTACTATCGCTCGCATCAAAACGCCCACCAGGAAAGCAAATCTGACCACGATGATTACGTAACTTGGACGAGCGCTTTGTCAACACGATCTGTGTCTCATCATCTTTACTGATCATGGGTATCAATACACCTGCCTCAATAAAGCTGCTTTTAATCACCGATTTTTGCGAATTCCAACGCGCCACTAGCTCATCCTGTTGCCATACATAGTCCGGGGAAAATGCGCGTTGCATCAGTTGTGGCAACTCATCCTCAGCAATCACTGGCAAACCGAAACCTGCCGACACCGAAGGCTGTGTCAGGGGATTAAAATCGGGCACGGAGGAATGCGGACGAGAAGAAGACTGAGTCATGACAGCACGTATTATTTAATCGATTGTGTATATTATATCGGACGCTATGGGATTAGCAATCTACCAGCGCCAAGCTGTGCTCACTGCGCTCAAGCGATTAGTCCATAGTAGACGACCCTAGACGCAAAAAAAGCATGCTGACGAATAAACGTTAGACATGCTTTTAAGAAAATCGTTCGACGAAGCGGAGCGACTAAAAACTACTTAGCAACGGCTTTACGAACCAACTTCTCTTTAATACGTGCAGCTTTACCAGAGCGATTACGTAAGTAGTAAAGCTTGGCACGACGCACGGCACCGCGACGCTTAACTTCGATAGAAGCGATTTGCTGAGAGTACAATTGGAAAGTACGCTCTACCGCCTCACCAGAGGAAATCTTACGCACGGTAAAAGCAGAGTTTAGACCGCGATTGCGCTTAGCAATCACAACGCCCTCATAAGCCTGAGTACGCTTACGATTACCCTCGATCACGTTAACATTTACTACAACGGTATCACCAGGGCCAAATTCAGGTAAGGTCTTGCCCTCAGTAAGGCGCTGAATCTCTTCCTGTTCAAGAGTTTGAATTAAGTTCATTGATAGACTCCAAATCATCATACACAACGAAAACGCTCCATGCGGCTCTTGTTCTTGGTCGACTACGAGCTCATACATGTAAGCTACACACTGCGGTAGCTTAATTGCCAGAGGATGAGTAAGCCAAACATTTTATCCTTAAAATCAGCTACTTGTCAATCAATAATGCGCTAAAAAAACTCCTCTCGCTCATAAAAGCAACGCCCTCTCACCCAAGGGCGACGGTGAGGACAAATTAGAGCTGATTAATTGGGATTTTAATGTAGGAGGTGCCATTATCCTCTGGTGGTGGTAGCTCCCCTGCCCGCATATTGAGCTGCACTGAGGGTAAAATCAACTTTGGCATACTCAGCGTAGCATCACGCGCCGTGCGCATTTTGACAAAGTCCGCTTCAGTCGCACCGCCACCGACGTGAATATTATGCAGACGCTGCGCCTGAATGGTCGTTTTAAAGTCATAATAATCACGCCCCGGTGCCTTATAATCATGGCAAAGATACACTACCGTATCATCGGGTAAGGCAAATAACTTTTGAATCGATTGGTATAAGGTGGCCGCATCGCCTCCCGGGAAGTCACAACGCGCTGTGCCATAATCAGGCATAAATAATGTATCCCCGACAAACACAGCATTTTCAATCACATAGCTAAGACAGGCTGGGGTATGGCCCGGAGTATGCATAACGCGCGCCTGCAAGTCGCCAATACTAAAGGTATCACCGTCTTTAAACACATGGTCAAACTGAGTCCCATCACGTCTAAAGTCTTTTTCGACATTAAATAAATCACCAAAAACCTCTTGCACCGTCGTAATATACTCGCCGATAGCAATACAGCCTCCGAGCTGCTCCTTTAAATAAGGTGCTGCCGACAGATGATCGGCATGAATATGCGTCTCTAATAGCCACTCTACCGCTAGCCCTTGTGCCTTAATATAAGCTATCACCGCATCCGCCGCTTGCGTCGAGGTACGACCAGCGGCCGCATCATAGTCTAGTACCGAATCAATAATGGCGGCTTTTTTTGTGCTCGGATCACTGACTACATAACTATAGGTAAAAGTATCTTCGTGAAAAAACTCTTTGACCTGCATAACTCACATCTCCTTAATTACTTTTGGTCATATTCATATATTCTAAAGTTATATGGATATCGTACCTGATCTCTAGACTGATGTCATGCCGTCAAAGCGATAATTAAACGCAAAATCCACAAATGTTTGATAGGCCTCAGAATGCGTGCTTTGTTTATTTTCCAATAAATATAAAGGGCGCCTTAAAGGCTCACTTTGCTCTATTGTCAGGATCTTGATTTTGCCTAAGGCCAACAAATCCTCTAAGGCAAAGCGTGACAAACAGCCCACCCCTAGATCATTAATGACCGCCTGCTTAATCGCTTCAGAATTACCCAATTCAATCACTGCTGAACGTTCTAAATACTGCAATAAATGCCTTTGCACAAAGCTACGCGTACCCGAACCAATCTCACGTAAAATTAAGGGGATTGCTTCTAGCTCGCGAATACTTTTCAAGGTCTTATGCGCTGGCAAAAAACGACTATGTGTAGCTGCAAATAAGACCATTTCATCGTCCATCCATTTGCTCGCCTTTAATTCAACAAATGGATTTTCTCCCTCAATAAAGCCCACATCATAGTCATAATTCAGTAAGCCCTGGCAAACATCGCTACTATTAAAAATAGCTAAGCGTATATCGATGTTCGGATGCTGTTGTTGAAAATCACGAATCAATCTCGGCAACAGATAATTGGCGATGGTGGTACTCGCCCCAATCACTAGGCGCTCTACTTTAAGATTAAACAAATACTCAATCTGTTCCACCTGCTTTAATGCATTGCTTGCTAAAGGACTCAGCAAATGAGCTTGCTGTGTAGGAATAAGACGCTTAGCCACACGTTGAAATAAGGTGGTATCGAGCTGTTTTTCCAATTCGGCCAAAGCCATACTGATGGCGGATTGGGATAAAAACACCTGTTTCGCCGCTGCCACCGTACTACCACAATGATAAACCGCTAAAAATATTTCTAATTGCTTTAAGCTAATACGCATGGCTGGGTGCTTCCTCGTGATTAAGGTGAAGAGATTTGAATAAATATATCAATATTACTGATTAATTATATAGATATTACTGATTTTTATTTATAAACAAAAATCTGTAATATAAAAACCGTATTAATCTTCATGCTATTTTTATTGCTTCTGTCACCATGAGTCAAACCCAACATACATCATTCTTTAGTCATGCCAAAGCGTTACTGCCCGGTTTACTTTTAATCGCTGCCATTGTGATTGCCTCTACCGTCTTGGTCCGTTTGGGCGTTGGTCAAGCCTATGGTCTAAGTCCATTGATTTTTTCCATCTTACTGGGCATGATCGTCGGCAATACCTTTTTTAAATATCTGAGTCATACTGCTAATCCTGGCGTGACCTTTGCTAAAAGTAAGCTCTTACGCTTAGGGATTATTCTGTATGGTTTTAATTTAACCGTGAATAAGGTCTGGGCACTTGGTCTACAAGCCATTCTAATTGACGCAGTAATGCTCATTTCAACCTTTGTCCTAACCTACTGGCTCGGCACCAAGGTACTAAAAATGGATAAAGACACTAGCATTTTAAGTGGCGCAGGCTGTAGCATATGCGGTGCTGCGGCAATTATGGCCACCGCCTCGGTCGCTCGGGCGAAAACCTCGGCCGTCAGCCAAGCCGTGACAATCATCGTTCTGTTCGGTACGCTGGCGATTTTTATTTATCCAATGTTATTTCCACTCTTTACACACTATATTAGCGAGTCGGCCTTTGGGGTCTATGTCGGTTCCTCAGTGCATGAAGTTGCGCAGGTGGTCGCTATTGGCAAGGTCTTAGGACCTGAGGTAGCAGATACGGCCATTCTGTCCAAAATGGTGCGTGTGATTATGTTAGCGCCCTTTTTATTTGCCATTTCCTTTATTTTTTATCGTAAAAAAGACGATAATACGAGCGATGACAATGCCCCTAAACGATTAGCTCTACCGTGGTTTGCAGTTTGGTTTTTAATCATGATTGGTGTGAATTCGGTACTCCCCATCCCCGCTGATTGGCTCAACAATATTTTATTTGTGGACAATATCTTACTGATGATGGCGATGGCTGGTTTAGGGCTCGGTACGCAATTTGCCACTCTCAGAGCCGCTGGACCACGCCCCTTTGCATTAGGCTTGATAGTTTTTATCTGGTTAATGACGGCAGGCATGGCTTTACAGCTACTCTTTGCCTAAACACACGCGGCCTCGCACTACCGCAATCCGATAGCATTGATGCTGTAGCGTGAGGCTGCGATCAAAGCCTAATTGATGCACTTCTCTCAATTGACGTAGCCAATCTTGCAGGCGCCTTTCCGTTGGCATGGGGATATCATGCAAGCTCAACCAATAACGCAACACATGCGCCTGCCTCCGCGCTGAAAGCTGACGCCACGCAAGCAAACTAAAGTCGCTTGCCCCAGGGCCTAAATCCAATTGTTCTAAATCAGCCGCCGCCACCTCTTCCAACAAGGCCTGCGCCTCCGCCATCAGGCGGGCATGGCGACTAAGCGTCTGCTTCCATTGCGGCCACGCCCGCTCCAGCCCCGGAACCAGCAAGCGTCGCAAGGCACCTCGCTTATAACGCAGATCTAGATTACTCGGATCCTTAATCATCTCAAAGCCGCTGAGCGCCGTAAATCGCGCTGCAGCTTCCATAATCACTTGACGTTCTAGTTGCAACCAAGGCCGATGATAGCTCACACCGCCATAACGATGTTCATGCTGCATGCCTCCCATCCCCTTGACCCCACTACCTCGCAACAAACGCAATAATAAGGTTTCCGCTTGATCATTCAGATGATGCGCCAAAATAAAATGCTGAATCTGATGCGCTTGACAATAGTCACTATAGGCTTGATAGCGTGCGAGACGTGCGGCTGCCTCCTCACCTAGACCAGAATGCCGTGCCACCGTCACCCGCAGCACCTCACAGTGAGCACCCAAATACGCCGCTAGGGCCTGGCAATGCTCCGCCCAAACGTCTGCCTCAGACATCAAACCATGATGAATATGAAGCACATGCAAGCTAATATTAAACTTGCGGACCATAGGGATCATAGCCGCCAGCAGCATAGAGGAGTCGGCGCCACCGCTTAAGCCCACGGCAATACGGAGGGCTGGCGTAGCGGTGGGATTAGCCGATTGAAGTGAGCGCAATAAATCGACGAGTGGCTTCATTAAGCCGCTCGTCGATTTCGCTTCATAAAAAGGAATTAAGGAGGGATGGTAATGCTCGCTTAGCGCCTTAGGCTTTTTCAACGAAGCTACCATAAGCCATTAAACGCTCAAGGCGACGATCCACTAACTGAGTAGCACTCATGCCGTGTAATGAGCGTAACGCTTCAGTCAAGGCGCGACGTAAGTTACGGTACATGAGCTGATGGTCACGATGCGCGCCGCCGACAGGCTCAGGAATGACCTTATCAATAAGACCCAATTGCTCTAATTTTGGTGCCGTAATAGCCAAGGCCTCGGCTGCCACCGGCGCTTTGTCGGCACTGCGCCATAGAATTGAGGCGCACCCCTCGGGCGATATCACTGCATAGGTCGCATATTGCAACATTTGCACCACATCACCCACCGCAATTGCCAAGGCACCACCAGAACCGCCTTCACCGATAATGGTCGCAATTAAAGGCACCTTTAACTCAGCCATGGCGTAAAGATTTTGCCCAATCGCCTCCGACTGACCACGCTCCTCCGCACCAATACCTGGGTAAGCACCCGGGGTATCGATAAAGGTAAAGATCGGTAAGTCGAACTTTTCAGCTAAACGCATAAAACGCAACGCCTTACGATAACCCTCGGGCCTAGGCATACCAAAATTACGGCGCGCCCGCTCCTTGGTGTCACGACCCTTTTGGTGACCAATCACCACACAAGGCTCACCATTAAAACGAGCTAAGCCACCGACAATCGAAGGATCATCCGCATACATACGGTCGCCATGCAACTCATAAAAATCAGTAAATAAGCCGTCAATATAATCCAGGGTATAAGGACGCTGTGGATGACGCGCTACCAATGCAGTCTGCCAAGGCGATAACTTCTTATAAATGGACTCAGTTAAGTCGTCACTCTTTTGCTGAAGCTTAGTGATCTCCTCGGATATATCAACCACGGAGTCGCCGGACATATGGCGTAATTGATCAATCTTCTGCTCCAACTCTTCGATTGGTTTTTCAAATTCCAAATAGGTGTTTTTCATCTTTTTGCTCTATAGCCTTTTACTCTACTGAGTGAAATATCGTTGCTATGCCACAGCATCGTCAAGCATACTACGCCACATATACCAAGTCGCTACCGTCTGCCAAGGCTGCCAATTATCAGCCAGCTCACGCACTTCAAAACGCGACACCGGCTCACCACTAAAATAATGCTTGGAGACCGCCTTAAGTAGTCTGGCATCCTCCAAAGGTAAAACATTAGGCCGATGTAAATTAAATATTAAAAACATCTGCGCCGTCCATGCCCCAATGCCGCGAATCTGACACAGCTCATTTATCACTTCTTGATCCGACATTTTAGACCATTTTTTAGGATTAACGGTTCTAGCTTCAAAGTGATTAGCAAGATCAATCAAATTACCGGCCTTACGCTTGGCAATACCGATGGCTAACAATTGCTCCACCGTGCGTGCAGAGATACACTGGACGGTAGGTTGCTGACCGCATAATTGAACTAAATTACGCCAGACCTGATTCGCACGAGCCTCGGAAGACTGCACCGAAATCAGCGAGCGCACCAAGGTACTAAAAGCACCTTGCGTGGTGGCGGCAAAGTACTCACCCTCATATTGCTGAATAATTTTATTGAGAATACGGTCATTTGCTTTTAAATGCTCAACCGCCTCATCCCAATACGCCGGCTTTGTGCCTTTGCTAGCCATACTAAATCCTGCGCCACTGGGTCAAACCACCGGGCTTATCCTCTAACTCAATACCGGCTTGCTTTAATTGGTCCCGAATATGATCGGCCAGGGCAAAATCTCGGGCCGCCTTGGCCTCACTACGTTGCTGAATCAAGCCTTCAACCTCAGCCTCAGTTAAGGCACTGTCGCTACTTTGCTCACTACCTAAACGGGTATAGCGTGAGTAAGAACGTAAATAGACCACCGGATCCTGCTGTAAAATGCCTAAGAGGCCGCCTAAAGCACGCATCTGTGCCGCTAAAGCACGATCTCCCTCACGGTTTACCTGAGTTAACATCTCGAATAGAACCGCAATCGCCACAGGCGTATTAAAATCATCATTCATCGCCGCCTTAAAGACTTTGGCGTAATCGCTGTCCCAATCAATTTCAACTGCAGGCTCTACCCCTTCAAAACCGAGATTATTTAAGCCTTGATAAAAACGATCGAGTGCATGTTGGGCGTCATTTAGATTGTCAGGGGCAAAATTTTGCTGACTGCGGTAGTGATTACGTGCGATAAAAAAGCGTAACATCTCCGCTTCACGCACATGATAGGGATAGTCCGCCACCTCGGGATTCGTCTTATCGGTGCCGATCACCTGACGAATGGTCATAAAATTACCCAGTGATTTAGACATTTTGTCATTATCCACCATCAAGGGACCACAGTGCATCCAGTGATTTGCTAAGGTGCCACCAAAGGCTCCCTCGGATTGAGCTATTTCATTTTCGTGGTGTGGAAATTTTAAATCTGGACCACCGCCATGAATATCTAGCGGCATACCTAACAAATCGCGACTCATGGCCGAACACTCAATATGCCATCCTGGACGACCCACACCGTAGGGTGAATCCCACTTACTATCCTCAGGATCCTCTGCTTTGGAGGCCTTCCACAACACAAAGTCCAAGGGATCCTCCTTGGCGTCAGAAATAGCTACACGCTCACCCGCACGCATTTCATCCGGACTACGTCCAGAAAGCTTGCCGTACTCGGGAAAACTGCGAACACGATAATTAACATCACCGTCATCACTCTGATAAGCCAAGCCCTTTTCTTCAAGTGCTTGAATAATTTCCACCATCCCCTGTACATGACGCGTCGCGCGTGGCTCATGATCCGGTGCTTGCACCGATAAGGCACGCTCATCAGCATGCATCGCCTCAGTGAAAAAACTCGTCACCTGATGCAAAGGCTGCTGTGTCGCCACCGCACGACGGATAATCTTATCATCGATATCCGTGATATTGCGTACATAGGTAACCTCATAACCCTGGCAACGCAACCAACGCTGAACCACATCAAAACTCACCAACATACGCGCATGACCTAGATGACAAAAGTCATAAACCGTCATACCACAGACGTACATGCGGATTTTATTTGCTTCAACAGGCTTTAATTCATCCTTGCGACGTGTTAAAGAGTTATATATCAACATAGATTATGAGAAATAAAGTTACAATAGAGGATTAATTTAGATCGTTAAGTATAGCAATCTAACACCTTTTCTGTTGAGTATTGCCCCGATGAATAAGAGAAAGATACCTTTATATATTGCTTTTAGCTTTGCTTTAAGTGGCCTTTATGCACCGGTGTCGGCGCAGTACATCCCTTTGACTGATTTACCTGAAGTACCACTGCAGATGAACGAAGGCGGTCAGGTGATACAAGCCTACCCCCAAGGCGGTGCGGTACCCGTCAGTGATGATCTAAGTTTAGAGATAGCGGATAGTCTCAAGCTAGAACCCTTGGATCAAACACTCTATGATGCGCCCTACGGACAAATCTCGGTCACCCCTATCGAGCTCCATACGCTTAATCAAGCAGCGACAGTACCTGCTGGTAGTACTTCTGCTAGCGGTCTGACCAGCTCAGCACCAAGCAATGCAGCTACGGATGGTGGTTGGCAGGGCTTAGCTAATCTTTTACAAAAGCTAGAACCCAAGGTCGACACCAGTCTGCCCGAGAGCCGTAGTCAATTAAGCAATCGCATTAACGCCCTTATTAATGCAGGACGTTATCAAGCCGCCTTAGATGAAATCAACAAGGTCTTCAGTAGTACTGGCTATATTGAAAGCCCAGGCGAAGATGTACAGTTACGCTTTTTAGAAGCACGTGCCTATAGTGGCTTGGGCCAATACCAACAAGCACTGGCACGCTATAAGGACTTAAACAGCAAGTACCCGGAGCTACCAGAACCTTATAATAACTTAGCCGCACTGCAAATGAGCTTGGGCTTATTGGATGAAGCCTATGAGTCACTCAGCATGGCAACAACACTCCGACCTAACTATGGCTTGGCACAACGCAATTTGGCGATGGTACATTTACTCAAAGCCCAACAAAGCTTTGAGATCGCTGCCAAACAACGGGTTCCCGGCGCTGCTGAGGCCGCACAGTCAATTCGTCAAATCATTGAGAGAGGACAAAGCAAATGATGTTAAAATCAAGCCGTTTAGTCGCATTAACACTAGCGGCCACATTCACTATGGCACCTGCAACGACGGTGCTATCACAAACAAGTAATCAAAAGGATTTAAGTGCTATGTCAAATACACGCGTTAAATTAGTAACTAATATGGGTGATATTGTTTTGGAATTAGATGGTGCTAAAGCGCCTATCACCACGCAAAACTTTCTTGACTATGTGAAAAACGGTTTTTACAGCAATGTGATTTTCCACCGCGTGATTCCTAATTTTATGATTCAAGGTGGCGGTTTTGAGCCAGGTATGAATCAGAAAAACACAAACGCGCCCATTACCAACGAAGCGGATAACGGTTTAAAAAATGATAAGTACACCATCGCCATGGCGCGTACTCAAGATCCGCATTCTGCCTCTGCACAATTCTTTATTAACACCAACGATAACGACTTCCTTAACTTCACCGCTCCTAGCGTTCAAGGTTGGGGCTACGCCGTTTTCGGTAAAGTGGTTGAGGGCACTGAGGTAGTAGATGCGATTGAAAAGGTAGCCACCGGTACCCGCGGTTTCCACGGCGACGTACCACGTGAAGACGTAATTATCCAAAGCGCAGAAATTGTTGAATAAACTGTCTCTCACAGGCACGGTTTATTTGGCCTCAGATATTCATCTGGGGCCCACTATCCCCCGTACTAACCAAGCTTTCTACGACTTTTTAGCAGAGGCTGCAAGCGCCGCCGACAGCTTGATTCTGGTGGGGGATATTTTCAATTACTGGATTGGCGATGATATTGCCATGCACCAGCCAGAGCCATGGTTAACAGAGGCACTCACTCAGCTACAGCGCTTTGCCGCTCAAAAACCGCTCTATTTAATCCGTGGCAATCGTGATTTCCTGATTGGTCACGCCTTAGCCGAACGGCTTGGGGCAAGACTATTAGCCGATCAAATTATTTTACATGTTGATGATCTAGCGGTTTATCTTAGTCATGGCGATGAGCTATGCACCGACGATAGGGGCTTTATGCTCTTTAGAGCATGGACGCGTCAAGCTTGGCTACAACAGCTATTTTTTAAACTCCCGCTCACATGGCGCCTAGCAATTGCCAATAAGGCACGTAAAAAAAGCCAAAGCAAGCAGGCTGCGCCTAATTACCAGCACCAGCGCGGTGATGTGACAGAAGCTGCTGTTAGGCGTGTGTTTGAGCAGCATCCAGGGCTTCATGGCATGATTCATGGACATACCCATAAGCCGCAGCAGCACCTGATAACGCTTAATGGCAAAAGCTATTGGCGTGTGGTGCTACCTGACTGGGAGCTAGATCAAGCAGCTCCCCGCCAGGGCTATGCCATCTTAACTAAAGACGGTGTGCAATTGATCAGCGCTTAAGCCTGCTTTACAAATAACCTAGCGCCCATAAACCAACCACGGCACCAAAAATAATACGGTAAATCGCAAATGGTTTATAACTGAATTTAGAAACAAAGCGTAGAATCGCTCGCACTAACACCAAAGCACTTAAAAAAGCAAAAATAAAACCAACCACGATCGCTGAGATATTTTCATCACTCAGCTGATCACCATATTTATATAGGCTTAGCACGGTCGCCGCCAGCATGGTTGGCATCGCCAAAAAGAAAGAAAACTCAGTCGCCGTGCGACGTGGAATACCGGCAATCATACCGGAAATAATGGTGGCACCTGAACGTGAGGTGCCTGGCACCATCGCCAAACATTGAGCAAAGCCCACCACCAAGGCCTGCTTCCAAGTGATTTTTTCCAGCCCTGCGCCTAGCGGTGTATTCTCATCAATCAACTGATTGGCCTTACTCATATGCGGGCGACTTTCCACCCATAACATAATCAAACCACCGACGATAAGTGTAAACACATAGACAAAGAACTTGCCGTCCAGTAGTTTAGCCACTTGATCAATAATCAATAAACCAATCACCGCTGCCGGCAGAAAGGCCAAAATAAGATTACGCGTCACCAATACATACTTTTGTTCACGCCGCAACAAACCGCCCAACAACTCCAGCAGATAATGACGATAAATCCAAATAACGGCAAGAATAGAGCCAAACTGAATCACGATTTCGTAGACTTTAACCTCACCGGAGTCAAAATTAATCCAATCACCCCAAATAATTAAATGCGCTGTGCTAGAAATCGGTAAAAACTCGCTTAAGCCCTCAATCATACCGATAAATGCGGCTTTTAAAAGATAAATAATATTCATACTCAATGACTTATGGAATTAGCGCTAAGCTACATTGAAAGGCTAAGTCCCTATCGTGCTTACTTAGCCTCATGCGTGAAAATATTTGCGATACTACTTCGCTGCATTTAAGGTCTGCACTAATTGAGCGAAGATCTTGGGGCTAGCGGCGAGTACATTACCCGTACGCATCCAATTCTGCTCCCCTTGCCAATCACCAATTAAACCACCGGCCTCCAACACCAATAAACTACCGGCCGCAGTATCCCAGGCATTTTGCTTAAGACCACAGTAGGCGTCTAAACGACCACAAGCTAAATAAGCCAGCTCTAGCACCGTACTACCTAAGCGACGGAAGCCATTACTGCGACTAATTAATTCATTAATAAACTGCGTATCAGCATGCTCAGCACTAAACTTACTAGCCACGCTAATAATCGCCACATCCAAGCTAGGACAAGGACTGACACGAATACGGCGATCATTTAAAAAGGCCCCGCCCCCACGACTCGCCGTAAAGAGCTCATTGCGATTAGGATCGTAAATCACTGCCTGTTCAATCTGACCACGTACGGCTAAGGCGATGGAAACGGCATAATTAGGAAAACCATGAATAAAATTCTTAGTACCGTCTAAGGGATCGATAATCCAACGATACTCAGAGTCCCCGGTAATACCCGACTCCTCGGCCACAAAGGCGTGATCAGGATATGCCTCACTCAAAATCTGAATAATAGCTTCCTCAGCATGACGATCAATATCGGTGACATAATCGCCTGGACCCTTGGTGGAGATGGAGATTTTATCTAGATGTAAACTGGCACGGTTAATGATATTTCCGGCGCGACGGGCTGCCTTAATGGCAGTATTAAGCATTGGGTGCATGATTATTACAGAACAAGTTTAGTAAAATCACTATTTTAAATGACAACACAATTTTGAGCTACCTAAGCTAGACTTTTCCTAGTAATAGTTAGAAGATAAACAGCATGAGCATCAATTCACTCGCAAGAACACATTTTATAATGACCAATCCCAGCCACCCGGGTAATGTCGGTGCTGCCGCACGCGCCATGAAAACCATGGGTTTTGAGCGATTGCGCTTAGTAAAACCGCACTTTGAGCAGATGATGCAACATGAAGAAGCCATAGCATTTGCCAGCGGCGCCCAAGATGTGCTTGCTAATAGCCTTGAGTTCGCTAGCTTTGAGGAGGCCTTACAAGGCACCACACTCAGCTTCGCACTGACCGCCCGCCCCCGCGATATAGGGCCCAACTGTCTGCATCTACGCGCTGCGGCACAATTAGCCAAAAATCACTTAGCGGCGGATTCAGCGCACCAAGTAGCCGTGGTATTTGGTACTGAGCGTAGTGGTCTGAGTAATGAGCAAATCAGTCATTGTCACTATATTTGCTATATCCCAGCCAACCCCAACTACAGCTCCTTAAACATCGCCCAAGCCATGCAACTCACCGCCTGGGAGCTACGCTATGCTTTGCTTGAGGCAAAAGACAGCGATGAGGCTAGCGCCATCCATGCTGAACCAACTAGCGCTGCGCACTTCCCTGCACCCGCTCAGGATCCCCTAGCACCGCAAGAAAAGGTGGAGGCACTGATGGCCCATTGGCAAGAGGCGCTGGAGGCCATTGAGTTTATTGACCCCGAACGCCCTAAACAAACCATGTTAAAAATGCGTTACTGGTTAATGCGCAGCCGCCTTACGCAAAATGAATGCGATATGTTGCGCGGCGTTTGCACACAAATCCTCAAACACGCCAATTCAGCTTAAGCCATGCCCTCACAGGACTGAAGCGTGACCTTTGTCCTAAGGTAGCTGCCATATATAAAAATAAAGCGCCTTAAACTAAGGCTAAGGCGCTCCCCGAACTCAACGACATCACTGCCTATCCTGTCTACTCCGACTCATCCGCTAAGGCATTTTCAAGGTCTTGCTTAGCATGCGCCACCGAAATATGCTCAACCCGGGTAAAGGGTAAATCAAAGCCCGCAGCCTCAAGCGTTTTGCGTACACCCAACATGATTTTCGACAACTCGTCAAAATACACAGCAGCCGGTACCCATGCACGTAAATTAAGTACTAAGCTATTTTCACGATACTCATTCACATACACAGAATAAGGTAAATCCTTAATCACTTGCTCATTGCGCTCTAATAATCGCTTCAGCAAGGCAATGGCTTCCTCTGTATCTTCACCGTAATGCAGCGCAACGGGTAAATCGATACGACGATTGGCATTACGACTAAAATTAATAATGGTGCTATTCCACACCGTACTATTCGGTATGGTAAGCAAAATACCATTAGCCTGCTTGATACTGGTTAAGAACAAGCCGATTTCCTCAACCGTACCTTCATAATTACCACCAATGCTCACATACTCCCCTTGCGCTAAGGGACGTAAGCTTAACAACATAATGCCCGCCGCAATATTCTGTAGCGTGCCTTGCAAAGCCAAACCAATGGCCACACCGGCCGCACCTAAAGCAGCAATTAAACTGGCGGTCTGCACACCGAACTGGGACAGGACGACCACAATGGTCAAAATACGAATAATCCATTGCACAAAGGAACTAATCATCGGCAATGCGGTGGTATCCACCTTACGCTTGGTATGGCCAAGGCGACGAATGGCTCGACACACCAAATTAGAAATAGCCCACCCTAGTATTAAAATCACAATGGCACTGACAAAGTCGATCACAAACTTTTCCAGTAGCGGGATATATGGACTAATGGTTTCGAACATCAGAACTCCTAATAAAATAGTATTAATTGTCACATTGAGACTTTATACTTAGATGAGCAATAAAAGCAAATCATATTGAAACAGGTTGTAGCAATGTTTAATCAGGTCAGAAATATAATCAGCCCCCAGAGAATCCCTTTTCAAGCATTTGATGATGCCGAAAAAGCGTGGGAGCAATTACACTTTATTTATGAAAGAAACTGCAATTTTATACGTCAACACTTTCATCAATACACCGCTCAAAAGCTACCAGAAAATCAGGCCATTCGTGCCTTTTATCCTGCCGTTCGTTTACAGATCACTCATCACCACGATGTGGACTCACGCCTCTCCTACGGCTTTGTGGAGGGTCCTGGGGTGTATGAGACGACCGTAACACGACCAGATTTATTTAAGCAGTATTTAATTGAGCAAATTACACTCTTAATTAAAAATCACCAATGCAGTGTAGAAATCGGTGAATCCCAAACCCCTATCCCCCTGCACTTTTGTTTTAATCAAAATGAAACCCTCGCCGAAGAGCGTCCAGCTATTTTGACCGATGCTGTGGGTGCGAAAATGCTGAATCACTTTGATGTGCCAAATCTGGCCCAAATTGATGATGCTATTGTCAATGGCACCTACCCCTTAACACCTGGCAAAGCCATGCCACTCGCCCCCTTTACTGCGGCCCGGGTGGATTATTCATTACAGCGTTTACAGCACTACACCGGCACAAAACCGGCGCACTTTCAGCAGTTTATTTTATTTACCAATTATCAGTTTTATGTTGAAGAGTTTTGTCATTATGCCAGGGAACAAGTGCAATCAGATCACTCAAGCTATACCGAACTGGTGTTACCGGGGGATATTCTGGTCGATAAGCTCCTGAGTGCAGAGCAAATCAAAGCAGCAACGGCCGGCGTCAAAAAACCGCAAATGCCTGCTTATCATTTAAAACGAGCCGACGGCAGCGGCATCACACTGGTCAATATTGGCGTTGGTCCTTCCAATGCCAAGACCATCACCGATCATATTGCCGTATTGCGCCCTACCGCTTGGTTGATGGTGGGACATTGCGCTGGACTTCGCAGCAGCCAACAGTTAGGTGATTATGTGTTAGCGCATGCCTATGTGCGTGAAGACCATGTGCTAGATGAGGATCTGCCCCTCTTTGTGCCCATACCCGCCCTGGCAGAGATACAAGTAGCCTTGGAGGACGCGGTTGCCGAAATTTCTGGCTTAAAAGACTATGAGTTAAAACGTATTATGCGTACTGGTACCGTGGCCAGCATTGATAATAGAAACTGGGAGCTGCGTTATCAGGAGGGACCGGTGCAGCGCCTATCTCAATCCCGTGCCATCGCCCTAGATATGGAGTCAGCAACCATCGCAGCCAATGGCTTTCGTTTCAGAGTGCCTTATGGCACCTTATTATGCGTGTCCGATAAGCCATTGTATGGTGAATTAAAGCTGCCTGGCATGGCGACAGAGTTCTATCGAATTCAAGTTGCGCAGCATCTGCAAATTGGTATACGTGCCTTGGAAATACTCAGAAAGATGCCCAAAGAACGTATCCACTCGCGCAAGCTGAGAAGCTTTATTGAGACCGCCTTTCACTAAGCCTTGCTTGCGGTGCTGACATCACATGCACCGCAGTAAGCTTTCACTTGATGCCGGACGCCATCGCGTCCGGCTTTAATAGCACGATCTATAATAGTTTAAGCTTAAATCTGCCCCTTAATTTTCGCTTGCAGGCGCTTAGGATTTTTATGCGCCAGTCATACTATCCTCAACCAGGCTTGGTTGCAAAGCCTAAGACTGTCATATAATATTAAGCACGACATTCGCACAGAATAGCTGCAAGCAAGTGCCAATAAGTCATCGCTTTAACCGCAGCCTTCAAGCCGCACGCGGCACCTCCTAATCAAGTAATAAGTGATAGCTTTAATGACAACGAGTGATTTATCATCCCATACGCCCATGATGCGACAATACTTTAAGCTTAAACAGGAAGCGGGTTCGATGCTGCTGTTTTATCGCATGGGTGACTTTTATGAGATGTTTTATGATGATGCAATCAAAGCCGCACGCCTACTTAATCTCACCCTAACTAGCCGCGGTACCAGTGAGCCTATCCCGATGGCTGGCGTACCGGTGCATGCGATGGAGCAGTACTTAGCCCGTTTGGTCGCCATGGGTGAATCTGTGGCAATTTGTGAGCAGATTGGCGATCCGGCAACGAGCAAAGGCATTGTCGAGCGACAAATTGTGCGCACAGTAACCCCTGGTACCCTCACCGATGACAGTCTGCTACCAAGCAATAGCGATCGTCCACTGTTAGCCATTTATCTTAGTCACAAAGCACGCCACCGTAAATATGGTCTCGCGTGGATGAACTTAGCCAGCGGTGAATTTAGGGTAAATGAATGTGCCATTGATAATTTAGCCTCCGAAGTGCATCGAATTGCGCCAGCAGAAATTATTACAGCTGACTCATTTAAGCTTGAACTAAATTATCCAGCGGCGTATAGCAAAACAGCGGATTGGCATTTTGAGTTAAGTGCTGCCGAGGCCAAGCTTTGCAGCCATTTTTCAGTCGATCGTTTAACCGCCTTCGGCTTAGATGAGCTACCCAATGCTACCATCGCCGCCGGGGCTTTATTAAGCTATGTAGAAAACACACAAAAGCGTAGCCTCTCGCATATCAAACCGATTCAGCCAGATGATACGCAAGACTATTTGATCTTAGATCCAGTCACCCGCAAAAACTTAGAAATTACCCAAACCATTAGCGGTGACAGTAGTCCCACCCTATTTAGTCTGTTAGACCATTGTCATACAGCGATGGGAAGCCGTTTATTGCGTCGCTTTTTGCATCACCCCTTACGCGCCAATGCACCGATTCTAGAGCGCCAGCTTTGTGTACAGGCCTTTTATCATCTCTATACCACACGTCATTTCGATGATCCGATTCAGGGTTTTGAGCGTTTTTTAAAAAACACACCAGATATTGAGCGTGTGGCGACTCGCATTGCCCTTAGCTCAGTGCGACCAAAGGAATTAGCTGCGCTACGCGATGCCTTAGTCAAACTACCTGCGCTATGTGAATTGATTGCGGCAAACTTTAGCGAGACACCGGCGTTACTTAAACTACATACGCTGTTAACAATTGATCCTGAAGCAGCGCAGCTATTACAAGGAGCCATTGCAGCGGAGCCTGCCACGATGCTGCGAGATGGTGGTGTGATTGCCGACGGTTTTGATAGTGAACTCGATGAGTTGCGCCGATTGACGACTGATAGTGGCGAGTTTTTACAACAACTAGAAGCACGTGAACGAGAAAAAACCGGTATTAGTAATTTACGGGTGGAATATAACCGCGTGCACGGCTTTTTTATTGAGGTTAGCAAGGGACAAATCGAAAAAGTTCCCACAGAATACCGCCGTCGCCAGACCCTGAAAAATGTTGAGCGCTATATTACGCCGGAGCTAAAGGCGTGGGAAGATAAAATTCTCTCCGCTAAGGATCGTTGCTTAAGCCGTGAAAAATGGCTTTTTGAGCAATTAATTATACAATTACAAGCCCATGTTGAAGCCATGCATCAGGCCTCGCACGCCTTGGCTCAACTAGACGTGTATAAGGCCCTAGCGCATCATGCCTATGCCAATCAATGGGTACTGCCCGAATTAATTGAGGGACCAATGATTCACATTAGGCAAGGACGTCACCCCATTGTCGAACGCAGCATCGAGCGCTTTACGCCCAATGATTGCCAACTCGATGCACGCCGACGTATGCTGTTGGTGACTGGCCCAAATATGGGTGGTAAATCCACCTATATGCGACAGACCGCCTTAATTGTATTGCTAGCGCGGATGGGTAGTTTCGTACCGGCTGAGGCGGCTCAAATTGGCCTAATTGATCGTATTTTTACCCGTATCGGCGCAGCTGATGACTTAGCTGGCGGGCGCTCCACCTTTATGGTGGAAATGACCGAGGCGGCAACCATTTTAACGGCCGCCACGCCAAATAGCTTAGTGCTGATGGATGAAATTGGTCGCGGCACCTCCACCTACGACGGTCTTGCGCTTGCTTGGGCCATTGCCTGCCGTTTATTGACACATAATCAAGCATTAGTGCTCTTTGCTACCCATTATTTTGAGTTAACCCGCTTGCCAGAACAGTTTGAAGACGTTGCTAATGTGCATTTAAGTGCGGCTGAGTCCGCGCAGGGGCTAGTCTTTTTACATGAGGTTAAAGAGGGTCCAGCCAATCGTAGTTACGGTATTCAAGTGGCACAACGAGCTGGTATCCCCATGGCAGTTATTCGGCAAGCGAAGCGTGAGCTGGATAACTTGGAGTTAAAGGCCGAGGAGCGCCCGCAGCTGGATTTATTTAGTGCCCCGCTAGAGGAAATCAATCAACAAGCAAATGACGATCAGCTTGAGCTAAAAGCGTTTAAAGACAGTCTTGCTGCGATTGATCCTGACTCGCTCAGCCCTCGAGAGGCTTTAGATCTACTGTATCAGCTAAAAAACCAATTCGGTGGGGACTAAGGCTTCTTGCTGCACCTTTGAGGCAAGTACTGGGTGCGCACGATGACTTTATTGAATGATAAAAAACCTAAAGCCTTAGACAAGAAAGAAATTATAGGGTAGAATATCTTTTTTCCCGTGCCAGTAGCTCAACTGGATAGAGCACCCGCCTTCTAAGCGGGCGGTTGTGAGTTCGAGTCTCGCCTGGCGCGCCATCAAACAGAGATAGCTGCCTTAAGATATGATGAGTATTAACAACATATCCACGTAGCTAGCTGAAGTTTTTAAGTAGTAGCGGCCTCTTTCATTGACATAATAAATTTACCTGCTATACTTATTAATTCTTCTGTGGTGACCGTAGCTCAGTTGGTAGAGTCCCGGATTGTGATTCCGGTTGTCGTGGGTTCGAGCCCCATCGGTCACCCCATCAATTTCTTTTCAATTGATCTCCCACACTGACTTAGATTATTTCAATTCTCAACGATGGGAATAGTAAAATAAGCCACGATCCTAGTTGCCCTTAGTTTAAATACAAATTAAATAATTAAAGTTTAAACTAAATAATTATCATCTTGATGGTAATATTATCCCATCTTTAACATGGATAATAAAATCCACGCCCTAGGTATTGGCCATCTAGCACTTGTAAACTAACCCTGTTGTAAGTTCTCCACAGCCCAATATCGTATCAAGCTTAGCAACACCTTCTGAACAATCTAGCAAAAGCGCGATGTACTCCAAAACTAGGCGATTAGTGTGTTGATGGCAATACAGCCATGAAAACATAAAATAAATTTGAAGCAGCAGACTTTAACATCGTTAGCTTTAATGACTTACTGCTTAGTAAGCGTCTGATTGTGCAAACTGATGGAAGATTAGCAATAGTCAGCGATAACAGTTCAGTCTATACCACAGAAGACATTAACGCATAACGAACAGACATAAGCACCTGCAATCGCATTCAAACATTACGAGGACAGAGAAAACAAGGGCAAAGGTATGAGGTATGAGCATTGATTCTTCACCGCCCTATGAAGAAGTACTAAAGTTTCTGAGCACTCAGAAATTTTATGCTGAGGATCTACCGGACTGGTCTTTCTCTAATGACGCTAGCGAAACTTACGAATTATCGTTTGGTCTACTTGATAAGCACAGCTTGGAACGCACAAAATTCATCGTAGAATTATTGATACAATACTCACCAAAGACAAAGAAAAGACTATTTAAATTCACTTTGTTAAAGGTAGAATATAAAAACAAGGGTACTACTCGCTATTACCAATTAGAAACCAAAAGCTTTAAAAATATTAAAAAGAGTTTTGGGCATAATCTGCCGCATGAACATATAGGACGCAATCCCGAGGGGCGCGTGAATGGCTCGTTGGATTGGCTTGATTGGGATTTTGAACAAGCATTTTCCCATTTTTGCTTGCGGGTACGTATTGACTTTGACAAGAGACCACGAGCCCCAGAAACATTTGAGTTATAAGGGCATACTATGATTTGTAAAAGCTTTGCTGAAATGACAGGTTTTGAATGCCAACCCTTAAACGAAGAAGGCACGGTGGCTTACGTTGCTACGCCATTTACTTTTGAGGACGGAGACACGCTCCCGCTTTATGTTGAGAAAATAGCCAACAGTCACATACGATTTTTTGATGATGGAGAGCTTGCTCTGCATTTTCTGGGTAGAGGATTAAGCGGAGCTAAGAAAAACATAACATATAGTTTTTTAAGCGCCATTGCCTCCAAAAACAACTTAACTTTTGAGAAGAATATTTTAGAAAAAACATCTTCAATCGCTGAGGCTTCAATCGGCTTTGCAAGCTACCTAAGCGCCCTTTTAGATATAATCACATGGGAAAAAGAAAACATAAATGTTGATCTTAATATTATCGAGACAATTAAATAGCCCTAAAAGCATGGCGACTTAAATAACCACTTTTCAGCCACTCAAGCCGCAAGCCTATCGCACGACGGGCGTGACATAGGGGTCTGCTATAATAAGCCCTGAGCCTAGCAGCCGCCTTACAATCAACCCATTCCTCACAATCTTTAATGCCCACTCGTATACCATTGTTTAATGATTTTTCCAGCTATCTGAAGCTGTTCCGATTAGCACTGCCTATTATTCTGGCAAATGCTTCGGTACCCTTGCTGGGACTGGTTGATACCGCCGTGATCGGACAAATGGGTCAAACAGCCGATCTGGCGGCGATTGCTTTAGCCTCGCTAATTTTCAGCTTTGTTTACTGGGCTTTCAGCTTTTTGCGCATTGGCACGACAGGCTTTATTTCCCAAGCCGTGGGTGCAAATAACGACGATGAATTGCTGACCATGGTATTTAGAACCCTGATGCTAGGCACCGTTATCGGCTTGGCACTCATCATACTACAGCAGCCCATCCGCAGCATAGCCAGCTATTTTTTATCCGCCAGCCCCGAAGTTAATGCCTTAGTCAAAGACTATTTCATCATTCGCATTTGGGGTGCGCCCGCCACCTTGATCACCTTTGCGCTAATGGGGATTTTTATTGGTCTCGGTTGGACCAAGCAAATTCTTGTGATTCAACTGCTTTTGAATGGCTTGAATATGCTTTTAAACGTGTTCTTTGTGGTGTTTTTATCGATGGGTGTTAAGGGCATTGCGCTTGGCACCTTAATTGCCGAATGGGTGACGCTTGGTTACGGTCTGCTTTTAATTATCAAAAAGCTCGATATACTTCCCCTGCGCTCACATTATCAAAGACTCTCGGCACAAATTTTTGATAGCACTAAAATTAAGGCTTTATTTCTAGTAAATAGCGATATTATGATTCGCACCTTGGCGCTACTTGCCGGTTTTGGCTGGTTCGCTCGTCAAGGTGCGAGCTTCGGTGATGCCACCTTGGCTGCCAACCACATTCTGCTGCAGTTTATTTCCATGGCAACCTATTTTTTAGATGGCTTTGCTAATGTCACTGAAATGCAGGTCGGCCAAGCCTATGGCGCAAGAAAAAGACAACGCTTCTTGCGAGCGGTTATTGATAACAGCGTTATTGCTGCCTTTAGCTCCCTGCTACTCGCCTTATTACTACTTTTCTGCGGCCAATTTTTTATCCAAGCCCTAACGCCGGATGCCGAATTGCAAAGCATCGCCAATCAACATAAAGCCTTTGCTGCTGGCTATATTTTTATCGCCTTTGCAACCTTTCAGCTAGACGGTATTTTTGTCGGTGTGACGGATAGTAAAGCCATGCGCAATTCCACCGTCATCGCCTTTCTAAGCATGCTATTAAGCGGTTATTTACTTATCGGCCCGCTTGCTAATAACGGGCTCTGGTTCGCCTTGATTATATTTGTGATTGTACGTGGTCTAGTGCTATTACGTTACTACCCGAGAATAGTCAATCAAACAAAGTGGCAAGACTAAAAGAGCATTTTACATAAGTTGATCCTGTTATAATTAAGTTATAACGACTAGTTAACAACATAAGGAGTTAAGTATGAAGGGTTTAAAAGGTCATCCTGAGATCATTGACTACATGAACAAGTTGAGACTTTTGCATAAAAGCAGTTAAATACCGGATTTCTGTTCTACTTGGAAATTTTTTGATTTTTTTTGGAAATTTTCGACAAATTTCACCCC
>NZ_AQVB01000006.1 GCF_000372065.1 Oligella urethralis DSM 7531
CCACGACAGGTGCCTAAGCCTATGTCGTGGGTAGCCACAGCACCTAATCAGGTATGGTCATGGGACATCACCTATCTACCGAGTGCCGTTCGTGGGCAGTTCTATCGCTTGTATATGACGATGGATATCTACAGTCGTCTGATTACTGGTTGGGAGATTCACCTAGAAGAATCGGCTCAACACGCAGCGACTCTGATTAACAAGGCGTGTCTGAAACATGGAATCCGAAAAGACCAGCTCATCTTACACTCAGATAATGGTAGTCCGATGAAAGGAGCTACTATGCTAGCGACCTTGCAGAGGTTAGGCATTATGCCTTCCTTTAGCCGCCCATCAGTTAGTGATGATAACCCTTATTCGGAGTCTCTGTTTAGAGCACTCAAATACACACCGGCCTATCCTAATAAGCCTTTTACTAGCCTAGAACAGGCTCGTCAATGGGTGCATCAATTCGTCATCTGGTACAACACGCAACATTGCCATAGTGGTATTCAGTTTGTAACACCAGAACAGCGTCATAGCGGGCAGGATAATGCTGTTTTAGCGCATCGCCGTGCCGTTTATGAGACAGCCAAAGAAGCTAGACCAGAACGTTGGAAAAACCGTTCTGTTCGCAATTGGAAACCGGTCAAAGAGGTCTGGTTAAACCCATCGAAGGAGAGTAACGATTTAGCGAGAAATGTAGTATTAGCAGCATAAGAAATCGGACAACTTGCTTGACAAACACCGCACGGCATGAGCAGTGCCACCTTCTATAAATGGCGTGCCAAATATGGTGGCATGGACACCTCCATGATTGCTCGTCTTAAGGAGCTTGAAGCGGAGAATAAACGCCTCAAGAAGATGTATGCGGAAGAACGCCTGAAGGCAGAAATCATCAAGGAGGCGATGGAAAAAAAGTGGTAGCGCCATCTCGGCGTAAAGAGATGGCGCAAAAGGCTGTCCAGTATCGTGGTGTCAGCATCCGCTTAGCTTGTCAAGCCTTCGGCATCAGTCAAAGTTGCTACTATTACCAAGCCAAAGGGCGTGAGGAGAATGAGCTCATCGCCGATTGGCTGTTAAAACTAGCTGCTGAGCAGAAGACGTGGGGCTTTGGTCTTTGCTTTCTCTATCTTCGCAACGTTAAGGGTTTCAAATGGAATCACAAGCGAGTCTATCGCATCTATCGGGAGTTGCAACTCAACCTGCGCATCAAGCCGCGCCGTCGCATAAAACGAGAGCGTCCGGACACTTTAGGAACGGCTATAGGCATTAACCAAGTCTGGTCGATTGACTTTATGCACGATACACTCTCTAACGGGCGCACCATTCGTTTGCTGACCATGGTGGATGATTTTAACCGTGAAGGTTTAACTATCGAGGTGGACTACTCTCTACCCTCTGAGAGCGCGTTACACGCGCTCTGGAGCAGGTAATGGAGTGGCGAGGACAGCCTGCTTGCATACGCATGGATAACGGACCTGAACTCATTAGCAATCACATGGTGTGTTGGGCGAAGGAGAAGCAAATAACGCTTTTACATATCCAGCCCAGTAAGCCACAACAAAATGCGTATGTGGAGAGGTATAATCGAACCGTTCGTTATGATTGGCTGGGGCAACATCTCTACGACGATTTGAAAGAGGTGCAGCAGGAAGCCACGCATTGGCTCTGGACTTACAATAATGAACGCCCGCATATGGGCATTGGTGGCATTACCCCACAACAAAAGTTAGAACGATTTTTTTAATACTGTTTCTACCTAAAATTGCTACTAAAAATGGGGGGACTACAATATATGTTAAATGCATTATGTTTTTAATAATAATTATTATTCAATTACGATAAAACAATAATGATTTCAAATATTAATTTAGATTTTGCAGTTGTTTATATGAATTTTTAATTTTTTGATTAATTAAACTAGTGAAAAAGTATGAAAATTAAAAGCCTTTTTGTCTGTACAACGCCTTTGCAAAGTCTTATTGCAGAAAAAATCATAAGTCATGAAGGGTTGGATAAGTCTGACTGCATTCTCATTTATATAGCATTAACTGATAATAATAAAAATTATTATTATTTTTCTAAGTTGTCTAATGGAATGTATCTTGGAGACTATATTAAAACTAATCGCTCTTTAGCCACGGTTACTCATTTAAGAAAAATATTAAAGAATAAAAAATTTAATGTGTATATAGGAAGTATCGACGATACACTTGTTCATTATGTATTATCTTTTGTGGATTGTCAGGAGTTAGTTACATTTGATGATGGAACTGCTAATATTTTTATTAATAGTACTTTTTTTACGGGTGTTGAGAGAGGGATATTCAGAGGTTTTATTTTAAAAGTGGTCAACTATATATTAGGCAACAGGTTTACACTAGAAAAAGTTAAGTCAAAACTAAAAAAACATTACACAATTTATCCTGAGTTTCAAAATGTTGTCGATAGAACAGAGACTCTTCAGTTGTTGGATTTTAAAAAAAACAATCGAGCAACTCATGGAGAAATAAACATTTTTCTTGGTACCATGTATGAAGATGTTGTAAATAAGAAGAGTAATGCAGATTTACTATGGGAAAAAGTTAGAAATTTTATAGAGAATAGTAATGTGGAATGGATTTATATTCCTCATCCTAGGGACCAAAGAAAAATCAATATTGAAAGTATTGAAGACTCGCTTTTAATTGCTGAAGAACAAATTTACTCTTTAAGAGAAAAATATAAACAAATTAACCTGTATGGCTTTGCGAGTAGCGCCCAATTTAATTTGTTAAATATTCCGGGTATTACTATTTATCCGGTGTATTCTAATTTACTTAGTAAGACGTTGACTGATGTTGTTGAACTTCTTTCTACAAAGTCAGGGTGTGTGACAATAGACTTAGAGAAAAATAATGAAAATTGAACGTTTAAGTCAAATAAGCATATTATTTATTTTTATCTTAGTGTTTTTTTATATAAAGGTAAGGGATTATTATTTTTTTGCTGGTTATTTTGCTATTGGTTATTTTTTATTTGGATTGATTTTAAATTATTCTAAAGTTTCTCTAAATAAACTTTTGATTTTATTTTCAATATTTACACTATTCTTTGTTGCTAGCGTATTTAGTCAAGGAGTTACTTTTTATATTGCTTTGTATAATCTGCAATACGGAGTGATTTCATTATTAATAGCATATTTATTGGTTTTTAAAATCAAGGACACTAGAGCGTTATCGAAACTAATTTATTTTTTATATGTTTTATATCTAACTTATTTGTTTTTTTCAATAGGCTTTGAAGATGATGAGGCATACAATGTGGTCTTTGAAGGTTCTAGCAGGAATTATTTAAGTGGGATATTAATTTTTTTAGCGATTAACGTAGGTATTTCACATGAAAAAAGCAACGAAAAACAACCGTTATTAGTTTATATAATTACTTTTGTTTGCTGTTATTTTTTATATGGAAGAAGCGGGATTTTGTTATCCTCAGCGTTGCTTTTATATGCAATTTATCAACGTAACTCAAAATTGTTGATTTTTCTTTTTGTTTTTTCTTTAGTATATTTTTTTACTAGTAGTTTTTTTTGGGAATTACTCGAAAAAATACAAACGTCATCTAATTTTTCACGAGGATTTAGCTCTGATAGAACGTTGTTTCTGATAGAGTATTTGGATCGTATCGATTTTAAATCTATCATTTTAGGCAGAAATTTTGACGAGTGTTGTCAGCTAATAGTTGAGTTTGAAAGAAATCCTCATAATTCATTTATTACAGGACATAGTAGGTATGGCATACTTCATACTTTGATGGCTATCCTGATTTTGATTTATATACTATCAAGTCGAAACTTAACTTTAATTGTTTTATCTTTAATAGTTTATGGGAGATATTTTTTAGATCAGATGGGTCTTTTTACATATTTTGACGTAGTTTTATTTCAATTACTACTGTTAGTTAGATATAAGAATAATAAAACTGCTGTAGTTAAATATAGTGACCCAGAGAATAACTGTACATGTTAAAGTTGCTCTAACACATGGAGTACAACATGACTTTAGAACCTGCTATCAAATGTTGGACCGCCAAGCACAAATCTGAATTGCTCATGCAGATCTTTGCTGGGCAGATTACCGTTGCAGAGGCCTCAAGACGATATGACCTTTTGCAACGAGATATTGAGCAATGGCTAGAGGATGCAAAGGCCGGCATGGAGAACTCCTTACGTGCCAAGCCTAAGGATGTTGCCGAGCAATACGAAGCGCAATTACGTGAGCTCAGAGAGGCGTATGGTGAGGCGATGTTGGAGATTAAGTTTATAAAAAAGCTACAGCGTCATCTCGAATCAACCCCCGGCAGTTGCAAGGACTTCTAGACGAGATGGCGCAAGAAGGGGATCAGGTGACCATCAGTCAAGCGTGTAAGTGGTCAGGCGTGTCTCGTCGTAGTTTTTACTACCGAGCAGTTAAGTCGGCATCCAAGGTGAACGAACACCTTGCTGCGCGTGTTAAACGGTTCATTAATGCGTTTCCCCACGCCGGTTACCGAACGGTTGCTTGGGCGTTGGGTGAGAACAAGAACACCATTCAGCGTATCTTTCAGCTTAAGGGTTGGCAGCTTCGGCAACGGGCGAGCGGTGCGACACCACGGGTACAGAACAAGACCTCGGTGACGTCAGCACCTGATGTGCGTTGGTCGACGGATACGTGCCGAGTATGGTGTGGATCACGCAACGGTTGGTGTACTCTAACGCTTGTCATGGACTGCCATACGCGCGAACTCTTGGGTTGGTCACTTAGCCCTAAGGGTGATGCTAAAGCCGCTGAGGCGGCATTAGAGGAGGCTCTCATATATCGCTCGGGTAGCCTGATGGCACCACGAGAGCGCATTGTCCTCAGAAGCGATAATGGACTGGTCTTTACGCCCAAACTCTATACCAAAGCGGCTAAACGCTATGGGTTTGAGCAGGAGTTTATTCGACCGCACACATCACAGCAAAACGGTCTGGTTGAAAGGTTCATTCGCACTGTTAAAACGGAGTGTGTTGAACAACATAACTGGCGGTCGGTTGATGAGGCTAAGCGGTGCTTAGACTTATGGTTTAAGTACTACAACGAAGAGCGCCCTCATCAGGCGCTTAAAATGAAAACACCGAGTATGATTTATCAACAATTAGCAGCTTAAAGTGTGAAAATTATGCTGGGTCATTACATAAAACTATATATTGAAGTTAAATTTCTTCAAGCTTTATCTTTCTGGATTATTTATGAAAAAAAAATGTTTTTTAGTACTTACTCATAAACCAATAGACAAGCTATTAGAATATGCTCGAAACCACCCAAATGATAACTTTTATATACATTTAGATCTGAAAAAACCATTAGAGAAGCTTTCAGTAAAAGGTTGTCCTAATGTTTTTTTTATAGATAAAAGGGTTGATGTTAAGTGGGCTGGTTTCAGTATGGTTCAGGCTACATTAAATTTAATTAGCTTTGCTTTAAAACATGATAGCGAAAATGAGTTTTTCCATTTGATAAGCGGAGATGATGTCATTTTGAATGAAAATTTGTCATGGAGTGATGACTCTATTTATATGGAGTATAGGGAGTCAAAAAGACATAATTATAGAATGCGTTTTGATGTACCTCATGCCGATAATAAATATACAAGACATCCTTTGGGTAAAATTTATACTCAAGTAATTAAGTTATTTGATAAGTTTTTACCTAGTCATAGACTATTCAAGTTTGGTAGTCAATGGTTCTCTATTAGAAGAGCTGAATTATTAACTCTTTATGAATCTATATCAGTTGAAGACATAAGTTTTTTTAAGAAAAAATTATGCCCAGACGAACATTTTTTTCAATATTTAGTCGAAAAAAACAAACTTTCAAGTAAGGTTTCTACTGAAGGAAATAAAAGATTTATCGTATTTAATCCATCGTATCAAAGAGGCTCTAGTCCTGTTTTTTTGAGTCTTTCAGAATTAAAAACATCATCTCAAGTTGGGTACTGGTTTGCTAGAAAAGTTGATCAAGCTACCATGGAGGTATTTTATGATAATGATTTGAGAGAATCCTCGGAAATTAGCTAAAACATAGCTTTAAAAATATGAGTTTTATTCAATTTTGCGCTGTAATCTATAAATTTTAGTGAGAAGTTGTGGTGATAAAATCCGTGGGAGGGCACGAGCTACGAAGAGCAAAATTCCCTTTGTCCAGCCATGATATCCAAGAGACTTTTTTAATTTAAACATTTCCCACTCACTTTTAATATATATTTTTCCTCTTCTTCTAGATAACATAGCATCACCCGCGCGAACCAAAACTAGAGTGTTTGGTAAGTTTTCAACTTTTTTGTGATTGGCTAAAACCCTTAACCATAAGTTGTAGTCTTCCATAAATAAATGATGCTGATAGCCGCCTAATTGCAAAATATTTGATTTTTTATAAGCTACAGTCATGTGATTAAATGGATTTTTTTTAATTGCATAATTGTAAATGTTTTTAAAGCCTATAGGTACTTTGCGTGTGAACATGTCTTCAGTTGGGGTTGTTGAAAACTCTTTAATTTGTCCACCAAGTAGTACAGTTTCAGGATGTTTTTGTATATATTCAACTTGAACTTCAAAACGTGACGGGAGACAAATATCATCGGTATCCATGCGGAAAACCCATTCATTTGAACAGTGTTTTAATCCTATATTCAATGCTCGTCCTAGACCAATATTTTTTTCTAGGGGGATTTTTTTTATAGGCAGTTGTTGTTCCCATTTAAATAAAACGTTTTCCAATTCAATTGATATCGGCCCATCTAATACGATAACAATTTCATTGGCAGGCATCGTTTGATTTTCTAAACTTTTTAAGCAATCATTTAAATAGGATGCATTTTCTTTAATATATAAAGACATTAAAACTGTAAAATTCATAATCTAATTTATCTATAAAAACTTTTTATAAGGAAAAGAACATTTAGCAGTAATGTTATCTCGCTCCAAATCCAGTCAGCATAGTCTTAATTGTCTTAAAGACAATTAAAACATCTAACCACAGTGAGAAGTGCTTGATGTAGTAGAAATCATGTTCGACTTTAATTTGTGTGTCATCTACATCTGCAGCATAGCCTTGCGTTACCTGTGCCCACCCTGATATACCAGGTCTGACGATATGACGATAGTTGTAAAAGGGGATTTGCTCTTCAAAAGCATCGACAAAAACCTTTTGTTCAGGTCGCGGCCCTATCAGACTCATATCACCTTTGAGCACATTAAAGAATTGAGGTAGCTCATCAATACGTGTTTTACGTATAAATTTTCCAATCCGGGTAACCCTCATATCATTAGCTGAGGCAAATTGAGCTCCATCTTTTTCCGAGTCTTTGGTCATACTTCTAAATTTGTAGATTTTAAACTCTTTACCGCCTTTACCGACGCGGTTTTGTATAAAAAGAGCGCCACCCTTACTTTCTAAAACAACAGCAATCGCTGTAATGAGCATAATCGGTAAAACGATGGGCATAACCATAAGCACTGCAACAATATCTGTGATTCGTTTGATGACAGAGTATACAGGGGAGGGCAGCAGTGATCCTAGTTGATTCTCGTGCATATGACGAATTTTGACGCGACCTGTTAGAGATTCTTCAATTTGGTGCGAGTTGTATACTGGCATACCAGACAAAACACAATATGCAAGAAATTTTTGCCATTCAGCGGTTAGCTTTTTTGAGTGCAAATCGGCAACGATCATATTATAGCGCCGCTCACCCTCAATTTCAGGGTTTCTCAATAAGTACCAACTAGCACCTGGTATAGATGCAAGATCAGCAGCACGTCCATAAGGTATTAAAGCAATTTTAGGCGTAGCCCAGCGCCTGCCGAAGAAAAAACCTAAGAAACCATAAAAAAGAGTTAAAGTTAAACTAAATGTAAGAAAGTAGAGTGAGTACTCAAGCCTAAAAAGCAAGAAGACCACAATTAATACTGTGTACCAAGCTAGAACAGTCGAGATAATAAAGCTACTGGACTTATTACCAGGGAACTTTAAAAGCACTCTTAGCGTGATTAGACTACAAATGTTACTGGCAATAACACCATAAAATGAGTTGATTTCGGTTGCTGCAGGATGATTAAAAAAGCGCTCTCCCCACAAAATCCAGGCCGGCAGGATCGCACAAATAAACGTTGTGATAATAATCTGAGTAGTAGTGCTAAAAAAAAACCGCTCATACCATTTTGAATGTCGTTTATGTGGTTTTATATCCATAGTAAGTGGAGCCCTATCATATTACAAATGTGTGTTTTATCTTTAAAATTTATCAACCACGGCTTGCTTGTCGTATGATTATAAATCATTATTTGTAATAACCATGATTCAAGGGAAATAAGCATGCAAGTTCTTGTCACCGGTGGTGCCGGATTTATTGGTTCACATACTGTTGTTGAGTTGCTTCAAACAGGCTATGAGGTTGTTATCATTGATAATTTTAGTAATAGCTCACCGTTAGTCTTGAAGCGCATCGAAGAGATCACAGGAAAAAAACCATTAATGATTGAGGGCGACATACGTGATCGGCGGCTGCTGGATGGTGTTTTTAAACAACATCAGATCGATGCGGTTGTGCACTTTGCAGGTTTAAAAGCTGTCGGTGAAAGTGTTGAAAAGCCTCTTGAGTACTATGATAACAATGTCAGCGGTAGTGTGGTGCTTTTTGAAGCAATGCGTGATGCAGGCGTTAAGCGTTTAGTATTTAGTTCATCCGCTACGGTTTATGGTGATCCAGAAGAAATTCCGATTTCAGAGAACTGTCCGGTGGGTGTACCAACCAATCCTTATGGTATGTCTAAATTAATGGTAGAGCGAATATTACAGGATCTGGTCGTGGCAGAAACTGATTTTTCAGTAGCCTTATTGCGCTACTTTAATCCCATTGGTGCACATGAAAGTGGTTTAATCGGTGAAAATCCAAGCGGTATTCCAAATAATCTCTTGCCTTACGTGACGCAAGTCGCTATCGGTAAACTAGAAAAGTTATCTGTTTTTGGTTCAGACTATCCAACCGTTGATGGTACCGGTGTGCGTGATTATATTCATGTCGTTGATTTGGCCAAGGGCCATCTAGCTGCTTTGGACTACTTGAAGCAGTCATCGGGTTGTCATGTTTGGAATCTTGGTACTGGACAGGGCTACTCTGTGTTGCAGATCATTAAAGCATTTGAAGAGGCTACTGGTGAGAAAGTGCCTTTCCAGTTGGTCGAAAGACGGGCTGGTGATATTGCTGAGTGTTGGTCTAATCCTGACAAGGCGCAGAAGGACTTGGGTTGGAAGGCAGACTATGGATTGGAAGATATGATGCGTCATAGTTGGAACTGGCAGAAAGGGAATCCGGAAGGGTTTAAGTAGGGTGGCGGGATTAGCTATTTGCCAGTACTGGCAACGCCGTAAGGATTAATCAAGAGCTTGAGCATTGCGGGACTACGAATACCTACTGAGGTAACCACCCCGCAACTTAAAGTGGCTAAATCCATAGCATTTTACTAAAAGCAGTTCCTAGAAATGGGGGGCATACCCTACAATTATAGACGGCCATTATTGTCTACTTGCCGTTAAAATTGTGCCAATGGGTGGTATTATGTTCAGAAAGATTAAAGCTCAGAGATTACAAATAACGTGATTGTTTATGTTTTTTTAATCTTTGTTTTGCTAGGGGTAGCTATTATCAAAACGGGTTTTTATCCTAGTCATTTCTAGTTTATTTCCCCCGTATTATTGAGTTTATAAAATGACAAATAGTTCTAAGCAACCTAACTTGACGCATGACCGCTTAGTAGTAAAGAATTTTGGTCCTATTAAAAGCTTAGATATTGAAATTAAGCCTTTAACCATTTTTATTGGGGAGTCGGGTTCCGGTAAAAGTGCGATTTTAAAATTAATGTCATTGCTTCGGTGGGTGCATAAACAAAATAACTTGAGAAGTTTTTTTGTTAAGTCCAAATTAGCCACTAAGAGTGACTATAGTCGTTTGGTTTCTTCTACTTTATTAAAAATGTCTGGTCTTGAGGAGTTTGTTACTGCACAGACAGAAATTGAGTTTACTGTAGGTCATACACTTTATCAGAGTAAAGCTAAGCTCCCGACCGATGCGAAGTTATCTTCCCAAGATGGTTTATGCGCCGAGAAAATTGCGTTTATTAGTGAAAATCGAGGTGTTCTTCCGGATATTTATTCGAATAAAATTCCTCGCGGCTTTAAGCTACCTTACTACTTAGGCGATACCTATGAGAATTTTTTAGAAGCTTTTGATAAGCTAGACGCTAAAGAGTTCTTAATAGAAAGTACTGACTTAAGTTTATTTAGAAAAACAGGTGTGGCGGCCCAATTTTTTGTTAAAAATAACAACGATAAAGAAAGTAGCGAAGGTTTTGAATTGAAGTTAGAAAACGCATCAAGCGGTACCAAAACAGCGTTATTTTCAGAAATTATTGTTGATCATTTGACGCAACGATTTGATTTTAAAACGGTGTTCGACGGAGCTTTTAAGGAGTTCTTTATGAGTAAGCTATTAGCTCAAGAGGATAATGCTTTTAGTAACAAAGACAATCTACCTAAGATTCGATTTGGTAAAAGACATTTATCAATTTTTATTGAAGAACCCGAGTTATCCTTATTTCCGGCTGCACAAAAACGACTTATTCAAAGATTAATTAAAAGTTGTTTTAATTCAGAGGCCTCTGAATTAAAAGAGACAAAATTAGCTTTTGCTACTCATAGTCCTTATATTTTGTCGGTCATTAATAATTTAGTCATGGCCGCTGATTTATCTAGAGACCAACCTAATAAAAGCGAGCGTATTCGACAGATTATACCGGAAGAATACTGGTTACTCTCTGATAAGTTGGGTGTTTACAGTATTGAAAATGGCATTGCTCACTCAATCATGGATGAAGAAACTCGACTAATTAACGCAGATTATTTGGATTCGGTGTCTGAGAGTATTAATGATGATTTTTCAAAGTTGATCGATTTACGGTATTTTGATGAGACTGATTTAGAGGTAGAAGATTGACTATTAATTTGGCTCAATATGCAAAACCCTGCGATAGCATCGTTAGTTTAAGTGAACAAGGGAAAACGTTTAAACTGTATAATGCTAGTGCTTTTGCTCAGGTGCAACTTGATGGTGAAGTGATTCCTGCCGGACAGGGTCCGAAGTGTTGTGATTACTACTTGTATGATCATGATTTAACGGAGTTATTTGTCGAGCTAAAGGGAAGACAAATTGAAGACGGATTAAAGCAGCTTTTAAGCAGTATTCAGCTTTTTCAACAGAATTTTCCTAATAAGTATGCTTTTATCGTTTCAAGTAAGGTGCCTCCGGCCTCATCAACTAAACGGCAGCAGGCAGTGTCGAAAATGGCAAGAAGCGGTGTTAAGTTGCATATCAAGAACTCCCCAGCTCATTATGAGTATTTAACGAACGGTACGATAAAGCGCAAATAATAATAAGCTTTACGTTTGGCGCTATGCAGCTTAACACCAAGGTGCAAAGAGCAATATAGCTATCGTTTAGCACGACATTAGTAGTTGAAGGCAATCGGAACGAGATTATGAAGTTAAAGCTTAAAAACATTGGCATGCTCAAAAAAGCTGAGGTCACACTTAATCGGTTATGTGTTATCGCTGGTGAAAATGACAATGGTAAAAGCACTATTGGTAAGATAGTTTTTTGTATAGTCAAAGCACTCAATAAGCACAAAGAAGAGTTAAACGCCTCCAAACAACACGAGGTTCAAGAGTTTTTCGAAGATTTCTATTTTACATTGCGTTCGCATTTAAATGATGAAATCGATAAAAGTGCAAGATCTATTGTTTTCAAGCAGATGGATCTGTTATTGAGAGAAGATGTTAATGCTGAAACATCAATGCAGTTGTTTGATGATACGTGGCAAATACTTATGCAGCATAACGTTTTGAGTATGTCTGATCTATCTTTTATAGATGAATTTAAACAAAAATTAATAAGCATTGTTGAAGAGCCTGAAGATCAAAAGCGAGTTCTTGAAAGAGAGTTCACTAAAACCTTTGTTTCTGAGTTTGATTCACAAGTGCTTTTTAGAGGTGCAGATGAGGGTAGTATTCAGCTTTGGGATGATAGCCTCAAACTATTAGAATTGATTGTAGATAAGGGCAACAAAGTAAGTGTTTATGAGGATGCTAAACCTATTCTGATACGAGATGCAACCTTCATAGAAACGCCGTTATTATTAAATTTTTATAGTTTACTTATTCGTAGTCAGACGCAACTTGATAAGAGAGGGGCGCGTCGACTTGGGGTGCCTTATACTACTTTACATACTAAAGATTTGTTCGATAAGCTGATAGAGCCACCTGCAGAGTTTCAAGATTTAGATCTTCTTGAGTTAATTGCTTCTGTCATAGATGGAGAGGTATCGTACTCTAGCACTGATGGCGACTTTGTTTATCAAAAAGAAGGTGAACGCATTTCAATTAAAAATACCGCCAGTGGTATAAAAGTTTTTGGTATGCTGCAGATATTAGTTGCTAATGATTTCATAGATATAAATACGCTTATTATCTTTGATGAGCCTGAAAATCATCTTCATCCAAATTGGCAACTGAAATTAGCTAAGATTTTGGTGGAATTAGCGAATAGTGGTGTTTTTGTTATCGTTTCTTCGCATAGCCCTTATCTGATTGAGGCTTTGGAGCGTTATTCTGAAGTTAAAGGCCTGAAAGATGAAACGTCTTTTTATCTTGCTAAAAACAATGAGGTTGAGAATAAGAGTCAACTGCCAGAGATTTTTGCTTTATTATCAGAGCCTTTTGAGCAGTTGCGGGAGCTTGATAAGCAGGTGTTAAAAGATGGGGAATTAATATCGTCTTGATTTCTTTTTGATGAGTGAGTTTGAGAACTACCGTTCGACACTTAAGGAGACGAGTTTCGACCTCACTAATAATGAGTTTCTCTGTGAGGATGAGAGTGTCGACAATGTTTTTGACTTTGATGCTTATGTTAAAGCAAAGTTTGGCAATGTAGACGCTTTACCGGCATCACCAGACGCAATCTGTTTAGGGGCCAAACATTTGTATTTTGTTGAGTTTAAAAATCAAGAATGGTCTCGAGTTAATAAGCCTCAAATAGTAAGAAAATTTCGTGATGGCACTCAATTCTTTAAAACATTATTATCAAAATTTTCCCCTCGAGATAATAAATTTTACTTCTGTGTAGTGTATAAAAAGGATACCTCAACCAGAGCATATCATCGTAACATCCAGGCTTCACAAGAGCGTTATAGTTTTGATGCCATCAATGAGGAGTTAGGTGGTTTTTACGATGAAATTTTTGTTCACGATATAGACTTTTATAAGCAAAACTTTTCACAACTTGTTTGTTAGCTTAGGAGGTCGTGTGATGACCCAGCACCTACTGCTCACATTATGCCGCTTCAAGTATATCCTTGCGGGGGCACACATAACTGCCGTTAACAGTCAAGGCCTCACCTCACTTAAGGAGCTAGTTATTTTTAAAAAAATAGGGTATATTTAATTTAATTAAATTCCTAATTCTGGAAGTAAAATGATTTTTTTGAGTTTAAGAGTTAAGAACTTTTTCTCTTTCCGCGATGTATTTTTGGATTTTGCAATTCAAAGGAAATTGTTGAAAAGCACGATTCCCGATGAATCGCTTGAAGGTTATAAGAACTTTCATTTCAGAAGAGTTTGTATAATCTCGGGGGTTAATGCCAGTGGTAAGACAGCACTGGGCCGATTAATGCTGGAGATACAATTATTTATACTCAAAGACAATACCTCATCAAATAAGCTTCGTGACTATCTATTCGACAAGTCTGAAGCTGGTGTTATTGAGGTTGAGTTTGTTATGCCTCAGAATAAAAGAGTTTGCTTGCACCGGCTAAAGCTTACTATTAATCAAGATCAGAGTGTGCCTGTAATTGAGTATGCCGAAATTCCGCTTAGGGCGACTGATACGGTCAATTCTGCAAGACTGCGATTAAATAAAAATGAAGCGTCTAATATTTTTAGAGTTGAAACATCAAAAGATAAAGAATTAGATGCATTGTATGCCTTTCGTGAGCGAATTAAAGAAGCTCAGCAGGGCTCATGTGGATGGTTTTATTCATTTTCCTCTGTGACTTCCGATACTCGGAAAATTCCTATGTCCTCTGAATCTTTAAATAGAAAAATTTTAGAAGATATAGTGACTACATTTGATCCAACCATTATCAAAGTAACTGAGAACAAGGACGAATCAGATAAAACCCAAGCTTTCAGTTTAATATTTAAAAATCATGACTCTGTCGTATTGGATATGGAAGGCGCTGTAACAAAGCCTGAGCGACTTTCTAAAGGTACCTATGAGGCGCTGAAAGTTGCTATTTTTCTAAATCGGATTATTGATGATAGAAACTATTGTGAAGCGTTTCATGATAATGGTCCCATCGTCTATTATTTGGATGAGGCGATGGCTTATGTACACACTGAATTAGAACAACTAACATTAAGCTTGTTAATTGCTCATTTGCCAAGGCATGCGCAGCTTTTTTATACAACGCATAACTATGATGTGTTAGATATGAATTTACCTGTTCATTCTTATGTCTTTATGTCTAAAGATGAAGAGGGTACATCCATTGTTCAGCCAGAACAGATTATTAATAAAAATGACCGCAGTCTCCTGAATTACGTCAAGAATAATGTATTTAATACGCTTCCGGATATGTCCAAAATGGAGTTGCTTTTATGAGGGGAGGGCGTGCTGAATGTGTCATTTATTTTGTTGAGGGACAAACCGAGAAAGCTTTATTGATGGCATTACAGGCAGAGAAAATCATACCTTCTGGAAAGATTCATATATTTAATTGTTGGGATGGAAAAGTAGAGAGCACCTTAAGGTTGATGCCAAAAAGTGGGCGTGTCATCTCATATATAGTTTTTGATACCGATGTCACCAGCAGAGTTGATGAGTTTGTAAATGCTGTGAAAAGAATCGCTGACTCTTCGAGCAAAGTGCATTTATTGCAGCAAACTCGTAATCTCGAAGAAGAGCTTATCCATGCTTGCCCAGGATTAAAATTACTAGCATTACATAAAGCCTTTAGGGCCCAGGGCGATGAGAGTTTCAAGAATAAGTTTATAAAAGATAAAAAGCGCTTAGTACGACTACAGGAACTTGGCTTTAATGTTAATCAAATGTGGTCAAGAGGACTAATGCCCATCCTCAAAACTAGATTATCATTGCAAAAAATTATTATTGGTTTTTAAAGCGAGAGTAGATTTAATCGTACAGTCTTAAGTTTTAAACTCGCCCACACAACGCAGCTAAACCCCGCTTCCGTTGTTTTTAACTTGCAAAACACCATTTCTCGTTGATTTCAATCGCCAAGCCCTGTTAAAATAGCCCACATCCGATGGCTTAGGCATTTTAACAATAACGATTCTAAGCACATGAGCGATACCTTAGGCTGAGTTTTGTCCCCCGTTATTTAAATTCATGGATCTACCAGAGCTTGGGCGAGTCGTAGAGGCGGTTTTGTTATGCGCCGATGAGCCGATGAGTATTAATCAAATTACCAAGTTATTTGCCGAACACGAGGAAGTTGATCGGGCGATGGTGTTGCAAGCCATTGAGCAACTGCAATTGGCTTGGGTGGATAGGGGCTTGGCATTGGTTGAGGTGGCTGAGGGGTGGCGTTTTCAGAGCCGACCGGCCATGCAAAAGTACTTCGAATTAATTAATCCGGAGCGACCGCCGCGATATTCTCGAGCTGTGATGGAGACATTAGCAATTATCGCTTGGTGTTATCCCGTGACCCGGGGTGATATTGAAAGTATTCGTGGTGTTACCGTATCCTCGCAGATCATTAAAACCTTAGAGGATCGAGGGTGGATCGAGGTCGTAGGCTATCGAGATGGTCCAGGGCGCCCTTCATTGCTCGGCATTACTGAGCAGTTTTGGAGCGATTTGGGTTTGCAATCACGTGCTGATTTGCCACCGTTAGAGTCCTTTCATGACGCCTTAGTCGCAGATGATGAGTCATACGCTTCCTTGCAGCAGGAAATAGCCCTGGCCCTTGACGAAGCGGGGGAAGCGCCACAACTATCTAGTTCATCCTCGGACGATGAGGTGGCGATGACGGCAGACAGTGCCAATGAGATAGCGCCTGTCAATGAACAATTAGAAAATCGATCCGAAAGTGATCAATAGGTAGGTTTATTTATAATAATGGATATTGAAACAACTCAAACCTCGGCTACTAAGCCTGTTGAACAGCGTCGTGGACGTAAGTTGAGAACGCCTTTTCGTCGTCGCCGTGCTGATGCCAGTGTTGAAGCTAAAGCCAACCCACAAGCAACTCAGGGTGCCGCAGTAGGTGCTGAGGCAGTCGCTTCCACTAAAAAATCCCGCCCTGGCGGTGCTTCTAGTGCTCGTCGTGAGCGTCAAGTCGAACTGGCAGGTCGACGTACTCGTCGTGTTTCGCCATCAAAAGAGCTGCAAGCAGCGGAGCATACTGCCACGCAATCGATGAGTACGCCTAGCGAGGGATTGCAAGCAAGCGCATCTGCTAGTGGCAAGCGAGTTGCGTCGCAGCAAGGGGCACGGCGCCACACTAAATCCGCAGCGTCTGGTGCGCGTCGTGGTCGTACGCAGGCGCTACGCCAAGCGCAAGATGGTAAGCCAACCAAGCCTCACACAATGCGTCGTCAAGCGCGTCGCTCAAGCTCACCAGAGGCGCTTGAGTTTATCGAAGAGACATTAGATACGGCCTTATTACAAGAAGAGGAGCTTGATTTAGGTCGTTACAATCTAGCGGCCGACAGCGAGCAGCGTGTTGCCAAGTTTTTAAACAACGATCAAATTCGACCTAAATTGCATAAGGTGTTGGCTGATGCGGGTGTAGGTTCCCGTCGCGACATGGAGCAACTAATTATTGCTGGTCGTGTTAGCGTCAATGGAGAGCCTGCGCATGTGGGTCAGCGTGTGGGTCAAGAGGATGTGGTTAAGGTCAATGGTCGTGTGGTGCGACGTCCGCGCGCAGGGCGCCCACCACGGGTGATTTTATATTACAAGCCAGCCGGTGAAATTGTGACGCACGATGATCCGGAAGGTCGCCCAACGGTATTTTCTCGCTTACCAAATTTAAAAAGTGGCAAATGGTTATCGGTTGGTCGTTTGGATTTAAATACCGAAGGCTTGTTGATATTTACTACCTCCGGTGATTTTGCTAATCGCATGATGCATCCACGTTACGGCTATGAGCGTGAATATGCGGTGCGCATTTTAGGTGAACTCGAAGAGAGTCAACGCGAGCAAATGCTTAAAGGTATTAGCTTAGAAGACGGTCCGGCCAAATTTAACACGGTCGACTTTATTGGTGGAGAGGGCAGTAATCGTTGGTATCGTGTCACCTTATTTGAAGGACGTAATCGAGAGGTGCGGCGGATGTTCGAGAGCTTTGGCCTGACCGTCTCACGTTTGTTGCGTACTCGTTTTGGTGATATTAGCTTACCTCGCAATTTGAGTCGTGGTCGTTGGCAGGAACTAGAGGTAGATGTGGTCTTGGCTTTGATGGCTGAGATGGGTATGGTCCTGCCAGAAGCCGAAGGGGCGCCCAAGGGTAGAAATGCTCGCCGGCAATCTATGCGTCAAGCTCGTCAGCAACCACGCCAGCCAATCTCTAACGCTAATGCGATGCCGCCGGGATTTGAGGGTGCTCAGCCACCAAGCCGCAGTCGCGCCACCGCAGTGACCGGTGCTTATCAGCGTCGTGCCTTGACGGTTACTGGCTCTGATGCCGCCTCTGCTCGTCATCGTGCGCGTACTGTGACGGCGCCACAAAAGGCGGTGCGCGCTGGTGCGCGGCGTAATGCCCGTCTGGCAGCCGGTGGGCATGAGCCGATCTTAAGCGATGCAGCACTGGATTATGCCTATCAGCGTCGTGCCTCGCGGGATGTGAAAATTGAGCATAAAAAGCGTCGCTCAAGCCTGGATTACGATAAACGTAATTAGCCGCCCTCATTCTATAGTGAATTATGGCCTTTGCCACAATAATCTAGCAAGTAATTGATTGTTTTGTTATAATTACTTGCTAACCACTATATTAGCGTTATAGCGAGTAGCCTTTAAAGTCGATCATTTTGCTGTGACTGTGATTGATTTAGCCGATATCACCGATATCATATGGCAGAGCCTATGGCCCTCGCTGGTGTCTTGAGTTCTATCTCGACATGGGCGATAGCAGTGGCTGATTGTTTATGATGGGCTTTAAGCCCATTTTTTATTTCTGATGTATGAGTGATTTATTTACCCTAACTGAGCAAGCCATTCAGGGGCTTGCCTTAGAGCTTGAGCTTGTTGAGGTGGAGCGTGCGCCGTTAGGCCTGTTACGCGTTACTATTGACAAGCAGGGCGGTGTTACGATTGATGACTGTGAGCAGGTCTCACGTCTTTTGTCGCGGATCTTCGAGGTGGAGGATATCGACTATAAGCGTCTGGAGGTGGGTTCTCCAGGGGTTGATCGTCCTTTACGTACGATAGCAGATTTTAAGCGATTTATTGGGCAGCGGGTCGAGTGTCGTCTGCGCCACGCCATTGATAATCGCAAGGTGTTTACTGGTGTGTTAGAGGCTGGTCCAGCAGAGCTGCCAGAGGATTTAGCGGCCAAAGCAGATGCTGAATCAAATCCTGTTTTTAGTTTGATAATTGAAGACAAAAAAAATACTCAGACTTTGCTTTTTTGTTATAGCGATGTAGAAAAAGCTAAGTTGGATCCTGTACTAGATTTCAGAAAAGGTAAAAAGAAATGAGTCGAGAAATTTTAATCCTTGTGGATTCACTAGCGCGTGAAAAGTCCCTTGATGTCAATGTGGTTTATGAGTCGGTTGAGGCTGCTTTAGCGTCAGCGATGCGTAGACAGCTGGACGAAGAGGGTGCTGATGTGGTGGTTAAAATCGATCGTAGTACCGGTGAGTTCTCAGGCTTTCGCCGTTGGTTAGTGGTGCCTGATGAGGCCGGTTTGCAGGAGCCAGATCGTCAGGAGATCTACTCGGATGCACAAGAGATACAGCCAGGCATTCAGGTGGGTGAGTATATTGTTGAGCCTTTAGGCGCTGCCGAAGTCGGTCGTATCGGTGCGCAAGTTGCTCGTCAGGCGATTATGCAGCGTATCCGTGATGCCGAACGTGAGCAGATTTTAGAGGAGTTCTTACAGCGCGGTGAGGAAATCTTCTCCGGTACAGTGAAGCGCCTTGACCGTGGCGATGTGATTTTAGAAAGTGGTCGTGTGGAGGCGCGTCTACCACGCTCTGAGATGTTGCCTCGCGAAAATTTACGCAATGGCGACCGTGTACGCGCTTATATTACTAGCGTGGATCGTGAGTCACGTAGTCAGCCAATTATTGTTTCTCGTACTGCACCTGAGTTTGTACGTGCGCTATTTGAAAATGAAGTGCCTGAGATTGAACAGGGTTTACTAGAGATTAAAGCAGTCTCGCGTGAGCCTGGTTTGCGTTCTAAAATTGCGGTGGTAGCTTACGATAAGCGGATTGACCCGATTGGTACTTGCGTCGGTATGCGTGGTTCACGTGTGATGGAAGTGCGTAAGGAAATCGGCGAAGAAATGATTGATATCGTTTTATGGGATGACGAGCCGGCGCAGTTTGTGATTAGCGCTTTGGCGCCAGCCATTGTTGAGTCGATTTTAGTTGATGTGGATAGACATTCCATGGATGTGGTGGTTGATGAAGAGAACCTACCAAAGGCGATTGGTACACGTGGTCAAAACGTGCGTCTTGCCTCGGAGTTGACCGGTTGGCAGATTAATATTCTTACCCCAGAACAGAGTCAGCAACGTCAGGAGCAGGAGAATCAGCGTCTTTCTCAGCTTTTTGTTGAGCAATTAGATGTTGATGCCGAAATCGCTGAAATCTTGATTGACGAGGGCTTTAGTAGTCTTGAAGAGGTGGCTTATGTACCAGTCGAAGAGCTATTGTCCATTGATGGTTTTGATGAGGATTTGGTTAATGAGTTACGTAGTCGTGCGCGTAATTCACTCCTAGTACAAGCCATTGAAACTGAGGAAAAGCTAGAAGAAGCGCCGGATCTGCGTGAGTTCGAGGAATTGACTCCGACGCTTATTGCCGAGTTGTTTGATCGTGGCATTCGTAGTCGCGATGATTTGGCGGATTTGGCGACCGATGAGTTAGTTGAATACACCGGTTTAGAGCCGGAGGTTGCGGCTGAGTTGATTAGTAAAGCACGAGCCCATTGGTTTGAAGATGGGGCTGAGGATAGTACCTCTAAGTAAGTAGTGCCGTGCCTGATGCATCGGATTGATTAATTTATATAAAATAGTTTGTTGTTGATAAAGAGAGCCGAATGACTAAAATTACTGTTTCACAATTCGCCCGAGATTTAAATATGCCTGCTGACACGTTATTAGAGCAATTACGTTCTGCCGGGGTGGAGCTTAATTCTGTGGATGATATTGTGACGCCAGCGGCCAAGAAAAAATTGTTGGATAAACTGCAATCAAGTCACGGCACTGGTTCAGCAGCAAAGAAAATTACACTTACTCGTCGTAAGACCTCGGAAATCCGTCAGGCCGATGGTAGCCGTGTGCAGGTTGAGGTGCGTAAGCGACGTAGTATTTCTTTAGATGCGCAAAAATCCGCGATTGAGCAACGCAAGGCCGAGGATTTAGCTGCCATGAAGAAGGCGGCTGAAGAGGAAGCGGCTCGGGCGGCTCAAGCAGCCAAGGCTGCCGCAGAGGCTAAATTAGCTGAGGAGAAAGCACAGCAAGAGGCCAAAGCAAGGGCTGAGGCCGAGCGCAAAGCGGCCGCAGAGGCTAAGGCTAAGGCGGAGGAACGTGCGGCTCAGCAACAAGCGCAAGCTACAGAGGCGCAGGCTCAAAAATCGGCTGCAGCCGCTAACAAGGCTGCAGATGAGCAGGCTCGTCAAGCGGCAGCCGAGCAAGCGGCTGAAGAAGCACGCGAAGCAGCGCGCCGCAAAGCCGAGGAAGAGGCGCAAGCCATTAGTGCCATGTTAAATCGACCGCGCAAGGCGATGCGTGCAGAAGCTGCGCCCGAAGAAAAGGTACAAACTAAAAAAGCACCTAAAAAAGAAAGTAAGTCCTCCACACCATCACGTCGTGGCGATCGGGCCGACAGTGGCTTTACCGACGGTGCCCGTGGTCGTCGTTCAGCCGTTGCCGAAGAGCGCCGTGGAGGCGGTGTCGCTGCTGATGAGCAGGAGGACGGTTGGCGCGCCGCCGGTGGTCGTGGACGTAACCGTAATCGCGGGGGCCGTCAACGTCAACAGCAGCAACCACGTCCTGAGCCAGAGTTTATCTCACGTGAAATTCATGTACCGGAAACCATTACCGTTGCCGACTTAGCGCACAAAATGTCAGTTAAGGCATCCGAAGTAATTAAGCGCATGATGATGTTAGGCCAAATGGTTACCATCAATCAGGTCTTAGATCAGGAAACCGCCATGATTGTGGTGGAGGAATTGGGTCATAAGGCCGTGGTGGCCAAATTAGATGACCCCGAGACCTTTTTAGAAGAGGGTTTTGACTTTAGTGATGTGCCATTGGTGCCGCGCGCTCCTGTGGTGACCGTGATGGGTCACGTGGATCATGGTAAAACCAGTTTGCTTGATTATATTCGTCGCTCTAAAACAGCGGTTGGCGAGGCCGGCGGTATTACACAACATATCGGTGCTTATCGCGTTAAGACCGAGGGTGGCTGGATGACGTTCCTCGATACCCCGGGGCATGAGGCCTTTACCGCAATGCGTGCACGTGGTGCCGAAGTAACTGACGTGGTGATTCTGGTGGTTGCCTCAGATGACGGTGTGATGCCGCAAACTCGTGAGGCGATCAGTCATGCTAAAGCGGCTAATGTGCCGATGGTTGTTGCTATCAACAAGATTGATAAACCGGAGGCCAATCCTGAGCGTGTGAAGCAGGAGTTAGTTGCTGAGGGCGTGATTCCTGAGGAGTACGGCGGTGATGTGCCCTTTGTGCCGGTGTCTGCTAAAACCGGTCAAGGCATTGATGATTTATTAGAAAACGTCTTACTACAAGCCGAAATCTTGGAGTTAAAAGCGCAAGAAGATATTCCTGCTAGCGGTATTGTGATTGAGGCACAATTAGATAGAGGCCGCGGTCCGGTGGCGACAATTTTGGTCCAAAACGGTACCTTACGTCGTACTGATGTGGTGTTAGCGGGTGCGAGCTATGGTCGTGTCCGCGCTATGGTGGATGAAAATAACCAGGCGGTCGAAGCAGCTGGTCCTTCCTATCCGGTCGAGATTCAAGGTTTATCCGATGTGCCTAAGGCAGGGGATGAAGTACAGGTGATTCCTGATGAGCGTAAAGCACGTGAAATTGCCTTATTCCGTCAAGGTAAGTATCGTGATGTGAAATTAGCCCGTCAGCAAGCAGCGAAGCTGGAGTCCATGTTTGATAATATCCAAGAGGGCTTACAGACCTTAGCCTTAATTGTGAAGACGGATGTACAGGGTTCCTTAGAGGCCTTAGTACAGTCATTGCAAAAGCTGTCAACCGATGAGGTGCGGGTAGATGTGGTTTATTCCGGTGTGGGTGGTGTTTCCGAAAGTGATGTGAACTTGGCAACCGCATCGAATGCAGTCATTATCGGCTTTAACGTACGTGCTGATGTACAGGCTCGCCGTGTGGCTGAGACAAACGGCATTGATATGCACTTCTATAATGTTATTTATGATGCGATTGATGAGGTCAAAGCGGCGATGTCCGGCATGCTTGCGCCAGAGAAGCGTGAGGATGTGATCGGTATGGTCGAGGTACGTGAGGTGTACACCATTTCTCGTATTGGTAAGGTTGCTGGTTGTATGGTGACTGAGGGTGTGGTGCGACGTGATTCCTCCATCCGTCAATTACGTAATAACGTGGTGATTTGGACAGGTGCCTTGGATTCCTTGAAGCGCTTCAAGGACGATGCGCGTGAGGTTCGCTCCGGCTTTGATTGTGGTATCACCTTACGTGGCAATAATGATATTGAGATTGGCGACCAGTTTGAGGTCTTCGAAATCAAAGAGATTGCACGTAGTCTTTAATTAGAGATTTTTATGAGTAGACATAAGTCTAAGGCCAAGCAAGCCGGCAGTCGCAATACGCGCTTGGCCGAGCAAATTCAAAAGGACTTGGCCGGTTTGATCCAGCGCGAACTGAGTGTGAGCGCTGTGGGTCTGGTTACCTTAAGTCACGTAGAATTAAGCGCTGATTATGCGCATGCCAAAGTATACTTTACGGTGATTGGTCAAGCGCCGGAGGTGTCAGAGCAAGCATTAAATGAGAAGGCGGGTTATTTACACTCTTTATTATTTAAAATGCTGCATATTCATACGGTGCCGACCTTGCGTTTTTTTCATGATGATCATTTATTGCGTGGCATCGAAATGAGTCGCTTAATTGATAAGGCGATGGGCGTTGAGTCATCGGCTGATGATGGTGAATTAGACGCCTTTGACAATACTGAAATCAAGGGGTAGTTCATGGCAAGAAGACGTCGCGGTGAGGATATCACGGGGGTCTTGTTGTTGGATAAAGCCGTTGATTTATCCAGTAATCAGGCATTGCAACGTGCGAGACGGCTGTTTAATGCCAACAAAGCCGGTCATACGGGTACCTTAGATCCCTTTGCCACCGGCTTATTAGTCTGCTGTTTTGGTCGAGCAACTAAAATATCGACCAACATGTTGGCAGCAGATAAAAGCTATCGTGCCACCTTAAGTCTGGGAGCGGAAACCGATTCTGGTGATTTAACTGGTGAGATAGTAGCCCAAGCTGAACTTGCTGGCATTGATTTAACTAAAGACCGAGTATTAGCGGTGCTGCAGCAGTTTATTGGCGAGATTCAACAGATCCCACCGATGCACTCAGCCTTAAAGCGGGATGGTAAGCCGCTTTATGAATATGCCAGACAGGGCATTGAGCTTGAGCGTGAGCCACGCCAAGTGACGATTTATAGCATTGATTTAATTGAATTGGTAGGTGATCAGCTGGTGCTTGATGTTGCTTGCTCCAAGGGGACGTATATCCGCACCTTGGCGCAGGATATTGGTCGAGCACTTGGCTGCTTTGCGTATTTAAAGGCCTTACGTCGTTTAAGCGTTGGCGATTTTCATTTGGACAATGCCGTCACCCTCGACCAACTACACGCTGAGGTGGAAACTGATCCCGCCACCTTACAACAACATTTAATTCCCTTAGAAAAAGTACCCGCTCGTTGGGTGCCCGAGAAACTTTTAAAATAGGAAATCTTTATGAGCCGAGCGCTTCGTAATATTGCAATTATTGCTCACGTTGACCATGGTAAAACAACAATGGTTGATCAGTTGTTACGCCAATCCGGTACTTTTGAAGCCCATGAGGCGGTTGATGACCGTGTGATGGACTCCGGTGATATTGAAAAAGAGCGTGGTATTACGATCTTATCCAAAAACTGTGCGGTCGAGTATGAGGGTACCCATATTAATATTATTGACACCCCGGGACACGCTGACTTCGGTGGTGAAGTTGAGCGTGTGCTGTCAATGGTAGATGGGGTCTTGTTACTGGTGGATGCGGTTGAAGGACCGATGCCACAAACGCGTTTTGTGACGCAAAAAGCCTTAGCCTTAGGTTTAAAGCCGATTGTGGTTATTAATAAAATCGACCGCCCAGGTGCGCGTCCGGATCATGTGATTGATGTGACCTTTGATCTATTTGATAAGCTAGGTGCGACTGATGAACAGTTGGACTTCCCGATTGTGTACGCTTCAGGCTTATCCGGTTATGCTGGTTTGGAGCCAGATGTACGTGAGGGAACCCTAGCACCACTTTTTGAAACGATTCTTAAGTATGTGCCGGTGCGTGATGAAAAGGCCGATGAGCCCTTACAGTTACAGATTACTTCCTTAGACTATAACAGCTATGTGGGCGTTATCGGCATTGGTCGGGTTAATCGCGGTACTATCAAACCAGGGCAGCGAGTCACGGTAAAATTTGGTCCAGAGGGCAAACAGTTTAATGCCAGCATTAACCAAGTGCTTAAGTTTAAGGGCTTACAGCGTGAGTTGGTTAAAGAGGCTCAGGCTGGTGATATTGTCTTGATTAACGGGATTGAGGATATTGGTATCGGTTGCACCATCTGTGATGTTGATCATCCCGAAGCCTTACCCATGCTAAAAATTGATGAGCCTACCTTAACCATGAACTTTATGGTGAATACCTCACCACTGGCGGGTCGTGAAGGTAAGTTTGTCACCAGTCGTCAAATTCGCGAGCGCTTAGAGCGTGAAACTAAGACGAATGTGGCCTTGCGTGTGCGTGATACGGATGATGAAACGGTGTTTGAAGTGGCCGGTCGTGGTGAATTACATTTAACCATTTTATTAGAAAATATGCGCCGCGAGGGTTATGAATTGGCGGTTTCTCGTCCGCGTGTGGTATATCGCGAGATTGACGGGGTGCGCTGTGAGCCGATGGAGCTGTTAACCATTGACTTGGATGACGATCATCAGGGCGGCATCATGGAGGAGATCGGTCGTCGTCGCGGTGAGTTATTAAATATGGAGTCAGATGGCCGTGGTCGTACCCGTCTCGAATACCGTATCCCCGCACGTGGCCTCATCGGTTTCTCAACGGAGTTCATGTCCTTAACGCATGGGACGGGTTTGATTAGTCATATCTTTGATAGTTATGCACCGGCCAAAGAGGGGATGATTGGTGGTCGTCGTAATGGCGTACTGATTAGTCAGAATCATGGTGAAGCGGTAGCCTATGCGCTCTGGTATTTGCAAGATCGCGGTCGTATGTTCGTATCACCGGGTGAGCCTTTGTATGAGGGCATGATTGTGGGTATTCACAATCGTGATAATGACTTGGTGGTGAACCCCATCCGTACTAAAGCACTCACTAACGTGCGCGCCTCGGGTAATGATGAAGCGATTCGCTTAACGCCTCCAGTGCAATTGACGCTTGAGTATGCAGTCGAGTTTATTAACGATGATGAATTGGTTGAAGTCACACCAAAGAGTATTCGTTTGCGTAAGCGTTATTTATTAGAGCATGAGCGTAAGCGTGCCGCTCGTGAGGAAAATGCATAAATGCGTGTAAGCAAGTCAACAGACTTGTGTTGCTGAACTAAAAGACGACCTCGTAGTAAAATCATGATGGTCGTCTTTTTTATTGTAGTGGCTTGCGATGGCAGTTGTTATTCGTTTTTTATTTTTATTTCTTATCGCCTTTTGGGTTTTGCGATTTTTCAGTCGTAGCGTTGATATTTACTGGCAAAGTACCATTGGTGCTTTTTTTAAATGGCTAGGGATCAATGGCGATCTGATGATGAAAATCATTATTGCCTTGACGATTTTTGTGAGCTTGCTGTTTGCGCTTTATCGGTGGTACTAAGTTGTATCCTTGGCTTTAGTAGCAAGGGCACTTTGTTTGTTTTGTGCTAGGATTTTATTGTTTATTTTGTTTTAAATTTATATCATTTTTATGTCCGTTCAAGCGTCAAAAAAATCACCCTTAGCCTTATTTGTTAGCACCGGCTTAATGCTGTTTGCATTATTTTTTGGTGCCGGTAATCTTATTTTCCCTGCGCATATGGGGCAGCAGGCTGGAGCCAATTATTTAGAAGCGGTCATGGGTTTTGTCCTCACCGGTGCCGGTTTGCCTTTGCTCGGTATTTTGGCCATGTCTTACTCAGGCGCTCGTGATGTGCAGCATTTAGCTTCGCGTGTGAGTCCGCTTTTTGGTGTCTTTTTTGCTGTCACCCTTTATCTCTCTATCGGTCCCTTATTTGCCATGCCGCGGACGGCTACGGTGGCCTATGAGGTTGGTGTGAGCCCATATCTAGGTTCGGAGACATCTAGTACTTGGGGTTTATTGCTGTTTAGTATCGTTTTTTTTGCAGTGGCTTTCTGGCTGGCGATGTCCCCCAGTAAGTTATTAGACCGTATTGGTAAGATATTAACTCCCGTGCTATTAGTGAGTATTGCGATTTTAGCCTTTAAATCGTTGCTTGACCCAATGGGTGAACTGACAGCCCCCCAAGGTGCCTATGCGATGCACCCGGTAGTTGAGGGTTTCTTAGCCGGTTATCAAACCATGGATGCCTTGGCTTCCTTAGTGTTTGCGATTGTTGTGATTGGTGTGTTACAAGCCGAAGGGGTAAAAGCGAATGAGCAATTGATGCGCCTAACGATGGGTGCCGGTTTGTTGGCAGCGCTTTGTTTAGCCGTGGTTTATGGTTTAGTGACGTATTTGGGTGCAGGCAGTGTGGAGGTGACTGGCTGGCTGTCTAACGGCGCCGCCGTGCTCTCTGAAACGGCTCATTACTATTGGGGCAGCATGGGTAATTTGCTGTTATTGGTGATCATTCTGTTGGCTTGCTTAAGTACGGCGGTGGGCTTGATTGCTGCGTGTGCTGAGTATTTTAGTCGGTTGATGCCACAGCTCAGTTATAAGTTGTTTGTGATTATTTTCACATTAATTTCTTGTGGCTTAGCGAATAAGGGGCTCGAAGGGATCATCAATTTCTCTATTCCGGTATTGATGCTCTTATATCCCTTGACGGTTGTACTAATTCTTTTGACCTTTGCCAATTCGCTCTTTAAAGGGCGTCGTATTGTCTATATTTGTACCATGCTGGCAACGCTTGCGGTTAGTCTGTTAGATGCGTGGGATGCGGCATTTACGCTTAGCCCAGAGGCCAAGGCGTGGTTAGCGAGTTATTTACCTTGGCATGCGATTGGTTTAGGCTGGATTGTACCGGCTTTGCTGGGTATGCTTGTAGGCTTGATTTTATCTGCTGCGGGTCTTAAAAAAACCGTGAGCTAAATGCTTTTTTAATTCGGTGTGTTGGTGAAGCAGTCTTCGACAGAGTATAGGCCATTCGGTAAAGCCGAATTGGCCTTAATGCTCATTACGGTTTTCTGGGGCGGCACATTTTTGATTGTGCAGATCGCACTGAGTATGAGCGAGCCCTTTTTCTTTGTGGGTTTGCGCTTTGCCTGCGCAGCGGCTGCAGTCGCACTTTGTTCGCCAAAGGTGTTAAGGGGCTTGAGTTTTGAGGAGCTAAAGGCTGGTATCGCGATCGGTGTTTGTATATTTCTAGGATATAGTCTACAGACATTGGGATTGCAGACGATCCCCAGTAGTAAATCCGCTTTTTTAACAGCACTCTATGTGCCATTGGTGCCTTTGTTGCAATGGTTGTTTTTAAAGCGACGCCCGACTCGGCTGAATGCCTTGGGCATTATGCTTGCGTTTATGGGTTTAGCTTGTCTTGCTGGCCCTGATGGTTTGGAAGGTACGCTACTTGGGCGAGGGGAGTTATTCACGATTTTAGGTGCGCTCGCTATCGCCGCTGAAATTATTTTAATTAGTTGCTATGCCGGTAAAATTAATTTAATTCGTGTCACGGTGCTGCAGTTGTTGGTTACCTCAATCATTGCTTTTACTGTGTCCGCCGGGGTGGGTGAGCAGGTGCCTGATTTTTCGTGGGGCTTGATGGCGATTGTATTATTGATGGGCTTTGCTAGTGCAGTGATACAAACGACCATGAATTGGGCGCAAAAGCATGTTTCAGCCACTCGGGCAACCTTGATTTATGCTGCTGAGCCGGTATGGGGTGGGGTTTTCGGTAGACTCTATGGTGAACGTCTACCGTTTTTGTCCATTATCGGTGCCGGCTTGATCGTGCTTGGCGTGATTGTGAGTGAATTGCGTTTGAATGGTTTGAAACGCAAGGCTAAGCGTGGCGGTAGAGGCTTACGCTAATTACTCACCATACTGCGCCCAAGGCACGGCTACTTTGACCTCACCGAACTCGGCAAAGTGTAGAAAGTTCTGAATTGATAGTTCACGCATGGCGTTGCGCGTCTCTACCGTCGCACTGGCTACATGCGGAGTGATCACTACATTGTCTAAGGCAAAGAGGGCCTCTGGTACCTGCGGCTCATTAACAAAAACATCCAGCCCAGCGCCAGCGATGGTTTTGTTTTGTAATGCCTTGACTAAGGCGGCTTCATCAACTACCGCACCGCGCGCAATATTAATTAAATAGGATTGTGGTCCGAGCGCTTCTAATACTTGCTGATTGACAATTTTCTCAGTCTCAGCAGTGGCTGGGGTGGCGACGATTAAATAATCGACAGCTTTAGCGAGTTCAATGGGCGAGGCGATATAGTGATAGTCCTCGGCCAGATCTTGGCGAGGGTTGCGATTATGATAATAAATCTGCATGCGGAAACCCTTGGCGCGCGCTGCGATTTCTAAACCAATGCGACCCATGCCTAAAATACCTAGGCGCTTGCCCGTCACGCTGACGCCTAGCGGATAGGGACCGTCACTCAGCCAGCGACCTGCGCGCACATAGCGATCGGAGACGCTAACTTGACGAGCCACATCTAGCATCAGGGCCATGGCTAAATCAGCCACACAGTCATTTAAGACATCGGGCGTGTAGCCGAGGCGGATTTGGCGACGGCGGATATAGTCTTCATCATAGGGATCGTAACCGACACCGAAGCTACTAATGACCTGTAAATTAGGCAGCGCCTCAAGAAATTCGAGGCTCAATGGCTTAGTGGCCGAGCCGTACAGTGCCGTGACCCGTGCTAAGGTCTCAGGGCTTAGCGTAGAAGCCTCATCTAAATTTTTAATCTCGATAATCTCATAGTGCGCATTGAGCCTTGCTTTATCCTCGGCTGCGATATTTAATAAACTTAATAAAATCGGCTTCACGTGAAAAACTCCTGCTTAATTCTCTGGCTGCTTGATGGTGAATTTAAGAAATTTACAAGCGGTGCGAATAGGATAAGATAGCAGATATAAGCTCACAAAGGGAAGTCCCATGCGATACCACTCGGGGAAATCATTTAAAAGCCACGAGGCTTCTTGGTGTAGTCGTGGGTGCCATCTTTCAATCAGTTTACTGTTATTGAGGCCGAAATTAAAGCTAGTTTGGGTGCGATTGACACCCTGATGCCAAGCTGTGTGTTGACTCATCCATTGGTTGAATATATCAAAGTGCAGCTGCGCCCCGATAAAACGCTCTGCGAGCGCATAAAAGAATTGCTGATTCTCCTCCTGGCTAAGATACATCAGCACACCCTCAACGATAAAAAGAAAATCACCCTGTGGATAGTGTGCCAGTAACTCGTCCATCCATGCTGTTTCCAATAAACTGGCACGGATAAGCTGCTCATTAGGTCCAGGTGGTAATAGCTGGCGTCTAAAGTCAATCACCTCCGGCAAGTCTAATTGAATAAATACTGCTTTATCAGCGATGGGGCCTAGCCGTTGTTTACGTATATCCAGACCACAACCGATAATCACCACGATTGGTTGTGCATGGCTTTCAATAAACTCATGGCTGATCGTATCAAAATGCTTGCTGCGTATTGCGACACCTACCGCTGTGGTGCTGATATTGTCAAAAATTGAAAAATCATAATCAATCTGCGCTACTAATTTGAGGGCAAATTCATCATAAAGAATAGGGTGAGCCTGCTGTGACTCAAGGGCACGAGCGTATAAGGTGAGCATGATGGTGTCTGCGACCCTATTTTTTAAATTAAAAAGTACCTTTGTCATTGCGCCTCCTTATGCCATGTGGCTCTATGTGCACTGCGGATGACTGTACTTTGCTCGATTGATGTTGTTATTTAAAGAGAAAGCTAGCGGAGAAATCATTTGGGTGATTGCTGCTTAGTCATGTATTTTTTTTGATTATAGCAAAACCGCTTGAGCTAAAGTTGCTTTGAAAGTCATTTTCCACCTTAATTAAGCTAAGGCTAAATTCGTGATTGGGACTGAGATTGATTATTAAATAGCTTAGATGGTGCTGAAATAAAATCAGCTACAATGTTCAAAATTGACGCGGTGCGATGAATCAATCGGGCTGAGAGATAGATTTTTTAAGGAAGCTAGGTTTATGGTGGCTAAAGTAAGTGCCAGTGAAAGAAGTAGGGTGGCGAATAAATCCACCTTTGTCAGTGTCTTAGTAAATATACTGCTGACGATACTGCAAATAATCTTCGGTTTAATCACCTCTTCATATTCTTTGATTGCAGATGCTTTGCATAGCTTATCCGATCTTGTGTCGGATGTCGTGGTATTAGTTGCAAACCGCTTTGCTAAGCAAAAGCCAAATGCTAAGCACCCATTCGGACATTTTCGCTTTGAAACCATTGCCGTGCTGATCATTGCGGTACTGCTATTTGTGGTTGGGGCGCAGATTATTATGACCAGTGTGGAGCGCATGCAAAGTGGGGTGGTGCTCGAAATTAATGCGGGTCTTGCTTTTTTTATTGCTTTGGTGGCTATTGTAGCTAAGGAGCTTTTATACCGTTATATGGCACACGAAGCAAAGCGGGTTGAATCAGCCATGCTGATGGCTAATGCGCTACACGCCCGTTCGGATTCCATTTCATCATTGGTTGTAGCCATTGGTCTAGCGGCGCATTTTTTCGGTATTATGCATGCGGATTTGGTGGCGTCGCTAATTGTCGGCTCAATGATTGCTATTATGGGACTGAGAATGGGCTGGAGTGCCTTAATGGACTTGGCCGACCGTTCCGTGGATAAGGAGACCTTGGATAAGATTAGCAATGCGATTCGTGAAACGCCCGGTGTGGTTGATTTTCATGATCTTAAAACGCGTAAAGCAGGGGATTTTATCCTTGTCGAGCTGCATCTTGATTTGCCAGGGACAATGACCATTGCCGAGGGGCATGATATTTCTGATAGGATTGAGGCACGAATTAAAAACGAGGTGCCTTTGGTAATGAGTGTGTTGACACACTTTGACCCAATACATTTTCCTGCGCCTGCAGCACCTGCAATGGCTAAAGAAACGGGCACGTATTAAGACCTTTGCGTCTTCTCAAGAGCGAAGCTGGGAAGTGGTTTTTTTGTGAACTAGCCATATGACTTCCCTAAGTTTGCAATATGTGCTACAGTTATGCACTTATTCAAGTCTGCTAAGCCTTGTGAGTGATTTGGTTTTACGTTTAAAGCAATCACTTGCTGCTTAAAAAGTGTTTGAGTTTTTATCGCTGTTTTTATGAATGTTGTTAAAACGCACATTTAAACAATAAAAATTAAAAATTCTTTAAAAAAGACTTGCAATATCTGTTTAATAGTTGCATAATACTATTTTACTTAGTTCAGTTCCCCCATAGCTCAGTCGGTAGAGCGACGGACTGTTAATCCGCAGGTCACTGGTTCAAGTCCAGTTGGGGGAGCCACTAAATCCTAAGTAAATTATTTGATTAGCCGCTAAAGCGTTGATAGCTTTAAGCGGTTTTTTTGTGTCTACTGTTAATGTGGTATTGCTGCCAAAAATTCTAAAGCTGTCGATTCCGATTAGGAGAAGTGTGGTGTTGTCAGTTGGTTCAATTTTAGATTCGAGTTTATGAGCTACACAGAGTTGATAAGCAAGGGCGAACTGGGGAATTAAGAGAAAATAATAGATGCTACTAAGTCGTTGTTTTTATTGTTCACAAGCGATTTTTATGTTAAATAATAAAATTGTCGGGAGTGCTGTGTCTAAAAAATGCAACACTCCCTTTGTGATTTAAGATGATTTAAACTCAGTTGCATAATTCCTGCGCAGCTTTTTATTGTGCATTGCTCAATTTTTGACCAATTCACGGGCGAATGTGATCACCAAGCTCTCTTTATGGGGCAGTTGTAGGTTTAATGGAAAGGCGAATTCCCATTGAGGTCATGAGCTTTAGCACGGTGTCATAGCGAGGTTTAGCGTTGGGGGCAAGGGCTTTATATAGGCTCTCACGACCAATACCAGCCTCCTTAGCAACCTTGGTCATACCACGTGCTCTTGCGACATCAGAAAGCGCAGCTAAGAAGAGTGCCGGATCATTTTCATCTAATGCGGCTGAAAGATATTCGATGATCGCGTCCTCACTTTTTAAATATTCTGCTGCGTCGTAGGGGCTAATTTCTATCGTTGTCATGAGCGTTCCTTTTGAATTTGTTTCCACATATCGATGGCGGTTTTTATGTCACGTTTCTGAGAGGACTTATCACCACCACACAGTAGCAAGTAAACAGCGTAATCTTCACGAGCGTAATACACCCGATAACCTGGTCCAAAGTGAATACACATCTCAGAAACACCATCACTGAGGTACTTAGTGTCCCCAAAGTGAGGTTGTAAGATATTATGTAACTTGATTTTGCATGTGGTTCAGAAATCTTTCCCCAAGCTCAACGAAACGCATCGCTTAAAGACAGCGGACAGCCTATCCCAGCTTAAACAGGCTCAGGCACGATCTTGCTCTTAGAATAGCAATGTGCATATATTTTGTATAGAAAAACAAAATATAAAATACCAAAGCTAATAATGGATAGTATCGTCCACAAAATAATATAGCCAAGCATGCTATCTAAGCCAATATCACAAACAACACGACCTACTCGATTGTCATTGGGATCATATACATAGGTTTTATTGATAATATAGCGCTGCATATAGTAGGGGAATACAATTAGCGCCAATCCAAAGGTCATGATCGTCAGTAAAATCCAGATTAAAGCGTGGCCTAATACATCTAGGGTGCCAAGCTCACATTTAAGGCGATAGTAGCCGAGCGGTAATGCGGTTTTGTTATAGCTTAGCGTTTCAATAAAGTCGTTATCCATAAGTATCCTCTCAAAAGGTGTATTATCAAAAGATCCTATTATATTAATAGTTCAATATTTAAATATTATGACATATACAATAATCTAAATATACTGTTTTTGTATATGCCCATGATCTAGTTAAGGAGCTTAAGCGCGATGACTCAAAACAATGCTTTATCTTTTCGCAATTTACCCGCTAATTATTTCAAAGACACATACGGTCTCAGTTTGACGCATTCGGAGTTACTGGCGGCGACGCCTTATTTTGTTGGAGATAGGGCACTGGATATCGGCTCGGGGCGTGGGCGTAATAGTCTATATTTGGCCCAGCATGGTTATCGGGTGGATGCTTTTGATGTGAATCCGCAGGCGATTCAAATCCTTGATACGATTATCGAACAAGAGGGCATTCAAAGTATTCGCACTTTTATCAAGGATCTTAATCAGGATCCGAGTATTGATGGACAGTATGATGTGTTGCTTTGTACCGTGGTGATGATGTTCTTAAAAGCGGCAACCATTCCGCAGCTGATCGAGCAGATGCAAGCAGCCACCAACGTGGGCGGCTTGAATATTATCGTCTGCGCGATGGATACCGAAGCTTATCCGGCGAAGTCAGATTTCAGTTTCAGTTTCAAAGCGGGAGAGTTGCGTGATTACTACCAAGGCTGGGAGCTTCTGAAGTATAACGAGGACGTAGGCGAGTTACATCGACGCAATCCTGACGGTAGTTTTATAAAGCAGCAATTTGCCACCCTAATTGCCAAAAAGCCATTATAAAATAGCGCTATCTCGGTTTAGCGGATGTTAATGATGACACCATACAGTAAATTTTTAATTCCTATATTAGCGTCGCTAAGCTTAAGTGCTTGCGGTGATGCTAAGGACGATCCACAGCATCAATTGACGGTGATTCGTTTTAACTTTATTAATGCTTGTACCTTTTATGCGGGTAAGCGCAATGCTAATTTCTGTGGTTGTGCTTATGATGAGATGCTCAAGGAATTTGGTCAGGATAATGTCATTGCCTTGGGTGGGGTGGCAGATGAGTCGGAATTAAGTGATGCCGCTCAAATTGAAACGTATCGAGAGATGCAGCGCTTTATTAGCGGTACCACGGAGGGAGTCTGTAAGGATTTAATCGTGGCAACACCGCAGGCTGATCCGGAGGATAAGCCCTTTTTCCGTCGTCTTATTCCTGAAAAATAATTGACATTAAACTGTCATCACAGCGACCTAAGCTTGTCATCAAAGCTTTTTATACTGCTTCATCGATATCCACTTAACTCACACGTAGAGGACATGATGAAGTTAAAAACGATTAGCGCTTATGTTGCAAGCACTTTTTTTGCTTTAACTGCTGGTATGACAGCGCTACAGGCTGCTGAGCAATACCCAGCAAAACTAGCCGGTCATTTGATATTAGCCGGTGATACTAAAATTGACGTGCCAGAGGATGCGCCCAAGGATTTGCAGGTGAATGGTAAGTTCCATGAAAAGCATCGTGTTGAGGACTTGGGTGCGATTGAGGGTAAATCTAATGGTCGTCCCACTGGTGTGAGCTTTCCATTTAAAGGTCAAGCCATTCAAGGACATTCCGGTATTGTTAATAATGGTGATGGTACCTTTTGGTTGCTAACGGATAATGGCCTGGGTAATAAATTAAACTCGAGCGATAGTGCCTTATATTTTAATTTATATAAAATTGATTTTGACAAGGATCAATGGGAGCATTTGGAGACGGTCTTTATTAAGGATCCACAAAAAAATATCCCATTCCGTATTACGCACGAAGACACGGAAGCGCGTTATTTAACGGGTGCTGATTTTGATCCTGAAAGCTTGCAGGTGGTGGGGGATAATTTCTGGGTGGGCGAGGAGTTTGGTCCATTTTTATTAAAATTAGACCGTCAAGGTAATGTCCTTAAGGTGTTCGAAACTGAGGTGGATGGCAAGGTAGTGAAATCACCAGACTATCCTGGTATGACCTTACCAGGCAGTCCCGATGCCAAGTTACCGGAGTTTCAAGTGCGTCGTTCCAAAGGGTTTGAGGGGATGGCCTTATCTGCTGATGGTAAAAGCTTATATCCGCTATTAGAAGGGGTGCTGTGGGATAGCGAGAAAAAAGCCTTTGAGGAGGTAGAAGGTAAACCAGTCTTACGCATGTTAGAGTTTAATTTAGCTGATGAGAAATACAGCGCTAAGTCATGGTTTTATCCATTAGAAGATGCCAAGCACTCAATAGGTGACTTTAATATGATCGATGAGCGTTACGGCTTGATTATCGAGCGCGATGATACAGAAGGGACTGCGAATAAAGTATGTAAAGAGGGCGATGATAAAACACGTTGTTTTGATAATGTGGCGAACTTCAAGCGTGTTTATAAGATTGAGCTTAGACCGGAAGAGCAGATGATCCGTAAGGTAGCTTATATTGATCTGATGGATATCCAGGATCCGGACAGCAAATCTCAGTTTGATTTGATTGATGGCAAGTTTCAGTTTCCTTTCTTTACCATTGAAAATGTCGATGTGGTTGGTGATCGCTATATCGTTGTCGGCAATGATAATAATTATCCTAAATCAAGCAGTCGTGAGCCTAATGTAGCCGACGATAATGAGTTGATTTTGTTGGATGTAAAGGAGTTTCTAGAGGCTAAATAAGCACTTCGATGCAGTTGATTTTCCGATAATTTACAATTCAACACAGGTTCTTTTGCACGCAGCGATTATGATTTAGGTATGATGCATAAGATCGCTTATGCTTCTTCTAAATTATTTCACCTAAACAGGAGAATGTCTTATGTCTAAAAAAGGCTTTTGTGACGATATTGAGAAATTAACCGAGGAAAATGACTTATATCGTAAGGTGCTCTACACAGGCAAACATTTGCAGCTCGTATTAATGACCTTACAACCGGGCGAGGAGATCGGGGCTGAGGTGCATGAAACGCATGATCAGTTTTTCCGCTTCGAAGAGGGTAAGGGTAAGCTTGTTATTGATGATAATGAGTACGAGATCAAGGCTGATTTTGGTGCCATTGTACCCGCCGGTGCCAAGCACAATGTGATTAATACTGGCGATGAGCCCTTAAGACTATATACGATTTATGGCCCGCCAGAGCATCGTGATGGTGTGGTGGTTGATGTCAAAGCCAACGAAAAAGAAGAGCATTTCGACGGCAAGACCACCGAGTAGTAGTTTGGCTTTTCAGACTCATCCCCGAGTTGTTATTAGACAATTCGGGGATTTTTTATGCAGGATTAAATTTAGCTGAGAAGCGCTTAATCATGAAATCCTTTGGCGCCCTCGGCTATAATCTAAATTTCCGGCTAGGCCCTTAGAGGGCGCATTATCGACATGTCTACAAAATACATATTCGTAACCGGCGGTGTGGTATCTTCTTTGGGCAAGGGGATCGCCGCTGCATCGCTTGGTGCCATTCTCGAATCACGTGGCCTTAAGGTCACGATGCTCAAATTAGATCCCTATATTAATGTTGACCCCGGGACCATGAGTCCGCTGCAGCATGGTGAGGTTTTTGTGACTGAAGACGGTGCAGAAACCGACCTTGACTTGGGGCACTATGAGCGTTTTGTCTCTGCCAAGATGCATAAGCAGAATAACTTCACCACCGGCCAAATTTATGAGTCGGTGCTGCGTAAGGAGCGTCGTGGCGAGTACTTGGGCAAGACGGTTCAGGTGATCCCTCACATTACCAATGAAATTCAAGATTTTATTGTCCGCGGTGCCAAGCGCGCCTTTGATGGTGAAGCAGATATTGCCATTGTAGAGATTGGCGGGACCGTGGGTGATATTGAGTCCCTGCCGTTTTTAGAGGCTGCTCGTCAGATGAGTTTGCGGTTGGGACGCCAGGGGGCGGCCTTTGTGCATTTGACCTTGGTACCATTTATCCCATCGGCGGGTGAGCTTAAGACGAAACCGACCCAGCATTCGGTCCAAAAGATGCGCGAAATCGGTTTATATCCAAATGCGTTACTCTGTCGTGCTGATCGTCGAATTCCAGATGATGAGCGGGGTAAGATTTCTTTATTTTCCAATGTTCCTTTTGATGCAGTGATTTCTGTTTGGGATGAGACCAGTATTTATAAAATCCCTTCCATGTTGCATCAGCAAAAGTTGGATGAGATTTTATTAGATGCACTGGGCATTGATGCACCACCCGCTGATCTCAGTAGCTGGGATAATCTTGTTTATGCCATGGAGCATCCTAAGCATCGCGTGACCATCGGGATGGTGGGTAAGTACGTTGAGTTAACCGAATCGTATAAGTCGCTTAACGAGGCCTTGATGCATGCTGGGGTACAGACGGATACTCAGGTAGTTATTGAGTACATTGATGCCACGGATATTGAAGAGGGTAAGACTGAGTTACTTGAGCAGCTAGATGCGATTCTTGTGCCCGGTGGCTTCGGTAAGCGCGGCACCGAGGGTAAGATCAAAGCGATTCAATACGCTCGCGAAAATGGCGTGCCTTATCTTGGTATTTGTTTGGGTATGCAGTTAGCAACCATTGAATTCGCACGTCATGTGGCGGGCTTTAGTGGCGCCAATAGTACCGAGCTTGATCCTTCGACTGCCCATCCTGTGGTGGCTTTGATTACCGAGTGGCAGGACCGTGAGGGTCATGTCGAAAGACGTGATGCCAAGAGTGATTTAGGTGGTACCATGCGTAAGGGCTTGCAATCTTGTCCGGTTAAGCCAGGCACCTTAGCTGCCGAGATTTACGGTGACACGGTGAATGAGCGCCATCGCCACCGCTATGAGGTAAATAATGTCTACGCCGAGCCGCTTGAAAAGGCCGGTTTGATCATCAGTGCGCGTACGCCTGAGGATAACTTACCTGAAATCATCGAGATAGCCGACCATCCGTGGTTCTTAGGCGTGCAGTTCCATCCTGAGTTTACCTCGAAGCCACGTACCGGTCATCCTTTGTTTACGAGTTATATCAAAGCTGCATTAGCGGCCAAGGGTGAAAAATGAATTTAGTAGGATATGAAGTGGGTTTAGATAAACCCTTCTTCTTAATTGCTGGTCCTTGCGTGATTGAATCGCGAGCCATGATCATGGATATCGCTGCCGAATTAAAGGCAATCACCGATGACTTGCAAATCCCATTTATTTTTAAAAGCTCATTTGATAAGGCAAATCGAAGCTCCAGCGCTTCATTCCGTGGCTTAGGTATGGCCGAGGGCCTGGATATTTTAGCGCAAGTGCGTGAGAGCCTGGGGGTACCGGTGTTAACCGATGTGCACGATCAATCTCAGGTGGCTGCGGTGGCGGAAGCGGTGGATGTGCTACAGACCCCAGCTTTTTTATGTCGTCAAACGGATTTTATTCGTGCCTGCGCGGCTACCTTAAAGCCGGTTAATATCAAAAAAGGGCAGTTTTTAGCGCCATTAGATATGCTGCAAGTGGTCAATAAAGCACGTGAGGCTGCGCTTGATGCTGGCGGTGATGGTAAGAATATCTTAGTTTGCGAGCGAGGAGCTAGTTTTGGCTACAATAACTTGGTTTCTGATATGCGTTCGCTTGCCTTAATGCGCCAAACCGATTGTCCTGTTGTTTTTGATGCGACGCACTCGGTACAATTGCCGGGTGGGCAGGGCACTTCTTCTGGCGGTCAGCGTGAATTTGTGCCGGTCTTAGCTAGAGCAGCAGTGGCCGTAGGCATTAGCGGCTTATTTATGGAGACCCATCCAGACCCAGTGCATGCCTTATCCGATGGCCCTAATGCCGTACCACTTGGCAAAATGCGGGACTTACTGCAAACCCTCAAGATGTTAGATAAGACAGTGAAGTCACAGCCATTACTGGAAGATGATTTTGGCCTTTAATACGATTTAGCTAATTGCTTAGCTAGCAATGATTTTTTTATTTAAACAGGAAGATATCTCATGAGTGCAATTGTCGATATTATCGGTCGCGAAATTTTAGATTCTCGCGGCAATCCTACCGTTGAATGTGATGTATTACTAGAATCCGGTGCCATGGGTCGTGCTGCTGTTCCCTCCGGTGCTTCAACCGGTGCCCTGGAAGCGCATGAGTTGCGCGATGGCGATAAAAGTCGCTACTTGGGCAAGGGTGTGTTAAAAGCCGTTGAGTATATCAATACTGAAATCTCTGAGGTATTGCTAGGCTTAGATGCGCAGGAGCAAAGCTTTATTGATCGTACCTTAATTGATTTAGACGGCACTGAAACTAAGTCACGTTTAGGTGCCAATGCGATTTTAGCCGTTAGTATTGCTGTGGCTAAAGCGGCGGCTGAAGAGGCGGGCTTATCCTTGTATCGCTACTTTGGTGGCTCTGGCTTATTTAGTCTACCAGTACCCATGATGAATGTGATTAATGGTGGCGCACATGCCAATAATAACCTCGATATGCAGGAGTTCATGATTCTGCCGGTGGGTGCCGAGAGTTTTCGTGAAGCCCTCCGCATGGGGACCGAGGTATTTCATGCATTAAAAAGCTTGATTCATGATCAGGGCATGTCGACTGCTACAGGTGATGAGGGCGGCTTTGCGCCTAACGTTGAAAATCACGAAGCGGCGATTCAGTTAATTCTTCAAGCCATTGATAAGGCGGGTTATGAAGCAGGTTCACAAATCGCCATTGGTTTAGACTGCGCTAGTTCTGAGTTCTATCGTGACGGTAAATATCACTTAGCAGGTGAGGGTGATATTGCGCTTAGCTCTGAGGAATTCGCAAATTTACTTGCTTCTTGGTGTGATAAATATCCAATCATCACCATTGAAGATGGTATGGCTGAGGATGACTGGGAGGGTTGGAAAATCCTTACTGAAAAGCTGGGCGATAAGGTTCAGTTAGTGGGTGACGATTTATTTGTTACCAATACCAAAATCCTTAAAAAGGGCATCCAACAAGGTGTGGCGAATTCTATTCTGATTAAAATCAATCAGATTGGTACTTTAACTGAAACCTTTGAAGCCATTGAAATGGCTAAACGTGCGGGTTATACCGCCGTCATCTCGCACCGTTCGGGCGAGACCGAAGATGCCACCATCGCTGACCTAGCGGTAGGTAGCAATGCCATGCAAATTAAGACCGGTTCTTTATGCCGTTCGGATCGTATGGCGAAGTACAATCAACTCTTACGAATTGAAGAGGAATTAGCCGAAGTCGCTGTTTATCCTGGGATAGAGGCTTTTTATAATATTCGTAAGTAATTGCGCTGATTAATATACGATTTAAGCGATGAGACTGCTGCTTTTAGTCATTGTGCTGGCTTGTTTAGCAATACAGATTCCCCTGCGTTGGGGCGGCTTTGGCTATGCCCAGGTCAATGTATTAGAGCAGCAGTTGGAGGCGCAGCTACAGCATAATAAGGCCCTTGAAGCGCGCAACAATGCGATGCAAGCGGAAATTGATGATCTGCGAGGTGGTACCGAGGCGCTAGAAGAAAGAGCACGGGTGCAATTAAATATGATTCTAGACAATGAGAATTTAGTACAGCTCTTGCCTGATAAAGATTCAGATGAGTGATGTCCTTGTTTAAATCCATGATATTAGTGACTGCTGAGGCAGTCATTTTTTTTGGAAATTTATAGTTAAAAGGCTTGAAAATTTAACTAGCTCCCTTATAATTCATAAAACTAATTGCTAATAGTTATCATTTACATGGAGAGTGTATGTTTAAGTTTTCTTCTGTTTTTGCCACAGCCGTTTTAGGTGTTGCTTCTTTTAATGCCTTAGCTGCTGATGAGGTCAATATTTACACCACGCGCGAGCCGGGCTTGATCCAGCCATTACTCGACGAATTCACTAAAGAAACTGGGATTAAAGCAAATACGGTGTTTGTTAAAGACGGTTTAACCGAGCGCGTTAAGTCCGAGGGGGCCAATTCACCAGCAGATGTGTTGATGACAGTGGATATCGGTCGTTTATTAGACGTGGTGGATGCGGGTTTAACCCAGGCAATTGATTCGGCAGATTTAGAAGAGCACGTGCCTGCTGCCTTTAAGGATCCAAATAAGCATTGGTACGCTTTGTCCCTACGTGATCGCGTGGTTTATGTGGCTAAAGATTTAGATCTTAAAGAAATGAACTATGAGGATTTGGCTGATCCTAAGTACAAGGGTAAGGTTTGCTCGCGCTCTGGTCAACACCCCTATAACACCAGCTTAATCGCTGCTAAAATCGCTCACGACGGCGTTGAGGCTGCTGAGGAGTGGCTCAAAGGCGTTAAAAATAACTTAGCTCGCAAGGCTGCTGGTGGTGATCGTGAGGGAGCGCGTGATATTTTAGCCGGCATTTGTGATTTAGCAATTGGTAATGCCTATTACGTCGGTCGTATGAAAAATGCGGAGGCGGGTTCGGATCAGCATAAATGGGGTGAAGCCATCAATGTGATTCGTCCTACTTTCAAAAACTCTAAATCTAACGGCACCCATGCCAACATCACGGGGGCAGCGATTGCTAAGAATGCGCCTAACCATGATAATGCGATTAAATTATTGAATTTCCTGATTTCTGAAAAGGGTCAATCAATGTACGCCAAGAGTAATTATGAATACCCAGTGCGTGCGGGTGTTGAGTTGGATCCCGTGGTTGCAAGCTTCGGTCCATTGAAAATCGATGAAATTCATATTCTAGAAATTGCTAAACATCGTCAAGAAGCAAGTGAATTGGCTGACAAAGTTGGTTTTGATCAGTAATATTCATGTAAAATAGCTAGCTTGGAGAGTTTTACAAGTTCACATGTTTAGTCATCAAGCCAAGCTACAAAGGGTGCAAGGTTGGAGTATGGGTTCCATCCTTGCGCTTCTTTTTGTGCTTATTGTTTTTTTGCCCATTGCCGCCTTAGCTGTGCATGCGATAAGCTCTGGTGTGGATCACTGGGCTAATCTCTGGCGTTATGTGTTGCCGGCAGCCACTAAGAATACCCTGATTTTATTGGGCGGGGTAGCCTTGGTGGTCTCTATTGTGGGCACGACTACCTCATGGTTGGTCACTGCCTTTCATTTTCCCACAAGGAATATCCTCGTTTGGGCCTTATTGTTGCCGCTCAGTTTACCAGCCTATATTATGGCCTTTGCCTATGTGGATTTATTGCATCCTTTAGGGCCAATTCAAGGCTTTATACGTGACTTATTAGGTTATAGTTCACCGCGTCAATTCCGACTTCCGGATGCGCGTTCAATGTGGGGTGGGATTTTAGTGATGAGTATGTCACTCTATCCCTATGTGTATTTTACGACGCGGGCGATGTTTATCAATCAGCCGGTTAATTTAATCGAGGCTGCCCGGGTGTTAGGTTGTAACCAGCGACAAGCTTTTTTTCGTTTGATTTTGCCATTGGCGCGACCGGCGATTGTGATCGGCGTGGTACTGGCTTTATTAGAAACCTTGAATGACATTGGCGCGTCAGAATTTTTAGGCATTCAAACCCTGACGACATCGATTTTTAATACCTGGGTTGCTCGTTCTAATTTGGGTGGGGCAGCGCAAATTGCCTGTATTATGCTGTCGGTGGTGGTGTTGTTAATTTATATTGAGCGACAAGCGCGGCGGCGTCAACGCTATAGTAATGCGCAGCGTATGACGACTGTTAAACCACGTCAGCTTAAGGGATGGCAAGCGATGGCTGCGATGCTGTATTGCTGGTTGCCGATTCTCATAGGCTTTGTTGCGCCGGTATGGTATTTGTCTTGGGAAGCTTATAAGCGCTTAGCCCAGGGGCAAGTGATTTCTGCGAATTTATGGAAGAGCGCATGGAATACGGTTTACGTATCCTTGGTGGCGACCGTGATCACGGTGCTAGTCGGCCTATTAATTGTGTGGGTGATGCGGGACCCTCGCTTTAAGTTTAAAAAGCATTTTGCGCGTATCGGCAGTTTAGGCTATGCCATTCCTGGGACGGTCTTGGCTATCGGCTTATTAAGCCCGTATGCTTGGGCCGATTCAGCACTTGCAAGTGTGTTGACTAAGCTCTTTAGTTTGCCGCCACAGCTATATATTATGGGTGGGATTAGCGGTTTGGTGATTGCTTATATGGTACGTTTTTTGGCAATGACCATCGGTGCCTTAGAAGCTGGGTATGAGCGTATTCCACCCCAACTGGATACCGCTGCGCGTAATTTGGGTCGTAGTTATAGAGAGACCTTTTTGCTGGTGCATTTGCCGCTATTAAAGCCGGCCATTGGTACGGGTGCGGTATTGGTTTTTGTCGATACCATGAAGGAATTATCGATTACCTTATTGCTGCGCCCCATGAATTTTGAAACCTTAGCCACTTGGCTGTATGCCGAAGCGGCGCGTGGTACCTACGAAGAGGGTGTGATTGCTGCCTTATTAATTGTGGCAGTGGGATTGATTCCGGTGATTTTCCTAGCCCGCAGTCAAGAGAAGATTAAGTATTAAGATTAAGTATGAGTTTATTAAGCTTAGAAAGCGTTGATGTTGTTTATGCGAATGCAAATACCAGCAATCGTGTAGTGCATGACTTTAGTATGCGCTTGGAGCAAGGTGAGATAGTCTGTCTGCTTGGACCTTCCGGTTGTGGTAAAACCACGGTCTTACGAGCCATTGCCGGTTTTGAGCCAATTACTGCGGGTCGTATTTTATTAGATGAGCGCGTGTTATCGCTACCTGGGCGGTTATTGGCGCCGGAAGAACGTCATATCGGCATGATGTTTCAGGATTATGCGCTGTTTCCGCACCTTACGGTGGAAAGTAATATTCGTTTTGGTCTACATAAATGGGATAAAAAAGCCGCCAAGGCGCGCGTGGAAGAAATGCTTGAGTTGGTTGGTTTAAGCCAGTTTATCAAGCGCTATCCGCATGAGTTATCTGGTGGGCAGCAGCAGCGAGTGGCCTTGGCCCGGGCGATTGCGCCAAAACCAAGATTATTGCTCTTAGATGAAGCCTTTTCTAATCTGGATGTGGACACCCGTGAGCGTTTAGCCATGGAGGTGCGCGATATTCTTAAGCAAAATAATCTCTCCGCCATTTTAGTTACGCACCATCAGTCCGAGGCTTTAGCCATGGGGGATCGCATTGCGTGGATGCATTGCGGACAATTGAGCCGTTGGGTTGAAAATCAGCACAAGCAGGCGACGCTAGAGGATATACAGGCGCTAGGCGCAGCCTTACTGCATCCAGGGGCGCGCTATCCGGACTATTGCCCAGCGGGCTAGTTGCTAATTGAGGCGTGCCTGTTGCTCAAGTTCAAGCTCATAGAGCTTTTTGAGCGCAAATAAGCGTTCACGCTTAAGAAATTCTGGCACACTCAGTACTGGCTTGGCGACCTCCATCGCATCAATCGCAAAGAGCTCGAATAAATCCATCATCAGTGCCTTATGCTCGGGCCAGAGCATGCTCAGCAGTTGATCGGGACTGTATAAAAAGAGGCCAAGTTCGCGAATCTCCCGTCGGGCAAAGTCCCTTAGGTTCCAAGTAATAATGGAAATCATATGCTGCGGCGCTTTTTGTTGCATACATAGACCGCAGGCAATGACGTGATGATCCTTTTTGTCACTGTAGCGCAAGTGCTTTTCATAGGCGTGCACTACGCCCATATTGGCCTCAGGGAATTGCTGCTGCATAAAATTCCACTCACGCTCGGCAAAATCCTCACTCACATCCCAGATCTTTGGGATATTGCGCCGCCACTCCTCGCCGATATACTCACCCCAGATTGGTGCAATGCATTGATGTTGGGCTAGACGCATCAACAGCTTTCTAACGGTATTGGAAATAAGTACGCAGGTATCAAGTACAACATAATGGGGCGTTGGTAAAGGGGTATACATACAATCTGTGATTATCGTACCGTGGTAAAGACTAAAATTAGAATCTGCAGTTTAGCAAATTCTTTTGAAAATCTCATGATAAGCCCTTGAAAAAACACAAGCTCACCTTATCTACTAAGCATAGCAAGGGAGTCGACAGTTTGTAGTAACTAAGACAAATAGGTCCTAGCTCCCGATAATTATTTTTGAAGGTGTATTCATTATGAGATTTGATAAATTAACTACTAAGTTTCAACAGGCTTTGGGTGATGCTCAAAGTCTTGCTGTACACCACGACAATGCGTATATCGAGCCAGTGCATGTGTTGATGGCTCTTATTTCTGACCCTGACAGTGGAGCCAGTAGTTTATTGGCCCGTGCTGGGGTACAAGTGAATCGTCTGCGCACTGCCTTGGATGCAGAAATTAGCCAGCTACCACAGGTAAGCGGCGATACGAATCTACAAATCAGTAGAGACTTAAATAATTTACTTAATCGCACGGATAAGGAGGCCTTAGACCGTGGCGATGAGTTTGTGGCAAGCGAGCTGTTTTTACTAGCCCTTGCTGATGATAAAGGACCTGCGGGTCGTGCGTTACAAGCCGCCGGTATGAATAAGGCAGCTTTAGCCAAAGCCATTGATGATGTGCGTGGCGGTGAAAATGTCACAGATGCCGAGGGCGAGTCCAATCGTGAGGCATTGAAAAAGTATACCTTAGACTTAACTGAACGTGCCCGTCTAGGTAAACTCGATCCGGTGATTGGGCGTGATGATGAAATTCGTCGCGTTATCCAGATCCTCCAGCGTCGCAGCAAAAATAACCCAGTCTTAATTGGTGAGCCGGGTGTGGGTAAAACGGCCATTGTCGAGGGTTTGGCGCAGCGTATTGTGAATAATGAGGTACCAGAAAGTTTGCGTGGCAAGCGTGTCTTATCCTTGGATTTGGCGGCTTTATTAGCGGGTGCTAAGTTCCGTGGTGAGTTTGAGGAGCGCCTCAAAGCGGTGCTTAAGGAGCTAGCCCAAGACGATGGTCAAAATATCGTCTTTATTGATGAATTGCACACCATGGTGGGTGCCGGTAAGGCAGAGGGTGCGATGGATGCGGGCAATATGCTAAAACCTGCATTAGCACGTGGTGAGTTACATTGTGTGGGCGCAACTACGCTAGATGAGTATCGTCAGTATATTGAAAAGGATGCGGCCTTGGAGCGTCGTTTCCAAAAGGTCTTGGTGGGTGAGCCCGATGTGGAGTCGACCATTGCGATTCTGCGCGGTCTAAAAGAGCGTTATGAAGTGCATCACGGGGTCTTAATTACTGACCCAGCGATTGTGGCGGCGGCTGAGCTTTCACATCGTTATATTTCCGACCGTTTCCTGCCGGACAAAGCCATTGACTTAATTGATGAGGCAGCGGCGCGCATCCGTATGGAAATCGACTCTAAACCAGAGGTGATGGATAAGCTTGATCGTCGCATCATTCAATTGAAGATCGAGCGTGAAGCAGTGCGCAAGGAAGAGGATGATGCCTCCAAACGCCGTCTAAAGCATATCGAAGATGAGTTAGAGCAACTGCAGCGTGAGTATAACGACTACGAAGAAGTATGGAAAGCTGAGAAAGCGGCGGTACAAGGTGCGCAGTCGATTAAAGAGGAAATTGAAAAAGCGCGTGCAGAAATGGCCGAATGCCAGCGTAATGGTGAGTTCGAGAAATTAGCTGAAATTCAATACAGCTTACTACCTAAACTTGAACATCGCCTGAAAGAGGCTGAAGCAGTGGCATCAGAGGAAAAACCGCGCTTACTGCGGACTGAGGTTGGTTCCGAAGAAATTGCTGAGGTGGTATCACGTGCTACTGGTATTCCAGTCTCTAAAATGATGCAGGGTGAGCGTGCCAAGTTACTCAGCATGGAAGAGAAATTAGAGCAACGTGTGGTTGGTCAGAATGAAGCAGTTAATCTGATTGCCGATGCGATTCGTCGCTCTCGTTCTGGTTTATCCGATCCGAATCGCCCTTATGGTTCTTTCTTATTCCTAGGGCCTACCGGTGTGGGTAAAACCGAGCTTACGAAGAGCTTGGCCAATTTCTTATTTGACTCGGACGATCATATGATTCGTATCGATATGAGTGAGTTTATGGAAAAACACTCCGTGGCTCGTTTAATCGGTGCGCCTCCGGGCTATGTGGGCTATGAAGAGGGTGGTTATTTAACTGAAGCAGTACGTCGTAAGCCTTATAGCGTGGTGCTGTTGGATGAGGTTGAAAAAGCACATCCAGACGTCTTTAACGTCCTCTTGCAAGTGTTGGATGATGGTCGCTTGACCGACGGTCAGGGTCGTACGGTGAGCTTTAGAAATACCGTTATCATCATGACCTCCAACCTTGGTTCGGAGCATATTCAACGCATGCAGGATGAGCCTTATGATGCGGTTAAAGCGGTGGTATGGGAAGAGGTTAAGCAGTCTTTCCGTCCAGAGTTCCTAAACCGTATTGATGAGGTGGTGGTGTTCCACTCACTGGATCAGAAAAATATCCAAGCCATTGCTAAGATTCAGATTGATCGTTTGGTTGAACGAGTTCAAGCCATGGAAATGGATCTGCAGATCACGGATGCTGCTTTAGCGGTATTGGCGGAGGCTGGTTTTGATCCGGTGTTTGGTGCTAGACCGCTAAAACGTGCAATACAGCAAAAGGTTGAGAATCCACTGTCTAAGTTGATTCTTGAAGGTAAATTTGCTGAAAAAGATGTGATTGTGGTTGATGCCAAAGACGGTGAGCTTGTGTTTAATAAGGCTTAAAGCTATATGTATTTGATTTAAGACAAATACGTAATCAGGAAAACCCTTAATAGTAAATTATTAAGGGTTTTTTTGTATTCACAAGATAGGGAGTTAAGGTACACTATTATGGACTTCTGAATTACTTTTGCCGTCTAGTCATATTAACGTCATTTTAGTAAGTTAGAATTCATTTTGTTTTTTAGTTTTACGAGAGTTATACATGTCTAAAGAAAACGGCGTTGTTAAGTGGTTTAACAATCAAAAGGGTTTTGGCTTTATTAAACCGGCTTCAGGTGGTCAGGATTTATTTGTACATCACACGGATATTGATACCGAGGGTTACCGTACCTTAGAGGAAAATCAGGAAGTTAGTTTTGTCGTGGCTGATGGCCCTAAAGGCCCTCAGGCCAAAGAGGTGACCCCAGTCGCTAAGTAGTCGCTTCGCTGATTGCCTAGTACGATAGCCTAGTCGATAGCCTTTATTAGGGCTGCTTATTTCACACCCAGCTTGGATTTAATCTGAGCTGGGTGTTTTATTTTGGATCTAATAACAGGATAGACGATGATTGCACTAGACACTATAAATGATAATTGTTATCATTTCATTTGTTTGGAATGATGATAAGCAGCCCTGAGCTTTGCTTGTTTAAAGAGTATCTTTAGAAAAAAGTGCATCCAGAATCGAATTATATTTACCCTGAATCAACTTGGAAAATCCGCCTATTAAGTGCTGTTTGCGTGGGCGCTTTATTTGGTGGTGTTTATTCCTTGATTAGTTATAGTTATGCCTTCAATGTCCCCGAGCCCAAAGGCCAGGAGGAGATTGTAGAGGTCGCGTTCTTTGAGCCAGAGGCGCCAATGCCTTTAGGTGAGCAGTTGGAAGAACCTGAACCAGAACCGGAGCCTGAACCTGAACCAGAACCGGAGCCTGAACCAGAACCGGAGCCGGAACCGGAACCGGAACCGGAGCCGGAACCGGAACCGGAACCGGAACCGGAACCAGAACCAGAGCCTGAGCCTGAGCCGGAACCAGAGCCTGAGCCCGAACCTGAGCCGGAACCCATTGTTGAGCCCAAGCCGAAACCGAAACCAAAACCAAAACCCAAGCCTAAACCTAAAGCAGTGGAGCGGCCTAAACCACAGCCCAAGCCTCAAGCACCACAACAATTTAAGTCGTTAACGAAGACGACGAAACCATTCGGCACACCCACCGGTCAGCCTAATGCGGAACCGGCCGCCCCCGTGAGTGGTCAAGCAGTTAATGTCTCGGCTTTGAATTTTGCGCGTCGTCCAAACTTGCGGGTGGACAGTAGTCATGGCTTTGCCCGTGGGCAAACGGTAGCAATTCGAGTGCGGGTGACGGTGGATGAGAAAGGGCGGCTGATGGATGTCAATATTTTATCGGGCGGTAATCCTCGTTTAAATCGTGATCTATTGCGTCAATTGCGTCAACAACTAGCCTTTAAGCCACATGTGGTCAATGGTGTGGCGCGTAAGGCACGGGGTGATTTCACCATTAATATTCAAGTGAGATAGTTTTTCTTTTTATTTAATTTTGAAGTGCAAATTATGAACCTAGTCAAAACCATTTTAAATCAAATTGCGGAGCCGGCAGCGCAGGCAAGTACGGAAGCTACGGCTAAGGCAGCTGAACAGCTAACCACTCAACAGAATATGCTGCATTTTGTAGAGCAAAGTGATGTTGTCGGCAAGACGCTTTTTGTGATTTTGTGTTTGATGTCTTTGCTGACGTGGTATTTGATTTTTGTAAAGGGTATCTCCAATCGAATTCAGAGTATTCGTAGTAAGCGTTTTTTAAAGCGCTTTTGGAACGCCAAATCACTCGATGAAGTAGCCGCTGATCTTGAGCAAAACGGCTATAACAATCCCTTTGGACGTTTAGCTCACCATGCGATTAAGGCCAGTCATTATCACCAGCAATACGGCGGCTCACGCTTATCGGATATCGGTAGCAGTGCAGATTTTACGATTCGCAATATGCGCCGTGTGATTGATGAGGAAACGGCTCGTATGGAAAATGGTTTGACCGTGATGGCTTCGATTGGTGCGACCTCGCCCTTTATCGGTTTATTCGGTACGGTTTGGGGTGTTTATCATGCCTTAATTAATATCGGGATGTCGGATGGGGTCAATATTAACGAGGTAGCTGGGCCGGTGGGTGAGGCTTTGATTATGACCGGTTTAGGTTTGGCGGTGGCCATTCCAGCGGTGTTGGCTTTGAATGCTTTTGTGCGTAGAAACCGTGTCATGCTGTCCAAAATTGATAGCTTTGCACACGATCTGTTTGCCTTTGTTTCTACGGGCGCCACCATTCAAACGACGGATAGCTTAACTGTGTCAAAAGCTGTGGCCACACCGGTACAGACTCAGCCTCAATCTATAAAGGAATAGCTCATGTCATCATTCGGAGGCTTTAGTTCGAATCGCCAACAAATGGGTACTGTCTCGGAAATCAATATGATTCCCTTGATTGATGTGATGTTGGTGCTGTTAATCATCTTTATGATTACGGCGCCTTTATTAACACATGCTATTAAAATTGATGTGCCACGTGTTAGTAGCCAACCTGCAGAACAGGATCCAGAAAGCATTGATTTAGCGATTAAGGCGAGCGGTGAAATGTATTGGAATAATGAGCCGCTTGATATGGATCAGTTAAGCGAAAAAATGACGCAATTGGTCAAGGAGCAAGAGGAAAAAACCATCAATCTGCGCATTCGCGCTGATGGTGAGGTGTTTTATGAGCACATTGCTCAAGTGATGGCTACTGCCAGAAACACCGGCGTTAAGCGCTTGGGCTTTATCACCACACCCGATGTGAGTAAGGCCGATCAACGGGCAATTGAGGCCACCAAAGCGTCTACGCACACAGCTTCTAGTGCTGAAGCGGCTAGCTCAGGCACAAATGCAACACCAACAAGTGAACATCGCACGGCCCCCTCAACCGCTGCGCCAGCATCAGGCGCAGCTCAATCGAATGCGGCCACAGCAGATGCTGTGCCCGCTAATTAGCGGTTTTCTTCCTGTTTGAGATCGTCGTGGCTGTAAAACTTAACGCCGATCTCAATTTTTTCTCGACCGTTTTGGCGTCGATGGTGGTTAGTATCTCGTAGCGAGTAAATACAGCCACAATATTCCTGCTGATAAAATTCTTCCCGTTTACTGATTTCAATCATACGCGCTGAGCCACCCCCTTTACGCCAGTTATAGGTCCAATAAACGAGCTCGGGATAACGGGCAGCAGCACGTTGACCGCAGTCATTAATCTGTTGCATATTTTTCCAGCGCGAAATGCCGAGTGAACTAGTGATCGTATCAAAGCCATTTTCAGCGGCATAGAGAGCAGTACGCTCAAAGCGCATATCAAAACACTCCGTGCAGCGAATGCCGCGCTCTGGCTCCCACTCCATCCCCTTAACACGCTCGAACCAATTATCCGTATCGTAATCGGCATCTATAAAATCAATGCCATGCGCTTGGGCAAAACGGATATTTTCCTCCTTGCGAATCTCATACTCACGCTTAGGATGAATATTAGGATTATAAAAATAAATGCTGTAATCAATACCCGAGGCTAACATGGCCTCCATCACCTCGCCCGAACAAGGAGCGCAGCAGGAATGTAGCAGAACCTTGTGACGCCCCTTGGGTAAGGCTAATTTGGGACGTTCAATCTCCGTGACGCGTGGGGTGGCGGGTAATTCCGGTTTAGCGATAATCTTATCGTCCAAACGCGGGCGGTTGCTGTTAGTCATTAGAATTCACTCCGATGTAAGATTTGAGCTTCTGAGAAGACATGCTCCCAAAGCTCACGAACGGCTTGACGTTCATTTTGCATAGCTTGTGGGTCGGTACGGGCACGCTCATCGCCTTGTAAGCGCAGGCTATGCTGCTTGGCACGATAAACACGATAAATATCCGCGACCTGATGGGCCAAAGGCTCAGGTAATAGACCGTAATTACCAGCCATTTTGAGTAAGGCAATATTACCCAAGTTTTTAGTTAAGTCGGGGTAGCGGTGACTATAGGCAAGCACAATATATTGCGTGATAAACTCAATATCCACCATACCGCCTTGGTCGTGCTTCAGATCAAAAAAAGCACTGTGGTTAGGGTAGCCCTCATGGATACGTTGCCGCATATCGACAATACCTTGCTTAAGTGTAGCTAAGTCGCGCTGGCGTAGCAAGATGGATTGCCTAATCTCTTCAAATCGTTGCCCGATACTCGCATCACCGGCAGTAAAACGAGCGCGGGTAAGCGCCTGATGCTCCCATAACCAAGCCGAGTGCAGTTGATAGTTTTCAAAACCATCAATCGACACCGCTAACAAGCCAGCATTACCATCCGGTCTGAGGCGCGTATCAATATCATAGAGACGGCCGGAGGAAGTCATGGTACTGAGCCAATTGGTTAAGCGCCGTGCAAAGCGCGTGTATATTTCTATCCCTTGCACCGAGGCATCATCGAATAAAAACACTAAATCAAGATCGGACACATAGCCTAACTCCTTGCCGCCCAAGCGGCCATAGGAAATAATGGCAAATTTTGGTTGCGCCGGCATGCAGCTGTTGTCATAACGTTGGCATACCAGAGGCCAGACCCGGCGCATGCTTTCGGCCAATAAATTATCGGCCAATAATGATAGGATATCCGCCAAATGCTCTACTGTAATAATGCCTTCAAGATCTTGCGCCAGTAGTTGGAAGGTGACCTGTTTTTTCAGATCACGCATCAGATTCATCTGCAGCTCCATATCCGGACTACCGTCCTCCAACACGCTAGCATCTAAATCTAATCGCAGTTGCTGCATGATGCTATCAATATCAATCGGTTGTAACAGCTCTTGCCAGTCAATTAGCTTATCCAGCACAATCGGGTGGCGGGTGATATAGTCGGCAATCCAAGGACTGGTATCGAGCATGCGGATAATTCTCCCGAGTACTTCGGGGTACTCATCGAGTAAGGCCATATAGGAGCTGCGCTGCACCACATTTTCGATTAAATCCATCAGGCGAGAAAAGGTATTTACCGGTTGTTTGGCTTGGTGCACCGCTTGAATCATTTTGGGAATTAATGAGTCTAAGCGATGTTTAGCTGGTTGGTTGAGATTTTTGATGCGGTAGCTTTGCTGTAAGCTAGTGAGCATGGGCTCAATGGCCGTGATAAAGGCAATATCCTCAAAGGTACGAGCGAAGGCTTGTTGCTCGGTTGCCGTGAGCTCAGCTTGGCTTGCAGAGGGCTTAGGGGCACTAGGATGGTCCGTTGTTGGGGCTTGGCTTGCTTCGTTAGCATCGGCGCTTGGCGTGTCCTTATCCACCCCCACGAGCCTAAAGGCGGCTTTGAAAATGCGGCTCACCTCCGCACGGTAGTGTTGTAGCTTGCTGTTAAACTCATTTAAGTTTAAATCAAATAGCGCTGCTAACTGACTGAGCTCCTGAACATCTTGCGGGAGGAGGTGGGTTTGCTGATCGGCTTTGTATTGCAATAAATGTTCAATGCGTCTAAAAAAGTGATAGGCCTCGTCCAACAGCTGCTTTTCATCCTCGTCAATAATGCCCGCTTGTAGCTCGGCTTCCAATGCCTTAAAAAAGCTTGCTTGTCTCAGCGAGGGCATTTGCCCACCGCGTACTAATTGTGCTAATTGCACAATAAACTCAATCTCACGAATGCCGCCTTCACCTAATTTGATATTGTCTTGGTTTCTAAGCAGGGCTCGGCCATTGTTGCGTTGATGCCAATCCTCACGAATCTGTTCGCGCAAGCTACGTAATGCCGCCAAGGTATCAAAATCAAAGTATTTTCTGAACACAAAGGGTGATTGGATGCTTAAAAACTGCTGAATATAATGCTGCTCGCGGCTATTCTTAAAGGCCTTGAGCGGGATAGCACGCGCCTTTAGCCAGGCATAGCGCTCCCACTCACGACCTTGTTTCACTAAGTAACTACTAAGTGCCTCTAAACTCCAGGCCAAGGCACTACCGTCGCCATCAGGTCGTAGGCGTAAGTCACAGCGAAAGACATAGCCCTCAGCCGTGTGATCCGAGAGGATGTTGGCAATGCGTTGGGTAACTTTGCTAAAGAATTCATGATGACTAATAGCGCGTTCCTTGGCGCTTGCTAGCGTCTGACCTTCAAGCGGGTAGAGCATGATTAAATCAATATCCGAGGAGACATTTAATTCCTTACCACCCAGTTTGCCCATGCCGATAATTAGCATCTCCACGGCTTCATTACGCTTGGGATCAAAGGGTATGCCGTGACGCGTAATCAATTGCAGCATGGCGGCACGATAAGCAATTTGCACAGCGACATCGGCAAAGTAACTTATTGTACTTAGCACCTCTTCAAGCGGTGCTAGTTGGCAAATATCACGTACCGCAAGGGTGCAAAAAACGCGCTTGCGCACCTGGCGTAAAACGAGTTTACAATTATCGATGGACAGCAGTTCCGCAATTTTTGCATGCTCCTTTAGCTCACGAAGATCGCTATGCTTTAACTGCTGAAACTCATTTTCAGTCAATGTTTGCAGTTCATAAAACGCTGCTATTAAGTAATTATCAACAGTTTCAGCGCAGAGTGGGGTTTGAATATCCTGGGCTAAACGTTCGCCGAAACCCTTTTCGGCGTTTAAACGATTGGCTAGGTATTGTGACCAGCTAGTGGCTTTATTGATGAAATCATATGGATTATTTTGCTCTAGGCTCATAGCAATGCTTCTTTAAATCAAATCTCACTAGCATATAATATTAAGCTTTACGGCAATCTGCAGTATGATTGGCGTTCTCATTAAATTATCTTGGAACTTAAGAGTTAGTTTTGAAGCGGGCTTTTTCCAGCGTATTACGTTTTACTACCTATCTACTTGGCATCCTGATTGGGCTTTTTCTGCTTATCAGCATCGTCCTAGTAGGCTATGTTACGCCACGTCTAGATCAATGGCGGGAGCCGATTCAAGCGATGGTGCAAAAGCATAGTGGCATGCCGATTGAGTTTGGCGGCATCTCTTTGAGTTGGGATGGGATACAGCCGCAATTAATACTGAGTGATATCCATTTTCGTAATCCCGTTAAAGCGCATACTACCCAGGCATTGCCTCCCGCTTCGGCAGAGGAGCTGCGACTGAGTCTGGCGCTGGGACTTAGATTCTGGCAAGGTGAATTGCTTAGTGTTAGCCTGAGTAATTCTCAGCTACCGGTATTTATTGATGGCGAAGGTGATGTGTGGGTAGGGCAGCATCGTTTGCCAATGAGTGATGTTAGCTTTAGTAAGTTGCCCGAGCGGGCGCATGAGACGGAGGCGCCTGATAGTGCGACCTTTATTGCGGCACTGAGTAATTTTCTCACCCAGGATTTTAGTGAGCAAATTGATTTATTAGAGCGGGATAAACTGTTTAAATGGCTAAAAAAGCTCTCGATTGAGAATTTAAGGCTCAGCGTGCGTGATGCTTCCACTGAAAATGCGGCCTTTGATTTTGAGCTGTTATTGAAAAAAGCGCAGCTAACAATAGAGAATCAGCGCATCAAAAGCGAGCTTGTGCTACATGCGGATAGGGTATCTGAGCATGATATTATTATTGATAGTCTGATTGATTATCATGACTTTGACGCGCATAAAAACCGTGCGGTATCAGGCCATTTAAGTATACATGCACGTGACATCGTGCCTGATCAATTATTACCAATGGCAATGGCACAGTATCAAATTGAGCAGCTAGTGGTGCGCCAATTTGATCTCAAGGCGCAATTGCATCAGGGATTTTGGGAGCGTTTTGAGAGCGCCGTGCAATTAAGCGATTTTGCCATGCCCCAAGCCCAGTTTAAAGGGCTTGACCTGAGTTTAGGTGGTGAGGTGGCGGATGCCTTAGCCGCTGTGAGTGGACAGGGGCATCAACATGCACCTCTGCATTTTCAGGCCCGGTTGGAAGATGCTCGGGTGCATGCGAGGAATTATTTTCGCCATGAGTTTGAATTAGCGCAAGTCAGTATCAATGGCGCCTATGAATTGGATGATGCAGCCTTACCCGTCTTGTCCGTGCAGGCACTACGGGTGGACGATCCAAATGTGCAGCTAAAAGCAGAAGGCAGTTGGCATGCAGTGCCAGATCACGCCAGTGGGCATCTACAGCTATCAGGTGAAATTCAGCAGCTGCAGGCAGCTTATTTGCCACGTTTACTCCCTATCGTGATTGGGGCGGATGCCTTGGATTGGTTAGATGGGGCTTTTCTTAATGGTACCTTGGAACATGGCAATTTTGAAATTGATGGTTTAGCCGACCACTATCCCTATGGACGCTATCCACAGTCTGGTGTCAATCGCATTATTGCGCATTTTAAGGATATGTCACTGGACTTTGACCATCAAGCTACAGGGGATAAATGGCCGGTGCTGCATATGGAGCAGGGTACCTTTCAGTTTTTAAATGATCGCATGGTGATTGATGCGAATCGTGGCTGGATGAATAATTCAGCAGCTGAGAAAAGCATTGTCTATGATAATTTGCACGCGACGATTGACTCCCTTGAAGCAGACACAAACTTGCAAATCACAGCGGTTGCAGAGAGTTCGGCTGAGCAATTTTTGGGGCTGATGAAGGAAACGCCACTCAGTGCCTTATTGAATCATGCCTTAGATGAAAGTGAGGCCACGGGTGAGCTGCGCGCCTCTTTGCAGCTAGGCATTCCACTCAAGGCGATGGACAGTGCCACGATTGAGGGTACGCTAATCGCACAGGACGCTAGCTTTAGATTCACACCAGCTTTTCCAAAGGCGACGGCAATGAACGGACGCTTATCCTTTAACGAACGCTATTTGAGCGTCGATAATGTCAAAGCGCAACTGTTGGGTGGTCCGGTGCAATTGAGTGGTGATATCGGTCGTGTTGGTCATGCGTTTACGATGCGTGGGCAATTGAGTGGTGAAGGGATTTATGATTACTATTCATTGCCAGGCCTACGTCAGCTTAAGGGTTTGACGCCCTATGAATTTAGATTGCAATTCTTAGATAAGGAGGCTTTTGATGCGAAGCTGACTAGCGATTTAATCGGGCTGGCCATTGATTATCCTAAGGTGTATGTAAAAGCGGCAAGCCGTGCAGCGCCCTTAGTGGTGCAGTGGCAACGTCGTCCAGCTCAGGCTGCCAATCAGTTTATTGATCGTATCAGTGCGGATTATGATAAAAAAGCATTGCAGCTGAGCAGTGAGTTTTTTAGTGATAATCGTCAGGGCTTAGCATTTAGCCGGGGTGCCCTTGGCTTTAGTGAAGTGCCGGTATTGCCGGAGCGCGGCTTGTATTTGCATGGTAGTGTTGACACAGTTGATGTAGATGCGCTTAGCGATTGGATTAAACGCTTTGGTTTTGCTGATAGTGGTGACAGTGAGTCTACCCTTAGTGGCTTTGATGTGCGGGCAAAGGAGCTGCTCGTGGGCGGATTGACACTGCCTGAGGTGCGTGTGAGCAGTCAGCTAAAAAGTGTTAAACATTTACCCTTATCCTTGTCAGGTCCCACCATCACGGGACAGCTACAGCTTCAAGAAAGTAGCACGGCTAAGGGTGCTTATGATGTGAGGGCGGATATTCAGCACTTGCATTGGCGCTTAAATGAGCAAGCCCCCTCGCTAGTGGATGAGACGGCGAGTAGCAATAGCCCCATTAAAAGCTCAGCTGATAGTCCTTGGAGGCTTAATAGTTTACATTTAAACATCAAGGACCTAGCTTTTTATCAATATCATTTTAGGAATATTGAGGCTCAAGGTGAGGCAGAGGATACACGCAATTGGCGTCTAGATAAATTAGCTATTCAAGATCAGGAGGCGCATCTTTTTGGGGCAGCCTATTTGCGTCAAGTCAAAGACAGACTCAATGCGGATATTAACTTTAATATCAATGCCTTAAATACCGGTGCTGTATTTAAGGCTTTTGCGCCTGGTGAGGAGTTACTCACGGGTCATGGGGATATTCAAGGGAGCGCAACCGTTCGCGATGTCCTGAATTTTGAGACTGAGCAGATGGAATTAAATGTGCTAGGCGTATTGCGTGATGGCCATATTAATCATGTTAGCAATGGTGCAACGCGAATTTTGTCCTTACTATCATTGCAGGCCTTAAGTAAGCTACCCGAGTTGCATAAGATATTTAGTTCCGAGGGGAAAAATGCCATTAATTACAGCTATTTACGCTTTCATCTAGGGCTAAAAAACGGTGTCTTATGGTTGCCCGACTTTAGACTGGATAGTCCGCTCCTCGCCATTGTGGCGCAAGGACAGGGTAATTTAGCGAGTAAAGTCATTGATTTGGATGTGGTGGCAGTACCGCATCTGGATATTAGTGGTGCTGCCGTGTTAACTGGGGTCCTAGTTAATCCGGCTGTTGGTGTGGCGGCATTTTTATCACAATGGCTTTTACGAAGTCCCTTAGAACAGGGTTTAACTCAGCGCTTTAAGGTGGGCGGTACACTGGATGAGATTCATATTGATGGGGTGCCGATTGAGCAGTCTAAAGCGAGTGAGACCAAGACTCAGATGCTAGAGTCTGATTCGACACCGACCATACCGGCAAGGCCACAAAGTGATACTAAAGAGGATAAAGGCTCTGAACTGAAGCAAATTGAGTTACCCTCAAAGCCGATTGAATTGGTGCCGGATCATGTCAAGCAACAAGAGACGCCAATTATTATCAATTAGTGATGGGCATAATAAAGCCGATTATCATTGACCCAAAATTCGAGTCTTGATAATCGGCTAGCGTGCTGTGAAACAGCAATTTATTTGCGACCGAATAGCAGACGATCAAAGATTAAACCGCCAAACATACTTAAGGCAGCAATCGCAGCCCAAGGGGCGGCCACATTTTGAAAAGCAATTAAATACAAGGCGGTACCCGTCAACATACCAATCACGGCACGTAAGGCTAGATAGGCAAAGTTTTCATCACTAAGGCGGCAGCAAGCGCCATCCATCTCGGCAAATCGCAGCTCACTATCCTGGCAGAGGCAGTTCTTAGCCGCCATAATCAGGGCACCAATTGCTCCGAAGAACATGGATAAAAAGCTCACTGACCAAGTAATTAAGGTAATAAATAAAGAAAAAACAATCAGCGCAATCACAAAGGTGCCGCTACTGAATAAAGTCTTTTTAGGCGCAGCTTGCAGCAAATCCTGCGCTTCAGTCGATGCCTCAGCAGCTGGTGTAGGGTCTACTTGATTTTCACTCATAAAAACTCCTATATCTTTATAAAATGTGTGGTCAGTAATGATATGTCTATTGATAAGTAGATAAGCACTACAATATATAATAAGCAATGGGTGGCGCAGTGATCCAGCCCAGGCTATCAATCCTGCACTCAGCCTACCTGCATTTTACACAGAAAATTACAATGTTGCATTCATCGCCATGGTAAAAATCAATACTTATCGTGTTTGAGCGAGTTCGAACGTTTATTTTATCTGGAGAATAAAATGAAGTTTATTAAGTATGTATTGCTAGCCAGTCTTTTACTGCTTAGTGCCTGCAGCAGCTCAGGCACAGGCGTGGGTATCGGTGGCGGCGTAGGCATTGGTGGTAGCAGCAATAGTGGTATCGGTGTTGGCATTGGGGGCGGTCTGCGCTTCTAGTGATGCGTAGCTGCGATTGCTTAGCCGATAGCGGAAGTTTTAGACAGTTAGTGTGAGATTTGTAGCCCTTTCATGCGTTTACAAGGTAGAATATAGGGTTAAAATTTTATAATTATCTTATCAAACCATAAAATTAAAGGTTGAAATACAATGGAAGTTCAAACTCTTGAAGGCCTAGCTCGTCAAGTTGATCTCGTGTTATCACTTGATGCTATTGAGGCTGAAGTAAAACAGGAATTACAAAAAGTAGCCCGTAAGGTCAAAGTCGATGGATTCCGTCCTGGCAAAGCGCCTTTAGCGGTGGTTGAGCGCTCGCACGGTCCAAGTATCCGTTATGATGTGATTAATAGACGCGTTGGTGAAGAGTTTGATCGCGTGATTAAAGAGACCGATCTACGTGTTGCCGGTTTCCCTGAGATTGTTGATAGCGAAGCTGAAAAAGAAGACGGTAAGTTAGCTTTTACCGCTAAGTTCGAGGTGTTCCCAACGGTTGAGATCCCTGATTTAGGCACACTTGAAGTGACTAAGTACACCAGTGATATCGGCGAGCAGCAGCTTGAAGACACCTTAGCTATTTTGCGTGAGCAACGTGCTGAGTACAAGCCGGAAGAGGGTCGTGCTGCGCAGGATGGCGATCGCTTATTAGTGGATTTCGTCGGTAAAATTGATGGCGAAGAGTTCCAAGGTGGCAAGGCTGAGGACTTTAATTTTGTCTTAGGTCGTGGCATGATGTTGCCAGAGTTTGAAGAAGCGGCCAAGGGTCTTAAAGCGGGTGAGGAAAAGACTTTTGAATTAAACTTCCCCGAGGATTATCAGGGTCAGGAAGTCGCTGGTAAGACTGCTGAGTTTACGCTTAAGGTTAAGGAAGTGGCTGTGCCTGAGTTGCCTGAGGTAGATGCCGACTTTGCTAAGTCTTTAGGTCAAGAAGACGGCGATGTGGCTAAGCTACGCGAAGAAATTCTTGCCAATATCAAGCGTGAGGGCGATAACCGCTTATTACAGCGCACCAAGTCTAATGTACTAGACGCTTTAGTTAATGCCACTGATTTTGAAGTGCCAACAGCCTTGGTGAATAATGAAATTAATGAGCGTATTAACAACTTACGTGAGGAGTTCGCTGCTCAAGGTATGAAGGACTTTGATTTCTCTCAGATTCCTACTGAAACCTTTAAGCCTGAAGCTGAGCGTCGTGTGCGTTTAGGTCTATTAGTCGCTGAAATTGTGGAGCAGGAAAAACTACAAGCAACCGCTGAACAGGTGCGTGCACGCATTGAAGAGTTTGCTCAAAACTATGAAAAACCTGAAGAGGTTGTTGCCTACTACCTGAGCGACCAAAAGCAGCGTGCTGGTTTAGAGGCCTTAGTGCTTGAGGATAATATGATCGATTTCATTTTATCTAAAGCTAAAGTCACCGAGGAAGAGGTGCCTTTTAAAGAGTTAATGGGACAAGCTTAATGAATCGTCAGTTTACTGATTTTTATGCTTCCATTCATGGTGATGAGTCCGTGCGTCCGCACGGACTCGGCTATATCCCCATGGTGGTGGAGCAGTCGGGTCGCGGTGAGCGCTCTTATGATATCTATTCACGATTACTTAAAGAGCGTGTCGTCTTTATGGTCGGCCCAGTCAATGATCAAACAGCCAACCTAGTGGTGGCGCAGTTATTATTTCTTGAGTCTGAAAATCCTAACAAGGATATTTCACTCTACATCAACTCACCGGGTGGTGGGGTGTATGCCGGCTTAGCCATTTACGATACGATGCAGTTTATCAAGCCTGATGTATCCACGATGTGTACTGGTTTAGCGGCTAGTATGGGTGCTTTTTTGCTAAATGCAGGCGCCGCCGGTAAGCGTTACAGCCTACCGAATTCACGGATTATGATTCACCAGCCCTTAGGTGGTGCGCAGGGTCAGGCCACTGATATTGATATTCAGGCGCGTGAGATCTTAAGTCTACGCGATCGTTTGAACGCTTTATTGGCTAAGCATAGCGGTCAGTCGATTGAAGTGATTCGTGAGCATACCGAGCGCGATCACTACATGGATCCCGAGCAGGCCAAGCAATTTGGTATTGTGGATAAAGTGTTGCTTAAGCGCGAGTAGTTTTTTGGCACGATTTTTTAAGTAGATAGATTATGACTAGAAGTGGCTCATCTTCGGATAAGCATGTGAAGTGTTCTTTTTGCGGTAAAGGTGCAGATGAGGTTAGGCACCTTATCAAAGGCATTAATAACTCTTATATTTGTGACGAGTGTATCTCAATGAGTAGCGATTTAATCGCTGATTCGGTACGTCAGACGGTCCATGATGATATGGCAAAGGAGTTACCAACGCCGCAAGAGATTAAGGCCCATCTTGATCAGTACGTGATTGGTCAGGACAAGCCTAAGCGTAATTTGGCAGTCGCAGTTTATAACCATTATAAGCGGATTCGTCATCAGCAGAATCGCACCGAGGATGAGGTCGAATTGGCTAAGAGTAATATTCTCTTGATTGGACCTACCGGATCAGGTAAGACCTTATTAGCTCAAACCATTTCACGCTTGTTGGATGTGCCTTTTGTGATGGCTGATGCGACCACCTTGACCGAGGCAGGCTATGTGGGTGAGGATGTGGAAAATATCATCACCAAGCTTTTACAAAATTGCGATTATGATGTAGAAAAAGCAGAGCGGGCGATTGTTTACATTGATGAGATCGATAAGATTACACGTAAGTCTGAAAATCCTTCCATCACGCGTGATGTGTCAGGTGAGGGGGTACAACAAGCCTTACTTAAACTGATTGAGGGTACGGTTGCTTCGGTACCACCGCAGGGTGGACGAAAACATCCTAATCAGGACTTTATTCAAGTGGATACGACTAATATCCTATTTATCGTTGGTGGTGCCTTTGATGGTCTTGATCGGGTGATTCAGAATCGTACCGAGGAGTCTGGTATTGGTTTTGGGGCGGCTGTTCACGCTAAGGAAGAGCGTGCGACCGGTGAGTTATTCCAGTTAGTTGAGCCTAGCGATATCATCAAGTTTGGCTTGATTCCTGAGTTGGTGGGTCGTTTGCCAGTGATTGCTGCCTTACAGGAATTGGATGAAGACGCCTTAGTACAGATTTTAACGCGTCCTAAAAACGCCATTATCAAGCAGTATCAGCATCTTTTCGCAATGGAGGGTGTTGAGCTTGAAGTGACGGATGAAGCGTTGACTGCCATTGCTAAGCGTGCGATTGAGCGCAAGACAGGCGCTCGTGGTCTACGCTCTATTGTTGAAAATAGCCTGTTGGATGTGATGTTTGACTTACCGTCTTATCAAGAAATTGCCAAAGTCATCTTGACTGAGGAGGCCGTGGCAGGTTCAGCTAAGCCAATATTGGTTAAGGGGCACCGTAATCTAGTCGCCGCTGACGATGTAGCTAGCTCAATCTCTGATGTATCGTAGCGATAGCATATTACAAGTTTTTTAAAATTTGTTTGACAAACGCAGTTTGGGGCTTGAACTTTCATGTTTAAGCCCCATTATGTCTGAATAATAGTCTTTTGATGGGACAGGAATATATGTCAAATACTAATTTATTACCCGAGTCACCAATTACCTTGCCTTTGTTGCCATTGCGCGATGTGGTGATTTTTCCACACATGGTGATCCCACTATTTGTTGGTCGCTCGCGTTCAATTGCAGCCTTAGAGGAGTCGGTGGCACATACGGATAAGCGTATAGTCTTGGTGGCTCAAAAGTCTGCTAATCAGGATGAGCCAGGCCCCGATGATATTTATCAGATGGGCGTGATTGCTAATGTATTGCAGCTATTGAAATTACCTGACGGTACGGTAAAAGTCTTGGTTGAGGGGATTCAACGTGCGCATTTGCAATCGATTGACGATAGTCAGAGTTTTTTTGCGGCTGATGCCCTACCGGTGCTACCCGACGAAGAGGAGCGCCCTGATCTTGAGGCCATGCGTCGCACCATCACAGAGCAATTTGAGCAATATGCCAAGTTTAATAAAAAGTTAGCGCCAGAGCTCGTGTCCTCAGTGGCTTCCACAACGGATGTACATCGCTTAGCCGATTTAATTGCTTCACACTTAGCAATGAAGCAAGAGCAAAAGCAAGAGGCTTTAGAGACCTTAGATGTTAATGCGCGTTTAGAGTTATTGCTGAACCATATCGAGAGTGAAATTGAAATTCTCCAGGTTGAGCGCCGAATCCGCAGTCGCGTTAAAAAGCAGATGGAAAAGAGTCAGCGTGACTACTATTTAAATGAGCAGGTCAAAGCCATTCAAAAGGAATTGGGCGAGGGCGAAGACGGTGCTGATATTGAAGAGTTGGAGCGCAAGATTGAAGCAGCGCGGATGCCGGCTGAAGCCCGCAAAAAGGCTGAGGGTGAATTAAAGAAATTGCGTCTGATGTCACCGATGTCGGCTGAGGCGGGTGTGGTTCGTAATTACATCGAGACCTTAGTTGGCTTACCTTGGAAAAAGCGCAGCAAAATTAATACCTCCTTAGCTGATGCGCAGGCAGTGCTCGATGCGGATCATGCTGGTTTAGAGCGTGTCAAAGAGCGTATTTTAGAGTATCTCGCAGTACAACAACGGGTGGATAAAATTAAGGCGCCGATTTTGTGTTTGGTTGGTCCTCCGGGTGTAGGTAAAACCTCCTTAGGCCAATCCATCGCCAAGGCGACTAACCGTAAGTATGTGCGGATGGCACTCGGTGGTGTGCGTGATGAGGCGGAAATCCGTGGACACCGTCGTACCTATATTGGTGCGATGCCGGGTAAAATTCTGCAAAATATGAGCAAGGTGGGTGTACGTAATCCCTTATTTTTATTGGATGAGATTGATAAGATGGGGATGGACTTCCGTGGTGACCCGTCCTCAGCCTTATTAGAGGTATTGGATCCCGAGCAAAACCACACCTTTCAAGATCACTATGCCGAAGTGGATTACGATTTGTCCGATGTGATGTTCGTAGCCACGAGTAATACGCTGAATATCCCACCGGCCTTATTAGACCGGATGGAGGTGATCCGTCTTTCAGGTTATACCGAAGATGAAAAAGTGGCCATCGCAAGCAATCACTTGATTCCTAAGCTGATGACGAATAACGGTCTTAATGATGGCGAACTCCGTATTGAGGAATCGGCTATCCGTGATGTGGTGCGATACTACACGCGTGAAGCGGGTGTACGTTCATTGGAGCGCGAGATTGGTAAGATTTGCCGCAAGGTGGTTAAGCAAATTGTGAGTGCTGAGGCTAAAGCTAAGAGCACCGCGACAGCCGCCAAAAAAGCGACGAAGGCAGCTGCTAAAAAAGCAGCTAGACCTCAGGCTATTGTGGTGACAGCGGATAACTTATCTGATTTCTTAGGCGTAAGACGCTTTAGCTTTGGTTTGGCCGAAGCTGAGAATCAAGTAGGTCAGGTCACTGGTTTGGCTTGGACTGAGGTGGGCGGTGATTTACTGACCATTGAGGTTGCTGTGGTTAATGGCAAGGGTCAAATTCAGCATACCGGTTCTTTAGGTAATGTCATGAAGGAGTCCATGCAGGCCGCCCGTACCGTGGTCAGAGCGCGTGCGCAACGCTTAGGTTTTGCGGATGGCATTTTCTCTAAAAAGGATATTCATATCCATGTGCCAGAGGGAGCCACACCAAAAGACGGTCCTTCCGCTGGTATTGCCATTACTACCGCCTTGGTTTCTGCGCTCTCCGGTATCCCGGTGCGTGCTGATGTGGCAATGACTGGTGAGGTCACCTTGCGCGGTGAGGTACTAGCCATTGGTGGTCTTAAGGAAAAGCTCTTGGCAGCCTTGCGTGGCGGCATTAAGAAGGTGCTGATTCCTCAGGAAAATGTTAAGGATCTGCAGGAGATCCCTGACAATGTGAAAAGTGGTTTAGAGATCATTCCAGTTAAGTGGATTGATCAGGTGCTTGAGGAGGCCCTTGAGTATATGCCGACCCCTTTAAGTGATGAGGAGATTGAGCAGTTGGCCGCTGAGGCCGCAGCGAGTGCTAAGGTCAGTGGTGCGACAGATGATGCGGAGACGAAGTTAAAGCATTAATGCCTCACTGATAGGGTTAAAAGGTCGAGCGAATCATTTTCCTCGACCTTTAATTTTTGCAGAGTTATTGTGGGGCAGGGAAGCTGCTAGAGCTGCGGATATTCGAGCTACCGCTGGTATTGTTGTTAATAATCGGCGCTGGAAAGGAGCGATTGCCCGTTGGTGCCACGCTAGGTGCCGGGGCAGGGCGGGTTAAATCGGAAATCGCTGCTTGGTTATTAGGGCTGACAGGTGCCGGAAAGCTAGTTGAGCCGCCGCTATCCCGGTCAGGGAATGTTGGCTCAACGATAATCGGTTGTGGGAAGCTACCTTGCTGGCCGCTATCACCAGTATCCGAGTAGGATTGCTCATTGGGTGCGGTCACTACTGGCGAGCCTTGTGGGCTAGGTGGTGCTTGTGGTACTGGGGGCACGGCATTTTGCAAATGTGGGTTGTCATGAATTAACTGACCTGGTGTGCCCATGAGCTCGGCCTCATCATCGCTCGTTTCTTGCTCTGCTGCTTCCTCAGCTTGCTCTGCACTTGCAGGCGCAGTGACGAGGCTGTTCATCGGGTTTTCTGCTGCGGCTTCATCGGCTTCAGCTGGGCTAGTGTCATCCGCTGCTGCACTAGGAGCGTTTGCTTGCTCAACGGTGGTTTCGATTGCAGGCTCTTGATTGTATTTAGGGGCGCGATTCAGAACCCTATAAAAAGAGCTTAAAATAAAAAGAATAATTAAGGCTGAGATGCCGAGTAAGACAAGGGTGGATAGCGATTTTTTCATCATGCATTAAGTAAAAAATCGCCGGCATGCAGAGCCGGCTAATCGATTGAATTATAGTTGGATTTTAGCATACTCGTCGCATTCAATCGCTAAATCACGCGTTCCCGCAGCACAGTGCTGGACTAAGGAAAATAGCGTATTAACAGCCTTTAGGTTTAAAATTCTCTAGTTTAAGTGTTAAAATAGCGAGTGCTAATTTGTGCGAAGATCCTTTTTCTTTGCGGCGCGGATCCTTTGTGTTCGCGTTTTTGTGTTTTAAGGTTCATAATGATTCATATAAGCTTACCCGACGGTTCTATCAAACAGTTTGAGCAACCCGTTACTGTGCATGAGGTCGCTGCCTCTATCGGCTCTGGTCTAGCCAAGGCCGCCTTGGCCGGTAAAATTACCCCTAGCGCTGAGCAGCAGACGAGCAAGACGGAGAGCGAAGGCCGTTTAGTTGATACCAGTTATGTGATCGACGAGGATGTGGCCTTATCGATTATTACGGCCAAGGATGCAGAGGGTTTGGACATTATCCGTCACTCGACTGCGCATTTGATGGCCTATGCAGTACAAGAGCTCTATCCTGAAGCACAGGTGACCATTGGTCCCGTCATTGATAATGGCTTCTATTATGATTTTGCTTATGAGCGTCCTTTTACGCCTGAGGATCTAGCAAAGATTGAAAAGAAAATGCACGAGCTCGCTACCAAGGATGAGGTGGTGACGCGTGAGCTTTGGGATCGCCAAGAGGCGGTAAGTTTTTTTAAGAGCATCGGTGAGGACTATAAGGCTGAGATTATTGCTTCGATTCCTAGCGATGAGCCGATTTCTTTATACCGTGAGGGTGAGTTTATCGACTTATGTCGTGGTCCGCACGTACCTTCAACTGGTAAGCTCAAAGTCTTTAAGTTGATGAAGGTGGCTGGCGCTTACTGGCGTGGTGACTCGAATAACGAGATGTTACAGCGCATTTATGGTACCGCCTGGGCGACGAAGCAGGATCAGGATAATTACTTGCAAATGCTTGAAGAGGCCGAAAAGCGCGATCATCGTAAATTAGGCCGTGAGTTGGACTTATTCCACTTCCAAGACGAGGCGCCAGGACTGATTTTCTGGCACGCCAAGGGTTGGCAAATCTGGCAGCAGGTCGAGCAGTACATGCGTCGTGTTTACGTGGATAATGGCTACCAAGAGGTGAAGGCACCGCAGATTCTTGATGTCTCACTGTGGAAAAAGACTGGTCACTGGGACAACTATCAGGATAATATGTTCACCACCGAGTCGGAGAACCGTGTCTACGGATTAAAGCCGATGAACTGTCCGGGCCATGTGCAGATTTTTAATTCAGGCTTACACTCCTATCGTGAGTTACCGATTCGCTATGGTGAGTTCGGTCAATGTCACCGTAATGAGCCCTCTGGCTCACTGCACGGTTTGATGCGGGTGCGCGGCTTTACCCAGGATGACGGGCATATTTTCTGTACTGAGGAGCAGTTGCAGGAGGAATGTGCTAAGTTTACCGAATTGCTGCAGCAGGTTTACCGTGATTTTGGCTTTACCGAGGTATTATTTAAGGTAGCAACACGACCTGAAAAGCGTATTGGTAGCGATGAGGTATGGGATAAGTCCGAAGCGGCCTTGATGGAGAGTTTAAAGAAATCCGGTTGTGAGTTTGAAATTTCACCGGGTGAGGGCGCTTTCTACGGTCCTAAGATTGAGTATACACTGAGAGATGCTATCGGTCGTCACTGGCAGTGCGGTACAATTCAGGTAGACTTCTCCATGCCTAAGCGTTTGGGTGCGGAGTTTGTGGCTGCCGATGATACGCGCCAGACCCCGGTGATGCTACACCGTGCTATCCTAGGTTCTTTAGAGCGCTTTATTGGGATGTTGATTGAGCATTATGCCGGTGCCATGCCACCGTGGTTGGCCCCTGAGCATGTTCGGGTCTGTACCATTTCAGGTCAGTACGATGACTATGCCATGGCAGTGGTAGCACGTCTCAAGGACATGGGTTTCCGTGCCTCGGCGGATATTCGTAACGAGAAAATCAACAAAAAAGTGCGTGAAAATGCCATGCAAAAAATCCCTTATATTTTAGTGGTAGGGGAAAAAGAACGAGACGAGGGTACCGTCTCTGTACGTGCCCGCGGTAACCACAATTTAGGTGTGATGCCGGTCGAAGATTTTATTCAGCGATTAGCTGATGATATTGCTTTAAAGCGTGATGTGACCGTTTAAAGCAGCTAGTTTAATTAATAACGTATTAGGAGATATTAATATCGCAACTGATAAACAACACCGCACCAATACGGATATTCGTGCCCCTGAGGTTCGTTTAATTGACGTTGAAGGTGAGCAGTTAGGCATTGTTAAGATTCAAGAGGCATTGCGCCAGGCCGAAGAGGTCGGTTTAGATTTAGTGGAAATTTCACCAAATGCTAAGCCCCCCGTTTGTCGTCTGATGGACTATGGTAAGTTCCGTTATCAAGAACAAAAGCGTCAACAAGAAGCCCGCGCCAAGCAGAAAGTAATTCAACTCAAAGAGGTTAAGTTCCGTCCGGCAACGGATGAGGGCGACTTTCAGGTTAAATTACGTAATGTCAAACGTTTCTTAACAGATGGTGATAAGGTCAAAGTAAGCCTTCGCTTCCGTGGCCGCGAGATGGCGCATCAGGAGCTGGGTTTACAAATGTTGCACCGAGTGCGTGATGAGGTGGTTGATCTTGGTACACCAGAATCGATGCCCAAATTAGAAGGGCGTCAGATGGTGATGATCCTAAGCCCAGGTGGCGCTAAGAAGTAGTTTAGCGTTTAGCTTTAATGCTGCCGACATTAAGCTATCTTGTCACAAGCGATTTTATGCGATTAGCCCTAGTCCCTACGTATTTTGTTAGGGACTAAGGCTTATTTTTTGCTATCCGCTTTTATAAGCGATTTGAGGACGAATTGTGCATATTTTATTTATTATTGACCCGATTGAGAAATTAAGCGCTTATAAAGACAGTTCTGTTGCCATGATGCGGGCGTTATTGGCGCGTGGTCATCAGCTAAGCTATTGTTTACAAGGTGATTTATACCTACTTAATGGTAAGGTCTTGACCTCAGCCCAAGGCATAGAGATTCCTGCGGATGCAGATTTGCATCAAGCACATTGGTGGCGTCTTAGCGGCTCAAGGGTAGAAGCTGAGCTGGCTCAGTTTGATGCTGTCTTAATGCGTAAGGATCCGCCTTTTGATTTAGAGTATTTATATAGTACGCATCTTTTTGATTTGGCGGCAGCGCAGGGAGCACGTATTTTCAATAGCGGTTCGGCTTTGCGTAATCATCCCGAGAAGTTAGCAATTGCTGAATTTCCAGAGTACACCGCAGCGACCCTAGTGAGTCGCTCGATGGATCGTTTACGTGCTTTTTATGATGAGCATCAGGATATCGTGATTAAGCCCTTGGATGGCATGGGCGGGAGCGGTATTTTCCGAGTCAAGCCAAATGACGGTAATTTTAGTACGATGATCGAAATGCTGACTGTTAATGGCGCGCAGAGCATTATGGCGCAGCAATTTATTCCTGCCATTAGCGAGGGTGATAAGCGTATTCTTATTATTAACGGGGAGCCGATTCCCTATGTGTTGGCACGTATTCCCAAAGCTGGCGAGCATCGCGGTAATTTAGCAGCCGGTGGACGTGGTGTGGCGCAACCGATAAGTGAGCATGATAGGGCCATGGCCAAGGATGTGGCTAAACGTCTGCATGGTCGGGGTTTATTCCTGATCGGTCTAGATGTGATCGGTAAGCATATCACGGAGATTAATGTTACTAGTCCAACGTGTTTTGTTGAAATTACGGAGCAGACAGATTTCCACGTGGGCAATCATTTTGCCGAGCAATTGGAACAAGTCCTATCATCCTAAGAGGTATCTTATGGTTCGTATTGCGATCGTTGCCCATGAGCCCATGGCATCGGCCTTGATGGATGTGGCTTTGCATGTATTTCCTGAAACCACAGATATTTATCCTTTTGATATTCAGGCAAATTGCTGCCCAGATGCCGTCAGTGAGCTGATTTTTGATGCGCTTTATGATATGGATGTGCGCAAGGTCTTGATTTTGACTGATTTATGCGGTGCCACACCAGCTAATATCGCCGTGCGGATTGCTAGTAAGTTAAATGAGCATGCAGTACCCACTGAGTTACTCGGGGGGGTAAATGCCGGCATGGTCCTATCAGCGATTGCCTATCGGGCACATGCGTTGCCCGAACTTACGCAAAAGGTGATTGAGGGTGGTATTAAGAGTATTCGTAGTTTGGTTGAGGCCAGAGCCGATTAATTGATTTTCACAAGCGAATCGTAACTATGCAGACAGTTGATATTGTTATTAGTAATAAATTAGGATTACACGCCAGAGCCGCGGCTAAATTGACGCAATTGGCATCGAGCTTTAATAGTGAGGTTTTTATTCGTCGTGGCGAGCTACGAGTGAATGCTAAAAGCATTATGGGAGTGATGATGTTAGCAGCGGGTAAGGGCGTGACCATCACGCTAGAGGTCGAAGGTGAGGATGCTGAGACTGCTGTGAGCGCGATTAAGCAGCTATTTGATGATAAATTCGGCGAAGGTGAATAGTCCTATGGTAGTTAAAAGCATCGTGCAGGAGTTTTAATGGAGAGTTTGGCCACAGGCAAAGCGACGCTATTGCTTAAAGGAAAGGGTGTCTCCAAAGGGGTTGTGATTGGTCGCGCCATTATCGTGGATGAGAGCGATTTAGAAATTCCCCATTACTATCTTAATGCCACTCAGTTAGATGCCGAATGTGAGCGTCTCGATCGTGCCATTCAAGCGGTTTATGATGAACTGGAGCAGTTACAGCGTGAACTTCCTCAGGACGCGCCAAAGGAGCTTGCTCCCTTATTGAATGTGCATAGTTTATTAGTCAGTGATCCGATGCTGGCGAAAGAGTGTAAAGTCTTAATTCGTGACAATGCCTATAATGCCGAATGGGCGTTGAGTGCTCAGGGGCAGCATTTAGCGCATCAATTTGAGGCGATGGATGACGCCTATTTACGTGAACGGGCCTTAGATATTCGACAAGTCATTGAGTTAGTTATCAATGAGTTGCAGGGTGGTGGTAATAAGCCCATGGATCTGGTGTCCAAAATTTCCGAAGGGGTTTCCACGATTGTAGTGGCGCGTGATATTACCCCTGCTGAGATGGTTAAACTGCGTGCTGCACACTTTGCTGGCTTTATTACCGATATTGGGGGACCTACCTCACACACGGCCATTGTGGCGAGAAGTATGGGTGTACCAGCGGTCTGTGGTGCGACCAATGCGCGTCATCTCATTCATGATCATGATTTAATTGTGATTGATGGTGAAAGTGGTGATATTGTTGTTAATCCCTCAGCCGAGGTTTTACGTTTTTATCAGGCTAAAGAAGAGCGTCTACTAGAGGATCGTTCACAGCTTTGGGAAAATCGCTTATTGCCTGCCATGAGTCTTGATGAGCAAAGCATCACCATTCTCGGTAATATTGAAAATCCGGAAGAAGCAGGTGAGGTATTGGCTCAGGGTGGTCAGGGTATTGGTTTATATCGTACCGAATTTCTTTTTATGGGTAATCGTGAGGGCCTGCCCTCAGAGGATGAGCAATATGAGGCCTATGCCTCTGTTTTAATCCAAATGCAGACTAAGCCAGTGACCATTCGTACCTTGGATTTAGGCTACGATAAAAATATGCAAGGTGAGTTTTCCTCTGCGGTGAATCCAGCCTTGGGGCTACGCGCGGTGCGTTATTGCTTAGCGCAGCCGGAGATGTTTTTGAGTCAGCTCAAGGCCTTACTGCGTGCTGCAAGGCATGGTCATCTTAAGATTTTAATTCCTATGATTGCTAATCATCAGGAAATAGTCGCTGTTAAAAATTCATTGCAAGAGGCTGCTCATCGTTTAAGGGTTGAGGGTAAGGACTTTAGCGAGGACTATGAGCTAGGCGTGATGATAGAAATACCAGCAGTGGCCTATGTGGTGGATTTAATCTTGGCTGAGGTGGACTTTGTTTCTATTGGGACCAATGATTTAATCCAATATATGTTGGCAATTGATCGCATTGATAGTGATGTGGCGCATTTATTTGATCCCTTACATCCGGCTGTGGTGCGGATGATTGCACACGTCATTGATACTGGTCTGAGTATGAATAAGTCGGTGTCGATTTGTGGTGAAATGGCAGGCGATAGTTTGTATACGCGCTTATTACTTGGTTTAGGCTTAAAGGAATTTTCCATGAGCCCTAAGCAAATCCCTGAGGTGAAGCATATTATTCGCCAAAGTCATATTGCGCAGACGCGTCAGCGAGTTACGCGCAGCTTGAAGCAACACCCACGGCTTGAGCTGGATGCGCATGGCTTTATTGTGTAATGCTCTGTTATGTAATACGGTCTTGGCGGTAGTGTAGTTAATCAATGAGGCCCGGCGTCTTATGGAGACACCGGGCTTTAATGTTGAGCCAATGAATGGATCGTGCTTAAGTAGCGATTACCAAGCGTAGTTGATACTGGCACTACCGCCAACACCACCACGACCAGAGCCGGTGACGGCACCTTTTAAGAGCCACTTACCATTATCTGAAATGGTGGATACGCCAAGTGCATAACCCGTTTCACCGCGCCAAACACCGCTACCTAAAGAGACCATATTTTGGCCTGGTTGGTACGGTTGACCCAGACCAGCCACGGCAATGGCTGCGGCTGTACCAGCGTTTGAATCACGACGAACTTTTTCGATATTGCGTTGTAAAGCGTTGTAGCCATTGCTAAGGTTTCTCGTCAACTCCTTAACCTGACCCAGGGTGGCGGCATCGCTATCCTCTTTGGCTGGTCCTACGTTAGTGATACGGTTACCGCCCATATTCACTGTGGTGCCAGGATTGACTGTCAGGTGATCCGTGATACTGATACCACCCTCAGCCTGTACTTCACCAGAAAATTTTGGTGAGTCCGCCATCTGAATCTCAAGTTTATCGCCAGAGGCTACCGTGGTCACATTGATGGTGGAATATGTCGAATCAGCACGAGCAGCACCCCCTACGATATTTAGGGTTTGACCTAGTTCACGAGCAACAAGACCATCGTTGCCTGCGAATTTTAAGCCATCACTTAAGGTGGCTACTTGTTGCTCCTTACCATCTGGGGTGGTGTACACAATGCGTGTCATGGTTTCACCATCCTTGCCGTTAATACCTGGCTTGCCATCTTTGACACGGATAACTGCTTCTGGACTCTTACCATCCGCACCGGCTGGACCAGTTAAACCGATGGAACCGTCCTTGCCGTTAATAGCGACACCAGACTTACCGTCCGCACCTTTAACCCCGATGCTGCCGTCCTTGCCGTCTTTACCATCTTTACCCGGACCGCCAATAAGTATATCGTTAGAAAAGCCCACTTCTAAGGCTTTTTTACCATCAGCCGTATCAATCACTGTGGTGGTGATACCACCGGCGCCAACAATTTGGGCTGTTGTGTCGAGATCTTGCTTGAACTCCTTGTTGTTCTCATCGCTTAGACCAAATTGGCCACCGGCATTACCAGTGCCGCCATTACCACCACTATTGTAAAGATTTTTTAATTCATCATATACCGTCTGTAATTGCAGTACGTTAACAGCATCCGTATCATTGATACCGCCTTGTACATTAATGATACGACGGGGAGTAGTGTTGGGTGCACCCTTGTACATTGAACCGCTTCTGCCAACTGAAACTACGCCAATCGCTCCCTCATTAACATCGACGTTTGAGAACTTTGTTTTTCCGCCAGTCACAATATCGGATGCTGTTACTTCTGAACGATAGCCTAAGGCCGTAGAGAAATTAGCTGAAGCTGTGCTTAAAGGACCGATGGAAGAAGAGCCATGAGCGGTGGCAGCAGAGAAAGTCCCGAACGCTGTAGCAAATTGGCTAGAAGCCCTGGTACCAGCACCTACCGCTGTCGCCCGACCTTCAGTTGTCAAGGCCTCTGCACCTTGACCTATTGCTAGCGAGAGTCGGCCATCTACCGCTGAACGTGAACCTATTGCAACATTCTGTATAGCTCCTGTTGATCTGGCTCCATGACCAATCGCAATTGATTCCTCTTTCTCGGCTTTGACATCATCACCTATCGCTAGGGAGTAGCTGTCTTTAGCATCAGCATTAATACCGATGGCGATGGATTGTGAACCTTGGGATTGACTACCAGAACCAAAAGCGATGGATTTATAACCCGTTGCCTTGGTTTGTCTTTGTTCTAGAATTTTATCATCATCTCTCCAGGCTGAGCCTAGTGCTATAGACTGACGAGCTGTGGCCTCTGCACCTGTACCAATGGCAATGGCGCCTCTCTTGGTTTCGCTTTCATCTTTAATACCCGCTTTTGCATCTGTACCTAAGGCAATGGCATCATGAGCAAAAGCTTTTGCAGAGCGGCCAATGCTTGTACTACGTTTGATACGCTTTTGATCAGAGCTAAGCAAGCCAGCGCCAGCACTATCACCTATGGCAATATTAAAATCCCCATATACTTGACCACCGGCAAAAGCACCAATAGCAACATTTCGGCTGCCTTTTACTTGCAAGCCAGACAGTGCCCCCATGGCAGTATTGGCACTACCCTTTGTTTGTTTACCCGCTAGCTGTCCAATTCCTACGTTTAAATCACCCGTAACACCAAGACCTGCATCATTACCAATACCAATATTATGGCCTTTTGCTTTGATGTAACCCGGAAAGCCTGTGGCAGACGCCTTGGAATTATTACCAGCATTTAAGCCAATGTAGATATTCTGTGGCGAAGGATTATCCTGCGTACCGATGTTATTGCCTGCCTTGGAGCCGATGACAATATTATGATCGCCAAATGAATTTTGACCGCTGAGACCACCAATGCTAGTAAAGCGTACACCCTCGGAACCCTTGCCGGCATCCTTACCAAGGCTGACAGCATCCTGACCCTTAGCTTGAGATTCAGAACCAATCGCCACTGCTCCTACGGTATGGGTTTGGGCTTGGTAGCCAATCGCCACAGTTCGTCTTGCTTTGGCTTGGGCTTCTTCACCGATAACGATTGCTTCAAAAGCATCGGTAGCAACAGTTGCCTTTTTACCAATGCTAATGCTGCCTTTAGCTAACGCTTCGGCGCCATTACCGATGGTGATGCTATTGTTACCAGGGGGAGTGGATTCAAACTTCGTTTTACAGTTCTTGCCTACCTCACCATCAATCAAGTAAGAGCATTCTTTAGTAGCATCATCACCCGTTAAGATGATGTTTAAAGGAGCCGCCACTACTTGAGCGCCCCATGCCAAGGCAATACCTGCGGCTAAGGTGGTGACGGCAAAACTAAATTGCATTTTCAGTCCAGAGCCTACGTTGCTGCTATTTTTCTTAGCCTTTGCGATAGTAAACTCAGGTGCAGCAACCCAAGCACCAAGCGATTCGTTATAAATTGAACGATAGATCTTATTCATAAAAAATTCTCCAGACGAATTTTATCCACAGCAAATCTCGCCATTTACTGCTTAAACACTAAAGTAAAAAAGCGCCAATGCACGCTAGCGAATACGCAACCCCAATTGAGGCTGAGAGGTAGGAGTAAATTTTAAATTACTTGACAAACAAAAAAACCTTTTATTTAGTCTAGTCATGAAGTGAGGGATTATGCTAGGGTTGGATGGAGCTTTTACATTATTGTTACATTTATACCTACAAAAGCCATCATTATGTATGATAAAAACAACAAATCAAAAAAAATTCATTTGATCGCAACCAAGCATAGCATTTTTTTGCAATAAAAAACCGGAATCTCCATTAAAAGAAATTCCGGCTTTGAGCTGTGAGCTTAGCACCTAAATGGCGCTAGTGGCTATGCTATTAGGATGTTAGTAGTGACTCTTCCTTAAAGCTATGGCCTAAGTGCACATCTTCCATGATGCCTTGAGGGTCCTTGCCAGTTAGTAAATAGTGCAAGGTATCGTAGACCGAGCGTCTTTCATGACCAAAGGGTAGGGGATCCTTGCCGCGGAAGAAGAGCCCTTTACGTAAGTCACCGTTAAATGCGTCAATTAAGCGATCGTCGATACAGAACTGACCAATTTTGGAAATACCGTCACGTAGACCACACACACTTAAGCAGTTCACATCATTACGACAACGACGTTGATCCGCTTTGGCCGCACCCTGTAAACGCTCAACGTTTTGTAAATACTTTTGTAGGAAAGGGGTCATCACGGCACGAGCAGGTAAGCCGGCCACTGAAATAAACTCCACCACATCCTCAGGATTAGCGCCTACCAAGGTTTCTTTAAAGTTTTCGTGGGCATCACCCTCGTGCGTGACCGCAAAGGCCGTGCCGATTTGCACTGCATTAGCGCCCCATGTTTTAAGGGCAGTGTGGATTTTCTTAACCTTGGCCATGCCGCCCGCAAGAATTAAAGGGATTTTTTCACTTTCTAAGCCAAGATTTTTGAAAACTTCTAAAGTCTCCTCAATAACACGGCTGAACGTAAAGCGATCGTTACCTAGGTCGGTTAATTGCGTGGCACCTAAGTGACCACCAGCGTGGTTAGGGTGCTCAATTACAATGGCATCAGGTAAGCGATTTTTCTTCATCCAGCGCTTTAAGACAATATTAATACCACGGGACTCGGACAAAATAGGAAATAAGCACACATCCGGATGGTCTACCGTCAGATCAGGTAGGTCGGTAGGGATACCAGCGCCCATCACAATGGCATTTGCACCGGATTCACATGCTTGTTTCACTAAAACCTCATAGTCGGTTACCGCCTTCATGACGTTAACCGCAATCATGCCTTTACCTTCAGAGAGCTCAAGCGCTTTCTTTACCTCTCGGTCAAGCGCAATAAGATTTAAACGTGTGTGCTTGTCCTTGTGTGCATCTCGATTAGACTCTTCAAGTAAGTCCGGATGAAGATGGCGTAAATCAATACTCGCAATGGTTCCAATCGCCCCTTGGCGTGCTACGGCACTGGAAAGGCTGCTGGCAGAAATACCCACACCCATACCTCCTTGCACGATAGGGAGTAGTTTTTTGCCGCGAATAATTAGTGGATCATAAGGGTGTTGCATCAAAGTTTTTACCTTTATTGAGAACCGACGTATAAATAAGTTGCTAAGCGTTTGTCAATTGTTTGTATTGCTTTAATCTCAGTCTGCCTATTTTAGTGCTTTTGCTACGGTTCTACAGTAATTAGCGTCGTATCGTGAGAAAGAATCTACTCTCTAATACCCGACTAAAATAGTGCGATATATTAAGGCTATATTGTATCTTAGCATTTTAACGCTAAGTTGACGATATATATTGGGAATTTATCGGCTTATCAACTAGGGCATAAGCGAAGAATGGTGTAATAACAACGAAAAATATCCGTCGCTTAGTATGAGTTAATGCATTGTAGCTTTCATTACTTTAAAAGTAAATAAATATTGCTATTAATAAGCAATAGCAATAATCGTTTGAACTTATACCATGCCTCATTAAAATTAGTTCATCAAATGTTGTACTAACAATTTATCCTAGAGAGGGGATAGTTATGAAAGCCAAGAAATTAACCTTATTAGCCGCTATTTTATCTGCCTTTGCATTAACTGCGTGTGATAAAGCTGAGGATAAAGCAGCACCAGCGACACCACCAGCCACTGAAGCACCTGCAAGCACGACCGCACCTGCCACCTCGACAGACTCTACGGCCGATGCTACTAAACCGGACACAGAGATGAACCAAGCAGATAAAGCAGCGCAACCGAAGTCTGATACCGCTGAGAAAGTTGAAGAAAAAATCGAATCTGCTAAGGAAGCGACCGCAGAGGCTTTAGAATCGGCCAAAGAGTCCACAGCTGAGGCCTTAGATTCAGCGAAAGAAAGCGCTAAAGATATGATGGAAAGCGCCCGTGAAAAAACAGCTGAAGCGGGCGATAAAATTAAGGAAGTAACCGCCGAAGCCAAAGAAAAAACAGCTGAAGCCGGTGAAAAAATTAAGGAAGCCACTGCCGAAGCCAAAGACAAGGCTGACGAGGCCGTTGAAAATGTACGTCAAAGCTTTAGTGGCGAGACCGGCGTTGATGCAAGCGTTGACCCTAAGGGGCCGATTGAGCCTAGCGTGACGACACCTGCTGCCACAACGGATATGAACAATACACAGGAGTCTGCACCTAAGCCTAGTGATAATCCAGATTTAGTGGGTCAAGTCATTAAAGAGCAAGAGGAAAATAAAGAAAAGAAAATTGAGACTCAACCCGTTGAGCCAGTAGCAGCGCAACAATCAGAGGCTGAAAAAGCCTTAGAAGAGGTTAAGGAAGCCGGCGTTAAAGTACGCGATGCGGTTCAGGAAAATGTCAAAAAAGCGGAAGATGCTATTAGCAACAGCACCCAGGAATCTACTACAGCACCAGTTGAAACGGACTCCCAAGCAGGTACTATAAAACCACAGCAATAGTGTCCGCATTCTTTTGATAAGATTAGGTCCCGAGTTGTGTTAAGTCGCCTCGGGACTTTTTTTCATTTAAAATGGACGTGATAGGTTTTTAAATAAGGATGTACGATGAAAGCTCAGTCATTTTTTGAAGAGTTCCAAAAGGGGATTCAGGATTTAATTGCTAAAAGCCCAGCCGCTGATATTGAGAAAAATGTCAAAGCCTTTATGGCGCAAGGTTTTTCCAGATTGGATCTAGTGACTCGTGAGGAGTTTGATGTACAGGTTGCGATGGTAGAAAAGCTCCGTCAGCGTATTACTGCCTTAGAAGCCTTATTGGCTGAAAGGGATCAACACGAGAACAAGACTTCGCCAACAGAGGATTAAGTTGTGACTGGCCGTTAGCTAGACACGGCGTTGAGGCATACAAAGCAAAGGGGCTGGATTTGATATCAGCCCCTTTACTTGTTAGTAGCTTGAAGACAATCAGTTATCAAAGAAGTTTAGCACCGCATCTAAACCACTATGATTGATGCTAAAACGCGCTGCTTCTTGTACCTTAGGTTTAGCCATATAAGCCACGGAATAATGCACCTGAGACATCATCGGTAGGTCATTGGAGCCGTCACCAATGGCAATACACTGCTCGGGACTGGCACCTAATTGCTCCATTAGCGCAGCGAGGTAATTTTTCTTGGCTGCACCATCCAGAATATCGCCTAACACGCGACCACTGAGTTTATTATCCAGTACTTCCAATTGATTAGCATAGGCGTAGTCTAGCTTTAGTCGCTCTTTCAGGCGTGAGGTAAAGAAGGTAAAGCCACCGGATACTAAAAGGGTGGTAATACCATGCTTTTGTGCTGTTTCAATCAGCCTTTCAGCGCCGGGGTTTAAGCGTAAAATATCGCTATAAATCGTTTGCAGGCAATCGGCTGAGGTGCCTTCGAGTAGGGCCACTCGTTTGAGCAGGCTTTCGCTGAAGTTTTTAATTTCACCACGCATGGTGGCTTCGGTGATTTCTGCGACTTCCTTTTTGCGCCCAGCACAACCGGCAATTTCGTCAATACACTCAATATTGATAAGGGTAGAATCCATATCCATGGCGAGGATCTTAATATCGCTTAGTGAACGCAGTTGATCCAGCACGGCCCAATCTACTTTGTGTTGTGTGCACCATTGCTTAATCTCAGCTAATTGAGATTCATTGAAACCGTTTAAACGAATAACATGATTACGCACCTGAATCACTTGCTCGGCTTCTGCAATGGCAGCGATTTGTTCACGCAACTGTGAGTCTAAAATCGGTGACTGTAAAACCAAGTATCTCATTGACGCTTTCCTTGAAGATAAGATGTGTTTAGTAATAGCTCATTCTAGCGCAGGCACAGTAAAGGAATATTAATTATGCCTGGCTAGCCTAATCTGGTAAGTAATTCTTATTTAGTTTGCTACCGCATTTTGCGGGCTTAGCTGCAAGCGACCCAGTATGGATGTGATTTCTTGGATGCGTTGCTCCAGTTTCCAAGCTGCTTTAAGCTCAATCTGAATTCGTTCCGGTCCTTTAAAATGAATGTGCTTATTTTTTTGCACCAAATCAATCAGGCTGAGCGGATCGACCTGAGAGGATTGATTAAAGGTGATAATGGCTTGCTCATCACCAATATCCACCACGCTAATGCTAAATGGCTCTGCTAGTATCCGTAGACGATGGGTAGATAGTAGGTTTTTGACCTCGTCTGGCAAGCTACCGAAGCGATCGATCAGCTCCTCTTGCAGATTGCGCAAATCTTTCAGTGAGGCGGCATGTGCCAGGCGCTTATAAATGGATAGACGTGCATTCACATCAGGACAATAATCGCTAGGTAGTAGGGCTGACGCGTGTAGTCTGACCTCACAGCTCTGATCAAAGGGGGATTCATAGTTTGGTTCTTTGCCATCTTTCAGCGCTTTAATCGCTTTATTCAGCATCTCAGTGTATAGCGAGAAGCCGATTTCTTGAATATTGCCGGATTGCGCTTCTCCGAGAATTTCACCCGTACCACGAATTTCCAAGTCATGCATGGCAAGGTAGAATCCCGACCCCAGTTCCTCCATTGATTGAATCGCCTCTAATCGCTTACGCGCGTTACTGCTTATGGCATCTTCGCCCGGTGTTAGTAGGTAGGCATAGGCTTGATGGTGAGAGCGACCAACCCGTCCTCGCAATTGGTGCAACTGGGCGAGACCGAGCTTATCTGCACGGTGAATAATGATTGTATTGGCACTTGGTACATCAATACCGGTTTCAATAATGGTGGTGCACAGCAAAATATTGTAGCGTTGCTGATAGAAGCCTTTCATCACCTGTTCGAGCTCACGCTCGGACATTTGACCATGGGCTACGCCGATACGTGCTTCGGGCAAGAGTTCCTGAAGGTGGGCGGCTCGGTTCATAATGGTGGAGACTTCATTGTGTAGAAAGTATACCTGACCGCCGCGTTTTAATTCACGCAAGCAAGCTTCACGGATGGTCGAATTGTCTTCACGCCGGACAAAGGTTTTAATTGCCAAGCGCTTTTCGGGGGCGGTTGCAATTACTGAAAAATCACGTACACCTTCGAGTGACATGCCAAGGGTCCGTGGAATCGGTGTCGCCGTCAGGGTCAGAATATCGACTTCAGCCCGTAAGGCCTTTAAGGCTTCTTTTTGACGTACACCGAAGCGGTGCTCCTCATCAATAATCACTAAACCAAGGTTTTTAAATTTCGTCCCTTTGGCTAGAATTTTATGCGTGCCGACCACTATATCCGTGGTGCCTTTGGCTAGACTCTCTAATACCTGTTGTGTTTCCTTACCCGTACGAAAGCGTGATAGTTCAGCCACCGTCACCGGCCAATCAGCAAAGCGGTTGGCAAAGGTTTGTGCATGCTGTTCGGCTAAGAGGGTGGTAGGGCATAACAAGGCGACTTGTTTGCCGTTCGCCACGGCAATAAAAGCGGCGCGTAAGGCCACCTCGGTTTTACCAAAACCCACATCACCGCAGACTAATCGATCCATTGGTTGGTCGGACGTCAAATCCACAATGACCGCCTCAATGGCTGCTGCCTGATCCGGGGTTTCTTCAAACCCAAAGCCATCGACAAAGGCTTGGTAGTCGCTTAACGGTAATTTAAAGGCCACCCCTTCACGGGAGGCACGGTGCGCATAGAGATTAAGTAGTTCTGCGGCAGTATCTCGCACTTTAATAGCAGCTTTTTTCTTGGCCCGATCCCATTGCCCTGAGCCTAGGGTATGTAAGGGCGCATTTTCGGGATCGGCACCACCATAGCGTGAGATGACATGGAGTTGGGAGACGGGTACGTAGAGTTCACTGTGATCGGCGTATTCTAATTTCAGCATTTCTACCGGCCCCTCATCACCCACTTCCATATTGACCAAGCCGAGATAACGGCCAACCCCATAATTAACATGCACGACCGGGTCGCCGGCGGTTAACTCAGCCAGATCACGCACCATAAAATCGACGTTGCTCTGTCTTTCTTGTCGACGACGTTGTAGGCGTGAAACGGCAGTTTCGGGATAAAGATCGCCTTCAGTCAGTAATACGATGTGCTCTTCGGGCAAACTAAAGCCCTGATAGAGCGGGGCAACCACTAAAGAAAAAGGAGCTAAGTCCTTTTTGTTGGCGCGAATTTGCTCTAGTGACTGAATCTTGGCATCGGGTGCGAGCGCCTGTTCGCTTAGAAGCTGGAGCAGGGTTTCACGACGTCCAGGGCTATCGGCGCAGAGTATGGTACGAGTGCCTGTTTGCAGTAATAATTGCTCTAGCTTACAAAAGGGCTGTTGAGCACGTGATTGTACTGCCACGTCCGGACTTGGTTTGATACTAGGATGCTCTGCCTCGTTGTTCCAGTGAATGCGAGCAAACTTGGCCAAACCAGCAAAGAACTGCTCAACACTCAGGTATAAATCCTCTGGCGCTAATATCGGTCGTTCACTATCGTATTTTAAAAACTCATAACGACTACGGGTATCCTCATGAAAAGACTGAATGGTACTTTCAAGCTCACCCACAGTCAGACAAATTGTACCCTCTGGCAAGTAATCGAATAGCTTGGCAGGCTCAGCATAAAAGAGTGGCAAATAATACTCTACCCCAGCAAAGGCAATGCCATTACTGATATCGCGGTAGGGGATAGCCTTTGAGGGATCGCCTTCAAAGCGTTCGCGGAATTTAGCGCGGAAGTGGTTACGTGCACTCTCATCCATTGGAAATTCACGCCCTGGCAGCAGTTTCACTTCATTGACTGGGTAAAGACTGCGCTGCGTATCCACATCAAAGGCACGGATACTATCGATTTCGTCATCAAATAAATCGAGACGGTAGGGCACGGCAGAGCCCATGGGGAATAGATCGATCAAGCTGCCACGAATACTAAATTCACCGGCGGCAGTGACTTGGGCGACATGCTCGTAATTAGCTAAAATCAATTGCTCTTTTAAGGCTTGTTCCTTTAGGCGTTGCCCCTTTTTAAAAGAAAAAGTATAGGCGGCAATAAATGATACGGGCGCTAAACACGCTAGGGCGGTGGTGACCGGCACCACCAAAATATCCACCTCATGTTGACCTAAGGCATGGAGTGCCAGCAGGCGCTCAGAAATCAGATCCTGATGCGGGGAAAAAGCATCATAAGGCAAGGTTTCCCAATCGGGGAAGTGTAAACAGTTTAAACTTGGATTAAATACCTTGACTTCATTGACAAGGCGTTTGGCCTGAAGTGGATCGGCGCAGAAGACGACAATGGTGTGCTCGCTTTGTTGAGCCATTAAGCTCAAGAAGTAGGCGTCGCCTGAACCGGCAGGGCGAGGTGCGACATAGCGTTGGCCTACTTTTAATTGCTTTAAAAGGGATTCAATGGATTGTTCTAGCTGTGAGGGGCGATCCGAAGTTGCAGACATACTGTGGTGTGTTTATAAGCGATGAAAATTTCTTGGGTGAGTGGATTACGCTCTCTATCTAAAAAAATAGCAGGAGGGCGTTCAATGCTTTTAAAAAAGCGAGGCTTATATTTTAGTACAGAGCTCATCATGCTGTCGCTTGTTGTATGATGTTAGCTGTTTTAGTTGTGAGGTCGCATAAAAGAGTAAAAAATGAGCTTAATCGCATTAATTCCAGCTGGCGGTGTGGGTGAGCGCGCTATCGATGAGCAACATCGCACGCCCAAGCAGTACCGTAAGATTGTCGGTAAATCGTTGCTACAACATTCCGTGGAGGCTTTATTAAGCGATCCGCGGGTTGAAGGCGTGCATATTGGTGTGGCCCCAGCAGATCCTTTGATTGAGGCGGAAGCTGCACAGCTCGGTACGCAGGTGAGTATTCACCGTAGTGGGGGTGAGAGTCGGGCGCAAACTGTGTTACAGACCCTATTGGCTATTGAAGAGACCCGGGGACTAAGCCAGGAGGACTGGGTGTTGGTACATGATGCCGCACGTCCGGGCTTAGCCACAGCGGCTTTGACGGCACTCATTGATACCTGCTTAGCGCAACAGTGTGGTGGTATTTTAGCCTTACCAGTACCGGACACGGTAAAGCGTATGCTTGCGACTGAGGCTAAGGCGGCTGATGCGATTGCTCGGATTCAGGAAACGGTGCCGCGTGACGGTCTTTGGCTAGCCCAAACACCGCAACTATTTAAGGCGATTGAATTAAAAGAGGCTTTGCAACGTGCTTTAACGGAGTCAGCGGAGATTACGGATGAAGCGAGTGCCATGGAGTATGTCGGTCAGCAACCGTTATTGGTTCGTGGTCACGCCGAAAATTTTAAAATAACGTGGCCTCAGGATTTCCATTTGATGGCGCAGTATTTAACACAGGATTTGGAGTAAGTAGTGAAGATTCGTATTGGACAAGGTTTTGATGTACATGCATTGGTGGAGGGGCGTCCCTTGATTTTGGGCGGTGTGACTATTGAACATACTAAGGGTTTAATGGGTCACTCGGATGCCGATGCCTTATTACATGCGATTACCGATGCTATTTTAGGGGCCGCTGGTTTAGGCGATATTGGACGTTTGTTTCCGGATACTGACCCGCAGTTTAAGGATGCGGATAGTCGGGTGTTATTACGTGCAGCCTATGCGCAGGTTAAGGCAGCCGGTTGGCGCGTGGTCAATGTGGATGCGACGATTCATGCACAAGCACCAAAGATCAAGCCACACGCAGCGGCCATGGTGGCGAATATCGCTGCCGATCTCGAGATTGCAGAAGATTGTGTCAATATCAAAGGCAAGACCAATGAAAAACTAGGTCATATTGGCAGAGAAGAGGGGATCGCAGCCAATTGCGTGGTGCTGTTAATGGCACCTTAAGCCTATACCAGAAAGGCTCGCGCTTCTTGCATAGCAGACAAAAAATGCTCCGAGTAGATTAAATACTCGGAGCATGCTCGACGAACGAGTTATGGCTGTGACTAGGGTTTATTCAGCACTGACTTCAATCGCCATTGCTGCTGCATTAACCACCGCAGCAATACGACCAATGTCTTGCATTTGCTCCGTGGTCCAACCGGCTTCTTTGGCAATTTTGTAGTGTGAAGCGACGCAGAAATGACATTTACCGATAATTGAGGCAGCCAAGGCAAAAACCTCAAAGCGTACTTTATCAATACCGCCGTGTGTGGCATAGGCATTCATGCGTAGTTTGGCAGGCAAGGATTGTAATTGTTGATCGCCGGCCATTTCACCGTAAGGATAATAGACATTATTCATCGCCATCAGGGCAGCAGCCGTTAAGGCAGCATTGGCATCTTCTTCACTAAGCCCTTGTTTAAATTGTTCAACCAAGAACTTGCTTTTTGCTGCATAGGCACTAGCCAAAGCAACACCCAGGGCATCTTCTGGTTTTAAGGAAGAGCGGGCAATGGTACCGTCAATATTTAAACGAATGTCTTTAGCAAAATCAGGGATAGCTTTTTTAATCGTATTTAAGAATTCCATTTTGATCTCCAATCAATTGTCTTTGATAGTTCAGGCTCTAAGTAAAAGTACCTGAAACCCTCAGTTTTTGGGCAATAAAAAGCACCCACAAAATCTTGGAGCCTAGGCTCGCTATCAAGGGGTGCTAGGTTTAGTAGAGCGACTGAGAAACTCAGTCGCTATGGTGCAAAGACGAGGCGATTATAGCGTGTCGCCACCGGCTTGACGGTTGCACGCACATAGTTCGTCAGTTTGTAAACCGTCTAGGATACGTAAAACCTCTTCAGGGTTACGACCAACGTTTAAGTTGTTAACTGAAACGTGCTGGATGGTGTTGTCAGGGTCAACGATGAAAGTAGCACGGTAAGCAACACCATTTTCAGGGTCACGGATACCTAATTGGTCGATTAAAGAACCAACCGTATCAGCGAACTGATAGTGACCTAATTTGTTTAAATCAGGGTGCTCACGGCGCCATGCTAATTTACAAAACTCGTTATCCACAGAACCGCCCATCAATACCGCATCACGGTCTTCAAAGTCAGAAGCGATGTTGTTAAAACCTACGATTTCAGTAGGGCAAACAAAGGTAAAATCCTTAGGGTAGAAATAGATAACTTTCCATTTGCCAGGGAATGAGCTCTCAGTGATCTCTTCAAAAGCTGATACGCCATTTTCCTCGTGATTGTTAAAACCTGGCTTAACACCAACAACTTTAAATGCTTCTAATTTTTCACCAATCGTTTTCATAAATAAAATCCTCTTAATAAATAGGTTTAAGAATACTGCTGTCATCGCAGTCAAGAAACACTATTGCTTGACCTGATAGTTATAATTATACACTATTAACTATTTTTGTCTAATAGTATATTTCTATGGCTAGGTTTAGGTAACTCTATTCTACATAAGAGTCCATGGGGTTCATTTTGTAATAAACTGATGGTACCACCAGCGGATTGCAGGAGGCGTTTACAGATAGCAAGACCTAAACCGGCACCATTCACATTACTACGTGCCGTATTGCCGCGAGCGAAGGGGCGCATCAGACGGGCAATTTCTTTGGGGTTGACACCTACTCCCTGGTCCGCCACATCAATCAATATACTCTGTCCCTTGGGATATAGCTTGACGCTGATGTTCAGCTCACCATTGTCAGAACGACCGTAGCGGCGAGCGTTTTCGATGAGGTTGCCAACCACGCGAATAAGATTGATCTCTTTAATATTGGCATAGATATTTGGTGTGATTTCGTAGGTCAAAGTGCCGTCTCGGGATTCGGTATACACTTGATCGCGCTCACATAGTTCAAGAATGGGTTGCGAGATATTGATCGCCTCTTTGGGTGACTCACCGGTTGGGCGTGCGTACTCAAGTAGTTGATCGATACAATGTTCAATCTGATCCATGTCGCCATCAATGCCGCTGCGTGCCTCATCATCTAGGCCACTTAATTCTAACTCAAGACGCATGCGGGCTAGGGGCGTGCGTAGGTCATGTGAAATGCCTGCCAACATCACCTCGCGGTCAGATTCAGCAGCTCGTAAATCCACCGCCATCTGATTAAACGCACTAAAGAGTTCAACAATTTCTGTCGGACCGGAATCGGTTGCTAAGGCGGTTATATTTTCACCGCGAGCCACCTTTTTACTGGCATTAGCTAATTGCTTGAGTGGCTTTGTCAGCATACGAACAGATAAGGCAGCACCGAATAGGGCAATACCTAGGGTGATGAATAACCAGCTCAGCCCTTCATTGAGTAAGTTTGGCAAAAGCTCCTGTCGATACTTAACCAGTAGCCAGTAAAGCTCATCCTCTACCCTAAAGCCTATCCAAAGGCCCTGTTCACCACTGAGTTCAGAGGCAATAATTAAGTCGGGCGTATGAATTAGTTGCGATAAGCGACCTTTGAGTAAACTCTCAAAACGTGACTCGCCAAAGGGGGTATAGGGGTCGCCTGGTTCACGTGGGAAGACTTGCGTGTCACCCGGTGTGGCTAACTGGATAGTGAGGGCTGAACGATTTTCTTTGGCGGCGTATTGAATGGATTTTTGGGCAATATTTAAGGCGCTGGCCGCCCGTTCCGCGAGTTGGTCAGCACGGTGCTCTTCGAGCGCATTAACAATCACCATGCCCCACACCGAGAGACTTAAAATCATAAAGGCCGTGATGATCAAAAAGGCACGACCAAAAAGACCTAAGCGCAGTTGCGGTCTACTGATGTGGGGCTTGCTTGCTTTAGGCGTTTTGGACGGAGAAGCCGCTTCAGTTTGAAGCGGCTCCGTGGATGCATCCTTTAGGGTATTACTTCTCAGTACTGACATCGCCACCATCCGGGATAAAGACGTAGCCTAAGCCCCAAACGGTCTGGATATAAACAGGCTTGGCCGGATTAGGCTCAAGTAATTTACGTAATCTGGAGATTTGCACATCTAAGCTGCGATCAAACGCCTCATACTCACGACCGCGCGCTAACTCCATTAACTTATCACGCGATAAGGGCTCCCGTGGGTGACGGGCAAAGACCTTAAGCACAGAGAACTCACCGGTGGTGATAGGTATCACTTCATCACCTTTGTATAAGGTGCGATTTGATAGGTTAAGCGTATAAGGACCGAAATCAATGGATTCGTTAGTCTGGCTTGGGGCACCAGGATGCTCATCGGCAGCACGACGGCGTAAAACGGCATTTAGACGCGCCAATAACTCGCGCGGATTAAAAGGCTTAGGTAGGTAGTCGTCGGCACCCATCTCTAAACCGAGAATACGGTCAATTTCCTCAGATTTGGCAGTTAACATAATAATTGGCGTCTGATCGCCAGCACCGCGTAAGCGACGACAGATGGATAGGCCGTCTTCCCCGGGTAGCATCAGGTCTAAGATCAATAGATCAAAACGCTCACGCTGCCAGTATTTTGTCATTTCCTTGCCATCTTCGGCGACAAATACATTAAAACCCTGTTCGGTTAAATAACGACGTAAAAGATCGCGTAGACGGGCATCATCATCAACAACGAGGATTTTGCGAGGGGAAGTAGTTTGAGTATTCATCTGTTTATCTTTATAAAAATTCAAGGGAATAATCGATTAAAATTTAATCAGCTAGTGACTGCCTTACCGAGCAGATCGACGCTTAAAACTAGGGCATCAATTTAAAAATCGGCTGATAAAACAGTAAATAGTTAAAATAAAATACGTTAAGCCTAATTGTAAATCACGACTTGGATTAGTGTCTAATGTTAAGCAAAACTTAGATGAAACAAAGCGTTGCAAGATGCAAGCGAGTTCTTGCGCTGAAGCCGTGATTTTTCAGTAAAATAGCATCATGAAAAAGTATCTCTTAGCCATCGAAAGCGCCGCCTCCGAATCCAGTGTGGCCATCGTAGAAGTGCATCCCCAGCTTAACTCAGAGGGTCTAAGCGTTTATAAGGTAGCCCGTGAGTGGCTGGCTTATAATCGTTCGGGCTCATTGGATCATGCCGAGCAACTCTTACCCTTGCTTGATAGCTTATTGGCTGAGGCGGCGATTACAAAAGCGGAGCTCGCGGCCGTGGCTTTTAATCAGGGGCCCGGTGCTTTTACTGGTCTGCGCATTGCGTGTGGCTTGGCGCAGGGGATGGCATTGGGTTTGGATTTGCCACTGATTCCGATTGATTCCTTGCGTGCCACCGCCCAGTTGGCGCTAGATTATTTATTAGCGACTAAGCAGATAGCTTGCACTAAACAAGACACGGCGGACAATAAAAAAAGTGTGAATGTTGATTATGTTGTTACACTTTTAGACGCGCGCATGAGTGAAGCGTATATGGCGATCTATCAATTAAGGCCGGTGGCTGACCGTGAGCAGGGTACCTTCGATCTCAAGTTGGTGCAAAAGCCTAGTCTTATTGCTATTAATGATGTGTTGATGTGGTTGGATGGGCAGCGGATGTATGATGAGCGTCGTTTGTTTTTCTGTGGTAATGCACTGGCGGTCTATGCTGAGGAGTTGGCAAGGAGTTTTGAGCAGAAAAGCTTTGATTTTACGGTGCTACCTGATCAAGTGACGGAGTGGCCTAGTGCTGGGGTAATTGCTCAATTAGCAGTTAAAAAATGGCAGCGTGGAGAGGCGATTGAAGCACATTTAGCAGCCCCTATTTATTTGCGCGATAAAGTCGCCTTTACTGAGAAAGAACGTGCCGCCGGCCTAATTGGTAATCCCTCCGCCGCATTGCCGGAGGCTACTCAATCACCTCCTGCGGATGAGCTTGATGTCAAGCCGTCTGCAGCTCACAGAGCATTTCAGCTAGCGCATGAGCACTATCAGCTGCGACCGATGCGTGAGGAGGATATTGCCGCTGCCTTGTTGATTGAGCAGACGGTACAGGACTACCCTTGGACCCGGGGTAATTTTAAAGATAGTCTTCGTGCGGCTTATCCTGCCTGGGTGATTGAGCAAAAGAAGACGAGTGCTGAGCAAGCGGATGCATCACAACGGATTGTTGGCTTTGCCATTCAAATGTTAGCACCGGATGTGGCGCATGTGCTTTTAATTGCTGTGGAACCGTCCCTGCAAGGTGTGGGTTTAGGTAGTTTTTTATTAAAGACCTTGGAGCAAAATGCCTTAGCGAATGGCCTGGATAAGCAAATTTTAGAGGTGCGTGACTCAAATCTGCAAGCCCAGCGTTTTTATTTAAGACATCGTTATGCGGTGATTGGCAAGCGCAAGGGCTATTATCGTGAAGTTAGTGGTAGCAGTGAGGATGCCATTGTGCTGGAAAAGCAGCTTAGTCCGGAGGATGCTACACTTGACGCCCTTGAATTGATCGCGAGCACTGAACCATTGGATAAGGCTGCGCCATGATTGCTGATAGTTTAAATCCGATACAGCAGCAACTACTGACAGAGTTAGGCATTAATTATCTGTGGGGCAGGAGTTTAGCGCCTAATTTACAAAGGGTGCCAACACAGTCTGTGCCCAAGTCATCCGCACTGGCGCTAGCGGCAGTGGATGTAGGCGTAGATACAGTACAGGTGGCGACGCAAGCAGCGGAGGCGGCAAGCACTGAATCGGCGCAAGCGGCTGCTGAAACGGCACGCAAAATGTTGCAACAAGCACGACATCGCCTACCGGAGGTGGCAAAACCAACCTCAACCGTGACTGCAAGCGCCTCACCAATAGTGGCTACCCCAGCCGTAGCTTCAGCCAGGACAGCATCAGAGAGAGCAGCGCAAGCACAAGCTGCTGTATCCAGCGCTGCGCTTAGTTTGCACGAGCTATCTTGGCAAGCGCTCGTGTCCTATGCGGCGGAGTGCTATGGTAGTGCCCTTAGCGAAGCGAGCCGAGCGGCAATTTTTTCAACCGAAGCGCTGGAGCCTAAGGCGGATTGGCTATTTATTGAGCAATTACCTATTACCTCAAGTTATCATCAAGCAGAGGCTGTCTCAGTTGATGCGGATAGACTTTTTGAGGCGATGTTGAGTGCATTGGCATTGCAGCGGCATGAGGTTCAGCGCTTGCCTTTGTTGCTGTATGATGCGGCGCATGAGCCTCGTACTGGCAAGGATCCGGCCTCTGCATTGTCGTTGATTTTTATTGAGCAACTTAAGCGTATCCGCCCGCGATGTATTGTGGCGTTTGGTGATGCGGCGGCGGCATTACTTGCGGTGGATAGTGGTTTACTGGCGTTAAGACGGCAGGAGCTCGTGTTTGAGCACCCAGCGCTTGGCAGTATCCCGGTAGTAGCAACCTTTTCACCGCAGTATTTATTACTTCATAGCTCAGAAAAGGCGCAAAGCTGGCAGGATTTAAAGCGTGCCCGTCGGCTTATTCGCGCTCAGGACGAGTGCCAAAGCGCCTCTTAACTAATAATATGCTGCTGTTGCCCATGGGCGGTTGAGCCGATCTCGGAAAAGACCTGTGGATAGACCTTTTGATTATGCTTGGCAAGCAACATCACTAAGCCCATCATCACCACCACAAGGGCACCAAAGATATAAATAATGGTATAAATCGAGTAGTTCAGATGCACCATGACGGCATAGGCACCTACCATTAATAAAATATTTAATTGCTCATTGAAGTTTTGTACTGCAATGGAATGGCCTGCAGATAACAGCACGTGACCGCGATGCTGTAATAGGGCATTTAAAGGCACCACAAAATAACCGGATAAGGCGCCGACCCAGATAAGTAGCGCAATTACTTGCCAGCCAGGTTGCACAAAATTCATCAGGAGCACGCTTAAACCCATCAATACTCCCACGGGTAATACGCTTAGCGTTTGTTCTAGTCTCACTCTAGAGGCGGCGACTGCACCAATGACGGTACCTAAGGCAGCGACCCCCATCAACATGGCAGAGCCCTCCAGCGTATAGCCTAGATGCTCCTCGCCCCATTTAAGCACGACTAGCTGTAAGGTGGCGCCAGCACCCCAGAACAACGTGGTCACCGCTAAGGAAATTTGACCGACGGGATCCTTCCAGAGAATGCGTACATAACCGCTAAACACACCAATTAGGCGAATTGGATTACGCTCCTGACGTGGATACTTAAAGCGAGTGTCGGGAATCATGAGATTGCAGAGGGCGGCTAATAAATAGATAAAGCCAACCACAACAATACCTGCTTCCGCTGGTGAGGCCGCAAAGAAATCAATTAATTTGATGCTCATCAAGGCGTCGGCCACGCTATCGCGTGTTAAAAAGCCACCCAACATCACACCCACAATAATGGAGATAACGGTGGTTCCTTCAATCCAGCTATTGCCCTTGACCAAGTCCTTAGGTGGCAGTAATTCAGTGACAATGCCGTATTTTGCCGGTGAATAGGTGGCGGCACCAATGCCAACAATGCCATAGGCTAAACAGACGACGTAGGCATTGGTGAGATTACTAAAGCCAAGGAGTGGGAAAGCAAACATCATCAGACAGCCGATGAGCTTGATGGAATTAGTGATAAACATCACTCGGCCTTTAGGAATGGAATCGGCAAAGGCACCGACAAAGGCCGCTAAAATCACATAAGCAAAGGCAAAGAACCATTTCATGACCGGCGTCAGCCACTCCGGTCCCTGTAGTTCCATAATCAGCGCGATAGCGACAATAAACAAGGCATTATCAGCTAGAGATGAGAAGGTCTGCGCTAGCATGACCGTGTAAAAACCTCTCTTCAACTCAACTCCACCTGATACTGTTGTTCATACAATAAATAAGCGCAACTCAATCTGCTTTACCGTCAATTCTTAAAATGATTACTGTAACATAGCTATAAAATGAAATTTTATATTGATGCCAAAAGTCAGGATAAAGTCAGCGAATATACCTTGTGCTGCGATAAAATAGCTTCTTTGCTAAAAAGCATTCTTGCTATTTATCCGAAACCATTATTTTAGTCAAATTTAAAGCGGAATTTTTAAAGCGTGCGCCTTACTCAAATTAAATTAGCCGGATTTAAATCTTTTGTCGATCCCACCACCATACCCGTACCCAGTCAGTTGGTCGGGATTGTGGGACCAAATGGTTGCGGTAAATCTAATATTATTGATGCCGTGCGTTGGGTGCTGGGTGAAACGAGAGCCTCGGAGCTGCGCGGTGAATCCATGCAGGACGTTATTTTTAACGGCTCGGATGAACGCCGGCCGGCAGGTCGCGCCTCAGTCGAGTTAGTATTTGATAATAGCGAGGGGCGGGCGGTCGGTCAATGGAGCGTGTTTGCCGAAATCTCTGTACGCCGTATTCTGACGCGTGACGGTACCAGTAGCTACTATATCAATAACCAACAAGTGCGCCGGCGCGACATTCATGATGTGTTTTTGGGGACTGGTTTAGGCGCCAGAGGTTATGCCATTATTGGTCAAGGCATGATTAACCGACTGATTGAGGCTAAACCAGAGGAACTGCGTACCTATTTAGAGGAGGCGGCAGGCGTTTCTCGCTATAAAGAACGTCGTCGTGAAACTGAAAATCGTTTAGCCGATACTCGCGAAAATCTGACCCGAGTGGAGGATATTCTTAGTGAGCTAGCTAATCAGCTAAGGCGCTTAGAGGCGCAAGCCGAAGTGGCTACACGTTATCGTAGCCTACAAGCCGAGGGCGAGCAAAAGCAATTTGCCTTTTGGTATTTAAAAGAGCAAAGTGCGATTGAGGAGCAGACCACTAAAAAATTCCAAAGAGAAGCGGCTCAAAGTGCGTTAGAGGAGGCCTTAGCCTCATTCCGACAAATAGAAAAGGAGTTGGAGTACCGGCGCCAAGCACATTATCAAGCGGGCGATGCCTTACATAAGGCGCAAACGGCCCTCTATGAGAATAATGCCCAAGTGGCCAGTCTAGAAGCGGAGATTCGTCACGCGACTGAATCACGCCAACGTTTAGAGAGCAATAAGCGTCGCTTACAGCAACAAATTGAGGAGTGGGATGCCCAGTTTCAGCATTGTGCCGTGCAGTTGGAAGAGGTAGCTGGTGAATTAGAAGAAACCGCAATTCACTACGAGGAGAGTCAGGCGCGCTTAGAGCAAATTCAAGAAGAGCTCCCGGCCATTGAGGAGCGGGTCGCGCAATTTGATAGGAATAAAGAGGAACTACGTCTAGACTTATCTCGTTTAGAGCAAAAGCAGGCCTTAGCCCAACAGCAAAAAAGCGATAGTGAGCGTCAACTAGCGCAGTTAAGTAGTCGTCGTGAGCGCCTGCTGCAAGAACAGTCAGCCATGGTTGCACCCGAACACCTTAAATTGGATACGCTCAAGGCGGAGCGTGATAATTCAGAGCATCAATTAGCCGAGGCGCAGGCACAGCTGATTGAAATTGAAGAGCGCTTGCCTGGTTATGATGAGGAACGACGTCAAGCGGCACAGGAGGCGCAACAAGCGCAGCAAGTCGTGTCAAGGTTAGAAGCCCGTTTAGAGGCGTTACAAAGTCTGCAAGCCGATGTGATGCAAAATAAAGAGCTTGAGCCTTGGCTTAAAAAGCATGGCTTGCAGGCTAGTTCTCCCTTATGGCAAAAGATCCACATAGAGGCTGGCTGGGATATGGCTTTGGAGTCTGTGTTGGGGGAGCGTTTAAGTGCCTTGGAAATACCAAGCTTAGATGCGGCCGTCTCATTGGCAGCGGATCAGCCACCGACTCGTATGATGCTCTATCAAAAGCCTACAGCCATGCCGTTCAATGAGCAACACCCTAGCTTCAAGCCTTTATTAAGTTTAGTGCGTTGTCCAGACCCTGATCTTAAGGGGTTGTTAGCGCTTTGGTTGGACGGTGTGTTTGTGGTTGATACGCTACAAGAGGCTTTATCCAAACGTGAGCAGCTTGCCCCAGGAGCGCGTTTGGTGGTGCAGCAAGGGCATGTCGTTGATAGCTACGGAATGTTATTCTATGCGGCGGATAATGCACAAGCAGGCATGCTAGCGCGGCAACAAGAAATCGATAACTTACAGCGTGAGATTAAGGCGGAGCGCTTAATCAGTGAGCAATTAAGTACGAGCTTACAGCAAGCGGAGCGTCAGTGGCAGCATGGCAATCAAGCCTTGGGACCGGCACGTCAACGTGTCTCTGAAATGAGCCGTTTTTTACATGAGCATCAATTGGCCTATAGTCAATTAGTGCAAAAAATCGAGCAAGCCGATATGTTACAAAAGCGGCTAACGACGGATTTAGACGAGTTAGCCTTGCAGCACGAGGAGTACGCTGCGCGTATTGAGGGATTTAGTTTGGATTTGGAATCCAACCAGGAATTATTAGAGCAAAAGCGTGAGGCTTATGCCACCTTGAATTTAGAGGCCGAGGCGAGTGTTGCGGCAATGCGCGAAATTCGTCAGCGCACGCAGGAGCTCGAGCGCGCAACACGTGAAATTGAGTTTGAACAACGTAGTCTTAAATCCCGTGCCGAGGAGTTAACACGTAATCAGTCCTTAGCCAAGCAGCAAAGTGAGCAATCGAAACTTGAGTTGGAGTCGCTCGAAGGGGAGTTATTCGATATTGATCAGCAAAGCACCCAAGCCGCATTACAGGAGCTACTCGCAATACGTAAGGAAAAAGAGGAGACTTTAGCTGCTAAGCGCATGGAGCTAGAGGCAATCGAATTGCGTTTACGCGAACAGGATGAAAAGCGTCTGCAACTAGAACTCTCGATTGAGCCGCGGCGCCAAGAGATTACTCAGCTGCAATTAGATGAGCAGGCGGCGCGATTAGCCGCAGAGCAATTTACCGAGCAATTGGAGCGACACGAGCTTAATCGTACAAGCTTGCAGCAATTTATTGAAGCCAGCCCAGAATTGGCAAAAATGGCTACGGCAGAGGCACAAGCCGAGTGGTTGCAGGCTGAAACTCAGCGTATTTCGCGTGCCATAGAGCGCTTGGGTTCGGTTAATTTAGCCGCCTTGGAGGAGCTAGAGCAAGCTCAGCAACGCAAGGCCTTTTTAGATGCGCAGCAAGCGGATTTGCAGGAAGCCATTGATACCTTGGAGGAGGCAATACGTAATATTGACCGCGAAACGCGTCAGTTATTACAGGAAACCTTTAATTTGGTTAATGATCATTTTGCACAACTATTTCCGCAGCTGTTTGGCGGCGGGCAAGCTAAGCTCGTGATGACCGGTGAGGAAATTCTGGATGCAGGGGTGCAGGTGATGGCTCAACCACCGGGTAAGCGTAACAGCACCATTCATCTCTTATCGGGTGGGGAAAAGGCGCTAACCGCAACCGCCTTGGTTTTTGCTTTATTTAAATTGAACCCCGCACCGTTCTGCCTTTTAGACGAGGTGGATGCGCCGCTGGATGATGCCAATACCGAACGTTATGCTAATTTGGTGAGCTCAATGAGTAAGCAGACGCAGTTCTTATTTATTTCTCACAATAAAATCGCCATGCAAATGGCGAAGCAACTGGTCGGGGTCACGATGCAGGAGCAGGGTGTGTCACGGATTGTGGCGGTGGACTTGGATACGGCAGTACAAATGATGGGTGCTGACTAGCCCCGCCGTTCAGGGCGGGGAAGGATAGCGCGGACGGCGTAGCCGTCCTTGAGTTTCAGTGGGGTGTCTGCTGCTGCTCGATGTACTGTCGCACGATGGAAATCGGCGCACCGCCACAGGATGAAGCGAAGTAGGACGGCGACCACAGTACGCCCTTCCAGTAGCGTTTCTGGATGTCGGGCCGTTCCTTGCGCAGTAGGCGGCTGGACACGCCCGGTTCGCCTGTGAAGTGAGCGGTGCAGTCATGCCGCCAGCAGCAGGAACCCACCGAAGCGATTCAGGTGCGGCTCAATGCCACACCTGAGCGCCGTAGGAATCTCCGGCCTTCAGGCCGGGGAGGATGTCAATAAACATTGCTTTGATGCAATAGCTTACACATCAACGGGCTAAAATAGGGCAAAATATACGATTAGCTCTTTCTTTTATATATTTTATATACTTAGGCACGGATTTCGATAGGATTTTTAAGGTTGACGCATGAATAGTTTGCAAATTACGCTGATTGTCATCGGCCTCGTCATTATTGGTCTGGTGTTACTTTATAATTGGTGGCAGGATCAGCAGGCACAAAAGCGTTTAAATCGTCATTTTAATCAAAGTGACTCCGACCCTTTATTGGATGGTCAAGAGGGTTTTGCTAATCCTAAAGCACCGTTTCAATCCACCCCTCACGTACTTAGTAGCGAGCGAGATGGTCCTAGTCTAGGTGCGATGCAGGCTGCTGAGGATGAGGGTCCTACCGTATCCTTTGGTACTGCTGCAACTGGAGCGGATGTTGAGCCGCAGCTGGCTGAGATGCCGACAGCGGCTGGTGAGCAGAGAGGCTCAGCGGTAGAGCATACTGCTTCAGCCCCTGCACCTTCTGCTAGTTCACAGCAAGCGCGAGCTTCGGCGATCGCCGAGATGAGTGAGACGGGGCCTGATCCAATGACGGAAGCAGTGGTGGATTTACGTTTTGAGCGTCCGCTACTAGGTCGAACCATTATTGAGCAGGCGCTGCGTTTTCCCACTGCTGATGATAAGGCAATTCGCTATTTTGCAGAAACAGAAGACGGTATGTGTCACGCAGTGATTCGTCCAGATGTGCCTTATGTCGCCTTGCAACTGGCGGTCTTGATGTCGAACCGTTTAGGTCCTTTACAGGATGTGCATTGGTCCGCAGCAATGATGATCGCTGATGAGATGGCTCAGCAGTTTGATGCCGATTTAGAGGCTCCTAGCTTCAAGGATCTCGAACAACATGCCTTGGGCTTAGATGATATGTGCGCTTCCTTAGATGCCCAGGTGGGATTAAGCTTATTACTTGAGGGACCGCAGCCGCTTAAGTCGGTGGCGGAAATTGCTCGTAAGCGAGGTTTTGTAGACTATAGACAAACCTTGGCGTGGTTAAATAATCAGGGCCAGGTGTGTTTTTATATGTTGTTTGATGGTCTTGCACTGAGTCAGGTAGAGTCTGCTAGCGTTGAGCGTCTTGAGCTGTTATTGGATGTGCCTAATAGCCCAGCTGATCGCCATGCCTTTGGCAAAATGGTGGGGGCGGCACGTGACCTCGCTGGCTTATTGCGCGCAAGTATTGTCGATGATCAAAATCAACCGCTTGAGCGTGATGATTTAGTGGCGGCAGTGGATGAGCAAATTTATGAGATCTATCAAAAGCTTGATGAGGTAGGTCTGAGCGCCGGCTCTGAGCGTGCGCGTCGAGTTTTCTCCTAGGCTGATAAAGCGCATTAGGGCATTTGTTAAATATGATGGCCGCGGTTATTCCTTGACTGCGGCTTTTTTAATTAAATTTTATGGCTATGTCAGAGTTACAACAAGAATTAGAGCAGCTGTATCAAGAGATTATGGCGCATGATTATGCGTATCATGTCAAGGATGCACCAACGATTTCCGATGCACAATATGATAGTTTAGTGCAGCGTGTATTGGCCATTGAGGCTGAGCACCCGGAGTGGATTAAGCCTGAATCACCGTCTCAACGGGTGGGAGCAGCGCCTCTCACGATGTTTGAAACGGTCACCCATGCGGTGCCAATGCTCTCCTTAAATAATGGTTTTAATGACGGTGATATAGTTGCTTTTAATCGGCGGGCTAGCGATAGACTACGAGCGCAACATTTGCTGATGGCAGGTGAGGAAATTGAGTATTTAGCGGAGTTGAAGTTTGACGGTTTAGCGATTAATTTACGCTATGAAAAAGGTCGCTTGATCCAAGGCACCACGCGTGGCGATGGCATGCAAGGTGAGGATGTGACCGAAAATATTCGCACAATTCGCAGTATTCCTTTAATGCTCACTGGTGATGAGATACCCGAGGTGTTGGAGGTGCGTGGTGAGGTTTTAATGCATAAAGCTGATTTTCATAAGCTGAATGAGGCACAGGAAAAACTTGGCATTAAGCCTTTTGTGAATCCGCGTAATGCGGCTGCCGGTAGCTTGCGTCAATTAGACTCTAAAGTTACGCGCAGCCGTCATTTACGTTTTTATGCTTATGGCTGGGGTCAGCTTGAAAGTACTGTGGCCTTAGCCCAGACGCAATCCGGGATGTTGGAGCGATTTCGTGATTTTGGTTTTGCTATTTCACCAGAGCGAGCTGTGGTCAAGGGGGTAGCGGGGCTACTCGATTTTTATCAAGGGATTGAAGCCAAGCGTGCCGCGCTGCCCTTTGATATTGATGGGGTAGTGTATAAGGTGAATCGTTTAGCCTTACAGGAAGCGCTCGGTTTTGTATCACGGGCGCCGCGCTTTGCCTTAGCGCATAAGTTTCCTGCAGAAGAAATGCAGACGCTGTTGGAGGGCATTGATATTCAGGTCGGACGTACTGGTGCCCTGACACCGGTGGCCAGGTTAAAACCGGTGTTTGTAGGGGGCGTGACTGTCACCAATGCCACCTTGCATAATGAAGATGAGATTCGCCGTAAGGATATTCGGATTGGTGATACGGTGATTGTCAGAAGAGCAGGGGATGTGATTCCTGAAGTATTGGCGCCGGTTTTGGATTTACGACCTGAAGATGCGCAGCCCTTTACCATGGTTCAGGCATGCCCGGTGTGTCACTCTAGCATTGAGCGTTTACCAGGAGAAGCGGTATGGCGTTGTACTGGGGGGTTATTTTGCCGAGCGCAGCGAGTGCAAAGTCTGATTCACGCCGCCAGTCGCAAAGCGCTTGATATTGAGGGTTTAGGCGATAAACTGGCCGAGCTATTAGTTGAAAAAGAGATGGTTAAGTCATTAGCCGACTTATATCGTTTAACAGCAGCATCAGTCGCTAGTTTAGAGCGCATGGGGCCTAAATCTGCACAAAACCTGATGGATGCCATTGAAAAGAGTAAAGGGGTCAAATTAGCTAATTTTATTTATGCCTTGGGCATACGCCATGTGGGTGAGACCACGGCGCGTGACTTAGCCACGCATTTTGGCAGTATCACGGCCTTAGCTCAGGCGAGCCGTGAGGAATTGCAAGCGGTTGAGGATGTGGGTCCGGCGATTGCCGAGTCAATTCAGCATTTTTTTGCTGAGGAGCATAATCAACAGGTGATTCATGAATTAGCTGAATTGGGCTTGAATCCGGTGTATGAGCTGCGCTCAGGGGTGGCCGCAACAGGCACTGCGGATGCTGCTTCAGCGTCATCGCCGAATCAAGCGGTGCTAGGTAAAACCTTTGTCTTAACGGGTGCCTTAAGTCATTGGACCCGCGATGAAGCGGCGGAATTGCTACGCCAAGCCGGCGCTAAAGTGACTTCTTCGGTGTCTAAAAAAACTGACTACGTGGTAGCCGGAGCAGATGCTGGTAGTAAGTTGCGCCGTGCCGAAGAGCTGGGCGTGACGATCTTGGATGAGGATGCTTTAAAGGCGCTATTAGGGCTTTAGTGCGGGCAGTTGCGCTAAAAGCCATGGTTGCTCGGTAGTCTAATGCTTAAGTTTAAAATGCAACATGCCTCCACCAATGTATATCGTAACCTGGGGAGGCATGTTGACTACCTGACTACTACAATCAGAGCAAGGATTAGCTAGTCACTACTTCTTTTTAGCTGCTTCCTCTTTTTGACCGTCATCGTTTGATTCAACCACGGTGGCCGCTTTGCGTAGCTCTTCAACATAGGCTTGTAGCTGCTGTTGTTGAATCATTTGCTTTAAGCCAGGGGTTGCTTCATCCTTGGTAGGAGGCTCTACACTACGCTCGTCTAAGACCTCAATAATGTGCCATCCGAACTGACTTTTAACGGGTTCCGCCACAATTTCTTTAGGCTTGGCTGCAACCACGGCATCGGCAAACTCAGGTACGAAGTTTTGTGCTTCAGCCCAACCTAGATCACCGCCTTCCTTGCCTGAACCATGATCAATGGAATTTTCCTTGGCAGCGGTGGCAAAATCAATTTTCTTATCCTTGATTTTTTTCAGTAATTCCTGCGCCTCTTTTTCTTCTTTGAGTAGAATGTGGCGGATATTGTACTCTTTGGTATTTTTGCTGTCGGCAACGAGCTCATCATAGGCTTTATTAATATCTGCCTCAGAGGGATTATGATCTTCCATCCACTTGGCAATAAGGGAGTTAATCAAAATCTCCTTGCGTGAGTTTTCAATCAATAGGCGCGTTTGCTCGTCCTTGTCTAAGCCTTGTTTGACAGCCTCTTGCGATAACACCTCACCCGTAATTAATTGGTCTAAGATCAGTTTGCGGTTTTCAGGTGTATCCTCCATGCCGCGAGCGCTCATGGCTTTGATCATGGTGTCGATTTCCGCTTGCGGAATGGGTTGACCATTTACCGTGGCGGCGTTTTGTGCATAGGCTGGAAAGGCTAAGGCGACTGCTGCCGCTAAAATAAAGCGTTTCATAGAACTCCTAGTGATGGTTAAAAATAAAAATAAACTTGATTAGATGTATTAATCGTTGCTGCCAACTAGCTTTAGCGCCAAGGCATGAATGGGGAAAGGCATCAGATCCTGTAGCTCAGCGTAGACTAGACGTTGGCGCTGAACCCGAGTGATGCCATCAAATTTGGCTGAGCGCATGGTCACCGTAAAGTGATTGGCACCGTCGCGGTTACCGGCATGCTGAGCATGTAGATGTGAGTCATTACTAACCTCTAACTCAATTGGCTCTAATACGGCTAAGCGCTGACGAATCATCTCGACGCGCTCCTCAGCTAAACTCGAATGTATTTGCTCATTCATCTCAAACTCCAAATGTATATCAATGGACAGCCCAAGGCGTCAAAAGTTCATTAACATGATAAATTAAGCTTAAAGCAGTAGGCTAGCGCTACTGCTCCTCGTCTCGCATATACTTGGCCAGTACTAAGGACTGCCCGATCACAAAGACAATTAATAATATGGTCAAACCAAATACTTTAAAGGTAGCCCATTGATCAATCGTAAAATAACCGGAAAAAGCCACAAATAAATTAAGTATACCCATGAGTGCAAAAAATGCCGACCAGCTATAAGCTAATTTTGTCCATACGGGTTCGGGTAGGGTGATTTGAGTACCCATCAAGCGTTTAATTAGATTGTTATTACTGATGAGCAGCGCACCCGCAATAATCAAAGCAAAGATCCAATAAAGCACGGTGGGCTTCCACTTAATAAAATTCTCATCCTGTAAATAAATGGTTAAGCCGCCAAATAACACGATCACAATTAAATTTAGCCAATGACTGGCTTCGATCCTTTGCCGTTTAACTTTTAACCAGATAATTTGCAATACGGTCGCTGCCATTGCTACCTTGGTTGCGATATAAATATCACCGAGTTTCAGGGCGACAAAAAAGAGGATAAGTGGCAGGAAATCAAAAATAATTTTATTCATAAGGGCGATGGCTAATTTTTGTTAAGCCTCATAGTGTATCAGACTGCGCTGCTCATAACGCTAGCTACGGCTGAGTTTTAGCTTGATTTTTACAATAAGTCTTGGCAACGAGGTGTTAAATGCTACTTTCTTTGCAAATAGCCTTCGGGCTTTTATTATGGAGCAAAGGCTTTCTGTTAAACTTAACACTTTATTAACAAAAACCAAGCATTAAACGGAGTATACATGGGGACTTTTAAACTCAGCAAACCCGCTCTACTGGTGGCGTCATTATTAGCTGCCGGCTCAGTGATGGCGCAAACGGTCAATATCGGGGTGTCAGTGTCGGCTACTGGCCCAGCAGCTTCTCTCGGTATTCATGAGCGCAATACAGTTGAACTTCTACCGACTAAGGTGGGTGAGGTGGAGCTCCGCTACTTCGTATTAGATGATGCGACCGACACTTCTCAAGCCGTGCGTAATATGCGTAAGTTGATTAGTGAGCAAAATGTCGATGTGATGGTGGGTAGCACTGTTACACCTGGCTCACTTGGGATGGTAGACGTTGGTGCTGAGATGAAGGTGCCCGTGATCAGTTTAGCGGGTAATGCCGTGGTGGTTGAGCCGCAAGAGGGCGCCAAGATTTGGGCCTTTAAAACCCCACAAAATGACGCTTTAATGGCCGCTGCAATTCGTAAAAATATGGAAAAACGCGGTGTTAAGACAGTCGGCTACATTGGCTTTGCGGACGCCTATGGCACCGGTTGGTTAGCCGAATTGGAGCGTGCTTTAGAGGGCTCCGAGATTAAGGTTGTGGCCAAAGAGAGCTTTGCGCGTAATGATACCAGCGTCACCGGTCAGGTGATGAAGCTGATCTCAGCAAAACCAGATGCGATTTTAGTTGGTACCGCAGGTACGCCAGGCGCTTTACCACAGCGTGAATTAATTCAGCGTGGCTATAAGGGAATAACTTATCATACCCATGGCTCGGCAAATGGCGACTTTTTACGTGTGTGTGCTAAGGCATGTGAGGGCGTGGTATTACCGGTTGGACCGGTGGTGGTGGCTGAGCAGTTAGACGACTCACACCCCTCTAAAGCCGGTGGTGTAGAATACGCCAAGCTCTATAATGCTAAATTTGGTGAAAATTCCATGAATAGCTTTGGTGCGCATATGTGGGATGCCTCGATTTTGATTAATTCTGCCATTCCTCAAGCCATAAATACTGGTGCCAAGCCTGGTACTGAGGAGTTTCGTGCTGCCCTACGTGATGCCTTAGAAAATCACCAAGAGGTCATCGGTGTGCATGGCGTGTATAACACCTCTAAAGAGGATCATACCGGTCTTGACGAGCGTGCTCGTGTCTTGGTCAAAGTTCAGGATGGTAAGTGGGTATATGATCCTGATTTAGAGTAAATGAGACCTTAAATGTGATTGGCCGGACTGCATGTGGTCCGGCACATTCACAAGTGTTTGCTTGAATTGTTACTCATCAACGTCTTAAAAAAACTTTTCAAGTATAGATATTATCGAGCTCCGAAGCGGAGTTGATTTAAGTTTACCGCTTTGATAAGCAGCAACTGTTAGACTAAGTACAACTATGAATTGGGAAATCGCCAAAATCCTGATGCAGGATGGTTTGGTAACCGGGGTCATCTACGCCCTGATGGCTGTGGCCTTGGTACTCGTGTTTGCCGTGACACGAATTATTTTTATTGCTCAAGGTGAGTTTGTTTCTTTTGGTGCCTTGACTTTTGCCATTATGGTGAATGGTCAAACGCCTGCCACTATCTGGCTCTTGCCAGTATTCGGTACACTGATTTTCTTGATGGAGCTGTATCGCTTTTTAATCAAGCGTGCCTGTTCAGCGCTGCAGCTTTTAAAAGCAGCCTTGCTTTATCTATTATTACCCTTTGCCTTGGCTTTGTTAGTGCCACCTATTTTAGCGACGCAACCCTCCATCTGGTTAAAGGCCTTATTGACACTGTTGTTGATTGTGCCGCTTGGCCCCATGGTTTATCGTTTAGTGTTTAAACCGGTATCAGAGGCACCAGGATTACTGTTGCTAATTATTTCCATTGCCTTGCACTTTGCTTTTGTGGGCTTGGGCTTGGTCTTTTTTGGCGCTGAGGGTTGGCGTGTCTCTGAGCCGTTTTTCGACGGCACAGTCGAGTTTTTTGGTCTGTCGTGGAGCTATCAAAGTCTGTTTGTGATTGCCATGACCGTGTTTATTATTATTGCCTTGTATATCTTCTTTGAAAAAACCATCTATGGTAAGGCCTTACGCGCGACGGCAGTGAATCGTAAAGGGGCGCGTTTGATGGGTATCAGTACTGGCTTAGCTGGTTATATCAGCTTTTGGATTACGGCGCTAATTGGTGTGGTGTCTGGTATTTTATTGGTCTCATTTATTACGATTACCTATGAAACCGGTTTTATGATTGGTCTAAAAGGCTTTGTTGGTGCCATTATCGGTGGTTTAGTGAGCTATCCAATTGCGGCGGTGGCGGCCGTTGCGGTGGGCGTGATTGAGGCCTTTAGTACCTTCTGGGCAAGTGACTATAAAGAAGTGATTGTGTTCACCCTGATTTTACCCGTGTTGTTAATTCGTTCATTAACCATTCAAAAGCATGATGAGGAGGAATAAGATGGAGCAATTAAAACCTTCTCATAAAAACACTAAGCTACGCAGGTTTAATCCTTTGGTGTTGCTGTTTATTCTGTTTTTACTGATCTTGCCACAGTTATCGTTTGTGCCGGAGTTCTGGATTAATCAGATGAACAGTATCGGGATTTCGGCTTTGGTGGTCTTTGGTTTAGTGATTTTGACTGGGTCCGCTGGCATGACTTCTTTTGGTCAAGCCGCTTTTGTCGGTATGGGTGCCTATGCCACGGCGTATATGACGGTGAGCCTGGGCTATTCACCCTTTTTAGGATTGGCGGTTGGCCTTCTAATCACGGGTGTGGTGGCATGGATGTTAGGGCAATTGACGCTGCGTTTATCGGGTCATTTTTTACCTTTAAGTACGATTGCACTGTGCCTGGTATTTTATTATTTATTTGGTAATATGAGCTTTTTGGGGCGTCATGACGGTTTGCCAGGCGTGCCACCAATTCATATTTTCGGTATTTCACTGCAACCGGCAAGGAATAATTTTTATTTGATTTGGTTCTGTGTCTTAGTGGCTTTGTGGCTCAGTCAGAATCTTTTAAACTCACGTACTGGTCGCGCCATCCGCGCCTTAAATCGCGGTGAGTTAATGGCTCGTTCCTTTGGTGTTAAAACCCATCATTACAAGATGCTGGCTTTTGTCTATGCTGCGCTCTTAGCTGGCTTGGCCGGTTGGCTATATGCCCACGAGCAGCGGGCGGTGAGTCCCAGCACTTTTGGTCTGAACTACGGTATTGAATATTTGTTTATGGCCATTATCGGTGGATTTGGTAGTTTATGGGGCGCTATTTTTGGTGCCGCCATGATCTTGATTCTGCGCGATCAAATTCAAAATATTGCGCCTAAAGTCATTGGTAGTAATATCAATGTCGAGATGGTGTTTTTTGGCGTGATGATGGTGCTCATCCTGCAATACGCCCGTAATGGTCTAATTCCTTTGTTAGTGCAGTGGTTTAGACGAATCAAGGATGCACGTCAGACGGAGACGCAGGCAGAGGGTGGCAGTACACGTTTAGCCTATGGGGTTGAGCGCTTACGCTTAGAAAAGCCAGTTACCCCTTTAGCACCACGCCCAGAGAAGCAATCTCAGCCGCTTGCTATGGAGCAAGCGATCTTGCAGGTGCGCGATATTCGTAAGGAATTTGGCGGGCTAGTTGCGGTTAATAACATCAGTTTTGATATTAAAGCTGGTGAAATTATGGGCTTAATTGGTCCAAATGGTGCTGGTAAAAGCACCACGTTTAATTTACTCACTGGGGTCTTAACCTTGACTTCCGGTCAGGTCTTGTTCAAAGGTCAGGATATATCCAATTGGCCGGCGCACCGTATTGCCGAGTTAGGGGTGGCGAGAACGTTCCAACATGTGCAGTTATTGCCCGATATCAGTGTGATAGAAAACGTTGCCCTCGGTGCTCACTTACGTGCCAGTAGCGGTGCGATTCGTGGGGCCTTGCACTTAGAAAGTGAATCCGAGCATCAGCTATTGGATGAGGCGATGAAGCAATTACGTCGTGTCGGGCTAGAGGACTACGCCTTATTGCCCGTGGGGGGCTTGTCACTAGGGCAGCAGCGTATCGTGGAAATTGCGCGCGCACTCTGTCTGGATCCAAGTTTATTATTATTGGACGAGCCAGCAGCGGGCTTACGCTATAAGGAAAAAGAGGAATTAGCGACGGTCTTATGTGCTTTGCGTGATCAAGGGATGAGCATTTTATTAGTTGAACATGATATGGATTTTGTAATGCGTTTAACTAACCATCTAGTGGTGATGGATTTCGGTACTCAAATTGCCGAAGGGACACCGGCACAGGTGCAAACGAATCCAGCCGTCTTAGAAGCCTATTTAGGAGGCGTGGCAGATGAGTAATTCCTCAGAATTATTATTAGATGCGCAGAATATCTCCGTTTACTATGGGCAGGTGCAGGCGGTTGAAGAGGTCAGTCTAAAAATGCACCCTAGTCAAATTGTTACCGTGATCGGGGTCAATGGTGCTGGTAAAACCAGTTTGATGAATGCCCTGATGGGTAATTTACCAACGAATGCGCGCAGTACCGGCGTGGTTAATTATTTGGGAGAAAATATCTCAGTGCTAGAGGTTGAGCGACGGGTCGGGCGTGGCCTCAGTTTGGTACCAGAAACACGCGAGCTATTTAGCTCCATGACGGTTGAGGATAATCTCATCTTAGGTGCCTTTAGATTCCGCTCGGACAAGGATGGTGAGCGTCAATACAAGCTCAAGGACATTTATGAGCTCTTCCCACGCTTAAAAGAGCGGCGTAAGCAATACGCCGGTACCTTATCTGGCGGTGAGCGACAAATGTTGGCCTTAGGGCGTGCCTTAATGACCAATCCTAGCTTATTGTTGCTGGATGAACCGAGCTTAGGCCTGGCACCCCTGATTGTGCGGGAAATTTTCCAGATGATTCAATATCTCAGAGAGCAGGGCACCTCCATTTTGCTGGTTGAGCAAAATGCGCGTGCCGCCTTGCAAATTGCGGATTACGCCTATGTATTGGAAATGGGGCGTTTAAGCCTCAGTGGACCGGCATCTGAGTTGCTACATCACCCTGGTGTGATCGAAAGCTATTTAGGCTTAGGTAGCAGCCAAAAAGCAGCAAATTAAAGTTAGCCTCGTTTATTCATTGATAGACGGGGTTTTATTTGCCTGTTGAGCACTCACCCTCATTGATTCTGCTGTTGCCAAGCCACCGTGGCGGGTTTTCTAGCGAGCTCAAAAAAGGCCTTGATATAATCCAAGACGGTATCGCTCTCACGCGTACCTAAATGGATCTGTTTGGGAATGCCATGCTCCCCTAAACGAATGGCTTTGATTGGTAGCTTTTCTGCATATTCTTCTACTAACCATTTAGGTAGGGCCGTGACCCCACGCTCGCTAGCAACCATTTGCAGCATAATATCGGTGGTTTCAATCGTACGATGGCGTCTGGGAGCAACGCCTGCAGGGATTAAAAACTGTTTAAAAATATCTAAGCGCTCAATGTCCACCGGATAGCTAATCAAGGTTTCAGCGATTAACTGTTGAGGCTCAATAAAGTCGTGCTTGGCGAGTGGGTGATCTTTAGCCACGACCAATACCTGCTCATAATCAAACACCGGCTCAAACTGTAGCCCGGGTCGATACAGCGGATCGGGGGTGACCAGTAAATCAATTTCATAATTAAAGAGACCGGCGATACCACCAAATTGAAACTTCTGCTTTACGTCCAGATCAACATTTGGCCACGCCTTAAGGTAGGGTGAAACGATTTTAAGGAGCCATTGGTAGCAGGGGTGACATTCCATGCCAATGCGTAGCGAGCCGCGCTTGCCGTGGGCAAATTGCTGCAACCTCTCTTCGGCTAGTTCCAGTTGGGGTAATACACGATTTGCGACCGCTAATAAATGCTGACCTGCTTGGGTTAATTGCAAGTTACGGCCCTCGCGGCGCCAAATTTCAGTACCTAGTAATTGCTCCAGCTTTTTCATGCTGTGACTTAAGGCGGATTGAGTCACATGCAGCACTTCCGCTGCGGCGGTCAGTGAACCTTGTGCCTCAACTTGCTGCACAATGGCTAGATGAATACGTTCGATCATTTGCTATGAGTAAAATTCATGGATGTATAAGAATATACCATTTTACTTCATGTGATGTCGTGGCTACAATAACTTCATGAAAAATCGCCATAGCATTTTGGTGATACAAACATATTTGATTTAGGATTTGATAGCAATGAGTAAAGAATTTGAGTTTCACATTCATCGTATCCGCTTTGATGAAAATTATTTACCCTCCAGCGAGACGCGACTAACCACGAACTTTGCTAATTTAGCCAGAGGCGAGCACCGTCAACAGAATTTACGTAATGCCATTGAGATGATTAATCGTCGTTTTAATAGTTTGGCAGATTGGGATAATCCGCAGGGCGATCGTTATTCGCTTGAGTTAGATATTATTTCAGCGGAAGTGGATATTGAAGGTGATGGTAAGGTGTTCCCATTGATTGAGGTCTTAGCAACCACCGTGGTTGATCATCAGACGAATCAACGCATACCGGGCATTGTGGGTAATAACTTCTCTTCTTATGTGCGAGATTATGATTTTAGTGTGCTCTTACCCGAACATAACAAAAATAAAGAGGGCTTTAGTGTGCCTGACGCTTATGGTGAGTTACACGGTAATTTATTTAAGGCTTTTTTAAACTCCAAAGCTTATAAAGACAATTTTAAAAAGCAGCCGGTGATCTGTTTGAGCGTGGCTAATACCAGGACCTATCGTCGCACGGATAATGTGCACCCCATCCTTGGGGTAGAGTACTTGCAAGATGAGTTTTCCTTAACCGATCAGTACTTTGCCAAAATGGGTTTAACCGTACGTTACTTTATGCCTAAGGGCAGCGTGGCGCCATTTGCCTTTTATTTTTCAGGGGATTTGTTGAGTGATTATTCAAATCTAGAGTTGATTAGTACTATCAGTACGATGGAAACTTTCCAAAAAATTTACCGTCCCGAGATTTATAACGCAAATGCGGTGGCGACGAAGATCTATCAACCTAGCTTGACCAATGATAATTACTCCCTTACCCAAGTGGTATATGATCGCGTTGAACGTACGCAATTAGCGATTCAACAAGGTAAGTTTACCGAAGAGTACTTTATCAAACCATATCAAGAGACCTTGTCGCAGTGGACGGCTGAATACGCTGTTTAATGATCATTGAATAAAATTAGTAGAATTTAGGTTGTTTATTATGAAAAAGTTATTACCCACCTCAACTGCCGGTAGTCTTCCCAAACCTTCTTGGTTGGCCGAGCCGGAAAAACTCTGGTCGCCCTGGAAGCTAGCGGGCGATGAATTAGCAGCGGCTAAGCGCGATGCCTTACTCCTCACCTTAAAAGAGCAGGAAGTGGCCGGCATTGATATCATCAGTGACGGTGAGCAAACACGCCAACATTTTGTGACGACATTTATTGAGCATCTTGATGGGGTCGATTTTGAAAAGCGTGAAACCGTCCGTATCCGTGACCGTTATGATGCCAGTGTGCCCACGGTGATTGGTGAGGTTGCCCGTTCTAAACCTGTATTTGTGGAAGCGGCAAAGTTTTTACGTCAACACACTCAGCAGCCGATTAAATGGGCTTTACCGGGTCCTATGACCATGATCGATACCTTATATGATGCGCATTATCAGAGTCGCGAGAAATTGGCCTGGGAATTTGCCAAGATCCTGAATCAAGAGGCTAAGGAATTAGAAGCCGCCGGGGTGGATATTATTCAATTTGATGAGCCAGCCTTTAACGTCTTCTTTGATGATGTGAACGACTGGGGGATTGCAACCCTAGAGCGTGCCATTGAAGGCTTGAAATGTGAGACGGCAGTGCATATTTGCTATGGTTATGGCATTAAGGCCAATACGGATTGGAAAAAAACGCTTGGTTCCGAATGGCGTCAATACGAGGAGTTTTTCCCTAAATTGCAGCAATCGACGATTGATCTTATTTCCTTAGAATGTCATAACTCGCATGTGCCAATGGATTTGTTGGAATTGATTCGTGGCAAAAAAGTGATGGTAGGAGCGATTGATGTGGCGACTAATGTCATTGAAACACCGGAAGAGGTAGCTGCTACCCTAAGAAAGGCCATGCAATTCGTGGATGCAGAAAATCTTTACCCATGCACTAACTGTGGCATGGCGCCATTATCGCGTGAGGTGGCAAATGCCAAGTTGCGTGCGCTCAGTGCTGGTGCAGCCATTGTTCGTAATGAGCTGTAAGCAGCTGCATAGCTACACGCTTTAATTTAATTAGCCCGCCCTGTGCGGGCTTTTCTTATGCCTGGTGGGAGTGTTAACATAGCCCTTGCCAATGATTCGAGTTGCTAACGAATGGTTGTGCTGAGCTCTGCTTGCAGCGCTCGATCCTTTAATAGCAAGTTTGCTTAATTCCATAGAGGACATCATTATGATTTCAAACATAAAAAGACGCGATTTTTTTAAGGTCGGTGCTGCCAGCAGCGCGATCTTATTGCCTAATTTAGCTTTTGCTGCCACTACCAAATCGGATGCGGCGCCGGTTGCTCGAGTTAATGAAAAAGAGCGTACTTTTGAAGTGACATTAAATCATCAATTACAGGAAGCGGGTAAAGTTTCTAAACTTTGGGTTCCACTTCCGCTTAATAGCGAATATCAGCAGTTAAAAAGCTTAATTCAACATAGCGGTAATTATGATGAGTTGGTACAAAGTGATTTTGAGATTCCAACGCTGTTTGCTCAGTTTAGCGAGCATCCCGCATCCATTAGTAGTGTGTTTACCATCACCACGCAAGAGCGTAACACTGATTTTTCCAAGGTGAATTACGACGATAGCATAGCTTTGCCGGCCGAATTGGCTGAGTACTTAGAGCCGACCAGACATATCCAAATTGATGGCATTGTTAAGGAAAAGGCAGAAGAAATCACCAAAGGGATTAAGGGTGATTTAGAGCGTGCCAAAGCAATTTATACCTGGGTATGTAATAACATGACCCGTGATGAGAGTATCGTCGGTTGTGGTGTGGGTGATGCCAAGGCCTTACTCGAATCGGGCAAGTTATATGGTAAGTGTACTGATATTAGTTCAGTCTTTGTGGCCTTATGTCGTAGTGTCGGTATTGCTAGTCGTGAGGTGTTTGGTATCCGTGTAGGTGAGAGTCGTTTTAGTCCAGCTATGGGTAGTGGTAAGGACGGTGTTGCTAATATTACCGGTGCTCAACATTGTCGTGCCGAGTTTTACTTAAAGGGCTACGGTTGGATTCCATGCGATCCGGGCGATGTAACCAAGGTGCGTTTAGCTGAAAAGCTCAGCAATGATGATAGTAAAATTGTTCAGTTGCGCGACTACCTATTCGGCAATTGGGAAATGTGCTGGATTGCCTATAACTGGGGCCGTGACTTTGCCTTAAAGCCGATGCCTGCTGAGCATCCGCTGAATAACTTCGGTTATCCCTATGCCGAAGTGGATGATAATGTGCAAGACTACTACTCGCCCAAAGAGTTTGCTTATGAGTACAAATCAGTTGAGCTCTAAGCAAACAACTGATACGGCGACGCTTCAGCCAACTCAAAAAGTGCCTGATAAACCAGCTAAGCTCTGGTTATTAGGCGCTTTTATTAGTGCTGTGGGGGCGACTTTTTGTTGTCTCCCTGCGCTATTGTTTTTGCTATTTGGCAGTTCTTTTGGTTTAGTCGCTGTATTCACTTCACTAGAAGCATTGCGACCTATCTTAAGTGGCTTAGCCTTATTGAGCTTTGCGGTGTATGTATGGGCTCGGTTTTTCAGAAAGCAATGCGCCTTAAGGCATCGCCTGACGCTGCGCAGTCTGTGTTTTATCGTGCTGCTGTTTTTAGGCTTGATGTTGTTATTGTTTTACCCTGAAATTTTGGGGTTATGGTATTCATATGAGTAAAGTGTTATTGAGCATTTTAGCGGCCCTTAGTATTAACGGTGCCGAGCAAAGTTATGTGATCAAGGTGGAGGGTATGCATTGTCCACTGTGTACTGCCATGGTGCGTAAAGCCCTGCTTAAGGTAGAAGGGGTTAATACGGTCAAAGCAAGTCTTAGCGATAAGATGGCAAGGGTCGAAGCTGATGAGGAGGTGACGCGCGAGAGCCTGTTGGAGGCGATTGCTACCACCGGTTATGAAGGTGTTTTTGTCGAAGAGTAACGATAGTCGCATCAGGGATGGCTTTACTGTCCAAGGCTGATTTGATATGCCCAAATTCCCAAGAGTGTAAAAAGCAAGGAGCCGATCAGGTGTAGGGCGATGCTAAGCAGGGCATAGGCGATTTTGCCGCTTTGTAGTAGGGTGACGATTTCCATTGAAAAGGTAGAAAAGGTGGTGAGCGCACCACAAAAGCCGGTAATCAGAAAGAGTTTATAGTTAACGCTAAGCGTGCTATTGGCAAAAAAAGACACGGCAAAGCCGATGATAAAGCCGCCGATCCAATTCACGACTAAGGTGCCCAAAGCCACATTGGCAAGGTAGTGGTTTAATTGTAAACTGAGGCCCCAACGCAGCCATGCCCCAAGCATGGCACCGATACCAACGGCTAATATTGATAAATACATCGCTTCTTCTGCCTATTCTTCGTGTCATTTAAAATACCGTAGCTTAGTCAAGGATTTTAGCCGACTTTATCGCCAGTCGGAACATTCTTGCGGTCGGGCTTGGCCGTCTGGAAGCAGGAATCCCATCCCTTTAGGGAGGGGAGGAAGTCAACCTTGTAACGCAGATTAAAAAAATTGAATTGCCCGTGTTAAATTATTTTATTGTGTTTGCGACAGGCTTTATTGCCGCCACGCTCTTGCCGGCACAGTCGGAAGCGGTGTTATTGGGCATGCTGCACTTATCGCAACAATCGGCCATGCTATTGGTGCTGTTTGCTACGGTGGGTAATGTCTTGGGTTCGGTACTGAACTGGTGGTTGGGTACGCAGCTTGAGCGTTTTAAGGAGCGTTCGTGGTTTCCGGTGTCAGAACAGCGTTTAGTACAAGTGCAAGACTATTATCAACGCTACGGGTCTTGGATATTATTATTTTCCTGGTTGCCGATTATTGGTGATCCCATCACCTTTGTTGCCGGGGTGCTGCGAGAGCGATTCTATCGTTTTTTAATCCTCGTCAGCTTGGCAAAGGGCGGGCGCTACGTTCTGATCAGTTTAGCCTATGTCTATGCCCAAGCTTAGGAGTATCACAATGTCTATCGTTAGTATTCAAAACCGTTTATTTGAGCTGCGGGATAGCAGTTATGCCGAGTTTCAACGCCAACTCGTGCCGACCTTAGCGCCAGAACGCATTATCGGGGTGCGACTGCCGCAATTACGACGTTTAGCCAAGACGCTGAGTCAGGAAGCATCAGAGCCGTTTCTACGAGCGCTACCGCATTCATACTATGATGAAAATATGCTGCATGCCATTTTGCTATCGGAAATGCGGGCGTTTGAGGAATGTCTAGCGGCAGTGGAACGCTTTTTACCCTTTATCGATAATTGGGCTGTCTGTGATACGCTATCGCCCAAGGTGTTTAAGGAGCATCGGCCCGAGCTGTTGCTACCTATCCGTCGCTGGTCAGTCGCAGCGCATGGCTATCAAAGACGCTTTGCAATCACTATGCTAATGCGTCATTTTCTGGATGAGGATTTTAAGCCTGCCTATTTAGCCATTCCTATGGCTATGTGCTCTGATGAATACTATGTCAATATGGCCATCGCCTGGTTTTTTGCCACAGCCTTAGCTAAGCAATGGGCATCGACCATTGGCTTGATTGAGGAGCAACGATTAGCCCCTTGGGTGCATAATAAAACCATACAAAAAGCCCGAGAAAGTTATCGCATTACAACCGCTCAAAAAGACTACTTACTGAGTTTAAAGCAAGCGCCTAGAAAACAATCAGCTGGAGGTCTTGCTCATAACTGATTAGATGTGGCCTATGGCAACTACTAATAATAGCCAAGGGCTAAGCGGCAGTAGCGAGAATTTGTTAAAGTTAAACTAGATTTAATTAATGGCCAAAGGGGAAACGTCATGAGATCAGCAAATTATTTTTTCAAAGAGGATGAGCTCATTGATCAGCAGTATAAGGTCAAATCCTTGATATCGATTAATGACTATGCCCAAACTTACCGCGTGCGTAATCCGGCCTTTGAGGCCAAGGTATTAAAGCTTTTTTTAAAGGAGGCAAATACTGAACTCTCGGTGCTTGAACGCTTGGATAGCCCGCATGTGGTCAAGCTGGATAGCGTCGGGCAAGTCCGAGTGAATGGCAGCGATTATCCCTATGCTATTTTAGATTATGTTAATGGCGATAGTCTTTTCGAGCGCACTGAACGGCAGGAGATGCTCTCATTTATCGGTGCTTATAATGTCTTTTTAGGCATTATCAATGCCTTGATTTATTTGCGACGTTTACATCCCGCCGTGGATCATTATCGTATTTTGCCTAAAAACATCATCCTGAATCTAGCTTCCAATGCCTTTTTGCCCGTGTTAGCGAATTTTAGTTCCAGTGGTGCTAAGGATATTGACTATACGCCGGATGAGATGTTTTTTATCGCTCCGGAAATGCTGCACAAGCATCGGCATGAGAGTACGGACCTATATTCAGCGGCAGCGATTTATTATTATTTATTGCATGGTCATGCACCCTTTAGTAAGGAGATGAATGCGCCTGCGATGCAAGCGATACCGTTTGAAGAGGCCTTATTTAGGCAAAAGCAGAGTTTAGTGGATTTTCATGTGGACTTATATGATTCCACGCGCTACATCATTCGCAAAGCCATGCACCCTGATCCAACAGCGCGCTATCAGGATCCAGCAGAAATTCGCCGAGATTTATACAAAGATCCTCACGATCCCTGTTTTAGCGAGTACTTGGCCGCACTTAAGTGAGTGGTTTAGCGCGCAGTTTACGTTTTTTTGAGAAGTCGATGGAAGAGCATACGCAAAAACTAGGTGTTTGGATAAGTCTCTATTGTGTGAGCGCAGTTATCACTGGGGTAGGGGCGTTTTTATTTGCCTTGATTGGTCTTAAAAATCTCTCCGAGACGCCCGCAGGTTTTACTTTACTGATTAGTTTGTTATTTTTAACAGCCTTGATTCATTTTTTTCTGGTGTATCGCCTACTGGGGGTTAAAACACCAGCGACGATTTATATGGTGTGGGCCTTTGAATTAGCAAATATTATCTTGACCTTGTTGGGCTTATCTGCTGCCGGTGCGCCAGTGCTGCTTTATCTGCTCATTAGAGCTGCATTTTTGTGTTATTTCTTTTTATCAAAGCGGGTGAGAGCGCTGTATGGCTTTAGGTCTAGCAGTGTCGAGAGTATTTAAAATGCGCATTGGCTTGTCGATGAACTGGACAAGCTAAGCCATGCAGGAGCGGTAGTGATATGATGCTGTCACTGAGCTTATCGGCGCTCCATTCAAACACATTGGGCGAAGCTTTTCAGTTATAATAGCATGGGCAAAAATGATAAATAGATAGTTGAGGCAACGTGGTCGAACGTAAAAAAATTCATACGCGCCAAATGAGCATTGAGTCTTATGAGCGAAGTGATGGTCTTTGGGATATTGAAGCCAAATTAGTTGATTTCAAAAGCTATGATTTTACAAAATCGGATGGTTCAATCAAAAAGGCGGGCGATCCAGTTCATGATTTAAATATCTGCTTGACGGTGAATGACGAGGGTTTGATTGTTGATGTCGGGGTTTCCTATGATGCAGCACCCTATGGTGATGTTTGTCGCGCCATTGAGGAATCTTATCAGCGGCTGATTGGGCTCCATTTACTAAAGGGCTTTCGGCACAAGGTGCGTGAGCAGTTTGCTAAAACACAGGGCTGTACGCATATGAGCGAGTTAGCGGTGCTGATCCCAACTGTTTTTGTTCAAAGCTTATCACGCAAACGTATCAATGATGCGGTTGATAGCGGTCGACGTCCGTTTCAGCTAGAGGGCTGTCATGCTTATGCCTTAGGGTCACCCGTTGTAAAGGAGTTTTATCCTCAATGGTATGTGCCAACGGTAGATTAATTAGTTGTAAATCACGCACTTTATTTTTAGAATAAAGTTTTTTCAATTATTTCTTATAGGTCATCTATGAATATTCATGAGTATCAAGGTAAGGAACTATTAAGAAAGTTCGGTGTTAATGTACCTCGCGGTATTCCGGCTTTTACAGTAGAGGAGGCTGTCAAGGCAGCTGAGGAGCTTGGCGGTCCGGTTTGGGTTGTAAAAGCACAGATTCATGCCGGCGGTCGTGGTAAGGGCGGCGGTGTAAAATTAGCTAAATCAGTGGATGAGGTGCGTCAACTTGCTTCCGAAATCCTCGGTATGCAGTTAGTTACTCATCAAACCGGCCCTGAGGGTCGCAAGGTGAAGCGTCTGCTTATCGAAGAGGGTGCTGATATCAAAAAGGAGTATTACCTAGGTATCGTCACTGACCGTGGTACTCAGAAAAATGCGGTCATGGCTTCTAGCGAAGGTGGTATGGACATTGAAGAAGTAGCGGCCAAAACCCCTGAAAAGCTACTTAAGGTGTTTGTGGATCCTGCCACTGGTTTGACGGCAGAGGATGCTGAGAAATTAGCACGCGGTATTGGTGTGCCTGAAGCCTCGATTGCAGAAGCAGTGGATCAGTTCCAAAAACTGTACCAAGCATATTGTGAGACTGACGCTTCTTTGGCCGAGATTAACCCGCTTATCCTAACGGGTGACGGTCATATTCGTGCCTTGGATGCGAAGTTTAACTTTGACTCGAATGCTTTATTCCGTCAGCCTGAGATTGTGGCTTATCGTGACCTAGACGAAGAGGATCCAGCTGAGATTGAAGCCAGCAAGTTCGATTTAGCCTATATTCAATTAGACGGTAATATTGGTTGTTTGGTAAATGGTGCTGGTCTAGCGATGGCGACCATGGATACCATTAAGCTCTTTGGTGGTGAGCCTGCTAACTTCCTCGACGTTGGCGGTGGCGCAACCGCTGAAAAAGTGACCGAAGCCTTTAAAATCATGTTAAAAAATGACGATGTTAAAGCCATTCTAGTGAATATCTTTGGTGGTATTATGCGTTGTGATGTGATTGCTGAAGGGGTGGTTGCTGCCTGCCGTGCGGTTAACTTAAATGTGCCTTTAGTAGTGCGCATGAAGGGTACCAACGAGGGGTTAGGTAAGCAAATTCTTGCTGATTCTGGTTTGCCAATTATTAGTGCTGATACCATGGCTGAAGCCGCAACCAAGGTTGTAGAAGCCGCCAAATAAGATAGAGGATTACAAATGTCAATTTTAATTAATAAAGATACTAAGGTGATCACTCAAGGGATTACCGGTAAGACGGGTCAATATCACACTCGCCATAGCCGTGAGTATGCTAATGGTCGTGAGGCCTATGTCGCTGGTGTGAACCCTAAGCGCGTGGGCGAAGATTTTGAGGGTATCCCTATTTTTGGTACGGTAAAAGATGCTAAGGCTGAAACCGGTGCCACTGTCTCCGTGATTTATGTACCACCTGCGGGCGCAGCAGCTGCGATTATAGAGGCGGTTGAGGCTGAGCTAGACTTAGTGATTTGTATTACCGAGGGTATTCCTGTGCGTGATATGTTGGAAGTTCGCAATAAAATGCGTGCTTTAAACAGCAAAACGCTGTTATTAGGTCCTAACTGCCCGGGCTTAATTGTTCCTGAGGAGTTGAAAATCGGTATTATGCCTGCGCATATTCATCGCAAAGGTCGCATTGGCGTGGTGAGCCGTTCCGGTACCTTAACCTATGAAGCAGTGGCTCAGTTAACTGAGCTTGGTCTAGGCCAGTCCGCTGCCGTTGGTATTGGTGGTGACCCGATCAATGGTCTAAAGCATATTGACGTATTAAAAATGTTCAATGATGACCCTGAGACTGATGCGGTTGTGATGATCGGTGAAATCGGTGGTCCGGATGAAGTTGAAGCCGCACGTTGGGCAAAAGACAATATGACTAAGCCTATTGTTGGCTTTATTGCTGGTGTGACTGCACCTGCAGGTAAGCGTATGGGTCACGCCGGTGCCTTAATTTCTGGTGGTGATGATACAGCCGATGCGAAATTAGCAGTGATGGAAGAGTGCGGTATTAAAACCACGCGCAACCCGTCTGAAATGGGTAAATTATTGAAATCGATTCTTTAATTTAGTCCTATCAGCTATGTTAACCCTAGTCGCTTAGTCGCTGACTAGGGTTTTTTTATGACGATTTACTGCTTTAATAAGGGCAAGCAACAGCTGCATACGTTATAATTTTCGCTCCTTTCCACGATTAATCGGATCACAGTTCATGTTCGAATTTATTCAAATGATTCACTGGGGTGCAGTGTTTCAAATTGTCTTAATTGATATTTTACTCGGTGGCGATAATGCCATTATCATTGCTTTAGCTTGTCGTAATCTCGATAAGCATCAGCGTATTAGAGGTATTCTGTGGGGTACGGCAGGCGCCATTTTCCTGAGAGTGATACTGATTTTCTTTGCCATGTCCTTATTGCTGATCCCTTATTTAAAAATTGTCGGTGCGTTGTTACTGTTATGGATTGGGATTAAGCTATTGATACCTCATGAGGAGCATCACGAGGTTAAGGCCAGTGCTAGTGTGTGGGGCGCGGTACGTACAATTTTGGTTGCGGATTTAGTGATGAGTTTTGATAATGTCATTGCGATTGCCGGTGCGGCACAAAACACAGCCGATCATCATCAGATGTTTTATGTGATTTTCGGTTTGTTGGTGAGTGTGCCAATTATTATTTGGGGTAGCTCTTTAGTGCTTAAACTCATCGACCGTTTCCCTTGGGTCGTGGTCTTCGGTGCTGCCTTGCTTGGCTGGATTGCCGGTGGTCTCGTGGTGGGTGATGTTGCTACGAAGAACTTCTTCTTTGAGGGTGAGACAGCACCTGCGGTAGTGAAATATAGCGCCGAGCTGATTGGTGCCTTATTGGTGGTGGGTATTGGTTTATTGTGGGCTCGTATGAGCAAAAAACCTAAGCAAGACGCTTAAAAACTCTCCTTAGCTTGTTAACTAACCATCATGTGTGTGGCTTTGCTATGATTAAAGTCTGACCATGATGGTTAGTTGTTTTTAGTTAATGCATTTTATTGAGATTACATTGAAGTTACCTGAAAAAATCGTCATTGCTACCCGTGCCAGTCGTTTAGCTCTATGGCAAGCAGAATTTGTTCAACACGCCCTGCAAACTCAATACCCTGGTTTAGTGGTTGAATTGCTTAAGTTGACTACCAAGGGTGATCAGATTATTGACCGTAGCTTATCTAAAATCGGTGGTAAGGGTCTTTTTGTTAAGGAATTGGAAAGCGCATTGTTGGATGGTCGTGCCGATTTGGCTGTGCATTCACTAAAGGATGTGCCAATGGCATTGTACGAGGAGTTTGCACTGAGTACGATTTTAAAGCGTGCTGATCCGCGTGATGCCTTTGTTTCCAATCGCTATGAAACCTTAGACGATTTACCTGAGGGGGCGGTGCTGGGCACCTCCAGCTTACGTCGTGAGGCACAGATTCGTGCCCTTTACCCTCATTTAGTGGTGCAGCCTTTGCGTGGCAATCTAGATACCCGTTTAGGCAAATTAGATGCGGGTGATTACGATGCCATTATTTTAGCGGCTTCCGGTTTAGAGCGTTTAGGCTTAGCAGAGCGGATTCGCTCCTATTTGACCGTGGATCAAAGCCTACCCGCTGCTGGTCAAGGGGCTTTAGGGATTGAGATCTTAGCCAGTCGTGATGATTTGCGTGAGCTCTTAGCCTTTTTAGCGTGTGCAGAGTCCACCGCCACGGCAACGGCCGAACGTGCTATTTCTCAGGCCTTGGGGGGTTCTTGTCAGGTGCCGATCGCTGCGCATGCGGTAGTAGAGGATAATCAACTGTACTTACGGGCCATGGTCGCCTTACCTGATGGTACTGCCTCTTTGACAACAGAAATTCGTGGTGATTTAGCCGATGCTCAGCAATTGGGTGATAGAGCGGCCGAGGATTTATTAGCAAAGGGCGGTCGTCGTTTGTTGGATGAGGCTTTAAAACAGAGTGCAGCACGCAGTTTTTAAGCGCTGAGTTCATGTCCTTTGATTTAGTCATTAATACCCGACCTGCTCACAAGAGTCGCGAGTTAGAGGCATTACTGGGGGATTTTAAGCAGTTAAATTTACCGGCCCTTAGCTTAGTGCCGCTTGACTTCCAACTGCCTGCGACTTGGCAGGCGAATGATTTTATCTTTTTTGTGAGTCAATTTGCGGTAGATTGTTTTTTTTCATACTTACAGCAGCATGCCATCGGGTGGCCTCCGCATTTATATGCGGCGGCAGTAGGGCAGGTGTCGGCAGTTGCATTACTAGCGCACGGCCTAGCGCCGCAGAGGGTGTTAGTCGCACCTCAAGGTGAGGCGGATTCGGAGTCTTTTTTGGATTGGTTCGAGGCCCATTATCAAGTGCCGAAGCGGGTGATGATTGTGCGCGCTGAGCATGGTCGGGATTGGCTTTATCAGCAATTACAACAGCGCCACGTTGAGACTAGTTTTTTAGCCGTTTATAAGCGAACCGCTGCGGTTTGGAGCGAGCAAGCAAAGCAACCTTTGTTGGATTTGCTAAGCACTAAGCCTGAGGCCCGTGTTTGTTGGTTGATGACGAGTCGTGATAGCGTGGATGCGGTCGTTGCTCAATGGCAACAAGAGCCGCTGCTAGCGCAGTATGCTTGGCAACATGATTTTCTGTTTTTTCATGCCCGGATTGCTGATCATTTGCAGCATAAAAAAATGCAACTCGCCCCAGCGCAAAAGACGCCCTTACGGGTGCATTTCTGCCAAGCTGATAATGTGAGCATTGTTGCGGCGCTTAAGCGTTTAAGCGCCAAAGGATCCTATGTTGAATAAGCCAAGCGTCGATCACTTCGTCCTGTTAGATGATATGGAAAGCGAAAGCGCACTCCTGTTGAGTGATTTTGCGACGCATTGCAGTTTTGATGCAGCTCAGTTGGCAGATGTAGACCAAAGCTTGCAAGTGCTTTGGGATCAGGGTTTATATACTTTTTTCTATATTCCTTATGAGTTCGGGGTGGCGCTACTTAATCAAGCTTCGGCGCCTGCAAGTGCTCAACAGCTACATATTTTCTGCTTTAGAAAAAAGGAGCAGCTAAGTCGTAGTGCCCGCCAGCAGCTGTTAGCGCAGTACGCTGATACGTCGGCAGGGATTGCTGAGCCAAGATTAGCCATCGATGCAGAGACCTTTGCTCAAAAAATTGCAGCCATTCATGCGAGCATCGAACGTGGTGAGGTGTATCAAATAAACTTCACCAGTCGTTTAGACTTTAAAAGCTATGGCCATCCCATCACGCTTTATCGCCGCTTGTGTGAGCAACAGCGGGTCCCCTATGGCGCATTGGCTCATTTACCATTAGCGGAACAGCCGTGGCTATTAAGTTTTTCGCCAGAGCTATTTCTAGATATTCAGGCCAGTGGTGTGGTGCGGGCTAAGCCAATGAAAGGAACGGCGCCTATCTTGAATGATGCGCATGATGAAGCGCGTGCCCTTGCTTTAAAAAACGATCTTAAAAATCGTGCTGAAAATCTGATGATCGTCGATTTATTACGTAACGATCTGGGGCGCATTGCGAAGCTTGGTAGTGTAAAGGTGCCTGCTTTGTTTGAGGTTGACCGCTTTGGTGCGGTGTGGCAAATGACGAGTACGGTGGAAGCGCAGATGCCAGCTGATATAAGCTTTTCCCACTTGCTTAAAGCTGCATTTCCTTGCGGCTCCATCACCGGTGCGCCTAAACATATGAGCATGCAATTGATTGAGGCGCTTGAACAAAGGCCGCGCGGGATTTATACCGGGAGCATTGGCCTACTTGAAGCCAATCCAGAGGCTAGCAAGGCAGCAGGCGAGTTGTCCTTTTACGGTCAACTCAATGTGATGATACGTAGTTTCCATCTGCAGGAGGCGGATGGGTATTATCAAGGTGCCATGGGAGTCGGTTCGGGGATTGTGATCGATAGTCAGGCAGCCACAGAATACGATGAATTATATTGGAAAATGCGTTTTTTACTCGGTTTAAGGCCGGAGTTCTGTATTTTTGAAACCATGCGCTGGGAAGCCGGGGCTTGTCAGCTGCTAGCGCGTCATAAAAAACGCTTGTTAAGCTCGGCCAAGGCCTTGAATTATCCTCTGGATGCACAGTCGTTGGAGCAAGCCTTGAGCTATTTTTATAAGCAATTACCTAAGCAAGGTAGCTATCGACTGAAATTGCGTCTATGTCCTATTCAACAACGAGCCGTGGAGCAGAATACATGGATTTATGCGCTAGATAATGACTTTTATTTAGAGGCAAGTCTTTTTAGCTTGGAGGCGCTTGAGTCTCAGCAGTGCGTTTTAGTGACTAAGCAATCCATTGTTAGCGGGAATTATTTGAGTCGTCATAAAAGTGATCAACGAAGTGTGTATGATGCGGTATTAAAACAGGCGTTGGCACATCAGGCCTTTGATGCTCTGATGTTTGATAAGCAGTTGAATCTGCTTGAAGGTGCTCGTAGTAATGTGTTTTTAAAAATCAATGGCCAATGGCATACGCCGACAGCGAAGCTACCGATATTGAACGGTGTAATGCGTCAAGAGATATTAGCGCAACCTATGCACTATTTGGGCGTGGATCATGTGGTTGAAGGCAGGCTTCAGTATGAGGAGGTGATGCAGGCCGATGAGATAGTTTTAACTAATGCTTTGCGGGGCGTATTGCCGGTCAATCGTTTAATCATTTAAGCTTTATCAATTTTGCGCTCAGTAAATCGTGATAAATTGCATTAAAGCTTAATCCAAGCCTGTGATTGGTATAGAATCAAAAAGATAGTAAAATCTTAAATCACATGTGAACTGGTCTTCACTGACTTATTTCACGATAAAAATATTATTCCTATATTTAGGGTAACAACTCATTCATCAGAAGGAAGTGCACTATGGCAAAAAGTCGTAATCCCAATCATCAGGGCGGAGATAGCCCCGAAGAGATTCATCAAACTGCTGATGCAGACATTCTAGCTACTGATGAGCAAGTTGATGATCAGCCAGCAGTATCCACGGTGACAGAGGCAGATAGCTCACAGAGCGCTGAGCCAACGGCAAGCCCAAGCAAGAAAAAGGGAAGTAATGCTGTGTGGTACGGTGTGGCGGGTGTGTTAGTCGCTGCTGCCGTTGCTGGCGTGTATTACTCCAATCAGAGTGAGGTTAAGGGTTTAACACCGGGTACGGTGAATCAGGCCACACCGGATGCGAGTTCGATTCAAGAGGTGCCGGCAGATCCTCAAGGCTTAGAGCGCAGTGATCCGCCCTTAAGTGCTGACGAAGTACCTGAGCCAAGTGCTTCAGAATCATTTAACACCGAGATGGGTGAGGAGGAGTCAAAGGCTAACTTTATGGGTGCCCAGGCAACTGCACCAGCGCCTGCTGAAGCGACGGCGTCTGGCGCAGCGGCCGCTGAAAACTCTGCAGATGATGTAGCTAGTGCGGCCGATGTGGTGGCCCACCAAAGCGGAGATCAGCCGAGCACTGAGTCAGCTGAGACCACGCAGGATGAGTCTGTAGCGACGGCCGATAAGCAAGCAGCTGCAGACGAGAGCACCGCAGTTGTGCCTGGTGAGCAGGGACCAGTGGTTAGCCCGGAGGTAGGTATTGGTGCCTTTGAACAAGAGGAACTGGCCAAGGGTGAGATGGATACCCAGGATATGACCGCAACGGACGAACCGAATGCTACGCAGACATCGGCGGCTGAGGCGCAAGCGCAAGTAAACGCGGCGGAAGCTGAAGCAGAGGATACGGCCTCAACAGCGGAGGACGCAAGCACCACTAATTCTTCAACAGAGCCAGCGTCAGAGCCTGCAGCAACAGAGCCAAGCACTGAGGCACCCGCTGATACATTGCCACCCCCAGCAAGTGATGAAGCTAGCAGCAGGCCAGCCGCTGAACATGCGACTTCTGATAGCGACAAGGCTGCCGCTGAGCCGATGGCCGATTCTGGTAACGATAAGGCTGCTACTGAGCAGATGGCCGATCCTACTGTTTTAGCCCAATTAGAGCGTGAATATGAATTACTTAATGTGCGTCAGCAACAGGAAATTCATCGCCTCCAAGAGGAATTGGCGGGTATGCAACAACATTTGCAAGTACAAAATACCAGTGCTGAGATTTTATTGTTGAATGACGTTTCTCGCCTAATGCAATCGGCAGAAAATGAATTGCGTTTTAATGGCAATGTGCCTAATGCAGTCTCAATTTTGACGGTAGCTCAGCGCTTAGCGGCGGAATCTAAAAATAAAATGTTAGAGGGTTTAGTGGGTGCCATCGGTGCAGATATCGTGGCCTTAAAATCTAATGAATCCGCTACCGTTGATGATATGTTTAAGCAGGTGCAACAAGTCGCCAGTCTGATTGATGCAGCACCATTAAATACGCCTGATTATGCGTCTCAGAGCCGATTGATGCTGCCTACTGCTAAAGCTTCTGAAGCGGCAGCGGTTGAAACATCAACTGAGACGAGCGAAACGACGGCGCTGGATGCGGATGCCAAGTGGTACGATCGTGCCTGGTCTCAGACTAAGAGCTATGCTTCTAAAGCCTATGGAGCGGTTGCCAGTGATTTAGGTGACTTGGTGCGAGTAGAAAAGCTTTCCGAGCCAGACTCTGGTTTATTGTCGGTAGAGCAAGCGGGTATTCTGCGTAATAATTTAAAAATGCAGCTTAGCTTTGCCCAGCAGGGGCTGATGAGTAGACAGCAAGGTGTGTGGCAAACCTCATTGATGACGGTGGAGCAAGCCTTGGATCAGTATTTCCGTGCCGATGCAGCTGAAACCCAACAAGCAAAAATGCTATTAACTGAATTAAAAAAGGCCTCAGTGCAACCATCTATGCCAGATATTTCACATAGCCGCCGCGCCTTATCAGAAACTTATGAACAGCTTCGTGTTCAGCGTTCTTTCCAGGAGTAACAATGAAAACAGTCATTAAATTACTCTTATTAATTGCGATTGCCGTGTTTGCAGCAGTTAGCCTGCAAGACACCAGCGGTTATGTCAGTCTAGTGATTAACGATGAGCGCCGTACGGTGAGTTTAATTGTCGGTGTACTGATTTTAGTACTGGCATTTTTTGTGGCTTATCTTATCCTACGCCTTATTTCACATCTATTGAATGCGCCGAAGCGCTTTGATGAGTGGCGTGAAAAGCGTCGTACACGTCGTGATTTAGGTCTACTGGAGCGCGGCTGGATGGGTTGGCTTGAAGGTCGTGTGGATGTGGCCGAAAAGGATTTTAATAAATTACATAGCAAAACGCATAGTGAGCAGCGTCAGGTCTTAGCCAGTTTGGCGGCCGCTAAAGCCGCTCATCAGGTTAATGATGAGTTAAAACGGGATGAGATGTTGGCATTAAGCTTGGAAAAGGCCGTCAGTTATCCTGAACTTTATGATGCAGCAGCCACGGTGAAGGCTGAAATCTTATTAGATCAGCGCAAAAGCGATGAGGCGATTCAGATTCTAGAAAAACTTAATGAAGCGCATCCTAATCAGATCCATATTCGTAAACTGTTGCTACGTGCCTATAAGCAAGCGGGTCGTTTGCGTGAAGTGATCAAAGAAGCGCGTTATCTTCTTAAAAAGAAGAAAATCGATGTAAATTATGCTGAGAATCTGATTGAAACCTCGGCCAATACCATCATTGCTTCACCCTCTGAGATGCTGTGGGAGTCAGTCTATGAGCAACTCAGTAGCGAGGAACAAAGTAGTCCTGCGATTGCGATTTCTGCTTCACGCCGTTATGCCGATAGAAATGACTATAAGCAAGTGATGAAGGTATTAGAAAAGGCTTACGAGACTGAGTATAACCCATTGATTCTTGATGAGTATTTATCAGTCGAAGCCAAAGAATACCAAGCCCAACGCTTGTCTAAGGTACAAAAGTGGTTGGAGAATGATCCAGAAAACCCAGACTTATTGCGGGCAGCAGGTCATTTATGCCTATTAGAGCAATTATGGGGACAAGCCGAGCGCTATCTGACTAAAAGCTTGGCCAAAAAGGCTGATCCGCGTACCCATGCCTTATTAGGTACCTTATATGATCGTCTGTCTAAACCTGAAGAGGCGCTTAAGCATTGGCGTCAAGGTTCTTCTGCGGTGATTGTGTTGCCGGGTTCTGCTGCTTTACCTTCGGCAGACACCACGAACGATCCTTTGAATCCACCGGATATGAAGAACTTAGATGGACCGGACGATCATTTTATTTCATCACGGTCAAAACTGCAGACTATTAATAAAGATGAGATGCCAGAGGATAAAGCCTAAGCACGGCATCGCCTAATATATTCATTTTTTTATGTTTAATTTTAATTTGAGGTGAATTATGAGTTTAGTAAATGTGCCTGCTGGCAGCAAGACGCCTGAAGAATTCAATGTGGTAATTGAAATTCCGATGAACTCTGATCCGATTAAGTACGAAATCTGTGAGGAAACCGGTGCGCTGTTAGTGGATCGCATTATGCTTGCAGCAATGCATTATCCTTTGAACTACGGTTATATACCGCAAACCTTATCTTTAGACGGTGACCCGGTTGATGTATTGGTTAAAACCCCGTATCCAATTCAAGCTGGTGCGGTAATTAAATGCCGTACCATCGGTGTCTTAGAAATGGAAGACGAAGCCGGTGTAGATGCTAAGCTAATCGCTGTGCCTGTAGACAAGCTTTATCCGGTTTATGCCTCCATTCAGTCGATTGAGGATTTACCAGAGCTTGAGCGTGCTCAGATTAAGCATTTCTTTGAGCACTATAAAGATTTAGAAAAGGGCAAATGGGTTAAAGTGACCGGTTGGAACACGGCTGAGGTTGCCAAAAAGGAAATCACTGCCAGTGTAGAGCGCTTTAATGCTAAATAAGCCATAGTAAGCATTAGCGAGCTTATTAAATTGCAAAAGCCACATCCATTGGATGTGGCTTTTACTTTTGCTCTTAAGCTAGAGGACCTGTGGCATGTGTTAGTTAAAAGAGTAGGTTGAGACTTGCGCCTCAACCTATGCATTTACACTATGACTTTAAGGCATCTAACACAGCCTGCATGGTGTCCTTAGCATCGCCAAAGCACATGAAGCTATTTTCTTTAAAGAAGAGCGGGTTTTGTACACCAGCATAACCAGTATTCATTGAACGCTTCAAGATGACGACGTTTTCTGCTTCCCATACATGGAGCACCGGCATACCAGCAATTGGGCTATTAGGATCCGTTTGTGCGGCAGGGTTGACTGTATCATTGGCACCGATCACTAGGACAACATCGGTATCAGCGAAGTCGTCATTAATTTCGTCCATCTCTAGCACGATATCGTAAGGCACCTTGGCCTCAGCTAATAACACATTCATATGACCCGGTAAGCGACCAGCGACGGGGTGAATCCCGAAGCGTACATTAACCCCCTGAGCACGCAAGGTATCAGTGATTTGCGCTACTGGATACTGTGCTTGAGCGACAGCCATACCGTATCCGGGCGTGATAATGACGGATTTAGAGCCTTTAAGCAATTCAGCGACTTCCGTAGCGCTTAACTCACGATACTCACCGTCTTCTTCGCCAGCGGCGGCAGCCGTACCATCGGTACCAAAACCACCGGCAATCACGGAGATAAAGGAGCGATTCATGCCCTTACACATAATGTAAGAAAGAATGGCACCGGAAGAACCCACTAAGGCACCGGTAACAATCAAGAGATCATTGCCTAGCATAAAACCGGCAGCAGCGGCAGCCCAACCGGAGTAGGAGTTAAGCATCGAAATCACCACCGGCATATCGGCACCCCCAATCGAAGCAACTAAGTGCCAACCGAAGGCCAAGGCGATAAGGGTCATCACAATCAGTGCAAAGGTCGAGCCGTCAGCCTTGATAAATGCCACTAAAAGAAGGAATGACACAATCAGGGCGGCCAGGTTCAGCTTGTGCTTATGCGGTAGGGATAATGGCTTACTGCTAAGCTTACCGTTTAGCTTACCGAATGCCACAATGGAACCGGTAAAAGTCACGGCACCGATAAAGATACCTAAAAATACCTCCACTAGGTGGATATTGTGCATCTCAGGCGATACGGCGGCACGATCCATGTAGCTGTTAAAGCCGACAAAGACAGCGGCTAAGCCCACAAAGCTGTGAAGCATTGCAATCAGCTCAGGCATCTCAGTCATTTCAACACGTTTGGCGCGGTAAATACCGATCGCTGCACCCAGTAGCATGGCGATCAGAATCCAAGCAATGCCATGCGTCTGCTCACTGAAAATCGTAGTGACGAGAGCAATCGTCATACCGGCCATACCGAAGATATTGCCACGACGGGCAGTCTCTTGGTTAGATAGACCGGCCAAGCTTAAGATGAAAAATAATGCTGCAATAATATAAGCAGCGGTTACTAATCCTGCTGACATAATCTATTCCTTAGCCTTTACGAAACATATTAAGCATCCGTCGGGTCACATAGAAGCCCCCGAAGATATTGATGCTGACGAGGAAAACGGAGATAAAGGCCAAGAAACTGGCAAATCCGTTAATATTGGACATCTGAATCACCGCACCCACAATAATAATGCCGGAAATGGCATTGGTGACGGACATCAGTGGCGTATGCAATGCATGGGTGACATTCCAAACGACATAGTAACCAACTACGCAGCTGAGCATAAAGACGGTTAAGTGATTGAGAAACTCTTGTGGTGCATAGTGGCTTGCCCATAGGTAAATCAATACACCAATCACCGGTAAGGCGAGTTTTTGCCATAAAGGCTTAGGCGCTTTTTCAGGCTTGGTGGCTGGGGCAGCCGCTGGAGCAGCTTGCTGTTGTGGTGCTGCCGAAACCTGAATCGGTGGCGGTGGGAACATAAGCTCACCTGCATGGGTGACGGTCATATTACGAATAATCACATCATCAAAATCAAGCACCGCTTGACCGTCTTTGGCTGGGGTAATGAGCTTAGATAGGTTAACTAAGTTGGTAGAGTAGAGCTGTGATGACTGACCGGCTAAGCGATTAGGCAAGTCGGTGTAACCAATCACAGTGACATTATTGTCCGTTACAATGACTTCACCTGGCACCGTGTATTCACAGTTACCACCACCTAAAGCGGCTAAGTCCACGATCACAGAGCCCGGTTTCATGGAATCCACCATCTCCTTGGTGATGAGCTTAGGTGAAGGCTTACCGGGAATCGCAGCGGTGGTAATGATGATATCAACCACTTTTGCCTGTTCAGCAAAAAGCGCCATTTCGGCTTTGATAAATTCATCACTCATCACCTTGGCATAACCGTCACCGGAACCGCCGGACTCCTGAGGGAAGTCCAACTTAAGGAACTCACCGCCCATGGATTCAATCTGTTCGGCTACCTCAAGGCGTGTGTCGAAAGCCTTAACAATCGCACCGAGTGAGCCGGCCGCACCGATAGCCGCCAGACCGGCAACACCGGCACCGATCACCAATACTTGAGCAGGCGGTACCTTGCCGGCTGCGGTAATTTGACCCGTAAAGAAACGGCCAAAATGATGTGCTGCTTCAATCACGGCACGATAGCCGCTAATATTTGCCATGGAGGAGAGAACGTCCATTGACTGGGCACGTGAAATACGCGGCACCATATCTACCGCCATGGCGGTGATTTTTTTAGCGCGAAGTTTTTCCACTAGCTCAGGGTTTTGTGCAGGCTGCACAAAAGAGACTAGGATCGTCCCTTCATCCATCGCGTCAATTTCGGCGTCGCTAGGCGCATTGATTTTGTAAACGATGTCACTTTTAAATACATCGTCGCGACTGACTACGCTCGCACCGGCTTCGGTGTAGGCGGCGTCGTCAAACTTTGCAAGCTGACCGGCGCCACTTTCTACCGCTACGTCATAACCGAGCTTAATGAGTTGTGTCACAGTCGTCGGTGTGGCCGCTACACGGGTTTCACCGGCGAATTGCTCCTTAGGAATCCCTATTCTCATCAATTCATACCTCGTTAAGATTAAAAGAAATCAAATGGTAAACATAAAAACTATCTTTCCCCAATAAATGATCATACTATAGGATTGTGCTCTGATGAGAGCAGATGTAGCTTTAAGTTGCTTATTTTTGACTAAATGTAAATAGCCGATACGTGTTTAATCGGTCGCTTTATCAAGGCATAGTAGAGATGGTCGCTAAGCGCTTTCCTATGCCTTGATGGCGATTATTTAAATTAATCAAGCTGCGTTTTTTAAGCGTTTAATTAGAATTGGCACGAACATAAATAGGACAGCGATACTTAAGAGGATGATGGAGAGTGGGGTCTCTAAAAGTACCATTGGATTGCCTTGAGCTGCCGCTAAGGCCACGCGCAACTGATTTTCTGCCATTGGCCCTAAAATAAGACCGATTAAGAGTGGCGCAATTGGAAAGTCATAGACCCGCATGACGTAGCCCATTAGTCCAATAGCGACCATACAATACAAGTCAAACGTAGAGCCAGATACGCCCCAAATACCGATCATTGCAAAGATTAAAATGCCCGCATAGAGTTGCGGTTTGGGAATTAAAAGTAATTTTACCCACATGCCGATCAATGGTAGATTCAACACTAATAGCATGGCATTACCGATATAGAGGGAGGCAATTAACCCCCAAATTAACTCGGGATTGGAGCTAAATAAAAAGGGTCCAGGTTGAAGACCATAGTTTTGAAAGGCTGCAAGTAAAATCGCCGCCGTCGCTGAGGTCGGTAGACCTAAGGTCAACAAGGGCACGAGCACGCCGGCGGCGGAGGCGTTATTTGCTGCTTCTGGTCCCGCTACACCCTCGATGGCGCCGGTGGTACCGAATTCTTCCTTGTGGCGGCAGAGCTTTTTCTCTAGTGTATAGGAGAGCATTGTTGGAATCTCAGAGCCACCGCCCGGAATGGCACCCATGGGAAAGCCGATAAAGGTGCCTCGTAACCAGGGCTTCCAGGAACGTCGCCAATCCTCCGCACTCATCCAACGTTTACCCTTGTTGATGCCGGTAATTTCGTCCTTTTGTCGATGATAACGACTGGCCACATAAATCACTTCACCAACTGCAAAGAGTGATACCAACACCACCGTTAATTCCATACCATCAAGTAAAGAAGCAGCACCGAAGGTCATACGCGGCTGCCCGGTCATGTGGTCAATGCCAATTACGCCAAAGGCTAAACCGGTAAAGAGTGAAATAAAGCCTCGGACTCGTGAGGTACCCATCACCACTGAGACCGAGGTAAATGCCAAAATGGTGAGGGCAAAATAATCCGCTGGCTTCATAAAAAACGCCAGTTCAGCCACGGTCGGAGCGGCAAAGGTTAACATCATGGTCGCAAAGGTACCAGCCACAAAGGAACCGATGGCAGCAGTTGCTAAGGCAGCGGCAGCACGACCATGGCGAGCCATTTTATTACCCTCCAGCGCTGTCATCATCGAACCCGCTTCGCCCGGGGTATTGATGAGGATACTGGTGGTGGAACCGCCATACATGGCACCGTAGAAGACACCAGCAAACATAATAAAGGCCGATACAGGCCCCACGGAAATGGTCACTGGAAGGAGTAAGGCGATGGTGAGGGCAGGGCCGATGCCCGGTAAAATACCAATCGCAGTGCCTAACATCGAACCGACCAAAGCCCACACTAAGTTCATGGGTTGGAAGGCTACTCCAAAGCCTTGCAGCAGTAGATTAATCGTTTCCATCTAAACACCTATGAGGGGAAAGAACTCACCCAGCTGTAAACCTAGGTAACTAAAGAGTAGCCAACTTAAAGTGCCGAGTAGTAAACCACTGATGAGATCTAGTAGTAATTTGTGTGAGCCGAAAGCGCGTGCAATCAGTGTAAAGCTCAACATGGCGGTCAGTGGTAAACCGAGTAGGCTAATGGTTAGCGCTGGCATCAGGCAGCCCAAGCTTGCGGTCAGAAATGCGCGCTTATTCATGGGCGTGGCACCGGCGGCGTTTTCCGTGTCTTGCGCTTCGAATTTTTCACCGCGAGCAATTTGTATGGTTAATAAAATGCCCAGAATGACTAAGCCCAGTCCGGCCAGATTGACAAAAAGTCCAGGACCGATACCAGCGTATTGGGCGGTGCTGGACAAGCTACCAGCACTATACAGGCAGATTGCCCCTAAGATGATAACGGCGGCGCCAAGCCACCAAGGTTTGCTGTTGTTATCTTGCATAAGAGATAGCCTTTGATTTAATTAAAAAAGGCCGGTCGCTGATGAAGTCGCCGGCCCTATGCAGATGCTGATTATTTAATTAAACCGGTGTCTTTGAGGACGCCGTTGATACGCTCTTGCTCCGCTTTGATGAACTCACCGAACTCGTCTCCGGCCAAGAAAAACTGATCCCAACCTTGAGTTTTCATGGTTTCTTTCCAAGCCTCGCTATTGTTTAACTGCTCGAAGCGGCTAATCCATTGGCGGTAGTTTTCCTCCGGCATATTAGGTGCGCCTAAGAAGCCACGCCAGTTAGCTAACTCGATATCAAAACCTTGCTCTTTAAAGGTAGGCACATCAAGCCCCTCCATACGCTCGGCTGAGGTAATACCTAAAATCCTAACCCGACCCATGTCAGCGAATTGTTGGAACTCGGAAATACCCGAAATACCAGCAGCTAAGGTGCCGTTAACAATGCCAGTAATGGTTTCTGTGCCGCCGGCTTGCGGGATGTAATTAATCTTACCCGCATCGGCACCGCTCGCTTTAGCTAATAAGGCAAGTGCCACGTGATCAATGCCACCGGCTGAGCCACCGCCCACAGGCACTGAGCCTGGGTTTGCTTTGAGTGCAGCAGCAAACTGCTCAAGGTTTTGGTAAGGTGAGTCAGGGCGTACGGCAAGCACTAGGAACTCGGCCGTTAAACGGGCCATGGGCTTGAAATCCTCTAATTTAATTGGGGAGTTATTCATGGTGATCGAACCCACCGTGATGGCCCCGAAAACCGCTAGCTCGTCAGGCTTGCCATTGGCCTTGTTTTTGAATTCAGCTAAACCGATCGTGCCACCAGCCCCGCCGCGGTTCGTGTAGTTAACTGTGCCAGTGTAGATACCAGCTTTATTCATGGCGGCCATGGCTTGACGGCCGGTCCCATCCCAGCCACCACCGGGGTTGGCGGGTAGCATCACGCTAACTTGAGCGTGTGCGGTGGCAGCTACTAATAGGCTACTTATTAGCGTAGCTTTTATGACTTTAGTATGGATTTTCATGGGACCTCCTAAGGTAACAATGAAACGAGTTTGGGATTTTATTTAAGAATTCATTATTGCGGTTTTATTTTGCCAGTGCTGTGTTTGTGATGGCTTTAGGGATAAACCCCTGTTTGGGCAGTTGAGACGTGCTAAAACAGGGGTGAGGATTGATGCTGTGTATCAGTGAAGTCGCTGGGATGAGTTTTAGACTTTGATACTGTCAGGGTTGAGTAGGATGGCGCGATCAACCTGATCAAGTTGAGTGTGCCCACAAAACGCCATACTCACATCCAGCTCATTGGCGAGGATGTTTAAGGCTTTTTCTACCCCTGCTTGGCCAAAGGCCGCTAATCCATATAAAAAAGCGCGACCAATCATGACGCCATCGGCGCCTAGGGCTTTAGCTCTGAGAATGTCCTGGCCCTGATAAACACCGCCGTCCATATAGACTTCCATCTGACTTCCATGTTGCGCCAAGCTCTCCACAATAGGCTCCAAAGCTGAAATGGAAGAGGGAGCACCATCCAGTTGACGGCCACCATGATTGGATACCACAATGGCATCGCCCCCATGTTGATGCGCAAGTAGTGCATCTTCTTTGCACATAATGCCTTTTAGAATCAGTGGCCCGTCCCACACCTCTTTAATCCACGCAATATCATTCCAATTGAGTTGAGGATCGAATTGATCGGCAGTCCACGAAGCGAGCGATGAGGTATCGGCAACACCGCTGACATGGCCGACAATATTACCGAAACTGCGTCGTTTGGTTTTACTCATATGCCAACACCATTCGGGACGTCTTAGCAAGTCGAGTAAATTAAGCATGGTGGGTTTAGGTGGGGTACTTAAACCGTTTTTGATGTCTTTGTGACGCTGTCCCATTACTTGTAAATCAAGCGTCAGCACCAAGGCTGAACAACCCGCAGCCTTTGCGCGACCAATGAGCCGGCGCATAAAATCGCGGTCTTTCATCACATAGAGTTGGAACCAAAAGGGCTTTGTGGTGTTTTCAGCTACATCTTCAATGGAGCAAATGCTCATGGTTGATAGGGTAAAGGGTACACCAAATCGTTCGGCGGCTTTGGCGGCAAGAATTTCCCCATCCGCACGCTGCATTCCCGTCAGTCCGGTCGGGGCCAAGGCTAAGGGCATGGCATAGTCAGTGCCCAGTAATTTGCCTTTGATGCTGCGGTTACTTAAATCGCGAGCGACTTTCTGTAGAAATTTTAATTTTTGAAAATCGGCGACATTGGTACGATAGGTGCTCTCGGTAAATGAGCCGGTATCCATGTAGTCATAGAACATGCGGGGCACTTTGAATTTGGCCACTTTACGAAGATCGTCGATGCAGGTGATTTTATTGATATTGAACATAAGAATGGTTAATTACTTTTCAAATGGAAATTGTCACTTTAAGATTAAATTTAATACGCAGCAATGGCTTTGTCCAGAATAACTTGCTTTTTAATTTAAAATATCCTAGAATCAATGCTTCTCTAATAAGAGCAGTCGGGGCGTAGCGCAGTCTGGTAGCGCACTTGCATGGGGTGCAAGGGGTCGAAGGTTCGAATCCTTCCGTTCCGACCAATAAAATCAAGGGTTTACAGCATATCGCTAGTAAGCCCTTTTTTTGTTTTTATTTCATCAGGGGTACAGCAGAGAAAGCTTGTAGAACAATAAATGAATTTCATTGTCAATTTTATTGTTTCAGAAAACAAGAAAAGTTTTTGGGTATGGCTGTACCCCTCAATCAGAAAGCCTAGATCAAGGCTAGAGCATTCTATTCACCACTTTACGTTATTGCGATAATCTACTACCCAAGAGCAAGTTAAGAATGGTTGAGTATCTTCCAAGTCGTTGGGTGCCAATATCAAAATTACTCCACGTTTAGCAACTCATAATAAAGTTTAGAGTTTTAAAAGTAAATTTTTACTTGTTTGGTTCATATCTTATAGAGCGTAAGTGTGTAGAAAAACTTTCGTCAAAGATCACTCAAATCTTCAACCCTAGTTGGCCAAGTGATTTTGAGAAGTTCACAAATGCTTAAGCCATGATTTTAGGTTTTAGATGTTATTAATAAGAGACACCTACTACAGCAGTAATGGGGTCACTGGTAATCCTCCCACAAAACCATAGCAATTAGAAGTGGAATTTCTTATAAAGGAAATTCAATGAAAAGATCACGATATACCGACAGCCAAATCATGGCGATTCTTAAACAAGCTGAAACTGGTACGCCTGTACCAGAACTGTGCCGAGAGCATGGCATGAGCAGCGCTACTTTCTACAAGTGGCGTGCTAAATACGGTGGCATGGATGCCTTCATGATGTCTCGCCTTAAAGAGCTTGAAGCGGAGAATCAGCGCCTTAAAAAGATGTATCCGAAGAACGTCTAAAGGCTGAGATCGCTTGCGAGGCGATTGAAAAAAGTGGTAACGCCATCTCGACGCAAAGAGATGGCGCAACGCGCGGTCACGCAATTTAGAGCGAGTATACGAGTGGCATGCGAGGTATTTAGCATCAGCCAAAGCTGCTATTACTACCAGCCTAGACAAGCCGGTGAGAATGAGGTCATTGCTGACTGGTTGATTCGATTAACCACCGCTCAACGTAACTGGGGCTGTGGCCTATGTTTCCTGTATTTACGTAATATTAAGGGCTTTAAACGGAACCACAAACGAGTCTATCGAATCTACCGCGAGCTCGAGTTAAACTTGCGTATCAAACCTAAGAAACGAATTATATGTGAGCGTCCTGAGGCGCTCGGTGCAACCACTGCGATCAACCAAGTATGGTCAATGGATTTTATGCATGACCAACTGGCTGACGGTCGCTGCTTGCGTCTCTTTAACGTGATTGATGACTTTATTAACCGTGAGGGTTTGGGCATAGAGGTGGACTTCTCTTTGCCTGCAGAGCGAGTCACGAGGGTGTTAGATCAAATTATCGAGTGGCGAGGCAAGCCTGCGTGCTTACGGTGTGATAATAGACCGGAATACATTAGTAAAACACTCCTAGAGTGGGCAGCTAAGCGGCATATCACGTTGATTCACACTCAGCCCGGTAATCCACAACAAAACGCGTATGTCGAGCGTTATAATCGGACAGTACGTTATGACTGGCTGTAAAGACCCAGCACTTTCTGCTCACATTATGCCGCTAAAGCCTCTCTGACTTCAACGGGTGACTTCATGCCCAAGGNCTGGTGTGGGCGTTGATGGTTGTAAAACCCGATCCAGTCCGCTAACACTCGATTAGCATGTTGTATGTTCTCAAAACGCTGCCGATGTACACATTGCTCTTTGAGCGTACGAATAAAACGTTCAATCATTCCATTCTGTTGAGGGCAGTGTGGCATGATAAATTCCTGCTGTAACCCGTAGCTTCTAACTAAGGAGGTATAGTGCTTAGAAGTAAAGATTAAGCCGTTATCTGAGCGTAAAGTGAGGGGGCTTGTTACCCGTCCTAATGCCCCAAAACGATTAATTAACGCTTGCTCTAAAGCACTGCTTGCCATCTGCGCACGGCCATTNCGAGACAAGTGCCATCCGATGAGCTCTCGGTTATGGCAGTCAATCACGAGCGCTAAGCTCGCCCAACCATCACGACCTGTCCACACACGACAAAGGTC